>NZ_JAKZAK010000016.1 GCF_023156385.1 Marinobacter xestospongiae
CAGTGGCAACACAGGCTCAGAGCCCTCAGAGACAAGCCCTTCGGGAGCCACTGACAACCCGAATAGCGTCGTTGTGCTGTCTCGATTTGGAACCACCAAACCGTCACCAGCACGCCTAGCTCTTCGGGTTGTCAGTGGCTCAGTAAATCAACGAATTAACCAGACGGGACAATAGAAGCTCAGGTTATAAAAAAACAGTGTTAATAGTCATATTCCGTTTACCCAATTTTTAGCATTTCCCAACCCCCTGTCTATACTCAGGGTTGGTTAATCCGTGAGCAGGCTTCCTCGCCGGTTCCGTCAGTACGAGCGGTTTCCGCCTGCGGCCGGTGAGAGGGAATATCGAACAAGAATAAGGAGCCGCTGGGTCACGCAAACCGATCAGCGGGGTGCGACCGGCAACGCCAGTGGACGCTCAGGGCTCCATAGAACTCTACGGAGAAAGGCTATGGGCGTGCACGCGAAGCGGGCGGGTTTACTCGCTGCCGGGTTACTGTTTCCGGTCTGGTCCCGGGCGGACTGGACCCTGAACATGACCCCGGGGGTGACCGGAACCAGCAACGACATCTTCAGCCTCCACATGACCATCCTCTGGATCTGCGTGATCATTGGGGTGGTGGTGTTCGGGGTGATGTTCTGGTCGATTCTGGCTCACCGCAAGTCCGAGGGCCACAAGCCGGCCCACTTCCATGAGAATACCGTGGTCGAGATCCTCTGGACGCTGATTCCGTTCGCGATCCTGGTGGCCATGGCCATCCCCGCCACCGCCACCCTGGTGGACATGTACGACACCGAAGAGTCGGACATCGACATCAAGATCACCGGCTATCAGTGGAAGTGGCGCTACGACTACATCAACGATGACTTCGGCTTCTTCTCCAACCTCGCCACGTCCCGTGACGAGATCTACAACCGCACCGAAAAATCCGAGAACTACCTGCTGGATGTGGACAACCCGCTGGTGATCCCAGTGGGCAAGAAAGTGCGCTTCCTGGTAACGGCCAACGATGTGATCCACTCCTGGTGGGTACCGGCGTTCGGGGTCAAGAAAGACGCCATCCCCGGTTTTATCAACGAGACCTGGACCCGTGTCGACGAGCCCGGCATCTACCGCGGCCAGTGCACCGAACTGTGCGGCAAGGACCACGGCTTCATGCCGGTGGTGGTGAAGGCGGTGCCCCAGGACGAGTACGACACCTGGGTGGCCGATCAGGTGGCCGCGGCTGAGAAAGAGCGCGAGCTGACCCAGAAGGACTGGACCCTGGATGAGCTGGTAGCTCGGGGTGAAGGTGTCTACGCCACTGCCTGTGCCGCCTGTCACCAGCCTGACGGTTCCGGGACGCCACCGGCGTTCCCGGCCCTCAAGGGCAGCGCCATCGTTACCGAGGACATGGCGGCGCATCTGGATGTGGTGGTTAACGGGGTGTCCGGTACCGCCATGCAGGCCTTTGGCAAGCAGCTCAGTGAGGTGGACCTGGCGGCGGTGATCACCTACGAGCGCAACGCCTGGGGCAACAACACCGGGGAAATGGTGACGCCCAAAGAGGTGTTTGACTACAAGAACCAGCAGTAACCGATGGACAAACGCCACCGCTGGGCCGGTGGTAACGGGGGGGCTTCCATGAGTGCGGTTATCGATACCCATGCCGGGGAACATCATCACGGTCCTGCCAGGGGCATCAGCCGGTGGCTGCTGACCACCAACCACAAAGACATTGGCACCATGTACCTGGTGTTCAGCTTCGCCATGTTCCTGTTGGGCGGCACCATGGCGATGGTGATCCGGGCCGAGCTGTTTGAGCCCGGGCTGCAGATCGTGCAGCCGGAGTTCTTCAACCAGATGACCACCATGCACGGCTTGATCATGGTGTTCGGGGCGGTCATGCCGGCCTTTGTCGGTCTGGCCAACTGGATGCTGCCAATGATGATCGGCGCTCCGGACATGGCCCTGCCGCGGATGAACAACTGGAGTTTCTGGCTGCTGCCGTGTGCGTTCCTGATTCTGGTGTCCACCCTGTTCATGGAGGGCGGAGCCCCCAACTTCGGCTGGACTTTCTACGCACCCCTGTCCACCACCTACGGCCCGCCGAGCACGACCTTCTTTATCTTTGCCGTCCACATCATGGGGATCTCCTCGATCATGGGGGCGATCAACGTCATCGCTACCATCCTCAACCTGCGGGCCCCGGGCATGACCATGATGAAGATGCCGTTGTTCGTCTGGACCTGGCTGATCACCGCGTTCCTGCTGATTGCGGTGATGCCGGTGCTGGCGGGTGTGGTCACCATGATGCTGATGGACATCAACTTCGGTACCAGTTTCTTTGATGCCTCCGGGGGCGGCGACCCGGTGCTGTTCCAGCACGTGTTCTGGTTCTTCGGCCACCCCGAGGTCTACATCATGATCCTGCCGGCGTTCGGGGCGGTGTCCCACATCATTCCGGCGTTCTCCCGCAAGCCACTGTTCGGCTATGCCTCCATGGTGTACGCGGTGGGTGCCATTGCCCTGCTCTCCTTCGTGGTCTGGGCCCACCACATGTTTACCGTGGGGGTGCCCATTGCCGGCCAGCTGTTCTTCATGTACGCCACCATGCTGATTGCGGTGCCCACCGGGGTGAAGGTGTTCAACTGGGTGGCCACCATGTTCCGCGGTTCCCTCACCTTTGAGGCACCCATGCTGTTTGCCGTGGCTTTCGTCATCCTGTTTACCATCGGCGGCTTTTCCGGGCTGATGCTGGCCATTGCACCGGCGGATTTCCAGTATCACGACACCTACTTTGTGGTGGCCCACTTCCACTATGTGCTGGTCCCCGGTGCAATCTTCGGCATCTTCGCCTCGGCCTACTTCTGGCTGCCCAAGTGGACCGGCCATATGTACGACGAGACCCTGGCCAAGACCCATTTCTGGCTCTCGTTCATCGGCATGAACCTGGCCTTTTTCCCCATGCATTTCCTGGGACTGGCGGGCATGCCCCGGCGGATTCCGGATTACGCCCTGCAGTTCGCCGACTTCAACATGGTATCCAGCATCGGTGCCTTCATGTTCGGGGCCACCCAGCTGCTGTTCCTGCTGATCGTGGTGAAGTGCGTCCGTGGTGGTGAGGCGGCGCCGGCCAAGCCCTGGGACGGTGCCGAAGGGCTGGAGTGGACGGTGCCATCACCGGCGCCCTACCACACCTTCAGCACCCCGCCCGAGGTCAAGTAACGGTCCGCCCACGGAGGAACCGGTCATGAGCGACACACCGCAGCCCAACCCGCAGCCGCCCCGGCGCTCCAATGCCCGGGTGATCGGCTGGTGCCTCGCCGGCGTGATGGGGATGTTTGCCTTTGGTTTCGCCATGGTGCCGTTGTACGACGTCTTCTGTGACATCACCGGCATCAACGGCAAGACCGCTGGCCGCTATCAGGCCAGCGGCAATGAGGAGACCGACGCCAACCGCATTGTAACCGTTCAGTTCATCGCCCAGAACGGCCCTGACATGCCCTGGGTGTTTCGGCCGGTGACCCGCAGCATCACCGTGCACCCGGGCGAGCCCACCACCGTCAATTTCTACGCCGAAAACCCCACCACCGATCCGATGGTGGGGCAGGCCGTGCCCAGCCTGGCTCCAGCCGAAGGCACCCTGTATTTCCACAAAACCGAGTGTTTCTGTTTTAACCAGCAGGCCCTGGCAGCGGGTGAAACCGTGCAGATGCCGCTGGTGTTCATTGTTGACAAGGCATTGCCGGAACACATCCGCAAACTGACCCTGTCCTACACCCTGTACGACCAGAGCGAGCTGCAGGCGGTCTCCGGCAGTGGGCAGGACAACACCAACAATAACGGCTAAACCGTCGGAGGCAGGCATGGCAACTGACCAGACCTACTACGTTCCCGCCCAGAGCAAGTGGCCGATCATCGCCACGGTCGGGCTGGGGGTCACCCTGTACGGGGTGGCATCGATCATGGTGAACGGGTCCCAGGGCAACTCCACCACCGGCTCCTGGTGGATCTTCCTGGTGGGCAGCCTGATCATGGCCTACATGCTGTTTGGCTGGTTTGGCAGCGTGATCCGCGAAAGCCGGGCCGGACTCTACAGCGATCAGATGGATCGCTCGTTCCGTTGGGGTATGAGTTGGTTCATCTTCTCCGAAGTGATGTTCTTCGCCGCCTTCTTCGGCGCCCTGTTCTACGCCCGGGTGTTTGCGGTGCCCTGGCTCGGTGGTGAGGGTGACCGCGGCAGCTCACAGATGCTGTGGGAGGGCTTTCAGGCCACCTGGCCACTGCTCAACAACCCCGATCCGCAGGCCTACCCGGGACCCTCCGAGGTGATCGGTCCCTGGGGACTGCCGCTGGTGAACACCATCCTGCTGGTGACGTCGTCGTTCACCGTGACCGTGGCCCACCATGGTCTCAAACAGGGGCTCCGCGGCAAGGTCAAGCTGTGGCTGGCGGCCACCATAGTGCTGGCGCTGGCGTTCGTGGCGTTGCAGGCAGAGGAGTATGTGCATGCCTACACCGAGCTGGACCTGACCCTGTCGTCCGGTATCTACGGCAGCACCTTCTTCATGCTCACCGGGTTCCACGGGGCCCATGTGATGCTGGGGACGCTGATGCTGAGCATCATGCTGATTCGGATTTTCAAGGGCCATTTCACCGCAGAGAAACACTTCGGCTTCGAGGCGGCGAGCTGGTACTGGCATTTTGTTGATGTGGTGTGGCTGGGGCTGTTTGTCTTTGTCTACATCCTCTAAGCACTGCCGGTCAGGGGGTGGGATTGAGGCTGAGGTCGCCGTGCCACAGCGACACCAGGATAAGCGCCAGCAGCGCCAGGCTCAGGCCCACCCGCACCGCCAGGGAGTTGACCACCCGGTTGGTTTTACCTCCATCGCGGATCAGGAACACCAGCCCGGTAAACAGACTGATCAGGACGGCAATCATCATGATCACAATGACAATCTTCAGCATCGGTGCTCCCGGCAATCGGTTGGTGGCTGGCAGGGTCAGTCTCCACTATAGCAAAGCATGATCGGGACCCCGGCGGCGGTGCGGGTATGGCAGCCGAATCTGCGACTGCTGCTGTTCAGCGGCCTGATGCTGCCGCTGCTGCTTGGCCTCGGAGCCTGGCAGCTGGAACGGGCTGGCGAGAAGACTCGGCAGCTGGAGTTGTGGCGACGGCAGGCGGAACAGTTGGACTGGTCAGTGCTGTGGCAACAGCAGCCACAGCCCGGACAACCGGTGGTATTGAGTGGCTGCTATGGCGACCACAGCTGGCTGCTGGACAACCGAACCCGCGACGGCGTGGCCGGTTACGAAGTGATGACCCTGTTCCATCCCGTGGCCGGGCCTCCGGTGGTGGTCAACCGGGGCTGGGTGCGGGCGCCGGCACGTCGACAGAACCTGCCGGTGTTCCCCACACCCCAGGGCGAGCTGCGGGTGGCGGGCCGGGTGGCCGACTTTCCCCAGCCGCCGGTGCTGGCACAGACGCCCCCGGGGCCGCAAAGCGGTTGGCCCCGACGGGTTCAGACCCTGGCGCCAGCCGACGTGGCGGTGCTGGCACCTGGGGTTGCCAACCGCATTGTGCGACTGGAGAGCCCGCTTCAGCCCGGGGCCTTCCGTGCCGACTGGGTGCCGGATCGGATGGGCCCACAGACTCACTACGGCTATGCCACCCAGTGGTTTTTGATGGCGGCGGTGCTGGTGGTACTGACCGTCTTCGCCAGCTACCGCCGGCCACCAGCCTATGATCAAAAAGGAACCCCGATAACAACGA
This sequence comes from Marinobacter xestospongiae, assembly GCF_023156385.1. GTDB lineage: Bacteria > Pseudomonadota > Gammaproteobacteria > Pseudomonadales > Oleiphilaceae > Marinobacter > Marinobacter xestospongiae. The sequence goes on from NZ_JAKZAK010000016.1 coordinate 5,754, forward strand.
AGGGAGCCAACAATGACAACGACAACGGCTGAATCCATGAACCAACCCGCCTCCCAGACCCCACAACACCCGACGCCGGCTCAGGTGCGCCGGGGTCGGCGCATGGCACTGCTGCTGTTCACCGTGGGCTTCGGCCCGATGATCCTCGCCACGGTGATGTTCTACACCGGCTGGCTCAACCCCACTGGCCACAGCAATCAGGGCGTGCTGGTTCAGCCCGTGGTGCCGGTCGACCAGTTGCAGCTGCGTGGTGTTGGCGGTGAGCCTCTGGCTGAACGGTTTGGCCTTTCTGAGACGGAGGGGCAGTGGCTGCTGATGGTGGTGGCCGAAGACTGCGATGCGGCCTGCCAGCAGTTGCTCTATCTGGCCCGGCAGGTGCCTGTCGCCCTGGGCAAGAACGCCAACCGGGTGGCGCGGGCGGCCTATGTTGGCCAGATAGGGGCTGAACTGAGTGCTACCTGGGAGCAGCAATACCGGGCCATGGAACGGCTGAGCCTGGCGCCCGATAGCCGGCCACAGTGGCCAGAAGGCGTCCGCCCCGGGCAGGCACCGGCGGTGCTGCTGGTGGACCCGCTGGGCAATGTGCTGATGCGCTACGACGAGCGCCACAGCGGCAAGGACATGCTCAATGACATCAAGCATCTGTTGAAACTCTCCCAGATCGGATAGGCCGCCATGACCAAAACGCCTGAACATACGTCCTGGCAACGGGGCATGGGCCGGGTGGCCCTGGTCGCAACGGTGCTCGCCGCGGTGGTGGTGATGCTAGGGGCCTGGACTCGGCTGGTGGATGCCGGTCTGGGTTGTCCCGACTGGCCCGGCTGCTACGGGTTCCTCACCGTGCCCCAGGGCGCCGAGCAGATTGCCCTTGCTGAGGCCCGTTTCCCCCATGCCCCGGTGGATGCCAGCAAGGGCTGGCCGGAAATGATCCATCGCTACGCGGCCGCGATCCTGGGGTTGGTGGTTTTCGGCCTGGCGGGGTTCGCATTCTGCCACCGGCGCCACGGTCTGCCCTGGAAGCTGCCGTTGTTCCTGGCCGGTTTCATCCTGCTGCAGGGCGCCTTTGGCATGTGGACTGTGACCCTCAAGCTCTGGCCCCAGGTGGTGGCCCTGCACCTTCTGGGGGGCTTCACTACCCTGTCGTTACTGGCCCTGCTCAGCATTCGTCTGCTGGCCCGCTGGGAGCCACCAGCGCCACAACTGGGACGATGGCGGGGCTGGCTGTTTGGCGGGTTGCTGCTGGTGATCGGCCAGATCGCCCTGGGTGCCTGGACCGCCGCCAACTACGCCGCGGTTGCCTGTCCGGATCTGCCAACCTGCCAGGACCAGTGGTGGCCGGCGATGGATTTTCGTCATGGCTTCGACATCACCCAGCAGGTCGGGCCGAACTATCTAGGTGGCCAGCTCACCGCGGATGGCCGGGTGGCGATCCACCTCAGCCATCGCCTCGGCGCCCTGGTGGTGCTGGTGTACTGGTCCCTGTTGCTGCTGAAGGTATGGCCGGCCTGTACCCGGCGGCGTCAGTGTCAGGCCCTGGGCCTGGTCGCCGTGACCTTACTGGCACAGATCGGCCTCGGGCTCCTCAACGTGGCGTTGCACCTGCCCCTGGCCATTGCCGTCGCCCACAACGCCATGGGGGCGGCGCTGCTGATTGCCATCATCCACCTGTTGTGGCGAACCCGGCCGGCTTCGCCACAGCCCGCCACTGTCGCGCCATCGCCCTTTAACCAGGAGGCAACCGTATGACTGAACCGGCAAAAGCACTGACTCTCCAGGCCGGGCGCCAACCGGTGTCCTGGCGTGATTTCCTGGAACTGACCAAGCCACGGGTGGTGGCGCTGATGATCCTCACTGCGGTCATCGGCATGTTGCTGGCGGAACCGGGCCTGCCGTCCTGGCGGGCGTTGTTGTTCGGCAACCTGGGCATTGCGCTGTTGGCGGGGGCGGCGGCGGTGGTCAACCATGTGGTGGACCAGAAGGTGGATACGGTGATGGCGCGGACCCGCAAACGTCCGGTGGCCACCGGGCGGCTGGCGCCACTGGATGCCCTGCTGTTCGCGCTGACACTGGCCCTGGCCGGCATGGTGGTGCTGGTGTGGCAGGTCAACCTGCTGACAGCCTGGCTGACCCTGGCGTCGCTGGTGGGTTACGCCGGGGTGTATACCCTTTTTCTGAAGCGGGCCACGCCCCAGAACATCGTTATCGGCGGACTGGCCGGGGCCATGCCGCCGCTGCTGGGCTGGACGGCGGTCACCGGCCAGGTGGACGGCCATGCGCTGCTATTGGTGCTGATCATCTTCGCCTGGACGCCACCGCATTTCTGGGCCCTGGCGATCCATCGCAAGGAGGAATACGCCAAGGCTGGCATCCCCATGTTGCCGGTGACCCATGGCAACCGCTACACCGAGCTGCACATCCTGCTGTACACCCTGATGCTGCTGGCAGCCAGTCTGCTACCGTTCGTGACCGGGATGTCGGGCACCCTCTATCTGGTCGGGGCACTGGTTCTGGGGCTGAGATTCCTGCACTATGCCATTCGACTGCTGCGCGGCGATGACCGCCGGGTCGCCCTGGCCACCTTCAAGTATTCCATCACCTACCTGATGGCACTGTTCGTGGTCCTGCTGGTCGACCATTTCGCACGGTTCTGATCACGTTGGCGCTGATCGCGGTGTTGAAAGCTTTGGGAGACAGACATGGATCGCACGGTACGCAATACGGTCATCATCCTGGTGATGGTGGTGGTTCTGGTGTTTGGCCTGGTGGTGGGCCGACAGGTGTTCCAGGCGGAAACCGCCAATACTGCACCGGCGCCGGAACTGAGCGAGCTCAACACCTTCGTGTACGAGCAGGGCCGTGCACTGCCGTCGTTTCAGCTGCTCAACGAGGCCGGTGAAACGGTCAGCCAGGATGACCTCAAGGGACGCTGGACCTTCGCCTTTGTGGGCTACACCTTCTGTCCCGACGTCTGCCCCGCCACCCTGTCCACCCTGCGCCAGGCCGACGGTCTGATGCCGGATACCCTGCCGCAGCCGGATTACCTGCTGATCTCTGCCGACCCGGAACGGGATACCCCGGACCGGCTAACCGAGTACCTCAACTTCTTCGGCGACGACTTTCACGGCCTTACCGGCGACCTTTCGGTGCTGCGGGATCTGGCCAAGAGCCTCAACGCGGTGTTTGTCCATCGTGAGGACAAGGGTGTGCAACTGGTGGATCACAGCGCCCACATTGCGCTGATCAACCCCGAGGGCGAGATGACCGCGGTTATCCAGCCCCCGCATACGCCCAAAGACCTGGCAGAGGCCTATCAGAAAATCTATGAGTGGACCCGTCGCAATCATCCCCGGGCGGGTTGATCCGGGTCTTTTCAGGGAAAGGTTGCTCTTCTTCTTAGCTGTCTGCCGTGGTGTCTTGAATGTCGGTATCCCAACCCAGTTGTACCACGCCCCGTGAGCTGTTCTCGGTCCTTGCCGCTGGCGCCGTTCTGCTGGTTGTGGTGCACTCCCTCGGGCGCTTTATCTACACCCCGTTGCTGCCTTACCTGGTCGCCGATGGCCAGCTGGATCTGCAACAGGGCGCCAGCATCGCCACCTGGAACTACCTCGGCTATCTGATGGGGGCGTTGCTGGCCATTCGCTGGCACCGCATTGACCACATCCGCCTGCTGTTGCCGCTGTCGCTGGCGGTGCACGTACTCACCACGCTGCTCCAGACCCAGTTGGACAGCGAAGCCACAATCGCCGCCTCCCGCTGGCTTAACGGCGTAGCCAACGGTGTGGTATTTGTGCAGGCGCCGGCGCTGATTCTGGAATGGCTGGTCCGCCGCAACCGCGCCAGCGCCAGTGGCCTGGTTTATCTGGGGGTGGGGTTGGGCTTGCTGCTGTCCAGCGCCCTGGTGAGCCTGAGTGCGGACTGGCTGAGCGGTGCCGCCCGCTGGTGGCCTGCGGCCATTCTCTCGATCCCACTGGCTTGGTGGGGAACGGCGCGACTGCTGAAACTCGAGGTGCCCTCCCGGCCTGAGAGCTCTGGCCACGGTGCGGACCATGGACCGTTACTGGATCGAGCCAGCGTGCCGCTGTTCCTGTCCTACGCGGGTGCCGGACTGGGGTACATCCTGCCGATGACCTTCCTGCCACTGGTGGCCCAGCGCCAGCTGCCGCCGGAGCACTGGCTGCTCGATGGCAGCTGGTTGTTAGTGGCTCTGGCGACCCTGCCTGCCGCCTTCCTGTGGAACCACCTGGGTAGCCGTCTCGGGGATCTGCCGGCTCTGCGGGCCAATTACCTGATCCAGCTGCTGGGTGTTCTGGCAGCGGTGCTGTGGCCAGGTCCGGTGGGACTGGTGCTGTGTGCTCTGCTGGTGGGCATCACTTTCGTCGGCACGGTCCTGCTGACCCAACGCATCGGCCGTGCCCTCCACCCCCACCAGGGCCCCCGTCTCTCCGCCGCCCTGGTCGCGCTCTACGGTTTCACCCAGATGGTGGGCCCCTGGCTGACCAAGCAATGGCTCAATCTCGGCGGCACCCTCGACACCGCCTTCTGGATCGGCGTCGCCGCCCTCGCCTGGGGCCTGGTGTTCAGTGCGCTGGTGCCGAAGCCTGAGGCGTGGCACGGACATTAATCAAACGGGGGTATGGTCAGAGTGGCCGCCGTCCTGACAGTCCCTGCTTTCTCCCGCTAGAATTCATACCCCGCATTAACCCGGATACCCCCAACCATGCTCCCCATCGACAACCTGCTCCCCGACCTGCTGGCCACCCTCGACGAGCATACAACGGCGCTGTTACAGGCGCCGCCCGGGGCCGGTAAGACCACGCGGGTGCCGCTGGCGCTGCTGGCGGCGGACTGGCGGGGAGACGGCAAGATCCTGATGCTGGAACCTCGGCGTCTGGCGGCCCGTTCCGCGGCGCGGTTCATGGCCAGCCAGTTGGGGCAACGGGCGGGCGAGACCGTGGGTTACCGCACCCGGCTGGACACCCGGGTGTCGGCGCAGACCCGTATCGAGGTGGTGACCGAAGGCATCCTCACCCGGCTGATTCAGAACGACCCGGCGCTGGAGGAATACGCTGCGGTGCTGTTTGACGAGTTCCACGAACGCTCGCTGCAGGCGGATCTGGGGCTGGCGCTGGTGCGGGAATCGCAACAGGCGCTGCGGGAGGACCTGCGCTTGCTGGTGATGTCCGCCACCCTGGATACCGCGCCCATCGCCCGGGTGCTGGGGGATGTACCGGTACTTACCAGCGCCGGCCGGGCGTTTCCGGTTACTGAGATCTATCGTCCCCTGCCCCGTCAGGGGCGGCTGCTGGATCATGTGGTGGTGGTTATTCAGGAGGCGCTGGCGGACCAGTCGGGATCATTGCTGGTGTTCCTGCCCGGGGCTGGCGAAATTCGCCGGGTGGCCCAGGCTTTGGCGGGTCAGCTGCCGGCGGGTGTCCATGTGGCACCGCTGTACAGCAACCTTCGCAATGACGATCAGGACCGCGCCATCGCACCGGCGGGAGCGGGTGAACGCAAAATTGTGCTGGCCACCGCCATCGCTGAGACCAGCCTGACCATCGAGGGCATTCGGGTGGTGGTGGACGCCGGCCAGCAGCGCCAGGCCCGCTTTGATGCCAACAGTGGCATGACTCGACTGGTCACCGGGCGGGTGTCCAGGGCGTCGGCTGAGCAGCGCAAGGGCCGTGCCGGGCGGGTGGAGCCCGGGGTGTGTTACCGGCTGTGGAGTGAGTCCGACCAGTTTGGTCTGGCCGACTTTACCCCGCCGGAGATCCAGCAGGCCGACCTGGCCCCGCTGGTCCTGGAACTGGCGCAGTGGGGCGCCCGCAGCCCGGATGATCTGACCTGGGTGGATGCTCCGCCCCGGGCCCACTGGCAGCAAGCGGTGTCGCTGTTGCAGTGGCTGGATCTGCTGGCGGCCGACGGCGCGATCACCGAACAGGGCAAGGCGGCACGGCAACTGGGGGCGCATCCCCGGCTGGCGCACATGATGCTGCGGGGCCGGGACTGGGGGCTGGCCCGAACCGCCGCCGAGCTGGCAGCACTGCTGGAAGACCGGGACCTGCTGGGACCGGGTGCCGGCGCCGACCTCCACAGCCGCTGGCAGCTGCTGCGTGGGGAGCGTCGGGACAGCCGGGTGGATGGCCAGCGTCTGCAGGCCCTGAAACGGGTGGCGGCGCGATGGGCTCCGGAGCCGGACAGCGGCGCCAGTGCCGCGGACCTAGGACGGTTGCTGGCCCAGGCCTACCCGGATCGGGTGGCCCATCGCCGCCCCGGAACGTCGCCACGTTACCAGCTCAGCAACGGCCGCGGGGCGGCGTTGCGGGCGGACGATGCCCTGGCGCGGGAAGACTGGCTGGTGGCGGCCGAGCTGGACGGCCAGGCGCGGGAGGCGACCATCTACCTGGCCGCGGCGCTGGACCCGGCGGATCTGGAGCGGGATCTGGCCGACCACATGACCACCGTCGAAGAGGCGATCTGGGACGACCACCGCGGCCGGGTGGTTGCCCGTCGCCAGACCCGGTTGGGACGCCTGGTACTGGCGGAAACCGCCCTGCCCGATCCGTCTCCGGAGCAGGTGGTGGCGGGGTTGCTGGCAGCGGTGCGGGAGAAGGGTCTGGCCAGCCTGCCGTGGAACGACAACGCCCGTCAGCTGCGGGCCCGGCTCCGGTTGCTGCATTCGCGGTGGCCGGACGAGTGGCCGGCGATGGATGACGCCTCGCTATTGGACGGTCTGGACAGCTGGCTGGCGCCGTTCCTGGTGGGGGTGAAAAGCTGGGGCCAGCTCCAGCAGGTGGCCCTGGTGCCGGCGCTGCTGAGCCTGCTGGACTATCCCCGGCAACAGCAGTTGGCGGAACTGGCGCCGGCTGCGCTGAGCATTCCCATCGGCCAGAACGTCACCCTCGACTACACCACCGACCACGGCCCGGTGCTGGCGGCGAAACTGCAGGCGCTGTTTGGCTGGACCACCACCCCGACGGTGGCCCGGGGCGAGGTGCCAGTGGTGATCCACCTGCTGTCACCGGCCCGGCGACCGCTGGCGGTGACCAGTGATCTGGCCAGTTTCTGGCGTAATGGCTATGTGGAGGTGCGCAAGGACATGCGCGGGCGTTATCCCAAGCACCCCTGGCCGGAAGACCCGCTCACCGCGGAAGCGAAGCAGGGCACCAAGAAACAGGGGCGTTGAGCGGTATCAGGCGCGAACGTCGATGTTGTTGCCGACGTTGGGGTTGGAGCTGGCGGTGGATACCGGCGCAGTCTGGGCGACGCTGTCCAGCAACTGCATGGCGCCCTGGGAGGCCATGTCCTGGGCGGTTTTCAATACACTGAGCTGTACCTGCTCACGGACCTGTCCCTGGCTCTGAAGGCTGGCGTAACTGGCAATGGAAGAGACGTCCATAGCGACCTCGTGGGTTCAACTGGTCAGGGTTCAGCCCGTCATATCGGGCCATTGCTGGTCACATTATCACCAGCGGCCAGGGCGGAAAAGCCCGGGCCGCCGGATCTTACATTTCGTTACAGCTTTGCCACAACATCACCACGCCTTCACTACAGGCGGTATCCGGCGGCTGCCCTACAGGTTGACGTAACGGTTGATGTCAAAGATGCCTGCCTCCAGCGGTCGCTGGCCTCGGTGCCAGGCGGTGATGTCATGGAGGATCTGCCAGAACCGGGGATGGGTGCGGCGAACGCCCCAGGTATCCACCACCCGGGTCAGATCCTCCGGCGTCGCTACCGCCTGCATCCGGCGGGTGAACTCCGCCACCTGTGAGGCCGGCAGGTTAAAGACAAAATTGGGGTAGCTGCCGATGATGCCCGGGTAGAGGGTGAGGCGGTCCTGTTCCGGCTGGTAGCGCAGCGATTCCCCCATCATGAAGGCGACGTTGCTGTGGGCGCGGTCGCGGATCAGGCTGTACACCGTGCGCTCGCCATCGTCGTTGTGGACCCGCAGGAAAGTCACATCCGGCAGGCCATCGATGGCGGCCAGGCGTTCAGCCGGGACGTTGGCGAGGGTCTTGAGCTGTCGGTCCACCGGGTGCACCCAGCCCGGCTGGTCGGGACGCCGGCAATTGCGACCGGCGCAGCGGTTGAGGCGGTCCTGGTGTTCGGCATTGATGTCGGCAAAGCGTTGTAGCAGCCGCAGGCCAAGCTCCTGGCGGGGGGCATCGGTAGCGAAGGTCACGCCGCTCGGGGTGTCGGTATCGACCTCGTGATAGCTGATGCCGAACTTGAGCTGACCGCTGCCCTGGTACCAGTGATCCAGTACCGACTGGCGTGCGTCTGCCGGCAGCAGTCGCAGGAAGCTGTGCTCCGCGCCGTTGCGGATCAGGTCGAAATAGAGCCGGGTCTGGGCCTGGTGGGCAACGTTGCCAAAGACGTCAAAATTCACCACCAGCTCATAGTAGGTGCGCTCAAACAGCGGGTAATCCATCCACCAGGTGGTGAGCGGGACCTGGCCGATCAGCCCCCGTTGCACCGAGGCACTGGTGTGGTGACGGAAGATGGTAAGCAGGGCGTTGTCGTTGTGGCCATCGCCATCCCAGATATCCGCAAGCTGTGCGCCGTCGGGCTGGTATTCGCGGTAGGCGGCCTCGCGCAGGGCGGTGTAGCGATTGCGCATGTCCTGGTAGCCCAGCCAGTTGTCCCCCAGATCCAGCAGGGCGGAGTCCTGGCCGGGCAGGCTGAGTAGCGGGGTCGCCTTGCGGCGGTAGGCGGCGTCGGTGATGTAGAGATCCTTGTCCGGGTCCTGGAAGATCGCCCAGAAGCGGTCGCGGATTACGTCGGTGGCGATCTGACCACGGCACACCGGTCCACGGATGAAGGTGCGGACAAAGTACTCGGCGTTGTCGAGCATGAACTGGTAGCGGGCCCGGGCCGGAATCGCGGAGAACGTCAGAAACGGGTTGGCCCGTTCGGTGGCGCCGTAGCCGGGCAGCCGGTGCACCGACCAGTCCGGCTCGAAAAACAGCTTGTGGACCCGCGCCAGGGTGGCTTCGCCTACCGGCAGGGTGATGTGGCGTTTGTGCAGGATGCTGCCGGTCACCGGTCGCAGGCGGTAGTAGAACGGTGCGTCTACACCGTCGTTGGGGCGCCGGGTGGCCACCGGGTCAACGGGGTCACCCGGCGCCGTGTAGGAACGCACCAGCTGGAAGAAGCGGGCGTCGCCCTCCAGTTCCGGGAAATACAGGTGCGCCAGGTACAGGTGCTCGTACAGCCAGCGAGCCACCAGGCGATGGCGGTCATCGCGTTGGTTGAGCAGGGATTCCCAGCGGTGGATCAGCGCCTGCTCGGCCGGGCCCGGGGTGACCTGTTCCAGGGTGACGGGGGCGCCCTGGCGGAGCCAGCCGGTGAGGGTGGCGTACTCGTCATCGGTCAGCCCGGTCACCGCCAGCGGCATGCCTTCCAGCGGATGGTCTTCGGCGTAGTCGGCAAACTCGTCATTGCTGACGCATTGGTTGCTGCGTGCCAGCCCCAGGGCGATGTCTTCCGGCAGCTTGCTGTTGGGGGCGAAATCGTACTGCTTGCCGAGCCGGATCATGCGCTCGAACAGGCTCTGTTCCCCGCCGTTCTTCGCCAGCACCGAGTAGAAGCCAAGTTCCCGCCACTGGGCCTCGCTGCTGGCATCGAAGCCGAGCCGGGTGGTGGCTGCGGTTTCCAGCCGGCCGCCGTCGTACACCGGGCTGGGGTGGGCGCCGCGCACCAGGCCTTCCGCGGTTTCCAGCTTGAGCTGGCAAGGGGCGTCGAAGCAGCCGTGGCAGGCCAGGCATTTGCCAGCGAGAATGGGCTGCACGTCGTCGCTGAAACTCACCGTGTCACTGGTCGGTGCCGGCAGGGCCTGGCGTTCGCTGGCCTGGCTGGGGTGTTCGGAGCAGCCCAGTACCAGCAGCAGACACAGGGCGGTGAGGGACAGACGAAGAAGCTGGCGCATAGTCAGGGTGTCCAACGGTTAATGGGTTTGGGGAGCGGGTGAGCGGGCCCGTCTCAGGTCCAGCGTCAGCGCCAGCGGCAATACCGCCACAGCGTAGACGACCATGGTGAAGATGGCGTGACGGACATCCCCGGTGGCGTCAGCGATCAGACCGCCCAGGGTAGGTACGCCGAAGGCAATGGTATAGCCCACCAGAAAATTACCGGCGGACAGCCGCCCGGTGTCCGCGGCACTCACCAGCAGTGGCGGCAGCGCCACCAGCAGGATCAGCAGGATGCCCGCGGTGAGGCTCATGAAGGTGGCGCTGGCGATCGCCAGGGTGCCGTCGGTCAGCACGCTGCCCAGTGCGCCCGCGATGGCTCCCAGAGCCATCACCAGGATCACGGTACGGTTGCCGACCCAGCGCCTTGCCATTTTCAGCATGATCAGCGAGGCGAACACCTGGGCCAGGTTGTACCAGAACAGGGCGTCGGAGAGCCGTTCCAGCTCACCCCGCTGTTCCAGCAGGTTGCCGAGGTAGGCATTGAAGCCGAAGAACAGCGAGCCGGACAGCCCCAGCAGCAGGCCCAGTTTGAGGGTCAGCGGGTTGCGCCAGTCCGGCAGCCAGGCTGGTCGCCGGGCTGGGCGGGCGCTATCGCGGCGGGGCAGGTACAGTGCGGCGGTGACCAGCAGGGCCGGCAGTGACCACACCAGCAGCGCCTGGCGCCAGCTGTGTCCCACCATTGGCAGGATCAACGGCCGGGTAATACCGGCGCCAATGAACTCCCCCATCAGCATGCCGTTCATGTAGATGGCGGTGCCCATGGCAAGGTGGTGCGGGGCCAGCCAGCGTGGCAACAGAGCCGGCAGTGCCGGTTGCATCATCGCCACTCCCAGGCCCATGACCGCACTGGCCGCCATCAGAGCGGTGGCGTCCGGTACCAGCGCCCGGCCCGCCGAGCCGAGCACCATCACCAGCATCGCCAGGGCCAGGGTATGGCGGGGGCCAAGGCGGGAAATCGCCAGCGAACCCGGCATGGCGCCAATGGCCAGCATCAGGATGGGCAGCGTGGTGAGGGCGCCGGTCAGGGCCTGGGACAGCGCCAGCTCAGCGGCGATGTCCGGCGCCAGCGCCGGCGCCACCAGCACCGGTATCCGCAGGTACAGGCCGGCCAGCCACAACAGCAGACCGACCAGCACCAGGTGGGCGGTGCTGGCAGGGGTGTGCTCCTTGAGCATTACAGGGGTTCCCGGAGGGGCGGATTACTCCGACAGGTTGTAGGAACCGTCTTCGTCGTGGGTCTCGCGACCGGTGACCGGCGGGTTGAACGAGCAGATCAGGCGCATGTCCTCGGTGCCGCCGCGCAGGATGTGGCGGTCGTGGTTGTCGAGGGCGTAGAGTGTGCCGTCGGTGATCTCGTGGGTCTCGTTGGTGGCCAGGTCGGTGATGGTGCCGTTGCCGGCCACGCAGTACACCGCTTCCAGGTGGTTCTTGTACCACAGGTTCAGTTCGGCACCAGCGGGAATAATGGTTTCGTGGAACGAGAAGCCCATGCCGTCTTTCTTCAGCAGCAGCCGACGGCTGGTCCAGCCTGGACCTTCCACTTCGCGTTCGGTGCCGATGATGTCCTGTACACGTACAATTTTCATAGCATTCCTCATTGGGTGATGGAATAGCCTTACAGTATAAACATCCCTCTCAACCCGGATTCAACCGCCAGTGGCTGTAAGCCTCAAGTGCGGCTTCCACCGCGAGCGCCAGCCGGTGGCGCTGGTCACTGCCCAGCGGCTTCTGTTTGCGGCAGCGCTGCAGGGCCTTGTGGATCTGCTGACGATGCTCCGGGGCAAGGGTTTCCAGCCAATGGCTGTCGGCGGGTGCCAGGTTCAGGGTATCGCGGCCAGCGTGGTTGCGACAGCTGATGTGCCACCAGTGGTCGACCGCCCGGCCCAGTACCACGTAGCCGAACTGGCTGTCCTGTACCGGCCCGAAGCGGGCGGTCTGCAGGCCATCACGCAGGGGCCCCAGGCGCATCACCGGCAGCGTCAGCCGGTCGCCGTAAAAGTAGCTGCCGGCGGCCCCCACCAGCCCGCCAATCAGCGCGCCGGTGCCAAGGGAGGAGCCCAGGGTGACCGCGTCCAGCCCCGCGCCACCGAGGGCGCCAGCGCCAAACCCGGCACCGGCCAGGTATTTACGGCTGACACCCCAGGCCTGGCGGCTGTCCTCGCTGAACAGGTCGTGGTCGCTGTGCCACTCCAGCTCGGCCTCCTGGCGCTGTACCCGGTGATGCTGATACAGCGCTTCAATGGCCAGTCGCAGGGCTTGTTCACGGCGACGCTGGTGCCGATACCAGGCCTGTCGCAGCTGGCCGGCCAGGGCGTCACGCTCGGCGTCCGCGGGCTGGCCCGTGGTCAGGGTGCGACGTTCCTGCCAGGCCATCATGTCCTCCAGCGCGGTGGCGATTAGCCGGGCGGCCTGATGGCGGCGCTGGGCGCGCTGTTCCGACAGGTACATCACCGCCCGCTCGAGCACCGATTCCCAGGCTGGCTCCAGCTGGCCGAAGGCCTTCAGCAGGCTGAGGTGCTGGTTGAACGGTGCGGTCACCGCATTGAATTTGCGCACCACCTGAAAGTACTGGCCCAGGGCGGCCTGCCAGGTGTCGCTGTGGTCGTCGGTGCCGATGCTGTTGATCAGCGCCAGGCTGGGCTGGCCGGTCCAGCGCAGGATCGTCATCTCGCTCTCATGGGCCGCGCTGTAGGGCACCGATCCGTCCACCACGTAGATAATGCCGGCTCCGTTGATCAATGGTGTCAGCAGTTCGCACTCGTCGTGGAAACGGGGATCGTCGCGATGCTGCTGGACAAACGCCGCCACCGTTTCGGCCCGGTCGGAGGCCGACAGGCTGTGGGCCTCCAGCCAGGCCAGCACCTGGCGGGGGCGCTGGAAGCCGGGGGTGTCCACCAGGGTATACAGCGTCTCACCGTCAATGCTCAGTGGGTAGGTGTGGTGTTCCCGGGTGGTGCCGGGCTCCAGGGCAATGGCGATGGCGTCGTTCTGGGACAGGGTCGCCACGACGCTGGACTTGCCCTTGTTGGGGTGGCCGACGACGGCAAACAGCGGCGGCTGGCTCATGTCGCACCCCCGTTGCTCCAGGCCCGGGCCGGTGGCTGGGCATCGTAGCGGCTGACCTGCAGCCGGGCCTGATGCTGGCGTTGGCTGAAGCGCAGCCACTGTGCCAGCTGTTGGGGTTCCGGTGGTCGGCTGGGGTCTGTGGCCAGGGGAACCAGCGCCACCAGGGTGTCCGTCGGCCATTGCTCGCGGGCTTCGCTGAGGAAGTCTTCAAGCTCCCCGGTGGGCGGCTCCCAGGCCCGGGTCAGCACGATCGCCGATGGCTGTTCGGCCAGCGCCAGTACCGCCGCCGCCTGGCGCAGGGCAAGCCGGTCCTGCGCCAGGGTGGCGCCACCGCCAGCCTCGAACACCTGGCGCTGGCCGTTATCGGCAAAGTCCAGCGGCAGCGGCTCCCCACCGGCGCCGGCCCACCGGATCACCACCGGACTGTCCGGGTACGGCTGCAGCTCGCCGCGGGTGTCCAGGGACGGCGCGCTGCTGGCATCGGCGTCGGGGTTGCCGGTCTCAAGCACCGGCGTCTCCATGCGGTAGCGCAGGGCGGTGAGCCCCGGGTGATGGTACAGCCGTTGGCGGGCCTGGTGACGCAGGTGCCAGCCGGCCAGCCATCTCAGCAGGGCCCGGGGCAGCACGCCGTAACACAGCCAGGCCATGGTGAGAAACGGCCACCAGTCGCCCCAGCGGACGGCGGTGACGGCGCTTGTCGGCGCTGCGCGGAAGAAGCGGGTGCTGGCCACCAGGTTGGCGTCTGGCACCGCGGCCGGCCACAGTGCCTGCCAGGGTATGGCCAGGGTCTGCACCAGCCGGTGATAGCTTTCGGCGCCGGCGGCCAGGGTGGTGCTCCAGCCGAACGCCAGATCCTGCACCACCACCAGCACCAGCAGGGTTGCCAGGCCGGCGAGGGTGAAGGCCAGCCCCCCACCCTGGGCGGCCCGGGCCAACAGCTGGGGGTGAAGGTGTTGCAGCACGGAGGTGTCGGCGCCGGCGCTGCGGTTTACCAGCCAGCCCCAGGGGCGCCAGCCCAGCAGCGACTGCACGGCGGTGGCGAGCGCCAGCAGCAGCTGCAGCGCCAGGAACGCCAGCAGCACGGTGACGTTGATGCGGCCACTGCCGTCGTAGTACAGCAGACCCAGCATGGTGGTAATGCCAAGCAGCACACCGGCGGCCATAAAGGCCAGGCCGATTCGGTCCCAGCGCTGCAGGCGCCGGTCACGCCCGCCGGCGTTCTGCTGACTGCCTGGGCTGAAACGGCGGAGGTGCGTCAGCCACTGGTTCACCAGGGTGTCGTCGTCGCAGGCCTCGGTATCCAGGCCAAAACGGCGGTCACGGCGGTGGAGGAACGCTGGCGCCTGGCGGCGGTCCCGTCGTACCTGGTCGTCGAACGCCAGCAGGCGGGTCAGGGGGTGTTCGGTCATGCAGGGTCCTTGGCAAAGATCCGGAAGCGCCGGCTATTCAAGCAATGGGCACTGGCACTAGAATAATGGGCGTAGCGCCAGAACTCTATGGCCCCGATCCCGGGGCAACCACCACGCCCTGGAGACCCATGCCACACCACCTGATGAACCTGCGCCATGTGCCCGACGACGAAGCGGATGAGATTCGCGCGCTGTTTGTACAGCATGGCGTGGCCTACTATGAGACCCCGCCAAGCCGCTGGGGCATCAGCATGGGTGGTTTCTGGGTCCATGACGCCGATGAGGCGGAGCGGGCGCGGGCATTGTTGCAGGACTATCAGGCCGAGCGATTGAGCCGCCAGCGTGCGGCCTACCAGCAGGACCTGGACGCCGGCCGGGTACGTGGCTTCTGGGCGCGGCTGCGCCACAAGCCGGTGACCACCCTGGCGGCCTGCCTCGCCATGGCGATGATTCTGTTGCTGACCCTGGCGCCCTACCTGCGGCTGTAGCCCTGTCCGCGACTGAAAGCGGTGTTCTGTGACCGGGTTTTGGCGTCAGTTGATGAATATCAAGTGATGGCGGGCGCTGCCATGGCCTGGCCGGGCATTCTGCCGTAGCATCGCCGGCCCTTTGGTGACGTCAACGGAGACGGGCATGGCGGCGGGCAACGAACGCCTGCGCTGGCAGCAGGTCAGCGGGGTGTTGCGGGTGCTGCACCTGGAGCGGCTGGAACAGCGATTCAGCCGGCGCACGGTGCAGGCGGGATTCAATCTGGTGAATGGCAGCCTCAGCATCGCACTGGTGTCGCTGGTGGCACTGGCCACTCAGGAAGCCTTTATCTTCCCATCCCTTGGCGCGACCGCGTTCATTCTTTTTCACGTCCCGCTGGCGGCTCCGGCGTCGCCCCGCAATGCATTTTGCGGCCACCTGCTGGGTGCCCTGATGGGCCTGGTGTCGCTGTACCTGTTTGGGCTGGCGGACGCGTCGTCAGCCATGGCCACCGGCGTCGACCTTTCCCGGGTAGGGGCTGCGGCCATGTCGTTGGGGCTCACCAGTTGCCTGATGGTGGTGTTCCGGGTGCCCCATCCGCCGGCCGGTGCCACCGCCCTGATCGTGTCACTGGGGCTGATGCCCCACCCGGCACAGCTGCCGATCCTGATGTCCGGGGTGCTGTTGCTGCTGGTGCAGGCCTGGGCGATCAATCGGCTGGCGGGCATTCCCTACCCGCTCTGGCGGCCGGCGGACCAGGCTGCCAGGCCCTCGACGCCGGGCCTCGAGCCGTCCTGAGGCGGCCCATCGAGCGCCGGTTGATATCGATCAAGCGATAACCGTTATCATTTGTTTATAGTGCCGTTCCAACAGACCTGATCGAGGAACGACGCCATGCCCCGCCCTTCGTTACTGCTTGCCCCCCTGTTGCTGCTGTCATCCTCTGCGATGGCGCTGGAATACCCCATCGGTGAACCCGCTCTGGAGCATGGCATGGAGATCGCCGCCGTGTACCTGCAGCCGGTGGTGATGGAACCGGCCGGCCGCCTGCCGGCGGCTGAGGCGGACATTCATCTGGAGGCGGACATCCACGCCCTGGAAGACAACCCCAACGGCTTTGCCCCCGGTGCCTGGATCCCCTACCTGGAAATCGATTACGTGCTGACCAAGGCCGGCAGCGGCACCGCCATTGAGGGCCGCTTCATGCCGATGATCGCCAGCGACGGCACCCACTACGGCGACAACGTGCGGCTGAATGGTCCGGGCGAGTATCACCTGACCTACACCATTCGCACCCCGCGCCTGATGCGCCACATTGACAACGAGACCGGCGTGGACGAGTGGTTCGACACCTTCAGCGTGGACTACACCTTCGTGTACGCCGGAGTCGGCAAGAAAGGCGGGTACTGAGGGCGCGACGGCGATGAATCGACTGATTGTCCTCACCATGGCCGCGCTATTGGCACCGTTGGCCCGGGCCGGCGGGCTGCCGGCCTACGATCTGGAACTCAACAACGGTGAACTGATTCCCCGGGAGCTGCGGGTGCGGGCGGGCGAGCGCTTCAAGATCCGCCTGCACAACACCGGCGATACCCCGGTGGAGTTTGAGAGTCGCTCCCTGCGCAAGGAAAAGGTGATGGGACCGGGGGTGGATTCGTTTGTGGTGGTGCACCCGCTTCGCCCCGGTGAATACGACTTCTTTGACGAGTTTCATCTGCCCGAGGCCCGCGGCAAGGTCATTGCCGAGTAAAGCGTCCGCCATCGCGCCATCGTAAGGAGTCCGGCATGCCCGAACAGGTTTTCTTCATCGTCTGGCGCGAGAGCGTTGAGGCGATTCTGGTGATAGGTATTGTTCACGCCTGGCTGGCCCGCACCTCCGGCGGTGCCGGGCAGCGTTACCTGTGGTTGGGCGTCGCCGTGGGCGTGGCGTTGGCCGGGCTGATGGGGATCGGTTTGATGCAGGCTGACGGCTGGCTGCAGGGTGAACGCCAGGCGATCTTTCAGGCCGTGATGGTGCTGGTCGCCAGCGCACTGATCGTACAGATGGTGTTTTGGATGCGCCGCCACGGCGCCGGCCTCAGGGCCGGTATCGAGCAGCGGCTGAGCCACGCCACTGACAACTCCCGCCATTGGGGCATCACCGTGTTGGTGGCGATTGCGGTGGCCCGGGAGGGTTCGGAAACGCTGATCTTCCTGTATGGCATGGGCCTGGCCCAGGACTCCCCGGCCGCCCTGGCGTCGTTCACCCTGGCAGCCCTCGGTGGCTTGGCGGTGGCGTTACTGACGTTTGCCCTGCTGCAGGTCGGTACCCGGCTGTTCTCCTGGCGGCTGTTTTTCCGCCTGACTGAGATACTGCTGCTAATGCTGGCTGCCTCACTGCTGGTTGCCGGGGTGGAACGTCTGATCGGCCTGGGGCTGTTGCCAGCGGGCCCTGATCCGCTGTGGGACAGCCGTTGGCTGCTCGACGATGGCCAGGGCGTGGGGGCACTGCTGGCGGATTTCGCCGGCTACCGCGCCTGGCCGGCCCTGACCATGGTGCTGGCCTACGGCCTGTTCTGGCTGATCGTGGCCGTTGGACTGCGCTGGCAGCGGCGTCGGCCCGCTGCGAGTCTGTCAACGGAGACTGCGGTATGACGTTGGGCCAGCCCGCGACGGCCAGGCCTTCGCGACTGGCGGCGATTGGCGATGGCCTGCGTCGCCACCGGCGGTGGGTTCAGCGGATTCAGTGGACGGTGGTGGTTGTGTACGCGGTGCTGCTGATCGTGCCGGCGTGCCTGCCGCTGCCGGATCACCAGGCCCAGATCCTCTCTCATCTGACGGTCTTCGCCGCTTTTGTGTTCTGGGGGCTGTGGTGGCCTTTCGTGCTGGTGAGCATGGTGTTGCTGGGGCGTGTCTGGTGTGGCGTGTTCTGTCCGGAGGGCACCCTCACCGAGGCGGCCAGCCGGGTGGGGCTGGGACGGCCGATTCCGGCCTGGATTCGCTGGCCCGGCTGGCCGTTCGTGGCGTTCCTGGGCACCACCCTTTACGGCCAGATGGCCAGCGTCTACCAGTATCCGCTGGGTGCCCTGGTGGTGCTGGGGGGCTCAACGCTGGCGGCGACTCTGGTGGGGTTGGTGTATGGCAAGGGTAAGCGGGTGTGGTGCCGTTACCTGTGTCCGGTGCGGGGGGTGTTCGGCCTGCTGGCGAAACTGGCGCCGGTGCATTTCCACACCGACCAGGCCGCCTGGGTCCGGTTCAACCGTGAAACCCGACACCAGCGCCCGCGTTCGCCCGCGCCGGACTGTGGGCCGCTGATTCCCCTGAAGCAGCTCGACAGCACCAGCGACTGTCACATGTGCGGCCGCTGCAGCGATTACAAGTCCTCGATCCGGCTGCGGTTACGAGCGCCGGCGAGCGAGGTGATCCGGCCACCGCGGGACGGCCAGCCCACCGGCTGGGAGTTTGTGCTGCTGCTCTACGGCGTTCTGGGCGTGGCGGTGGGGTCGTTCCAGTGGACCGTGAGCCCCTGGTTTGTGGCCCTCAAGCAGACCATTGCCACCTGGTTGGTGTCCTGGGACTGGCTGTGGCCGCTCACCACCACATTGCCGGCCTGGGTTCTCACCAATTACCCGGCGCAGAACGACGTCTTCAACCTGCTCGATGGCGTCACCCTGCTGCTCTACATCACCGCCACCGGTGCATTGCTGGGATCGGTGCTGGCGATGCTGCTGGCGCTGGCGAACCGATTGCTGGGGCGCTGGTCCTGGTCGCGGCTCTGGCACCTGGGCTACTGTCTAATCCCGTTGGCGGGGCTGGGGGTGTTCCTGGGGCTGACCGGCATTACCGTGACGCTGCTGGGCAATGACGGTATCCGCCTGGGCTGGGTCAACGAGGCCCGCGCCACATTGCTGGCGCTGGGCGCCCTTGCCAGTGCGGTGCTGGCCTGGAAGATCGCAGGTGGTTATGCCACCGGTGGGCGGCGGATGGTGGCCATGGTTGGCCCGTTGCTGGCGATCCTGTCGATACTGGCCGCCTGGTGGCTGATGTTCTGGGGATGGTCGTGACGCGCGGGGCTGAAACGTGGCTTGGTGCCAGCTCCGCGCTCAGTGGATCAGCTTGCGCGCTTGAGGCGGGAGAAGGTCGCCGGCACCACGCCCAGCCAGGCGGCGAGCTGGTTGTCCGGTACCCGCTGCACCAGCTCGGGGTAGTCGCGCACCAGCAGGTCGTAGCGTTCCTTTGCCGACAGGGTCTGCTTGTGGAACTCCCGCATGGTGGCCAGCTCGGCCAGTTCCTCGGTCAGCGCCAGGGCGAAACGGGCCCACTGGCCTTCGCTGTGTTTGCGAATGGTGGCGCGGAAGGCCTGGAAGTCCGCAGCCCACAGTGTGCAGTGGGTGACGGTGGACAGGCACAGGGTGTTGCGCATGGTCCGGCTGCGGCCGAACACTGGCCACACCAGGTCGCCTTCGGCGAAGAAGTGGTGAATCGAAATCTTGCCGTTGGGGGCCTCACGGAACAGCCGGGTGACCCCGTGCTGGATCAAGTAGACGTTGGACCAGGCTTCCTGATGTCGCTCCAGAGCGGTGTCAGCGTCCACCGTCACCCGGTGGAACAGCCGCGTCAGGTTGCTCAGCATGGGATGGTCGGTGTCCCGCCCGGCGGATTTCAGGTGAATGCCGAAGACCCGGGATAGGCTGTTTACCAGGGCCAGTTCCCGTCCGGCGGGTTCCGGTGTCAGCAGGTGAGCGTCGGGTTGTCCCAGCAGGCAGGGGGACGACCAAACGTCGCGGTGTTCGATTGCATTGGTCATGACAAGCCTACGGATAGAAAAGGTTGGCCGACATTGGCGGAGCCAGTATCCCACCCTCATTAATGCATAAATAACGAATTATATTGCTACTAACCAGCAATTATTTTGAGGTAAGGTTCGGCCATGGATACCGAACTGGCGCGAACATTCCTGGTGGTGGTGGAAGTTGGGAGCTTTATGCAGGCGGCCGAACGGCTCAGTGTGTCCCAGACCACCGTCACCGCCCGCATCAAAACCCTCGAGGCTCAACTGGGTCGAACCCTGTTCGATCGGGGCCGCCATGGTGCCCTGCTGACCCTGGAAGGCCGCCGCTTCGAGCGCCATGCCCAGGCGCTGATCCAGGTGTGGGAGCGGGCCCAGCATGAGGTCAATATGGCGCCGGAGCAGCGCCAGATGCTGGCCGTGGGCGGGGAGCAGAGCCTGTGGAGCCCGCTGTTGCTGAACTGGCTGGTGTGGATGCGCCAGCATCACCCCGACATCGGCCTGCGTACCCATGTGGAAGAGCCCGCCAGTCTGCTGGACAAGGTGGAGCGCGGCCTGCTGGATTTCGCGGTGATGTACTCGCCGTTGTACCACCCGGACCTGGCCACCGAACTGCTGCAGGATGAGCGGCTGATCATGGTCAGTACCGAACCGGAGGGGGCCATCAGTGCCCCGGACCGATACGTCTATGTTGACTGGGGGGATGAATTCTCCCGTCGCCACGATCAGGCCTTTCCCACCCTGCGGCGTTCCAACGTCTTTGTGGGTCTCGGGCCGCTGGCGCTCAGCTTCATTCTCCAGGCCGGTGGCGCCGGCTATTTCCGTGAACGGGCGGTTCGGCCCTATCTGGCCCGTGGTGAGCTGCATCGGGTACCGCTGGCGCCGGAATTTCCCTACCCCTCCTACGTGGTGTGGTCGCGGGAACGCCAGCCGGATGGTCTGGTGGAAGCCATCGACGGTTTGCGGTCGGTGCTGGACTGAGCTGCGCCTGCCTCTGGGCTGTCCGGAAAGCGGGACGGTGTCCGGATATCAGGACGCCGGCTGAGAAAGCCTGCTGTTGCCTCCAGAGCCCACCCTGCCAACGTGAAGACTGGCGATCGCCGGATTCTGTCTGTCCTGGTATCCGGACAGGCTCAGGCTGCGCGCAGCTTTGATTCCTGTAACTCATTGAATTTTAAAGATCTAGATCATTGGCCCGGGATCTGCATCGGTGGCTGCGGCGTCCGGCGACGTTAATCAGAGGTTCCCTGGTCGCTGGGACGCGGATCAATAACAACAACACCGGTAAGGAAACATGTCATGACCAATCGCGCACGGCTGGCCGTTCCCACGGGCCTGGCGGCAGCCTTTCTGTTGGTGGGCTGCAGCTCCGACAACGACGATTCTCCCCAACTCAATACCCTGCCCGGCTTCATCACCGGTGAGGTTCAGCAGCAGGATTACGACGGCATCACCGACGATCTGCTGACCGCCGGTCTCGGCGGCAGCGGCCTGGCCAGCGCCACCGCGCCGGCGTTTGCCGACAGCCTCAATCCCACACCGGCGGAACTGCGCCGCCTGGCGATCTACACCAACTACCGGGCACTGGCGGACATGACCGCCGACGGCGGCTATGGCCGGCTCTACGGCCCCCAGGTGGGGCGTAACGACGATGGCCTGGTGGCAGGCTCCGAAACCCTGGCCCTGGCAACGGTGCCCGGCGCCAATCACCCGGTCACCGTGATGGTGCAGGTGCCCGCCAGCTTTGACATCGAACAGGCCTGCATGGTGACCGCACCGTCCTCCGGTTCCCGCGGCATCTACGGTGCCATCGGTACCGCCGGAGAATGGGGGCTGAAACAGGGCTGCGCGGTGGTGTACACCGACAAGGGCACCGGAACCGGCAGCCACAATCTGATGACCAATAACGCCCAGCGTCTGGACGGCACCCTCAGTGATGACGACGACACGCCGGTGCTGTTTCGCGCCGATCTCACCGACGCCGAACGCCAGGCCTTCAACACCAGTCACCCGGACCGGCTGGCGTTCAAGCACGCCCATTCCCGGGATAACCCGGAGGCGGACTGGGGCCGCCATGTGTTGCAGTCAATCGAGTTCGGTTTCTATGTGCTGAACCAGCGCTATGGCAAACCCCACGGCGACGATGGCCGTACCGTGGTGCTGACACCGGAAAACACCCTGGTGATCGCCTCCAGCGTCTCCAACGGTGGCGGTGCCTCGGTGCGGGCGGCCGAGCTTGATGATAACGGCTGGATTGACGGTGTTGCAGTATCCGAGCCCAACATCAATCCGACGCCGGACAGCAGCTTCACCCTGCGCCAGGGCGATGGCCCGGTCATTACCGGGCACAGCCGCAGCCTGCTGGACTACACCTCCGCCATTGCCCTTTACCAGGGCTGTGCCAACCGGGCGCCGGCGGTGCGGGATGACGCCCCCTTCAATGCCGCGCTGAACGACGTCGGCGTCAACGAGACTACCTGTGCCGCGCTGGCGGCCACGGGCCTGGTGACGGGGGCGACCCTGGACGAGCAGGCCACCGATGCCCTGCGCATTCTCAACGACGAGTACGCCATCCAGCCGGAGCAGAACTTGGTGGCGCCCAGCCACTACGGTGCGTCCGTGGCCCAGGCCATCGCCATGACCTACGCCAACGCCTATGGCGAGTTCCCGGTCAACCAACCGCTGTGCGGCCTGTCGCTGGCGGCCACCGGTGACCAGGGCACCGTGATCCCGCTGACGGATGCCCAGGAGGCGGCCCTGTTCGCCACCAGCAACGGCATTCCGCCGACGTCCGGGGTGCAGTTGGTGTATGACCAGGCCGCCGGGGCGCCCACCCGTCTGGCGGATGCGGTCTCCACCTCCAGCGGCCTCGCCGACCATGGCCTGGATGCGCTGCTGTGCCTGCGCAGTCTGGTGGACGGCCTCGATCCGGTCACCGGCGATGCGCTGTCGGCCCCGCTGCAGGCCCAGGCCGAGCGCGTCAGCTCTGGTATCGAGGCGGTGCGGGCCAGTGGTGATCTGCAGGGCAAACCGGCGGTGTTTGTGACCGGGCGGGCCGACGCCATCCTGCCAATCAACCACACCTCGCGGCCTTACTTCGGTCTCAACCGCCGGGTTGAGGGTGACACCTCCGGGCTGCGTTACTACGAGGTGTTGAACGCCCATCACCTGGATGCATTCAATGCTTTTCCCGGCTTTGATGCCCGCTATGTGCCGCTGCACCACTACTACCTGCAGGCGCTGGATCTGGTGTACGACCGCTTGACCACCGGGGCCGAGTTGCCGCCGAGCCAGGTGGTACGGCCCCAGCCCCGTGGTGCTGGCGCGCCAGCGCTGACCCTGGCGCAGTTGCCGGCGATCCAGCCGGCGCCGGCGCAGGCGGATCGTATCCACTTCGTTGACAATCAGGTCCGCATCCCGGACTGATCCCCCACGTTGCGGGGCTGGCGGTTGGTGGCCTGGATTGCCAACCCCGGTCCCGCGGGATAACCTCTGGCAGGTTCATCATCATGACAGACTTTTTTCCAGCCAGTAGCGAGTTCATGACCAAGCCGTTTAGCCAAAACAACAAAAGTGGGCTGACCCGGGAGTTGATCGAAGCGCTGTTTCCGATGTTTGAGGAAGCCAGTGCCGGCGCCATCGCCGTGGATCGGGATGCCCGTATCACCTGGATCAACGCCAGTTATGCCGCCCTGCTGGGGCTGCCCGATCCCCGCGGGGTCATTGGCCAGGATGTTCGAGGTGTCATTCCCCAGACCCGGATGCATGAGGTGGTGCAGAGCGGCCAGCCGCTGCTGCTCGACATCATGGAGCACGACACCCAGCAACTGGTGGTGACCCGGCTGCCGTTCTTCAATGAGGACGGCGACATCATGGGGGCGGTGGCGTTTGTGCTGTACGACGACCTGCAGCCACTGACCCCGTTGGTGAGCAAGTACCGCCGGCTGCACCAGGATCTGGTGGCGGCCCGTAAGGCCCTGGCGCGTAAGACCCGCGGCACCCGCTACAGCCTGGGGGATTTCGTCGGGGCCAGCCCCGCGGCGCTGGAAGTGAAGCGCCGGGCCCGCCTGGCCTCTGGCCGGGACGTGCCGGTGCTGCTGCTGGGGGAAACCGGGACCGGTAAAGAGGTGCTGGCCCAGGCCATCCACTCGGCTTCCGGACGCGCCGACCGCCCGTTCGTGGGGGTGAATGTCGCGGCGATTCCGGAAAATCTGTTGGAAGCGGAGTTCTTCGGTGTCGCCCCCGGGGCCTACACCGGCGCGGACCGCCGCAACCGCGACGGCAAGTTCCAGCTCGCCAACGGCGGCACCCTGTTCCTGGATGAAGTGGGCGACATGCCCCTGGCACTGCAGGCCAAGCTGCTGCGGGCGCTGCAGGAAGGTGAGATCGAACCGCTGGGCTCCAACAAGGTGGTGCCGGTGAACGTGCGGGTGATAGCCGCCACCAGTCGCAACCTGGAGGTGATGATGGCGGAGGGCAGTTTCCGTTCCGACCTTTATTACCGCCTGAACGTACTGGAAATCCCCATTCCGCCACTGCGGGATCGGCTGCCGGATCTCGGAGTGTTGTGCGAGGCCATTCTGGAAGACCTGTGTGAGGGTCTGGAGTTGCGGGGCGAGATCACCGACGCTGCGGTGTCGGCGCTGGCCGGTTACGACTGGCCCGGCAACATCCGCGAGCTGCGCAACGTGCTGGAGCGGGCACTGACCATGGGGGAAGACTCCGGCCGCCTGGATGCCGATGCCATCTTCAAGGTGTTGCCCCGCGGCGGCAATCGGCCCTCGCCATCGCTGGTGCCGCGGCCCATCCGGCCGCTGGCCCAGACCCTGGCAGAAGCGGAGGGGCAGGCCATTGAGGAGGCCCTGGTGGCCAGCCGCGGCAACCGCACCCGGGCGGCGAAACTGTTGGGCATCTCCCGTTCGGTGTTGTACGAAAAGCTGGCGCGAATGTCCTGAATTCTGGACGCCTGTCCGGTTTTCAGGACGGGGCTTTTAGACTTCTGTCTAAGTGTGTCTGGAAGTCAGGACATTTCGGTTTTCCGCTACATCGCGTTTTTTCTTTTAGTCTCCTGTTTTTATTGTATTTTTTTAGTTTGGCACGGTGTCTGCTATTCCTGTCAGGCAGGACGTCAGAACAACGCAGAAAACAAGAATGACGCCGACAGCTCAACCCTACCGTCCTCAGTCTTTCCTGTTTCCTGCGCTGTCTGACTACACTCTGGCCAGACCCGCCCGACGATGCCAGGCGGGCAACCTACAAGAACAATATTAGGAGACTTATCGATGAAACTGCTCAAGGCCATGACCGGCGTTGCCGGTGCTATCGCCCTGTCCACCAGTGCCGTTGCCGACGACCTGCGCTGGAAAATGCCCGTCGCCTTTGCCACCAACCTGCCCGGTCTGGGCTCTCCCGCTGCCTGGGTAGCTGACAACCTGACCACCGCTTCCAACGGCAGCATCCGGGTACGGGTGTATGAGCCGGGTGAGCTGGTTCCACCATTCGATATCCTGCAGTCCGTCTCCGACGGCAAGGTATCCGCCGGCTACACCTGGATCGGTTACGACCAGGGCAAGGTGCCTGCGGTACCGCTGTTCGCCGCGGTTCCCTTCGGTATGAAGCCCTGGGCCTACATTGGCTGGTACTACTACGGTGGCGGCCATGACCTGCTGCAACAGGTCTACGCCAACAAGGGCTTTAACGTCCACGCCCAGCTCTGCGGCATCATCGGGCCCGAAACGGCGGGCTGGTACGCCAACAAGATCGAAACCCTGGAAGACTACGACGGCATGAAGATCCGCTTCGCCGGTCTCGGCGGCAAGGTGCTGGAACGCCTGGGCGCGTCCGTCACCATGATTCCGGGTGGCGAGCTGTATCAGGCGCTGGAAAAAGGCACCATCGATGCCACCGAATTCTCCATGCCCGCCATCGACCAGATCCTGGGCTTCAACCAGGTGGTCAAGTACAACCTGTTCCCGGGCTGGCACCAGCAGTTCACTGCCCAGTACCTGCTGATCAACAAGGATGAGTGGGATGGCGCCAGCGAGTCCCAGCAGGCGCTGGTAGAAGCCTCCTGTACCGCCGCCACCACCCTGGGTCTGGCCGAGGGTGAGTATCGCAACGGTGCGGTGCTGGCCGGCTTCCAGGACGAAGGTGTCCAGGCTGACCAGATCCCCCGCGAGGTACTGTTGGAGCTCAAGGCAGTGACTGAGGAAGTGCTGGAGGAGGAGTCCGAGCGTGACGCCGACTTCAAACGGGTCTACGACAGCCAGCAGGAATTCATGGAAACCTACAAGGTGTGGGACAGCCGCGCCTACCTGCCAAGCGACCTGTAATCCGGGGCGCGTCAACCGCCAGCCGGCGTTGCCGGCCTGGCGAGCCGCAGCCATGGTCTTCCGGGATCATGGCTGCTTCGCAGTATTGGCTTGTTAAGCGAGGACTCTTCCATGACGGTGTCTGATCAAGGACCCTCCGGTCACCCGACCGTGACCGATGCCGATGAGCTTATCCATCACCACACCGAACTGCCGGATACCGCTATCAGTCGCCTGCTCGACCGGGCGCTGACGGCAATCGGCAAGCTGGCCTCCTGGTTCTGGGTGGTGGTAACCGGGGTCATCATCTGGGCGGTGGTTGGCCGCTACGCCTTTGGCCAGGGCTCGGTGCTGCTGGAGGAACTGCAGTGGCACATTGCCGGCGCCGGCTGGCTGCTGGGGCTGGCGTACACCCTGGTGGTGGATGACCACGTGCGGGTGGACGTGATCCACGAGCGCCTGAGTCTGAAGACCCAGGGCTGGATTGAACTGTTCGGCCTGTTGTTACTGCTACTGCCCTTCCTGGGCATCGCGATCTACGAAATGATTCCCTACGCCCTCAGCTCCTACCAGGTCGGGGAAACCAGCCAGGCGCCCGCGGGGCTGCCCCATCGCTGGGTTCTCAAGGCCATCCTGGCCCTGGCCTTCATGCTGATTGCGTTGGCGGCGGTATCCCGCCTGTTCAAGGTGACCGCGCTGCTGTTCGGTTTTCCGCGACCGCTGAAACCGCGGACGTCGCAGCCTGAGACCCATTCACAAGATCAACAAGGGGATGCGGCCTGATGGAGCTTGAAACCCTGTTCGTAATTGGCATGTTCCTGACCTTTGGAGCATTGCTGATGACCGGCTTCCCGGTTGCCTGGGTGCTGGGTGGTACTGCGGTGATCTGGACCGTGGTCGGTGTGGTGGCGGTGGAGAATTTCGGCGCCAACCTGTGGTTTGACTACCCCTCGTCGATGGGGCTGGCACCGGAGCGGATCTGGGGAATCGTGGAGAGCGAAACCCTGGTGGCGCTGCCGATGTTTATCTTCATGGGCATCATGCTCGATCAGTCCGGCATTGCCGAGCGACTGATGAACAGCATGGTGAAGCTGTTCGGAGCGGTGCGTGGTGGCTATGCCGTCACGGTGATCGTGATCGGTGTGCTGCTGGCGGCCACCACCGGCATCATCGGTGCCTCGGTGGTGCTGCTGGGCATGCTGTCCCTGCCGGTGATGATGGAGAACAAGTACGACAAGGGCTTTGCCGTCGGCACCGCCTGTGCCACCGGCACCCTGGGCATCCTGATTCCGCCGTCGATCATGCTGGTACTGATGGCGGACCGGCTGGCGGTGCCCGAGGCGTCGGTGGGCGACCTGTTCATGGGGGCCTTCCTGCCCGGTCTGATGCTGGGCACCATGTACGTCGGTTACGCCATCCTGCGACCGTTGTTGCAGCCCAATGTGGCGCCGGTGCCGGAAGGGCTTGGCAAGGTGGATATCAGTGTGATCTGGGAGGTCTGCAAGGCGGTGGTGCCCACCGCGGCGCTGATCCTGGGGGTACTGGGGTCGATCTTTGCCGGTCTGGCAACGCCGACCGAGGCCTCTGGTGTAGGGGCTCTGGGCGCGCTGTTGCTGGCGCTGTTTGCCGGTCGCCTGAACCTGCCGGTGCTGCGGTCCTCGCTCTACCAGACCACCCGCACGGCGTCGTTCATCTTTGCCATCTTCCTGGGGGCGACGGCGTTTTCGGTGGTACTGCGGGGTCTCGGCGGTGATGAGGTGATCGAGAGTGCGCTGCTGGGTCTGCCTTTCGGCCCCTATGGCGTGATCCTCACCATTCTGTTCGGGGTGTTCCTGCTGGGCTTCTTCCTCGACTGGGTGGAAATCACCCTGATCATCCTGCCGCTGGTGGCGCCGGTAGTGCAGCAGCTGGGCTTTGATCTGGTGTGGTTCACCATCCTCTTTGCGATGTGCCTGCAGACCTCGTTCCTGACGCCGCCCGTGGGTTTCGCCCTGTTCTACATCAAGGGGGTGGCGCCGCCGGAGATCAAGGTGACCGATATCTACCGGGGTGTGGTGCCGTTCATCATTATCCAGCTGGTGGCCCTGGCCATCGTGTTCCTGGTGCCGGAAATCGCGACCTGGCTGCCCAGTGTCGCCTACGACTAGCCCCGGTGACGTTGTTTAAGGAGATTCAAGAATGCGTTTAGACAAGCGGATTGCGCTGATCACCGGTGGTGCCCGTGGCATTGGCCGCGGCATTGCCGAGCATTATGCCCGTGAGGGCGCCTGGGTGGCGGTGGCCGATCTCGACGGCGATGCCGCCACCGACACCGCCCGCGCCATTGAGGCTGCCGGTGGCACCGCCATGGGACTGGCCATGGACGTCACCGATGAGCAGGCGGTAGATCGCGGTGTGGCGGAGATCGTCAACCAGTGGGGAGGCCTGCACATTGCGCTCGCCAATGCCGGCATCCAGCACATCGACCCGCTGGACAAGCTGGCGTTTGCCGACTGGCAGAAGGTGATGCGGGTACACCTTGACGGTGCCTTCCTGGTGACCCGGGCGGCGCTGCAGCAGATGTACGCCGGTGATGGCGGGGTGATGCTGTACATGGGCTCGGTCCACTCGCTGGAGGCGTCACCGCTGAAGGCGCCCTATGTGGCGGCCAAACACGGTATGCTCGGTCTGTGCCGGGCGGTGGCCAAGGAGGGGGCCAGCCACGGCGTCCGCAGCAACATCATTTGTCCGGGGTTTGTTCGCACGCCGCTGGTGGACAAGCAGATTCCGGAACAGGCCAAGGAACTGGGCATCTCCGAGCAGGAGGTGATCAGCAACGTGATGTTGAAGAACACCGTCGACGGTGAGTTCACCACCGTCGAGGACGTGTCGGAACTGGCGGTGCACCTGGCTGCCTTCCCCTCGGCGGCCCTCACCGGCCAGTCGGTGGTGGTAAGCCATGGCTGGCACATGCAGTAAACGGCAGCGCGAACAGGAGAGAGCAACACCATGACTGACAACCAACCCGCCGATGTCGTGTGGAGCCCCACCGAGTCGGCCCTCAACAACAGCCAGATGGCCCGTTTCAAACACTGGCTGGAGCAGCAGGGCCATGGCCCGTTTGCCGATTACCACGCCCTGCACCAGTGGTCCATCGACGATCTGGAAACCTTCTGGCAGAAGGTCTGGGACTTCTGCGGTCTGATCTGCGACCGTCCGGCCGATGCGGTGCTTGGGCGTCGTACCATGCCCGGTGCCGACTGGTTCCCCGGCATGACCCTGAACTTCGCCGCCAACCTGTTGCGCCACGCCGAGGGTGAGCTGGCGGACCGGGAAGCCATCGTCGCCTACTGCGAAACCCGGCCTGTGCTGCGCCGCAGCTACGCCGAGCTAAAGGCGGATGTGGGGGCGCTGGAGTCGTTCCTGCGTGGCCAGGGCATTGTCGCCGGCGACCGGGTGGCCGGGGTGGTGACCAACGGCTACGAAGCCATGGTCGCGATGCTGGCGGCTACCAGTCTGGGAGCCATCTGGAGCTCGGCATCGCCGGACTTCGGGGTTGGTGCCATCAACGACCGCTTCAGCCAGATTGAACCGGCGGCGCTGGTGGTGGTGAACGGTTACGGCTACGGCGGCAAGGTGTTCCCGCGCCAGCAGGAGTTTGCCGAACTGATCGCTGGATTGCCTTCGCTGCGTTGCGTGGTCAGTGTCCAGCAGTTGCCGGACCAGCCACCGATATCCGGTGACCGGGTGACCACCTGGGAGGACGCGCTGGCGGCCGGTGAGGGCCAGGCGCCTTCCTACACCCCGTTGCCGCCGGAGCATCCGGTCTACATCCTCTATTCCTCCGGTACCACTGGCAAACCCAAGTGCATCGTCCATGGTGCCGGTGGGCTGTTGGTCAACCACGCCAAGGAACTGATGCTGCACGGCGACGTTGGCGCCGATGACCGTTTCCTCTACTTCACCACCTGTGGCTGGATGATGTGGAACTGGCAAGCGTCAGCGCTGCTGACCGGGGCCGCGGTGATCACCGTCGATGGCTCGCCGGGTTATCCCGACCTCAATTTCCTGTGGCAGACGGTGGCGGACGAAAAGGTCACCCACTTCGGCACCAGTGCCCGCTTTATTGCCGGTTGTCGCAAGGCCGAGCTGGCGCCAGCGAAGACCCTGGACCAGAGCCCGCTGCGGGTGGTGTTTTCCACCGGTTCGCCGCTGTTGCCTGAGGACTACGACTGGATCTATAGCGACGGTGCACCCCAGGCGCTGCTGGGGTCCATTGCCGGGGGCACCGATATCTGTGGCTGTTTTGTCGGCGCGACACCGTTGCTGCCGGTGCGCCGGGGCGAAATTCAGTGCCGTTTCCTGGGCGTGGATGCGGTGGCCTACGGTGACGACGGCCAGCCGGTCTCCCAGGGCCGCGGCGAGTTGGTGTGTCGCCAGCCATTGCCGTCGATGCCGGTGAGTTTCTGGAACGACACCGATGGCAGTCGCTACCACGGCGCCTACTTCGATACCTACCCGGGGGTCTGGGCCCATGGTGACTTCATCGAGTTCACCGAGCACGGTGGCGCCATCATCTACGGTCGCTCCGACGCTACCCTCAATCCGGGCGGTGTGCGCATCGGTACCGCTGAGATCTACCGGCAGGTGGAGACCGAGGCTGCGGTGAAAGACAGCCTGGTGGTCGGACGCCAGATTGACGGCGATGTGGAAGTGGTGTTGCTGGTGGTGCCGGCCGAGGGCGAGGCTATGGATGAAGCCCTGGTGAAGCGGTTGAAGTCCCGCATCCGCGAGGGTGCCAGCCCCCGCCATGTGCCGCGGCACATTGTGCAGGTGGCGGACATTCCCTACACCCGCAGCGGCAAGAAGGTGGAGCTGGCGGTGGCCCGACTGATCAACGGTGCCGCCCGCAGTGACAACCGTGACGCCCTGGCCAACCCCCAGGCCCTGGACCAGATTGCCGAGGCGTTGTCGGCGGTTGGCCTGATGCCGGCGGGCTGAGTCCCCGACCCTCTGGCCAGCTCACTATCCAACTTACTTTCCAACCCCCTGGCGCCCTGGTCGGCGGGGTTGGAAAATTCCCGCCGTTTCCGAAACTTCCGTAAAAAAACGCCATTTCACCGGATTGTCACCGGTTCTGCCCACAATATCTAAGTTCTTATACTAAGATCTTACTCATTCCACTGGAAAAACTGGTATCTTAGTACGCCCATCAAAAGTTCGTAATCAGTCTTTGCCGTGACCGTGGGTTCACAAGACTTCCGGTCTGGCCATGACCGTCCTGAACTCTCACACTAGCTAGAGGACGAAAATGACCGAATCAAAATCCAAGATCGTCTATACCCTGACGGACGAAGCACCCGCCCTGGCCACCCGTTCCCTGCTTCCGATCCTGGAAACCTATGCCAAGCCGGCCGGTATTGAATTTGAGACCAGTGATATTTCCCTGGCGAGCCGCATCCTGGCCCAGTTCCCGGATAGACTGACCGACGAGCAGCGGGTCCCCGATGCCCTGACCGAGCTGGGGGAGTACACCAAGAACCCGCACGCCAACATCATCAAGCTGCCCAACATCAGTGCCTCCATCCCGCAGCTGCGGGCAGCGATCAAGGAGCTCCAGGCCCAGGGTTACGACCTGCCCGAGTACCTGGAAAACCCCCAGAACGACGACGAGAAAGACGCCAAGGCCCGTTACGCCAAGGTGCTCGGCAGTGCGGTGAATCCGGTACTGCGTGAGGGCAACTCGGACCGTCGTGCGCCGGCAGCGGTGAAAGCCTTTGCCCGCAAGTATCCCCATTCCATGGGCGAGTGGAGCCCGGCTTCCCGCACCCACGTTGCCCACATGCGTGGTGGTGACTTCTACTCCAGCGAGCAGTCCCTGACCCTGGACAAGGCCACCAACGCCAAGATTGTGTTCGAGAACAGCAAGGGCGAACAGACGGTCCTGAAAGACGACCTGCCGTTGCTGGAAGGCGAAGTGCTGGATGCCATGTTCATGAGCAAGAAAGCGCTGTGCCAGTTCTTCGAGGACGTGATTGCCGATTGTGAAAACACCGGTGTGATGTTCTCCCTGCACGTCAAAGCCACCATGATGAAGATCTCCCACCCGATCGTGTTCGGTCACGCGGTGAAGATTTTCTACAAGGAGCTGTTCGACAAGTACGGCGATCTGTTCGACGAGATCGGTGTTAACCCGAACAACGGTCTGTCCAGTGTGGTCGAGAAGATCAAGCAGCTGCCGGAATCCAAGCAGGAGCAGATCCAGGAAGACCTGCACAAGTGCTACGAGCACCGCCCGGAAATCGCCATGGTGGATTCCGTCAAAGGCATCACCAACCTGCACGTACCGAGCGACGTGATTGTCGACGCCTCCATGCCGGCGATGATCCGCAACTCCGGCAAGATGTGGGCCCGCGACGGCAAGCTCAAGGACACCAAGGCGGTCATGCCGGAGTCCACCTACGCCACCATCTACCAGGAAGTGATCAACTTCTGTAAGACCCATGGCGCTTTTGACCCGACCACCATGGGTACGGTACCGAACGTGGGGCTGATGGCCCAGAAGGCGGAAGAGTACGGCTCTCACGACAAGACCTTTGAAATCCAGGAAGACGGCGTCGTCCGCATTGTCGACGCCGATGGCGCGGTACTGACCGAGCACAAGGTTGAGGAAGGCGACATCTGGCGTGCCTGCCAGACCAAAGACCTGCCGATCCGCGACTGGGTCAAGCTGGCGGTCAACCGCTCCCGTGCGTCCGGCATGCCGGCCCTGTTCTGGCTGGACGACGAGCGTCCCCACGACGCCCAGCTGATCAAGAAAGTGGAAACCTACCTCAAGGACCACGACACCGATGGTCTGGAAATCCTCATCAAGAGCCCGGTGCGCGCCATTCGCTGGACCATGGAGAGGCTGATCCGTGGCCTCGACACCATTTCCGTGACCGGCAACGTGCTGCGTGATTACCTCACCGACCTGTTCCCGATCCTGGAACTGGGCACCAGCGCCAAGATGCTGTCCATTGTGCCGCTGCTGAACGGCGGTGGCCTGTACGAGACCGGCGCCGGCGGCTCTGCACCGAAGCACGTGCAGCAGCTGCTGGAAGAGAACCACCTGCGCTGGGATTCCCTGGGTGAGTTCCTGGCCATTGCGGTGTCCCTGGACGAGCTGGGCGAGAAGGAAAGCAACGCCCGCGCCCGTATCCTTGGCCAGACCATGGACAAGGCCACCGAGCGCCTGCTGGAGAACAACCAGTCGCCGTCTCGCGTGACCGGTGAGCTGGACAACCGTGGCAGCCACTTCCACCTGGCCCGTTACTGGGCTGAGGAAATGAGCAAGCAGGATGAAGATGCGGAACTGAAGGCGTTCTTCACCAAGCTCTCCGAGCAGCTGGAAGCCAACAAGGACCAGATCCTCGAGGAAATGAGCGTGATCCAGGGCCACCCGGCGGACATCGGTGGTTACTACCACGCGCCGGCTGAGCAGGTGGCTGAGGTCATGCAGGCAAGCAAGACCCTCAACACCATCCTGGCCAACGCCCGCGCCGAGATCGACTGATCCCGGCCAGCCGTACCGGCTCACAACCCGAACCACTGCCCGGTGGTTCGGGTTTTTTTTGATCGCAGCCTAACAAAACGGTGGCCCATGCCGGCTGCCGACTTCCCTGTGCAAGGAGATCCGAAGTGAAGAAGTGGATTGTCCGTTTGGGCCTGGTGCCCCTGTTATTGTTGCCGCTGTTGGCCTCGGCCGAGAGCCCGCGGCAACTGGTGTTTTCCCACGTGGTGGGACCGGATACCCCAAAAGGCAAGATGGCGACCATGTTCCAGTCCATCGTCGAGCAGAAACTGGGCGGTCGCTACCAGGTGGTGGTGCACCCCAACTCAACCCTGATGAACGATGTCGAAGTGATCGACGCGGTGGCTGCCGGTGAGGTGCATTTCGCGGCGCCGTCGCTGTCAAAGTTTGCCGGTTACACCTCCCGCCTGAAGCTGTTCTCGCTGCCGTTCCTGTTCCCGGACATGGCCGCGGTGGACCGTTTTCAGCAGAGTGAGGCGGGCCGGGGATTGCTCACCAGCATGCAGGACAGCAACATTCTCGGTCTGGGCTATTTGCACAATGGCCTCAAGCAGTTGACCGCGGACCGACCGTTCCATGAGCCCCAGGACCTGGCCGGGCTGCGGTTCCGGATTATGGATTCGCCGGTACTGCGGGCCCAGTTCGAGCAGATTGGCGCGGAACCGGTACCGCTGGCGTTCGCCGATGTCTACGATGCCCTGGCCAGCGGCATGATCCAGGGGCAGGAGAACACCTGGTCCAACATCTACTCGAAGAACTTCCAGCACCATCAGCCCTATCTGATGGAATCCAACCACGGCGTGCTGGACTACCTGCTGATCACCAACAACGCCTTCTGGCAAGGCCTGCCGGATGAGGACCGCCGGATGCTGAGCTACGCCATGGATATTGCTCTGCGCTACGGCAACAGCGTGGCCACCGCAAAAAGCCGCAACGACCACCAGGACCTGAAGCGGATGCGTGAAGTGACAGTCTACCGCCCCAGTGAAGCCGAACTGGACACCTGGCGCCGGGCCATGCAGCCGGTATGGGCCGAGTTCGAGGAGGCCATTGGCCGTCACCTCATCGACGCTGCCCTGGCGGCGTCCAAGCCGTCCGCCGGCGAGCGTTGAAAACCGAAAGGCCAGAATCGATCACACTCTGGTCTTCTTCATCGACCAGCCTTCTCGCCCGGCTCTCCGTTGGCGTGTGCTCTTTGCCCAGATAGCTCGCAGTAATCTGGGCAAGACAGCGATCCTCAGAATGGTGGGCATACCCGTGGTAAGTGGTATCACCGCGGGTAATAGTGGACTACTACCCGCGACATTTTCGGAACAGTGGCACGCCGTTAGGGCGTCAGCCCAAGTCGCCGGGCATATTCCCCTTCGGTCTCAGCGATGGTGGCCCAGAATGCCGGTGGCTGCTGTTGCTCCAGCCTGGCCAGCAGAAAGGCCAGATGGGTGTGCCAGCCACTGGCGACCGAGAGCAGATGCTCGCCCCGCTGAAGCAGGCTGTGGCGTATCACCAGTTTGACCTTTTCGCCCTGCGGGCTCAGCTCGAAACTGACTTCCGTCATCTCATCGCCCATGGGCCAGGTGAAGCGCAATAGTCGGTGAGGTTCACAGGCCAGAATGGTGCCCCGCTGGATGTGTTCGTCATCGTACTGGGCGTATTTGGCTGGGGGGGTGTCCTCAGCGCCGGACAGCTGGCTGTTGTGGAATCGCAACTCCACCTCACCGTCCGGTTCCAGTGTCATCGGGCCGGCCGCCAGCCATTGCCGTCGCAGTTCCGGATCGGTCAGATATTGCCAGACCCGCTCGACCGGGCCAGGCAGCAGTCGTTCAATGGTCAGGGTGTCGGGGTTGCTGAGTTCGCCATAGGGTTGGGTCATGGTGTTTTCTCCTCACAGTGGTCCTCACGTGGATGGAGCATCCCGACGGCTTTCTGGATCGGCTTTGGCGGCATCCTCCGCTTCCAGCAAATGCTCCAGGGTGTCCAGCTGGTGGTGCCAGAACTGTTCGTAATGGCGTATCCACTCCATACCGCCATGCATGGGCGCGGCGTTGAGCTGGCAGATGTGGCTTCGTCCCTGTACCTGCCGGGTTAGCAAACCGGCCCGCTCCAGAACCCGAATGTGCTTGGAGGCGGCCGCCAGGGAAATCTCGAACGGGGCGGCCAGGGCCCCGACCGGTTGGGGGTGGTGGGCCAGTGCCTGCAGCATCGCCCGCCGGGTTGGGTCCGCCAGGGCATGGAACAGTTGGTTGAGGGCATCATCGCTATAGTTAACCATGTGGTTTAATATCTGCCGAATTCCTGCAACTGTCAACCTTTTGGTTGAATAATATCTGGTGGGATGCCACGATCAGGCAAAGCCTGAACGTCGAAAGGAGCGCGACCCATGAGTACTGCCACTGTGGAAGACCAGGGTTTTTCGGTAACGACACGCATCCAGGCGTCTCCGGACGCGGTTTTCAAGGCCTGGACAGACGGACCGTCGCTGGCGCGATGGCTGGCTGCCAGTGTTGAAATCGATGCCCGCCCAGGCGGCGCTTACGTCTATCGCTGGCCCACTCCGGACGGTGAGCTGTCCGCCCGGGGCGAGTTCAAAGAACTGGTGCCCGGCCAGCGCATTGTCCAAAGCTGGGAGTCTTGGGGCCCGCAAGGCCGCTTCGATGGCGCCGACGCCGAGATCGTGCTGGAATTCCGGGACCTGGGGGATGGCTGGACGGAAATGGTCCAGACTGAGACCGGTCCGGCTTACCGGGACCCGTCGCATACCGATATGGCCATCAACGGTACCAAACAGGCTCACGAGGCACTGGTGGCGTTCGTCACCCAGCCAGGCTGACCGGCAGCCCGGCGTAGCCGAGCTATACTGGGGGAAACACCCGCTTCCAGCCCAGGCCGTTTGTCTATGGCGCCCATCGATGTGGTACACCTTGTTGGCTCCTCGATCTACGCCGTGTTTCTGGTGCTGTTCTTATGGTTGAACCGTTTTCCCCGTACCCATTCGGTAGCCATCTGGTGGGCACTGGCAATGCTATGCCTGTTGTCGGCGAGACTCAGCCTGCTGTTGCCTGATTGGGGGGCGGAAGAGCGCATCGCCGAAGCCGTCTACATCGCCTTTGTGGTGCTGGAAAAGCTGTTCCTGGTAACCGGCTTGATCCGGTTGCTTGCGCTCGACTCCCTTGAAAGGTACTGCCGTGGTGTCGCCTTGCTGGCCCTGGTCTGGCTGGTGGCCGGTGTGGGGTTCGACCTGGCTGTTACGACGGTGGCTTGGGGGGTGGTGCTGTTCAACAGCAGTGCACTGGGGCTGTTGGCCGTTCTGGCCTATCGCTACCGTCATCGGGTGCCTAAAGGCATGCTGGTTTTCACCGCGTTGGTGGCCGCGGTTTTCTCTGTGTACTGGCTGAGTTATCCGTCGTTACGGTTTGAACCTGAGACCCAGGCTGCGGGTTTTGTGACGGGCATGGTGTTCTCGGTGCTGTTGTACCTGTCGTTGATTGGCGCATTGCTGTTGCTGTTTCAGCAGCGTTTGCTGGATGCGGAGTCCCGGGCACTGGAGCTGGCTTACCTCGACCCGCTGACCGGGCTCAACAACCAACGGTACATGACCAAGCTGTTCGAAGACGCTCTGCTGCTGGCCACCCGCCCTCACCAATCTGTGGCACTGATCTACATCGATCTGGACAACTTCAAGCCGATCAATGATCGTGCCGGTCACTGCATCGGCGATGAGGTGCTCAAGATCGTGGCGCAACGGTTACGGGAGCACACCCGCAGTACCGACATCTGCGCCCGCCTGGGGGGCGATGAGTTCGTGGTGATTGCCACCCAGCTGAACGATGCCGCTCACGTCCACGACATTGCGGCCAAG
Source organism: Marinobacter xestospongiae (assembly GCF_023156385.1). Classification (GTDB taxonomy): domain Bacteria; phylum Pseudomonadota; class Gammaproteobacteria; order Pseudomonadales; family Oleiphilaceae; genus Marinobacter; species Marinobacter xestospongiae. Next base: position 43,152 of record NZ_JAKZAK010000016.1, read on the forward strand.
TTACTGGCACGGCTGAAAGACGACATCCAGGTCGGCGGCCAGCACTACAACATTGGTGCCAGCATTGGCATCAGCCTGTACCCCACCCACGGTGAGGCACTGGCGCAACTCCTGGAAAAAGCCGATCAGGCGATGTACCAGATCAAAAAGCACGGCAAGAGCGGCTATCAGCTTTTTGATGCCTGATCAGCCGCACCCTCCAGCCACAACGCCTCAGGCAGTGACACCTCGATGGCCTTGCGGCTCAGCGGGCACCGAAAACTCAGTGCCTGGGCCAGCAGCTGCAGGGTCTCGCCCTTGCCGTCACCGTAGAGCCGGTCACCGACGATGGCGTGGCCAATGCCCGCCAGGTGGCGCCGGATCTGGTGTTTGCGGCCGGTTTCGATCACCACTTCCACCAGGGTACTGTCCTGCTGCGGATCATACGCCAGGGTGGTGACGCGGCTGATCGCGGCCTTGCCGTCGATGGGCTCGTCCAGCACCTGGTCGCTGGCCTGCAGGTCACCACAGACCCAGGCCTGATAGACCTTGCGGATATCCCGACCCTGGAACAGCTGGGACAGCGCACCGGCAGCCTTGCCGTCATGGGCCACCAGCATCAGGCCGGCGGCATCGGCATCGAGCCGGTGGACCAGAAATACCTCACGGCCGGTTCGCTGTTCCACCCAGCGCAACAGACTGCAATGGTCTCCCCACTGGGAACCCTGGGCCAGCAATCCGTGGGGTTTGTACCACAGGCTGTAGCGCTTGCCATCCTGCACACAGGACGCTTCCGGCGGGGTGCGTGCCAGCACGGTGTCATCGTAATACAGCGCCAGCCGGATTCCGGGGTACAGAGTCTTGGTGGCCCGTCGCAATCGCAGGGTCTTGCCTTTCCAGGTCCACCAGCAGGCGCCCTTGGTCATGGCGTCCTTGATGCGTCCCTTGGACAGCCCGGTGTGGGCTGCCAGGGCATCGGCAGCGGTTTGAGTCTCGCTGAGGGTAAGTTCGAAGGTCTGTCGCATGGGGAATCGGGGCCGGTGGTGATCTGACTGCCTATTAAAGCGGCGCCGGGGGGAATTGCAACCCGGCGTGTCGATGCGGACGGGATCCGGCCCTCGGCAGATCAGGCATTAGTCGGCTATGCCTTTGCGGTGGTCGATGGTTGGCGGTGTGAAGACCGTTACCGGCGCTGCCGGTTCGAGGTAACGTTCGACCTCCACCAGACAGGACATGGCGCTGGGGCCTTGTGCCAGCCGGGAGGTGCCCTGATCCCGGGTCAGTACGTTGGGATTGCCGTGCAGGCATGACAGGCCACTGGCCGATGACGACGGCGGGTCATACCACGCGCCGGTGCTGAGTTGCACGACCTGCGGGCGCACATCATCACTGACAATGGCCGACGCCAGGCACCCGCCCCGGTGGTTAAAGACCCGAACCAGATCGCCGTGGCGAATGCCGCGAGCGGCGGCATCGTCGGGATGCAGCATGACCGGTTCGCGGCCATTGAGCTTGGCGCTGCGACTGTGTCGGCCATGGTCCAGCTGTGAGTGCAGCTTGGTCCTTGGCTGGTTGGAGATCAGGTGCAGGGGCGTTGCCGCGGTGGCGCCGCCGAGCCATTCACGTGGCGGTATCCAGCAGGGATAGCCGGGGCAGTCGTCGTAGCCGAAACCGGCCACGGTTGCCGAGAACAGTTCGATTTTTCCGCTGGGAGTGCCCAGGGGATGGGTTTCCGGGTCTCGGCGAAACGCCTGCATCAGGACCTGCGGTTGCCGCGGGGGCTCGGCCTCGAACCAGCCCTGCTGGCGGAATTGTTCGAAGTCCGGCAGTTCAATGCCCTGCACCGCCGCCTTGTCCCGGGTCTCGTCGTACAGTCGGGCCAGCCATTGGCTTTCATCCAGTCCGTCGGTAAATGCCTCCTCCACCCCCAGAGCCTTGGCCAGGGCGCTGAAAATGGCATAGTCGGTACGGCTTTCCCCAACCGGGTCAATGGCCTGGGTCATGTACACCAGGAACGGGTCACGGCTGGACGAAGCGATGTCGTTCCGCTCCAGATGGGTGGCCGCGGGCAAAATAATGTCGGCATGGCGGGCATGGGCATTCCAGCACCAGTCATGGACGATGACGGTGTCTGGCCGTTGCCAGGCCTGTCGCAGCCGATCCAGGTCCTGGTGGTGGTGGAAGGGGTTGCCGCCAGCCCAGTACACCAGCTTTATCTCCGGGTAGTGTCCGGACTGGCCGTTGTAGTCGAAGCGTTCACCGGGATTCAGCAGCATGTCGGCAATCCGGGCGACCGGGATGAACTGTTTCACCGGGTTGTTGCCCTGGGGCAAGGCCGCGCCCGGAATGCCCTGATAGTTGGCGCCGATGGCGTTCATGGCGCAGTAGCCGAAGCCGATACCACCACCCTCGGTGCCGATCTGGCCCAGCATGGCGGCGACGGCGATGGCGGCCCAGTAGGGCTGCTCACCGTAATCCTGCCGGGTTAGTGACCAGCTCACGGAGATCATGGTGCGTTCCCGGGCCATCCGCCTGGCCAGCTGGCGGATATCATCGGCGTCGAGCTGGCAGAGTGTTGCTGCCCAATCGGCGTCTTTGGCCTGACCATCGCTGTGTCCGAGCACGTAGTCACGGAAGCGCTCAAACCCGACCGTATGGCTGGCAATGAACTGCTGGTTGGTCAGGCCCTCGCTTTCCAGGGTATGGGCGATGGCCAACAACAGCGCGACATCGCTGCCGGGTCTGAGCGGCAGCCAGTCGGCCCCTGCCTCGGCCATGACGTCCGAGCGAATCGGGCTGATGTTGATGAGACGGACCCCATCTGCCACCGCATCCAGCAGGTCCTGTCGCTGGACATGCTTTCCTACTCCGCCATTGGTGACCTGCCCGTTTTTCAGCGGGATACCGCCAATGGCCACGAACAGGTCGGTGTGCTTGCGCATCTGGGCCCAGCTGGTGGCGCCGTTCACCATAGGGTAAAAACTGCCCAGGACGTGAGGCAGAGTGACTTCCGCAGCCGCGTAGCTGTAGGTGTTGACGGAGGCGGTATAGCCGCCGATGGTGTTGAGGAAGCGTTTTAGCTGGCTCTGGGCATGATGGAACCGGCCAGCGCTGGACCAACCGTAGGACCCGCCATAAATCGCTTCGTTGCCATGGTGCTGACGAACCCGGTTCAGTTCGGCGGCTACCCGCTCGATGGCTTCGGGCCAGGGAAGCGCGACGAAGTCTTCGCTACCCCTTCGCCCGTCGGCAGGACCCGCTCCCTGCTCCAGCCAGCCACGTCGAAACATCGGTTGGGTAATCCGCAGCGGGCCATCCACCACATCCGCCATGCCCTGACCAATCGCGGATGGGTCAGGGTCACGTTCGAATGGGGTCAGAGCCGTGACCCGACCATTCTGGGTGTGGACAAGGTAGGTGCCCCAGTGAGTGGCGGTCAGCGAACCATCGGCGTGTGAGGTGGCGGGCATGGGCGACTCCGGTTGGTGTTTAGGGCATCACAGCACAAAAAAACACCAGTGGCAAACCCTTGGTTAAATTTGCATCTATTAAGTATATGTACTTGGTTTTGGTGGTGCGGCGGTCGGTTGTACCCCGATTGCTGACCGCCGCATTGCTGATCACGGCTGCCAGAGTCTACAGCCCGCCCTCTGTGAGTTTGGCCGGATCGAGCAGGCGTTTCAGCTCTTCCCGGGAGAGGTCGGTTTGCTCTTCGGCGACATCAATGATGGCGCGTTTTTCCCGGTAGGCCTGCTTGGCGATCTCGGCGGCTTTGAGGTAGCCGATGATGGGGTTGAGTGCGGTCACCAGAATGGGGTTCTGGTGCAGGGCTTCGGTGAGTTTGTCGTCGTTGACGGTAAAGGTGGCGATGGCGCGATCGGCCAGCAGACGGCTGCTGTTGCTCAGCAGTTCAATGCTTTCCAGCAGGTTGCTGGCGATCATCGGCAGCATCACGTTGAGTTCGAAGTTGCCGGACTGACCGCCAATGGTAATGGCGGCGTCGTTGCCAATGACCTGGGCGGCAACCATGGCGGCGGCTTCCGGAATCACCGGGTTGACCTTGCCGGGCATGATCGAGGAGCCGGGCTGCAACGCCTCCAGGGCGATTTCGCCAAGTCCCGCCAGCGGTCCGGAGTTCATCCAGCGCAGGTCATTGGCGATTTTCATCACCGTGGTGGCGGTGGCCTTGAGCTGGCCGGACAGGGCCACGGCGGTGTCCTGGGAGCCGATCAGGGCGAAGAAATTGGCCGCCGGCGTGAACGTCAGATTGGTGAGGTTGCTGAGGTTGCCGTTGAAGACCCGGGCGAAGTCAGGGTGGGCATTGATGCCGGTACCGACAGCGGTGCCGCCCTGGGCGAGGGTCTGGACCGCCGGCTGCAGGGCCTCCAGTTGGTGGATGTTCTGCGCCACCTGGGCCCCCCAGGCGCGCAGGGTCTGGTCCATGCGTACTGGCATGGCGTCCATCAGGTGGGTGCGACCGGTCTTGCAGTACTGCTTGACGGCATCAGCCTTGGTCTCGATGGCATCCTGAAGATGGCGCAGCGCCGGCAGCAGGCGGTCGTTGAGTGTCAGGGCGGCACTGACGTGAATGGCGCTGGGAATCACGTCGTTGCTGCTCTGGCCGAAATTGACATGGTCGTTGGCGCCAATGGTTTCACCAGCTTTGGCGCTGGCCAGAGTGGCGATGACTTCGTTGGCGTTCATGTTGGAACTGGTGCCGGAGCCGGTCTGGAAGATATCCACCGGAAAGTGGGTCATCAGCCCGTCGTCGGCCAGCAGGTCGGAACAGACGCTGACGATGGCGTTGGCCTGCGCCGGGGTCAGGCATTCCAACTGGCGGTTGCTGGTGGCCGCGGCGGACTTGATCAGGATGAGTGCACGGATGAAGGCTTCCGGCATGCCCCGGCCACTGATCGGAAAATTGTTGACCGCGCGCTGGGTCTGGGCGCCGTATAGGGCGTTGGCCGGTACCTCCAGCTCGCCCATGCTGTCACGTTCAATGCGGGTTTGGGTCATTGTGGCTCCTTGGTGTGGTGGCCGGTCAGGCCAGGAAATAGTGGCTGAGCACCGAGAGTTCGTGGCGCAGTCGCTGGATGCGGGCACGCTCGCGCCGGGTGCTGGCAAGCCGGTTCAGGGCGATGATGGGAACGCAGATCTGGTCCAGGCACAGGCAGCGCCAATGGCGGGCGACGCAGGGATCGCAGATGGCTTCCAGCAGGGTATGGTAGGCCCGCAGGTAGGCGGCGCGTTTGTCACCCGAGCTGTTACAGCGTTCCGCCCGGGCGCAGCTGAGGCTGAGGTAGCGGATCAGCAGTCGTGGGTGGTCCGGCTCGCTGCCGTGGCGAATCCGGGCTTCCAGTGTCCGGTAACTGTTGGTGTCCATGATGTTCGTCTTCCTGCTGTGCCTGCGCCCGCCACTGGCGCGACTTGGCCAGGCGGTTCGCCATCCTTAATGGCTAACGAGAATCATTATTATTTAGTGGGTAAGGTTGGTCAAGCCGGGCGTTCACACTTCGTAACCAAACTGTCACCTTTGTACAGTTGTTGTACGCCATTTCGGTGCGGAGACTACAAGGTCCAACATTCAAATAATAAAAAGGCGAACCGTTAGCAGCGGATGGACTTAGTTGCTGGCGAGGCTGCCCAGGAGACCTACCCATGAGTATCAGGACCGTACTCCTCTGTGCGTGTATTTGGCTTGTCACCGGCGCGACCGCGCTCGCCGAACCGATCCGGCTCGGACTCAACTACCCTCAAACCGGCCGTTACAAGGACCAGGGCCTGCAACAGCGCCTGGGCGCCTTTCTGGCGGTGGATGAGATCAACAAGGCTGGCGGCGTGATGGGCCGACCACTGGAACTGGTGATCCGTAACACCCGTGGTGAACCCGAACAGGGCGCTGAAAACACCGCGGAGCTGATTGATCAGGAAGGTGTCGACATGGTGTTCGGCGGGGCCTCCAGCTCGGTGGTGATCGCCTCCGGCAAGGTGGCACGGGACCGTGACCGGGTGTACTTCGGTACCCTGACCTACTCGAACGCCACCACCGGCAGTGAGGGTCACCGGCACATGTTCCGTGAACCCTACAACGCCTGGATGTCGGCCAAGGCGCTGAGCCGTTACCTGCAGCGGCAGCATGCCAACGATCGCTACTTCTACATCACCGCCGACTACACCTGGGGCTGGTCCACCGAGGAGTCCATGCGCAACTTCTCCAACACCGCGGACACCCAGGTGCATCCCGGGGTGCACACGCCCTTTCCGCGGGCCCGGATCACCGATTACCGCGCTGCCCTGGAGCAGGCTGCAGCCAGTGATGCTGACGTGCTGATGCTGGTGCTGTTTGGCGACGATATGGTGCGGGCACTCAACATTGCCTATGAGATGGGGCTGACCGAGCGCATGCAGGTGGTGGTGCCGGGTCTGACCCTGGGCATGGTGCGTCAAGTGGGACCGACCATCATGCAGGGCGTGATCGGCGCCGCACCCTGGGTCTGGAACCTGCCCTATGAGCGCGGCTATCCCCGTGGCCAGGCGTTTGTTGACGCCTTCTCCGAGCGCTATGAAATGCGCCCCTCATCGGTAGCGGCCTCGGCCTACAGCACCGTGTACCAGTACAAGGAGGCGGTGGAACGGGCCGGCACTACCCGCACCAGCAGCGTGATTGAAGAACTGGAGGGGCATCGTTACAGCTTCCTCAAGGACGAGCAGGAATGGCGTGAGTTCGATCACCAGAACGTACAGACGGTGTACGTGGTCAAGGTCAAGGAGCGGGAACTGGTGATGGAGGACGAATACAGCTCTGACTACTTCCACATCGTCGATTCCATGCCCGGCGAACAGGCCGCCCAGACCCGCGAGGAATGGGAACTGCGCCGCAAGGGGGCGGGTAAGCTGACTTCGCTGTAGTGCTGATCTCTTAGTAGTGCTGACCTGGTAGTAGTATTGGCCTGGCAGCAGTGCTGACCAGGCTTTAGCACAGACAAGGCTCCAGTCACACGCCCTCAGGTATGGTCGACGACGTCGGTTTCGGCTATACCTTGAGGGCGTTTCCCCGAACATGAGCCGATGGAGCCCCTCATGAGCCGCATCAAATCCTTCTGGCAGCAGCGGTCCCTCAAGTTCTGGTTGGCCAGCGGCCTGGTGATGACCATCGCGCCGGTGTGTCTGCTGGCGGTGCTGGGTTACCTGCGTTTTCACAGTGAAATAGTGCAACCGCTGGTGGCGGTGACCGAAGAGCAGAGTCAGGTGCTGCAGCCGTTGAACCAGATCGAAATCAATCTCTGGGATGTGTCCCGGGCGGTGGTGGATTATGCCGCCACTGGTCAGCGGGGGTATGCGGACAGCTACGTTGAACACCGTGACCTTATTGACCAGGCCTTTGTCCGGCTGGAACAGGCGGTAGCCGGGCAACCCCTGCTGGAACAGGATGTACGCCAGGCCCTGGCGGACTGGCGGGCCGTGACCGGAGACTCTGAACAGGTGCTGGGGCTGCCATCACGAATGATGGACGCCAGCCGGAGTCAGCCCCTGCTGGCGTTCGAGGACGATATCGATCGCCTCGGCCACGACCTGGGTAAACTGTTCGAGGATGTCCGGCTGGCCAACGAAGCCAGCCACCGCCGGGCCCTGGTCGCCATCACGCGATTCGATCAGCTCGCCCTGGCGGCGCTGTTGCTGTCCGTGGTATTCGGGGTGCTGGGGTTGTGGATCATCAACCGGTCGCTGATCGACAGCATGAACCGGCTGTCTGACGGCGCCATGAAGTTTGCCGATGGCGACCCGGACCATCGCATCGAGGTCCGTATTCCCTATGAGCTGGCGGGCGTGGCGGAAACCTTCAACACCATGCGCAGCAAGATCCTGTTGCAACAGCGGGAGCTGGAGACTGCCGCCATCACTGACAGCCTGACCGGGCTCCACAATCGCCGCCATTTCGATCGGATGCTGGCCCAGGAGTGTCTGCGGGCGGAACGCTTTGGCCAGCCATTGGCCCTGGTGTTGTGTGACATCGACCACTTCAAGAAATTCAACGACAACTACGGTCACCAGAACGGCGACCGGGTCCTGAAGGCGGTCTCCGAGGCCTTGCACGATGCGGTTCGCCAGGTGGATGTGGTGTGCCGCTACGGTGGTGAGGAGTTCGCGGTGATCCTGCCCAACTGTGATCGTGAACAGGCGGGTGAGGCGGCGGAACGCCTGCGTCAGACCATGGCGGCATTATCCGTCCAGCTGGCTGATGGCCAGACGGTGGCTATCAGTGGCAGTTTCGGGGTGGCGATTCAGTCGGATCAGGACACCGACCCGGAGACGCTGATCCGCCGTGCCGACGATGCCCTGTACGATTCCAAGCGCCACGGTCGCGACCGGGTAACGCTGGCGGCCGCGACCGAGGTGACTTGAGTCACTCCAGTACTTGCGGCCAGTGAGCATTGGCCTGACGGATAAAGCCCGTGGTGTCCGCCAGCCAGCGATCCTGGATGTCCTGGTTGTAGTTCAGGTACAGCCGGCCATCGACGATGCTCCAGTGCTGCGGATCGCCTTTCGCCAGGTAGCCCTGGCTGACCGCCCAGGCACAATAGCCGCCATAGGCGGGGGCGTAGCGTTCCGGGTTGGCCTCGAACCTGGCCTGGTGATCGGCGCTGGCGAAGCGCCACTGGGCGCCCTGATACTCACTCTGGAAGTCCGCTGAGCCTTTCAGCGCCTGGCCCTGCTCGAAGTAGCCAACGACATCGAAGCCGCCGGCGCCGGTGTTGGACAGCAGTCCGGTGTAGACGGGGTCTTCCCCCGCCCGGGCCAGCGATGCCACGGTGGTCAGCAGTAGAATCATGATGGTGCGTTGCCAGACGGCGTTCATTGCGATGTCCTCATGCAGACAGGATGGTTGCTCTTGGACACCGCTGTCGCGGGATTGTTACAGCCGCTGCCGAGCGCCTTTCTGTGTGATGGCTAACCGCCTTTAAGGTCAATGGCTTGCATCAGCCCCGGGGGCGGCGCAAACTGATGCCCGTCCGTGATCTGGCCAGTGAGACCCCCATGTGCCCAGTCCCCGATTCTGATTCCTCCTCACACCGGGATGCCCTGCTCCAACGCTCCTGGCAGCGCGCTTGGACGGGCCTGTCGCCCACTCGAAGCGGTACCGGTGATGCCCTTTGCCAGCAGCTGTTAACGGCCTGGCAGGAGCCCCAGCGCCACTACCACACCTTGCAGCACCTGAGCGAATGCCTGCTGACGTTCGAGCACCAGCGACACCATTGCCAGCAACCTGCCGAGGTGGAGATGGCATTGTGGTTTCACGACGCGGTTTATCAGGTGCGCTCTGGCGACAATGAGGCCCGCAGCGCCGAGTGGGCCCGGCAGGCGTTGGCGGAAGCCGGTATCGCTGAGTCCCGGGTTGATCGGGTGGTGGCGCTGGTGATGGCGACCTGCCACGGTGCCGACGAAGGCAGCACCACGACATCCGGCGATCCCGACCGGGCCCTGCTGGTGGATATCGACCTGGCCATTCTGGCAGCGGAGCCGGCGCGATTCGCCGAGTACGAACTCCAGGTCCGCCAGGAGTACCGCTGGGTGCCGGGCTGGCTGTATCGACGCAAACGTCGTCAGGTGCTTGCCGGCTTTCTGGAACGCACGCGGCTGTATCAGACGCCGGCGTTGTACCAGAGCTGGGAGACTCGCGCCCGGGACAACCTTCGCCAGGCCCTGGGGCTGGCGGGAGAAACAAACCGTCAGGGAGAAAGGCAATGACCAGAGCAATACGGCTGGAATCCATCAACGTCGGTGCCAGTGAGCCCATCGCCATCGGCAAACGGGTGCAGCAAACCGGCATCCATAAACGCCCGGTATCGGGGCCGGTTGAGGTTGGCATTGAGGGTGTCGCCGGGGATGTGATCGTTGATGGCCGTCATCACGGTGGCGTCGACCAGGCGGTCTACCTCTACAGCCGTGAGGACTACGATTGGTGGTCGGCGCAGTTGCAGCGTGAGTTGGCGCCGGGGATATTCGGTGAGAACCTGACCCTGTCCGCCTTTCCCGAGCAGCCTCTGCGTATTGGTGACCGGTTGCGGATTGCCGATGTGGTGCTGGAACTGTCGGCTCCGCGCATTCCCTGCGCCACCTTTGGTGCCCGGATGGCCGACCCGCAGTTCGTTGCCCGCTTCATCGATGCCGCCCGACCCGGAGTCTATGCCCGGGTACTGCAAGGCGGCCGCCTGGAGGCAGGTGCAGACGTGCAGTTCGAGCCGGTTGCGACACCGTCGGTCACGGTGGCGGAGATGTTCACATTGTGGGTCAGCAAACCCCGTGATCCGGCGCGGATGGAAGCACTGCTGGCAACACCGGTGTCCGAGCGCAGCCGGGCCAAGCTGGCGTCCTGGCTGGCCAGGCCGGACTGAGCCGCCGTCAGTGGGGCGTGGTTATAGCCAGGTGCAGCAGCGGGAATGGCCGGGACTGATCGCCAATTTTGCGGTTGCCGGCTTGACCATTCTGTCAGCCATGGGATCATGGCTCGCTCAATGGACTGACTGACAGGTTAACCCCTTCATGTACCGAATTTTGTCGCTGCTGTGTCTGCTGGTGCTGGCCGGATGCCAGAGCACCCCGGATGCCCCTTCCCCGGCGTCGTTGCACGCCGACCTGCCGCCGGCTTATGACGCCACCTTCGTGACTCCGGAAACCCTGCTGGCGGTCGCTGGTGACCACGCGGCCCTGGGTGTGGTCCTCGCCGGCGATGGCGCGACGCAGCGCCTGCTGCCGTTGTCCCAGCGTGGCCGTTTCGGCGGTTATCCCGCCCGAGACCGCAATGTGGTGGCGGTGATTCCCCGTGGTACCCCTCTCAGCCTGGTGAACCTGCTTGACTACCCGTCGACGGTGGGACAAGGCAGCGACTATCGGGTGGCGGTGCTGGCCTACCAGGGGCAGCAGTATCTGTTTGCACCGGTCAAGCGTACCGAGCAGGGGATCGACTGGCTGGTGAGGGCAACCGATTGCCGCCGCCGTTCAGCCTGTGCCTACTGGCAGACGCAGCTGGAGCACTGTACCGAAACCGGGGAATGCCACAGCGCCCTGGAGCTGGCCAACCAGCTACTGCGTCATGAAGAGCCAGACATCGACCCGACGTCAGTGGCCCGGGAGCCGTAGCCCCGCCAGCAGTGCCTCCAGCCCGGCCGGGTGCTTGAGTAAAACACTCGAATTGGAGGGCGGGACCGGAGTATTCTTGGGGGTTTGGGCAAGTCCTGACTGGCTAGAAGGAGATACCGCAGTGTTTGAGCAGCTCGATCCCCCGGCAGAAGATCCGATTCTCTCGCTGACCGTGGCCTACCGGGACGACCCCCGGGACGACAAACTGGACCTCGGCATCGGGGTCTATCGCAACGCCGCCGGTGCGACGCCGGTTATGGCTGCCGTGCGGGAGGCGGCGTTGCGTATCGCCGAGGAACAGGACAGCAAGAGCTACGTCGGCCTCGCCGGCAATGAGGTGTTCAACCAGGCGCTGACCTCGCTGCTGTTGTCCGGCACCCCGACCCTGGATCGTGCCGCCACCATCCAGACTCCCGGTGCCAGCGGCGCTTTGCGCATGCTCGGAGAGCTGATTGCCTACGCCCGCCCCGGTGCCAGGGTGTGGATCAGCCGGCCCAGCTACGTTAACCACCAGCCGGTGATGGAAGCCTGCGGACTGGAGGTGCGCGAGTACCCCTACTTCGATCCGCACAGCAAGCGGGTGGATGAGGCCGCGATGCTGGCCCAGGTGGCAGAGCTGGGGCCGGAAGACGTGCTGCTGTTGCACGGCTGTTGTCACAACCCGACCGGTGCCGACATTTCCTGGGAAAGCTGGCAGGCGATCGCCGACATGGCCGAGCGTCAGGGCTTCCTGCCGTTTGTGGATCTGGCCTACCAGGGCTTTGGTGACGGTCTGGAGGGCGATGCCCGTGGTTTGCGGCACCTGGCAGAACGGCTGCCGGAGCTGTTGATTGCCACCTCCTGCTCGAAGAACTTCGGGCTCTACCGTGAGCGCACCGGTGCTGCGATTGTGATCGGCGAGAGTCTGGCCCATGCCCAGCGTGCCAAGGGCCACATGCAGCGGATTGCGCGGGCGACCTACACCATGCCGCCGGACCACGGCGCCGCCATCGTTGCCCGGGTGCTCAACGACGACAGCCTGACCCAACAGTGGCGGGATGAGCTGGATGGCATGCAGCAGCGCATCGTGCGTCTGCGTCAGCAGCTGGTCACGGCATTCCGGGAAGCCAGTGACAGCGACCGCTTTGACTACTTTGCCAGTCACCGCGGCATGTTCTCCGTCACCGGCCTCAGCAACGAGCAGATTGCCCGTCTACGCCAGGATCATGGCGTCTACGTTGTGGGTGGTGGTCGTGTGAACGTCGCTGGCCTGAGTGAAAGTCGCATCGACAAACTGGTCGAGGCGTTCCTGGCCGTAGGCGCCTGATCAGCATCTTCCCCGTGCTCGCCAGCAACCTTTAGCCTGGCGAGCCTCCTCGCTTTGCCTTCCCTGTTGTGTTCACCGTCCCTGCCTGCAAGCGGGGAGCAGTGCGGTATGGATTGCCTTTCGCAGTCACAAAATTATAGAATGCGAATCGTTTTCATTAATGGCCATGCCGTTTCCTCTCATTGTCTTCAGGGCTTGTCGTGTCAGGCGCGGATTTCGCACAACAGCAGCTTCACTCGTTGTATCAGGACCATCATGGCTGGCTGTATGGCTGGCTGCGGCGACGGCTGGGTTGCTCCCATCGGGCGGCGGATCTGGCCCAGGACACCTACCTGCGGGTGCTGACCAGCGGCCGCGTACCCGACCAGGCCCAGGCCAGGCCCCATCTGATGCAGATTGCCAAGGGCCTGGTGGTGGACCGCCATCGCCGCCAGCGTATCGAACAGGCCTACCTGGAAGCACTGTCCCATCAACCGATGGCGGTGGCGCCGTCGCCCGAGGAGTCGTCGCTGGTGCTGGACACCCTGGTGCGGATTGACCGGATGCTGGCTTCACTCAAGCCCCGGGTCCGCGAGACCTTTTTACTGTCGCGTTTCGATGGCCTGACCTACAGCGCCATCGCCGAGCGTCTCGGCATGTCGGTGGCGACGGTCCGCAAGGACATGCTGGTTGCCATGCAGGCATGCCTGGCGGCGACTGAGGCGCCATGAGCCGGAAGTCGCGCCGGAGTGAGGGAACGCAGCGACTGCTGGAATCGGAGTTGCGGTCCCAGGCACTGGAATGGCAGGTGATTCTCTGGTCGGGTGAGGTGTCGGTCGAAGAGCAGGCCGACTTTGAACGCTGGCTCGCGACCGGTCCGGCCCAGCGGCAGGCCTGGCAACGCGTCCAGCAGGTCAGTCAGGCGTTTGAGACGGTGCCTGAGCAGTTGGCGGGGCGGGTGTTACGGGCACCCTCTGCCGACCTGGGCCGGCGCAAACTGCTGCTGGGTCTGACGGCCTTTGGCGGCGCCGGGCTGTTGGGTTATGGCGCGACCCGAACCCGGGTCTGGCGTATGGCCACCGCCGATTACCGCACGGGCACTGGCGAGCGACGCACGATGACGCTCCCTGACGGTACCGCACTGACGCTGAATACCGACACCGCCCTGGACCTGTTTTACACGCCATCCCGTCGTCACCTGCGGCTGTATCGCGGTGAAATCCTCGTCACCACCGCGATGGACCCGTCGCCAACCCCGCGTCCGTTCAGTGTTGGCACCTACGCCGGTGTGGTGCGACCGGTAGGTACCCGGTTCAGCGTGCGGCGCCTGCCCGGAGACGGTGTCGGCACTCGGGTGCAGGTGTTTGACGGCGCCGTCGACCTGGCCCCGCGCTGGGGCACGGCGATGCGTCTGGAAGCCGGCCAGCAGGCAGACTTCCAGCGCCGGGCGGTCAGTGTGCCGGCACCAGTGGCAGCGACCGAAGCCGCCTGGAGCCAGGGGCGGCTGGTGGCGGAGCAGCAGCGTCTGGGGGACTTTATCCGCAACTTGGATCGCTACCGCCCGGGGCGACTGCGATGCGATCCGGCGGTGGCCGATCTGGTGGTGTCCGGCGTCTTTCCGCTCGACGACACCGATGCCATCCTGCAGGCGCTGGCCCAGGCGCTACCGGTGTCGGTGCAGTCGATCACTGATTATTGGGTCACCGTCAAGGCGTCCTGAGCCTGCCCCTGCAATTGCAGCATGACATCTGTCACTTGTTGGCCTGGTGACTCGTCTATAAGAATGATGGGCTGTTCTCAATCAGCTTCTGGTAAGTCCCGAATCCCCCTGCGGGACGGTCAGAGGCTGCTGACGCTGGCGACCGACACCGCCCCAAGAGCCAGTGATTCGTCCCGATTCTGCCGTTATCTTGATGTTTTATAGACCCTTTCGGGAAGGCGCGTTAAAACCCTCTGATTGACCCTTGATCCAGGAGTACGATTTTGGAAAGCAAACGGCTGGTTGCCGCCCTGTTGATGGCGGGCATGCTCAGTGCCTGTGGTTCTGGCAGTGATTCCGACCCCGATGACAAGCCGACGGACCCGCCACCGGCGTTGTCCGGGGATGTGCCGCTGCCACCGGGCAATGGTGACTTGCTGGATATCGCGGTGGCGCCGCCGGCGTCGGATGTGCGGGTGAACTTTGAGCTGACGGAGCCATACCAGGTCCAGGTGACCGATCTGGCGGTGAGTGCCGAAGGGCTCTGGTGTCAGGTGCAACGGGGAACTGATGTGGACAATCCGCTCCCGATGGGCCGCGCCTGGCAACCGGGCTGGCAACAGAGCATGAGCTGCCACATCGACGGCCAGCAGGCGTTCCGCTATCAACCGCAGGACGGCGTCATCGTCGTGGATATGGCGGCACAGGATGGCAGCCGGGTGCTGCTGCTGGAAGCCGTGCCCAGCGCGTATGACGGACCGGGTCCTGCAGAGGGCTGGTTTGAGCTGCGATTCACCCAGCTTGACGGTGCCGGCAATACCCTGCAGCAACGTTGGCTGGAAGACCAGCCAAACGAGCAGGAGCTGTATTACTACTTCTATGAGCGTAACGCTGAGACGCCGAGCCGCCGGGTGGAGGAGAGTCTGAGCCATAACAACCGGCCCCAGATCGGCGCGAATACTCTCGCCCGTCTGCAGGTCCACGACGGCGTGCCTTACCTGGTGGCCCATACCTATGGCATCAAGGTGTACAGGTTCAATTCCGATCTGACCGTGGCCTGGGACCAGCAAATCATGCCGGCTAATCGCGATCTCTGGTTCGGCGACCTGACCAATGTCAGCCAAATGGCCGTCCGTGACGATGGCGCCGTTGCGGTGGCGTTTGAACTGTTCCAGGGTACCGAGCCCCGTGAAGATAATGCCCGGTTGTACCAGGCCCATTTCGGCCAGCCACTGGCGGACCCGAACCCTGGCTCCGATGTGGGCATCTCTGTGCTCAGCCCGGATGGTGTCAAGTTGCGCACCTTCATTGCCGGTCTGAAGGGCCATGATGAGGCGCTGACCAGCGTGTTGTGGCGCGGGGACGAGCTGGTGCTGACCGGCGGCACCCGCTATGGCAAGGCCGGCGCGGCGGGGGGCAGCAGTGAATGGGACAGTTACCTGGCGCGGATTGACAGCTCCACCGGCGAGACCCTCCACTCGCAACTGTTCCATGTGCATGATGAGGACATGCTCTTCGACACCGTACTGACTGACAGCGGCCGCCTGCTGATGGCCGGTGTATCCGGTTTTAGTCAGGCGGACTCCAACAGTCAGATGACCTACGGTTACGGGGTGATCTACGAGGTCAATGACGCCGGCGATGTGCTGCCGCTGATGCGACTGGACAAGCCGAGAAACTCCAGGATCAACGGCATTCAGGTGGTTGGTGATACGCTCTACTACCGTTACGATTTTGACGGCTATATCACCCACACCTGTGACACCGTCAATACCCTCTGCTGGAGCAAAGCCGGCGTCAGCAACCTGCGGTTGCCGTAACATCCACGAAAACGTGGCCGTTGTTGTAGCACTTTTGCGTTCTCGTACGGGAAACAGGGTATACCCACGCTGACCGTGGACTCTGTTTCCCGTACGAGGACGTTCTATGCTCATCAACCTTCCTTCCTCCTTCCGCTGTGCGGCCCTGCCACGGGCGATCCTGGTCGCCGGGCTGGGCTGCAGCGTCGTTGCCGTACCGGCCATGGTGCAGGCGGCGACGACGACCCAGCAGGCCCGCAACCAGGTGGATCTTGCGATTCCCGCCGGCAGTCTCGATCAGGTACTGAACCGCTTTGCCGCGGCCACGGGCATCCTGCTGGCGATCGATGGGGCGCTGACCGGGGGGCGCCAAAGCCCGGGGCTGACCGGCCGCTTTGGGGTTACTGACGGGCTGGCTGCGATGCTCGCAGGCACGGGGCTGGAGGCGGTGGCCCAGGGTGAAAACCGCTATGCCCTCAAGCGAGCGGACGCGGGTGCCATCATGCTGTCGCCAATCTCAGTGACAGCGGCAGGACAGTCGCCGGGCACCACCGAAGGCAGCGGTTCGTACGGCACCGACACCATGAGTACCGCCAATCGGCTGAACCTGTCGCTGCGGGAAACGCCCCAGTCGGTGACGGTGGTCACCCGGCAGCGACTGGACGATCTCGGGGTGGACAGCCTGAACGAGGTGCTGGAGCGGACCCCTGGCGTTTACCGCACCAACAATGACACAGAGCGTACCCGCTTCTATTCCCGTGGCTACGCCATTAATAACTACCTGGTGGACGGCGTGCTGATGCCCCAGGGTGGTCCCTACGTGTCCCTCAACAGCGACGCGGCGGTGTACGACCGGCTCGAGGTGGTGCGCGGCGCAACCGGGATGATGACCGGGGCGGGTGATCCCAGTGGCTCGGTGAGCCTGATGCGAAAGCGCCCGACCCGGGACTTCCAGGCGACGGTGGCCGGCCAGCTCGGACGCTGGGACAGCTGGCGCAGCGAGTTCGATGTGGGCGGTCCGGTCGCCCTGGACGGACGCCTGCGGGCGCGGCTGGTAGGGGTCAAGCAGGCAGAGGATTCGTTTCGTGACCGCTACCAGCTGGACAAGGAAGTGCTGTACGGGGTGGCCGAGTTTGACCTGACCGACCGTACCCTGATCACCCTGGGCTATGACTACCAGGCACCCATCACCACCGGTGTCACCTGGGGCACCGTGCCCTACTGGATGGCGGACGGTCGCAAGGCCAACCTGCCCCGCAGCACCAACTGGGCGCCGGGCTGGAGCGAGTGGTCGGTGCAGCAGAAACAGCTCTTCAGCAGCCTTGAGCATGATTTTGGCTACGGCTGGAACCTCAAGCTGTCCTACGTCGATGACACCAAGGAGTTTGGTGGCGCGCGCTGGTTTGGTGGCGGTGGCTACCCGGCTGCAGATGGAACCGGCATGCGAGCCTGGCGCAGCAATGCCGATCAGGAGATGGACACCACCACGGTCGATGTCCAGGTCAACGGTGCCTTCGCGCTGTTTGGCCGCGACCATGAACTGGTGTTCGGTTACGCCAGAACCGACAGCAAGCGCAACGTGCCGTTCCTGGTGCGGGACCCGGTGCCGGATGGTTACACCACCATCGAGGACTGGCGCACCTTTGATGGCCGCTTCCCGCAGTTCACCGTCACCGATCTGGGCTTTGATGCTGACCGCTACCGCACCAAACAGAGCGCCGGCTTTGCCACCGCCCGTTTCAGCGTGATCGATCCGTTGCACGTGACGGTCGGCGCCCGCCTCAGCGACTGGGACTACAGCGCCCGCAGCTACGATGAGAACGGTGAGCTGGAAGAGCGCAGTGCGTATGGGGTGGACCGTGAACTGACGCCGTACCTTGGGGTGACCTACGACCTCAGTGACCAGCTGACGGTGTACGCCAGCTACACCAGCATCTTCAAACCCCAGGACTACCAGGACATGAACGGCGACTTCCTTGACCCGGTGGTGGGGGACAACACCGAGCTGGGCCTCAAGAGCAGTCTGTTTGAGGACCGGCTGACGCTGTCAGTGGCCGCATTCCGCGGCGAGCAGGACAACCTGGCGGAGCGGGACGACACCCGGGACCTGAAACCGGGCAGCTTCGATCCGGACAACCCGCCGGAAGGCTACGATGAGAACGGTCACTTCCAGTTGCCGGGTGGTCGCCTGCCCTACCGCAGCACCGGCAAGGGCAGCGAGGTCAGCGGCGTGGAACTGGAAGCCCAGGGCGATATCACCGCCAACTGGAACCTGTCATTCGGCTTCACCCACACCAAAGTGGAGGATGCCGACGGTAATACGTTGCAGAGTAACCGGCCCCGCAACCTGCTGCGGGTCTTCAGTGGCTACCGTTTCCCGGGCCAGTGGAACCGGCTCAGTGTGGGCGGCGGGGTGACCTGGCAGAGCAAGATCTGGGACGACGCCAAAAGGCCGACCGGCGAGTTCAACGACAACGGCTCGCCGGTCACCGAGTCGGCCCGCATTACCCAGTCGGATTTCTATCTGGTGGATGCGATGGCCCAGTACCGCTGGCTCGACAATCTGTCCACCAGCCTGCATGTGTACAACCTGCTGGATGAGGCTTACTACCGCAATGTCGGCTTTTACAACGGCGTTCACTGGGGCGAACCCCGCAGCTGGAACCTGAAGCTGCGCTATCAGTTCTGAGCCAGCATAAAAAACGCCCGAATCTGCGGGCGTTGTGGTTTCTGGGGATGGGTGGCGATCGTGGCCGCTAGCAGCCACCCAACTGACGCATGATCTCCCGGGCGGTGTCTTGGAGGGCGTCGATCAGTTGCTGGCGGACGGCATCGCTGTTCATCACCGGGTCGGGGCCGGAGATGTTGATGGCCGCAACCACGTTGCCGGTGAAGTTACGGATCGGTACCGCCAGCGCGGTGGAGTAATCCGAGTAGTGCTGACTCCAGCCCTGGCTGCGCTCCTTCTCACACTGGGCTATCAGCTCCGGCATGGTTTGTGGCGCAGGCACCGGGTAGCCGTCGATGCGCTGGCCCTGGTACAGGGTCTGCAGCTCCGCCGGGGTCATGCCCATCAGCAGCGCCCGTCCCATGGCCGTGGTGTGGCAGGGAAAGCGGGTGCCCAGTGGCACGTTGACCGACAGCCGCTGCAGCGCCAGAGCGCGGAACACGTACAGGGTTTCGGCGCCATCGCGGATGCCGAGATGGCTCGACAGCGAGGTGCTGTCACGCAGCCGGGTGATGAACGGAGCGGCCACCTCGACAATCTCGCGACTGGCAAGGTAGCTGAAGCCCCGTGACACCACCTGGGTGCCCAGAGTGTAGGTGTTGGTTCCGATCTTGTTCAGGTACTGCATGTTGGTCAGCGTCTGCACGATGCGGTACAGCGAGCTGGTGCTGACCCCCAGCTGTTCGGCCATTTCCGCCTGGCTCATGGTCCGGCGCTGGCTGTCGAACATCTCCAGGATGCGCAGGCCCCGTTGCAGGGCCGGAACCGTGTAGTCCTTTTCACTCAAGGCTTGATCTCCCTCCGTTTAGGCAACCGCCAGTGACGACTGGCCGTTGCGATAGTTCCGCCCCAGAATCACCAGCACCACGGCGCCGGCGATGGCGATCAGCCACGGGCTGTTGCCAACCAAGACCAGGCCGGCAATGGTCAGCAGGGTCTTCTCGGCCCGCGACAGCGGCGCGCTGAAGTAACCGATGTAGGCGGCGGAAAGTGCCACTATACACAGCACCCCACTGATCATGGCAAGGCTGAACTCGGTCCAGGTGAAGTCCAGGAACAGCAGACTGGGTGCGTACAGGAACATGAACGGCACCAGTGCCTTACCCATCGACAGCCGGAACGCGGTGGTACCGGTACGCATCGGGTCGGAACCGGAGATACCGGCACCGGCGTAAGCCGCCAGGGCAACCGGGGGCGTCACGTCCGCCAGCACACCGTAGTAGAAGATGAAGAAGTGGGTGGCCAGCAGCGCGATACCAAAATCGTCCAGCGCCGGCGCCACAATGGAGGCCAGGATGATGTAGGTCGGCGTGGTGGGGATGCCGGCGCCCATCAGGATGCAGGCCAGTGCCACCAGGATCAGCGCGATGAACAGCGTCAGGCCGTCCTCGGTGACCAGGTCGAACGGAATCAGCGCACTCAGGGTGCCACCGAAATCGTGGGCCAGGCCGACGATGGCGCCGGAGAACTTGAAGCCCAGACCGGTCAGGGTGGTCACGCCCAGCAGGAAGCCGACACAGGCACACGCCGCGGTGATGGCGATGGACTGTTTGGCGCCCTCTTCCAGGCCATGCATCAGCCGCCGTGGCGTCAGCACACTTTCGTGATCCAGCCGGTCAAAGCCCAGCGGCTTGAGCAGCAGCGGAATGTAGGAGCAGACGATGGTGAGGATGATGCCCCAGAACGCCGCCAGGAAGGGCGTGAACTGCATCAGCAGCAGGGTCACCATGACCACCAGCGGGATCACCTGGTGCCAGTGGCGCGCCATGACATCGCCGAGACGGGGAATCTCGTCGGACGGCATGCCCTTGAGGCCGAGGCGACGGGCTTCGAAGTGCACCATGCACAGGGTGGCCAGGTAGTGGAAGGCCGCCGGGATGATGGCGATCAGGATCAGCTCGTTGTAGGGCACGCCGAGCATTTCCGACATCACGAACGCCGAGGCGCCCATGATCGGCGGGGTAATCTGGCCGCCGCAGGAGGACGCCGCCTCGGTGGCGGCGGAGAAGCGGCCGCTGAAGCCGTAGCGCTGCATCATCGGGATAGTGAAGGCGCCGGTGGTGACGGTGTTGGCCACCGGGGAGCCGGAAATCATGCCGAAGAACCCGGAGGACACCACCGATACCTTGGCCGGACCACCGCTGTAACGGCCAGCGACCATGGTGGCCAGTTCAATGAACAGCTGACCGAGACCGGAGGCCTGGGCCAGTACGCCAAACAGCACGAAGTGGAAGACGTAGGTGGCGACCACGCCAATGGCAATGCCGTAGATACCTTCGGTGCCCAGGTACAGGTGTTCCACCAGACGGATAACGTCATAGCCACGGTGCGCCATCACGCCCGGCAGTTGCGGGCCGAACATGGCGTACAGCAGGGCCAGCACGCCGATCACTGACAGCGATTCGCCCATGGTGCGGCGGGCACCTTCCACCACCAGCATGATGGCAATGCCGCCCATCAGGTAGTCGAAGGTTTGCGGGAAGCCTACGTTGATGATGAAAATCTCTTCAAAGAAGATCACCAGGTACGCCGAGAAGCCGGCACCGGCGACCGCCAGCGGCCAGTCCAGCCAGCCGGGCTTGTGGCCATTGCCGAGGAAACTCAGAGGCAGGGCCGAAATCGCCATCATCACTGCAAAGGCGTAGATGCCCCAGCCCCACCAGGCTGGCATCTGGCTACCCAGAGCGCCGACCAGCTGGTAGGCGATCAACAGGTAGAACGCACCGTAGGCCAGGCCCATGGTGGTGGCAACTTTGGGCCGCTTTGGCCGGCGGCGGGGAAACACCAGGAACAGCAGGCCCATGATGAAGGCCATGTGGACCGTACGGTGGGATACCTCATTCAGCAGGCCGAAACCGGCGGTGTAGATGTGGAACAGACTGAGCACCACACAGGCGGCGGTGACCAGCCATTTCAGCACGCCCTTCAGGTCCCGGAAGTTGGATTCGTTGTCGAATTGCTTGATCAGGTTGTCCAGATCCTGCTGGTGCATCTCAGGGGGATGGCCACCGGCCTGATCGGAGTCGTAGGTTCGCGAGTTGCTCATGCCTGTACACTCGGTGGGGTGTTAGTCACAGCGGGACACGGGGGCGATCAGCAGCCCGTTGTCCGGCCATTGGTTAAGATCAACGGTCTGTTGACCGGTGTGCAGTCGATTCCTGAAACGGGCGTCCGTCCGCACAATCAGCCGGGGGATGGGACGAGCCATCTCCAGCTCAAAAACGCCGTCGTGGTGACGGAAGGCCGTGGCATCCGGTTCGTTCGCCATCGAGGGCAAGCCCTGGCCGTGGGCGATGAACCGCTCCCGGGTCTGCAGCAGGGTCCAGCCGTCGTTATCGGCGGTGGTCAGCTGGTAGACATCGGTAACCGGTGTCAGCGACACCGAATGGATGAACGACAGCTCAAAGCGGGGTTGCGGCAGCGGGATGCAGGCGAGGAACTGCCCGCCGCGGTGCACCGTCACACGCAGTGCCGCCGCATCCGCGGTGCTGGTGAACAGGCCCAGCAGGCCTGCCACCAGCCACGGCAACGCGCAGCGCTTATTCGATGATGCCTTTTTCACGGAAGTACCGCTCAGCGCCCGGGTGCAACGGAATGGAAACGGACTGCAGCGCGGTTTCAACGCTGATTTCCTTGCCCTTCACGTGAACCTTGCCGAGGGTTTCGGTGTTCTCATACAGCGCCTTGGTGACGGCGTAGGCGATGTCTTCCGGCAGGTCGGCGTGGGTCGCCCAGATGGCCCGTACGGCGATGGTGTCCACATCGTGGTCGACGCCGTTGTAGGTGCCGGCCGGCAGTACCGCGGAGGCGTAGTACGGCTGGGTTTCCTGCAGCTTGGCGATCGGCGCGCCGGACAGCGGGATGATGTTGATGTCATGGCCGTTCGCCAGCTCGGTGATGGAGGCGGTGGGAGAGCCGGCGGTGATCAGCGACGCATCCAGGTTACCGTCCTTGAGCTTTTCGGCGGACTGGGAGAACGAGGAGTAGTCCTCGCCGATGTCGTCGCGGCTCATGCCATGAGCGGCCAGCAGGTCACCCAGCAGTTGCCACTGACCGGAACCGGGGGAACCGGAGCTGACGGTATGCTCAGCCAGGTCGGCAAAGGTTTCCAGGCCCGGCTGGGCGACCAGTTGCACGGTTTCCGGGTAGAGTGCGCCAAGGGCCCGCAGGTTGGTGATGGCCTTGCCTTCGAACTGGTTACGGCCATTGTAGGCGGCGTCCAGAATGTCGGCGGCGACAAAGGCGGATTCGATCGAACCACGGCCCAGCAGGCCGGCATTGGCTACCGAGGCGTTACCGGTTTCCGCCGTGGCGGACAGTTTCTTGCCTTCCAGCTCGGCGTTGTTGGAGATCACCTGGGCCAGCATGCCGCCCAGCGGGTAGTAGGTGCCGCCGGTGCCGCCGGTAGCGATGCCGAAGAACACCCGGTCCTGGGCCTGGGCGGCGCCAGTAGCGGCCACACCCGCACTGAGGGCGGCAGAGAGAAGGAACTTTTTCAGTTTGGTCATTGTTATCGTCTCCTGATGAGAGTGGGTCTTTCTGGTGCCATCGCGTGATGACGGTTATCGACACAGAAGAGTGTCGGCCAGCATCGCTGCCGTTTTGGCGGTGATGCCATGGACGTCGTAGTCCGGATTCAGTTCGGTCATGTCCACCAGCGGCAGGCCGTAGCGGCATTGCACGGAGCTGCGCAGGACTTCCTCTATTACTGACTGCACCACTTCCAGCGACACCCCCCGCACCGCCGGCGCACTGACACCGGGAGACTGGAAGTGCGGCAGCACATCCAGATCAATGGTGAGGTAGAGGACGTCCACCGCGGCACAGAAATCGCGGATCTGCTGGCAGATCTCGGGAACATGACGGGGCAGCATTTCCCGATCCTCCCGGTACAACACCCCGAGTTCGTCTGCCCGGTCGAACAGCGCCTGGGTGTTGCTGGTACGGGAAACGCCCAGACAGCAGTAATGGAAGGCATCGGTGCCCAGCTTTTCTGCGATCTGGTAGAAAGGGGTGCCGGAGGATACCCCATCGGCCCCCGGTTTGCGTAGATCGAAATGGGCGTCGAGATTGATGATGCCTACCCGGGTGTTGGCCGGCAGGGTCTGGTACAGCCCGCTGAAGCAGCCCCAGGCGGTTTCGTGGCCACCGCCGATCACCAGCAACCGGTAGACCCGGTCCAGACTCTCGGCCACCGCCTCGGCCAGGCGGGCCTGGCCAGCCTCCAGGGCATCGCCTTCAACCACCACGTCTCCGAAGTCCAGCATCCGCGACCGGTCGCCGTGCCAGGCCAGGTTGCGCAGTTGGCCGCGAAACGCCGTTGGTCCCGCAGCAGCGCCGGGGCGGCCTTTGTTGCGGCGGACGCCGGCGTCACAGGCAAACCCCAGTAAACCGAACTCGGCGTGGCCGGGGGTCTGGCTGGCCGGGTCGATGCGCTGATGCCAGCGTACCGAAGACGGGCCATCTTCCGGATCGAGTCTGCCTTGCCAGGGTTGGGGTTGAAGATCGATTGCCATAGTTACACCTAGATATTAACTTAAGACGCATATAAGCACATAAACTGATCGTTTCAAACCGTATATGGCAACAAGTTATTCATATTTAAATTCTAAATACTCATATGATTTTGTTTCGCCTGTTTTGGTGAAATTATCGCCTGCTGATAAGGCGCTTCCCGGAGCGCGGCGTATAGTGCCAACCGATAGGCCGATCAGCAGCGCCAGCGGACGATTGATGGGGGGCGGTAGCCGATGACGGACAGCAACCATGGCAGCGGCATTCAGACCCTGGATCGCAGCTACCGGGTCCTGGATCTGGTGGTGCGTGCCGGGGAGCGGGGGCTGACCGTGGCCCAGCTGGAAGCAATGACCGACCTCAGCACCCCCACCCTGTACCGGCTGACCCGTGCCCTGCGGCAGATGGGGCTGTTACGACAGCCCCTGCCCCGGGGACCGCTGCTGGCGGGGCCGGCCCTGCTGCGTTGGGGGGAGCAGGCGCGTGGCGGCATCGCCGATGTTGCCCGACTGCCATTGCTGGAGTTGGCCGAGCGCCATGGCGACAGCTTCTTCCTGATGGTCCCCAATGGGATGACGGTGATGTGTCTGGCGATCTACGACGGTCGCTTTCCGGCCCGCAGTTACACCCGTCAATGTGGTGATGAGATTCTCTGCGGTGTTGGCCAGGCGTCGGTGGCGGTCCTGAGTTTCCTGGGCGAGGACGAGCAGCAGCAGATTCTTGACCACAATGGCCCGCGCCTGCGGCGGGACTATGGCATTCAGGTGCCCCAGGTGGCGCAGGCGATGGCGATGTGCCGGCACCTTCAGTTCACTCGCGGGGTGGAGGGCAGTGATCCGCCGGAATTCACCGGCATAGCGGTGCCGGTGCTGGATGATCGCCAGCGGGCGGTGGCTGCGGTGAGCTGTTGCCTGCGACGTTCGCGGCTCAGTGATGGCCACGACGAGGCGCTGATTTCCGGGCTGCAGGCGGCCGCCAGCCGCATTCGCCAGGCTTTTTTTGGTAGTAACGAAGGTAGTAACGAAGATAGTAACGAGGATAGCAACGAGGGTCGTGACAACGATCTTGCTGACACCATCGTGTGATGAGGTATTGACGATGACATCTACCCACCCCCATTACCTGCGCCATTGCGGCTGGCAGGTGGTTGATAGCGATGGTGCGGCGGCTGCGCCGCTGCAGGGACCGGTGCACTGTGATGCAGTCGTGATCGGCGCCGGTTACACCGGCCTGGGCATCGCCCGAACCCTCGCCAGTCTGCGCCCGGGTGCAGACATCCGGGTGCTGGAAGCCGATGCCGTGGGCGCCGGCTCGCCGGGGCGGAACTCCGGGTTCATGCTGGAGCACGCCCTGGCCGCGCCGTCGGCGGAGGCCGCGCAGTCGCTGTATCAGGCTTACCGCACGGTTCATCACACCATGGCAACGCTGGCAAATCTTGATCAGAGCGCCACGGCGACGGTGTTCAAGGGCGCCGCGTCACCGCGGGGGCAGCAGCATCTGCAGGCCATGGCCCGGCATCTGGAAGCCTCAGGCCAACCCTGCCAGTGGCTGGATCGGGACGCCGTCACCGCTCTCACCGGCAGCCACCACTATCGACAGGGCCTGGCCTTGCCCGGCAGTCGCCTGGTGAACCCCCGTCAGTTGATCCGCGCCCTGGTTGCCGCCGCGCCGGCCGGGGTCACCGTCCATGAACACAGCCCGGCCATGGTGATCAGCCGGGAGCGCGATCGCTGGCTGGTGCGTACCCCCAATGGCACCGCCTATGCCGGTCAGGTGTTCCTGGCCAATAACGCTTTTGCCGCCGGTCTGGGTTATGGCCGGGCCTACAGCGTCAAGATCTTCACCTACGCCGGCCTGACCCCACGTCTGCCGGCGCCGTTGTTCGAGTCCCTGGCCCCCGGCGGACAGTGGGGTCTACTGCCGGCCCATCGGCTGGGGTCAACGTTCCGTACCACCGAGGACCGTCGGCTGATGGTGCGGGGTATGTACGGATATGAGCACGAAGGAGGTCAGGAAGTGGCAAAGGAACTGATGCGCAGCCTGACCCGGCGCTACCCGCAGCTGCGATCTTTGGGGCTGGAGCATTGGTGGGGTGGGACCACCTCCCTCACCTTTAACGGCGCGCCGTTGTGGGGACAGTTGGAACCGGGACTGTTTGCCTCCATCGGCTGCAACGGTGTCGGTATCCTAAAGGGCTGGTTGCTGGGTTCGGAGCTGGCGCGGCTGGCTTGTCAGCAGCCCCATCTCGACGTTCCCGGTGTGCTGGGGCGGGCGGCCTGGATGCCTCCGGAGCCGTTCCGGCAGTTGGGGTTCCGTGCCGTCAGCGCGGTCGAAAAACACCTGGCTGGCGCCGAGAAGTAGGGCGCCGGCACCGCCCGTGCCATCCATTCACATTCACTAGTTTAATCAGACGCTCGTTAAGGAAACACCATGATCTCTACCGTAAAAACCGACCTGTATGCCTCGCCGTCGCCACTGGAGTGGGCCACTATTGGCAATGGCATCCTGTTCACCGCGCAGATTCCCATCGACGCTGACGGTCAGGTGGTGGCCGGGGGCATCGAAGCCCAGACCCGCCAGACCCTGGACAACCTGTGCCATACCCTGGCCTGCGCCGGCACTGACCTGTCGGCGGTGACCCAGGTGATGATCTACGTCACCGAGCGTGCGGACCTGGCGGTGGTCAATCGCATCTACGCCGAGTATTTCCAGGCGCCCTACCCGAACCGTGCCGCGGTGGTGGTGGCCGGACTGGCCCGGGAGGAGATGAAGGTGGAACTGGTGGTCTACGCGGCGATGGCGCAGCAGGACTGATCAGGCCTGCAGGGGGGCCAGCCGGGCGCCGGTGAGCTGTTGCAGGTCGCCAGGCGCCAGCTCAATCTCCAGCCCCCTTCGTCCGGCGCTGACATGAATGCGCTCCAGGGTCGTGGCGGAGTCATCAATAAAGGTGCGCAGTCGCTTCTTCTGCCCCAGCGGACTGACCCCACCGAGGACATAGCCGGTGCTGCGCTCCACCTCCGTCGGCTCCGCCATGGTGGCTTTCTTGCCACCGGCGGCCCGGGCGATCTGCTTCAGCGACAACATCGCGCTGACCGGCACCACCGCCACCACCAGTTCCCGACCATCCACCTTGGCCACCAGGGTCTTGAACACCTGATGGTGGGCCAGCCCCAGCTTGTCCGCCGCTTCGGTGCCGTAGGATTCGCTGCCGGGTTCGTGGCTGTATTCGTGGATGGTGTGGGAAATGCCCGCTTTCCGGGCGATGTTGATGCCGGGTGTCATGGGGTGCCTCTGCTGGTGGTTGGTTCGGATCAGGCGTGGCCGGACAGCTCTGACCACAACAGGCCGACGGCCTGATGGCCCAGGATGCGGTCATTGAACACCACCTCGGCGGCGTTGTCGCCCCCGGCCATGCCCCAGCATACGTGCAGCGGCAGCAGATGCTCCTCGCGAGGGTGGCACAGGCGGGCGGCGGGGGCCTGTTGCCAGTTGAGCAGACGTTGCCGTTGCTGGTCGTGGTTCAGGTCACTGGCGCAGGTCTCGATCAGCCAGCGGTGGAAGTCGGCGATGTCGGCGTCATAATGACCATCACCTCCACCCTGTCTCAGCAGCGCCATGTTGTGGAATGACAGCCCCGAGCCAATCACCAGCAGGTTGCGCTGGCGCAGTGGTGCCAGCGCTTCGCCGAGGGCCAGGTGGGCCTGGGGGTCGAGGTCCTGATGCAGTGACAGCTGGACACAGGGTATGTTGGCGTCCGGGTACATCAGCAACAGGGGCACGAACAGGCCGTGATCGAATCCGCGCTGGTCGTCGCCGTCGGCCTCGATGCCGGCCTGCTTGAGCCGTTGCAGGATCTCCGCGGCCAGCGCCGGCTCACCAGGGGCCGGGTAACGGAGCTGGTAGGCGGCCTCCGGAAAGCCGTAGTAGTCAAACAGCAGGTCGGGTTGCGCCGCGGTGGTAACGGTTACGCGCGGTGCCTCCCAGTGGGCGCTGATCACCAGGATGGCCTCGGGCGGTGCTAGCTGCTCGGGAATCCGGGTGAGGAAGTCGGTCAGTGCCTGGTGACCGGGGTCATTCAGCAGCGGCAGCGGGCCACCACCGTGGGGCAGGTACAGAATCTGGGCCATACGGCGATCTCCTTGGTTACCGCGTTATCTTGCCCGGCGCCGTAATGCGGGCAAAGCGGAAGAAGCTGGCCAACTCGTTCAGAAAAACTGAAGCTTCAGTGTCCCGTCTGGTTAATTCGTTGACTTACTGAGCCACTGACAACCCGAAGAGCTAGGCGTGCTGGTGACGGTTTGGTGGTTCCAAATCGAGGCAGTACAACGACGCTATTCGGGTTGTCAGTGGCTCCCGAAGGGCTTGTCTCTGAGGGCTCTGAGCCTGTGTTGCCACTGTTTGATGTGGAACCACCACATCGGCACAGCGGCGCCTTGGTCAGAACCCTCAGAGACAAGCAGTAAGCTAACGAATTAACCAGACGGGACACTAGAGCCAGTCGTGGAGCATGATCCCGACCCCCAGCCGGTGGATTCGGACGTTGTAGTCCACCAGGCTTTCACCGTAGCCGTTGTAATACTGGATATAGCCCTTGACCGACTGACCCAGGGGGAAACTGTAGCCCAGTTCCACTGAGGTGTGATTGTCCTCGGTGCGGAAGTTGTTGCGCAGCCGCAGGGACACGGTGCGGGCCTCGTCCACCTTGTAGAGCGTCCACAGGTCGCCGTAACCCAGGTAGCGGTCCAGATCCGGGTTGTTGTCGTCCGAGCGCTTCTCCGGGATGCGGTACCAGGGGTTGACCGCGAACAGCCAGCGCCCGACGCCGTAGGTGACGGAGGCATTGATGCGGTTCCAGCTGCGGGACTGGGGTTCGGTGCGACCGTTGGATTCATGGGTGAAGCCCAGCTCCACCACATCGATACGGCCCGGGCCCAGGTCCATGCCGAGGTCGTAACGCATGAACACTTCCGGCTCGTAGTTGGTTTCCCGGAACGGCGCCGAATCGTCCTTGTTGTAGAGCTGCCAGAACGAGGTCTGGGTGTAGCCGAACCAGAGCGTGGTGCGCTTGTCGAACACGCCGCTGAGCAAGGGCACCTTGAAACTCAGCTGGAACTTGGCTTCGTGGTTTTCAACGTCGTAGTCGTAGTCGGTGAAACCCAGCGTCGGGCTGTGGGGCCTGGGGTTGGTGTCCAGGGTGTAGGTGTAGGGCAGCAGGTAGCTCTGCTTGTGGGGCAGGAAATTGCCGGCGAACGACATGAACGCCCGCTCGGTGGCGATGTGGCGACTGACCAGGGCTTCGGCCATGTCTTCCTTGTCTTCCACTTCGCCATTGGCGTCATAGGCCCGGGGTCCGATCAGCTCGGTTTTCTTTTCCGCCTGCTGGCGTTGCTCCGGGCTGGAACTGCGGTTGAGGGTTTCGGTGTCCACCGCAGCATCGAAACAGGCCAGCCGTTTGATGCCGTTCTCCAGTAACGCACACTCCTCCAGCTCGGCGGCCGGCAGGGTGTATGGATCGGTCTCCTCGGCCACCGCCGCAACACTGGTCAGTCCCAGCGTGACTGCCAGCCAGTGGGCGCCCCGCGCCCGGACCTGAGATGAGCTCATTCCTGCTTCCCCTGTGATTTGGCAGCAATGAGCCTATCACCATTCCCTGGTCAGCCCTATGACTGGCCGGTAATGCGGCTCCCCAGCACCGGCCAGTGTCCGTCCAGCTGCTGCTGGTCGGCGTCGTAGCGGACGATGCCACCGAAGTGGAGGAAGACCTGCTCGCTCTGGGTGGGGCGCAGGAACACCCAGTCGTCGGGCTTCAGGGTCAGGTCAGCGCTGCCATTGAGCATCTCCTGATTGGTGGAGCGCCCATACACCGGATTGATGCTGAGGCCGGCGGGGGATTCGGGAACCGCTTTCCAGTAGCCGCCGTAGATGAACACCGTTTTCTCCCGGTTGGGATTCCACCAGCTCATCAACCGGCCCAGACCCGGCGCACCGGGAATTTCGGTACGGTCGAGCACCTTCAGCACCGGGGTGGCGATGAACGCAGCCGGCACGTGGTCTGCCAGCGTTGGCAGGTCGAAGTCGGTGGGCTTCACCAGTGCCGAGCCGGCGGCGATTTCGTTGGCCACCACCTGGTCGTGGCGGTCCCGATACAGCGTGTAAGTGGTGCTGCCGCCGGTGTTGAGGGTGAGGTCGCGGATGGACCGGCCCAGGGTCCGCTCTGCCCGTGCAACGAAAGCCCGGTAGCGTTCCATGGCCTGGTCCCGCAGCCAGTCGTTGCTGCCAGGGGCCTTGGCGATGTGGGCCTCGTAGCCCATAAAACCGGAGAAGGTGAGCCAGGGGGAGGCATCGATGGTTTGCAGCATGGTTTCCAGGGTCTCCAGTGACTGGATACCGCCCCGGTGCAGGCCAATGTCGATTTCCAGGTTCAGCCGCATGGGCTGGCTGCGCTGCTGCGCCAGCTGGTGATACTGGCCCAGACGTTCAGGGCTGTCGATCAGCCATTGCAGTTGCCGTTCCGGTTGGAAGTCGGTGGTGTCGGCGGCCAGCTGCTGGTAGAAACGCATCGCTGCCGCCACGGGCAGTGGCTTACCCAGCAACACATCGGCGGCGGGCAGATCGCGGGCGACCTGGGTCAGAAACGGCTGGTGGAACACCATCAGCCGGTTGGTGCCGGCCCGCTCCATCAGGGTGGCCAGCAGCTCCACCGACGGCAAGGATTTGGCGACGATGCGGTAGTGGTACTGATTCTTCAGGGCGGCAGTAAGGCGGTCCAGGTTGGCCAGCATTCGCTGCTGATCAACAATCAGTTGGGGCTGGAACACCCCGTTCCGGTCCGCGGCCTTGCTGAGGCTCTGGAAGTAGGCGCTATGACTGC
This sequence comes from Marinobacter xestospongiae, assembly GCF_023156385.1. Lineage (GTDB taxonomy): Bacteria > Pseudomonadota > Gammaproteobacteria > Pseudomonadales > Oleiphilaceae > Marinobacter > Marinobacter xestospongiae. Next base: position 74,166 of record NZ_JAKZAK010000016.1, read on the forward strand.
CGCTGGCGGCGCCTGGCCGTAGCCAGCCGATCCCGGCGGCCAGGCCCACCGCGGCGCCGCCAAGCAGCAGCCGGCGGCGACTGTGGGAAAAGGCTTCGCTGTTGTGCATCAGGCAAGCAGGTCCTTGAGGTAGCGGTTGAGGAAGCGGCCGTCCGGGTCCATCTCCTGGCGCACCGCGCGGAAGTCATCCCAGTGGGGGTACAGGGTCTTGAAGTCTGCTCCGGTGAGGGTGTTGAGCTTGCCCCAGTGGGGACGTCCGCCATACTTGCGGAAGATCGGCTCCACCGCCTTGAACAGGGGCTTGTAGTCCTCCTCGAAGAAGCGGTGGACGGCGATGGAAATGCTGTCGCGCTGGTAGAACGGACTGAGCCAGATATCGTCGCCCTTGACGAAGCGCACCTCGAACGGGAAGAACACTTCGGGGAAGTTGTTCTCCACCACCTCCTTGATCTCCATCAGTGCCTTGAGGCCGTCTTCCCGGGGCAGGTGGTATTCCATCTCATTGAAACGGACATTGCGCTCGCTGGTGTAGTTCTGCCAGGACGATGCCACCTTCACTTCTTTGTCGATGGTCTTGAGGATGCCCTGCAGCACCATGCGTCGCATGGTGTCGGACCAGCTCAGCATGTCGCGGACGTTCTGCAGGTCGCGGGCGCCGTCGTTCTGGTCGAACTTCTCGGTGCTGGACACCGGTTCGTCGGTGAACTCCTGGGTGTCGTGCAGCCCCATACCGGCAAACGGAATGTAGAAGAACTCGAAGTTGCGGTACTTGTCGGCGGTGTCCTGGGCGTTGGCGACGATGTCTTCGATCGGCATCCATTCCGACACCCGTTTCAGCCGGTAGGGCCGGGTGTTCTGCAGGGTGACGTCGGTGACAATGCCGAGGGCGCCGAGGCCAACCCGGGCGGCATCAAACAGCTCGCGGTTGTGGTCGCGGCTGCACTGCACCTGCTCGCCACGGGCGGTGACCAGGGACAGGGCCTCGATATTGGCCGACAGGCACTGCAGTCCGGCGCCGGTGCCGTGGGTCGCGGTGGCAAGGGAGCCGGCGAGGGTCTGCTGATCAATGTCCGGCATGTTGATCAGGGCCTGGTTGCGCTCCTCCAGCGGTCCCCCCAGCTGGCCGAGACGGGTGCCGGCGGCAATGGTGGCCTGCTGGCGGGCGTCGTCGTGACTCAGTACCCCGCTCAGCCGGTTGATGGAGATCAGGGTGTCGTCTGTCGGCACCAGTGGCGAGAACGAGTGGCCCGAGCCCACCGCGCGGATGACCCCGCGGGCATCGCGAACCTGCTGTTGCAGTTCGGCGACAGTGGCCGGCGCGATGCGGGTCTGGGGGTGGCTGATCTGGGAGCCGGACCAGTTCTTCCAGGCCAGGCGCTGGCCATCCGTGCCGCTGTTGGCCAGCGCCTGCTGCACTGGCAAGGAAGTGGCCGCTGCGGCGGCCACCAGGGTTTTGAGGAATTCCCGACGATTTGCCATGGCGTGTGTCCTGCCTCTGGTTGTAATGGGAGTAAGGGAGCCCCCGATTGACTCCGAATTGCCTCTGCGCGCTCAGCGCACGCCCATCGGGGCCTTCAGAGCGATCCACACTCAGCGTTGCGACTTTTTGAAAGGCAGCCAGCCTTCCTGCAAAGCCGCGCCTTGAGTGTGAACCGCTCTGAAGGCCAGAGGTGATCCTGAGTCAATCAGTTGCTCCTTAAGAATTGTCCGGGTAATGGGACATGAACTGGATCAGCTGCTCGAACTCAGCCGCGTTGCAATCCATGCACAGGCCGTAGGGCGGCATGCCGCCATAGCCCTCCACTACGTGGGTCAGCAGGGTGTCCATGCCCTGCTCCAGCCGCGGCTGCCAGGCGGTTTCGTCGCCCACCAGCGGTGCATCGGAGGTGCCACGGCTGTGGCAGGCCTGGCACGACCGCTGATAGATCTCCGCCAGCGCCGGGTCAGCGGGCTGGGCGGAGGCGGCGTAGGCCACCACAGTGGCCTGATCCGGGCCCTGGTCACAGCCGGCCAGCAGACCGGCGAGCGTCAGGGCAAGCAGGGAAAGGGGTGCTTTGCGCATGGTTTCTCTCGTGTTGTTGATTTGGTGACCGCGCCGGTCAGAAGGACCAGCGCGCACCCAACCCCAGCGAGTGGAAGGTGTAGTGGGTCTCACCCTCCAGCTGTGCCAGGTTCTGGTTCGGGTCGGTGATATCGCCCTGACGGATGTCACGGCTGCTGGTCAGTCCCAGCATGTAACCGGCGTCGATCACCAGGTCGGTACTGGGCTGGTAACTCAGACCGACAGCGAACTGGTGGTAGTCGTCCTGGCCCAGATCAACGGTGGCGTGCTGGTCGGGAATCGGTGACTGGTCCAGGGCGACGCCGCCGCGCAGGGTCAGGCTGGGGCTGAGGGCATACTCGGCAGCGATGCCGACTCGAACGGAGTCGTCCCAGTCAAAGGTCTGGTCCGCCAGCAGCGCCTGCACATTCGGGTCCTCGGCGCGGAACTTCAGGGCGTCGAACTCGCTCCAGTCGGTCCAGCTGGCATCCAGCAGCAGGGTCAGCCGGTCAAACCGGTGCTGGTAGCTGACGTTGGCGATGGCCGGCGTGGTGATGCGGGTGGTCATCGAGCCGGACACCTGGTCGAAGGTCACCGGCATGGTGACGGTGACGTCGCCGTCGAGCTTGTGGTCGATCTTGGAGCGGTAGCCAAAGCCCAGTTGCTGACGTTCGTTGATGCGGTACAGCAGGCCCAGGTTGTAGCCCACGGAGAGCTCGTCCCCTTCCATGTCCACCCGGCCATCGAAGTCGGCGCTGCCGTCGATGGTGAGGTCCATGGCCTCGCAGCCGGCGCTGCCCATGCCGCCATCCAGGCACACCAGTCCGGGACTCAGGGCCTGCACCAGATCGGCGGTGGCCTGTTGCGCCATCACCCCGAAACCGAGGCTGAGCTGATCATTGACGCGGTAGGAAAAGGCATTGGTCAGGGTGATCGTGCCAATGGTGGATTCGATGGTCTGATACCGGGCCTTGGAGCGGTCGCCCAGATCGTTACCGGTGTTGAACGGGGCGTTGATGCCAATGCCGTACACCAGGTCGTCGTCCAGCGGCAGGGTCAGGTACAGGGTCGGCAGTGGCTGGGTATCGCTGACCTCGACCCGGTCGCCCTGCACTGGCACCGGAGTGCCGCCATCGGCGTTGGACAGCATCACCGGGTGGCCGTCGTAGTCCAGGTTGTTGTTGAGTACGGTGAGGTTACCGGCGAGGCGGCCATTGTCGCCGCTGGTCATGGCGGCGGGGTTGTAATAGACCGCCGACGGGTCGTCGTCGATGGCGGCCATACCGTTGTAGGCGTTGCCGAGGTGACGGACGCTCTGCTCATCAACGTAGAAGCCCTGGGCCAACAGCGTGGTGCTGGCCAATTGGGCTGCGACGGCAAGGGCCAGGGCGCTGGGACGGAGTCTGGATGGGCGAACGCGGAGGCTGGCTGCGCGAAGGCGGCCGGTTTGGGTGGAGTCGATCACTTCAATCTCCCGGGTCGTTGTTTTTATTGGCCAGAGAAAGCCTGTTGTTTTGGCGGCACGCGCACGGCGTGACCACAGCCTTGGTGGCTGAAGTAAACATGATTGTCTATCACGTTTTGGCTGTCAAGTGTCCGCGGTCGAGAGTGCCGGCCCGGTAGACCGGGCCAAAGCCGGTGCTACCAGTGGGCGGGATCGAGGTGGTAGAAGGCGCTCAGGCAGCGATACAGTTCCGGCTCCTCGTGGGCCAGGGCCCGGGGATGGAGAAAGAATGTCTCGCTGGTGACGGCAAAGAACTCGGCCGGTGAGGTGGCACCGTATTCGTCGATGACGCTGTGGTGTCCGCCGCGCTGGCGACGGTGCCAGGCGTCGCTGAACACCGTTTGCCAGTGTTCCGCCAGTTCCGCGGAGGCCAGGGGCGGCGCACCGTCGGACTGGCCGTCCACCTGGTCAAGCTGGTGAGCGAACTCGTGCAGGGCGACATTGCTGTCGGCGTGTTCGTCGGCGGCCTCCCGGGCGAGAGTATCCCAGGCCAGCACCAGCCGGCCCTGTTCCCAGGATTCCCCCAGCCGCTCCTGGGCGCTGTGGCTGAGCACCTCACCGTCGTGCACCGCCTCCTGGACCCGATAGGCGCCCGGGTAGACCAGAATGGATCGCAGCCGGCGGTAGTAGGTCGGCGACAGGCCGTTCACCAGCAGGGCGCCGTGGGCGGCGATCAGGACCTTCATCGACTCGTCGACGGTGATGCCGGCGCAACCGTAGAACTCCACCCGGTCCAGCAACAGACGCAGATGGTTATGGAGACTGGTTCGCCGGCTCTGGGGCAGGCGTCGGTAGAGGGCCATACGCTCCTCCAGCAACGCCTGCCAGGACGCCGGAAACGGCTGTCGCAGCAGGTGGTGGCGGCGCTGGCGCGGGTAGATGAACAGGCCGTAGAAAGCCGCGATGACAATCGACAACAGGACAACAGCAGAGAAGATCATGGCAGGCTGGGACACGGGAAGCCTCGGTCTGTAGGGTTATGACGGCTGACGCCAGTGGCAGTGCGGTTCGGCCAATGTGCCCGCCGCCAGCAGCTAGAATCATAGGGAATTCCGAACATTCGCTGCCAGACGCCCAAGGATCTGCCATGAAACAGCTCGCCCGTCGCGCCTTCCATACCTTCGCCGTACCCCAGGATCTGGCATCGGTGACCCACATCGATGCGGCCGGTGAAAACCCGGCGGCGGTGGGGGTCAGCGACCAGACCGTGGAACGGATCTGGCGCAGCGTGGAACGACTCTACCAGACCGGCGTCCATCCCGGCATCCAGCTGTCGATCCGCCACCGTGGAGAACCGGTGTTGCACCGGGCCATTGGTCATGCCCGCGGCAACGGTCCCGGCGACCAACCGGACACCCCGAAAGTGGCGATGACTACGGATACGCCGGTGTGCTATTTCTCGGCGGCCAAGGCGGTGACCGCCCTGCTGATGCACATGTTGGCGGAAAAGGGCCTGATCAACCTGATGGACCCGGTGGCGTATTACTGCCCGGAGTTTGGCCGCCATGGCAAGCGCACCATCACCATCCACCAGATCCTGTCCCACCGTGGTGGCATTCCCGCGATTCCCAAGGACACACCGATCGATGTGTTGTGGGACCGGGACGAAATCTGGCGGCTGCTGTGCGACGCCAAACCGGTGGAAGTGGACGGCGCCAAGGTGGCCTACCACGCCATCACCGGGGGGTTCGTGCTGCAGCGGGTGCTGGAAAAGGTCACCGGCGCCAGCATTGAGGCGTTCCTGGATCAGTTTCTGCGCAAGCCCATGGGCATGCGCTGGTTTACTTACGGCATAGCCGGACCGTCGCTGGATAACCTGGCGCTTAATTACGCCACCGGGCCACGGCCGACATTTCCGGTGTCCTGGGTGGTCAGTCGGGCACTGGGCGGCGACATTGTGACCATCGAGCAGGTGGTCAACGATCCCCGCTTCCAGGCCGCGGTGATCCCGGCGGGCAACCTCTGCGGTACCGCCGAGGAAATGGGGCGTTTCTTCCAGATGATGCTGAACGGCGGGGTCTGGCAGGGGCGTCGCATCTGCGCCGAGATTACCGTACGGCGGGCGATCCAGCAGTTCGGGTCGCTGCAGATCGACCGTACCATGCTGGTGCCGATGCGGTTCAGTGCCGGCCTGATGCTGGGAGGCAATCCGGTGGGCATCTGGGGCCAGCAGAGCCGTTTTGCCTTCGGTCACCTGGGGCTGATCAACAAGTTGTGCTGGGCCGATACCGCCCGGGATATTTCCGTCAGCCTGCTCAACACCGGCTTGCCGATTGTGGCCCATCACCTGCCGGCGCTGGTGCGGTTTGTGTACACCGTGTGTGACGAGTTCCCGCTGATCCCGGATGCCCAGCGACCACTGGCGGTGGCCTGAGCGATTCAGGGCCGTAGGTTCCTACAGCTCCTGCAGCTGGGCCTCCAGGATGCCCAGTACCGAGGACAGCACATCGCGGAAGTCGGTCAGGGTCTGGGTGCGCTGGATGACGTCTTCCCGGGCGTCGTCCAGGCGCTCCAGCTTGGGGACGACCCGGCGGATGCCTTCGGTAATGACCTCGTAGGGGTAGTGGTGGTCCATGATGCTGAGCTTGTTCAGTTCCGCCACTTCCTGGTGAAAGATGCTGATGATGTCGTAGATCATGTCCTTGTGCTGGATCGTTGCCGCCTCCCAGTAGGCGTCGTCGAGCAGTTCCATCAGCGACAGGAACTCCCGCAGGGTATCTGCAACCGAGGTCTGGTTCATGATGATGACTCCTTGCCTAGTGTTTGGCGGGCACTCTTTGGCAGAACTATAGCATTGGCGACGCTGGCGGAACGAGCGGACAGGAAGCTGGACAATCCATGAACTTGTGTTCATAGATTATTGTCTTTGCAACCTAATCTGTGCACAATGCCAGCAGATTCCTTGCACAGGCTTTCAGCCTGCTATACTCGGAACAACGCAGTTGCCCGGTATTACCAACATCGATAGTTGCCAAGATCGATGGTTGCCAACATCGATAGCAACGTCGGCGATTGCGTCGGACAGAACGAGGGTGTCCTGTCCGCTATAACCAGAACTCATTGGATGAGAGCCATGAATCGTCACGCCATTGTTTCCCCGGCTGCCCCTTCGCGGGCGGTGGATCTGGACCAGCACGACAGTGTCCGCTCCCACGTCAACCAGCGCATCCACGATGAAGTCGCCCAGCTTGAGCGACGGATCGAAAGCCTGCGTCTGGTCAACGCCCCCTACGCGGATCTGATGATCACCACCTACCAGCGCATGCTGGATCGCAAACTCGGCTTCATCGCCCAATGGGAGCTGGATCAGCGCTACTGACGCGCCGGCACAGCCACGGTGGCGAAGCTCAGGGTTTCGTCACCGATGTCTTTCATGCCGCAGTGGGCCGGGTTGTCTTCCTTGGGCGTCTCCGGGTCATTGTCGTGGTCAATGGTGGCCGACTCCCCGGTTGAGGTGTACAGCCTCAGCACCTGCATCGGATAGTCCAGCTCCGCCCGCACACAGTCCGGCGTGGTGCCATTGATGGTGAACCAGGGGCTGTCGGTGTCGCTGATAAACAGGGTATCGGTTTTCTCGCCAATGAACTCCTGACGCAGCTCCAGGCTGCCCAGAGTTCGGGTGGCGAAACTGACGGTGGCCATCTCCGGCTGGTTGTAGCCGGTGGTGACAAAGTTGTTGGCGTCGAACTGGGTGCCAGCCAGGAAGCTGACCAGTTGCGGCAGGTCGTCCTCGTCGGCGCTGTCGTCTTGCCGGGCGATGTGCTGGATGGTGCGGAAGACCTTGTCATGCCCGGCATTGCCGTCTTCATCGTAAGGGGTATAGGTCCAGGCCAGGGTCTGGTAACGCCACTCGCGGACCGGCAGGGGTTCCTGGTTCAGGGTGGCGGCCTGGTCAACGAAGCGGATCAGTGACTCGTTGCTCCTGGTGTTGTAGGTGGCGGGTTTGCCCTCGTCGATGCGATCGCTGATGTAATTTCGGCCTTCGACAAAATTGGCCACCTCGTTGGCCGCAATCACCTGATTCATCAAGTCCAGCGGATTACGGACCCGGTCGTAAGTCTGGCCGGAGTCATCGGCATCTGCACCCATCAGGGAGTGCACCAGTCCGCGCAGTTGGCCAGTGACCTCTGCCGCGTCAGCATCGTCGCTATCCAGTGGCTGGATACCGCGATAAAAATCGTCAAACCGGGTGTGCTGGAGATTGTCGACGGTTTCGGTGTTTTTAAGGATAAAGGTGGAAAACAGCAACTCCACATCTGTCGCCGGGTTGAAGGCGCTGTCACCCCCGGTATCGGCGCCACAGCCTGCCAGCAGGGCGACGAAGGGGGCGGCAACTAAGAGCGGGTAATGTCTCATTCGCAGGGTTCCTCGGGTGCGTCCCCCGGGATATCGCGCTACAGTGAAGTCGGATAGCCGGGGAGTTATTATTCTCGCTGGGCGTTGTTGTCTGAAAATGCCGGAAATGTCAAAACACTATAACAACTCACGGTAATGCAAACAGCCAGGTGCTTCCCCCTCGGAGATCACATTTTGCGTCATCCCGAAGACCGAGCCCATCGTTGCCCGATTGCCCCGACGGGATTGCTGGGGTCGGTGCTGGGCAAGGCTCTCATGGGGCTGGTCCTGCTGGTGTTGGTGGTGTCTCAGGCACAGGCCCGCACCGGTTGCGATGACCGTCCGCTGACCCTCTCCACCAGCAGCCAGTCCTACGACCTCGGCCGCTGCCTGTGGTATCTGGAGGACCCGCAGCGGTCCCTCAGTCTCGCCGACGTGATGGCCAGCGATGGTCCGACATTCAACCGGCACCAGGGCAGCGTACTCAACTTCGGTTACACCGAGTCGGCCTATTGGGCCAGAATCGACCTGGCCGCCGCGCCCCGGGGCGACCCGCAGACCTGGATTCTGGAGCTGGCGTTGCCGCTGGTGGACGATCTGGATCTTTACCTGGTGCGTCAGGGCGAGGTCGTGGAACACCGCCATGCCGGTTACAGTCGTGACTGGAGCCAGCGCGAGCTGGCGGTGCCCAACCCCACCTTCCGGTTGCAATTGCCGGCCGGCGAGCCGCTGCGACTGTACCTGCGCGTTGCCACCCAGAATACCCTGCGACTGCCACTGACCCTGTGGCAGCCGGACCGTTACCTGGAAAAGGTCAGTGTGGACGAGGTTTTCCGGGGGCTGTTGCTGGGCAGCATCCTCGGCATTCTGGCCTACAATCTGTTCGTGGCGGTGTCGGTGCGGGAGCGCAGCAACATCTATTACGTGCTGTACCTGGTGATGGCGGTGATGTTCATTGTCACCGAACAGGTGCATGGTACCCAGCTGTTTGGCGAGCGCCCCTGGTTCTTCGACAAGGCTTATCTGCATTACCAGATCATGGGCACCTGGTTTTTCGGCCTGCTGATGGCGCGATCGCTGCTGGAGACCCGGTGGCGTTCGCCGGAGCTGGACAAGGTGATTCGGGTCAGTCTCTACTGCGTGCTGGCCACCCTGGGGCTGGCGACGGTGATGCCCTACCACATCGCCATGGAATGGTGTGTGCTGGTTACCATCCTGCTGTGTGTGGTGATGATCGTGGTCAGCTACCTGTCCTGGCGCCACTACAATCCGGCTGCACGAGCCTACTTCTACGCCTGGACCGTCGCCCTGAGCGGGTTTGTGGTGTACGCCCTCACCGTGATGGGGTACCTGCCGCTAAACATTGTCACGGCCCACGCCAGCCAGATTGGCCTGGCCGGCCAGATCATCCTGTTCTCGTTTGCCCTGGCGGATCGCATCAAGCTGGTCCAGGGTGAAGCCCTGAGCTGGAGCCAGCGTGCCCTGGCCAATCTGCGCCAGTACCAGTCGCTGTTCGACAACGCCGTGGAAGGGGTGTTCCAGATGTCCCTGGACCGGCGTTTCATCACCGCCAATCCGGCGATGGCGGAGCTGCTGGGGTTTGCCAGCAGCCGTGAACTGATCAAGGCGCGCCAGGATGTGCTCGCCACCTGCTTTGCGGATGACCGGGTACGGGAGTGGGTAGTGGATCAGATCCAGCACCACGGCTCGGTCAAGGGCATTGAGGCCCGTTTCCAGACCCGCCAGGGCGAGGACCGCTGGGCCAACATCTCCCTCCACACTGTCTACGATGCCGAAGGCGACCCCCGCTTTCTGGAAGGTACCTGTATCGATGCCACCGAACGTCACCAGCGCCAGCAGATCGAGAAAGAGCGGGAGCAGGAGCGTCTCGACAAGGAACTGGCCCGCAATGCCGCGGAAGCCAAGAGCCAGTTCCTGGCCAATATGAGCCATGAGATCCGTACCCCGCTGGCGGCGATCATCGGCTATGGTGAAACCCTGCTGGAGCCGGATCTGAACGAGGCGGAGAAGCGCAACAGCGCCGAGACGGTGGTACGCAGTGGCCGTCATCTGTTGGACCTGGTGAACGATATCCTCGATCATTCCAAGATCGATGCCAACAAGCTGGCGGTGGACATTGTCACCGTTAACCTGCCAGAGCTGCTGGATGAGCTGCGGGCCTTCTTTGAGTCCCGGGCGCGGGAGAAGGGGCTGGACTTCAGCATTGACTGCGAGTTTCCCCTGCCCCAGACCATCCAGACCGACCCCACCCGCTTCCGCCAGATTCTCATCAACCTGTGCGGCAATGCGCTGAAATTTACCGAGCGGGGGTCCATCACCCTGGCACTTGCCTGCGACTGGGCTGAGCAGAGGCTCCATGCCCGGGTGGCGGATACCGGCATTGGCATGAAGCCTGAGCAGTTGCAGCGGCTCTTCGACCCCTTCGCCCAGGGCAGTGCCGCGATTGCCCGCCAGTATGGTGGCACCGGGTTGGGGCTGAGCATCTCCCGGCGTCTGGCAGAACTGCTGGGCGGAGCCATTTCGGTGCGCAGTCGCTACGGTGACGGCAGTGAGTTTGACGTCACCATCGCCACCGGACCGCTTGAGGATGTGGTGCAACTGCGGGATGCCTCGGAACTGAATCAGAGCCGGCCCCTGCCGTTGGTGCAGGCACCGCAGCTGGCCGGGCGCATCCTCTGTGCTGAAGACAATGAGGTCAACCGCAAGCTGGTGTCGCTGCTGGTGGCCCGGACCGGCGCCGAGCTGGTGCACGTGGGCAATGGTGCGGAAGCGCTGGATGTGGCCAGTCAGCAGCATTTCGACCTGATCCTGATGGACATCCAGATGCCGGTGATGAATGGTCGCGATGCCATGGTGGCGCTGCGGGAGGCCGGCATCAACACCCCTACCCTGGCCCTTACGGCCAATGTGATGAGCGAAGATATCGACGATTATCGACGCGCCGGTTTCACCGATCACCTGGCCAAGCCCATCGACAAGCAGCGTTTCTATGACCTGCTGGCGCGCTACCTGGATTCGGCGCCGCCACGGCCGGCAACGTCGCAACGCTACCGAGGCCTGGTGCTGGTGGCGGAGGACAACGACGACAACCGGAAACTGGTGGTGACCATGCTGCAGCGCTTCGGGCTGGAGGTGATCGCGGTGGCCAGCGGTGACGATGCGGTCCGGACCGCGCTGGCCAAGCCCGTGCAACTGGTGCTGATGGACCGCCACATGCCCGGCATGGACGGCGTCGATGCCTGTCAGTTGTTGCGCCAGGCCGGCTTCCGGCGGCCCCTGGTGGCCTTCAGCGCTGGCGATGCCCGGGAGATTGAGGCGTTGCAGGGAGCCGGTTGCGAGGGGGTGCTGACCAAACCCATCGACCCGGAGCGACTGGCGGCGCTGCTGGCCCGTTACCTGCCGCAAGCGACCGTCGGCGATGACGCCGAAGTGGCGGATGAAGACGCCGGCATTGAACAGCTGGTGCGGCAGTTTCTCGCCAGCCTGGCCCAGCGTCGGCAGCGGATGGCCCGGGCCCGGGCGGCCCAGACCGCCGAGCCGCTGCGACAGGAGGCCCACCAGATCAAGGGCACGGCGGGTGCCATGGGCTATCCTGCGATGACGGAGCTGGCCGGTGAGTTGGAGCGGTCGCTGAAGACAACGCCGGTGGACTGGCAGCGGGTCAGTGACCAGCTGACGGGACTGGATGCCCTGATTGAACAGGCCCTGGGATCGGAGCGGACCCGGGACTCTGGCCCATAGCGCCGCTGTGGCGATGATTCTGTAGCAGGAGGAAGACCCCCGATGACCGACACCGAACCGCAACGGGAAGGCCAGTCGCTGAGCATGATGTACGGCACCTACGCCGATGTGCTGTTCGTGCTGTTCCCGTTTCTGATCATTTTCATGCAGCGGGTCTGGGATGGCGATGTCGCCCAGGTGCTGCTGCGGCCGGACCTGAGTATCGCTGCGGCCATTCTCGGTGGGCTGGCCATCGGCAAGTTCGTCCTGGGGCTGGTCACCGAACGGGAACTGGGGCGCTTCAAGGAGCGGATCGTGTTCTTCATTGCGCTGACCCTGTTTGTGGTGATGGGGCCGGCCATCATCCTGATGCTGAGCATCATCAGTGGTCAGCCGGTGCCGGGGTTCGTGGCGTTCCTGCAGCCGGTGCTGCTGATTGTCGCGATCTCGCTCTACACGACAGCCATCAGTATCAGTAATATGCTAACCAAATCCGGGGCGTCGCAACGGCCGGACGGTACCGTACCGATGGATGGCAATGAGCCCGGGGACCCGCTTGCCGGGGTTCCCGATCCAGAACCGCTGAGCATTCCGCGTCGCTCAGAGACGCCTTAGCAGAGGACAGGGACTATGCAGAATTTGAAGGTAATGGTGGTGGAGGACGAAGCCACCATGCGGGAACTGCTGCGGGACATGTTGTACCAGGCGGGTGCCACCCGGGTGGTTGAAAGCGAGGACGTTGAGGGCGCCCGTGCGGCCTTTGCCAGCGAGCGCTACGAGATTGTCATGCTTGACCTGGGGCTGCCCGATGGCAATGGTCATGAGCTGATGGAGGAGTTCAAGCGCAGCCAGCCGGACCAGCACATCGTGCTGGTGACCGCTGATGATTCCATCGAGAGTATCCAGAAGGCCATCAGCGCCGGCGCCAATGGGTACGTGGTCAAACCCTATTCCCAGGAAAAGATCCACGACGTGGTCAACAACTACGCCATGGTGCATGGCGGCGAGGCCAACATGATCCAGGGCGGTCTGAAGCGTCGTCACTGACGCTTCCACCGCCCTGGTTCCGGTCAGGCCACCTGGCGGGCGATCCAGGAATTGTATTTGGTGGCGAGGGTGCGGACGTACCGGGCCTCGGCACCGTCCAGTCCGCTCAGCACACCCTTGAAAATCCAGCCACGCTCATACAGCCCCAACACCCGTTGTTCATCGTCGAGGTTGACGCGCTGATTCAGTTTTTTGCAGATGGCGTCCAGCAGCGGCAACTTGTTGGGACGGCGCACCGGGCCCTGGCGTTGGTTCAGGGGCTGGTTGGCAGCACGGGAACTCGGTTGTCTTCTCATGGTGTTCTCCTTATCGTTTTGCGGCTGCAAACAGGTGAACCCCGGTGTTCCCGGTCCCGGCCTCCGTAGGCCTGGAGGGGCCAAGGGCACGGCGCCACGGCTGACAAACGGTTGCTTGTCGTTCGTGACGGAACACATTGTGGGGTTCTTAAGCCCGGGGCCAGGACGACCGGGGCCTTATGCGGAGAAGCGGACCCGGTCGCTGCAAGGCTCCCGGGCGAGACCGAAAGCCGTTAGTGAATCACCACCATGGCGCGCGCCACTGGCAGAGCATGGCCGTGGCAAGCGTTGACTGGAATCAGAGCTGACAGTGCAGACACCTGGCTGTCTCCCGGTGGTGAGGTTGGCGCTGTGCGCCAAAGCTTATAGGGTTTCGATCAGGGCGCAGTGTATCGCCTGCGGCCGACTTTGCAAATGGGCATTTCTACCCAATCAACCCGCCTTCAGAGCATATCAACCGCGGCATGGCGGGCCTGTTCCGCGGTCTTCGGCAAACCCTTACAGACGCTTGGGCTTGCGATCACCATAATTCGTCCTGTCACGTGTTTTACGTTGTGCAATCCGCGGCGACTCCCCTCCCGGGTGAGTCACCGAATGGATCTCTCCTTTGTAGCGCGGCCAATTGGTCGCGCTTTTTTTTTGCCCCGAAAAAAGTCGTCTGTACCCTCGCCCTGCAACTTGCGGCGCCAACCCTCGGAAACCCCGTAGCGGCTACTGCCTACAGCCAAATGGCCGGATTTTGGCGATAATTTAGCCAGCTATCCAATCCATTGCTATCCAGAGGTTGAAACCTAAGAAAATGTCTGGCGAATCCAGATCTGCCCGCAAGTTCCACTCCGATCTTTTCGTAGAAATCGTTTTGCTGGTCGCGCTCGCGGCTTACCTGATCCTGGCCCAGAACCAGGGTGTGGGGGATGATCTGACCTTCACGGTTATTGGTGCCGGTCTGATGGCGCTGATTTCCTACTGGACCCTCACCACGGTCCGCGATGGCCTGGAACTGGTGGCCATCAAGATGAAGCGCCTGCACCACTGAAGCGTGCGCCGGGCACCTTCGCCCGGGAATGCCGATCAAGTGACAGTCGCGACCGTCAGGCGCCGTCGGCGTGATTCGCCAGTGGCGCCTGCATCAGACGCCACCAGGTCTCCCGCAGGATAAGGGCGTCGTTGGCGGCACGGTGCACCGGCAGGGCAAGGTGTTCGATCACCTGGTGTCGGGTCTGTGACCACTGATGCACCTGGCTGGAATCCAGCAGCATGGAGACCGACTCCAGCTGGAACGCCGGCAGCACCTTGGCGGCGCGGAACAGTCGGTGCAGCCAGAAGCTGTCAAAGGTCCAGGCATCGCAGTACACCTGCCCGCTGAGCAGCTCGTTGAGCTGCAGCGCCACTTCATGCACGGCGATGCCCTCACGCTCGAGGGTGCTGCGGCTGATGCCGTGGATGCGTTCGGCACTGTCCGACCAGTCGCTCCAGAGCACATGGGGTTGAATCAGCCAGCTGTGCAGGCTGCTGTCTGCCAGGCAAACACCCACTTCTATCGGGTAGCTGGCGATGAGGTCCAGACTGGACGCCTCGAAGTCAATGAATGCCGGGCTGCTATCGGTGGTCATGCCGTTCGAAATTTTTGTTGGTGAGCCGTTTCCAGAGTGTAACCGTCCTGTCAAAGAGACGCGAACCCTATCCTCGCATTCCCTTGTTACAATACCGCCATCACCCACACCGTACCGTGGCCCAGAGTCGTGGTGCGCCAGACGAGGCATTCATGAGCGAGACTGTTGTTGTCATCTACTCCGGCGGGATGGATTCCTTCACCCTGTTGCACAAGGCCCGCGCCCAGGGCTATCAGGTGCACGCCCTGTCGTTCAACTATGGCCAGCGCCACGTGCGGGAGCTGGAGTGCGCCCGTGAGGTGTGTCAGCAGCTCGGGGTGCCGCACCAGGTGATTGATATCCGCTCACTGGGGCCGGTGATGGCCGGGTCGGCCCTGACCAGTGACGTTGACGTGCCGGAGGGACACTACGAGGAGGACTCGATGAAGTCCACTGTGGTGCCCAATCGCAACATGATTCTGCTGTCGCTGGCGACCGGCTACGCGGTGACGGTGGAAGCCCGGGCCGTGTGGTTCGGCGCCCATGGCGGTGACCACGCTATCTACCCGGATTGCCGTCCGGAATTCCTGCAGAAGATGGACGCGGTCTGCCAGGTGGCGAACTACCATCCGGTGGCCATTGAGGCGCCGTTCCTCAAGCATGACAAGGGCGAGATTCTGGCGGAAGGGCTGGCGCTGGGGCTGGACTACAGCCAGACCTGGACCTGCTACAACGGTCGCGATCAGGCCTGCGGCCGCTGCGGCTCCTGTGTTGAGCGGCTGGAGGCGTTTGCCGCCCACGATATCCGTGATCCGCTGCCGTACGAGACCGGTCCGTCATGTACCGGGTAAAGGAAGCGTTCTACACCCTGCAGGGGGAAGGCGCCCAGGCGGGCCGGGCCGCGGTGTTCTGCCGCTTCAGCAAATGCAATCTCTGGAATGGACGGGAGAAGGACCGGGCCGGCTCGGTGTGCGATTTTTGCGACACCGACTTTGTCGGTACCGATGGTCAGAATGGTGGCCGTTTTGATACTGCGGCGGTTCTGGCTGAGCACATCCGTCAGCTGTGGCCCGCTGGCCTGGGGCGGCCCTATGTGGTCTGTACCGGCGGTGAGCCGCTGTTGCAACTGGATGCGTCACTGATTGATGCCTTCCATGCTGCCGGTTTCGAGGTGGGTGTGGAAACCAACGGCACCCTGCCGGCGCCGGCGGGTATCGACTGGCTGTGCGTCAGTCCCAAGGCCGATGCCGAGGTGGTGATCACCCGCTGCAATGAGCTGAAACTGGTGTATCCGCAGCCGCTGGCGTTGCCGGAACGGTTTGCGGCGATGGACGCGGACCACTTCTTCCTGTCGCCGATGGCGTCTCCGGCGGTTCCCGACGACGGCGATGACCCGATCAAACGCAGCAACACCCGCCGGGCAACGGATTACTGCCTGGCAAACCCGCAATGGCGTCTGACCCTGCAGATGCACAAGATCGTGGGCATCGATTAGCGGCGATCGTTAAAGGTCTCCCTACAGGCTGACAGCCCGACGTTCCAGCGCTGGCGCCGGCACCTGTGCCGGCTCCGCAGCGTCCTGTTTCTGTTGGTTGCGGTACTGGCTGGGGCTGACGCCGGTCCAGCGCTTGAAGGCCCGGGTGAAGTTGGCGGCATCGGCATAGCCCAGGGCATCGGCGATCTGGCTCAGGTTCATGGCGGTGTTTTCCAGCAGTTCCCCGGCCCGTTGCAGTCTCACCTCATCCACCAGTTGCTGGAAGCTGCAGCTCTCCTCCTTGAGACGCCGTTTCAGGGTCCGTTCGGAGACGAACAGGGTACTGGCGACCTGTGCCAGCTTTGGCGGGAATGGGTGGCTGGTCTCGATGACACGCCGTACCCGGCAGCCGAAGCCGGCTTCCTCGGTCAGCTGTTGCAGGGCCTCTTCGCATTGGGCGCGGGAGGTGGCGGCCAGCTGCTCGTCGCTGAAACGGATGGGCGCATCGAGGGCGGATCGCGGCAGCACGAAGGCATCTTCCCGGCACTGATAGTTCACCGGTGCGGCAATCTGCTGGCGGAAACGCTGGAAGTACGCCGGCTCATTGCCCTGGCGACGGATCTCCGCGCCTTGCAGCGGTGACCCCAGCAACTGAGTGCCCATGGTGACGCAGCCAAACAGCATGGCGTCGAGGATAAAGCCCTGCAGCGGTCCCAGGTCGATATCGCACACCAGCCGGAAAACCACCCGATCCCCTTCCTGCTTATGATGAACCCGCAGATGCGGTGCCCGTAGCATCAGGTAGCGGCTGACCAGGTCCAGCGCCTCCCCCAGGTTGCCACTGCTCATCACCGCGGTGCCGAGAGCGCCGTGCAGCGGCAGTTTCATCTCCTGGGCCAGCATGATGCCCAGGCCGGGCTCACCACTTTCGATGATCGCCCGGGTGACAAACTCGCTGGCCTGGGATTGGCTGACCCGCAACTCCGTGGATTGCAGTCGCGCAGGGTCCAGCCCCACTCGCAGCAGCAGTGCCTGGTCATCGACGTTGAGCCGATGAAGCAGTTCCGCCAGCAGGTGCAGGTAGATCGCTGGCAGGCCGAGGTCCTGGGCCTGGGATGGTGAGGCTCGCATGTCTGTTTCCTCGTAGGTGCTGTTCTTATTGTGGTGGTGGCAATCGACTTCGATTATGACCGCATTGGTACCCCTGCCCCATGACTGCGCTGACGGGTCAATGGGATATGGGGGCCAATTCATGACGTGGTGTCATATTTCTTTAACGGCTGGATGCCGCCTCCACCTGCTCCACCAGCGCGCGCGCGGAGCGGCCGGGCACTTCCAGCATGGGCAGGTGGCCCACGCCCCGAAACAGACGGATATCCGCCGCTGGGATGGTACGCCGGAAATAGTCGACACAGCGGGTTGGGGTGATGGTGTCTTTGTCTCCCCACTGCACCTGGAGCGGCATGGGTCGGCGACCCAGGTAACGCATCGGGGCCAGGGCATCAGCGAGCATGTCGTTGAAAATATGCCGATGAGCGTGCTGCCGCCGGAGCAGGTCCGGACCCAGCAGCGCGGCAGTGGCCAGGGCGCCGGGATGGGGACGGCCACTGCCGACGGCGTTGAACATGCGATACACCGCGCCCAGCGAGGCTGGAATCAGTACCCGGTCACGATCCGATTCGAACGGCGCCTCCGGATCGACCCCTTCGTGCTCGGGAATGCCGGCACTGTTGAGCAGGGTCAGCGAGGCGGGTGCCGGTTCCAGGCGGTGGGCCAGGATGCTGGCTATGGCGCCGCCCATGGAACTGCCGACCAGGTGCGTCGGGCCGACGTCCAGGTCGGTCAGCCAGTTTCGCAGGCGGCTGGCCTGGATTTCATAGCGATAGCTGGCCCTGGCGTGGTAGTCGCTTTCACCAAACCCCGGCAGGTCTGGAATCAGCAGATGCCAGTGTCGCGGTAACAGAGTCAGCCACAGACTCCAGTTCTCCTTCATCGCCGCAAAACCATGGAGCACCACCACGGTGGGTCGCCCCGGGCCCGGCCGGCCGCGTTCAAGCCACACCAGACGGTGGCCATCCACCAGGGTTTGCCGGCGACGGCAGGGTTGTAGCCAGCGATGGCCGGTCCGGGCCAGGGGCCAGAGGTCGGGAAGGGTCAGGGTCACAGCAGGGCCTCACTCATTGGTTACCTGCTGGCAGTGTACCGGGCAGAAACCGACAGGCGTTGGCTGTCGGGGCAGAACAAGGTGGCGCCAGCGGTCAGTCGAAAGCGGCGAAAGGGGTTCCCAGATCGATGACAACCGGGTCGTGGTCGGACGATCGCCAGGGCTTGCTGGTGGCCACCAAGTCGCCAAAACGGGGATGCTGGTAGCCCAGCAGCGATGGTTCATCGGCGTTGATCGCCCAGGTTCGGGCGGCCTGGACGTGGGGCAGCAGGGTCTGGTCGGCCAGACCGTAGTCGAGGGTGCCGAGGCGGCCGCGGAACCGATAGCTGTAGCGCCAGCCGGATTGGTCCGGCGGGTTGAGCAGATCCCGGTAACCGGCGTTGGCGAGCCGGTCCAGCGGTGTTTCCCGTGCATAACTGTTGAGATCCCCGAGGATCAGGGTGCCGGTGCCGGGCGTCGCCTCTGTAAGCGCCTCTACCAGCTGCTCGGCTTGCCGGTTTCGCCGTGCGGCGTAGCAGCCCTGGCCATCGTCCTGATCCTGATTGGCGCCCCTGGCCCGGCCGCAGCCCTTGGACTTGAAATGGGTGACAACTAGCCGAATCGGTGGGAGTCCGCTTGAGCGTCGGCCGTTGATGGGCAGAAAGGTTTGCACCAGCGCTGGCCGACTCCCCGCCAGATCGACCGCCATCGGCGCGTCAACCACGTCAACCCGGTCGCCCCGATACAGCAGTCCGACCCGTATGGCGTCGTGACCATCGTCCGGGGAGCGCACGAAGCGCCACTGTGCGCCCAGTGCCCGGGCCAGCAAAGCCGGTGCGCTGGCAGGCCCGTAGCCATCGCTGGCCAGTTCGGTCAGTGCCAGCACGTCGGGCGCCAGGGCCTGGATGGTGCTGACCAGGCGTTGTTGCTGGCGCTGCCATTGCTGGGCGCTGGTGGCGCCCCGGCTGTTTTCCCGGGGCTGGCCCGTCGCTGCAAGGTACGGGAAGTAGTTGCCCAGGTTGAATGCCACGACCCTGAGCTGATGGCCCTCCGGTGGCGCTGGCGGTGCTGGTCTGGGGGCTGTTGGCCGAAAGATGGGTGGTCGTTCAGGGTGCAGGCGCCAGTGATCAAAACGGTAGTCGAGCACACCGGCGAGTTGCTCTACCGTGGTGCCGGCACGCAGGGTCTGTTGCTCGCTGAAGCCGCCGGCTGGGTAGGACAAGGGCTGGGGATGACGCTGCAGGCGGCCGTCATCCAGCAGCAGCCGCTGGCGTTGTTGCTGCCGGAACAGTGCCTGGGCCTGGGGGCCGGGCGGCAGGATCTGGGTGGGTACAGGTTGGCGTTCAGGCGCCAGGGTCAGGGTGCCATAGCGGGCAAGATCGTACTGGTCGATCACCACCAGCGGCGATTCCAGCCGCACCCGCATACCTTCCAGGGCCTCGGCGCCGTCGGCTGGGGGCCAGGCAATGGTGGTGGCGGTGGGCAGAGGGGCCGGGCCGCAGTCCAGCCGTTGTTGCACTCGGGTCAGCTCGGTCAGGCCATGGTACTCCCGCACCTGGCCTGTCAGCCGCAGCCGACGTCCTGGCGCTGACAGCGGCGTACGGCTGTGAACAAACAGGGCTTCCGAGGTGGCTGGTTCATCGTCCCGCTGGTGGTCGGCGGATTGCAGGAATGCGCCCTGCAGTTCGCCGGCGTCGGTGGCGCTGTAGGTAATAACGCCTTCCACCGTGACCCGTTGACCAACGTAGGGGGATTGTTCTGCCGCGCCCTGAATCTGGTGGATCGCCAGCGCGGGCTCACCACAGGAGTCTGCCCAGGCTGGCAGTTGGAGGACGGCCAATAGCCAGGCCAGTAACCAGCTGCACACCAGCCACTGGGACCGGGCGCGATAGCTTGGCCTGGTTCTGATTCTCAGGCTTCCGCCAGTGCCCGGGGCTGGGCGGTGGCTTCCTGAGGTGCGGCTGCCTCGGTCTGGCTGATCAGCTCCAGCTCGCCCGTCTCGGCGGCGTCACTTAGGCCGGCCTGACGCAGCAAGTGAGGCGCCAGTGCCGCACGGGTGGTCAGTTCCAGGCGCTGGTCGGTCATGCCGTAGTCGTGGGCGATCAGGTCGCGCTGGTGGTGGTTGAGGCGCTGGCTGGGCTGGAACACCAGGGTAACCAGCTGCTGCCAGTCTTCATCCAGGTGGTGACCGTGCCGGGCCCGTTCGCTCAGCAGCGTCAGCGGCTGGCGGAAACGGCTGAGGCGAAAATCGCGGAATTGCTCGCTGTTGTGACACCAGCCCCGGACGTACCAGCGGTCGAGCCCGCAGATCAGAGTATGGGGTTCCAGCAGGCACTGCTCGGCGTCGGCACTGTCCATGGACAGATACTGGGCGCGGAGCTTGCGACCCTGGCGGATGGCAGCAATGACCGTGCGCGCCAGGGTTGGCTCTGCGAGACGGCGGGGGAATCGCAGGATACGGCTGTTGGGCAAACCGATATCCAGGGTTTCGAAGGTCTGGCTCAGCACCTCGTTACGGCGGATCAGATCGAAGTATTCCTCGGCCTCGCCCTGAGTCACGACCGGCCGGAAATTTTCAGCAGGCACATAACCTTTCAGATGGCGGTCGTATTCCAGGTTGCCGGGCGCCAGCTCGCGCAGGTAGGTATTGATGTCCTTGGAAGCCTGCTGGCGGCCAATGCCGAATCCATGGCAGATATGGTTAGTGGTCAAACGACCTTCCCAAAGTGCGATGATCTCAATGAGGCGGTAGCGCAACAGCAGATCCCATCGAATGGGCCACTCCGTTTTTTTCATGTCGCTTGGCTCTTTGACTGGGCTTGGCTCTTAGGCTGGGTGGGGGCCGGAGTTGGGTTCAACCCCGTGGACGGTGGTGCTCGTGCGGAAATCACCCAGCTTTTCTGGTGTTCTTTCTGGTATCTCGATCCCTGAGTACCGAATCATGGTAACAGTAATGCCAGTCGCTCGTGTGTTACGTCACCTTAATGTAAAATATTGTGAACTGCCCGTCTGGCGCGGCTTGTGGCGTGGTTGGGTTGGTCATTTTGAGTGCGTTCCAGTGTGTTTGCTTTCGGTTTTCCCTGATGCGTTTGGTCCTCACTCTTCTATCCTCTAATGGATCATTAGCTTACTATTAGCGATCCGATTTTTTTGGGCTCGGAATGTCCGGAGCGTCTGAACGAGTTACCCGTCCCTGGCCCACCCGCCCGTTCAACGACTCCCTGATCTTGCTTTATGGAGTACGAGATTATGAAAGACCAGTTTCCGTTTGCCGTGGCCCGCGTGACCCGACGCTGGCGCAAGCTGCTGGATGAGCGACTCAAGGATCTGGGCGTCACCCAGGCTCGCTGGACCACCATGGTGTATCTGCAAAAAGGTGGTGAGGGCCTGACCCAGCGCGAATTGGCGGGATTGATGGCGATTGAGAACCCCACCCTGGTGCGCCTGCTGGACAGCCTGGAAGAGCAGAACCTGATCGAGCGCCGTCCCTGTCAGCACGACCGTCGCGCCCGTCGCCTGTTCCTCACAGAAGACGGTGAGCGCTTCATGGATGACCTCAACGAGCGTGCGGTGGAGTTGCGCGATCAGATGCTCGAAGGCGTCACTGACGACGAAGTTGAGTGCGCCCTGAAGGTGTTCCAGAAGATCATGGTGAACGCCGAACGTCAGAAGTAATGCCCACCCGGGCCGGAGGCCAGCCCTGAGTCGCAATTCCGTTGACGATCTGAAGGCCCGTTATGGCGATCGCTGGCGCTGGCTGGCGGTACTGACGGTGATGCTGGGCACCATGGCAACGGTGCTCAGCGCCACTGTGGTGAATGTCGCGCTGCCAGATATCATGGCGGAGTTCGGCATCCGCCAGGGCAAGGCCCACTGGCTGGCGACCGGTTTCATCGCCGCCATGACCACCACCATGCTGGCGTCCGCCTGGCTGTTGGACCATTTCGGTATTCGCAAGACCCTGGGTTGCGCCATGGCGATGTTCTCGCTGGTGTCGATTCTCGGTGGCTTCAGTCCCGATGCCAATACCCTGATTCTTGCCCGGGTCGCCCAGGGCGCCATGGCTGGCCTGATGCAGCCGATGGCCATGTACCTGATCTTCCGTATTTTCCCCAGGGAACGCCGGGGTCAGGCCATGGGGATCTACGGCATGGGCGTGATCCTTGCCCCGGCCCTGGGGCCGGTGCTTGGGGGCTTCCTGGTGGATCAGTTGCACTGGCGCTATGTGATGTTCGCCCCGGCCCCGGTTACCCTGCTGGGCGTTGTCATGACCTGGCGCTTCCTGCCCCGGCCGGTTACCCGACCTCAACCCTACCGCTTTGACCTGCCGGGACTGGTGCTGCTGGGCATCACCATCGCCTCCAGTCTGGATGCCCTGAACCGGCTGCAGCAGCTGACGGGCCAGCAGGGCCTGATTGCGGCCGAAGCTGCCCTGGCACTGCTGACGTTGTCGGCGTTTGTGGTGCGTGAACGTCGTGCCCGCCATCCCCTGCTGAACATAACCCTGCTGCGGCGGCCGGCGTTTCTCTATGCCAACATTGGTGCCCTGGCTTTGGGGCTGTCGCTGTTCGGTTCCACCTACCTGATCCCGCTGTTCGTGCAGAGTGCACTGTCGTTCTCCGCCACCGAAGCCGGACTGCTGATGCTGCCGGCGGGGATTGCCCTGGGCATCACCTTCCCCATTTCGGGCCGATTGGCGGACCATTACAGTGCCCGCAGCCTGATTTTGGTGGGCATTGGGTTGTTCTCACTGTCGGCGGTGCTGTTCGCCCTGTCTGATCTGGCTTTGGGGTTCTTCTGGTTGGCACTGTGGGCGGTGCTGGGTCGGATTGGCCTGGGGTTCATGCTGCCGGCGCTCTCCACCGGTGCGTTGAATCCGCTGGCGGTGGAGGAGCTGGGTGCCGGCTCCAGCATCGTCAATTTTACCCGTCAGCTTGGCGGTGCCTACGGCATCAACGCCGTGGCCCTGACCCTGGAATACGGTGATCATACCGGTGGCCTGCCCACCATTGAGGCCTTTCATACTGCCTGGTGGCTGGTAGCGACCTGTGTCGCCCTGGCGGTGCTGCCGGTGTGGCGGATGCGGACCTGAACCCGACCGCTGACTCGCACGGCCATGCGTTGAATCCGCGGTTATGGCTGGGTATACTGTCGCCACTCTCGGGGGAGTAGCCTTCGCCAGCAAGTGCGAACCGACCGGTTTCGCAATCGCTTTGTCTGGCGGGTGATGGTCAACACACTTGGAGCTCATCTCCATGGCCATCGCGTCCCACCGTCAGAAGATGCCTGACGGGGATTGGCAAGACCTGGGACAGGACCATCTCCCATGGGCGGAGGATGGCTCTGTCTCATGTCTGAAATCCGCCCTGGAGCCTTATCTGTATGGATGCCTTCCTAGCTTCTTCCCTGGCGGTTTTTATCGCCGAAATCGGTGACAAGACCCAGCTGCTGTCGCTGTTCCTGGTCAGCCGTTTTGCCAATCGCAGCGCCATTGTCCTTGGCATTCTGGTGGCGACCCTGCTGAATCACGCCCTGTCGGCCTGGTTGGGGGCCTGGGTTGCCAGTCTGCTGCCCGCGGCCTGGCTGCCGTGGATTCTGGTTGGGAGCTTTGTGGCCATTGCCGCCTGGCTGCTGATCCCGGACAAAGACGACAGCGATGACTCCGGATTCCTCGGGCTGGGGGCGTTTGCCGCGACCACGGTGCTGTTCTTCCTGGCCGAGATCGGTGACAAGACCCAGGTGGCGACGGTGGTGCTGGCGGCCCGCTATACCGAGACCCTGTGGGTGATCGTCGGCACCACGGTGGGGATGCTTGCGGCCAACGTACCGGTTATCATGGCAGGAAAATGGTTGATGGACCGCCTGCCCCTGGCAACGGCCCGCATCGGCGCCAGCGTACTGTTCCTGTTGCTGGCCGTGGTCACGGTATGGACCACCCTGCGAGGCTGAGCGCTTGGCTGGTAACGCCCATTAAAAGACTGAACAGGAAGCCAGGGACCGGTTCCGACTTTGCAGAAAGCCCAGGAAGTACCCTATGGCAAAACGACATCTCTGGTTCGCCGCCTGGCTGGTGGCGTTGCTTGCCCCGGCCTCCGTCCTGGCTGACGACGCGCCAGCCGTCGGTGACGCCAGCGCGGACGTGGAAGCGGCAGACGCCGACAGCGACCCGGAGCGTCCGCGGGTTCCGGTCTGGCGACCGCAGGGTGATCTGCTCGGCGATCTGGGAATGATGACCACCCGCTACGAAGACACCTTCGCGGCCCTTGGTACCCGGCTGGGTCTGGGGTATCTGGAACTGGTCAAGGCCAACCCGGAGGTCGACCCCTGGCTGCCCGGGGATGGCACGGCCATTACTCTGCCCCGGCGTTATGTCTTGCCGGAAGGACGACGGCAAGGCCTGGTGGTGAACCTGGCGGAATACCGGCTCTACCATTTCCGCGATGACGGTGTGGCGGTCTACCCAGTGGGTGTGGGTACCGAAGAGAATCCTTCTCCGGTGACCGATGCCCGGGTCACCATGCGACTGGAATCCCCGGCCTGGTATCCGCCCAAGAGTATTCGGGCGGAATACGAGGCGGCCGGCGAGTTTCTGCCGCGGATGATCCCGCCCGGCCCGGAAAACCCCCTGGGCAGTCACGCCCTGCTGCTCAGCGAAGCCGGCTACCTGATTCACGGTACCAACAAGCGCTTCGGCGTTGGCATGCAGGTCAGTCATGGCTGTTTCCGGATGTACAATCAGGACATCGCCACCCTGGCCCGCGAAGTGGCCGATGGCACCACCGTGCAGGTGGTGGATCAACCGGTGAAAGTGGGTTTCAATGGCGATGAAGTATGGCTGGAAGTCCATCGCCCCACTGAAAACTACCGCGACAGCGACCGGGAGCGGCTGTGGCAGCAGGTGTCTGATCGCCTGGAGCAGCTGCGCCAGAGCGTGCCGGGTGTTGAGATCCAGCGCCATCAGGTCGAGCTGGCCGTGCAGAAAGGCGATGGTATCCCAAGAATGGTTGGCGAGCGCCTGCCGCAACTGGCCTCCGGCGAAGACAGCGGGCGGACAGACTCCGTGACACCCTCACCAGAAGCTGCCTCCCCGGCAGCCGAGCCATCCCCTCCCGTCCAGCAGTTGTGGTTCTGATTCCGGAACTTCGTCGCCAGTTCTCAGGTCACAGCCCCGCAGGCCCGTTATGATCAGCGAGGGTGCCAAGCCTGTGCGATCTGTCATGTCGCAGGCGGTCGCTCCGGGTTATTCCGGCCGGGTTCCCGGCTAACGGGCTATAGTTGCTATTGGGGAGTCCGTCAGAGGCTCCCATGTGATCCCTTGATCAGTAACGGTGAGCGCCCGGTTCGTTGTGGCAGACTCCCGGGCGTGGCAACACTACCGACGCAACTCGGGAGGTGCCATGGCTGTATCACCCAATCGACTCCACGGGGGGCGACTTGCCGTCAGCTTCCTACTGCTGTTGCTGGCGCTGGTGGCCGGTATGGCCAACAGCGAGTCACGGCAGCAGGCCCTGGTGCTGAGGGTGGAGGGCGCCATCGGCCCCGCCACCATGGATTATGTGCTGCGGGGTATTGAACAGGCAGAGGCCGCCGACGCTGAGCTTTTGGTGCTGCAACTGGATACCCCAGGGGGGCTGATGGCCTCCATGCGCCAGATCATCAAAGCGATGCTGTCGTCAGAGGTGCCAGTGGTGACCTACGTGTCCCCCGATGGTGCCCGCGCTGCCAGTGCCGGCACTTTTATCCTCTACGGCAGCCACGTTGCCGCCATGGCTCCGGCCACCCATCTGGGATCGGCCACACCGGTGCAACTGGGTGGCCTGCCCGGCCAGGATTCACCAGACCCCCCTGCCCCTTCCGAAGCTCCGGACGCCCCGACTGACGAGTCCCCATCATCGACATCGCCCGCCGATGCCAGCGATGCCAGCGATGCCACTGATGCAACGGAGACGCCCTCTGCCGATAAGCGCCGTGGCGACACCGCCATGGAGCGCAAGGTGTTGGAGGATGCGGTCAGTTACATCCGTGGTCTGGCAGAGCGCCATGGCCGCAATGCCGACTGGGCCGAGCAGGCGGTGCGGGAGGCCGTCAATCTGGGGGCGAAGGAGGCATTGGAGCGCAATGTCATCGATGTGGTGGCAACGTCCCTGCCCGACCTGCTGACGCAGCTGGACGGTCGTACGGTGCAGATGGCTACCGGCCCACGCCAACTGGCCACGGCGGATCTGGCGCTGACCCGGGTGGAGCCGGATTGGCGCACCCGGCTGCTGGCGGTGATTACCGACCCCAACGTTGCCTATTTCCTGATGATCATCGGCTTCTACGGCATCATCTTCGAGATGTCCAACCCCGGGGCTCTGGTGCCCGGGGTGATCGGGGCAATCTGCCTGATTCTGGCGCTGTTCGCATTCCAGGTGCTGTCGGTGAACTACGCCGGTCTGGCGCTGATTCTGCTTGGGCTTGCCTTTATCGTCGGTGAGGCCTTCATGCCCAGTTTTGGCATGCTGGGCATCGGTGGCGTGATCGCCTTTGTGGCGGGCTCGATCATCCTGATGGACGGCAGTCACAGCGAGATTTCGCTACCGGCCATTGGTGGCACCGCTGCGGTGGCGGCGGGGTTCATCCTGTGGACGGTGAGCCGGTTCCTGGGGTTGCGCCGGCGTCGGCCGGTCAGTGGCCGGGAACAGCTGGTTACGGAGCACGCCCGGGCGCTGGAGGATTTTCAGCCCCGGGCCCAGGGCTATGGCGGCCATGTGCAGCTCAGCGGTGAACGCTGGAACGCACTGAGTGAACGTCCGGTGGCCGCCGGCGACGACCTGCGGGTGGTGGCACTTGAGGGGCTGACCGTCCGGGTCGAGGCCCCCTGAGGCAATGGCATAAGGAGGCAATATGCTTGGTGAGTTGATTCCCTACGTGGCACCCACGGTGGTGCTGTTGCTGATCATCGCCTCGGCGATCAAGATCCTGCCGGAGTATGAGCGGGGCGTGGTGTTCTTCCTGGGGCGGTTCCAGGGGGTGAAAGGACCGGGGCTGATCATCGTGATTCCCGGCATTCAGCAGATCGTGCGGGTGGACCTGCGGGTGATCACCCTGGATGTGCCCGGTCAGGATGTGATCTCCCGCGACAACGTCACCGTTCGGGTCAATGCCGTGCTGTATTTCCGGGTGGTGGACCCGGAGCGGGCCATTATCCGAGTGGAGAACTACGCCTCGGCCACCAGTCAGCTGGCGCAGACCACGCTACGGTCGGTGTTGGGCAAGCACGACCTTGACGAGATGCTGGCGGAGCGCGACAAGATGAACTCCGATATCCAGGAGATCATTGATGCCCAGACCGAGGAATGGGGAATCAAGGTGGTGAACGTGGAGATCAAGCACGTCGATCTCAACGAGTCCATGATCCGGGCGATTGCGCGTCAGGCGGAGGCAGAACGGGAACGTCGGGCCAAGGTGATTCACGCCGAAGGGGAGCTGCAGGCGTCCCGCAAGCTGGTGGAAGCGGCCCAGGTGATGGCAGCGGATTCGGGCGCGATGCAGTTGCGGTATTTGCAGACGCTGTCGGACATGAGCACCGGCAATGCGTCGACCATTGTGTTTCCGTTACCGCTGGATGTGCTGGCGGCGTTCCAGCGTGGCGATAGCGGTCCAGCAAAGCCATCGGAAGAAGACGGCGCCACCGGAGGATAACGGCGGCTGATACAAAAACAGCCCCGGGAAGCTCGCCAGACCGGTCGATTCAATCGCCGGTTGGGGCTTTCCGGGGCTGTTCCCAGGTAAGAGGCAGCTCTTACTTCTGGCTGGCGCGCTGCAGCATGCGACGCGCGCGCTCGTTGGCCTCGTCGGCAGAGCGCTGGGCAGCACGGGCTGCGGCCAGAGCTTCTTCCGCTGTCTGCTGGGCAGAGCGGGCAGCCGCGGCAGCGCTGTTGGCGGTGCTCATGGCGTTGCTGGCAGTCTGCTCGGCGGAGCTGGCGTTGGCAGCGGCTTCATCGATGGCGGCTTGGTCGGTGGTGGCGCAACCAGCAGTCAGAGCGGTGGCCAGTGCGAACCCTGCGATCGTCAACTTACGCATATCAATTCCTCTCATTGGTCGGGTTACTTCCTGAAATCTCGGAAGTCAGTATAGCCAACATCCAGTTGGTTCGTGCACAGGGGCTGCGACAACCGGAATCGTGAATCAGTGTAAAACACTCAAGGTTAAAATGTTAACTCAGTAACAACAAAAGTTTATCGGTGATGACAGCAACTTAATACCTTTCTGAAGCATTGATGACAGTGCGGTTAGCTGATCAGGGCAGGATATGAATGGGGGTGCCGTCCGCCACCAGTTGCCAGATCTCTTCCATTTCCTCATTGCTGACCGCAATGCAGCCGTCGGTCCAGTCCAGGCCAATGTAGGCAAACGCCAGATCGCCGGCATTGTTGGGCAGGCCGTGAATCATGATGCTGCCGCCCGGGTCCAGCCCCCAGGCTGCCGCCAGGCTGCGGTCTTCGTCGTTGGGGTAGGAAATGTGGATGGACTTGTAGAAGTCGCTGTTTTCGTTACGCCAGTCAAGGGTGTAGCGACCTTCGGGTGTTCGTTCGTCACCCTCGTAGAGCTTGTGACCAACGGGGTTGTCGCCCAGAGAAATGCGGTAGCTTCGAACCACGTCCGACCCCGCCATCAGGTACAGACGACGGTCTTCCTTGCGCACCAGTACCTGGCTCACCGTGGGTGCCGACGTCAGTGCAGCCGTCGTCAGCTCCGATGCCTGGCCTGACATCGGCGCCAAGAGTGTCAGTAGTAGTGCCCAGAGCGGGCTGAAAAGCAGGAATCCCGGACGCAAAGCCAATCCTTAACAATCAGTAATCTGTCTCCGGAACTTTTTATATCATAGAGAGAATGTCAGGGCGAAGATGGCGAAAGCGTCATTTTGTAATCTGCGGGTCCATTTTCAGCCCCACCTTGGTGACCTGATCGGCGTCCGTAGCCCGGGCCACCAGAGTCACCGGCCCCAGGATCACCTTGTCGCCGACCACCGGGTGGCCTTTGGTTCGGCGGGCAAAGCACTCGGCCAGGGACAGCTCTGGCGGCAGTTCGTCGAACTCGATGCCGTAGACCTGCTCCACATCGCCCAGCAGGGCGTCGCCATTGAGCACAAAGTCACCGAAGAAGGCCCGTTCCGCCAGGTGCTGGGGCGCGTGACGACCACTGAGGACCTTGCCCAGCTCGGTGAGTCGCTCCGGTTCTGAGAAAACTGCGACCACATCGCCGGAGGTCAGTTCCAGGTCGGGCGTCGGCGCATGGCACAGGCGTTGCCGGAACACCCCGGCGATCGCCGTGTTGGGAGGCAGTTTCAGCGCCGACAGCGGCCGGGGCTGCTGCCAGGCTTCGCCCCGCAGCGGGAACAGCATCAGCTCATGATCGCCGGCAGCGGCCACGTCCAGCGGCAGCCGTCGGTATGGGTCTTCACCCGCCGGCACTTCCAGCCGCAGCTTGCGGGCCAGCGGTGCCATGGTGGTGCCCTGTACGATCAGTGACACCAGGACCACAAAAAAGGCGATGTCGAACAGCCGCCAGGCTTCCGGCAGGTCTGCCATCACCGGGAACAGCGCCAGCACGATGGGGACCGCCCCCCGCAAACCCACCCAACTGATGAAGCCCAGTTCACGGCGGTTAAAGCCGAACGGCCACAGTGTGGCCATCACCGCCAACGGACGAATCACGAAGATCAGCGCCAGTGACAGCACCAGACCGCCACCAGCCAGGGGCAGCAGTTCCGAAGGGTTGACCAGCAGGCCCAGAATCAGGAACAGGCACAGCTGGGCAAGCCAGGCCAGACCGTCGTGAACCTGCAGAATCATCGGCATCATCCGCACCGGTTTGTTGCCGAGAATCACGCCGGCCAGGTAGATCGCCAGGAAGCCGCTGCCATCCAGCGCCAGGGTGGCGGCAAACACCGTCATGCCGGAGGCGGCCACCAGCAGCGGATACAGCGATGGCGTCAGGCGCATGGCGTTGGTGACCGCCACCATCAGGTAACCGCCGGCCACGCCCATCAAGGCGCCGATGCCAAACTGCTGGACCAGAATCAGCAGGGCCTGGCCAACGCTGCCACTGTCGGGTGCCGACGCCAGGGTCACCAGCATAATGGTGAGAAAGATGGCCATTGGGTCGTTGCTGCCGGATTCGATTTCCAGCGTTGCACTGACCCGTTCGTTGAGGTGCAGACCACGTCCCTGTAACAGCGAAAACACCGCGGCGGCGTCGGTGGAGGAGATGATGGCACCCAGCAGCAGTGCGGCAATCCAGTGCAGGCCGAACACCCAGTGGGCGACCAGAGCGGCGCCGACGGCGGTAATCGATACCCCGACGGTGGCCAGCATCAGCGCCGGTCGCAAACCGACCCGAAAGGTATCCGCGCGGGTGCGCATACCGCCGTCCAGCAGAATCACCGCCAGCGCCAGATTGCCCACCAGGAACGCCAGCTCGAAGTTGTCAAAACGGATGCCTCCGGCGCCGTCTTCGCCCATCAGCATGCCAACGATGAGGAATATCAGTAGCACTGGCATCCCCAGTCTGGCCGACAGGGGGCTGAGAACGATGCTGATCACCAGCATCAGGGCACCAATGAGGATCAATAGGGAATCCATGCCGTCTCCGGTGGTTGGCAGGCCTGCGGCGTGACAACGCATCCGCCGGGCTCGGTAGACCTCTGATGATACCAAACCGACCAGGAGCCGCTAAGTGCCTGAGGGGTAATCCCTTACGGACTCTGTGGCCATCACCCCGGGTGGGACGAACGGTGGCTGATCTCCGAGCAGACGATGCGGTCACGACCGCTGCGCTTGGCCCGGTAGAGTAGGTTGTCCAGGCGCTTGAAAGCGGTGTCCATCGCCTCTGTGGCGTTCACCTCAGTGACACTGAAGCTGGCGGTGATGCGGCCGACGAATGGCATCGGGCTGGCCTTGAGCTTGCGCTGCAAGGACTGAGCCAGGGTGCGGGCGCCCTGCAGATCGGTGTCTTCGCACACCACCAGAAACTCCTCGCCGCCCAGACGGTAGACCATGTCGGTGTTGCGGACTTCGTGGTTGAGCAGCCAGCTCAGACGCACCAGTACTTCGTCGCCGGCATCATGGCCATGGGTGTCGTTGATCACCTTGAAATGATCGATATCGAGCATGATCAGCGACAGTGGAATCCCGGTTCGTCGGTAACGGGCAATGGCCTGCTGCCACTGGGTGTGCAGGTGACGGCGATTGAAGGCCTTGGTCAGTGGGTCCACCGTAGCCTGCTCGCGGAGCTGGAGTTCCAGTTGTTTGAGATTGGTGATGTCGCTGATGTGGCCATTCCAGACAGTGCAGCCGTCATCCGGCTGGTGCGGTCGGGACTCTCCCAGCAACCAGCGGATACCATGTTCAGGCAATTGCACCCGGAACTCGTGCACCCAGGGGGTGAGCTGTTGCCGGGATTTTCGAAGGGACTGGAAGCAGGCGGCCCGGTCGTCTTGATGGATACGTTCGAACAGCAGTTCAACACTGTTCTGGACCTGGTCCACCGTCAGCTCGAACGCCCGTTCCACGCCCTGGCTGATGAACGGGAAGCAGCTGCTGTTATCGGGACGCATCAGGAATTGGAAAATCACCCCGGGGACTTCGGCCGACAGGTCCCGTAGCAGATGGTCGCTGTGCTCCAGAGCTTTACGGGTGCGGACATAGTCGCTGAGGTCAACGCCAACGCTGAGGTAACCCAGCACCTCACCGGTGCCATTGCAGATGGTGGAGAAGGTGAGCTGGACCTGGCGGCGTTCGCCGTTGCGGTGCTGGTATTCCCAGTGCTGGGAATTGTACAGCCCGGCCTCAATAGCTGCGGGGTAGAGTTGGCGTTCGTCTATGGTACGGCCCAGTTGCTGGCTCAGGCGCTGATGCCACTGCTCGAGGTCATCCGCCGGGTGAAGGCGGGTCATCGGAGTCCGGCCTTCCATTTCCTCAGCCCGGAACCCCAGCATTTTCTCGGCGCCGGCACTGAACAGAGTAATGATGCCGTCGGTGTCGGTGGCGATCACGGCGACATCCTGGGCGGACGCCAGCAGGCCATTGCGGTAAGCGTTGGCTTCCTCCAGCGCTTCGGTGCGCTGGCGCACCAGTCGCTCAGCCCTCCGCCGCTGAAACAGCAACAACGCCAGATAGCCTGCCACCAGCGTGGCGCCGACCGAGCCGATGGCGAATACCACCAGTGCAGTGGGGCCGGCGCGCCAGGCCTCCGGTTGCGCTGGCGTGGCGGTGAGTCTCAGCGTGCGATCGGCCAGCTCCAGCTCCTGGCTGAACTGGATCTCTGACGGCAGGCTGTGCTCATCGGTAGCGTAGAGCAGGCCAGGGCTTTCCCGTTCACTGATGTCGGTTACTGACAGGTCGATGACCTGCCGCTCACTGGTGGCGGTGGGGGCGAGTGAATCCGGCCGGGTGACACTGCCAACCAGGCTGGCCAGTCGCAGTTGCAGATAGGCGAACCCCCGCAGGGTGCCGAAGTGGCGTTCGGTTACGGCTTCGCCCGTGGCGGGATGGAATACCGGTGCCAGCAGCATGATGGCTGCTTCCCGGTTACCGGCGGTTGTGGCCGGCTGCGGTAGAACCACCGTGGCGCCGGTGATCAGTGCCCGGTCCATCGCCCGTTGGCGTCCGGGCGCCTGGCGGATGTCCTCGCCCACGCGGTCGGATTCCAGCAGTGTGCTGAGGTAGGTGACCGGATACAGTCGCAAACGGTCTTCCTCATCCGACGGGGTGAAGGGTGTTAGCCGGAACGCCGGCCCGTATTCCAGTTCCATCCGGGCGAGGTAGGTGTCGACAGCGGAGCGTGGCAGATTTTCCACCCAGCCGGCGGCCCGTTCGATGCCTTCCGGCGAGTGGCTGAAGTCGTAGAAGCGCTGTCGGGTCAGTTGGGTGTCGAGGTGAATGTAGCGGCGAAGCTGCTCCAGTTCCCGCATTTGACTGTGGAAGCGCTGTTCCACCAATTGAATACGGTGCTGGGCCACCTGGGCAAAGCGGGAGGTCGCCAAGCGGGCTTCTGCTTCCTCCACCCGTTGGGTCAGGTAGGCGGTGAGCAGCAAGCCGACAGCGAAGACAAGAACAACAGGCCATCCATAGGTGAAGAGCTCCCGGTTGATGCGAGTGAGGATCACTGCAACCACTCCCCGGAAATGGCGACTGTTGTCAGTATTGCACAACAACCACCCGCCTGCCGTCGCCCGGGCAGACAACGTCCTTGCCAGATCGTGCCCCGGCTGACTATAGTCTCGCCAGAGCCTCCCAGACGCGGGTGTAGTTCAGCGGGTGTAGTTCAATGGTAGAACGGCAGCTTCCCAAGCTGCATACGAGGGTTCGATTCCCTTCACCCGCTCCATAACCCGTTATGGGGTGCTCGGAGAGTGATGACGGCGTTAGCGGCGTCGCCTGCTACCCTGACGCCAGCCTTGTGGCCCTTCGCTGTAAAAACGCCTGTCCAGAGCCTCTATGGCGATCGTATTCAACCTACCTCCAGGTCCGGCGCTAGCTGAAAAACACATCGGAAAAATACCGGTTATCGGTGACGGCCGTCATCCGCACCATCGAATCCAGCGTGATTTCCCGCTCACCGACATGGGTTTTCAGGTACAGGCAATGCTGTCTTAACTGGTTGTAGCGGGTATCGAGGGCGACACCTTCGGTCCATTCGCCACTGGCCAGCAACAAGCGGACCCGCAGGCCGAAGGTGCAGGCTATCTCGATATAGTCGTGCTGGTCACAGTTCATACTGTCTCTGGCGCACCTCTCTTTGTGTTCAACGGCTTTTACACGTTGGTTTAGCCCGGCCCGGATACGATTCCCCAGTCTCTCTGGCCAGATTCTTCGGCAACCGCGCCACCGCCACCGTCGCCACCACCAGCATCGCCGAAGATACCCACAGGCAGGCCTCCAGGCCGTAGGCCTGGTACATCCAGCCCGACAGCACCGTGCCCAGCAGACGGCCCATGGCGTTGGACATGTAGTAGAATCCCACGTCGAGAGAGACGCCGTCGGCGCGGGCCAGGCTGACAATCAGATAGCTGTGCAGGGAGGAGTTGATGGCGAACACGGCGCCGAACAACAACAGGCCGCCCACCAGTACGATCTGATCCTGCCCGCCATGGCCCAGCCCCAGCGCGATGGCGGCTGGCAGGCCCGCCAGCAGCATGGCCCAGATAACGGCAACACGCCGCTGCGGCAGGCCCTGGGCGGTTCGGCGGGTCAGCGTCGGGGCCAGGGTCTGGATAGCGCCATAGCCGATGACCCACAACGCCATGAAGCTGCCCACCTGCCAGAAATCCCAGCCAAACCCGGTGTGGAGGTACACCGGCAACGCCACCACAAACCAGATGTCGCGGGCGCCGAACAGAAACAGACGGGCGAACGACAACACATTGATGGCCCGGCTGCTGGAAAACACATCGGTGAACTTGGGCTTGGCTTTGCTGCGGCCCAGTTCCTGGGACAACAGCACCAGGCTGGCGAGCCATACCAACATCAGCGCGGTAGCCATGGCGATGACCGCACCCTGAAAACCGGTTGCCACCAGCAGGGCGCCCCCCAGGAAAAAGCCGATGCCCTTGAGGGTGTTCTTGGAGCCGGTGAGGATGGCCACCCAGCGGTACAGCTTGCCCTGTTCCGACCCGGGCACCAGCAGCTTGATGCCGCTCTTGGCGGACATCTTGTTGAGGTCCTTGGCGATGCCGGACAGCGCCTGGGCCGCCATCACCCAGGGCACCGTCAGCATGGTAGCCGGCACCGCCAGCATGCCCAGGGCAAGCACCTGCAGCAGCAGGCCGATGTTCATGGTGCGGTTGAGGCCCAGCCGGGCCCCCAGGTAACCGCCCACGAGATTGGTCACCACACCGAAGAACTCGTAGAACACGAACAGCAGGGCAATGGCCAGAGGTGAGTAGCCCAACTGGTGAAAGTGCAGCACCACCAGCATTCGCAGGGCGCCATCGGTGAGGGTGAAGGCCCAGTAGTTACCGGTGATAACCAGATACTGGCGGATGGCGGCATTCATCTCAGGCAGCACCCACCTTGCGCATCAGCTCAACGGTGCGGTTGGCGTAGCCCCATTCGTTGTCGTACCAGGCGTAAAGTTTCACCTGGGTGCCGTTGACCACCAGGGTGGAGAGGGCATCGATGATCGCGGAACGTGGGTCCGTGCGGTAGTCGATGGACACCAGCGGGCGTTCTTCATAGCCGAGAATGCCCGCCAATTCGCCTTCGGCGGCTTCCTGCAGCAGGCGATTGACGGTGTCGCGATCGGTCGCTGTCTCCACCTCGAACACGCAGTCGGTGAGGGAGGCGTTGGTCAGGGGCACCCGCACCGCGTGGCCATCAATCCGCCCCCTGAGTTCCGGGAAGATCTCCACGATGGCGGTGGCCGAGCCGGTGGAGGTGGGAATCAGCGAACTGCCACAGGCGCGGGCGCGGCGCAGGTCCTTGTGGGGGGCGTCGACAATGGTCTGGGTGTTGGTGAGGCTGTGGATGGTGGTGATGGTGCCGTGGCGGATGCCCAGCTTGTCGTGGATCACCTTGACCACTGGAGCCAGACAGTTGGTGGTGCAGGACGCTGCCGTCACGATGCGGTGGCTGGCGGGATCGAACTCGTGGTCGTTCACCCCCATCACCAGGTTCTTGGCGCCCGCTTCCTTGACCGGAGCCGACACCACCACCCGTTTAACGCCCTGGTCCAGGTAGCCGTTCAGGCGCTCTACGGTTTTCATTTTGCCACTGGCCTCGATCACCACGTCGCAGCCGGACCAGTCGGTTTCGGCAATCGCCGTATGGTGGCTGACCGGAATTCGGTGCTGGCCGATCACCAGCCCCTGGTCATCGCTGTCAGCCTGGTGCTGCCAGCGCCCGTGGACACTGTCGAAGTTCAGCAGGTGAGCCAGGTGGCCGGCGCTGGCGCCGGGGTCGTTGATGGCGACAAACTCGACATCCGGCCAGTCGTAGGCGGCGCGCAGCGCCAGGCGGCCAATGCGGCCAAATCCGTTAATACCGACTTTGAGTGTGGTCATTGTCAGAGCTCCTGGATTCGTTAAAGGTTGGTGAGGATGGCCTGTTCCCGGTTAAAGGTGTCGGGCTGGGTTTCCGAGTATCGACAGGTCAGCTGTTCGGTGTGAGGCCGCAGTAACCAGGTAAACCGGACCAGCTCCTGCATGACATCAACAATGCGTTCATAGAACGCCGAAGGCAGCATCCGGCCGGCTTCATCAAATTCCTGATAAGCCTTGGGTACACTGGATTGGTTTGGGATGGTGACCATCCGCATCCAGCGCCCTAGCTGTCGTAGGGTGTTGACCGCATTGAAGCTTTGGGAGCCTCCCGAGACCTGCATTACGGCCAGGGTTCTACCCTGGGTGGGGCGAATGCCGCCCATTGACAGGGGTAAGTGATCAATCTGTGCCTTCATCACGCTGGTGATCTGGCCATGGCGTTCAGGGCTGCACCAGACCTGGCCCTCCGACCATAGAGACAGTTCGCGTAGCTCCTGCACAGCCGGGTGATCATCGTTCTCGATCTGGTCAGGCAATGGCAGATCGCTTGGATCGAAGATGCGGGTTTCCGCCCCTAGCAGGTTGAGTATTCGGGCCGCTTCCTCTACCGCCAGGCGTGAATAGGAGCGGGCTCGTAAGGACCCATAGAGTAACAAGACACGAGGTGGATGATCCGGTCCTCCGGGCAAGGCGGGAATGGACAGATCCAAACGACTCATGTCGAGGTTGGGACAGTGGTTTGGTGCCGCCAAGGGGAATAGGCGTGTCATGATGTTGCCTCCAAAGGCGTGGGTTCAGGAAACCAGTGCCGGGTTCGATTGGCGAAGGCCACCAGCGACAGCATCACCGGGACTTCCACCAGTACTCCCACCACGGTGGCGAGGGCGGCGCCGGAGGTGAGCCCGAACAGGCTGATGGCGACAGCCACGGCGAGCTCAAAGAAGTTGGATGTGCCGATCAGCCCGGCCGGAGCGGCGATGTTGTGGGGCAGCTTCAGGGTGCGTGCGAGGCCGTAAGCGATAAAGAAGATGCCGTAGCTCTGGATCAGCAGCGGGATCGCAATCAGCCCGATGGCCTGGGGTTGCTCGAGGATGCGATCAGCCTGGAGCCCGAACAGCAGCGCCACCGTCGCCAGCAGCCCGAGGATGGTAGTGGGCTTGCTGTGGGCGAGCCAGAGGTCCAGCCGGTCACGCCCCTGCGCCAGCAGGTAGCGCCGGGTGAGTACGCCGGCGATCAGCGGCAACACCACGTACAGGGTGACGGACAGCAGCAGGGTGTCCCAAGGTACAGTGACGTCGGACAGCCCCAGCAGCAGTGAGGCGAGGGGGGCGAAGGCAAAGATCATGATGAGGTCGTTGATTGATACCTGCACCAGGGTATAACTGGCGTTGCCCCGGGTCAGGTGGCTCCACACGAACACCATGGCGGTGCAGGGGGCGACTCCCAACAGGATCATGCCGGCGATGTATTCGTTGGCTGTTTCCGGCGCCACCCAGTCGGCAAAGAACACCCGGAAGAACAGCCAGCCCAAGGCCGCCATGGTGAACGGCTTGACCAGCCAGTTGATCAACAGCGTCAGCCACAGCCCCCGGGGCTCCCGCCGAACGTCCCGCAGCGCGGCGAAGTCCACCTGGACCATCATCGGGTAGATCATCGCCCAGATGAACACCGCCACCACCAGGTTCACCTGGGCCCAGGTGAATGCAGCAACAGCCTCGAACAGGCCCGGGAACAGATGACCGGCGGTCACCCCCAAAATGATCGCCAGCCCGACCCAGACACTGAGAAATCGTTCAAACAGTCCCATGGTTGTGCTCCTACTGGCAGGCCGTACGGGCGGGGCGATTGGGCATGGCGTCGAGGCGCTGGGTCATGGGCGCCAGGACGCTGGTGTTTTCTGCAGCGGCGGCGTGCAGGGTGGTCAATAGCCAGTCCGGCAGTGCTGGATGCAGGCGGTAGTAAATCCACTGCCCCCGCCGTTCATCCTCCACCAGCGCCTGTTCCCGCAACTGGGCGAGAAATCGGCTGATTCGCGGCTGGGACAGTTCCATGGCTGCAGTCAGTTCGCAGACACACAGCTCTTCATAAAGCTGGATCAACAACAGCGCCGCCAGCCGGTTGTCATCCCCCAGAGCCTTGAACACGCCGGCAGGCGGGTAATGAATAGGGCGGTGACTGTCTTTCTGGTGGACCAGCACAAACAGGCTGATTCGTTCCCGCAGTTCTTTCATCACCAGCGCAAACCCCGAGGGCCGGTTACCGGGTACCGGGTCCGGGAAGTCCCAGGCAATCATCTGTCCCATCGACGCCATCGGCTGGCACTCTCGTGAGGCCTTGTCACACAGGGTGATGACGTAATCCCAGTGCTCCTGGCTGACCTCACTGATCGATTTGGCCCGCAGCTCGGTGCTGTCGATGCCAGCGTCCGACAGGCACTGCAGCGCCAGGGGGTGAGGGGTGGTCGGTGCGGTGCCAGCGCTGGCGACGATGAACTGATCACCGGCGATGGATCTCAGCAGGGCCTCTGCCATCTGCGAGCGTGCGCTGTTGGCGGTGCAGACAAAGAGTACCCGTCGCTTTTTGCTCATGTCTTAATCCAAATATTCCAGAAAATTAATATGCCGATTATATTATATCCTCATGCGGAAAAAAGGAACCCTGAGTCGATAACGCCGGTGAGGCCGGGGCGATAGGGTGTCAGCGACAGAATTGCTGGCGCGGGGAGAGCGGAAGTGGAGCGGGAGAGTGCTCGAAGACGGGGCGGGTTATGCCCCTGCCGGCGGGCACCGGCAGGGTTGAGGGTGATCAGAAGTAAAAGCCGATCCCGGCGGTAAACAGGTCCAGGTCGTACTCGTCCTGCAGGTCGGAGTCGATGTTCATCATCCGGCGGTAGCGCACCTGCGCCTGTAGCTGGTCGGTGAACTGGTAACTCACGCCCACGCCGAACATGGGGACCGTCTCGCTGTCGTCTGCGCTGCTACGGGTGGACTGGGAATCCACCACCGTGCCGGAGTTGTCGAACGTCTGGCCCTCGGCACGGGCGCTGCCGTCCTGGTCCAGACGGATCAGCCCGGCGCTGCCTTCCAGGGCCAGGTTGTTGATAGGCCAGCGGCCAATGGCCTGCAGGGCCAGACCACTGAGTTCCAGTCGCTCCTCGATGGTGCGCTCGCGGTCAAAACCGTCGACGGTATCCTGGGTGTCGGAGCGGGCGCTGTATTCGCCCAGGTCCATGTAGGCCAGCTCTACCGCAAAGTGGTTGTTCAGGCGGTAGCCGCCGCCAAGGCTCAGGGCCGTGTCGGTGTCATCGTCGTCCAGGCTAGCGGTGCCGCCGGCATCAATGACGGACTGGTTGAAGGCCTTGAAGTCGTTCAGATCGAAATCACCCCGAGCCTGGCCAGCTTCCAGCACCAGGTAAGGGCCAGCCTGGGCCGTGCCCGCCAGCAGCAAGGTGGACATCGCGAGAATGGAAAGTTTCATGGGGTTCGTCCTGTTTTCATTAGTTGTTTCCTGGCCTGTGTCCGGGCCGATGTTTCTAAACATAGCTGTTATCCAAGGTTAAACCAGTCGAAGTAGGTGTCCATCGGCAGGCCATCGAAGGCTCCTGGTGGCGTCGGCGGTTCGGGCTCAGGCTCCGGTACTGGCGCACGAAAGCCCGGTGCTCCCGGATCGGTGATCACGCCGTTGACCTGCCCGTCGTCATCGAACTGGCCGCCATCCTCAATGGTGAAGGTGAGCAGCAGGCGGTCGTTGACCTGACTGACACTGCCACCGTAGGCCTCGCTGGCGAGGTTGGCCCAGTCACCGTTGCTGTCCTGCTTCCAGTAGCCGTTGATGTTGAGATCGCCATTGAGGTACAGCTCAAACGTGGCGCTGTCACTGCCTTGTTCCAGCTCGGCACCGAAGCTCAGCAGCCCCAGGGGCATCTCCAGGTCGTCTGGCCGGTCTTCCGGGGCATTCAGTTGCACCAGGTCCTTGAGGGCGCTTTCGGCGCTGACGGCGGCCAGGGTGAGGTAGATCTCCGGTACCCCGTCGGGATTGGATTCGGCGCGGTCCGATTCCAGAAAGATCAGCGAGGCAACGTTGCCTTGCTCAGAGTCGGCGATGCCATCACCATTGCCATCCCCCACGCCATCGCCATTGAGGGAGGGCACGTCGGCTTCCTCGTCCTGGGGAATGCCATCGCCATCGGTGTCCGGTTCGGGATCTGGCTCCGGATCAGGATCAGGCTCGGGGTCGGGCTCTGGTTCCGGATCAGGTGTGGGTGTTGGTGTGGGTGTGGGTGGCGGAGGTGGCGGTGGGTTGCCCACGTTCAGGGTTACGGCGTGGCTGTTGACCGAATCCTCGCTGCCATCGTTCACCGTAAAGTCGAAGCTGGCGTAACCGGTGCCACTGCCTCCAGAGGCGGGCCTGAACACCAGTTCGCCAGCATTGAGCTGGGCCAGGGATATGTCGGTGTCTGCAACAGTAATCGCCGTACCGTTGAGCATCAGGCTGCCGGCGGTCGGCAGGGTCTTTACAGTGATGTGGCTGAGGGTGTCACCATCGGCATCACTGAAACCGAAATCCGCGGCGGTAAAGGTGTAGCCTCCGTTGTATGGCACTGACTCGACGGTATCGCTGGCGGTAGGAGCGGTGTTGAGGGTCGCGGTGATGCCATTGCCGCTCAGGTCCGCAACCGTGACGGCCGCCGCAGCACCTGCTGCCCAGTCTTCATTGGCAACCAGGTTGTAGCTGGTATTGTCGGTGGCTGCGGTGCCGTCTTTGTTGATCAGTGTCGCCAGGGCCGTGCGGTCAGCTGTGTTAAGGGTCACGCTGAATGAGGTGGCGGAGGTGATGTCGACCGAGCCACTGGTTAGTACGCGGCTTTGGCCTCCTTCACCAACAATCGATAGCTGACTGACATTGATGTCGTTATTGGCGCCACTCAGCTGAACAAAGTTGGTGCCGGTTACCGTCAGTACTCCTGTGGGGCCATGGTAGGTGGCTGACGTAATGGTGGGTGTCTGCACATTGCTGACGGTGATGCCATTGCCGGTCAGGTCCGCGATGGTTACCGCTGCGTCGGCTCCCAGGGCCCAGTCTTCGGCGGCCGCCAGATTGTAGGTGGTGCCACCAGTGGCTGCGGTGCCGGCGCTGTTCAGAATCAGCCCCAGGGCTTCGCGGTCTGCCGCACTCAGGGTCAGGGTGAAACTGGTGTCTGAGGTAATTTCCACATCCGAGGTATCGCTCAAAGTGTGGGTGATACCGCCTTCGCCCGTCAGGGTCAGCATCGAGGCATCTATATCAGCACTGCCCTCTCGCTTTGACAGATGCGTACCGGTGACGGCCAGGGTGCCGGTGCTGGCATCGTAAGTCGCACTGACGAGTGTTGGCACCGGGACGTCAGAGACCGTGACGGGGTTGCTGAGGTCCGACGTGTCTCCGGAGAGGACATTGGTGTTCCAGTCGTCCGCTGCGCTGAGGTTAAAGGTACTACCGCCAGTGGAGGTGGTGCCGTCTTTGTTGAGGATCTGGGCCACGGCCGCCTGATCAGCGGTACTCAGGTTCAAAGTGAAGCCGGAGATGGATGTGCGTTCGACATCGGCGGTGTCTGTCAGGGTGTGGGTCGCACCACCCTCACCGCTGAGGGTAAAGGCTGAGGCATCAATGTCCGCGCCGCCGCCGTTGGCCTGAATATTGGCTCCGGTGACCACCAGGGTGCCAGCAGTGGCGTTGTAGCTGGCGGTCGCAATGCTGGGAGCAACCTGCACCGTGACCCCATTGCCGGTTGTGTCGGCAATGTCTGGCGAGCTGGCGGCACCGGTCAGCCAGTTGTCAGCCAGCGCAATGTTATAGGTTGTGCCTCCGCTAGAGGTACTGCCGGCCTGGTCCAGCAGTGTGTCCACGTTGGTTTTATCAGCACCACTCAGTGTCAGGGTGAAGCTGGTGTCCGAACTGATCTCCACGTCGCTGGCACTGGTGAGTGTGTAGGCGCCGCCTTCGCCTGTCAGGGTGATGGTGGAGATGTCGACATCATTTGCTGCGCCGGTTCGATGGACAAAGTTGGTCCCGGTCACGGTAAGAACGCCACTGTCAGAATCGTAGGTCGCAGCGGTGATGGTGGGCAGACTGACATTGGAGACAGTGATTGCGTTGCCGGTGGCGTCGGCAATGTCATTGCTGGCGGGGGCACCGGTCATCCAGTTATCCTGCGCCGCCAGGTTGTAGGTGGTGTTGTCGTCTGATGTGGTGCCGTTTTTGTTCAGCAGACCTCGCACGTGAAGCAGGTCAGTGGTATTCAGTGCCACCGTCGCCTGAGTGGCTGAGGTGATGTCCACATCCGTGCTGGTCAGGGCGTAGCTAACACCGTCTTCACCAAAGATTTCCAACGTGGAAACGTCAATGTCATTGTTGGGGCCGGTTGCTGACACAAAGTTGGTTCCGGTCAGCACCAGCTGGCCGTTGCTCCAGTCAAAGGTGGCGCTGGTCAGTGTGGGCGGGGTGTAGTTGGAAACGGTAACGCCATTGCCGGTGGTGTCGGCCACGGTCACGGCAGCATCCGCCCCTGCGGCCCAGTCTTCCGCTGCGGCGAGGTTGTAGGTTGTGCCGCTGCTGGCAGATGTGGTGCCGTCCTTGTTCAGCAGGCTTTCAACAGCGCTGATGTCAGCGCCCGAAAGAGTGACTGAGAACGACGTTCCGTCTGTAATCTCGACATCACTGGAGGATGTCAGGGTATAGGTTGCCCCGCCTTCACCGGTAAACGTCAGTTTGCTGACGTCAATGTCGTTGGCTGCCCCGGACGCCTTCAGGAAACCGGTGCCAGTGACCACCAGCGTGTTGGTGCTGTAGTCGTAGGTCGCAGATGAGATTGTGGGGGCTGCGACGTTGGAGACCGTCACGCCGTTGGCGTCGGTATCGGCGGTGGCTGCGCTGTCAGCAATAAAACCCGCTGCGCCGTCGAGGTCGAATGCCGTGCCGTCGGTGGCGTTGGTGCCGTCCTTGTTCAGAATCTGGTTGATGGCAGCCTTATCGGTTGCCGATAGTGACAGGGTGAACTGGGTTGCTGAGTCGATCTCAACATCGGCAGTATCCGTCAGAGTATAGGTCTCACCACCTTCACCGGTGAGGGTGAACCTGGAGGCATCGACATCATTTGCGGCGCCGGCTGTGGCGGTAAAGTCTGTGCCGGTAACGACCAGTGCGCCGGTGCTGGCATTGTAGGTGGCGTTGGCAATGGTTGGCGCACTCGATGTCGTTGTGGTGGTGATGTCGAAGACAATGGATTGCACCGTGGTGGTGTTCGAGAAAACCGCCCCATTCAATCCTTCCAGGGTTATTGAATTCGACGTGAAGCTCGCGGTAACAGTCCCTTCCAAACTGTCTGCTGTGGATTCCGCTGAGTTTAAGGTCACAGCGGTGATTTGATCTAAACTGCCTCCAGAAAAATTGAAATTGATCTCGTCGATGCTAATGGACGTGCCATTCCTGCCGGCGATAGTAATCTGCCCTGCATCAATATCGGCATATAGGTTTTCTACGCTGGGACTGAGGTTGAACTCGACATCGTAGGTGGCAGACGCACCGGTTAAATCGTCATCTGAGTCGACGACAACGGTGCTTGTGGCCAACTCCACTTGCTCGACTGTTGCACGATCAAGCGTCAGCCGGTAATTGTAGTCGTCACTCATCGAGAACGTAGGAGCTTCAACCTGCCCAACGGAAGCTTCGAGAACCCAGTCGCCATTCAACTGATCTGAGCCGGTCAGGTTTTCTGAGGCGGCAATGTCGGCTTTGGTCCAGCGGGCCAGCTCTTCAATAAAAGATTTGCCAACGTCACCCGCGGCGACTTCACACCCGTAAAGCAGGATGTCTCCGTTCTCGGTCAAACGGTCGCCAATCGCGGCCATGGCCTTTTGATACTGGGGTAGGGACTCTGAAGTCAGAGTCTCCTTCCCCAGAACCAAGGCGCCTTCTTTGCCGTGAGACAGCAGGTGAATCGCCTCCAACTGCCGATAATCGACAAGTTGGCCTGCCAATTCCTCCAAGCCCTCGCCGGCCGCGAGAATCAAGTACTCCGCGCCTGGTGGGAGGCCCGCTATCAGGGCTTCGATGTCTGGCGTGGCGCTGTCAATGACAAACAGCTGGTTGGTGGTACCTTGATTATTGGCCATGGCTTCCTCGATTGGGCTGTGGCGGCTTTTGGGGCGGGATAGAGGAGAGCGTGTTTCCATGCTCAAGGTAGGCTCTTCCCTGTAATGATTGATTACAGACTAGAAAGTCCTGATTAGATAGCCAAATAAACGTTTTGACCTCGGAGTTGTTGCAAATGTCTGGCGAATATCGAATCTATCCCATATCGAACCAGTCGAAGTAGTCGTTTACCGGCAGGCCATCGAAGGCTCCGGGCGGCGTCGGCGGTTCGGGCTCAGGCTCCGGTACTGGCGCACGAAAGCCCGGTGCCCCCGGATCGGTGATCACGCCGTTGACTTGGCCGTCGTCATCGAACTGGCCGCCATCCTCAAT
Source organism: Marinobacter xestospongiae (assembly GCF_023156385.1). Classification (GTDB taxonomy): domain Bacteria; phylum Pseudomonadota; class Gammaproteobacteria; order Pseudomonadales; family Oleiphilaceae; genus Marinobacter; species Marinobacter xestospongiae. The sequence goes on from NZ_JAKZAK010000016.1 coordinate 118,867, forward strand.
GGTGAAGGTGAGCAGCAGGCGGTCGTTGACCTGACTGACACTGCCGCCATAGGCCTCGCTGGCGAGGTTGACCCAGTCACCGTCGCTGTCCTGCTTCCAGTAGCCGTTAATGTTGAGATCGCCGTTGAGGTACAGCTCAAATGTGGCGCTGTCACTGCCTTGTTCCAGCTCGGCACCGAAGCTCAGCAGCCCCAGGGGCATCTCCAGGTCGTCTGGCCGGTCTTCCGGGGCATTCAGTTGCACCAGGTCCTTGAGGGCGCTTTCGGCGCTGACGGCGGCCAGGGTGAGGTAGATCTCCGGTACCCCGTCGGGATCGGATTCGGCACGGTCCGATTCCAGGAAAATCAGTGAGGCAACGTTGCCTTGCTCGGTATCGGCGATGCCATCGCCATTGCCATCCCCCACGCCATCGCCATTGAGGGAAGGCACGCCGGCCTCTTCGTCCTGAGGAACGCCATCGCCGTCGCTGTCCGGATCGGGTTGTGGCTCCGGCTCTGGATCAGGGTCGGGTTCCGGTTCCGGATCGGGTGTTGGGGGCGGCGGTGGCGGCGGCGGGGTACCCACGTCCAGAGTCAGGGTATTGCTACCGGCGGCATCCACGGTGCCGTCGTTGACGGTGAACACCAGGCTGGCGTAGCCGTTGCCGGAGGCGCCGCTGGCGGGGCTGTACACCAGCTTGCCACCGGAGAGATCCGTGGCGGAGATGGTATCGCCATTGTTCACCGGGTTGCCATCCAGAGTCAGACTGCCGCTGGTGGGCACGGTGTTGATGGTGACGTGGTGCAGGGTGTCGCCATCCACATCGCTGAAGCCGAAGTCGGCGAGGGCGAAGGTGTGGCTGCTGTTGTAGCGGATGCTGAGGTTATCGTCGCTGGCGGTCGGTGCCGTATTGGGTGGGATTGCTACGTCGACGGTGATGTTGTTGAGAGCGATGTAGCCCGCGCCGTCTTCGAACACAATACGCACCTCATCGACCGCCTCGAAGCCCGTCGACGGTGTGATGGCAACACTCTTGCGGTTGTCATCGCCATTAGAGGTAAAGGTCTGTGAGCCGACCTGCACGTTATCCCGATAGCCAATGACCGTGACGTTCTCGCCCTGTCGCGGGTAGCTGCCCCAGTCGTAGAAATCGAAAGATTGCAGCTGGAATTCGGCGCCATCCGCGCTCTGGATGGCCATGCCTGCCCATTCGCCACTATGGTTGTCCCAGTCAATGGTGACACCGTGGAAGCCATCGTCAGCGTAGAACGTATCGGCGCCATACCAGTTGATATGGTCCAGTTTGGTGCCCGCGGCATCGCTGATGTTGAATATCTGTAGTTCCATGCCTGGGAAGTCGGTACTGCCTCCCTCGCCATCGACGGCCATGGCCTGAGCATCCCAGCCACTCTCATCGGCGCTGAACGTAAGGGTGGTTGCCAGCACCCCAGCGTAGTCGGGAATTGATAAAGCCTGTGCGCTGTGCGGCCCCGTGGACTGGTCCAGAATCCAGTTTCCGCCCAGTGTGCTGTGACCAATGGCCGTGCTGGAGGCGGATACGGTCGTGCCCAGAAGGTTACCCAGGCGAGCCAAAAGCTCTTGACCCTGCGGGCCTGAAGCGGTGTGGCAGCTGTACAGCAGGATCGCCTCTTCAACGCAGGCGCCCAACCGCTGTAGCGAAGGCGCAAGGGCATCAATATTTGCTGGCGAAATCAGGGTGTTGCCCAGCCGGACCTGCCCCGGCTCACCGTGGCAGAGGACGTGCAACGCATCAATCCGGCCAAGGTTTTCCAGCCGCTGGACCAGTGACGGCAGGCTGGCCTCATCCTGGGTCAGAATGAGGGTGGTGTGTCCCAACTGATGGGCGGCGTCGACCAGTGTCTGCGCATCGGGCAACACAGGATCGATCACCGTTACGTGACGGTACAACATTTTTTGCTCTCCGTAGCCTGGGGCTGTTGACCCCGGGTGACATCAGTTTCGGGATGGGAAAATGCCCTGCAGCGCAATGCAGTAGCGAACGCCCAGTTGAGGCGGGCGATTGTTGAAGGGCACGCTGCCGCCAGCATTATTGACCGTTACCTGGCCGCCAGGCGTGATGTTGGTGGTCGCCCCACCGACACTGGCAATCTGGCTCGACGTGTCGGACCAGATGGCCGCAGCCCCCGGGCCGCCGGTGGACACCGCGAGGTGGTTGCGGCTGGCCGTTGGTACCGTGCTGTTGCTTGCGGAGCGGTCAGACACGGGAATGTTGACGGGCGCCGACTGGTCGTCGCCGACAAAGGTGGCGCCGTGGGCGTGAATGGGCATGTTGTCCTGGCCCAGAGTGACAGACTCCTGTCCCAGCTTCTGACCTTGGGTAATCGTCCCGTTTAGTCCTGGGCCCTGCCCCAATCCAACGGGTGTACGGCCACGCAGGTCCGGCAGAGCAAAGGTGGTGCGGCCATCGCCGCCGTAGGTAGTGCCTAGCAGGGAGAACAGCGCGGTATTCGATGAGATGGCTAGCAGTGAACCGTCTGCCTCATGAAAGCCTCGGGGGCAGAAGTTGAACCCCACCATGCAGATGGCACCCAGCATCGGTTCGCTGCCACAGTTTGCCAAGGCGTTGTTGGAACCGAGCAGGGCGGCGGTAAGCCCCAGGCCCAGGGCGAGCCTGCGGGAAGTAGAGTTGTTCATTGGAATGCTCCATTCGCACGTTTATTGATGGTGTCTGGGCATAGAAGCACAGGCACTTTTTTGGATTTGATTCGACAGTCGTTGTTCTTGGTCCATTGTTTGATGGGGCTTTAACCCATCTCAAACCAATCGAAGAACGTGTCCACCGGCAGGCCATCGAAGGCTCCTGGCGGCGTCGGCGGTTCGGGCTCAGGTTCCGGTTCCGGAGCACGGAAGCCCGGTGCCCCGGGGTCGGTGATCACGCCGTTGACCTGGCCGTCGTCATCGAACTGGCCGCCATCCTCAATGGTGAAGGTGAGCAGCAGGCGGTCGTTGACCTGACTGACACTGCCACCGTAGGCCTCGCTGGCGAGGTTGACCCAGTCACCGTTGCTGTCCTGCTTCCAGTAGCCGTTGATGTTGAGATCACTGTTGAGGTACAGCTCAAACGTGGCGCTGTCACTGCCTTGTTCCAGCTCGGCACCGAAGCTCAGCAGCCCCAGGGGCATCTCCAGGTCGTCGGGCCGGTCTTCCGGGGTATTCAGTTGCACCAGGTCCTTGAGGGCGCTTTCTGCGCTGACGGCGGCCAGGGTGAGGTAGATTTCCGGTACCCCGTCGGGATCGGACTCGGCGCGGTCCGATTCCAGAAAGATCAACGAGGCAACGTTGCCCTGCTCGGTATCGGCGATGCCATCGCCATTGCCATCCCCCACGCCGTCACCATTGAGGGAGGGCGCGCCGGCCTCTTCGTCCTGGGGAATGCCATCGCCATCGGTGTCCGGATCGGGTTGTGGCTCCGGCACGGGTCCTGGGTCGGGGGTGGGATCGGGCGCAGGTGGTGGGGGCGGTGAGGTGACGGTGATGGAAACGGTCTCCACGCTGCCCGTGGTGCCGTCTTCGCCGCCGTCGCTGATGGTCAAATCCAGTTCGACATTGCCGCGTCGATTGCCCGCCAGGAAACTGACTTTGCCGTCGTTGATATCCTGTTGGCTGAACTGGTCACCTGCGGCCAGGGTGGTATTTTCCAGGCGTAGATTGCCTGAGCTTGGCAGGGTATTGAGGGTGTAGATGACCTCGGTGCCATCGTCGTCCGGATCGCCCTCGTTGAGTTGTGCATCGGTGAAGGTGATGCTACGTCTGGCCTGGACGCTGACGCCAGTATTGGTAGCCAGGCTGGGGCCGTCATTTATGCCTTCCACCGTCACCAGCAAGGTGGCATCGCTGGTATTGCCTGCGGTATCCAGGGTTGTCACGGTGACTTCGGTCGTGCGGGTTTCGCCGGAGGCCAGGTGATCAAATTCGTTGCTGGTGTCAAAGCTGGCGCTGCCATCGGCCAGAATGGTGAACAGTCCGCCGTTGTTGCCTGCCGTGGCGCTGGCCAGGTTTGTTGTCATTCCGTTGACGGCGGTGATCGCCACAGCGTCGGTATCATTGCCCAGGAGGTTGTCGTGGCCACTGCTGACACCAGTCAACGCGACCATGCCGGCATCCTCGCTGACCGTGGCGCCGGTATCGTCGGCGGCGGTGGGCGCGATGGTGTCCAGGGTGATGGTGAGGTCTGCTGACACCGTGCTGGTATTACCCGCCGCATCCAGCAACACGGTGTTAATGGTGTTGTCGCCTTCTGTGAGGTCGCCCGCACCAAACTGGTACTGCCAGTGACCTGTGCCATCCACGACGGTGGTGCCAACTTCAAGTCCGGCTACACGCACGGACACCGTTGCGCCGGTTTCCGCACCGCTCGCACCAACCGTTGCTGTGGCCAGGTTGGTCACATTGTCTGTGTTGCTGACACCGGAATCGGAAGTGGCCTCCAGTTGTGGGGCCGAAGCGGCTGGTGAGTTGGCATCCAGAGCATCATTGGCCTGGCTGATCGGTGTGTCAAAGGTGGCGGAACGATTACCCAGGGTATCGGCGAGGGTCAGGGAGACCGGGAGATCGTCCGTCGCCGCCACATCGGTACCAGATTCCACCACGGTGAACTGGGCGGTGTAGGTGGTGTTATCGACTCGGTTCAGGTTTGACAGGTTAAAGCCACCGATTGTGCCGCTCAGACCGCTGTAGTGATCGCCCTGATCATCGGTAACCGTGATGGTTGCCTCGACCACATCGCCGACTTTCATCGCCACGTCCGCAATGGCCACCGTCAGAATCTCTGGTCCGGCGGTATCCACCACCAGCTCAGCGTTGGCGCCCAGTGAGCCCGTACTGCCCGGGGTTGGTAAGGTGAGAGAGGCGTCGTTGCCGGCGAGGTCTTTGATGGTGCCGCCGGCCAGATTGAGAGCGGTTGTTGATACATAGTCCAGATCAGCACTGCGATCACCAGCCTGTACCATGTAGGTGAAAGAGAGGGTATCGGTGCCAGAACCACTGCTGTAGGTGGCAGTCCGATCGGTGGTGCCGGTTTCCAGCAACAACTCGGGCGCACCGGTAACGGCCACCGCCTCACTGAAATTAACGGTGAGTGTGATGGTGTCGCCAACTCCGTAACCACCATCGGGTGAAGTGCTGGTTACACCGACAACATCTGGAGCCACCCGGTCGGCGGTATGCAGATCCCCAGCCTGGTAATCAGGGGTGTAGCCATTGTTGCCGTTTCCGTTGCCACGGCTGTCAGTGATGTCAGAGTTACTCTTCAAATCGAGGCGAAAGCTGCCATCGCCAGCAATCGAGTTGACAGTCACATTAATGGAGTTGCCTGAGGATGTTGAAGCCGAGCTGATTGTGCCGGTGGCGTTACCGGTAACGGTAGTTAGGACGAAGTCGTCTGCAGAAAGGTTGTTCACTACCTCGCTGAACGACACGTTGAATGTGACGGTGTCGGCGTTGAGGTCAGGACTGCTAGCCAGGGAAATGGCAGTGACCTCGGCCGGGGTATCGTCAGTGACCTGAATAGTATGAGCCTCGCTGAACTGGGCCTCGCCATCGTCGGTCTGGATACGGACCGAGTAGTTGCCGTCGGCCATCGCGGTAGGGTCTTTGGCTTTCAATACGTTGCCATCGATGAAAAAACGGCTGTTGTCGGTATCTCCGCTGCCACTGACCAGGCTGTAGCTGAAGCTTTCTCCGGTATCCGGGTCAATGCTGGATAGCGTACCGACGGTCACGTTGCTTTGGCCATCACTGTGGGCTATGGCTGAGTTGCTGAGGCTGATGTCACTGGGGCTGTCGTTGACCGAGGTCGACACCACGGACGCGGTGGTATCAACCGTATCCCTGAAACCGTCGTTAACGGCAAGAGTGAAGGTGGTGGTTTCCGTTGCCCCTGGTGCCTGGCGGTTATCTGTCGGGTCGAAGACAAGCTGGCGAATGGCGGCCTGGGCATTGACGGCCGAGGTGCTGGCCAGCGAGTAGGTACCTCCTCCGTTGTCACTGAAGCCTGACGCTGAGAGGGAGCCGGTTGTGAATACGCCCTTGTTATGGTCATCCAGGGTGACTGTCACCGAGACATTGTCGTTGTCGCTGATGGTGACACCGGAGAACGGTGTGACTGTGCTGTTGTCGTTCACCGCCTGATTGGACGATGTGCCGGAGATATCTGGTGCCGGATTGGCGGAGGCAGTGAAGACGATGGTATCGAGAATGCCCTGATAGGCCGCCCCGCTCTCAAAGGCAACGGTAAACGACGTAATATTGGTGAAATTGACCGTGACCGTTTCGCCGGTCTGGTTTGCCAGGGTATTCGAGGTAACGGCGCTGCCGGAATTGGGCGTTATGACCACCCGCTGGTTGTTGGTGTTGAAGTTACCGACAGCCAGGCTGGAGATGCTGATGGGAGCGTCAAAAGTGACCGTGAGGTTGCCGCCACTGCCCTGGGTGATCAGCGTTTGCCCGGTTGAGCCCGCACCGTCACCGATACCGGATGAAATAAGATCACCTGGGCTGGACACCGTCATCGTGACGGTGTCCACCGTTTGGTTGTACTGCTTGGTCGGGCCCGATGGCGCCGTCATATCGAACGTGGCGAGGCTGAACTGATAGGCCTGTTGAGCGCCATCGCTGATTGCTACGCCGGTGTCGATGCGTCCGGTATGCTGCTCCAGCAACCAATCACCACCGTTCCCTGTCGTGTCGTCGGAGGCGGCAATGTCTGCCCGGGTTCGTTGGGATAGGTCCCGTAAAAACGTCAGACCGCGATCACCGGAGGCCACGTCACAGCCATAGAGCAGCAGATCACCATCGTCTGCCAATGCGTCCCGAATCGAATGCAGAAACGTCGCATGCTGGTCCAGTGTGGCGGACGTAAGCTGCTCATTTCCAAGATAAAGACTGCCCTCACCGCCGTGAGAAATCAGATGGATCGCGTTCAGGTCCTGGTAGGCGTTTAACTGTTGCGCCAGAAACGCCAGTGAATCTCCCTGTTCCATGACCAGGTAGTCTGTCCCGGGCGCTTGATTGGACAGTAAGGTTGTTTGATCTGCCACTGCGCTGTCGATAATGATGAGCTGACGGTGATCGGTTGATCGTTGATTGCTATTGGAGATCGCCATGGATACCTCTGGGACAGCTGCCGCACAAAGAAAATAGATGGTTACCGCCTGCAGGCCTCCTTTCCCCTTTTGGTTGTTGTTCGGAGAAGCGCGCGGTGGTGTCTGGTTTGACGTTGGCTGGAGGGCAATCTGAGCATTGGGAGCAACAGATGATTTCACCAAGCCAAAATATCGCTCATATTCAGCCGATTAGGTCAGGGGTGCAATCGGTTTGATTTATGATTTTTGGCAATCCTTATCATTTTTGTCGGCCGTATCGGGTCGGTGGTCGCTATAGGCTATTGCTGAATCGCACTCGACTGGCTTTGCCCGGGCGTGACCCCAAAGTACTGGCGGTAGGCGTTGGTGAAGTTGCTGACGTGGCGGTAGCCGACGTTGTGGGCGGCGACTTTGACGGGGAGGCCCTGGGTTTCGATCTGCTCGCGGGCGGTGGTGAGGCGCTGTTCACGGATATAGTCGCTGGCTGACTGGCCGACCAGGTTCCGGAACAGTTCATTGAGACGGTGGCGAGAGAGCCCGAAGTGCAACGCGAGGTCGTCGCTTCGCAGCGGCGTGGCCAGTTGCAGGGAGATGTAGTCGCAGATCTGGGCGAGGGTTTGCTGCTCCCATACGCTGGCGGCTTCATCCGGTGTCTCATGCCTCAACTGCTGGTTGGCATAGTCTTCCAGCAGGCTGGCCAGGAAGCAGCGGGCCAGACCATCCCGGCGTAGCGGTAGCACGGGTTGCTCTGCTGCAGCGGCCAGTTGAAACAGCTCGGTGGCAAGGCTGCGGGTGCGTTTCTGCCAGGCTACCCCATGCACCAAGGCGCTGTTCCGGCAGTTCCGATACGCGGATAGAAGAGGGCCCAATGCTGGTGTAGCGAGGCTGGCGTGATGCAGAGGCAGGGCAACACCTACGTGACGAATGACCTGATTACCCGGTAAATGGAAACGGGAGCCCGTCTGATGAAGCCGCATCAGCAATGCCCGGTTGGGGGTGTTGAGGAATCGGCGTCCATCCGAGGTTTCCAGTTCCAGCTGGCCAGACAGCAAGACTTGGCTACAGAGCAGCTGTGGTAACTCGTGAGGATCCGTCTGCGTGCTGATTCTGCAGGCGTTGATCACCCGGTATTCGGAACAATACACCTTCCCGCCCTCCGGTAGGTGGGCGATTTGCATGCAACCGGTGCCTGAGTGGTGTGGCAGTGGGAACCTGGTTCCGCCAAGATCCCATTGCCATTCCTGAGGTGCCGTCCTTGAACTGTGTTGCTTCATCCCGACTCCAGCCACTGACGTCGGCACCCGTTTGGGTGCCCTATGCTCTGAGATTGAAAGCTCAGTTTACCCCATATCGAACCAGTCGAAGTAGTCACTTACTGTCAGGCCATCGAACGGCCCTGGCGGTTCAGCCGGTTCCGGTTCGGGCTCAGGCTCCGGTGCCAGTGGCCGGAAGCCAGGGGCGCCCGGGTCGAGGATCACGCCATTGACCTGGCCGTCGTCGTCGAA
>NZ_JAKZAK010000017.1 GCF_023156385.1 Marinobacter xestospongiae
AAGGTTCAAGCGGGCGATACTGTTTCACTATGGCGGACTGCCTATGGCTCCTAACCCACACGGATAAGTGAAGAGCCATAAATCAACAGCGCCTTGTGGAGCGAGAGATGATCAGGTTTGAATCAGCAATGTAACCCGACACCAATACATGGCGAACCAGACTCAAAAATCGTACACAGTCACCGGAACACCCGCTGCCAGGAGCGTGTCCGCGATAAGAGGTTCAATTCGATCCCATCGACCGCCAGCCAGGCCACAACCGATTCGCGGCATATGCACGGAGGAGCCGGTTTCCATGGCTCTGTGGGCTACCGCTGCCAGGCCGGTGCGAACCGCGTCGTAGCGAATTGGTGGAGTTTTCTGCCCCCGCCGGGCGATGCCCCGTTGGCCGATGAGGTTGGCCACCTCAACAAATGTTTCCACCGGTACAAACTGGACACTGCCGAGGGCTGGTGGTGAGTTGCTGGCGTAAGCCTCCCGATAGGATCGCTCCGGCGCCGGCCACCGTTTGCTGAGGGCAAGCACAAAGCCCCGCCCCCACTTGCCGAGGTCATTGCAGACATGAACGATGATTTTGGGTTTTGCCGCGGCCTCTTGAGGATCGGTGGCGTCACCTTTTAGATAGCGAATTGCCGTCAAACAAACGCCCTCCTTTGCACCAGAATTCAGGCAGAGTTGATGTTGGTTACTCACCCTCCACCAACTGCCGGTGCCTCAGGCAGGCGTTGTTGCGGAACGCTTTGTTCCTCGAGTTGGCTTCCCGCTCATGCTGCGTAATCCAGTACTCACACTCTTCCCGGGCATTGACGATCAGCATGGACCGCTGCGCCGTGTAGGTTCTCAGCGGGGCGTACGGGTCCTGTTTGGGGGGTGGGGTGTCGTGCACCACGATGTCTGGCGTGATCGCGGTGACGTTGGACGTGGCTTTGCCGGATGACAGCCAGTCCGAAGCATTGCTGATAGCGCTGCCAGCAAACAGCATTGATGCCCCGAACAGCGCCAGCAGGGTAAGAACATTGGCGGTAAACACCGCAAGAACAACCTTGAGGAATCCCACAGTCAGCTCCCTTGACCGTTGATCATGGATTGCTCAGTTATGTTACCGCAGCGCTCGCCGTTGTTCTATTGCGAGTTATTGTCCGGAGTTTACTCGACCCCTTCAGGCCAAGCCGACAGGGTGCCCAGCGCCTCACGGACCAGTTGACGGCGTTTCGGCAGATCCGCCAGACCATTCGGCATGTCGATATGAAGCGCAAAGAACACCGGACCATCGGGCCACTCGATCCAGCCAACCCACCAGCCTCGCTCTCCGTCCCAGCCGGTCTTGCTCCGTAGTCGCCACTCGGGGCCGGCGGCCGAGATCATCAGGTCCCGCACCAGGCGCTGGTGGCGCTCAAGAAAAGGCAGTCGGTTGCGATACAGCCGCTGGAGAAAATCAAGTTGTTCATCGGCAGACACCGCCAGCTCACCATCGATCCAGAATGCCGGCGTCGCGCCGTCAGGATTGGCGTTGCCATAATCCACCAGATTCAGGTAGTAGCGCTCGGTGTCCCGACCCAGCACGTCGGCAAATCCTTCATACACCCACACCACTGAGTGGGTCATCGCCGAACGCAGAGTCTGGTTGCGGTTCCAGGTCTCCATTCCACGGTCTTCGCCATCCCAGGGCAGCACATCGAACTCACTGGCCACCAGGCCGGCATCCAGCGCAAACAGAGTATGGGGAATCTTGAACGTCGATGCCGGACTGTAACGCCGACCGGCCCGGGCCTGATTGTGATACCAGGTTTGCGGGCCGGCGCTGCGGTGGTCAACAACCGCCAATGTGCCCGACACACCCGCCTGCCGGAACAGCTCGGCCCAGTCCTCACGCTCCCCGGCGCCAGCCGCCATCGCCGGCCAGCTCCCCAGCAGCAGCCACAATAACGCCCACCATTGCCAATGCCTGTTCATCTCGCTCTCCTGCTCTGGTTGATGATCCATCTATTGCAACGCGATCAGATGGCAAAGCGGTGATGCAATTGTGGCGAAATGTGGCAATGATCAGTCTGCGCTCAGAGCACCGAAACGGAGGGAGTGCATCTGTGCTTCGATACGCTGGGACAGCCAGCCCAGCACGGTGCTGTCATCGCCCGGCACCGTGCAGCTGTGGGCCAGATAAGGGAACCAGGTGGAAACCTGGCCGTGGGCCACAGTGCCCAGGCCGGAGCCGGCCGTTTCTGACAGCCCGGCCAGCAGCGGCGCCGGCACATAGCCCCAGCCCAGGCCGTCACGAATGGCATCCCGAACCAGCTCGAAACTACTCAACCCCAACCGTTCCCCTGCCACTTCCGGCACATGGAAGCGGGCCTCGCCGGCCTGGTCCAGATAGACCACCTGAGGCACATCCGCCAGATCGGCATTGCTGACCTGCGACAATTGGCTGAGGGGGTGATCCTGTGCAACCGCCAGCGTCATCGTGATTCGCCCCAGCACCCGGCTGTGGATTTCCGGCCCGGCCTGCAACCCGGGGCCACCCAAACAGCAGGCCAGATCCAGCTGGCCCTGATGCAACTGGCGCAGCAGTACCTCCGGACTGGCGTAAAGCATGTTCAGCTCCAACCCCGGTCGGTGCTGACGCAGGTCCCGGATGATTTGTCGCCAGAACGCCTCGGGCAGCACGTCATCACGCCCCAGGCGCAGTTTTGCGGGCTCACCGTCCCGGCTGTGGTCAACGTTGCGACGCAGTTTGTCCGCCAGGGCAATGAGCCGGACGGCGTCATCAACCATGGCCTCACCGGCGGGTGACAGCGCCATGCTGTTGCCACTGCGCCGGAACAGCGGCGCCGCGAGTTCGTCTTCCAGAGCGGCAATGGCCATGCTCACCGTGGTGCGGTTGCGCCCCAACCTTGCAGCGGCCCGGCTCACCGAACCGGTCTGGGCCACCGCCACGAAATAACGCAGGGATTCCACTTTCACGGGCACCTCCTCCAGGCTGTTCCTCGCCGACCTCAAGCGCCAAATACTATGACACTGAGCAACTGGCGTCGCCAGGACAGCTCCCCTAATGTCTCGATTCTCCCCCTATCAACGGTATCTGGAGTTCTGAAAAATGCATTGGGTGTTCTTACTGTTGGCCATTCTTGGCGAAGTCGCCGGCACAACGTCAATGAAGCTGCTGGTCTCCGCCGGCCATCCCTGGGCAGGCACGCTGGTCGTCACGGCAATGATTGGCCTGTCTTACGTGCTGCTCAGCCAGGCCACGCTACGCATTCCCATCGCCATGGCGAACGCGTTCTGGGAAGGGCTGGGCATGATCCTGATTGCCACCGTGTCCTGGCTCTGGCTGGACGAACAGATCCAGCCCATGCAGGCTGCGGCCATTGCGCTGGCAGTGGTGGGAATCGTGATCCTGAACATCGGCCATCACCGTCAGGAGTCACAGGTATGAGTATCTATCTGGGCTATGTTCTGGGGTCGGTGGTGCTGGACATCATCGCCAACGTCCTGCTGCAGCTGTCGGACGGCTTCCGCCACAAGCGCTGGGGCATTGCTGCGGTGCTCTGCATCATGGCTGCCTTTGCCCTGCTGGCACTGGCGGTAACGGGAATGGAGCTGTTTCTGGCCTATGCGCTCTGGGGTGCGCTGTCCATTAGCGGCACCGCCCTGGCAACCCGCTGGCTGTTCAATCACCGTCTCAACCGCTGGAGCTGGACCGGGCTGGCGATTCTGATCGTCGCCATCATCCTGATGCAGTGGGGTGGACACTGACCGCGTCGAGCAGGGTCAGCAACTGACGCTGCTGGCTTGCCGGCAACGCATCTTCAAGCGTGTACCGGTCCAAAGTTGCCAGGAAGGCGGCCAACGCTTCACCAAAGATGCCCTTGAGCCCGCAGGCCGGCGCGATGACACATCGGTTATCGGCGGAGAAACACTCCACCAGTGACAGATCCTGTTCGGTCTGACGCACCAGGGCGCCGATGTTGATCGCCTCCGGGGCCTGCGCCAGGCGCATCCCGCCGTGCTTGCCCCGCACCGTTTCAATGTGGCCACTGCGATTGAGCTGATGCACCACCTTCATCAGGTGGTTTCGGGACACCTGATAGCTGTCGGCAATCTCCTGAATGGTGACCAGGCGCTCCTGGTGCAACGCCAGGTAGATCAGCACACGCAGCGAGTAATCGGTGTAACGGGTTATGTGCATTCAATCACTCCAGACAGGCCCCGAGCGTTAACCGGTAGCGGTTGCCGCCGGCACAGCGGTTATCAGTGTATCGGTCTGCCCAGACGCTTCAGCGCCACCAGTCGCAGCACGTAGGCTACCTTCAGCCCCGCCGCGAACACCATGGTACCAATATGGGCGCCAATCTGCGCCGACATGGGCAGCGCCCCTGCCAGCGGGTACGCCAGCATGACGGTGCTCACCAGAGCCAGGAAGCACACCAGCAGGGTTCGGTTGGCAAACAACAGCGTCGGGGCCATGACAGTCCTCCTCACAATGCCCGATCGCAACCGGTCGCGGACATTGTCCTGGGTCAACTATAACAAACATTCTGTTTACATCTTAATCTTTGAAGATGTATTTTGAAAGCATCTTTTAAGAATTCAGCAGACAGGAGCGAATCATGACCGCCACTCCCCACTCCCCTGAGCACCACGACAGCCACCACGATCCCGATGCCAACGCGGTTGATCTCCAGGGGCTCCAGACATTGCCCGATAACCGGCTGGTGGAGCACATACTCACCCGCTACCACGACACCCACCGCCGTCAGCTGCCGGAACTGATTCGGCTGTCACAAAGGGTGGAGCGAGTCCACGGCAGCCACCCGGCCTGCCCCGCCGGGCTCAGTGACCATCTGGAGACCCTGCAGGATGAGCTGGATATGCACATGCAGAAGGAGGAACGCATCCTGTTTCCGATGATCCTTCGCGGCGCCACAGGCATGGCGGTGGCGCCGGTGCAGGTCATGCGCCAGGAGCATGATGAACACGGCGATGCCCTTGAGCGGCTGCTCGCTCTGACCAACCGGCTCACGCCACCGGATGACGCCTGCGGCAGCTGGCAACGGCTCTATAGCGGTCTGGCTACGCTGGTCGCCGATCTGAAGGAGCATATCGAGATCGAGAACTCGGTGCTGTTCCAGCGTGTGGGTTGATACGGTGGGGAATCGAGCTTGGGGACAGCACACCCTTGCAGCTATGCTGTGGCTTTCCATTGCCAAGGACATTGTCCGATGATATCCACCAGAACCCTGTTTGCACTGGCCTCATTGTCCCTGTTTATGGGCTGCAGCAGTGTGCCGACAGACCAGGCCAGCGCCACAGTCCTGCCACAGACTGCCACCAGCAAACCCGAGCAGGACGCGCTGATGGATGTGCGGCGAGACTTCGTGCCGCATCTGTGGTCCGATCACAAGTTTGTCGCGGGCACCGCCGAGCAGTGCGCCCGCCGGGGCGAAGACAGCTTGCGTCTGCTCGGGTTTGATCACGTGGTCCGTAACGGCACCTTCGTGTATGGCAACTTCTTCGGCGAATTCAGTGGCAACCGGGCAGCGGTGAAGTGTGTGGCCATGGCGGATCGAACCTTCGCCTACACCATGGTCGCCGGGCCCCGGGTCAAGCTGGTGGAGCGGCTGCGCAATGAGATCGTCTGGCGCCTGGACACCCGCGAAGACTGATCAGCCAACCGCCAGCGTGACCGCCAGCACCAGGGGCGCCGTCACCACGGCCAGCACATTGGCGCCCATGAACGGTATCAGCCGGGGAATATCATTGGCATAACGAATCGCCCCCCACAACGTGAACACCGCTGCCAGCATCGGCACCAGGGCCAACAGCGCCAGTGCTGGCAGCCGGTCACCGACCACGCCCAACCCCACCGTCAACGCCGCCGCCAGCAGAAAGCCACCGTACAGCGCATTACTCGCTGACAGCCCCAGGGCGATCGGAATGTGCCGACGGCCAACGGCAGCATCCGCCTCCCGGTCGGGGTACTGGTTCAACAGCAGCAGGTTGTTGACCAGGAAGAACGGCACCAGTGAAATCAACGCCGCCAGGCTGGTGAATTCGCCGGCCAGGGCATACTGGGTACCCATCACCATCAGCGGGCCAAACGCCACTCCCGGCGCCACCAGACAGACCCAGGGCAGGCGGTTGATCCAGTGGGTGTAGGTCAGAATGATCACCACGCCCAGCAGACCAATGGGCAGTATGCCCCAGCCGTGCCGCAGAATGACGTAGCCCCCCGCCAGCACCGTCACCGCCAGGGTCAGGAGCGCGGAGTTGAGTACAGACACCGCCGCCGTCGGCCGCTCCACCAGGGAACCGCTGCCCCCGCTGAACGGGGTGCGCTGGGTCTGGGCATCCAGGCCGCTGCGAAAATCAAAGTATTCATTGAAGGCATTCACACTCATGTGGGCACACAGCGCGCCACCAAGGGCCACCAGAGCATCCCCCCAGTGAATTGCGGCGCCGGTGAGCCAGGCCGCAACGACCCCAAGGCCCACACACACCGGGGTCAGAACCAGAAAAGGAACACGAAACGAACGAATAACGGCTTTCAAGGGACCTCCGCCCAGAAAAGTAATTCAGAAACTCTATGAAATAACGGATGAATGTTAAGCCAAGACGACCATCGCTGCTTTGGTCCGGATCAACCCCCGCTCTCGCCACTGCCGTTTTTGGACTACTGGATGTCGCCCCGGAGCCGGCCCGCCTGCCGGTGGCGAGCCACAGTAGGACAAAACCCACCCGAACATGCGGAGACGGCCATGGCGATCAAATTCGAGCAGGCTCTGTTGGACTACCCTCAACAACGCGCCGGCGCAGCGCGCCAGACGGACAGCGTCGACCAGTCGGACCGGCGGGTCCCCATCAACCTGCGCCAGTCCGGGCCCACACCGGTGGAAATGCTGATCTCCACCCGCGTGCGCAAGTCCCCCTACTGGCACCTGGCGGTGGAAGCCGGCTGCTGGCGGGCCACCGTCTACAACCGCATGTACCACCCCCGCGGTTATGTGCGGCCAGAGGACGGCGGCGCCATGGTGGAGTACCAGTCACTGGTGAACGACGTCACCCTCTGGAACGTGGCGGTGGAGCGGCAAATCCAGGTCAAAGGACCGGATGCCGAAGCTTTCGTGAACTATGTGATCACCCGCGACGCCACCAAGATCAAACCCATGCGGGGCAAGTACGTCATCCTCTGCAACGAGGACGGCGGCATCCTCAATGACCCGGTACTGCTGCGGGTCGCCGAGGACGAGTTCTGGTTCTCGTTGTCCGACAGCGATCTGGAACTGTGGCTGCGAGGGGTTAACCTGGGCAAGGGGTTTGATGTCAGCATTGCCGAGATCGATGTGGCACCGGTACAGATCCAGGGGCCCAAGTCCGAGGCGCTGATGGCGGATCTGTTCGGCGACGAGGTCCGGGATATTCCATTTTACGGACTGATGGAAGGCCAGGTGGCGGGCCGGGACGTGATCGTATCGCAGACCGGCTTTACCGGTGAAAAGGGTTACGAGATCTATCTCAAGGACGCCAGCCGGTACGCGGAAGACCTCTGGTACACCGTATTGCGGGCGGGCGAACGCCACAACCTTCGGGTGATCGCCCCTGCCCACCACCGTCGCATTGCCGCCGGCATCCTGTCCTGGGGGCAGGACGTGGATCAGGAAACCCTGCCATTCCAGTGCAACCTGGCCTATCAGGTCCCCCGGAATAAAGCCGCCGATTACATCGGCAAGGCCCGGCTGGAAGCGGTGCGGGATGAGATCGATGCCGGCAGGCCGCCGTTCCGCCTGGTGATGGTGGGCCTGCGACTTGGCGGGGCCCCGGTGACCGATTACGCCAACGACTTCTGGCTGGTCAGCGAACGGGATGGCGACGAAGCCGTGGGCTATGTCACCTCCCCCTGGTATTCACCGGAGCTGGAGACCAACATCGCCCTGGCCTACGTGCCCTGGGAGCTGCGCCATCTGGGCACCGAGCTGAACGTGCGGCTGCCACCGGAGTACGCCGCCGCCGACGGCAGCCTGGATGCGGACGCCGAAGTGGTGGAAGTGCCGTTCCGGCCTTCGGTCAATCCCAACGCCCGGGAACGGGCCCGGGCCCGCGGCATCGACTTCGCGGACTGAACGGAGCGGCGGGAGAAACGCCATGAAACTGGTCCACGATCCCGCCCACGACCCGGCCATGACCGAGGCCTGTGCCGACGGTCTGGCCGCCATGGCGCGGGACGCCTCCATTGAACTGACCCCGCGCCAGATCGCGGCGGTAGACGAGTTGCGCCAGTGGCTGGCCGAAGGCACCCGGGTGTATGTGCCTTACCTGCCCAACGCCGACTACCAGGACGTGATCCTTGCCTGCCAACGGCTGCTCGACGCCGGGCTGACCGCGGTACCGCACTTCCCGGCCCGCGCCATGACCAGCCAACAGCAGGCCCGGGACCATCTGGACGCCCTCGCCGCCCACGGTGTCCGTGAGCTGATGCTGATTGCCGGTGATACGCCGCGACCGGCCGGACCGTATACCGATTCGCTGGCGCTGCTGGAGTCGGGACTGCTCCAACGCCATCGCTTTGGACTGGGGATTGCCGGCCACCCCGAGGGCCACCCGGCGGCCGACAGCTCGGCGCTGAAAACGGCGCTAAACACCAAGCGCGAGTACGCCCTGGCGACTGACACGCCAATGTGGGTGGTGACCCAGTTCGCCTTCGAGGCGGGCAGTTTTCTGGACTGGCTGCACGATCACGGCGACGTCATTGCGCCCCTGCCGGTGCATTTTGGCATTGCCGGTCCGACCCGGCTGCGAACCCTGATGGCCTACGCGGCCCAGTGCGGCGTCGGTGCCTCGGCGCGGGCGTTGATGCGCCACCCGGAAACCACGCGGCTGCTGCGCAGCTGGACACCCGACGGTCTGGTACAGGCTCTGGCGTGCTATCGTCTGGAGCACCCGCTCTCACTGTTCCACGGCCTGCACATTTTCCCGTTCGGTGGTCTCAAGCGCTCCGCCAAGTGGCTGGAGGGTCTGGTGGCCGCCGGCCAGCCCGAACGCGCCCCACACCTGTCGGGAGGCCTCCAGCCATGTCCCTGACCTCATCCGAATCCACCGCTGTCTCCAGCACCACTCTGCCACCGCCCGGAACCCCGGACATTGAGATTGCCCGTGCGGTGCAGCCCCAGTCGATCCTGCTGCTGGCGCAACAGCGTCTGGGGTTGGCGGCAGACAGCCTGATTCCGTTCGGCCACTACAAGGCCAAGCTGGACACCCGTCACGTCGGCCCGGTCAATCCGGCTAGCTTTGGCCGGCTGGTGCTGGTAACCGCCATCACCCCCACGCCGGCCGGCGAAGGCAAGACCACCACCAGCGTCGGCCTCAACGACGGCTTTAACAAGCTGGGCGTACGCTCCTCGGTGTGTCTGCGGGAGCCGTCACTGGGTCCCTGTTTCGGCATGAAAGGCGGGGCAGCCGGGGGCGGTCGTGCCCAGGTGATCCCGATGGAGGACATCAACCTGCACTTCAATGGCGACTTCCACGCCATCACTGCCGCCCACAACCTGCTGGCATCGATTCTCGACAACCATATCCACTGGGGCAATGAGGCCGGCCTGGACCCCCGTCATGTGTACTGGCGCCGGGTGCTGGACCTGAATGACCGCGCCCTGCGCAACACCATCGTCGGTCTTGGCGGCGGCGCCCACGGTTTGCCCCGGGAGACCGGGTTCGACATCACCGTGGCGTCGGAGATCATGGCCATCCTGTGCATGGCGGACGACCTGACCGACCTGCGCCAACGCCTTGGCCGGATCATCGTCGGCCGACGCCACGACCACACGCCGGTGACCGTCAGTGATCTGGGGGTGGAAGGGGCCCTGGCGATCCTGCTGCGGGATGCGCTGCAACCAAACCTGGTGCAAAGCCTGGAGCATAACCCGGTGTTTATCCACGGCGGCCCGTTCGCCAACATCGCCCATGGCTGCAACTCGGTGATGGCCACGCGCTACGCCCTCAGCCTCAACGACGTGGTGGTGACTGAAGCGGGCTTCGGCGCCGATCTGGGGGCAGAGAAGTTCATCGACATCAAGTGTCGCCAGAGTGGCCTGGCGCCCGATGCGGTGGTGCTGGTGTGCACGGTACGCGCCCTCAAAATGCAGGGCGGCATGCGAAAGGTGGACCTGGCCCGTCCCGATCTGACAGCCCTGCACGAGGGCGCTGCCAATCTGGAGCGTCATATCCGCAACCTGCGCCAGTTCGGGCTGACGCCGGTGGTGTCGATCAACCGTTTTCCCACCGATGCCGAGGAGGAACTCATCGCCATCCAGGCAATCTGTCGCGAACTGGGTGTCAACGCCGTGGTGGCAAACCACTGGGCCCTGGGTGGCGCTGGCGCCACCGACCTGGCCCAGGCGGTACTGGATCAGCTGGCCGAAGGTACGCCGGAGGTACAACCGCTCTACCCGGACCACTGGACTCTGGTGGAGAAGATCGAAACCATCGCCAGCCGCCTTTACCACGCCGGCGACGTCGCCTTCAGCGCCGACGCCCGACGGCAACTGGAGGAATACCAGCAGCTTGGTTTTGGCCACCTGCCGGTGTGCATCGCCAAGACCCAGTACAGTTTCTCCGCCGATCCCAAACTTCGCGGCGCTCCCAGCGGCCACACCCTGCCGGTACGGGAGGTGCGCCTGTCGGCGGGCGCCGGATTTGTGGTGGCGGTGTGCGGCGACATCATGACCATGCCCGGCCTGCCCAGGCGCCCCGCAGCACTCGACATGGGCCTGAACGCCGAGGGCGACGTCTATGGTCTGGTGTGAACACGGGATGGGTATAAGAACGGGACTGGAATGAACGTGGCTCAGGTGCGACAACTGCGCCTAAGCTATTCGGGCGAAAGCGGGTGATAGCGAAACACGCCAAAGGTAGGCTCGGCCTGGGCCCGGCTCAGGGCGTCGGTGGCCGGAGAACGCCATTCCCCGAAAGGCGCGGCTTCCGCACCAGTCGCCATCAACGATGCCGTACGTGGCTGACGGTCAGCCTTAGGCGCCGCCCCCATGTACTTCCGGTAACAGCGACTGAAATGGGTGGCAGAGACGAACCCGCACATGGCGGCAATCTCCACCACCGAACAGGACGTCTGCTTCAATAGCCGCCGGGCACGATCCAGCCTTAATTTCAGGTAGTAACGTGAGGGGGTGCAGCCCAGGTGCTTGAGGAACAGCCGCTCCAGCTGGCGCCGCGAGACCGCTGCCAGCATCGCCAGTTCCTGCAATTCCAGCGGCTCCTCAATGTTGGCCTCCATCAACTGGGCCACTTCTGCCAGCTTGGGCTGGGCCACCGCCAGCTGGTGTCGCAGGGGCAGCGGTTGCTGCTCGCAGTCCTCCCGCACCCGGTCACAAACGAACATGTCGGAGATGGCATCGGCCAGAGGTTGCCCATGCCGGCGGGCCAGCATGCCCAGCATCATGTGCAATGGCACTTCACCCCCGGTGCAGGTCATCCGGTCACGGTCGAGGCTGAACAGCCGGTTGTTGCATCGCACCCGCGGAAACCCCTCCTGCAGAGCCGCCAGGCACTCCCAGTGAGCGCTGCAGTGGTAGCCATCCAGTAGCCCGGCACTGGCCAGCACATAAGCGCCGGTGCACAACGCGCCCAGCGGCACACCGCGACGGGCCAGATCCCGCAGCCAGGCCTGCTCGCGGCCGTTGAAACTGCGGGTGACATTGATGCCGGCCACCACAATCACCAGATCGAAGCGACGACCATCCGCCATCGCCGCGTCCGGCATCACCACCATGCCATCGCTGGCTCGCACCGGCTGGCCGTCCACCGACACCAGCTGCCAGGTGTAAAGTTCACTGCCGGTGAGCTGGTTGGCCATGCGCAGGGGCTCGATGGCACTGGCCAGCGCCATCAGGGTGTAGTTTTCGATCAGCAGAAAGCCGACGCGATAGGCTGCCGGGCTCGCGCCTGGGCTCCGGTCACATTCCGCCATGTCATCACCTCCCTGGACATCCTGTCCCTGCCGAATGGGTCGACCACCCTGCACACTTTTTGACCATAACGCCCACAACGATCAGCCGCAACTATCCACCTGCAACCATCTACCCGCAACCATCCACCCGCAACCATCCACCCGCAACCATCACCCGCCTGATCCCGTGCTACCGGCGCTCAGCTGCGCATCCGCGCGGCCCCCGGATCGTACAGTGAACGGTAGCCCACCGCTTCGATGCGGATCGGGTAATGCTCGCTGAAGTATTCCAGCACCAGCTCCCGCCCCTCCTCGGCATACTCCGCCGGAATGTAACCCAGCAGCAGCATCTTGCCGACAGAGGGCCCAAAGGCCGCACTGGTGTTGTAGGAGCGGCGCCCCTCACTGTCCACCAGCACGTCGTTGGTGGCCGGATCAAGAATCGGCCACTGCCCCACCGGATAGCGGGCAACACCGTCGGCATCCCGGTTGTCCACCATGCTCAGGGTACACAGGTAGGCCGCTTGCCGAGGCCGCTGGCGCTGGGCCAGGTAGCCGGCCTTGCCATGAAAATCGGCGTCCTTCACTTTCTTGCGGGCCAGGTCCGCCTCGTAGAGGTTGTAATCGGTTTCCAGGTCCACATTCTGCAGCCGCAGGCTGTTTTCCAGCCGTCGGGTATTGGCGTAGGTTTCGATACCCACCGGCACCACACCCGCATCGAACAGCAGGTCCCAGAGCCGCAGGCCATAGCAGGGCGCGATGTACAGCTCCCAGCCCTGCTCGCCCACGTAGGAGATGCGGAAGGCCCACAGCGGGATGCCCGCCACCCGCAGTTCACGAGCGGTGGCGAAGGGGAAGTTGTCGTTGGCGATCTCATCGGGGTCGTCGAGGAACTGCTCTAGGGTCTCCCGCGCCTTCGGCCCCCACAATCCCAACGTAGCCAGGGCCTCGGTGCGGTCTTCAATGTGGACATCGGTCAGCCCCTGGCGCTCACTCATCCGCCGTATCCACACCAGGTCCCGGTGACCGGTGTCACCGCCGCAGATCACCCGGTATTGCTGCTGCCCGAGACGGACAATGGTCAGGTCGGCACGAATACCGCCGCGGTCATCGAGGAAGTGGGTGTAGACGCCCTTTCCCACCGGGGTGCTGCCGCCGACCCGGGCCACCGACAGATACTCCATCAACGCCTCGGCGTCTGCACCGGATACATCCAGAATGCAGAAATGGGACAGATTGATCATCCCCACGCCCTCACTCATCGCCAGCCCTTCGGCATCCGAGACCTCCCAGAAGTGGCGGCTGTCCCACTCATGGGCCCGTTCCGGTACGCGGTCCCGGTATCGTTCCAGCAGCGAGGCCTCGTTGCTGCGGTAACCATGGGCCCGCTCCCAACCGGCCGCTTCCATGAAGTAGCCGCCCAGTTCCACCTCGCGGGGGTAGAACGGACTGGTGCGCAACCGCCGGCCACTGACGTAGGGCTCACGGGGATGCACCGCCGGGGTGTAGATTTTCTTGGCGGTCTCGTAACAGCGATCGTAGACATACCCCCGCGCCTTCTGGGGCGGGTAGAAACGGGCGATGTCGACGCTGTGGGGGTCCAGCTCCGGCTGACCGTCGGTAAGCCAGTCCGCCAGCAGCTTGCCCGCTCCGGGACCGTCCTTGACCCAGATGGCCTCACAGAACCAGAGATTGCGAACCTCCGGTGTTTCCCCAATCATCGACCCGCCATCCGGCGTCACCGACAGCAGGCCATTGAAGGAACGCTTCTCTTCCCAGCCCAGCTCTCCGAGGATCGGTGTCATGTCGATGGCTTTCTCGTAGGCGGCCATCACCTGTTCCAGATTCAGGTCGCGCATCGAGGGGGACATCCGTGCGGTCTCCGGCTCGGCAATGGCCCAGGGCGACACCAGCCGGGGCTCATCCGGTTCATAGTAGCCCCATTCAATGAGCCCGCCCTCACTGGTGGTGGGGTCACCGGTGTCACGCACGTAGGCGGAGTTGCCCTGGTCCCGGAACAGCGGATACACGATCTCTTTGCCGGTGCCTTTGAGGGCGTCATAGGGTCCGAAAAACAGCAACGGATGTTCCACCGGCATCAGTGGCAGCGCGGCACCGGCGGTGTCCGCCATGATCGGCCCCCAGATACCAATGGTCAGGACCACGTACTGGGTTCTGATGTACCCCTTGTCGGTCTCGACACCACAGACCCGGCCATCCTGCACGTCGATGCGCCGGGCCGGGGTGTAGGGAAACGCCTGCAGGTGGCCACTGGCGACCGCCTCGTCCACCAGATCGCCGGCCACCGTTTGTGAGCGCGGCACCACCAGCCCCGCATCCGGGTCCCACATGGCGCCCTGGATCTGGCTTTCATCCAGCAGCGGGAACAGCTCCTTGGCCTGTGACGGCGTGATCAGGCTGACGTTGGTGCCAAAGGCCTTGCCGGAGCCCACTTTACGGCGGAGTTCGTCCATGCGCTCATCGTCGCCGACCCGCGCCACTTCCATCCCGCCCACCTGAATATAGTTGCCGCGACGGGCATAGAACGCCTGGCTGTAGCGGGTGGTGTGAATGTTGAGCTTGTCGTGGGAGGTGGTGAAACAGAAGTCCGAAGCATGGGACGTGGAGCCGATGTCGGTGGGAATCGCCGATTTCTCCAGCCCCACGATGTTGCTCCAGCCCCGCTCAATCAGATGGTGGGCCACCGAGGCCCCTACAATGCCGCCCTGGCCAATGATCACCACATCGGCACTTTCCGGAAGTTTTGCCACAGCTTACCCCTCCCACAGTCGGTTGACGGCAGCATCTGCCAATCAATTTCACTCTGGGGGGCTAGGTGCCGGCACGCGGTTTCCAATGCGACACGAAACCGACCAAAAGCGTCACGGCGTGAAAGGGAGGAGGTGGGAGCCCGCAGGGAGCGGGATAACGCAGAAACTCCAGCCCCGGACCGAAGTCGGGGCTGGACAAACGGGCGCTTAGCGGCGCTGTTGCAGGGAATAGTCTTCCGGGACCATGAAGGTGGAATCGTGAACCATCTGCTCAGACACCTGGGTGGCTTCATACTCGTAGCGAACCAGGGCCTTCTCTTTCCAGTTACTCGCTGAGCCGCTGCGCTGATCAGCAATGAAGCCTCCCAGGGCATTCGCCGCGACATCCGCCAGGCTTCCAGGGCCTTGGCCACCCCCGGCTCCTGCGGCACGACCACCGGCTCTGCCACGACAGGCGTCCGTTTTCTGGAACCACTCGACCTTGCTGGCCAGCGGATAGCCTTCAATGGCAGACAGTTGCTCGGCGGCATCAGAGATCGCGCCATCGTGAATCTTATCCAGATCCTCGATGAACCCGCTGAATGCCTCATAGGCCTCGGGCCCAACCATCCGGGCCAGCGGATGATTCGCATTCAATGCCTGGTAATAGTTGTCCATAGATTGCTGGTGTCCCTGCCACAGCGGGCTCTGGGCTGCTTCGGGCGTGATGGTCCAGAACACAAACTTGAACAGGTTGGTGTCAACACGATTGCGCTGATCGGCCATATCAATCTGCCAACTCACCTGATATTCGATGGTGTCGTAACCACCAATTACCCGACGTTGGCCGGTTTCCTCTACCGTAAAATCATTGGACTTCAGCGACACCTGACAGCCACGGTCACTGTAGCCCTGATACTCACCACCAGCGCCTGCCCCGGAGTTGCCACCGGGCCCCAGGGAGCTCAGATCAAACTCGAGATCGCCGAAACAGCCTGCCAGGGGGCACTCCCGATAGGACTCGTTGTTGTTGTCCAGCATCCAGAGCTTGTTCTGATCAATCCGGTAGATATCCGAACCGCTGTAATCCGCCCAGCCCAGCATGAAGCTGTCAAATTCCATGTTGTCGTCCACCCGGCGCCGGTCCGGGCGGATGTAAATAACCTCAGTGCCCGACGCATCCGGCAGGAACGCTCCCCCCATGGAGTACTTACCCTGGATGACCATGGTGGGGTTCTTTGGTGTGGTGTCCGTCATGGGCCCTGCGCAGCCACCCAGAACGGACAGGCCAGCAACAACAACCGGAAGCGCTTTCATTTTCATAAAAATCCCTTTCATGTAAGACGTGGCAGTCACGCCAGA
Organism: Marinobacter xestospongiae; assembly: GCF_023156385.1. Lineage (GTDB taxonomy): Bacteria > Pseudomonadota > Gammaproteobacteria > Pseudomonadales > Oleiphilaceae > Marinobacter > Marinobacter xestospongiae. The sequence goes on from NZ_JAKZAK010000017.1 coordinate 16,063, forward strand.
GGTACGACTCATGTAACAAATACGGGGGCAGGTTATACATAACGGATCGTTATACATGCAACCCGAATTTAGGGAGCTATTGATTAATAGGGAGACTCTGATTAAGCAGCCACGCCGGTGAAGCCCTGTTATCTTGCCGACGACTCAGTACAATCAAGTCAGCACGATGACGGCCCTGTAGCCACAGCGGCCAACCAACAACGTTGACACGGCGGCCTCCACCGGCCGTTCCAATAAAGACCCAAGGACTCAGGCATGAAACCGGAAACCCTCGCCCTGCATGCAGGTTTTAGTGGCGATCCCGCCACCAACGCAGCCACCACACCGATCTATCAGACCACCTCCTACACCTTTGACGACACCCAGCACGGGGCGGACCTGTTCGACCTCAAGGTTCAGGGCAATATCTACACCCGCATCATGAACCCCACCAACGCGGTGCTGGAACAGCGCATGGCCGAACTCGAAGGCGGTGTCGGTGCCCTGGCGGTGGCATCAGGCATGGCGGCGATCACCTACGCCCTGCAGACCATCTGCAAGGTCGGCAACAACATCGTCAGCACCGGGCAACTGTACGGCGGCACCTACAACCTGTTCGCCCACTCGCTGCCAAACCAGGGGATCGAAACCCGTTTTGCGCCCCACGACGACTTCGAGGCGGTGGAGAACGCCATCGACGACAACACCCGGGCACTGTTCTGCGAATCCATCGGCAACCCGGCGGGCAACGTGGTCGACATCCAGCGCTGGGCCGAGATCGCCCACAAGCACGGCCTGCCGCTGATTGTCGACAACACCGTGGCGACGCCCTTCCTGTGCCGGCCCTTCGAGCACGGTGCCGACATCGTCATCCATTCCCTGACCAAATACATCGGTGGCCACGGCACCACGGTCGCCGGGGTGGTGGTGGATTCCGGCAAGTTCGACTGGGCCGCCAACAAGGACAAGTTCCCGATGCTCAACGAGCCGGACCCGTCCTACCACGGCGTGGTCTACACCGAAGCCCTGGGGGCCGCCGCGTTCATTGGCCGCTGCCGCGTGGTTCCGTTGCGCAACACCGGCGCCGCGCTGTCGCCGTTCAACGCCTTCCTGATCATGCAGGGGCTGGAAACCCTGGCCCTGCGGATGGAACGCCATTGCGAGAACGCCCAGAAAGTGGCGGAGTTCCTGGAGCAGCACCCCAGTGTGGAATGGGTCAACTACGCCGGTCTGAGCAGCAGCCCTTACCGCACCACCTGCGAGAAGATCTGCGGCGGCCGCGCCTCCGGCATCCTCAGCTTCGGCATCAAGGGTGGCCGTGATGCCGGCGCCCGCTTCATTGATGCCCTGAAACTGATCTATCGCCTGGTGAACATTGGCGACGCCAAGTCCCTCGCCTGCCATCCCGCCTCCACCACCCACCGCCAGCTGAACGCCGAGGAACTGGCCAGCGCTGGCGTCAGTGAAGACCTGGTGCGGCTGTCCATCGGTATCGAGCACGTCGACGACATCCTCGCCGACGTCGACCAGGCCCTGGCCGCGGCGCAGTAAGCTGTAGCCCGTGGAGCCGGGCAACCACGGCGCGTCGTCGTGGTTGCCCGGAGTCGATACGGTTCCCCGCCGTTCGGCTCCTTCCGAAACACTTGCGCCAGATCAACCGGGCCGGTAATCCCCCCTTTCAAGCCGTAGCGACGCCGGGATGCAGGCTGATACCATCCGATAATCAATAGTATTATCAGGACCATCCGTTATGCCTCTGAACCGTCGGCAGTTCCTCCAGTCCACCCTGGCTCTGGGTGCACTCAGCCAGCTTCCCCGCCTGAGTCTGGCCGCCAGCCCGTCGGCGGACGTGGACTATGAGCTCACGGTGGCGCCGGCAGACATTCAGCTGGTCGACGCCGGCACCACCCCCGCCTGGTGTTTCAATGGCGGCTACCCGGCACCGGTGATCCGCGCTCGCCAGCATCAGCCCATTCGCATCCGCGTACGCAACCAGCTGGCGGAACCCACCACCATTCACTGGCACGGCCTGCGCATTCCCATCGCCATGGACGGTGTGCCCTTCCTCAGCCAGGCGCCGATTCCCGCCGGCGGGGAGTTTCTCTACGAGTTCACACCGCCGGATGCCGGCACCTTCTGGTACCACCCCCACATGAACAGCGTCGAGCAGCTGGGCCGCGGCCTGGTGGGCGCATTCATTGTGGAAGAGGCGCAGCCGGTGGCGTTCGACAGCGAGCAGGTACTGGGATTGAAGAACTGGCATGTGAAAGCCGATGGCAGCTTCGACCGCCTCAGTCGTCCCCGCTATGCGGCCCGCATGGGCACGCCGGGCCAGTTGCAAACGGTGAATGGCCAGCAGCACCCCAGTTACCCGGTGCCCGCTGGCGGTTCGGTGCGGCTGCGCTTCCTCAACCTGGACAACACCGTTACCTACGATCTCACCAGTTCCGTGGAAGACGCCCGAATTCTGGCGGTGGACGGCAACCCTCTGGCCCAGCCGGTAACGCTGGAACGCCACGCCATGGGGCCGGGCATGCGGGTGGACGTGGGCCTGCTGGCTCCCGCCGCGGGCGAGACCGTCACCTTCTACCACAAGGGCAAGCCTCTGGTGACTCTACACTCGGAACCCGGCGAGGTTCGCCACAGCCAGATCCCCGCCCTGCCGCTGAATCCGGTGCCGGCACCGGACCTGGCCAACGCCGAAACCCTGTCCTTCGTTTTCGAATGGGATGCCGCCATCAGTCCGGTTGCCAAACAGGGGGAAGCCTCCGGGCCATCGTTCTGGACCATCAACCGACGATCCTGGGAGGGCATGAGCCAGGGCAACATCCCGGAACCACTGGCCCGGCTGAAGCTGGGCCAGACCTACATCTTCGAGCTGGAAAACCTGACCCAGTACCACCACCCGATCCACATCCACGGCCACACCTTCACCGTGCTGTCGTCGGACAAACGCGCCATTGAGCCGTTCCACACCGATACCGTGCTGCTGGGCAAGAACGAGAAGGTCCTGGCCGCCTTCGTGGCGGACAACCCGGGGCGCTGGATGTACCACTGTCATGTCATCGAACACCTCAAGACCGGCCTGATGGGTTACATCGAAGTCAGTTGATCTGTAAAAGGAAAGCCGGGGACTACGACAAAAGTTGGTACCCCGGCGCCCCGTGATTGTGCCTACTGTGCTTGTCTCCCCCGGTCGCGGGCATTACCCTTGAAGACTCCCCCAATTCCAGCAAGCAGAGTCCGGTTGTCATGAGCGACAGCGCGAAACCCCGCGTTACCAGTGGTACCAAGTTCAAGAGTGCACACGGCATTGCCGCCATCAAGGATGGCGTCAAGAAATCCGGCCATGCCAGTACGCCGGTGACCCGGAAGCCCAAATGGCTGCGAGCCCGGATGCCCGGCGGCGAGCGCTACGACGCGGTGCGCCGCAACGTCAACGAACACCGGCTCAGCACCGTTTGCCAGGAATCCCACTGCCCCAACATCGGCGAATGCTGGAACAACGGCACCGCCACCATCATGGTGATGGGATCGGTCTGCACCCGTGCCTGCAAATTCTGCGCGGTGGACACCGGCAACCCCAAAGGCTGGCTGGACCACGACGAGCCAGAGAACACCGCCAAGTCGGTGGAGCTGATGGGGCTGCGCTACATTGTGCTGACCTCGGTGGACCGTGACGACCTGCCGGACGGCGGTGCCGCCCATTACGCCGCCTGTGTTGCCGCCATCAAGGAACGCACACCGGAAGTGGCGGTGGAGGCCCTGACCCCGGACTTTGATGCGGTCATGGAAAACGTCGAGAAGGTGGTGGATTCCGGTCTGGACGTGTTCGCCCAGAACGTGGAGACCGTTGAGCGCCTGACCCACTGGGTTCGAGATCCCCGCGCCGGTTACCGCAAGACCCTGGATGTGCTGGCCCATGCCAAGCAGCACCGTCCGGATGTCATCACCAAGACCAGTCTGATGCTGGGCCTGGGTGAAACCGACGACGAGATCATGGCCACCATGGACGACCTCCGTGAGGTCGGTGTCGATATTCTCACCTTGGGCCAATACCTGCGCCCAACCCCCAACCACCTGCCGGTAGAGCGCTACGTGTCGCCGGAAGAGTTCAACCGCTACCGCGACATCGGTCTGGCCAAAGGCTTCATGGAAGTGCCATCCGGTCCCATGGTCCGCTCCAGCTATCGCGCCGACCGGGTCTTCGAGAAGAACAACCTCGGCCTGATTACCCCCGACGTACCGGCGGCAGAACACAACCAGGCGCTGCAGATTCCGGTCAAACAGGTCGACTGACCGCCGCACCTGCCCGCCCCGCTGGCGGCTCGGCCCACCCCGTGGACAGTCCGAACCGCCAGCGACAGCCTACCCCGGCACGGAATCCCCGTGACCCTGACGCCTACAGACAAGCCCTGACTCCCTTGCTATCTTTAGGGGGCCTGCGGGCCCCTTTGCCAAGAAACACAGTGGACTCAATATGCTACAACTGCTCAAGAATGCGCGGCTGAAGTACAAGTTCTGGCTGCTGAACATCGTGGTACTGGCAGTGCTGTGCCTGTTGGTGCTCTACGCCATGAACATGATTGCCGCCTTGACCGATCGTTCGTTCGCCGAGGTGTTTGCCAACACCGCGGTTGAATTTGGTGGTCTGGTGGCCGTGCTGATGCTGCTGGAGATGGCCGGGTCACAGATGCTGATCAGCTTCATCGAGCGTCACGTCCACCGCCTCAAGGGCACCATGGTGGCGGTGCAGAGCTCCGGAAACCTGAGCCAGCGAGCAACGGTGGACTCCCACGATGAGATCGGCGAGATGGCCTCCGCCTTCAACGCCATGCAGGACCGCACCATGGATGTGGTCAAAAGCATGAAGCAGGCTATCGAGCGGCTCCACGTTGAGGTTCACGAACTTACCCGTGCCTCCGAGCAGCGCCGGGATGACCTCAGCCGCCAGCAGGCCAGCACCGACAGTTCCGCGACGGTGATCGCGCAGATGCTGCAGAGTTTCAATGGCATCGCGGAACAGGCCGGCATTGCCAAGACCCTGTCCCACGAAGCCCGCAAGGCCGCCGTGGACGGCAGCACCCAGGTGCGCCGCAGCACCGATTCCATCCGCGGCCTGGCGGATGTTATCGGCCAGTCCGCCAACAGCGTTCAGGCGTTGTCAGCCAATTCCCATGAAATCAGCCACGCTGTGGCGGAGATCAAGGGCATTGCCGAACAGACCAACCTGCTGGCCCTCAACGCCGCCATTGAGGCGGCCCGGGCCGGTGAACAGGGCCGCGGCTTTGCGGTGGTGGCGGACGAAGTCCGCAAGCTGGCGCAACGGGTGCAGGATTCCACCGACCAGATTCAGGGCACCATTGACCGGTTGCTCACAGCCATGGACAGTGCCGTGGCACAGATGGGCGGCAGCTCGGAAGACGCCAGTCGCTGCGTTGGTGAGGCAGAACAGGGTCGCGAGGCCCTCGAAGCCATCAACGATGTGGTGTCCCGCATCGACCGGACCAACGAAGAGATCGCCGCGGTCTCCGCGGAACAGACCGCCGCAACCGACGATGTGCTGGCCAATGTGGAGGGCATTCGCAACGCCACCGAAAACATGGTGGTGCAGCTGGCGGACAGCGCCGAGATGAGCCAGCGCCTGAAAACCCTGATCGACTCCCTCGAGTCCGCCGCCAACCGGGTGACCGTCAACTGACCGTTCCCCACCTCGGGGAGCCATTCTGAGGCTCCCCGGCACCCCGCACATTTCAACTATCAGCCGGGGCACCTTTATTCCCTGACAGAATATGGCAAACTGCCCGCTCTGATCCCAAAGGGACGCCACCGTCATGACCAAACTACGCACACTTTACGATCGCCTGATCCTGGCCCACCCGGTGGTGGTGCTGGTGCTGTTTGCCCTGGTGCTGGGACTGATGAGCCTCAACCTGCACCAATTCCGGCTCGACGCTTCCGCCGAGTCCCTGGTGCTGGAAAACGACCGCTCGCTGGCCCAGTACCGGACCGTCAATCAGCGCTTTACCACCTCCGATGATTTTCTCATCGTCACTTACAGTCCCCACGAGCCGCTGTTTACCGACGCCGGCCTGGCCCGATTGGCCGGGCTGCGGGATGAACTGGCCGCCGTCGCCGCCGTCGGCTCCACCAACAGCATTCTGAACGTGCCGCTGTTGCACAGCCCGAAGCTGTCGCTGGACACCGTTGACGAGGAAATCCTCACCATCGACGACGACCAGGTGCCACCGCAGCAGGCCCGCGATGCCCTGCTCAGCAACCCGCTCTACCCCAACCTGCTGCTCAGCACCGATGGTGGGACCACCGCCATCCAGGTCAACCTGCCGACCCCGCCCGCGTTTTTTGAGCTGCTGGAGAAGCGCAAACAGCTGCGTGCCAAGGCGGAAGCGAACCCCGGTGATGCCGACGCCCAGGACAACCTGGCCCAGGTGGAAGCCGAATTCCTGGCCCTGACCGAAGAGCTGGACGCCCGCCGGGACGCCACCATCGACGAGGTTCGGCAGATTCTCGAGCGCCATGGTGACGATGCGGTAATCCACCTGGGTGGGGTACCCATGATCGTTGCGGACATGATCCGTTTCATCCAGAACGACCTCTCCACCTTTGGTATCGGCGTCCTGCTGTTCCTGGTACTGACCCTGGCCATCATCTTCCGACAGTGGCGCTGGGTGCTGGTACCGCTGCTGTGCTGCAGCTTCACCGTCTGGCTGGTGGTGGGCTACCTGGGCTGGGCGGAATGGCCGGTTACGGTGATTTCCTCGAATTTCGTGTCGCTGCTGCTGATCATGACCCTGTCACTGACGATCCACCTGATTGTCCGCTACCGGGAGTACCAGCACGACGAGCCGGACGCACCGCCGGCAACGATCCTCAGCCGCACCGTCAGCGCCATGGTCAAGCCCTGCGCCTACATGGCGCTGACCACCATCGTGGCCTTCGGCTCGCTGACCTACTCCGGTATCCGCCCGGTCATTGATTTTGGCTGGATGATGACACTTGGCCTTGCTGTAGCCTTTGTGGTGGCGTTCCTGGTCTTCCCCGCCCTGCTGCGCCTGCTGCCGCCGCCGGTCGATCAGCGGGTACGTTCAAACCGGCGGCCATTCACCGATCACTTTGCCAGCCTGACCGAACATCAAGGCCCCGCGATCCTGGTGGGCTCAGTGGTGCTGGCAGTGCTGTGCGCGATTGGTGTGAGCCGGCTGACGGTGGAGAACAGCTTCATCGACTACTTCAAGTCCAGTACCGAGATCCACCAGGGCATGATCACCATCGACAACCGCCTGGGCGGTACCACGCCGCTGGATGTGATCATCACCGACGACCCGCCTCCCGCTGGCGCGGCGACCAGTGACACCGCTGCCGCCGACGATCCCTTCGCGGCCGGCGACCCGTTTGCCGAGGATGATCCATTTGCCAGCGACTGCGATCCATTTGTAGAGGACTGCGAAGCGGCGGAGAGTTATCGGGATACCTGGTACACCTACCGCAAGATGTCGCAACTGGCGAAGGTCCACGAGTACCTCGACAGCCTGCCGGAAACCGGCAAGGTGCTGTCCATCGACACCACCCTCGACCTGCTGGCCCAGGTCAATGGCGGCAAACCGCTGGATGCGCTGCAACTGGCCTTTGTGCCGGCGGCGGTACCGGATGATCTCAAGGGCATCTTGCTGACCCCCTACATCTCCGAGGAACACGACCAGGCCCGCTTCAGCATCCGCCTGCTGGAAACCTCACCGGAACTGCGACGCCAGGAACTACTGGATCGCATCCGTCAGCATCTGACCGAAGAACTGGGCTACCGCGACGACCAGGTGCTGTTTACCGGCATGACGGTGATGTACAACAACATGCTACAGAGCCTGTTCGACTCCCAGATCAAGACACTGGGCGTGGTGTTCCTGGCCATCTGCGCGATGTTCCTGCTGCTGTTCCGCTCGCTCAAGCTGGCACTGATCGGCATTGCTCCCAACCTGCTGGCGGCAGGTTCGGTGCTGGGTCTGATGGGCTGGCTGGGCATACCGCTGGATATGATGACCATCACCGTGGCGGCCATTACCGTGGGCATTGCGGTGGATGACACCATCCACTACATCCACCGTTTCAAGGTCGAGTTCGAGAAGGATCGGGACTATCTGGCCACCATGCACCGCTGCCACAGCAGCATCGGGCGCGCCATGTCCTACACCTCCATCACCATCATCGCCGGGTTCTCAATCCTGGTGCTGTCGAACTTCATTCCCACCATCTACTTCGGCCTGTTCACCGGGTTTGCCATGCTGATGGCACTACTGGGTGCGCTGACCCTGCTGCCCCGGTTGATACTGCTGTTCCAGCCCTTCGGCCGGCCCGGAACCGCCGACTAACAAAAAACCCCGCACCGGAACCGGTGCGGGGTTTTTCATGTTCGCAAGACAGGTTGCGTTACTGCGCCGGAGCACCTGGCTGCGGCGGCTGCCCCTGCATCTGCTGCTGCATGGCACGCATGCGACGATCCAGCTCATCCCGCTGGTCCTGGGTGAAAACGCTGTCTACCCGTGCCTGCATCAGGGTCGACAACGCGGAAATCTCACCAGAGAGTTCGCCCAGTTTGCTGGCCTGCTCACGAATGCTGGCTTCGTCGTAGTCCGGCTTGATCTCGTCCTGCAGCTGCTGCTGGAGGCTGCGTGCTTCCATCTGCAGGCTCTGGATCTCACCCTGGAGCTCTTCCAGAATGCCGCGGATCTCGGACTGCTGCTCGTCACTCAGCCCCACCATCTGGGCCAGTCGATCGACCTGATCCGGCTGTTGCTGCGACTGCGCCCAGGTTGGCGCCGCGAGACCCATGGCCATAACCAGGGCTCCAACCAGGTGTGCGAATGTCTTGACTCTCACCATAACTTGGCACTCTCCGTTAATGCTTGCTATCCATACATTGGCTTGCACGGTCACGTTCAGTGTGTCGTGAACTCCGGAACCGCCACCCTAAAGCAAAGCCCCACCCGGTTTCACCCCGGGACCTGTCATTTTTCCACACAGGTCACAGCCGGTGTGGGCCCTCCCCCCGCCATACGGGGGCTGACGCCGATGTGAAAATTTTGTCATTCCCCGCCATAATGGCGCGATTCAGCCAGTCACCGGAGACATTCCATGGCCATTAACTGGTTTCCAGGGCACATGCACAAGGCCCGCAAGGAGATCAAAAAGATCATGCCGCAGATGGACCTGATCATTGAGGTCCTCGACGCCCGCCTGCCGTTCAGCAGCGAAAACCCGCTGGTACCGGCTCTGCGCGGCGATACGCCGGTGATCAAGGTGCTCAACAAACGGGATCTGGCCGATCCGGACAGGACCGCCGAATGGCAGGCCTACCTGGAGCGGGAACGGGGGGTCACGGCGATTACCCTGAGCCACAACCAGCGTCAGGAGGCCCTGGGAATCCTCCGCCTGGCCAATGAGCTGGTGCCGAACCACGACCGCCAGACCAGCGCCCTGCGGGTGATGATCCTGGGCATTCCCAACGTCGGCAAGTCCACCCTGATCAATACCCTGGCCGGCCGACCAGTGGCCAAGACCGGCAATGAGCCGGCGGTCACCAAGGCCCAGCAGACCATTAAATTGCCGGACAACATCCTGCTGTACGACACCCCCGGGTTTCTCTGGCCCAAACTGTCCCCGGAAGCCTGCGGTTATCGGCTGGCGGTATCGGGTGCGATTCGCAGCTCGGTGATCGACTTCGAGGATGTCGCCCTGTTCGCCGCCGATTACCTGCTGGAAGCCTATCCCGAGGTGGTCCGGGACCGTTACGACCTCGACACTCTTCCCAGCTTCCCCAGCGACGGTATCGCGCTGATGGATGCCATTGCCGAGCGCCGCCGATTCTTTGGCCGTGGCGGCATTCCCGACCTGCACAAGGTGGCGGAGGTGCTGCTCAACGAGCTGCGGGCGGGCAAACTTGGTCCGATGACCCTGGAAACCCCGGCGATGGTGGAACGCGAACGCCAGCAGGCGGAACAGGCTGAGGCGGCCAGGGAAGCCAAGAAGGCAGCCCGCCGTCAGCGTGACTGACAGCGGCAAACTTCAAACCCGCCGGCCAGCACGTAGGCCGAAGGCAGGGCGTCGTACATCTCGCGGGCGGTGCGTACCAGGTGGGGCTGATCGTAGAAGCCCGCGTCCACCGCCAGCTGCGACAGCGTCATCCCCGGCTGCCAGCAGGCCAGGGCCCGGTTCAGTTTGAGATGCAGCAGGAACCGGCGCAGGGACACCCCGGTATCGTGGCGGAACAGGTGGCTGAGCCGTGAGCCCGACAGCCCGACCCGGGACGCCAGTGCAGCCAGGTCGAGGCGATCCGGCAGGGTGTCCCGGAGCTGCCGGCAGGTCGCGGCAACCCGCTCATCCAGCGGCGTCACCACGCCTTCAAGCCGGGTGACGTAAGCCGCCAGCCAGTGCGCCATGGCGCTGCAATCGGTGCCTGAGGCCGGCGAAGGCCAGTGCTGCGGCAGCGGCAGATCCACACTGACACCGCCATCCAGACGCCCCATCAGCCGCCGCCAGAGCGGGCAATCCGGGTCCAGCTGACTGACCCAGAGCGTGCCCCCCAGCGGGTCCAGCGCCTGAACCACATCCGGTGCCACCAGAGCCGCCCGGGTCCGCCGTTGCCGACCATCGCACTGCAACAGAAACTCTCCCTCCAGCCCGACCAGCAACGACGCGCTGATGTGGCGGTGGGGATCGTTCGGTAACAGGCGCCCGACCACCTGCCAGTGGTCGGGCCAGACATGAAGGTGGCCCCGCCAGGGAACGGGGCCGGTTGCGGACTGCGGCATAGGGCGACGGCCAGTGGTGATCGACAGGCCCTCAGCTTACCGCATTTACCCCCCTCAGTGGCCCTGGGCATGGCGGACCGGCAGCCCCAGTTTGGCTGCAAACTCGATGCTGACAAACACCGGGCCGATGAGCAGGAACACCAGGTCCTCGATAAAGGACGGTTTCTTGCCCTCCACCTTGTGGCCCCACACCTGGCCGATCCAGGCCAGAACCCAGACCGCCACGCAGATCCACAACAGCGGCCAGCCCGCGCCCTGAATCGCCAGGATGATCCACACCGACAGCGCAAACCACCCCACCATCAACACAAACACCCAGGGCGACAGCCGCAGGTACAGGATGCCAGACAGCACTCCCAGCAAGGTCGCGCCATTGACCCAGCCGGCCCAGGCCGCTGACAGCCCCAGCCACTGTCCCAGCGGCACCAGCCACAGCAGACCCAGGGTGGACACCAGAATCAGCGGCACACAGACAATGTGAACCCACTGGTTTACCGGATTGCGGTGGCTCTCGCCGTAGTCAGACAGGAAACGGGACAGGGAACGCACGGTGATCTCCTCTTGTTTTGTTGTTGATCGCTCCGGGCAGATTAGCAGCGTAGGGTGCCGCAGCCTTGTACGCAGTGGTTACGCGCCTGCGGGCTGTCGGGTCGCCCTACCGTACCAAGGTCAAATACCGGAACCGCTCGAAAGTTCCTAGAATGTTGCCATCGCAACGAATACAGCCCGGTGACCGGCAACCGCCGAACCGGACAGGAGGAAAGTTATGAGACGCGTTGTCGTCACCGGCATGGGCATCGTGTCCTGCCTGGGCAACTCGGTGGACGAAGTGGCTACCAGCCTGAAAACCGGCCGCTCCGGCATCCGCTTCAACGAGCGCTATCAGGAACTCGGCTTCCGCAGCCAGGTCTCCGGCTCGGTGGATGTGGACACCGGCACCATCGATCGCAAGATCCGCCGGTTCATGGGTCAGTCCGCCATGTACAGCTACCTGGCGATGGAACAGGCCATTGCCGCCGCCGGACTGACCGACGACCTGATCTCCAACGACCGCACCGGTCTGATTGCCGGCTCCGGCGGCGCCTCCTGCGCCAGCCAGGTGGAAGCCATCGACGCCATGCGGGAGAAAGGGGTCAAACGCATCGGGCCCTACATGGTGCCACGGATCATGACCAGCACCGTGTCTGCCTGCCTGGCCACCGCGTTCAAGATTCGTGGCGTCAACTATTCGATGTCGTCCGCCTGCGCCACCAGCGCCCATTGCATCGGCCACGCCATGGAGCAGATCCAGGCCGGCAAACAGGACATTGTCTTCGCCGGCGGCGGGGAAGAAGAGGATTGGAGCCTGACCATGCTGTTCGACGCCATGGGCGCGCTCTCCACCAAGTACAACGAAGCCCCGGCCACCGCATCCCGGCCCTTTGACAGTGGTCGTGACGGCTTTGTGATCGCCGGCGGTGGCGGCATGGTGGTGTTGGAAGAACTGGAACACGCCCGCGCCCGTGGCGCCCACATCATCGCCGAACTGACCGGCTATGGTGCCACCTCGGACGGTCACGACATGGTGGCCCCCTCAGGTGAAGGAGCGCAACGCTGCATGCGCCAGGCCATGGCTACCGTCGATGGCCCCATCGACTACATCAACGCCCATGGCACCAGCACTCCGGTTGGCGATGTGGCGGAAATGGGCGCGGTACAGGCCACCTTTACCGACCAGATCCCAGCCATCTCCTCAACCAAGTCGCTGTCCGGCCATTCCCTCGGCGCGGCGGGCGTGCACGAGGCGATCTATTCCCTGCTGATGCTGCAGCATGGCTTTATCGCCGGCACCGCCAACCTGGCAGACCCGGATGAGAAAATCCGTGACCTGCCCATTGTTGGCCCGCAGTCCCGGGATGCCGACCTGCGTACGGTGATGTCCAACAGCTTCGGCTTTGGCGGCACCAACGCATCCCTGATTTTCCAGCGCCTCGACTGAGGGGCGCAGGTAGTCGCCTGCCTGCCGAACGACAGGAAACCGGGAGCTTCTGCGCAAACTCGAATCGCTCCGGCGCAGTCCGGGGCGGTACGTGGTTCAGAGGCTGCCTAGGAAACTAACGAAACTGATCCCAGGTCAACGATAACCGTTGGAATCCCGGTCCTTTCGTATTAATGTACGCATTTGATATGCATCAAATTCGGCAGTAGACGCTATGGAACAGACCATCAAGATCGGCAAATCCCCGACACTGAAGGCATCGTGCCAACAGTGCAGCCTCAGCAACCTGTGTCTGCCGCTGGCCGTCAGCGATCAGGACCTGGCCAGGCTGGAGGATGTGGTTCAGCAGGGTCGCATCTATAACCGGGGGGATTATGTGTTCGAGCAGAATGCGCCCTTCCGCTCCTGTTTTGCGGTTCGCAGCGGTGCCATCAAGACGTCGATCGTGACCGAGAACGGTGATGAACAGGTCACCGGCTTTTTCCTGCCAGGCGAACTGGTTGGCCTCGACAGCATGAGTGGCACTCACTACGCCTGCTCCGCCAAGGCCCTGGAGCGCACCAGTGTGTGCGAACTGCCGATGGACCATATGGAAGAGCTGACCCACAAACTGCCGGGCCTGCAGCATCACTTCTTCCAGTTGATGAGCCAGGAAATCCAGAGCAGCCATCAGTTGGCGATGATGCTGAGCAAGCGCACGGCGGAGGAACGTATTGCCAGTCTGCTGCTGTCACTGTCCAGCCGCTTCCAGCGTCGCAAGCTGTCAGCCACCCATTTCAACCTGCCGATGGCCCGCAACGACATTGCCAACTTCCTGGGGCTTGCGGTCGAAACCGTCAGCCGGGTGTTCACCCGTTACCAGAACCAGGGCCTGCTCAAGGCCCGTGGCCGTGATGTTGAGCTACTGGACATGGATGCCCTGCACGCCATCGCCCAGGAGGCCTCAGACGCGCCACCGTGCCGCTGAGCATCACACTCACGCCGGTGGCGTAGAGAACACCGACGCCATCCGGCGCCAGCCTCAGTCCTCCCGGATCTGGCCGACCGTTTCCCGATCCGGCGCCCGGGCACTGATCAGCGCCAACTCCTCATCCAGCATCCGTCGCCAGGGCAACTGCTTGATGCCGAAGGTATTGCGGATCTTGGTGCAGCCCAGGGTGGCATTCTCCGGCTCCAGCGCAGCCCACTCCGGCACCTCGTCCACCACCCGGGTTCCCTCCGGCAATCCCGCCAGCTCGGCGATCGCCAGTCCCAGCTCATAGTGAGAGATTTCCTCCGCACCAGCATACTGGAAGGTCCCCCACACCTCCGCACCGCAGTCAATCTGCTGCAAAATCGCCACAATCACCCGCGCCAGATCCCGATAGGCCACCGGCTGACCGTGATAGCGGCTCGACAACGGCAACATCGAGCGATCCAGCGCACTGTCCTGAACCTTGCGAATAAACCGACCCAGGCTCCAGCCCGTGCGCAGGATCAGGTGACGCGGCAGTAGCGTACGCAGGGCCTGCTCACATTCCCACTGCCAGTTGCCCAGTTGACTGAATGGCTGGCCGGGGTTCGACGCCAGATAGGCACTCTGCTTGCGGCCATCGAAGACATAGCAGGACGACAACTGAACCAATGCCATGCCATGCTCACGGGCGTGCTCCGCCAGCGCCATCGGCAGCGAAAACGCGGTTTCTCGGGCCGCTTCCGGATCTGGCTCGGCCACCTCGGGATCAGCCTGCCAAAGGGCGTTGACGATCAGGTCAGTGTCCGCCGGCACCCAATCGGCCAGGGCCGAGAGGTTGGCGTTGCCGGGTTCGCTGATCAGCAGCGGGCTGATGTGCAGGGTGGTCTGTTTGAGCTGCTCCAGCAACACCCGACCAAGGGGACCATAGTCATGGACAACAAGCACGTTCACAGGGAAACTCAGACTCCAAGCAAGTGATTTCAGCGCGGCCACGCCGGCGCCTGAGGCCATTTCGGCCAAGGGATATGGTGCTACTGTAAGGCCTTATCGGCCGTGGAGAAAGCCCGTATCACGATCGCAGTTCTGACAGCCGCCGCCCTGCGTCCCAGCCAATGCCGGCAACCGCCCACCCACTACAATATCGGGCCCGAAGAGCATACAACAATGGGAAACGCCATGCTGAAAGCGCAAAGCCACATCGTCGCCCCAATTGACGACGAACTCCGCACCCGAGCCCTGTACACCGTCGGTGAGATCCGTAACCGCGGCAAGGCCGACAAGGAAGCCATTGACCAGCTCTACAACCTGATCGTCGACCTGACCGAATCCGGCCTGGACTTTTTCTTCCTCGAACCGCTGCGTCGCCTGAATGCCGGCAGCATGGTGATGGGCATGGCCCGGATGGGAATCGGCAGCATGCTCAAAGGCAGCAAGATGGTGGTTCACAAGGTGCTGAAGAAGCTCGACGAACGCAGCCTGGTGAGCATCCTCGACTTCATCGAGGAAATCATTCACGAGCCGGAAAATGCCGAAGCCTAGTGTCCGGTGTCCGGCTCGGCACCGGAATAGATCCGCGGCACCCGGGCGGTAACGCCGGTCAATAGCTCGTAACCAATAGTGCCCGCATGTCGGGCCACTTCGTCCACCGGCACCTCCGCGCCCCACAACTCGACCCGATCCCCGGGGCTGGCGTTTGGGGCGCCGGTCAGATCCACCGCCAGCATGTCCATCGACACCCGCCCGATCAGCCTAACCCGCTGACCATTGATCGCCGCCGGCGTACCGGTGCCGGCGTGGCGAGGGTAGCCATCGCCATAGCCGACGGCAACGATCCCCATTCGCGTGGGCTGTTCGGCCCGCCAGGTTTCGCCGTAACCCACAGCATCCCCGGGGTTCAGCCAGCGCACAGCGGTCAGCTCCGACTCCAGCGTCATCACCGGTTTCAGCCCCAGCTCGGCCCCGCAGCGTTCCGCCATTGGCGAAGCGCCGTAAAGCATGATCCCTGGTCGACTCCAGTCAAACAGCGGCTGATCAACGCGGAAATGGGCGGCGGAGTTGCCCACACTCAGCAGTGCCTCCGGCCAGGGCGCGACGGCATCCTGGAAATAACGGGTCTGGCTCTCGGTGGTTTTCCGGTCGGGGTCGTCGGCAGCAGCAAAATGGGTGACAAAACCAAGGAAGGCGCCGCGCCCGGCATCCGTCAGCGCGCGTACCGAGGCCATCACTGCAGGCAGCTCAGCGGCCCGAAAGCCCAGCCGGTTCATGCCACTGTTGACCTTGATCCAGAACGCCGGCACCTCGTTACCGGCGGCCAGCCAGTCGAGCTGGCGCTCGCAGTGAATCACCGGTTCCAGACCCAGCCGAACGCAGGTCGCCACATCCTCGGCGGCATGCACGCCCTGCAACAGCACCACGGTTTGGTCCAGCCCGGCCTCGCGAATGGTCAACGCCTCCTCCAGGCAGGCAACGGCAAAACGCTCCACCTCCCCGGCCAGGGCCTTCGCCACGGCGGCAATACCGTGACCGTAACCATCCGCCTTCACCACCGCCATGGCGCGGGCATGACCCGCCAGGCGGGCGGCCTCACGATAGTTGTGCCGAAGGGCATCCAGATCGACCCGCGCAACGGTTGGTCTAGGCATGGCGCATTACCCTGCTGATCATCCAGACTGCGACCTCAGTATTCGTCCCCGTAATCGCCATGGGCGAGGTCTTCAAACTTGGTGTACTTACCCACGAACGCAAGCCGTATGGTGCCAATGGGACCGTTCCGTTGCTTACCGATAATGATCTCGGCCACCCCTTTGTCCGGGGTGTCCTCGTTATAGACCTCGTCGCGGTAGACGAACATGATCACGTCGGCGTCCTGCTCGATCGCTCCGGATTCCCGCAGGTCCGAGTTCACCGGTCGTTTGTTGGGGCGCTGCTCCAAACTCCGGTTAAGCTGCGACAACGCCACCACCGGACAGTTGAGCTCCTTGGCAATCCCCTTGAGGGAGCGGGAGATCTCGGAGATTTCCGCAGTACGCCCTTCGGTATTGCCCGGCACCCGCATCAACTGCAGATAGTCGACCATGATCAGGCTGAGCTTGCCGCCATTCTCCCGGGCCACACGACGGGCACGGGAGCGCAGTTCGGTGGGACTCAGGCCAGCGGTATCATCGATGTACAGCGGCTTGTCCTTCAGCAGTGACACCGCCGAGGTCAGCCGGGGCCAGTCGTCCTCTTCCAGCTTACCGCTCCGGATTTTGGTCTGGTCGATGCGCCCCAGTGACGACAGCATCCGCATTACGATGGAATCGGACGGCATCTCCATACTGAACACCAGGATCGGCTCACCGGTTTTCAGCAGCGCGTTCTCCACCAGGTTCATGGCGAACGTGGTCTTACCCATGGAGGGACGACCGGCCACAATGATCAGATCCGCCGGCTGCATCCCCGAAGTGCTGTTGTCGAGGTCCCGAAAGCCGGTGGTCAGGCCGGTGATGGCATCGCCGGATTCAAACATTTCTTCAATCCGTCCCAACGCCGTGGTCAGGATCGGGTTGATGCTTTTCGGTCCGGCATTCTGGGTGTTGCGGGATTCGGCAATCTTGAACACATTCCGCTCGGCCTCATCCAGCAATTCATCACTGGTGCGCCCAAGTGGATTAAACGCCGAATCGGCGATGTTGCCGGACACTTCTATCAGGCTGCGCAGTACCGAACGCTCCCGCACGATCTCGGCGTACGCCCGAATGTTGGCCGCGCCCGGCGTCTTCTCCGCCAGCTCGGCCAGATAACCCAGGCCGCCGGCGTCTTCGATGTCCCCGGCCCGCTCCAGGAACTCCGCCAGGGTGACCACGTCCAGTGGCTCACTGTCACCTGCCAGCCGCTCGGCTGCCGCGAAGATCAGGCGATGGTCCTGACGGTAGAAATCCGTCGAGGTGATGATCTCCGACACTTCATCAAAGCGGCGGTTGTCCAGCATCAGGCCACCAAGCACCGCCTGCTCGGCTTCCAGCGAGTGCGGAGGAACCTTGACGCGGGAGGTTTCCAGGTCAGTGGATGCCGCTTTCAGATTGGAATTGGCCATGGATTCTCTTCAGTAAAAAACGTTCGGGATCATTGCGACAGACGGGACACTAGCATACCAGAAAGCAACAGGCCCGGAATCCGCTTTCGCGGCCCGGGCCTGGGCGGTGACCCACAAGGGATCACCAAAGCAGTCTCCGGCACAGGGCCGGGGCCGAATCACTCGGCGACGACTGCAACCTTCACTTCGACGGTTACGTCGGTGTGCAGCTGAAGCTCGATGTCGTACTCGCCGACAACCCGCAGCGGGCCTTCCGGCAGACGAACTTCGCTCTTCTCAACGTCGGTACCGGCGGCAGTGATTGCATCTGCAATGTCACGCACACCGATAGAACCGAACAGCTTGCCTTCGTCACCAGCCTTGGAGGTGATGGTGAAGGAAGCGCCTTCCAGAGCTTCGGCGCGGGACTGGGCAGCGGCCAGCTTTTCAGCGGCAGCTTTTTCCAGCTCGGCACGACGCTCTTCGAACGCCTTCAGGTTGTCTTCCGTGGCAGCAACAGCCTTGCCGTAGGGAAGCAGGAAATTACGACCGTAACCGGCCTTTACCTTAACCTTGTCACCCAGTGAGCCAAGGTTTGCAACTTTCTCGAGCAGAATAACTTCCATCTCGTTAACCTCTTCGTGCTTTATTCAGCCGACCCGGAGGACTTGATTCGCCCCCGGATATCCAGCCAGCTATCCACAAACGCCACAACCAGTAACAGAAACATCAGACTCGGACCCAACAGCATCAGGGCCACGTAAAACATTACCAACCAGTGACTGCCCATGCCCCGCAGGGCGACAACACCGTGCACCAGGCCCAAGGCGGCCAGGAACAGCGGCAACCCTGCGGCCCAGGCCAGCAACAGCGCGTTCAGGCCAAGGTAGGGCCCGGCCACTATTGCCAGCACGCAGCCCAGAGCCACCGGCACTGACAGCCTCAGGGAGTGGAACTCCCGCTGGAAACCACCAGGGTTGTCCAGCCCGGCCTGCCAGGACCTGGCCAGCATCGTCATCCCGATGCCCATGGCAAGGAACATGCCCGCCATGCTGGCCACCATGGTCTCGCGGATCACTGTCTCCAGCTGCCCGCCAGCCACCGGCGCCTCGACCTCGTAGCTCTGGTAGAACTCAACACCGGCCTGAACCAGCTGGTCCAGGAGCCCGGAGTAAAGAATCGGCAGTAACGCCCCCATCACCAGGGTCAGGCCGGCTCCGCTGAGCAGTGCCTTCTCCCAGGACAGGGAGGCCCGCAGAACTGCGGCCATCACCATCACCAGGAGCAACACCGACACCGCGGTGGGGTCCTGCCCCACCCAGGCCCAACCGAGCCCGGGCAGCAATGCCCAGAGGCCGATGCTAAGCCCCTGGCTGATGCCGAGCCGGAGAATCACCAGTCCAACGACGGCGGCTCCGACCCAAAACAGCAGGGGGACTGTCATGGCAATCGCTGCCACAGCACCCGCCTGCAGGGGACCTCGCATTACAAACTGTGCTAGAGCACGCATGGTCCCAAGTCCTGTCTAGATTTCCTGCAACTTAGTTGTCGTGGCTGTCCGAGTACGGCAGCAGTGCCAGGTAGCGGGCACGCTTGATAGCGGTGGCCAGCTGACGCTGATAACGTGCTTTGGTGCCGGTGATGCGGCTGGGCACGATCTTGCCGGTTTCAGTGATGTAGCCTTTCAGGGTGTCCAGATCTTTGTAATCGATCTCCTTAACACCCTCTGCCGTGAAGCGACAGAACTTACGACGTCTGAAAAAACGAGCCATAACTAACTCCTCAACTCAAAAAGTGATTTTACTCTTTGTCGCCCTGGGCTTCGGCCGGACGGCGCTCGCCGGATTCGGCGGAACGGCGCGGACGCTCATCTCCACCGCGACGGTCCTCGCGGGACTCAGCCGCCTTCATCGGAGACAGGTCAGTCACAGCCTCGTCGCGACGGATGATCAGGTCGCGAATGATGGCGTCGTTGAAGCGGAAGTTGTGAGTCAGCTCGTCCAGTGCGGTCTGTGAACATTCAACGTTCATCAGCACGTAGTGAGCCTTGTGGATCTTGTTGATCGGGTATGCCAGGTGACGACGGCCCCAATCTTCCAGGCGATGTACCTGACCGCCATCTTCGGTGATGACGCCGGTATAACGCTCGATCATCGCGGGCACCTGCTCGCTCTGATCCGGATGTACCATGAATACGATTTCGTAGTGACGCATGAGTTCTCCCTACGGTTTGAACAGCTTCCGACAGCCCCGCGCTGTTGCGACAGGCCCGGCAAGAAGCAAGGAGGCGGCAGCGCTTGGCTGCCCGTGTTCATCGGCTTTGTGAAAAGCCTGACGCGCCCTGCCATGAACAAAATTCAGACAATAACACGCCACCCCCGAAAAAAGGGGTGACGCATTTTAGGCGGGTAGACGGTGCTATGCAAGTCTTTGTCGCAGGGCCTCGTATAGACAGACGCCGGTTGCCACCGACACATTCAGGCTGTCGACATGACCCTGCATGGGAATATTGATCAACTGGTCGCAATGCTCACGGGTCAGCCGACGCATACCCTTGCCCTCAGCGCCCATCACCAGCGCCACCGGACCGGAGAAGTCAGCCTGGTAAAGCGAGGCCTTGGCCTCCCCTGCCGTGCCGATCAGCCACACCCCCTGCTGCTGCAGGTTGCGCAACGCCCGGGCGAGATTGGTGACCCGCACCAATGGCACCGTCTCGGCGGCGCCACAGGCCACTTTGCGTGCGGTAGGACTGAGCGAGGCGGACTTGTCCTTGGGCACAATCACTGCCTGGACCCCCGCCGCATCGGCGGTTCGCAGACAGGCCCCCAGGTTATGGGGATCGGTGACACCATCCAGCACCAGCAGGAACGGCGGCTTGTCGGACTGTTCCAGCATCGCCAGCAGGTCATCCTCGCTCCATTCACGACTCTTGCCAACCTGGGCAACCACCCCCTGATGCACACCGGCGACCCGCTCATCCAGCTCACGACGGTGAACCACCTGCCAGGGCACACCCAGCTCATCCAGCGCAGCGGTCACTTCCTTGACCCGACGGTCCTGACGACCGGTCTGAATCCACACCGCCTGTAGCCGCTCCGGCTCCCGCTTCAGTACCGCCTCAACGGCATGCCAACCAAAAATAAACTCTTCAGACACGTTCGTGCGTTCCTCAACTGCTCGTCGTGGCCGGCGCGCTGGGCAAACAGCCCTGCACCGACCAGGCACCATGCTTTACCAGGGCTTCTGACCACGTTTGCGGCCACCGGACTTGTCCGCCTCCTTGGCGGCCGCTTCCACCAGCTTTTCCTTCGCGCTTCTGGGTCGCTCTTTTTTAGCCTTGCCGGACTTGGCGCTCTTGTCAGGCTTGCCGGCGGCCTTGTGCCCCTTGCCGGAACCCTTGCGTCCGGACTTGCCGCCGCCCTTGTCCTTGCGCGCCCCGCCATCGCGGGAGTCCGCCATTTCCAGGGCCTCCCGGTCAGACTTGCGTCGCCGCGGTTTACTGAGCAGCTCCAGATCAATCTTGCGCTCATCCAGATCCACCCGCACCACCTGCACCCGTACTTCATCACCGAGCCGGAAGCTGACCGCAGTGCGTTCACCCACCAGCCGGTGTTTGGCGACGTCGTGGTGATAGTAGTCACCACCCAGGGTGGAGATGTGCACCAGTCCTTCGATGTAGATGTCCTTGAGCTCGACAAAGAACCCGAACGGCACCACAGCGGCAATGACGCCGTCGTACTCTTCACCCACCCGGTCCCGCAGGTACTCACACTTGAGCCAGGCCATGACATCGCGGGTGGCATCGTCGGCCCGCCGCTCCGTCATCGAGGTGATCTCGCCCAGCTGGGTCATCCGCGCCAGGTCGTAGGGGTATTCCGCCAGATTGGCATCCCGCTGCCCGGGCTGCTCCACCCGCTTGCGGGTCTCGGCACTGTGAATCACCGATTTGATGGCGCGGTGGACAATCAGGTCCGGATAGCGGCGGATGGGCGATGTGAAGTGAGCGTAGCTGGCAAACCCGAGCCCGAAGTGACCGGACTCCTCGGGGCTGTATACCGCCTGACTCAACGACCGCAGCATCACTGTCTGGATCACCTGAGCATCGGGTCTGTCAGCAACCACTGACAACAGCGCCTGATAATCCGCCGAGGTGGGCTTGTCACCACCGCCGAGCTGCAACCCCAGCTCCCCCAGGAACAGCCGCAAAGCCCCCAGCCGTTCTTCCGACGGGCCATCGTGAACCCGATACAGTGCCGGCAGTTTGTGGTATTTGAGGAACCGCGCTGCCGCCACGTTGGCGCACAGCATGCACTCTTCCACAATCTTGTGGGCATCGTTGCGATGCACTGGCACGATTTCCTCAATTTTCCGCGCCGGATCGAAGATGATCCGGGTCTCGGTGGTTTCGAAGTCAATCGCACCGCGTTCCGTGCGCGCCTGACGCAACACTTTATAGAGGCCGTAAAGGTCGTGCAGGTGCGGCAGCACCTCGGCGTACTGCTCGCACAGACGGTAGCCCGGCTCGGAGTCCGGCCGCTCCAGCATGTCGCTGACCTTGGTGTAGGTCAGCCGGGCGTGACTGTGCATCACCGCCTGATAGAAGGTGTAGCCGCTGATGTTGCCCGCCGCGCTGATGGTCATGTCGGCCACCAGGCAAAGACGATCCACTTCCGGATTCAGCGAGCACAGGCCATTGGAGAGCTTCTCCGGCAGCATCGGCACGACATGGTCCGGGAAGTACACCGAGTTACCACGGTTCAGCGCCTCTTCATCCAGCGGACTGCCAATGCGCACGTAATGGGAAACGTCAGCGATGGCGACAACCAGGCGATAACCACCCCGGGACCGGCGCTCACAATAGATGGCGTCATCAAAATCGCGGGCGTCCTCACCATCGATGGTCACCAGTGGCAGCTGCCGCAGATCCACCCGGTTGGTCTTGTCGGCCTCGCCCACTTCGGCCGGAATGGCCGCCGCCTGCTCTCCGGCCGCAGGCGGCCAACTGTGAGGCAGGTCGTAGGAGCGTATCGCCACCGCGATCTCCATACCCGGCGCCATGTGATCTCCCAGCACTTCAATGATCCGGCCGGTAGGCTTGGTGCGGGGCGTTGGCTGCCGGAGAATCTCCACCACCACATACTGGCCATGGTAGGCATCGGCGCAATGCTCTTCGGGAATCAGCACTTCATGATTGATGCGGGCGTTTTCGGGAACCACAAAGGCAACCCCGCTTTCCCGGAACAGACGGCCAACCACCTGCGCGGTTCGGGCTTCAAGCACCTCAACAATCACGCCCTCGCGGCGGCCACGGTCATCCACTCGATCCACCCGGGCAGCCACCCGGTCGCCATGAAACACCTTGCGCATCTGCCGGGCGGTGAGAAACAGGTCGGAGCCACCGTCATCGGGCACCAGGAAGCCGAACCCGTCCCGATGCCCCATCACCCGGCCACTCACCAGGTCGGCCTCATCGATAGGCAGGTAGGCCCCGCGACGGTTGCAGATCAGCTGGCCGTCACGGCACATGGCGATCAACCGGCGGCGCAGGGCCTCAATGTTTTCCGGGGTGGTCAGGGCGAGCTCGTCGCACAGGGTCTCATGACTGGCTGGCGCTCCGCGCTGCCGCAGGTGATCCAGGATAAATTCCCGGCTCTGGATGGGATTGTCGTACTTCGTGGCCTCACGGTTGGCGTGAGGGTCCTTGTCTGTCTTCTTTCTGGAAGCCATTCGCTACCTTTTCCTGGGGTCACGCAGCCACTTGGAGGCTGGCGACCGATTCAATGTGACTGGAGTATAACTCTCACTATCAGTACCTGCGAACCAATCCAAAAATTTTTGAGGAAAACGTTTGACAGCCCTTACACGAATCCGTAAAGTACGCGCCATCGGTTGAGACGAACACCCCAACCGACGGCAGAACTGCCAAGTTTTCAATAAGCTACATCTTATAAAGCTTAGTGATTACAAAACGGCAAACCTGCAAATCACCTGCCGAGGTGGTGAAATTGGTAGACACGCTAGCTTCAGGTGCTAGTGGGGGCAACCCCGTGGAGGTTCAAGTCCTCTCCTCGGCACCATTCCTTCCTTCAAGGAATGGCGATTAAATCTCCCTCATAATTTAATGCAAAGCAGACGAAAGTCGCCAGATGTGACTTCAATCGTCGCTGCCTTCCGTTGTACCTCAGAGCTTGCACTTCAGAACTTGCACTTCAGAACTTACTGTCGACTGCTTCCTTCATCTGGCAGCGCCTGTCAGACGGACCCGGAAACACGGTCTCCACTGCAAAAAAACGTCATTAACGCAAAAGCGGGCTTGAATATCAGGCGAGTTTCATTATCATAGCGGTCGCTTGCCGAGGTGGTGAAATTGGTAGACACGCTAGCTTCAGGTGCTAGTGGGGGCAACCCCGTGGAGGTTCAAGTCCTCTCCTCGGCACCATTCCCTTCCCCAGGGAGTGGTCAGCAGCAACGAAGACATCCCGTCTGAACTTCGTACTTTCCCAAGCCCCCAAACAACAAACCACCACCGATCCACGCCGGTGATGGCCCGCTTTATCCGTGTCCGATCAGTTAATCAGTTCACACCACCAGCCAGAATCTCAGAAAGACGTTTGTACCCCCGATTGATCCGGCCGAACAGCGCCCCTGGCGAGGAGTCCTCGTTGCGACCGCAACTCTGTGGCCGGGTGTGCAGGGTCAGGAAGCCCTGTTCGATCAGATTGGGCTGTTCCGGTTCGATGATGCCGTCCTCCGACTGGTAGAAAAACTCCCACCGAAAGCCAGCCTGGCCGTCCAGCGCCGGCACCGCCGCCAGGCGATCGTCGAGGAAGCTGTAACTCAGCAGCCGCTGACGCTCCTTGCGGGTGTCGAACTCCAGCAGCAGGGTTTCGAACAGGTCCGGTTGCGGCTCAAATCCGCTGAACTGATAGCTCTGCTGGGCCGACACGACTCGCGGCGGCAGTTGATCGGCATCATCCAACTGATCAAGGCAAGACACCAGCTCTCCGGTCAAATCCAGCGCGGCCAGTTCAACGCCGTCTTGCAGTAGGCGATAGCCCAGGAAGGTCTCGCTGGCATTTTCGTAATCCGGCACCAGGGTGCGTTCGCCATCAGTGATGGACAGTACCCGGCCCGCATTCAGCGACCACTGATAGCTGCGGGCCGGCTCACCGTCGAGGGCATCAGTCGCCGCAAGTTCAGGGTGGCAATCCGTTGTCGTGTAGAAGCGGGCAGTGCGGGTTGCCCAGTCAATCTCCAGCACTTCGTCGACGCCGTCTTCCTGCAAATACCCCATGCTGAGCTGAGAAGCGGAAATGCTCGGCAGCCACTGGGTGCCGGTAGCCGCCATTTCGCCGCCGGCGTTGGCCAACCGCGCCAACTCCTGCATGGAGGGTGCCATGCAGCCATTGGCTTCAATCCGCACCAGTTGTCCCGCCGGGTTGTAGCTGTAGGCAAGCTCCGCCGAGCGCTCCAGCCCGGAACGCGAAGCCGGCAGCGCACCGTCCTCGCTGTGGGCAAACACCACCTCGGTGGCCAGCACCACCGGGTTCAACAGGTCCAGTCCCTCCACCGGCAGCTCAATCGCGTCGATATCGACATTTTGGTAACGACCGGCCGGCGCCGCTTCATCGACCCGCTGCACCAGTGTCGCCGCGTTGCGGATAAACGCCACCGCCAACACCTTGATGGCGTTGATGTCCAGCAGCCGTTCGGTGCCATCACCGTTGGCCAGGGCTTCACTGGTGCCCTCCGGGAACTGCGCCGCCAGGAAGCGGGCAAACACCCGGGCGTAGGCGTAGGCGCGGTCATCGCCGGCCTTCAGGTAATCCTGCCGCGGGTTGGAGTGACGAAAGGCATCGGCCAGTGTCGCGTTGGCTTCAAACTGACCAGCGAGGCCTGCCAGTGCCCGGAACCGCTCCAGGGAGGTCAGCGGGCTGATCAGTCGCACACCCGGCGGTGCGGACATCATGAATGCCTTGTCCAGCACCACACCACCACGGCTCTGGTCGGTCGTACGGCCCGGCAGGATGGTGGCGTAAAGCGCGTAGTCCCTCGGGTCCAGGTCCGGCCCGACCGTCGCGTCCAGCTGCAGCTCGGAGGTGTCCAGCTCAAAGCGACCGTTATCACCGCTGAGGGCAGTAGGCTCGCCATTTTCCAGGGTCACCACCGTGCCGGATTCCAGCGTGATCTCCAGCGGCCCAGCGGTCACCTGACCATCGCCGTCAATATCCAGCCACACCCGGGCCTGGCTGAGATAGCCATTCATCACCGTGCCGGTGTAGGCGCCCGGCTCGATATAGTCGCCGGAATCAAAATCCCGGCCATCTTCGGGCGGCGGAGTGGATTCGTTCTTGCAGCCGGTAAGGCTGAACACGGCCAGGGACAGGGCCAGGGGGAGCAAACGCGTCATGACGGCAACCGATTATCCTTATTAGTGGTTGGGATTCACTCTAGGGAAGTTTACCGGCGGGAACCTTGATAGGCTTGGCAAATTGTAAAGAAGGGTAACCGGGCAGCAGCGCTTGGCCTGCCCGGCAATGTCGTCGGTAGCTCAGAACGAGCGGGCAACGATCTCTTTCATGATTTCATTGGTGCCGGCGTAGATCCGCTGCACCCGGGAATCGGCCCAGGCCCGCGCGATGGGGTATTCCCACATGTAGCCATAGCCGCCGTGGAGCTGGACACACTCGTCCATCACCTTGCACTGCAGATCGGTGGTCCACTGCTTCAGCATGGCGGCGGTGGGGATATCCAGCTTCTTCTCCAGGTGCAACTCCAGGCAACGGTCAACGAAGACCCGCGCGGCGGTGATCTCGGCTTTCATTTCCGCCATCTTAAAGCGGGTGTTCTGGAAGGCGATCACCGGCTTGCTGAACGCCTTGCGTTCCTTGACGTAGTCCAGAGTCCAGCCCCAGGCCGCCTCGGCAGCCGCAACCGCCGTCAGCGCCACCTGCAGGCGCTCCGCCGGCAGTTCCTGCATCAACTGGAAGAAGCCCTGCCCTTCCCGGCCACCCAGCAGGTGGGTCTCCGGAATCCGGACGTCCTGGAAGAACAGCTCCGAGGTATCCTGGGCTTTCATCCCCACCTTGTTGAGGTTCTGCCCCTTCTCAAACCCTTCCCAGGCACATTCCACCAGGAACAGGCTGGTGCCCTTGGCGCCTTCCTTGGGATCGGTCTTGGCCACCACCACCACCAGATCCGCCAGCTGGCCATTGGTGATGAAGGTCTTGGAGCCGTTCATGACGTAGTGGTCGCCCTGCTTGACGGCATTGGTCTTGACCCCCTGCAGGTCGGAGCCGGCGCCGGGCTCGGTCATCGCAATAGCCCCTACCATCTCACCGCTGACCAGCTTGGGCAGGTAATGCTGTTTCTGTTCTTCCGAACCGTAGTGGAGGATGTAAGGTGCAACGATGTCGGAATGCAGCCCCCAGCCAATGCCGGAAAGTCCGGCTCGGGCCAGCTCTTCCATGATGACGGCACTGTAGCGGAAATCGGCGCCCACACCGCCATACGCTTCCGGCATGGTGGGGCAGAGAAAGCCCAGCTCACCGGCCTTGGTCCAGAGTTCCCGGCTGACCTGACCGTCCTTCTCCCACTGTTCGTGGTAAGGCACCGCCTCCTGCTCCAGAAACTTGCGAACGGAGTCCCGGAAGCCTTCGAGATCGGCATCAAAGAGCGTGCGTGGAATCATGGTGAACCTCTGTGAATGACTGTCGTTGTGGTTGTTCACAGAGTCTGTGGGGGGAGCCGAATCGGCTCAATGGGCAAAAGCATCAAAAGCAGTGGCCAAATCCGCCTTGCCGGGACCTTAGCGGGCCAATTTCTGCGCCACCCGACTTTCGCCCCATTTTGGCATCAGGGTCTGATCGATACCGAGATGATCCAGCAGCCGGGCAACGATGAAGTCCACCAGATCCGCCACCGACTGGGGCTGGTGATAGAACCCAGGACTGGCGGGAATGATGGTCGCGCCCATCCGGGTCAGCTTCAGCATGTTCTCCAGGTGCAACTCAGAGTATGGAGCTTCCCGCGGCACCAGGATCAGTGGCCGGCGCTCCTTGAGGGCAACGTCCCCCGCCCGCTCAATCAGGTTATTGCTGGCACCGGTGGCCAACGCCGACAGGGTGCCGGTGCTGCATGGACACACCACCAGCGGGGCTGGCTCACCAGATCCGGACGCCGGCGGCGCAAACCAGTCCTCACGGCCAAACACCAGCAACTGTTGCGGCTGAGCCTGGAAATGTTCCGTCAGGGCCGCCGCCATGGCCTTGGGGGCACCGGGCAGCTTGAAGTCGGTCTCCGTTGCAATCACTACCTGGGCCGCCCGACTGACCATCAGGTGAACCCGACAGCCCGCCGCCAGCAGGCATTCCAGCAGACGCAAACCGTACTGCGCACCCGAGGCGCCAGTGAACGCCAGATTGACGGTGGTGATCGGGTTCGACATGGAGCCTCCTGTGTGTCGCTGTCAGTCCGTGGCGGCTCAGGCGCCGGTACGGTCCTTGAGTACGGCCACCAGCTTCCGATGGATGCCACCAAAGCCACCATTGCTCATGATCACAATATGGCAAGGCTGGGTCAGTTCCTCCAGGGTCTGTTCAATCAACCGCTCGACCGAGCCCAGCACCCGATGGGTGTCGTGGTCATCGGTGGCCTGCTGGTGTTCGCCGACCAGGGTATCCAGCCACGCCAGGTGCTGGAGGTTGGCCCACAACACCTTGTCGGCGGCACCGGCACTGGCCAGCAGGGACTGCTGGTGCACGCCCTGCTGCATGGTATTGGAACGGGGCTCGATCAACGCAACGATGGGCTCATCCCCTACCCGGTTACGCAGCCCCTCCAGAGTGGTGGCAATGGCGGTGGGATGATGGGCGAAATCGTCGTACACCCGCACGCCATCAATATCAGCCAGCAGCTCCATTCGCCGCTTCACCCCGGAGAAGCGGTTGAGCGCGGCAATGGCGTGGTCCGGGGTCACGCCGACGTGGCGGGCCGCGGCAATGGCCGCCAGGGCATTGCGGACGTTGTGGTGGCCGGTCTGCTGCCAGTTCACGGTGGCCACCGGTTGTTCGTGATGGAGCACCAGGAAGCGGCTGCCATCGTCCGCCAGCAGTTCCGCCCGCCAGTCGGTCGCCTCGCTTTCACTGCCAAGCGCCGTGGTCTGCAACCCACTCCAGCAGCCCAGCGCCAGCGCCCGATCCAGGTGTTCATCCCGACTCGGACGCACAATCAGCCCCTGGGATGGCACCGTGCGGACCAGGTGGTGAAACTGGCGCTCAATGGCCTCGACGCTGTCAAAGATATCGGCGTGGTCAAACTCCAGGTTGTTGAGAATCAGCGTACGGGGCCGGTAGTGGACAAACTTGGAACGCTTGTCGAAGAAGGCACTGTCGTATTCGTCGGCCTCAATAACGAAGAAATCACTGCTGCCGAGCCGGGCGGACACCGGAAAATCCTTCGGCACTCCACCCACCAGGTAGCCGGCATCGAAACCGGCCTGCTCCAGAATCCACAGCAGCATGGCGGTGGTCGTGGTCTTGCCGTGGGTGCCGGCCACCGCCAGAACCCAGCGCTTGCTCAGGACCTCCCGCGCCAGCCATTCCGGGCCGGACATGTAGTCGATGTTGCGGTTGAGGACCGCCTCCACCTCCACGTTGCCCCGGGACATGGCGTTACCGATCAGCACCAGATCCGGTTTTGGTTCCAGATTGGCGGCGTCGTAGCCGTCCATCAGGGCGATGCCCTGGGCTTCGAGCTGGGTGCTCATGGGCGGGTAGACCCCCTGGTCCGAACCGGTCACCGTGTGCCCCAGTTCGCGGGCGATGACTGCCAGGCTGCCCATGAAGGTGCCACAAATACCCAGGATATGAATGTGCATAACCATCCGCCCTTTACCAAGAAATCCGCCAGAAAGCCCACAACGATGCGCTCTCGATGGCATCCGCGATGGGGCCACAAGCCTCCCGTATCACCGTCACTCCGTCAAGAGTCAATTCCGGTTTCCACCACCATCGCCGCCATGAAAAACCCCCGCGTTTGACGTATCATTCGCGACATTCGCTCAACCAGCAGGAGGCGGCACTCAAGATGGCCATCAAGAACGCGTTTTATGCTCAGTCCGGCGGTGTCACCGCCGTAATCAATGCCAGTGCCTGCGGGGTCATCCAGACCGCCCGGAAGCACCCGGAACAGATCGGCAAGGTCTACGCCGGCCGCAACGGCATCATTGGCGCCCTGCGGGAAGAACTGATCGACACCAGCCTGGAGTCCGACGCAGCCATCGAAGCCCTGCTGCACACGCCAGGCGGCGCCTTCGGTTCCTGCCGTTACAAGCTCAAGAACCTGACCGAGAATCGCCGCGAGTACGAGCGTCTGATCGAGGTGTTCCAGGCCCACGACATCGGCTACTTCTTCTACAACGGTGGTGGCGACTCCCAGGACACCGCCTTCAAAGTCTCCCAGCTGGCGGAGAAAATGGGCTACCCGATCACCTGCATTGGCGTGCCCAAGACCGTTGATAACGACCTGCCGTTTACCGACTGCTGCCCGGGCTTCGGCTCCGTGGCCAAGTACATTGCCACCTCCACCCTCGAAGCCAGCCTCGACATCCGCTCCATGAGCGAGTCGTCCACCAAGGTGTTCATCCTCGAAGTGATGGGACGTCACGCCGGCTGGATTGCCGCCTCTGGTGGCCTGGCCGGGGAAGGCGAAGGCGAGCCACCCCACATCATCCTGTTTCCGGAAGTGCCGTTTGATCGCGAAGCCTTCCTCAAGCGTGTGGACTTCTGCGTGGAGAACTATGGCTACTGCGTGGTGGTCGCCTCTGAAGGTGCCCAGTACGAAGACGGCCGTTTCGTTGCCGAAGCCGGCTCCAAAGACGCTTTCGGCCACACCCAGCTCGGCGGCGTGGCCCCGGCACTGGCCAACATGGTGAAACAGGCTCTGGGCCACAAGTACCACTGGGCCGTGGCCGACTACCTGCAGCGGGCGGCCCGCCACATCGCTTCCGCCACAGATGTGGAGCAGGCCTACAAGGTTGGTCAGGCCGCCGTGGAGATGGCCCTGGCCGGCAAGCAGGCACTGATGCCCACCATTGTCCGCGAGCAGGCGTCCCCATACCGCTGGCACATTGGCGAGGCACCGCTGAGCGAAGTCGCCAACCAGGAAAAGAAAATGCCCATCCACTACATCACCGATGATGGCTTTGGCATCACCGACGACTGCCGTGCCTATCTGCAGCCGCTGATCGAAGGCGAGAGCTTCCCGCCGTTCGAGAAAGGCCTGCCCAAGGTGGCCAAGCTGCAGAACCAGCTGGTGGAGAAGAAACTGAAGGCCGAGTTCGATATCTGAACGGTCACCAGCCCCCCATGAAAAAAGGGACAATAACTCGTCCCTTTTTTTGTAAGCGCCAATCGGCGGATTCAACTGAGCCCTCAGCTGCCCGCCAGCGCTTCCTGCTGACGGACGAAGGCGAAGAACTCATCGCAACCGCCGACATAGTCATCGCCCACCAGTATCTGTGGCACCGTCACCACCGGACGCCCCAGGGTCTCCGACAGGTCTCCCTTGCTGATGCCTTCGGCAATCATATCGACAAAGCGATAGTCGTAGCCTTTGACCTCACACAATTGCCTGGCGCGGACACAAAAACCGCAGGACATGCGGCCATAGATGGTTACAGGTTCCATAGGTACTCCTCACGGGACCGTCGCCGCAGTCGGCGAGCGTCATCAGATTCGGGACGGTCGCCATAGTGCCACTGCCAGGTCAGAAAACAAACTGAAGCCTTTTGATGGCCACCATAGCCTGCAGCAATCGCCGCATTGCGGCGACTGCCATGCGGGCGTCAGGTCTTGAGCCGGCTCAGCTCGTTGTCCAGGGTTTCCACTTGCTGATCCAGCAACTGGCCGCTGTTACGCACCCGTTGCGCCAGGTCCCGCAGGTCATTGGCGGCATCGCCAATGGCGGTGAGGTTGCGGTTGATCTCCTCGCTGACTGAACTCTGCTCCTCGGCGGCGGTGGCCACCTGAGTCACGTGCTCAACGATAACGCCGATACGCTCAACCACCGTAGCCAGGGAGTGATCGGCCTCGCGGGTGCCGTCCACCGCCATGGTCGCCCGGTCCACCCCGGTCCGGATTACCGCCACCGTCTGGGTGACTTCCTGCTGCAGGCCATCGATCATCTGGCTGATCTCGTCGGTGGATTCCCGCGTCCGCGATGCCAGGGTTCGCACCTCATCCGCCACCACCGCAAAGCCACGCCCCTGCTCACCGGCCCTGGCGGCCTCGATCGCCGCGTTGAGGGCCAGCAGGTTGGTCTGCTCGGCGATTCCACGAATCACCTCCAGGATGCGGTTGATGTCATCACTGCGGCTGGCCACGTGGCTGATGGCCTGACTGGCCTGTTCCATATCCCCGGCGAGGGCGCCTACCCCATCCACGGCCGTTCCCAGGGTAGACTTGGTGAACTGAATCCCATCCTGGGCCTGGCGGGCGTTCTCCGCCGCTTCACCGGCGAAGCCGGCCACCTCACCGGCGGCCGCCGACATTTCGTTCATCGCCGTCACCACGCTGGCGATCTCCTGATTCTGGCGCTCGGTGTTCTCATCGGTCTCCACCGCAATGGCACCAACGTCCGATGCCTGACCGTGGACCTGCCGGTTGACCGCCTTGAGATCGTTCACCATGGTGCGCAAGCGCGCCAGGAAGCGATTGAAACCATCCGCCAGATCGATCAGTTCGGCGTGGGTGTCGATGGTCAGCTCCCGGGTCAGGTCACCCTCGGCGCCGGCCAGGTTCTGCATGCGGTCGCGGATTTCATCCAGCGGCCGGGTCACCGAACGCACCAGCACGATCAGGCCAATGATCGCCAGCACCGACACAATCACGCCGGCCAGCAGCTGGCGGCCGGCGGTGGCGGACACCGCATCGGACATCAGCGTATTGATCTCGTTCAGCTCCGCCAACGCCGCTTCCCGGGGCAGCTCGATCACCATCGACCAGACCGCATCGGTCTCCGCAAAGCGGATCGGATACGACACCGCCAGCATCTCGCCATCGTCGTAGCTGCCACCGTTGCGGTGCAACTCCTTGAGCACCTGCGCCTGCTCCGGCGCCGCCTCTGCCAGCGGCCGGCCCAGATTGTCCTCGTAGTGGCTGGCGGCGGCAATCAGCCCCATCTCACTGAGCAGAGTGACCCGGGACTGGCCATCGTAAAGCGAGCGGCTGACGGCCAGGATCGCCTCCTGCAGGGTCGACAGATTGATGTCCACCCCCACCACCCCGACGAACTGATCGGCATTGAGAATCGGCACCACCAGGCTGGTCATCAGCTCGCTGTAGCCTTCCTCGATCTCGTAGTTGTAGGGCTCCATGATGCAGGACGCCTTGGACTCCATGGAGCACAGGTACCACTCGGCCTCACGGATGCCGAACTCATTGCGGCCGTCCAGGTATTTTTCATCCGCATCGGCGGTGCGGGCAAATTCGATACCGTCATCGGGGGTGCGGTAGTAATAGATCTCAAGGGTGCCGGAATCGGAACTGTGATCCTCGACACCACCGGTGAAGTAGCGGTCCTGGCCGTCATAGCCGTCGGGCTCGAACTGGGCGTAGATCGCACTCAGGCCCGGTTCCGACGCCAGCACACCGCCAACAATCTCCTGCAGCGCCGGACGGCTGATACGGCTGTACTGGTCCGCCGCGACGTTGCTTTCCACCACATCCCGGACCACATCCGGTGTCTTGAACGCAGAGTCCAGCAGCCCGCTGACCTTCTCCCCATGCTCACCGGCGGTGGCCTGCAGACGATCCATCACGATCTCCTGCACCATGTCGGTTGTCGCACCAGAGAGTTCCGATTCCATCCGGTTCATCGACCACTGCGCTGTCACGATCAGACTGCCCCCCATCACCAACAGCAGGGCGATCACCAGGGCATACAGCTTAAGTTTAAGGGACAGCTTCTTCATGGATCGTTTAACCTGTCGTAGATCACTGATTCCCCATCAGGTTAGCGGTGGGTAGGCATTAATTCCACATGCGAATCATAAGGGAGTGTTGCGTTTGGCGTACCTGAGTCTGTTTGTCACCGCCTTTGTCGCCGCCACCATCCTGCCGGCGTATTCCGAAATTCTTCTGGGAGGGCTGGTACTGGAAGGGTATTCGGTGTTCTGGCTGTGGTTCTGGGCCACCGCGGGCAACACCCTGGGCTCGGTGGTCAACGGGATGATCGGACGCCAGGTGGACCGCTTCAAGCACCGGCGCTGGTTTCCGTTCTCACAGAAGCAGCTGCACCGGGCCCGGCAGCGGTTCAATCGTTACGGCCAGTGGTCACTGCTGTTTGGCTGGCTGCCGATCGGTGGTGACGCGCTGACGCTGATCGGCGGCATCATGCGGGTGCCCTGGCTCAACTTTGTCACCCTGGTAGCGATTGGCAAGGGCGCCCGCTACGCCGTGGTGCTGTGGCTGGTGGTCCAGGCCAATGGCGGCCCGGGGTAGAGACGCCCGGCTCAACCGGTTCTGTCGCCGCCGTCCTCCGGGTAGAGGTAGCGGCGCAGCAGGGGTTCGCCATTGAACTCTGCGCACAGCACGGCAATGAAGGTGTAGACCCCGATCAGTTTGCGGTTGAGGAACACGAATTCCTTGGGCGGGATGCGGAAGTAGCGACTGATGGCAGAGCGCGCGGCGTAACGGGCCACCCGCGACGGCAGATCGCTCTGTTTCCAGCGGTACTGGCCATTGTCGTTGACGGCTTCCGGCGGCCACTGGCCGCGATCAGCCTGCAACGGCTCCAGCACCGACATGCACACCTCACCGAAGGTCCGCAGCACGTCCTCCGGCCAGTCCCGGCTCATGAATCGAAGCTGCACCCCACCCTCGACCACCTGTTCGCGATCGCCTTCATAGGAGGCCTGGATCATATGGATCACCGGCTTGAGGAAACTGTCCGGGTAGCTCTGGACGGCGCCAAAATCCAGCAGCACGATCTGGTCGTGATCACGGTCTGCCCCGGGTTCGCCGGCAATGCGGATGCGGTAATTGCCGAAGTTGGGGTCGGTCTGGATTTCCCCCCACAGGAACAGTTCGCGGAAGAACAGCTCCAGCGCAGCCTGGCCCAGGGCATTGCGCCGCGCCAGCGGCAACTCCCGCACCGCCACGGAACTGACTGAATGACCCTGCTCATAGGTGGACGCAATCACATGGGCGGTGGAGTATTCCGGCAGCACCCGCGGCACCACAAAGCGGTCGTCGTCCGCCAGCAAGGCCCGGAATTTTTCTGTGGTCCGCGCCTCCAGCCGGTAATCCACTTCCCGGTGCATCATCTCTCGGACTTCTTCCAGCCAGTCGTTGAACTCCGGGCCAATGGATACCAGGCGGGCAATGCGCAGCAGTTGGGCCACGGAATTGAGATCACTGTCCACGGCATCGGCAACACCGGGATACTGCACCTTGAGCACCAGTTCCAGGCCATCGCTTCTGCGTCGGGCACGGTGGACCTGCCCCAGGGAGGCGGCGCCGATCGGTTCCGGGTCCACTTCCAGCTCCGCCAGCCGGTCGCTGCCGAGCTCGCGAGCAAGCACCTTGCGGATCGACGCCCATTCCAGGGAGGTGGTCTGGTCTTCCAGGGTGTGCAGGGCTTCGGTGACTTCCTCAGGCAGGAAATGCTCACCATACAGCGCCATCACCTGGCCAATTTTCACCACACTGCCCTTGAGTTTCCCCAATTCTTCCACCAGAAACTCGGCCTGGCTCGACAGCATCGCCCGATGACGCTGTTCGCGGGTCTCACGACTGCTCAGCCAGTTGGTGGCCAGGTGGGACGCCATGCGGGTACCGGCAAACAGTCCGGCCCGGGTCAATGACAGCCGGCGCTCAAAACTGCCGGTCTTGATTCGGGATACGCTGCTGCCTCGTCGCTTGGAAGTCATCAATGCCTTTCCGCTGGGAGAATGAAGCACGGTCGGAGCCCGTGTGTCGCCATTATACGTTCTGACCCTCGAGTTCAGGTTACAGCCGCGCCCGCCGTACGTCGACGCCGCAGCCAATGCATCCCCGTCACAGGGGGTATTAATTGATCAATTCCAAGACAGCCCTACCCGGCCACGGACCGTTACGATTCTATACACTTCATGATCGGGTTTGGCGCTAAGCTTGATTCATACAAGAACAAATTGAGCCTGCAGGTTATACAACAGGCCGAACTGACAACAGCGATACCCGTCATGCCTCACTCGTCACCCCAGCGCACTGACAGCGAACTCGGTGAGTTCCGCGTCAAGGGCGAGATCCCCGTTCCCATCCTGATTGTGTGGATGACGGCCGCGGCCGTGCCCGCCCTCAGTTTCTTTGCCTTTCGCGCCCACCTGCGCAGCGACCCCCAAACCACCTACGTGCTGCTGACCTTTGCGGTGTTGCTGGCAGCCAACGCCCTGATTCACTTCCTGGCAAACAGCGACACCCTGCTGCGGCGGGGGTTCATTCTGGTGATCACCGCGTTGTTCTGCTACCTGGCGGTGTTCGCCATCGAGAATGGCGCCGGGGTCATGTGGCTGTTTGCCTATCCCCCGATCATTTTCTACATCAGCGACTCCCGGGTCGGCATCATTGCCTGCGGTGGCGGCTGGCTTGGCCTCGCCCTGCTCTACTCCCCCGTCGGCGCGGCCATCATTGACACGCCTTACAGCGGCAGTTTTCGCCTCAGCATGATGATCGTTCTGGGCTTCGAGATGGTGAGCTGTTACCTGCTCGACCAGAGCCGGCGCCGCAGCAAGCTTGGCCTGATCCAGCTGGCGTCCCGGTTCGAGTATGCCGCCAAGCACGATGCCCTGACCGGCCTGGCCAATCGCCGCGAAGGTCACAACCGCATCGACAGCGAATACCAGCGCTACCTGCGCAACGGCCGAGGTTTTTCGGTCATGCTGATGGACATCGATCTGTTCAAGAGCGTCAATGACAACTACGGCCATCAGGCCGGGGACAGGATGATCAAACTGGTGGCCGAGTCGCTGCAGACGGAGTGTCGCCGGGTGGACATGATCGCCCGTTGGGGCGGAGAGGAGTTTCTGGTGCTGTTGCCGGAAACCGACACCGCCGAGGCCATGCAGATCGCCAATCGGGTACGACAGTCCATCGCCACCCAGGCCATCGAATTTGACGGTCAGGCCATCACCGCCACCATCAGTGTCGGCGTGGCCTCGATCCATGGTCATGAGACCATCGACCGGGTGTTGCAACGGGCGGATGAAGCGCTCTACCAGGCAAAAACCCAGGGCCGCAACCAGGTCTGCGATTCCGATGGCCGACACACGGCCGCGTGAGACCGCCGGTTACGCCGCCCAGCCGTCCTCGTGGCGGACATCCCCGGCGCCGAGTCGTCGCGCCAGCTCTGCCGACAGCGAGGTGGCCAGCGTCGCCACCGTGTGGCCGGCCGCGAAATCGCGAACCTGGCACATCGCCAGGCCCGCATAACCACAGGGATTGATGCGGCCGAACGGCGCCATGTCCATATCGATGTTCAGCGCCAGACCGTGGAAAGAGCAGCCCCGACGGACCCGCAGACCCAGTGAGGCAATCTTGGCCTCACCAACGTAGACCCCGGGTGCGTCCGCTCGTGGCGCCGACTCAATCCCCAACGGCGCCAGCACCGCCACAATGGCCTGTTCGATATGGTCCACCAGGTCACGAATCCCGAGCTTGCGGCGCTTGAGGTCGATCATCAGGTACACCACCAGCTGGCCGGGCCCGTGGTAGGTAACCTGCCCCCCACGATCCACCTGGATCACCGGAATATCGCCAGGCGCCAACAGGTGCTCGGCCTTGCCGGCCTGCCCCTGGGTGAACACCGGAGGATGCTCCAGACACCAGAGCTCGTCCAGCGTGTCGGCATCCCGCTGTGCGGTGAACTGCTGCATCGCCTGCAGCGTTTCGGCATAAGGTTGCAGGCCCAGATTCCGAACCACCAGCGCCGTCACGATTACAGCACCATGTGAACGCGGCCGCTGGCTTTCAGCTCTTCGAACAGAGCTTTGAGCTGCGGTTCGCCAGTGGCCACGATGGTCAGCCGGACCGAAGTAAAACGGCCATTGCGGCTGGGGTTGAGACGAATGTTCTCTTCCCGAAGGCCAGGGGCATGACGTTCCACCACGGTCACCACGAAATCGCGGAAATCCGGCGCGGCGTCCCCGATCACCTTGATCTCATAATCACAGGGAAACTCGATTTTGGGAGCTTTGGGCTCGGTCATCTGATACCTCCGCGGCTGGCTGGTGCCGGTTTCATGCAAACAATTGTACGAAAAACAGCTTAATGGCATCCCAGAGCCGCTTGAACAGGCCGCCTTCCTCAACGGTCTGCAAAGCCAGCACCGGCTGATCCACCACCGTCTTGCCATCCAGGCTGACCCGGACCTGTCCCAGCTCATCGCCTACGGAGACCGGCGCCTTGATCACGGTGTCCACATCCACCACCGACTCCAGGGAATCCATCGAACCGCGGGGAATGGTGACAAAGACGTCGTCCTTCACACCCAGTGACAGGCTGTCCGCCTGACCGCCCCAGATACGGCTGTTCAGCAGTTCCTGGCCAGCGCTGAACAGTTTACGGGACTCATAGTAGCGGAAGCCGAAATTAAGCATCTTCTGCACTTCCTGAGCCCGGGCGTTGTTGCTGGGCGTACCCATCACCACCGCAATCAGACGGGTGTCGTTACGCACAGCGGAAGCCACCAGGCAGAACCCCGCCTCTTCGGTGTGACCGGTCTTCAGGCCATCCACGCTGGGGTCGCGCCACAGCAGCGAGTTACGGTTGGGCTGACGGATGTTGTTGTAGGTGAAATGCTTCTGGGCGTAAATCGGGTAGTTGTCCGGGTAGTCATTGATGATGGCACGGGCCAGCACCGCCAGATCGTGGGCGGTGGAAAAATGATCCGGGGACGGCAAACCGGTAGCGTTGGCAAAGTGGGTATCCCGCATGCCCAGCAACTGCGCCTGCTGGTTCATGATGTCGGTGAAAGCCTGCTCGCTGCCGGCAATAAACTCCGCCAGCGCCACCGAGGCATCGTTGCCGGACTGGATGATCACCCCCTTGAGCAGATCTTCCACCTTGACCTGGGTGCCTTCCCGCACGAACGTCCGGGAACCTTCGGTTTTCCAGGCATTGACGCTTACAGGCACCATGTCGTCGAGACTGATACGGCCCTCATCCAGCTCGCGCTCAACGATGTAGGCGGTCATCATCTTGGTCAGACTGGCCGGCGGCAGACGCTCGCCGCTGTTGCCTTCCATGATGATATCGCCGCTGCGGGGGTCCATCAGGATGTAGGAGCTGGCGCCGATCTGTGGCGGCGAAGGAATCAGGGGAGCCTGTGCCATCGCCGGCAAGACCGGCATCAGGACCATCAACAGGACAAAGGAAAGTGCGCGAGTAACAGAAATGTGTGCCATGGGTCCGTTCATCGTTGGTTATACAAGTTCGGTTCAGTAAGACCAGGGACGGTTCCCCCTGGCCCAGGGTTGAGCCGGTCTGGGTTAGCGGGTGTCCGTAAGCAGAATGGAATCCACAAACCCCCGGTCCGCCAACTGCTGCCGGGTCCGTGATGCG
Organism: Marinobacter xestospongiae; assembly: GCF_023156385.1. Classification (GTDB taxonomy): domain Bacteria; phylum Pseudomonadota; class Gammaproteobacteria; order Pseudomonadales; family Oleiphilaceae; genus Marinobacter; species Marinobacter xestospongiae. The sequence goes on from NZ_JAKZAK010000017.1 coordinate 55,454, forward strand.
ACATCGGAATCCTGGAAGGGACCCACCTGCACCCGATGGAAGCGGCCGGCATCGGTTTCCACCGACCGCACCCGCACCTGCGGTCCCACCAGAGCGACCGCACGATCCGCCAGCCGTTGGGCGGGGTCCCGGTTGCTGAAGGAACCCAACTGCACAAACAGGGCGTTCCCCGGCGGCAACGCTGGCGTGACAGCCGGCGTGGTCCCGGCAGATCCGGGGTTTGACGGCATGCTGACGGTGCCTTCGCCGGCAATGGAGACAGCGCCATCCGGCGTTACCGTGATGGCGGCCACCTCAACCCGGGCCGTGCCCCGGTTGTGATAGTCCAGTTTCTTGGCCGCGGCGTAGGACAGGTCAATCAGGCGGTCGTCATGGAACGGACCGCGATCGTTCACCCGCACAATCACCGAGCGTCCGTTATCCAGGTTGGTGACCCGGGCGTAGCTGGGAATGGGCAGGCTCTTGTGGGCGGCCGACATGGCGTACATGTTGAACACTTCGCCGTTGGAGGTCTTGTGGCCATGGAACTTCTCGCCATACCAGCTGGCCACGCCCTGCTGAAGATAGCCGTCGGCACTGGCCATGACCGTGTACTGCTTGCCCCAGACCGTGTAGGGGGACCGGTTGCCGGCGGAGCGACGGGGTTCATAACGCGGGACCGCGTCCGCCAGCCCGGAGACATCAAATTCCCCGGACGGCGCCCGGTCCTGGGACAGGGTATAGCGTGAATCCTGGCTCGGCGTGGATGTACAGCCAGCCAACCACATCATCAGCGTTATCACCATCAGCCAGCCGAAGGGACGGCCGCGCACTTCTCGAGCTTTCACGGACTACCGTTTTCCTGTTCCAGTTCCGACCCCTTAAACCACCCCGTCACCGGGGCAATACCCACTACGCCAATGCTACCAGTTCTTGCCCGGCCACACAGTCTCAACCCCGTATCCACAGACTGACCGGGCGTCGATACCATACCACGCAGCCCAAAGACCCAACATTACCCGGCATCCACCTGGCCCCAGAGGTCCCTAGGCAGTGATCATGCGCCGGTGGGTGTGGATCGACATCAACACCCCGAATGCCGCCATCAGCGTCACGCTGGAGGTTCCACCGTAGCTGATCAGCGGCAACGGCACCCCCACCACCGGCAGCAGACCACTGACCATGCCGATGTTGACAAAAATATAGATAAAGAAGGTCATCGTCAGCGCCCCGGCCAGCAGCCGGCCGAACGAATCCTGGGCGTTCACCGCGATGTACAGGCACCGCAACATGATCAGCAGGTACACCGACAACAACACCAGCATACCGATAAAACCAAACTCCTCCGCCAGCACCGCGACGATGAAGTCAGTATGGCTTTCCGGCAGGAATTCAAGGTGGGACTGGGTGCCCTGCAGCCAGCCCTTGCCACTCCAGCCGCCGGAGCCGATGGCGGTCTTCGACTGAATGATGTTCCAGCCGGCGCCCAGCGGGTCACTTTGCGGGTCCAGCAGGGTCAGAACCCGCTGCTTCTGGTAATCCCGCATCACGAAGAACCACATCAGCGGCGCCGCCACCGACACCATGCCCAGGAAGGCGGTGATCAGTTTCCAGCTGATGCCGGCAAAGAACACCACAAACAGGCCGGCAGCGCCTACCAGCAACGCCGTTCCCAGATCCGGCTGCTGCACGATCAGCCCCATCGGCAACAGCACAATGGCCAGGGCAATCGCCACCTGGGACAACCTCGGCGGTAAAAAGTGCCGCGACAGGTACCAGGCGGCCATCATCGGCACCACCAGCTTCATCAGCTCCGAGGGCTGAAACCGTGGCAGACCGGGCAGTGCCAGCCAGCGCTGAGCCCCCTTGGCGCCCACTCCCACGGCCAGTACCGCCACCAGGGCGCCAAGCCCGACCAGATACAACCACGGCGCCCAGCGCCGGTACACTGACGGATCAAGCTGGGCGAACACCAGCATCACCACCAGCGCCACACCCATCCGCACCGCCTGGGCTTCAACCACGGCAAAGTTACGGTCGGCGCCGCTGTACAGCACCACCATGCCGCCGGCAACCAACGCCAGCAGCAACAGCAACAGAATCGGGTCCAGGTGCAGGATCGACCACAGCCCACGACGACTGCCAAGGCCGCCGCTGGCCCGCTGACTGAACAGTTGACTGCCGGTCACCGGTCGCCCTCCGTTGGCAGTGCGCTGATGGAAACCACCTCATCCTCCTCCGGGAAACCGTCGATCCAGGCATCAAACAGTTCGCGGGCCACCGGCGCCGCGGTACTGCTGCCACCACCGCCATTCTCGACGATGACCGACACCACGATTTCGGGATCATCCACCGGCGCAAAGCCGACAAACAGGGCATGATCCCGCAGCCGCTCGCGGATTTCGTCGGCGTCGTACTCTTCGTCCTGGGCCAGACTGAACACCTGGGCAGTGCCGGTCTTGCCCGCCATGCGGTAGGAAGCACCAGCGCCGGAACGCCGGGCCGTGCCACGACGACCGTGCATGACTTCCTCCATCGAATCCACCACAAACTCCCAGTCGTCCTGATTCTTCAGCACCATGTCTTCCCGGGTGGCCTCCGGCAACACCGCAGCGAGGGGGTCGTCACCAACCACATCCCGCAGCAGCCTGGGCTGCACCCACTGTCCCCGGTTGGCCATCACCGCGGTGGCAGTTGCCAGTTGCAGCGGAGTCGCCAGCATAAAGCCCTGCCCAATGCCCAGATTGACCGAATCCCCCGGGTACCAGGGTTCGTTGCGGGTAGCCCGCTTCCAGTCCCGGGACGGCAGCAGCCCGGGCAGCGCGCCACGGACGTCCAGCGAGGTGTCCTCGCCGAAGCCGAACTGGTCTAGGTACTCGTACATGGTATCGATGCCCATCCGCACGGCGGCATCGTAGTAATAGATATCACAGGATTCCGCCATCGAACGGGTCAGGTCGACCCAGCCGTGACCACCCCGCTTCCAGTCGCGGTAGCGACGACCACCGGATTTGAGCTGAAAATAGCCCGGGTCCCACACTTCCCGCTCCCGGGTGGTCACGCCGCTGTCGAGAGCGGCCACCGCCATCATTGGCTTGATGGTGGACCCGGGCGGATATTGCCCCCGCAACGCCCGGTTGAACAGCGGCTTGTCGTGGGAGGTGCTCAGTTCGCGGTAGGCCGCCACGCTGATGCCGGTGACGAAGAGGTTGGCATCGAACCCCGGCACACTGGCCAGGGCCAGCAGGCCGCCGGACTCCGGATCAATCGCGACAATCGCTCCGCGACGACCGTCCAGCAGTTGGTAGGCCAGTTTTTGCAGCCGCAGGTCCAGGTGCAGCTTGAGATCTTCCCCGGGCACCGGGTTCTCCCGTGACAACACCCTCAGGGTACGGCCACGGGCGTTGGTTTCCACGTGCTGGTAACCCACCTTGCCGTGGAGCTTGTCTTCATAGAAGGATTCGATGCCGGACTTGCCGATGTAGTTGGTCCCGGCGTAGTTCACCGGATCAATCCGCTGCAGCTCTTCCCGGTTGATGCGGCCAACATAGCCCAACGCGTGGGAAGTGATCTCGCCGTGGGGGTAGTAGCGCACCAGCTCCGCGGCCACTTCCACCCCGGGCAGTTCGTGACGGTGCACCGCCAGCGCGGCAATTTCCTGTTCGTTGAGGTCATAGCGCAGGGGCAGCGCCTGATAGGGTCGGCGGGGTTCGTGCATTCGCCGCTTGAAGCGCTCCACATCCTCTTCGGAGACACTGAGCAGCCGCGACAGCGTGGCGAGGGTGACCTCCAGGTCTGGCACCCGCTCGGGCACGATGGTGACACTGAAGACCGGACGATTCTCCGCCAGCAGGGTATCGTTGCGATCGTAGATCAGACCGCGGGTGGGAGGAACCGACTGCACCTGAACCCGGTTCTTGTCCGACAGGGTGGTGTAGGTATCATGCTCCACCACCTGCAGCTGGTACATCCGCGCCACCAGCCCGCCCAACATCAGCAGTACGATCGCCAGGGCCACCAGCGACCGACGCTGGAACAGGCGGCGCTCGGCGGCGGTGTCTTTGAACTCGCCCCAGGGCATGGCGGTTTCCTAAGCGCGGTGGTACGGGTGGTTGCGGGTAATGCTCCAGGCGCGATACAGCTGCTCGGCCAGCAGGATACGCACCAGCGGATGAGGCAGGGTCAGCGGCGACAGCGACCACAGCTGGTCAGCCCGTTCACGACAGACCTGAGGCAGGCCATCCGGCCCGCCCACCAGGAAGCTGACATCACGACCATCGAGCTGCCAGGCTTCCAGTTGCTGGGCGAGTTTCTCCGTCGACCAGGGCCGACCGCCCACTTCCAGCGCCACCACCCGGTCGCGCTCGCCGGCAGCCGCCAGCAGGCTGTCGCCCTCTTTCTGCATCAGCCGGGGAATGTCCGGGTTCTTGCCCCGGTGCGCCATGGCAATCTCGGTCAGTTCCAGGGGCAGCTCCGGCGGCATCCGCCGGGCGTATTCCTGATAGCCCTGGGTGACCCAGTCCGGCATCTTCTGGCCGACGCACAAAAGGCGCAGCCGCATTATTCGCTGCCAGCCGCACCCAGGTCGGGAGCATCGCGCCAGAAGCGCTCCAGATCGTAGAACTCGCGGGTCGCCGGCATCATCACGTGCAATACCACGTCGCCGAGGTCCACCAGAATCCAGTCACTGGCCTTGTCCCCTTCCACGTTGGCTGCGCGAACGCCCTGCTCCTTGGCCTCTTCGACCACGGATTCCGCCAGCGATCGGACGTGCCGGTTGGAGGTGCCGGAAGCCAACACCATGTAATCGGTCACGCTGGTACGGTCGCGGACATCGATCACGCTGATGTCCTGCGCCTTGATGTTTTCCAGCGCGGTTACCACCAAGTCTTTAAGCTGCTCTGCCTGCATAATCACCCTGTTAGTGGGCCGGCGGCGGGCGCCGTCGACCTCAATGTCGTCTCAAGGCGGGATTGTAGCACTAAGAAACGTGGCCAGACGACTGGCGATCACCGCAATAACGATACAACCCGCGCTGGCGAATCGCCTGCCACACCGCATCAGGGATCAGGTAACGGGGCGAACGGCCATCGGCGATACGCTCCCGCACACCGGTGGCGGAGATCTCCAACAGCGGCAACTCCAGAAAATGACAGCGTCCGGCCGGGGCCTGGTGCAGCGCTGACAGGTCGGCACAATGGCGCTCGGCGAGCAATCGTGCCGGCGCACTGTCCGGGTCAAGCTCAACGCCGGGACGGGCTATTACCAGCAGGTGGGCCAGTTGGGGAATCTGCTGCCAGTCCTGCCAGCGGTCAAAGCCGGCGAAGGCATCGGTACCCACCACCATCACCAGGGGCTCGTCCGGCCCCAGCTCGGCCCGCAACTGCCGCAGAGTGATGGCGGTGTAGGAGGCACCGTCACGAGTCAGTTCCTGATCATCGATCCGCAACCCAGGCTCTCCGTCCACCGCCAGCTGCAGCAGCGCCAGGCGGTCGGCGCTGGTGGCGCCAGGGCTGGCCCGATGCGGCGGAATGTGGCAGGGCACCAGGCTGAGCGCCGGCACCTGCAACCGCTCCCGCAACTCCACCGCCAGCCGCAGGTGACCGTTGTGTACCGGATCGAAGGTGCCGCCGTAGATTACGTGCATAATCGTCTCAGCTGACCGCCGGATCAGGTACGGATGTGGCCGTCACCAAACACCACGTACTTCTGCGATGTCAGGCCTTCCAGGCCAACCGGGCCACGGGCATGGATCTTGTCGGTGGAAATGCCGATCTCCGCCCCCAGCCCATACTCGAAACCATCCGCAAAGCGTGTCGAGGCATTGACCATCACCGAGCTGGAATCCACCTCAGTCAGGAACCGGCGCGCCCGGGTAAAGTTCTCGGTCACAATGCAGTCGGTGTGCTGGGAGCTGTAGCGGTTGATGTGGGCAATCGCAGCATCCAGGCCCGCCACCACTTTGACCGCCAGGATCGGGGCCAGGTACTCCTCACTCCAGTCCGCCTCCGTGGCCGCCACAACCTGTGGCAGGATTGCCTGGGTCGCGGGGCAACCACGCAGCTCTACGTCCTTGGCACTGAAAGCTTCCGCCAACAGCGGCAACAGGTCGGCTGCAATTTCCTCATCGACCAGCAGGGTTTCCATGGTGTTGCAGGTACCGTACCGCTGGGTCTTGGCGTTGACGGCCACGGCCAGAGCCTTCTCCGGATCGGCATGACTATCGATGTAGACGTGGCAGATACCGTCCAAATGCTTGATCACCGGCACCCTGGCGTCAGCGCTGATGCGCTCGATCAGGCCCTTGCCGCCGCGCGGCACGATCACATCGACGAACTGCGGCATGGTAATCAACTCACCCACCGCAGCCCGATCGGTGGTTTTGACCACCTGCACCGCGGTCTCCGGCAGGCCGGCCTCCGCCAGCCCCCGCGCCAGGCACGCGGCAACGGCCTGATTGGAGTGAATGGATTCGGAACCGCCCCGCAGAATGGCCGCATTGCCGGACTTGAGACACAGGCTGGCGGCTTCCACCGTCACGTTGGGGCGGGATTCGTAAATGATGCCGATGACACCCAGCGGCACCCGCATCCGCCCGACCTGGATACCGGACGGACGATAGGTCATGTCGGTGATCTCACCAATCGGGTCCGGCAATGAGGCGACCTGGCGCAGGCCCTCGATCATGGTGTCAATGCGAGCCGGGGTCAGTTCCAGGCGATCCAGCATGGCCGGGTCCAGGCCGTTTTCCCGCCCCTTGTCCAGATCCTTGATGTTGGCCATGGTGAGTTCATCGCGGGCGGCGTCCAGAGCCTCAGCCGTCGCCAGCAAGGCCTGGTTGCGCATCGCGGTGGTCGAGCGTGCCACCAGGGTCGCTGCGGCCCTTGCCTGCTCGCCCAGTTCCGCCATGTATGCTGCAATTTCCATCTCATTACCCCAGCAAGAAACATAGAACGCCCTACTTTACCTGTACCGGGTAAAGTACGCACCCCGTGGACGCGGTCTCCGGACCTCTCGCCGTTCGCGACACACCGCCAATCCCCGGCGATTCGGATTTATTCAGGGGCTCGCAAACGTTTATGATAACGCCACAGACGCCGACGAAAGGATCGACATCATGGGCCAGATGGCCGACTTATTTCTGCTGAGGCGATTTGCCCGCATAGGCTGCGGCGCCCTGATGATACTGGCGCTGTATGCCCTGGCGAGCGGCCTCTGGGTGGCCGGCGTGGCGGCACTGCTGGCAGCGGCACTGATCTGGACCACTCCGGCCTTTGGCCCGGACCGGCCACGCCAGCCCTGGCAGTCGCTGACCCGGGGGTTACTGATCGCCCTCACCCTGCTGCTCTGCGGCAGCCTGTGGCAAACGCCCTGGACCATTGGCCATTGGCTGTATGCCCTGCCACTGATCGCGTTCGGTCTGCTGCCGCTGAGCTGGGCCTCGCTGCTGAGCCTGTTCTGCGTGGGTGCGGTGATGGGGGCCAACCAGGTCGCCGTGGGCGATCCGGTTCGACACCAGTTCATCAGTTCGCTGCTGCTGACCCTGGCTCTGTCCGGCCTGCTGGTGTATCTGCGCGAGTACAAGGCCCGACAACTGGCGCCACTGCGGCGCACCGACGAACTCACCCAGGCCGCCAGCCGGGAATACCTGTCCGCCGACCTGCACAAGGAAATCCAGCGCAGCGAGCGTGAAGGCACCGACATGTCGGTGGTGCTGATTGGCCTGGACAGCCACCTCAGCGACAGCGATGCCGACGAAGACATCCGCTCGGTGCTGCCACGAATCGGACGCTTCTTGCATTCGCAACTGCGGGACTTTGACAGCTACTACCGCGTTGCCGACCTGCAGTTCCTGGTGATCCTGCCAGGCATCGCCACCGCCGACGCCGCCCAACGTGCCGAACAGATCCGCAAAGGACTGGGCACCCTGTTGGGCTCCCATGGCCTCAAGCTCACCGCCAGCGCCGGGATCGCCGGGCTCAACATTGGCGATGACGCCGACAGCCTGCAGCTGTCGGTGGGCAACGCCCTGCGTCGGGCGCAACAGCAGGGCGGCAACCGCGTCCAGTCCTACAGCACCTGGTCTGAGTCCCAGGCAACACCGGCCAAGGGAGTCACACCGTGACCGAAACCCGCCTTCGCACCTACACCCACCTGGCGGGCTACGGCCTGACCACCCTGTTCATTGCCGTGCTGGCGATGCAGAACCTGCGCTACGGCTTCTACCCACTGTTCTATCTTGCCAGCGGCCTGGCCCTGCTCACCCTGGCGGGCATAGCCTACACCGTCCTGGCCCGGCGCCAGCAGCTAAGGGCCCCCGGCCACGGTTTCATTCTGGCGGCCCTCAACGGGATTGTCGTGGCCGCCCTGTTCACCCTGGACCACGCCGATATCAGCCACTGGTGTCTGCCTCTGCTGATGCTCAACCTGTTGATCCTGCCGTTGCGCCACGGCCTGATCCTGTCGCTGCTGACGGCGACCCTGCTGACCCTGTTCCTGCTGATCCACCAAAGCCTGTCGGACGCTGTGCTGGTTGGCTTCGCCGCCATCATCCTGATCAGCGCCGGCGCGCTGTACATCTGGCATTACGACCATATGGCCCAGTCAGCCGAGGACCTGGCCATTACCGACCCGGTCACCGGTGCCCACAACGCCCGCTTCCTGGACGAAACCCTGCAGAAGGAAATCAGCCGCAGCAACTTCACCGGTCACCCGCTGTCGGTGATCGCCCTGGGCATGGATTACCTGGACCAGAACCGGGATCTCCACGGCGAAGCCGGCCTGGCGGTGTTCTATCGCGAGGTGACCCAGCACCTGTTCGGTGTCATCCGGGCGGGCGACACCCTGTACACCCTGGGCCAGGGCGAGTTTTTCCTGATCCTGCCGTTTACCCCCGAAGAAGGCGTTCGCGTGATCGCCGAGCGGGTCCGACGCTCCATCGCCGAACGGGAGTGGCCGGTGGTGGGCAGCACCACCTTCTCCCTTGGCAGCACCACCCGGATTGACAGCGACAACCTCGCCGACGCCCTTCGCAAACGGGCCTGCCATGCGCTTTCAGAGGCCCGCCGACGAGGTCATGATTCGATCTGGTACAGTGTCGGAGAGCCGCCCAGCGCATGACCGGCGACAGCCTTCAACCCCTGCTCGACTGGCTGGCGGCCCACCCTGGCTGGCTGGCGCTGGCCCTGGCACTGGTGGCTTTCCTGGAGTCCCTGGCGATTGCAGGGATCGTGGTACCCGGGGTCGCCATCCTGTTCGCCATTGCCGCCCTCGCCGGGCAGACCGGGATGCCCCTGTGGCAGGCGCTGACCTGGGCCGGGCTGGGCGCTGTCGCCGGTGACGGCATCAGCTTTTGGCTGGGCCGGCGCTTTCAGGGCGGGCTGGACCGGGTCTGGCCGTTTCGCCGCTACCCCGGCCTGCTCGACCGGGGGGAACGGTTCTTCCATCTTCATGGCGGCAAGAGCGTGGTCATCGGCCGCTTCGTCGGCCCCATTCGTCCGGTCATACCGCTGGTGGCCGGGGCATTGATGATGCCGTCCCGCCGATTCCTTGCCTTCAACATCCTGTCAGCAATCGGCTGGGCGCCGGCCTACATTCTCCCGGGTTACCTGGTGGGCAGCGCCCTCGGCCAGCACCTCGACCTGCCGCCGCATTTCTACCCGGTACTCGGCGGCAGCCTGCTGGTACTGATGGCGATCTACCTGATGCTGTTCCGGTTCCAGCTGGGGCTCAACAGTGACAGTCGGCTGTACCAGCAACTGGCGACCCTGATGGCCCGCTACAACAGCACCCACCGGTTCTGGCGCGGGCTCAGCAGTGAGCGGCCGGCCTCCGGCGGGGAGTTTCCGCTGCCGTCGCTGATGCTCGCCCTAGGCTGCGGTGCGCTGTTTCTGATCTGGTCGCTGCTGGTATCGGCAACCAGTCAACTGGATGCGCTCAATCACTGGACCGCCGGCTTCTTCAGCATCCTGCGCCACCCCTGGCTGGACCCGGCCATGGTGCTGCTGACCCGGATCGGCGACCCGCCGGTGCTGCTGGCACTGGCACTGATGGCGGCCCTGGCCCTTGGCTTTCGCGGTTACTACGCCGCCGCTGCGCATGCTTTCCTGGCCTGTGTCGCCACCACCATCCTGGTCGCCGGCATGAAAGCGGGTTTTGCCATTCCCCGGCCCGAGCTGGTCGCCCAGCCGCCCGGCTCGGGCGCCTTCCCCAGCGGCCATACCACCGGCATCACCGTTACCCTGGGGCTGCTGGCCAGCTTTGTCGCCAGAGAGTTCGGGGCCCGCCGACGCTGGCGGATCTATCTGGTGTTCAGTGTGCCGATGGTGCTGATCGCCCTGTCACGGCTTTACCTCGGGGTGCACTGGTTTACCGATGTGGTGGGTGGGCTGCTGCTGGGGCTGTCAATCTGCGGTTTCGTGCGTGCCAGTTACAGCCGCTATGATCAGGTGCCGCTGGGAATGGATGTGGTGCTGGGCCTGGCGCTGCTGATCTTGACGGGGTGGGTAACCGGCTATCTGGCGATTACCTGGGATACTGCCATGGCGGCCTACCAGCCGCGGTAGCACGGCGCGCGGCGGTGAGTTAAACAGCGGCGTTTCAGTCCAGCTCGTCGACCAGTTCGGCCAGTTGCGCCAGCCGCTCGACCGGATCGTGCAGCTCCAGCAACCGCTGTTTTTCGTCCTTATGAATTGGCAGCAGCTCGGTCAACCGCCACCCCACCATGCGGGCATCGGCATAGTCCACAGCCATCTCCAGTTCCCGGACCACCGGATGCCGGCACAGCGCCTTCAGTACCAGCGGCAGCTCGCCAAATTCATCTGGAACCGCCACCTCGGGCTCGTCATCCAGCGGTGTCAGGTTGCCCAGGTGAAGACCGTCGGGCGCCTGCCAGCTGTGCTCGACCACGACCTTGCGGTCGCCTTCCACGGTGATGCCCAGCAGGCCATTTTCCAGCTGACGGAAATCCACGATGCGAACATAGGTGCCAATGTCATAGAACGAGGCCTGGGGGGTGGCTTCGCCACCTTCCCGCAGCAGCACCACCACGAAGCCCCGCTCTTCCTTCAGGCAGCGGGTCAGCATATCGATGTATCGCGGCTCAAACAGCTGCAGCGGTATCCGCCCCTGGGGCAGGATGACGGAATTGAGGGGAAACAGCGGTACGTGCTGGGTTGGCAGAGTCACGGCGATTGCAGCTCCAGGCTAGTGAATCGACAACAGTTGCTGGACCTCGTCGATCCGGGCCCGGGCTTCCGTCAGCAGCTTGAGGCTGCGGGACACGTTCAGTTCCAGCTCGCCCAGGCGGCGGTAGGCCGGCACCTGCTCAAACCGCGGCAGGTTGGCGCTCTGATTGGCGCCGATCAAGGCATGCAGGCGGGCGACGATGACCACGTCCACCAGTTGCGGTGCGGCCTCGCGGCACTCGTACTCCCAGTCGTCGGCGTAGCGGGCGGTTTCCACGAAGCTGGCCGGGAAGTTCCAGTTCTCCAGCACCGCGGCACCGACGTCGCCGCGCAACTCGGTGATCGCCCGCTTGAGGTTGACCTCATCGGCAAAAAGGTTGACGTGGCGTTCGGCATGCACCACCACCGGCACCACACCAATGTCGTGCAGCAGCCCCGCCAGCAAGGCCTCTTCCGGGTTGATCCGGGTGACACTGTCCGCCAGTACCCAGGACAGCGCCGCCACTTCCCGGGACCGTTTCCACAAATCTTCCATGGTTTTCTGCAGTAACGGCTGGCGACTCTGGAACACTTCCCGTAACGCGAACACGGTCACCAGCTGCCGGGTGGTGTTGGTGCCCAGCCGCACCACCGCCTCACGAACGTTGCGAACGTCATTGAAACCCCGGTAGAGCGGACTGTTGCAGGCCCGCACCAGCTTCGCCGCCATCGACGGGTCGGCGGTGATGGCGCTGGCAATCTGGTCGGCGGTGGAGTCTTCCCGATCCGCCATGCGACGCACTTTCCAGGCCACATCGGGCACGCTCGGCAGGGTCAGCTGGTTGGAGCGCAGATCGGCGTAGAACTCCATCATCAGCTGGTGCTCTTCGTCGGGTTCTCCGCCCTCGTCAGTGCTGCTGTCCATGTCCACCTGATTCACCGGCGCGGTTCGCAACATCTGGTTCAGCACATCCTGCTCCACCACCAGGAATTCGCAGGGCTGGGTGGCAAGCACGTCGTACATTCGAGGCTGCAGGCGGGCAACGGCATTAACGGCCTGGTCACTGCCCGCCTGGATACGGGAGCGGCGACCGTCGATCGACTCCAGCTCCACCGACCCCGCCAGCAGGAAGAAGTCCAGTCCGTCCCGGGCGCCCCGCTCCATGACCTTCTGACCAGGAGCCAGCTTGCGATGTTCGGCACGGCTGGCCAGCAGGACCAACTGATCGTCGGTCAACCGGTTCAACGGCTGAAACTGCTTGAGACGACGAGCTGGCGCGGTTTCCTGGCCAGACATAAGCACTCTCCTTCAACATGAGTTCTGAGGGACGGATGGTGGTGATCCGACAGAGCCAGACCGCAGAACGGCCATGATGTTCCCTATCCAGAGGGAAACGCGGCAACACAATGTTAACCATTGTAATATCACCAGTACAAAACAACCACGGCATTGACTTTTCTGTTGACCTGCAGCTGCCGAAGATTTCGGTCAGAGATGGTCCGGAGTTAATCAGAGGCGCCTTAAGCCTTTATTGCCCTAGCAACACCAATAGGGGAATCTGGTATGCTCTGAGGTTACCCCGGGCCGTCTTTTACTCGACGCGCAGAACCGACGAAGTGACGCTGACACCGGGGGCTGCGTAACTCACCGATGACGAGAGATCCATCCCGATGCCACAGTACCGCTCAAAGACTTCCACCGCCGGCCGCAATATGGCTGGCGCCCGCGCGCTCTGGCGTGCCACCGGCATGAAGAACGAAGATTTTGGCAAACCGATCATCGCAATCGCCAACTCCTTCACCCAGTTTGTGCCCGGCCACGTCCACCTGAAAGATCTCGGCCAACTGGTCGCCCGGGAGATTGAAGAAGCCGGCGGTGTGGCGAAAGAATTCAACACCATTGCAGTGGATGACGGCATCGCCATGGGTCACGACGGCATGCTGTACTCGCTGCCTTCGCGGGAGATCATTGCCGACTCGGTGGAATACATGGTCAATGCCCACTGCGCGGACGCCCTGGTGTGCATCTCCAACTGCGACAAGATCACCCCGGGAATGCTGTTGGCCGCCATGCGCCTGAACATTCCCACCGTTTTTGTTTCCGGCGGACCAATGGAAGCGGGCAAGACCAAGCTTTCCGAGCACAAGCTCGACCTGGTGGACGCCATGGTGATTGCCGCAGATCCCAACGCCAGCGACGAGCAGGTGGAAGAATATGAGCGTAGCGCCTGCCCCACCTGCGGCTCCTGCTCCGGCATGTTCACCGCCAATTCCATGAACTGCCTGACCGAAGCCATCGGCCTGTCGCTGCCGGGCAACGGCTCATTGCTGGCAACCCACGCCGACCGCGAGCAGCTGTTCCTGCAGGCCGGTCGTCAGATCGTCGCCAACGCCAAGCGCTACTACGAAGAAGACGACGCCAGCGTACTGCCGCTGAGCATCGCCTCCATGGCGGCGTTCGAGAACGCCATGGTGCTGGACATTGCCATGGGCGGGTCCACCAACACAATCCTGCATCTGCTGGCCGCCGCCCAGGAAGCCGGCGTCGACTTTGACCTGAGCCACATTGACCAGCTGTCCCGCAAGGTACCCCAGCTGTGCAAGGTCGCCCCCAACTCACCCAAGTACCATATGGAAGACGTCCACCGGGCCGGCGGCATCATGGGCATCCTGGGTGAACTGGACCGGGCCGGATTGCTCAACACCAGCCTGCCAACCGTGCACAGTAAAACCCTGGGCGATGCCCTGGACGCCTGGGACATCATGCGCCAGCCCTCCGAGGCGGTGGTGGAAATGTACAAAGCCGGGCCTGCTGGCATCCCCACCCAGCAGGCCTTCAGCCAGAGCACCCGCTGGCCGTCGCTGGACGGCGACCGCGCCAACGGCTGCATCCGATCGCTGGAGAATGCCTACTCCACCGAGGGCGGTCTCGCGGTGCTGTACGGCAACATTGCCGAAGACGGCTGCGTGGTGAAAACCGCAGGTGTGGATGAGAGCATCTACGTCTTCGAGGGGCGGGCACGGGTCTATGAAAGCCAGGACGCCGCGGTTCACGGCATTCTTGAGGATGAGGTCCAGGCCGGCGAGGTGGTGATTATTCGCTACGAAGGCCCCAAAGGCGGGCCGGGCATGCAGGAAATGCTCTACCCCACCAGCTACCTCAAGTCCAAGGGGCTGGGCAAGAACTGCGCGCTGCTGACCGACGGCCGTTTCTCCGGAGGCACCTCCGGGCTGTCCATCGGGCATGCCTCACCGGAAGCCGCGGCAGGCGGTGCGATCGGACTGATCGAGAACGGTGACACCATCGTGATCGACATCCCCAACCGCAGCATCAATGTGCAGCTCGACAAGGACGAGCTGGATCGCCGCCGTGCTGAACGCGACCAGCAAGGCTGGAAGCCGGCACAGCCCCGCGCCCGCAAGGTATCGGCGGCGCTCAAAGCTTACGCCCTGCTGGCCACCAGTGCCGACAAAGGCGCAGTGCGGGATCTCAGCAAGCTCGACTGATCCCCCAGCACGCCATCAGGCAGGTCGGCGCCAGAACGTGGCGTCGACCTGCTGTCACCGGGGACTGCAGGCCGAGACACACAGAGTCACCGAGACTCAGAAGAACGACCAGCCGCCGTCCTCGTCTTCCTCGATCACATCGTCTTCCACCACCGCGTCTTCCGGCTCGGGCTCAGCCGCAGTGCTCGCGGCAACCGGCTCATCTTCGGCACGGGGCGCAGCGGCCAGCTTCACTTCCACCATGCCCAGGGCCTTCTTGGTGGGCTCATCCAGCTCTCCGCTGACCTGAAGCCCGGCCTGATCACGCTGAAAAGCCCGCAGTGCAGCGCGGGTACTGTTGTCCATGGAGGCGCTGACATTCCGGATGTCGTAACCGGCGCCGTAGAGGGCATTCTTGAGGGCGACCACATCGTTGGCGGCCGTCGCGGGCAGCGACACCATGGCGGTGCCCGCGGCGAGCACGGATGTGGCGATAAGGGAACGGAGGTCTTTCAACGAGTGCATGCCTGTCTCCTGGATATCATCCTTATTATTGTTGGGGCCGCGAGCACGGCACAAGAACACGGCGCCCGCAATCACCATATCACAGAGTCAGAGCGACCGCCTGTCGACAGGTCTGTGTCCGTCAGGTCGCCGACGAGTCGTCGTCAGGTAGATCCCTGGGCCCCAGTCCCAGGGTGGTGTCATGCTCACCGAACTCGCGAATGAAGATACCCCAGAACGCCATGAACAGTGCCGCCACCAGCGGCCCCATGACAAAGCCATTGATGCCGAACATCACGATTCCGCCAAGGGTCGACAGCAACACGATGTAGTCCGGCAGCTTGGTGTCACGTCCCACAAAAATCGGCCGCAGGATGTTGTCCGCCAGGCCAATCACCACCACCCCAAACGCCGTCAGCACGGTGGCCTGCACCCAGTCGCCGACCGCAAACAGATACACCGCGGCCGGCACCCAGACAATGGCCGCCCCAACCGCTGGCAGCAGTGAGACGATGGCCATCACCACCCCCCACAGCAGCGCGCCCTTGATCCCGAGCACCCAGAAAATAAAGCCCCCCAGGGCCCCCTGAATGATGGCGATCAGCAGGTTGCCCTTGACCGTGGCCCGGGTCACTTCGGCAAACTTGGCGAACAACAGCCGCTCGCGGGCATCCCCCAGCGGCAGCGCCTTGATCAACAGCTCCACCAGCTTGTGACCATCCCGCAGCAGGAAGAACGCGAGGTACACCATCAGCGCCAGACTGAGGAAAAACTGAAAGGTGTTCTGCCCCACCCCCAGGGCCTGCTTGGCGAGAAACTGACTGCCGCCAACGAATGCATTGACGGCCCGCTCCCGCAGCCCACTGAGATCGATGTCGAACTGGCTCAACAGGGACTGAATGGCCGGAAATGACTGGGTTACCTTGTCGATGTACTCCCCCGGCCGCAGCTCGCCGTCCTGGATCTGCTGATACAGCGATACCCCTTCCGCCACCAGCGAGGTGATCAGCACAATCACCGGAATCACCACGATCACCATACACAGGGTGAGGGTCAGCAACGCCACGGTGTTGGGCCGGTCTCCGATCCGGCGCAGCAACCACTGCTGTACCGGGTGGAAGATCAATGCAATCGCCACCGCCCAGAAGATCGGGCCAAAGAAGGGCTTCATCAGCAACACGAAGGCAAGCGACACCCCAACCAGCAAGGCCAGAAAAGTCCGTGTTTCCAGTTTTTCGTACATTCGCAGTTCCTCAAGGTTATCCGTGGCGGGGCCGGCGGACAGAGTAACGGATCAAACACCAAAGGCACCAGCGCCAGGACAGCGACTTGGCAACAACACCGCCATTGGGGTTATAGTGAAAGGTTGTTGCCTGGGAACATCAGGTCGTGAACGTTTCGGATGATTACCTGTCCGATCTGCTGCGCCGGTTCCCGATGACTGAGTCAGAAAGGGGTTCCTTCGTTGGAAGCCACGGATTTCAACATCGACACAGCGCTTGAGGCGGCCCTGGCGCTGAACCAGGTGCTGGCCGCCCGCCGCCACCGCCGCAAGGTGCTGGGGCAGGACGTCCTGGTGCCAGGCCAGCTGGGCGACGCCCTGCACCTGCCCCGCATTGTCCGGCGTCTGCAGAGCAAGCAGAGCCGGCAGCGGGAGTTGGGCCTGGAGGACTTCCAGGCGCTGTGGCCAACGCTGTCCGCCGGTACCCGTGACAAGGTGCTGGATGGCCTGGGGTGGTATGACCCCAAGGAACTGGACTGGGACGACAAGCGCTCCAACCGGCGCCCCGTGCCAGGCCAGGATGACTGAGATGTAATCCGAAACCATCACCCCCGTGGTATAAGGGAGAGCGGTACCTATCAGAATCAGTAATAGAAGGAAAATTGTCACATTGCGCGAGTAATGTGGACAATCCAGAGGAGGAAAACAATGGATAGACAAGAGTATTTCGAAGCCATTCTGGTCGAGGGGAACGCCGTTCCCACCCTGCAGTGCGGCCATTGCCATTCAACACTGTCCCGCGCACGGATCTTTGCCAACGACGGCGATGACCGTTACCAGATTCCCTGCAACACCATCGCCCTGTGTTCGGCCGACGATTGCGGTGCCGTCAACTGCTGCGATTCAGCCCTGTCCAAGCTGGAAAATCCAGACGTTTTGCTGCAAATCGCATCTTGAATCAAACGGCCAACGCACTGTTACGCAAACCAAACACTACGAGTTCTCAGCTGCTATATCCTGATTGATATCTGGCCGGAGCGTCCGGTCACGCAACCACTCAGTCAGGACAGTCGATGGCATGCGTATTCTGAGAACCGACGAGGCCCGCTTTACCGGCCTTCCGGACTACCCGTTCACACCCAACTACCTTGAAGTTGAACCGGGTCTGAGGATGCACTACGTGGATCAGGGCCCCCGTGACGCGGCGCCGGTTGTCATGCTGCACGGTGAGCCTTCCTGGTCCTACATCTACCGCCACATGATCCCCCCTGTGGCGGCCGCGGGCCACCGGGTACTGGCTCCGGACCTGATCGGTTTCGGCAAGTCCGACAAACCCGCCCACCTGTCTGATTACAGTTACGAGCGTCACATGCAGTGGCTGAACCAGTGGCTGGATGCATTGAACCTCGACAACATGACACTGGTATGTCAGAACTGGGGATCACTGCTGGGCCTGCGTCTGGTGGCCGAGCAGCCCCACCGGTTTGAGCGCATCATCATCGGCAACGGCATGCTGCCCACCGGCGAGCAGCGGCCGGCGGCGTCGTATTCACTGTGGAAGGCGTTTGCCACCTACAGCCCCTGGTTCCCGATCAGTCGCATGGTACAGCTGGGCACCGGTCGTACCCTCAGCACCCAGGAGCTGGCCGCCTACGAGGCGCCGTTCCCCAGCAGCGAGTTCAAAGCCGGTGCGCGGGCGTTCGCCAAACTGATTCCTTCGTCCCCCAACGACCCGGCCGTGGCCGCCAACCAGGCCGCCTGGAAACAGCTGGAGCGCTGGCACAAGCCGTTCATCACCTGCTTCAGTAACGGCGATCCGATCAGCCGGGGCAACGACCGCTACATGCAGCGCCGCATCCCCGGCGCCCATGGCCAGCCCCACATCACCCTGCGCGGCGGTCACTTCCTGCAGGAGGACGCCCCGGAGGCGTTCGCCCGCATCATCAACGATGCCTGCCGACCGGAACTGGCCGCCTGATACCGGCGGCCACCCTCTTCGGGCCGACCAGCCTTAGCCAAACACCGTAACCGTCTGGCGACTCAACGCCACCAGCTCGCCCGACGCACTCCAGATCTGCGCCTGGGTGTGACCGTACCCGGCCGCCGCCTGATCGATGCTGGCGCGGTACAGCAGCCAGTCGTCCGGCGCGAGTGTCGGCCGCGGGTAGACAAACTCCAGGGTCCAGCTCAGGGAGCTGGCCGGTGCCGGCTGCTTCAGATGGGGCAACAGCGCCGGCGGCCAGGCATCCACCAGCGCCACCAGGTGAGCATCGGTCAGCGCCTCGGGCTGCTCCCGGAAACGCATCCAGCCCCCCATCTCCCGGCTGTCGCTCCCGGAGAACGGCAAGCCGCCAAAGGTCCAGCGCATGTCCAGGTGCTGAATGAAATCCGGAGTAATGCCCGGCAGATGCGGCAACGCCTTCAGGCTGTTGGCGGACGCCACCTCGGGTGCACGATCACCCGCTACGGCAACAGCGGACGCCCGTGAGCCACCGAAGCTGCCCAGCATGGCCAGCCGGACTTCGCCCTGTTGCAACATCCGCCCCTGCACCTGACTCACCGCCTTGCCTTCTCGCAGGACCTCAACCTCGATCTGTACCGGCTCATCCGCCGCCACCGGACCCACAAAGGAGATCTGCAGAGCTCGCATGGCGCGGTCCCCGGTAACCGCCTGCTGCATCTGTCGGGCCACCACCGCAGCCACCAGACCTCCGAAGGTTGCCCGCCCCTGGGCCCAGCTGGCAGGAAACGCCAGCTCCCCGGAACCCGCCGCCGTAAGCAGTTCATCAAATTGCATTGCACACTCCTCTTCAACCTGAACTAAGTTAGGGTCAACCGGTACTACGCTAGGATCAATATGAACTACATTAGGATCAGCAAGTACTACGTTGGGGTCGGGATACACGACCTCCGCCTCTAACACTGATTTGGCCCCAACACCAAGGGCCTACGGCCACTGAAGGGCCGGCCAGAATGACCGACCGCACCGCTCAGGGCAAGCCGGCCCCGGCATCTACCTATGGTTACCAAGGGGTCATTCATATATAAAAGCGGCCAAAACCGCTATAATGAAATCGATGCGTGCGCCCACCCTGCGGCGCCCCCTCCACTTCCGAGTAATTTGATGTCTACAGAATCCTTTGCCGAGCTTGGCCTTGATGCGGCCGTTCTCGAGGCCGTCACGGCCATTGGCTACGAAACCCCGTCGCCCATCCAGGCCCAGTCCATTCCGATCCTGCTGGGCGGCAAACACCTGCTGGGCATCGCCCAGACCGGTACCGGCAAGACCGCAGCCTTCGCACTGCCGCTGCTGAGCCGTATCGACGCCTCCAGCAATCACCCCCAAATCCTGGTGCTGACGCCAACCCGGGAGCTGGCCATTCAGGTTGCCGAAGCGTTCAATAGCTACGCCAGCCGGTTCCGCGATTTCCATGTTCTGCCGATCTACGGCGGGCAGGATTTCTATCCCCAGCTCAAGGCCCTCAAGCGTGGCGCCCAGGTAATTGTTGGCACCCCGGGTCGGACCCTGGACCACCTGCGTCGCGGCACCCTCAAGCTTGATCGCATCAAGGCACTGGTGCTGGATGAAGCCGACGAGATGCTGCGAATGGGCTTCATCGACGATGTTGAAGCCATCCTGGCCGCCACCCCGGCGGACTGCCAGCGGGCGCTGTTCTCCGCCACCATGCCGCCGCAGATTCGCAAGGTTGCACAGACCTACCTCAGCGACGCCCAGGAAGTTAAGATCGAGAGCCAGACCCGCACCGTCGAGCGGATCTCCCAGTTCATGCTGCCGGTCTACGCCGAACGCAAACTTGATGCCCTCACCCGCATCCTGGAAGTGGAACCGTTCGACGCCGCCATCATCTTCGTGCGCACCAAGGCCGAAACCGCACTGCTGGCTGACAAGCTGTCCGCCCGCGGCCATGCGGTTGCGCCCCTGAACGGCGATCTCAACCAGCGCCAGCGTGAACAGACGGTCGAAGACCTGAAACGGGGCAAGAAAGACATCGTCATTGCCACTGACGTCGCCGCCCGCGGCCTGGATGTCCCCCGCATCACCCACGTCATCAACTACGATGTGCCTTACGACAGCGAAGCGTACATCCATCGGGTAGGCCGTACCGGTCGCGCCGGTCGCAGCGGCAAGGCCATCCTGCTGGTCACCCCGCGGGAGCGCAGCTGGCTGCGCACCTTGGAGCGGGCCACCAACTCACCGATGGAGGCCTACCAGCTGCCGTCACCGGCGGATCTGCTGAAGCTGCGGGAACAGCAGTTTGAAAGCCAGCTGCTGGGCTTTGTGGAAGACCCCAAACTGGCCAAGGCCATGGCGCTGCTGGATGACATCGCCGAGCGGAACGACATGGACATCGCCATGCTCGCCGCGGCACTGGCCTGCGGCATGGAGGCGGGTCAGCCCGGCCTGCTGCCACTGGAGCAACCGGCGGATCTGCCGATTCCCTCTGCGGCACCGCGCCGCAAACAGGGTGGAGGCGGTCGCCCCCACGACAAGCGCCGTGGTCCGCGTCCGGGTCAGAAGCCTGGTTTCAAGAAAGGGCCGAAGGGTCGTGGTCGCCCGGACGGCTACAAAGGCAAGAGTGGCGGTGGTAGCAACGGCGGTCGTCAGTCCGACCGCAGGCGCTGATACACCACGAAGCTGTAGTCGTAAGGGTTGTTATCGGACGCGGAGAAATCCTCCCGTCCGATTTCCTCCCACTGATCCCAGTCCACTTCCGGGAACCAGGCATCACCCTCCACCTCTGCGTGCACCTGGGTGATGTACATCCGATCCACTTGCGGCAACGCCTCGGCGTAGATCTGGCCGCCGCCAATCACCATCACCTCGTCACCTCCCTCCAGCTCCGCCTGGGCTTCGGCCTTGACCAGCGCCTCGGCCAGTGAGCGCACGGTGGGAATGCCTTCCGGCGCGGACCACTGCGGATTCCGGGAAATCACCACATTCAGCCGTCCCGGCAAGGGCCGCCCAATGGATTCCCAGGTCTTGCGTCCCATGATGATCGGCTTGCCCATGGTGGCCTGCTTGAAGTAACGCAGATCACCCGGCAGGTACCAGGGCAAGGCGTTGTTGCGGCCGATCACCCGGTTGCGGGCCATGGCGACGATCAGGGCAGTTCTCATATCAATCTCTCGGTTCTTTCAGTTACACCACTAAATGGCAATCGGAGCACGGATCAGCGGCCAGGGTTCGTAACCCTCGAACTCGAAGTCATCCAGCTGATAGTCAAAAATGCTGTCCGGCCGCCGGCGGATCACCAGCTTCGGCAAAGCCCGGGGTTCCCGCCCCAGCTGTTCGAATACGATGTCGTCGGTGAGATGGTTCTGGTACAGGTGACAGTCACCGAAGGTGTGAACAAACTCCCCCACCTCCAGATCACACTGCTGCGCAATCATGTGAGTCAGCAGGCTGTAGGAGGCGATGTTGAAGGGCACACCCAAGAACAGGTCGGCGCTGCGCTGGTATAGCTGGCACGACAGCCGACCGTCCGCCACATAGAACTGGAACAGGCAATGGCATGGCGCCAGCGCCATCCGCCCCTGCTCAACGTTGGCCTGAGGGGCGATGGTTTCATCCGGCAACTCCGCCGGGTTCCAGGCCGACACAATCAGCCGGCGGGAATTGGGTTTGCTGCGAATCTGTTCGATAACATCGCTGATCTGGTCCACCACCTCACCATTGGGACACTGCCAGCTACGCCACTGCTTGCCGTAAATCGGCCCCAGGTCGCCATTCTCCAGCGCCCACTCGTTCCAGATCGAGACCTTGCGCTCTTTCAGCCAGGTGTTGTCCGTCGAGCCGTTCAGGAACCACAGCAGCTCATAGATGATGCTGCGCAGGTGGACCTTCTTGGTGGTGACCAGCGGGAAACCCTTGGCCAGATCAAAGCGGATCTGGCGGCCGAACACCGAGCGGGTGCCAACGCCGGTGCGGTCGCCCCGGTCGGTCCCATTGTCGACCACGTCCTGCATCAGTTCGAGATAGGCTTTCATCAGGTGTTTCTCCGATAGGCAAATACAATCAGGCCCAGGCCGGCCAGAATCATCGGCAGCGACAGCAACTGCCCCATGGTCAACCAGTCAAACGCAAGATAACCGAGCTGGGCATCCGGCTGGCGCACAAACTCCACCAGAATCCGGAAACAGCCGTACAGCACCAGGAACAGGCCAGACACCGCCATCGTCGGCCGTTTACGGGAAGAGAACCACCACAGCGCGATGAACAACGCCACTCCTTCCAGCGCAAACTGGTAAAGCTGGGAAGGATGCCTCGCCAGCAGGTCTGGCGCCTGGGGAAAGACCATGCCCCAGGGCACATCCGTGGGGCGGCCCCACAACTCGCCATTGATGAAGTTGCCGATGCGGCCGGCCCCCAGACCCACCGGCACCAGCGGCGCCACGAAGTCCGCCAGCTCAAAGAAGGTGCGTCCAATCTTGCGGGCATACCACCACATGGCCACCATGACCCCCAACAGGCCACCGTGGAATGCCATGCCGCCTTCCCAGACTCGGAACAGCCACAGCGGATCGGCCAGGAACTGGTCAAAGTTGTAGAACACCACATAGCCGAACCGGCCGCCGAGAATCACCCCCAGGGCGATGTAGAACAGCAGATCCCCCATCTGCTCCTCATTGAGGGGAGACCAGGGCTTACGGGTACGCAGCCGCCCCAGCCACCAGCCCACCAGGAAGCCCACCAGATAGGTCAATCCATACCAGTGCACTTTCAGGGGCCCCACAGAGATGGCGACCGGATCAAACTGGGGATGACGAAGCATCGATTACCTCAATTGTCAGCAGATAAATGGGTCAGGCCAGACGACAGCCGGCCGATGATCAGGTCTCAGTGAAACAGGAAGCGCACGCCCACCACGATCAGCAGCAGTGCGAAGATCCGCTTCAGCAGGCGGGCATCCAGCCGGTGGGCCAGATTGGCGCCAACCCGGGCGAACAGCACGCTGGTCAACACAATGCCAAGCAGTGCCGGCAGATAGACATAGCCCACGCTGTACTCAGGCAACTGGGGCTGGGACCAGCCGGTCGCCAGATTGGTGAGCGCACCGGCAACCGCAATCGGCAGACCGCAGGCCGCCGAGGTGGCCACCGCCTGCTGCATACGCACATTGCACCAGCTCAGAAACGGTACTGTCAGGGTTCCGCCGCCAATACCGAAGATCGCCGAGGCCCAGCCAATGCCGGCGCCGGCAGCCCCCAGCCCCGTACCACCCGGCACATCACGACTGGGACTGGGGTTTACTTCCAGCAGCATTTTCAGCGCCACCAGGATGACAAAGATCCCAATGATCAGTTCCAAGGCCGCACCGGACAATAGTGAAGCTGTCCAGGCACCGAGCACCGCCCCCAGCACAATGCCAACAGTCATCGGTCGGAACAGATCCCAGCGAACCGCTCCCTTGGCGTGGTGGGTA
Source organism: Marinobacter xestospongiae (assembly GCF_023156385.1). Classification (GTDB taxonomy): domain Bacteria; phylum Pseudomonadota; class Gammaproteobacteria; order Pseudomonadales; family Oleiphilaceae; genus Marinobacter; species Marinobacter xestospongiae. Next base: position 79,255 of record NZ_JAKZAK010000017.1, read on the forward strand.
CGCACCGAACTGATGGACGTGAACACAATGGTCGCCAGCGACGTTCCCACCGCCAGGTGCGCGGCCACATCCGGGGTCACACCCTGAAGCCCGAAACTGAAGATCAGCACCGGCACGATCACCAGACCGCCACCAATCCCGAACAGCCCCGCCAGGGTGCCGGCCAGGGCGCCCAGGCCGAGATAGAGAGCAAACAGAACCAGCAGCGACATTGGTCGATCATCCCGCCTGAAAAAACAAGGCTGGTATGATACACAAGCGCTGTCGAGAACACATTCCGCATCCCGCCGGCCGTTACAAAAGGACGCCCTATGTGCCTGATCGCTTTTGCCTTGGGACAACACCCCGACTACCCGCTGGTGGTGGCAGCCAACCGGGACGAGTTCCATCAGCGCCCCACCGCCGCCATGGACTGGTGGCCCGAGCCCAACATCCTCGCCGGTCGCGACCTGCAGGCCGGCGGCACCTGGCTGGCAGTGACCGCCAATGGCCGCGTGGCGGCGGTCACCAATGTCCGGGAGGGCACGCCGGAGCCGGCCCGGCTGAGCCGTGGCGAGCTGCCATTGCAGGCGCTCGCCAGCACCGAGGCGGTCAGCACCCACCTGGCACAGCACGGCACCGACTACGGCGGCTTCAACCTGGTGGTGCTGGGCACCGGGGGGCGACTGGACCAGGGTTGGTACTACAGCAACCGCGATGCTCACCCCGGCCGCCAATTACACCGGGCCAGCTACGGTCTCAGCAACCACCTACTCCAGAGCCCATGGCCCAAGCTGCTGCGATTACGCCAGGCGGTGATGACCACCCTGATGCTGGCACCGGCGGATGACACCTCCGGTCTGCACCAGCGGCTGATCCGACCATTGCAGGACCAGACCCCGGCACCGGATCACGCCCTGCCGGACACCGGCGTTGGCCTGGCTACCGAGCGCTTTCTGTCGTCCCCTTTCATCGTGGGGGAGCACTACGGCACCCGCGCCACCACCATTGTCACGGTCCGCCGTGACGGCGAAGTGACGGTGACCGAACAGAGCTGGCGCCCCGATGGCCACCCCAACCAGCGGCGACAGTTCTGCTGGCAGCGGGAACCTCTGATATAATCCCGCGAAAAACCGCCTGAGCAATGGGAGAGCCGGCACCATGGCCGATCAGCCAAGCACCACCTCGATTGCCGATTTCGAGAAGTCCCTCAACGAACTGGAACGCCTGGTCCGAGACCTGGAACAGGGGGAACTGTCGCTGGAACAATCCCTCGGCGCCTTCGAACAGGGCGTCAAGCTCACCCGGGACTGCCAACAGGCCCTGAAAGCCGCAGAACAGCGCATTGAGCAACTGGTTCAGCTGGAAGACGGCAGCCTCCAGTCGACACCGTTCAAGCCCGACGAGAACGCCTAAATGGAACAGAACACGGACCATACCCTGGTGTTCCTGGGTTCCTGCCAGGAGAGCGTTGACGCCGAGCTGACCCGCCTGCTGGACCAGGCCAGCGCCGCGCCGGCCCGCTTGCGCGAAGCCATGGCCTATAGCCTGCTGGGGGGAGGCAAACGCATCCGTCCGGCGCTATGCCTGGGCGCCGCCCAGGTGGTGGGGAACAGCGTTGAGGAAGCGCTGGTACCGGCCTGCGCCATTGAAGCGATCCACGCCTACTCGCTGGTACACGATGACCTGCCGGCGATGGACGACGACGACCTGCGGCGCGGTCGCCCCACGGTCCACATTGCGTTCGACGAAGCCACCGCCATCCTCGCTGGCGACGCCCTGCAGACCGCCGCATTCGAATGGCTGGCCAATGCCCCGCAGCTCGATGCTGACACCCGCCTCAAGATGGTGGCGGAACTGGCCCGGGCCAGTGGCCAGAGCGGCATGGTGGGAGGTCAGGCGATCGACCTGGCGTCCGTCGGCAAGGCACTGTCGCTGGACGACCTGGAAACCATGCACCGCCACAAGACCGGCGCCCTGATCGAAGCCAGCGTTCGCATTGGCGCCCTCACCGCCGGCGACCACGCCCGCGAGCGACTGCCGGCGCTGAGCCGCTATGCCCGCGCCCTGGGGCTGGCCTTTCAGGTCCAGGACGATCTGCTGGACATCGAGGGCGACACCGCGGTGATCGGCAAACCCCAGGGATCAGACGCTGCCCGGGACAAGCCCACCTACCCCGCCCTGCTGGGTGTGGACGGCGCCCGCTCCCACCTCCGGGACCTGTTGACCCAGGCCCAGGACGCTCTGGCAGACTGCGGCACAGAAGCCGACCCGCTGAGGGCCATGGCCGACTTCGTGGTGAGCCGCAGCCACTGATCGATACCATCGATCCAGGGCGCGGCCATCCCGTATAATACGGCGGTATCAATCGCCCCCACATAGCACTACCATCGGTAGCAGAACCACGCGGAAAAGACCCAAGCGGATGCAGGATACATACACATTCAAGGAAATCCCCCCGCAGCGCCCCAACACGCCGCTGCTGGACCGGATTGACACCCCAGACCAACTGCGCGAGCTGTCGGCTGCCCAGTTGCCCGAGCTGGCGCGGGAACTGCGCGCCTTCCTGCTGTGGTCAGTCGGCCAGACCGGCGGCCATTTCGGAGCAGGCCTGGGGGTGCTGGAGCTGACGGTAGCCCTGCACTATGTGTTCAACACCCCGGACGACCGCCTGGTGTGGGACGTGGGCCACCAGGCCTATCCTCACAAGATCCTTACCGGACGCCGCGAACAATTGGGCACGATCCGCCAGAAGGATGGTCTCGCGGGCTTTCCCAAGCGCGCCGAGAGTGAGTACGACACCTTTGGCGTCGGCCACTCCAGCACCTCCATCAGTGCCGCCCTGGGCATGGCGATTGCCGCCCGGATGCAGGACACCGGACGCCGCAGCATCGCGGTGATCGGCGATGGCGCAATGACCGCCGGCATGGCGTTCGAGGCGCTCAACCACGCCGGCCACCTGCGGGCCAATATGCTGGTGATCCTCAACGACAACGACATGTCGATTTCCCACAACGTTGGCGGCCTGTCCAACTACTTCGCCAAGCTGCTGGCCAGTCGCACCTACAATCAGGTTCGCGACAGCAGCAAACGACTGCTGGAAGGCACACCGCTGAAGGCGCTGGCCCGCAAGACCGAAGAGCACTTCAAGGGCATGATTGCCCCCGGCACCCTGTTTGAGGAGCTGGGCTTCAACTACATCGGCCCCATTGATGGCCATGACCTGCCGCTGCTGGTGGACACCCTGGAGAACATCCGCGCCCTAGAAGGCCCCCAGTTCCTGCATGTGGTCACCAAGAAGGGCAAGGGCTTTGCCCCCGCTGAGGCCGATCCGGTGGGCTACCACGCCATCAACAAGATCGAACCGGCACCGGCCAGCAAACCCCAGGTGGTGGACAAACCCGCCCAGCCGGCGCCCCGGCCCAAGTACGCCAACGTCTTTGGCCAGTGGCTGTGCGACGCGGCGGAACAGGATGCCCGGGTGGTTGGCATCACCCCCGCAATGTGTGAAGGGTCCGACCTGCTGGCGTTCTCCAAGCGTTTTCCGGACCGCTATTTCGACGTTGCCATTGCCGAACAGCACTCGGTCACCCTGGCGGCTGGCCTGGCCTGTGACGGCGCCAAGCCGGTGGTGGCCATCTACTCCACCTTCCTGCAGCGGGCCTACGATCAGCTGATCCACGATGTCGCCATCCAGGATCTGGACGTGCTGTTCGCCATCGACCGGGCAGGCCTGGTCGGTGAAGACGGCCCCACCCACGCTGGCGCGTTCGACCTCAGCTACCTGCGCTGCATTCCCAACCTGGTGGTGATGGCGCCGGCGGACGAGAACGAAACCCGCCAGCTGTTGCACACCGGCCTGATGCACGACGGCCCCGCAGCCGTGCGCTACCCCCGGGGCACCGGCCCCGGCGTCGACATGCAGCAGACGCTGACCCCCCTACCCCTGGGCAAAGGCCGGATGCGGCGGGAAGGCAAGCGCATTGCCATCCTCAATTTCGGCACCCGCCTGAGTGCTGCCGAGCAGGCCGCCGAGGCGCTGGATGCCACCGTGGCGGACATGCGCTTCGTTAAACCGCTGGACGAGGCTCTGGTGCTGGCACTGGCAGAGAACCATGACCTGCTGGTCACGGTGGAGGAGAACGTCATTGCCGGCGGCGCCGGCAGTGCGGTAGGTGAATTCCTGCTGGCACAGGGCCTGGCTCAGCCCCTGCTGCAACTGGGCCTACCGGATCGCTTTGTCGATCACGGCAAACACGGCGAGCTGCTCAGCGAATGCGGCCTCGACGCCGACGGCATCCGCCAGGCCATCGAACGGCGCCTCGACAGCCTGCCCCAGGGCCAAACCCTGCAGGCGGTGAGATAGATTCCCGACGGGGCCGACGGCCCCGCCGATACCCCGACTAGCCTTCGGGATCGTCGTCCTGATGGGTTTCCAGCCAGTGTCCCAGCTTACTCTGCTTGGTAGCCAGGTAGCCTTCGTTGTGAGGGTTGCGACCAACGTGGAGGGGAACCCGTTCGGCAATGTCGATGCCGTAGGACGTCAGCGCGGCAACCTTGCGGGGGTTGTTGGTCATCAGCCGCAGGCTGCGGATACCGAGGTGGTCGAGCATGTCCTTACACATGCTGTAATCCCGCAGGTCGGCGGCAAACCCCAGCTTCTCGTTGGCCTCGACCGTGTCGGCCCCCTGGTCCTGCAGATGATAGGCGCGGATCTTGTTCAGCAGCCCGATGCCACGACCTTCCTGGCGCAGATACAGCAGGATGCCCCGACCTTCCCGGGCGATGCTGCGCAGGGCTTCTTCCAGTTGGTAGCCGCAGTCACAACGCATGCTGTAGAGGGCGTCGCCGGTCAGGCATTCGGAATGGGTGCGGGCCAGCATTGGTTCGCTACGGTCGAGCTCCCCCAACGTCAGGGCAATATGCTCCTTGCCAGTGTCCGGTTCCTCGAAGCCGTGCATGTCGAAGACACCAAAAGGGGTGGGAAGCCGGCAGGTCTGAACGTAGCGAACGGCCACAGTAAATCCTCGTGGTTAATGCGGTAAGCCGGGCATTTTAGCAGAACGGCGGCCTCACGCGCAGCCACCGCTCATCGTCAAACGGCTCACCGGCCCAGCCTCAATCGTCGGCGCGCCAGTGACCGCTGCGCCCACCCTTTTTCTCCAGCAGCCGGACCTGCTCCACGACCATGCCCCGGTCTACCGCCTTACACATGTCATAGAGGGTCAATGCCGCCACGCTGGCGGCCGTCAGCGCCTCCATTTCCACCCCGGTCCGGGCCGCGAGCTTGCAGCGGGCCTCAATATGCACCGCCGAGACCTCCGGCTGTGGCGTCAGCACCACTTTGACCGAGGTCAGGTTGAGGGCATGACACAGTGGAATCAGTTCGTGGGTCTTCTTCGCCGCCATGATGCCGGCGATGCGTGCGGTCGCCAGTACATCGCCCTTGGGGTGCTCGCCATCGACAATCATCGCCAGGGTGGCGGGCGCCATGCGGATCAGTGCTTCGGCACAGGCCTCACGCTCGGTGACCTGTTTGTCGGTCACATCGACCATGCGGGCCTGGCCCTGGTCATCCAGGTGGGTCAGTTTAGTCACAGTAATACCTCAGTTCGAAGAGTCTCACGGCAGCTCAACGCCACCAATAGCCAATACCGGCGATGCCCTGGCCGCCAGCCTCCCGGGCCTGGCTCACATCGTCCGGCCCCAGACCACCAAGGGCATACACCGGCACCGTCGCCGCGGCCGTCAGGGCCTGGAACCGGGCCCAGCCCATCGCGGCAACGTCCGGATGGGTCCGGGTCGGCTGTACCGGCGCCAGGGTCACAAAGTCGGCACCCAACGCGATGGCGTGGGCCAGTTGCGCCTCATCGTGACAGGATACGCCAAGCCAGCAAGACGCCGGTACCGGACGCTCGTCCAGACCCGCCGCTTCCCGCCAGGGCAGGTGCAGGCCATCGACGGCAAGCCCCTGCAGGCAGCCCGCCGAACCGTGTGCCAGCAGCGTGACACCGGCTTTGCGGCACACCTCCTGGGCCGCGGCCGCAAACGCCTGGTAGTCCTCGGCGCAAAGCCAGGGCGCCCTCAACACCACCATCCCGGACTGGTGCTGAAGCTGCTGACGGAGCCGCTCGACGCCCTGCTCGACGTCGTCGAAGCCGCCGCTTATGGCCAGCTGACAGGGCAACCGCAGGGCCCGAATGATGGGGCGGTTGGCGGCGGGAAAATCCTCATCCCGGAGCTGATCCGGTGCCAGCCACTGGATTGGCTGACCTTCGCGGCCATGGGCCTCCCCCTCGGCCGCATCGCTGCGCCAGACATCCAGGAACACCCGTTTGTCACCATAGTCGTGGCGTATGCCAATCACCGGCTGCAGGGACGCCGGCGGCACCTTGAGTCCGGTTTCTTCATCAATCTCCCGTACCAGCGCCATCTGGACGCTCTCACCAGGCTCCACCTTGCCACCGGGAAACTCCAGCAGCCCACCCTGGTGGACGCTGTCCGGGCGGCGGGCAATCAGTACCCGCCCCTGTCGGTAGATCACCGCAACCGCAACATGAACCTCTTTCATGCTCAGGTCCGGTACTCAGCGTTGATGGTGACGTAGTCATGGGAGAAATCGCAGGTCCAGACCCGCTCAAACACCTCACCCCGGCGCAGGTTGATGTGGATGGTGATCTCCTCCCGATCCATCACCGCCTGGCCACGGGCTTCGCTGTAGTCCGCAGCCCGGCCGCCGTCCCGTACCAGACAGACATCCCCCAGCCAGATCTCCAGGGCGTCCAGGTCCAGATCGTCGATTCCGGCCCGGCCAACCGCGGCGAGAATTCGCCCCCAGTTGGGATCGGAGGCGAACAGCGCGGTTTTCACCAGTGGCGAGTGGGCCACGGTGTAGGCTACGGCCAGGGCTTCTTCCTGGGTGGCCGCCTCACTCACCTCCAGGGTGACAAACTTGGTTGCCCCCTCGCCATCACGGACAATGGCGTGGGCCAGCTCCAGGTACACCTGTGCCAGGGCCTCGCGGAAGACGCCCAGCTCCGCACTGTCGGCGGTCAGGCTGTCACCGCCGGCGGCACCGGTCGCCACCAGCATGCAGGCGTCGTTGGTGGAAGTGTCGCTGTCGATGGTGATGCGATTGAAGGACTGATCCCCCAACTCACTGGCAAGCGTCTGCAACAGGCCGGGCTCGATGTCGGCATCAGTGGCGATGAAGCCCAGCATGGTGGCCATGTTGGGGCGAATCATGCCAGCGCCCTTGCTGATCCCGGAGATGGTGATCACCCGATCACCCAGGGTGACCTGTGTCGACGCCCCTTTGGGCCGGGTGTCGGTGGTCATGATGCCGGCCGCCGCCTCCGCCCAGGCACCTTGATCCAGGTTGGCCAGCGCGGCCGGTAACGCCGACACCAGTCGCTGCAGTGGCAGTGGCTCACCAATCACCCCGGTGGAAAACGGCAACACCTGGCTGGGCGCCACACCGGCAGCCTGGGCCAGCGCCTCACAGGTCGCCCGGGCATCCGCCATGCCCTGGGCTCCGGTGCCGGCGTTGGCGTTGCCGGTATTGATCACCAGATAGCGGGGCTGGCCCAGCTGCAAGTGTTCGCGGGCAACCCGTACCGGCGCGGCGCAGAAGCGGTTCTGGGTGAAGATGCCGGCTACCCGGGCGCCCTCCGCCAGCTCGAAAACCACCAGATCCTGGCGCCCGGGGGTCTTGATCCCGGCACTGGCTACTCCCAGACGAACGCCGCCAACCGGCGCAAACTCAGGCAAGGTACCCGGACCTACCGCCATGCTCTCTCTCCTGTAATGATGGGTGTCTGTAAACGAAAAACCCGCAGCCTGGCGATGCCAGGGTGCGGGTCCAGTAACGCCAGCTTGTGTCTGTATCAGCTCACTTTGCCATGGCACTGTTTGTACTTCTTGCCAGACCCGCAGGGACAGGGCTCGTTTCGCCCCACCTTTCGCTCCTGGCGCACGAAGGTTTCCGGCGTCGCCTGGCCGGACTGGTCGCCGCCACGCTCACCTTCCGGCTGCTGCGCCGCCGCCGTGGCACTGCCTTCGTCATGGCGCAGGCGGGCAGAGGCCAGCTCCCGCTCCAGCTCGGCCTTGCGACGACGCTCAATCTCTTCCATCTCTTCCTGGCTCTGTACCCGGACGTGGCAGAGAATGCGGACAACATCCCGTTTCATGCTGTCGAGCATGGTCTCAAACAGGTTGAAGGCTTCGCGCTTGTATTCCTGCTTCGGATTCTTCTGGGCGTAGCCCCGCAGGTGGATACCGCGACGCAGGTGATCCATGTTGGACAGGTGCTCTTTCCACAGCGTATCCAGCACCTGCAGGAACACCTGCTTCTCGAACTTGCGCATGGACTCGGCGCCCACCACCTCTTCCTTGCTGGCGTAGACCTTGACGATCTCTTCCAGAATACGCTGACGCAAGGTCTCCTCGTGGAGTTTCTTGTCTTCGTCCAGCCACTGCTGGATCGGCAGTTCAGCCGCCATCTCCTGCTGCAGCTGAGCCTCCAGGCCCGCCACATCCCACTGCTCCGGCATGCTCTGGGGCGGAATGAACTCGCTCACCAGGCTGTCCACCACATCTTCGCGGATGGTGTGGACCATGTCGGAAACATCCTCGGCAGCCATGACCTCGTTACGCTGGTCGTAGATCACCGTACGCTGGTCGTTGGCTACGTCGTCATACTCCAGCAGGGTCTTACGCATGTCGAAGTTGCGACCTTCCACCTTGCGCTGGGATTTTTCGATGACGTTGGTCACCATCCGGTGCTCGATGGCCTCGCCCTTCTTCATGCCCATCGCCTGCATCAGGTTCTTCACCCGTTCCGGAGCGAAAATCCGCATCAGGTTGTCTTCCAGCGACAGGAAGAAGCGGGAAGAACCGGGATCGCCCTGACGACCGGCCCGGCCCCGCAGCTGGTTGTCGATACGGCGGGATTCGTGACGCTCGGTACCGATGATGTGCAGACCGCCGGCTTCCAGCACCTGATTATGGCGCTCGCTCCAGGCCGCCTTGATCTTCGCGACCTGCTCTTCAGATGGATTCTCAAGGGCCGCCACTTCCGACTCCCAGTTGCCCCCCAGCACTATGTCGGTACCCCGACCGGCCATGTTGGTGGCAATGGTCACCGCACCGGGACGACCAGCCTGGGCGATGATCTGGGCTTCACTCTCGTGCTGCTTGGCGTTGAGGATCTTGTGCTCGATGCGAGCCTTGCGCAGCAGCATGGACAGCAGCTCGGAGGCCTCGATGGAGGCGGTACCAACCAGGATCGGCCGGCCCTCGGCTGTTACATCCTTGACCTCATCGATGATGGCCTGGAATTTCTCTTCCTGGGTGAGGTAGATCAGGTCGTTGTAATCGATCCGCTGGATGGTCTTGTTGGGTGGAATCACCACCACATCGAGACCATAGATCTGGCGGAATTCGAAGGCTTCGGTATCGGCGGTACCGGTCATCCCCGCCAGTTTGTCGTAGAGACGGAAATAGTTCTGGAAGGTGGTGGATGCCAGGGTCTGGCTCTCAGCCTGGATGTTGACCCCTTCCTTCGCCTCGATGGCCTGGTGCAGCCCCTCACTCCAGCGACGACCCGGCATGGTCCGGCCGGTGTGCTCATCGACGATGACCACCTGGCCACCCTGGACAATGTAGTCGACGTCTTTCTGGAACAGATGGTGGGCGCGCAGAGCCGAATGGACGTGGTGCAGCAGCGCCAGGTTAGTGGCGGAGTACAGGTTTTCACCTTCCTTCAGCATTTCCCGCTGCAGCAGCAGCTCTTCAACCTTCTCATGACCGGACTCGGTCAGTTCAACCTGACGGCTTTTCTCATCGATGGTGAAATCACCGGTAGGCTCACCGTCCTCCGGCGCCTCACCGCGCTCAAGGTTGGGGACCAGTTCGTTGATCTCGCGGTACAGTTTGGAACTGTCTTCGGCGGCACCGGAGATGATCAGCGGGGTACGGGCCTCATCGATCAGGATCGAGTCGACCTCATCGACAATGGCAAAGTGGAGGTCGCGCTGGACCTTGTCCGCGGTGCTGAACGCCATGTTGTCCCGCAGGTAGTCAAAGCCGAACTCGTTGTTGGTGCCGTAGGTGATGTCGGCCTGATAGGCTTCACGCTTCTCGGCAGGAGACTGGCCGGCAACAATCACCCCGACCTGCAGGCCGAGGAACCGGTACAGTTTGCCCATCCACTCTGCATCCCGGCGGGCCAGGTAGTCGTTCACCGTCACCACGTGCACGCCTTTGCCTGGCAGAGCGTTGAGGTATACCGCCGCGGTGGCTACCAGGGTCTTACCTTCACCGGTCTTCATCTCGGCGATACGGCCTTCGTGCAGGGTGATACCACCGATCAGCTGAACGTCATAGTGACGCATGCCCATACTGCGACGGCTGGCCTCGCGCACGGTGGCAAAGGCCTCGGGCAGCAGTGCCTCCAGGGCTTCGCCTTCGTCCAGGCGACGACGGAACTCAGCGGTCTTACCCTGCAACTCGCTGTCAGACAACGCCCCATACTGCTCTTCAAGCTCATTGATACGCGTAACTGTCTTGCGCATTCTCTTGATTTCGCGGGCGTTTTTACTGCCAAACAACTTCGTTGCAAGCTTCGTGAACATAGACCACTGCTTCTTTGATTAAACGTAGGGAGCCGGCATTCTAACCTTATTTCGCACAAGGAAAAAAGGCAGGTCCGACGGCAACGGCGACTGACACGCAAAAACCGGCACATCGGGGGAGTTCCGGCAAGGAGGGAGTGCGGTGGGGAGAGGCGGTCACGCCAGCGTGTGGGCCGCTGGCGTGCCGTCAGCGACTGGCGCGCTGGATGTAATGCTCTGGGTTCTGACTCTTACCGTCCTGCAGCACTTCAAAGTGCACATGGGGGCCGGTGGAACGTCCCGTGCTGCCCATCAATGCCAGCACCTGGCCTTTCTCGACAATATCACCCACCTGGACCTTCAGGGTCTTGCAGTGGGCGTAGCGGGTAACCAGTCCATCACCATGGTCGATTTCAACCAGATTGCCATAGCCACTGCGCTTGTCGGAGTAAGTCACCACCCCGGCGGCAACGGCGATGATGTCGCTGCCATCCTTGCCGGCAAGGTCCACGCCACCATGCCAGGTGCGACGACCGGTGAACGGATCGGAACGGTAGCCATAGCGGGAGGACAGCCAGCCCCAAGTGATCGGACGACCTGCCACGAAGCGCTCGTCCTCCAGCTGCTTGTGAGAGATCAACGAGTCGAGCAGGCGCAGCTGCTGCTCCCGGTCAGCGATTCGGGCCTCCAGCTGTGCCACCATCTCCGTCAGCTCCGGCGTGGAGAAAGACTCTCCCGGCAGGGCGTCTTCCGGACCACCAACGGCCGCAGGCTGATCAAAATTGAATTCTTCGCTGGCAATCAGGCCGGATTCCACGAAGCGCTGGCCCATGGCATCCAGGCGCAACAACCGCCCCTGCATCTGACCAAGACGCAGGGTCAGGGCGTCTACCTGTTGCGCGGTGCGACGCTGCAGATCCGCCAACTGCTGATCCTGCTCGCTTAACCGCCCCTGCCACTCACGCACCAGCGGTGAAGTTACCACCACCGGCGCCTGGGCCCCTGAGGTAGCACCGCCACCAGCCTGATAGCCGGCCCACACCGCCAGCGCCAGCAGGGACATCCCGACGGCCACCAACAGCAGGACGGCTGGCAGTCCGAGGGAAACCACACGGGACTGTCCGTGACGCTTGCCGACCAGGATAATATTCATGTCATGTTCTGGATTCATACGGGAACCGCTGCACCTTCCGCTGGTTGCGTTTCCCACTGGATAACTGGAACTGCCGGCGTACGTGGCAAAAACCGGGGCAGGATACCCCTTGCCACTCCGTTGCAGGCAGTCTGGCGCTCATTGGCGAGGCATCACGGGGAAACGGCACAACCAAGACTGAAACAATCAGTTGGCCCCCATGGACACGCCCGCCCATCTCAATGTAAAACGAGTGTAATACAGGACCTACTGAATAAACGTGCCGAAGTGTAACTAAATGTAACGGACGCCGTCGAGCAAAACCTGAACAATGAAGAAAAAAGCCAGCCTGGATCTCACCCCCAACGCCACTCGCCAGGGCCCGATCCTGAGGAGTCTGCTGTCAAAGGCGGAACTGCATCACCAGGTCGAACGCCAGGTTTTGGCAGCGCTTCCCGAGCGACTGCAGTACGGCGTTCGTTTTGTCAGCTACCTCGATGGCGAACTGACACTCAGCGCAGAGTCAGCCACCGTGGCCACCCAGTTGCGCTACCGGCAACATGAAATCATGGCGGCACTGCGGGAACAGTCAGTATTGGAGTTCGTGTGGAAGTTCAAGGTCAAGGTGATTCCGGCACGCTTCGCGGCGGAAACCGTGCGTCACGCCAAGACTCTCAGTAACGAAAACGCCCGGCTCCTCAAAGAGGAAGCCGGGCACACGAAGGATAGGAAACTACGCGAGGTTCTCGAAAAGCTCGCCAGTCATACCAAGGATTGAGCCCTCCCGGCTCAACCCTGGGCGGCCAGGACTGGTTTCAGATAGGAGATTGGCGCGGTGCTCTCGTCTTCGAAGGTCACCACTTCCCAGGCGTCCTGCTCGGCCCGCAGCTTGCGCAGCAGCTTGTTGTTCAGGTCGTGCCCTGACTTCACGCCGCGGAACTCGCCAATCAGGCTGTTGCCCAGGAGGTACAGATCGCCAATGGCGTCCAGTACCTTGTGCTTGACGAACTCGTCGTCGTAGCGCAGGCCGTCCTCGTTGAGGATCTTGTAATCGTCCACCACGATGGCGTTGTCGACACTGCCACCCAGAGCCAGGTTCATCGCCCGCAGTTTCTCGATATCACGCATGAACCCGAAGGTCCGGGCGCGACTGACTTCCTTCACAAAGGAGGTGCTGGAGAAATCCACCGACGCGGTCTGGGCACGGCCCTTGAACACCGGATGGTCGAAATCGATGCCGAAGCTGACCTTGAAGCCGTCAAATGGCAGGAAGGTGGCTTTCTTGTCGCCTTCTTCGATAGACACTTCCCGCTTGATGCGGATAAACCGCTTGGGAGCGTCCTGCTCGGCGATACCGGCAGACTGCAGCAGGAACACAAAAGGACCGGCACTGCCGTCCATGATCGGCACTTCCGCCGCGCTCAGTTCCACGTAACAGTTGTCGATGCCGAGACCCGCCATGGCGGACAGCAGGTGCTCTACTGTTGCCACACGGACACCGTCCTTTACCAGCGTCGTCGACAGCATGGTTTCGCCGACATTCTCGGCGCAGGCGCGGATTTCGACGACCGGATCAAGGTCCGCCCGTCGGAATACGATACCTGAGTCCACCGGAGCGGGCTTCAGCGTGAGGTAAACTTTCTCACCCGAATGCAAGCCAACGCCGGTGGCTCGGATGGTGTTTTTAAGGGTCCGTTGTTTGATCATCGGTAAATATACCCGTAACAAAAAGTCGATATCTTCTGGGCAAAAAACTGGCCAGAGGATATCAAAGAATGCAACTGAATACCATTTAACCAGCCGGCGGCCACCGGCAGGCATTCAGTCTGCCCGATTAAACCCGGTATCAGTGGTAACCCGGAGACAGCAATCTCCCCGCGATGGTAACCCAGCGGGGTCTTGCCACCCTTGGCCCTACTGACTTTTCTACGGGCAAACAGGGTGCAATGTGAGCACCCTATCAGTCCGCCTGACGACGCAGGAATGCGGGAATATCGAGATAGTCCACACTCTGCTCTTCGCTGTCCTTGCTCTGTTCCATCGCCACATTGCCATTGGCAACCGCGCGACGGCGCAGAACAGCCGGCCGGTCAAGCTGATTGTAATCGGTTGTCCCATCCAGGGAACGGGTATTGTCCACAACCTTGGTGGGTTTCTCGCGATCGCCCCCCAGGCCGGTTGCCACCACGGTCACCTTGAGTTCGTCGGTCATCTCCGGATCGATTACCGTACCCACCACGACGGTGGCCGAATCGGATGCAAATTCCCGAACGATATCGCCCACTTCGGAGAATTCGCCCAGGTTGAGATCCATACCCGCGGTGATGTTGACCAGGATACCCTTGGCGCCCTGCAGGTTGATGTCTTCCAGCAGCGGGCTGCGAACGGCAGCTTCGGCGGCTTCCTGAGCCCGGTTCTCGCCGGTGGCGCGCGCCGTACCCATCATCGCCATGCCCATCTCCGACATCACCGTCTTCACGTCCGCGAAGTCGACGTTGATCATACCGTTGCGGGTGATCAGGTCGGCAATGCCCTGAACCGCGCCCAGCAGAACGTCGTTGGCAGAGGCGAAGGCGTCCAGCAGACTGGTTTTCTTGCCCATCACCGCCAGCAGTTTCTCGTTGGGGATGGTGATCAGGGAGTCCACACACTCTTCCAGTTCCTTCAGGCCTTCTTCGGCCACGCTCATGCGCTTGCCACCCTCGAACACGAACGGCTTGGTCACCACCGCAACGGTCAGGATGCCCAGCTCACGGGCAACGTCGGCAACAATCGGCGCGGCACCGGTACCGGTGCCGCCGCCCATGCCGGCGGTAATGAACACCATGTCGGCGCCCTTGAGGGACTCGGCAATGCGGTCCCGGTCTTCCAGTGCCGACTGACGCCCGACTTCCGGGTTGGCACCGGCCCCGAGGCCCTTGGTGATGTTGCCACCGAGCTGGATCACCTGACGGGGGTCCATATCGGTCAGTGCCTGGGCATCGGTATTGGCACAAATGAATTCAACACCTTCGATGTCGCTGTTCAGCATGTGGCGAACGGCATTGCCACCGCCGCCGCCGACACCGACGACCTTAATCACAGCGTTTTGCTGGACATTATCTACGAGTTCAAACATTCCCCTACTCCTTCGTACTGTTGTCAGCCTGTTCCCGACTGATTTTTTTCGTCTCTGTTTTTTCGAGATACCTTCGTATTGCCGGCATGACCTCCGGCACAGCGCTGGCCCGTCAGAAATTCCCGGTAAACCAGTTTTTCATGCGCTCAACCAGGGACGGCTGTTCCTCCTGCTTGACCGTGGGCTCCTCTCCCAGATCCATCTGGCGGAAGCCATAGATCAACAACCCGACGCCAGTGGCGTAGATCGGGTTGTTGACCACTTCCGTCATCCCGGCAACGGCCTGCGGGCAGGCCAGTCGTACCGGCATGTGGAAGATTTCCTCGGCCAGTTCCACCACCCCTTCCATGGTGGAGGAACCGCCGGTGATCACGATGCCTGCCGGCACCAGGTCCTCAAACCCGGAGCGGCGCAACTCGGACTGGACCAGAGTGAACAGCTCCTCATAGCGAGGCTCAACCACTTCGGCCAGGGCCTGACGGGACAGATCCCGGGGTGCCCGGTCACCAACGCTGGGCACCTTGATGGTCTCATCCGCGCCGGCCAGCTGGGTCAGCGCGCAGGCATACTTGATCTTGATTTCTTCGGCATTCTGGGTCGGTGTCCGCAGGGCCATGGCGATGTCGTTGGTGACCTGATCGCCGGCAATCGGAATGACCGCGGTGTGGCGGATCGCGCCGCCGGTGAACACCGCAATGTCGGTGGTCCCGCCACCCACATCCACCACGCACACTCCCAGTTCCTTCTCATCCTCGGTCAGCACGGCATAGCTGGACGCCAGCTGCTCCAGGATGATGTCGTCGGCGTCCAGACCACAGCGGCGGACGCACTTCTCGATATTCTGGGCCGCATTGACCGCACAGGTAACCAGATGAACCTTGGCTTCCAGACGTACTCCGGACATGCCCATGGGTTCCTTGATGCCTTCCTGGCTGTCGATAACAAACTCCTGCGGCAGGATGTGCAGGACCTTCTGATCCGCCGGTATCGCCACCGCCTGGGCCGCATCAATCACCCGGTCAATGTCCGCCTGGGTCACTTCGCGGTCGCGGATCGCCACAATGCCGTGGGAATTCAGGCTCTTGATATGGCTACCTGCAATCCCGGCATACACCGAGTGGATACGGCAGCCCGCCATCAGCTCCGCTTCTTCGATGGCCCGCTGGATCGCCTGGACGGTGGTTTCGATATTCACCACCACGCCCCGCTTCAGCCCCCGGGAAGGATGCGAGCCAATGCCCACGACTTCGATGGTGCCGTCCAGCTTGCGCTTGCCCACAATCGCAACCACCTTGGAGGTTCCGATATCCAGGCCAACAATCATATTTTCCGTATCAACCGATGACATGTAATTCACCAAAACGTGGTTTTGCCAATGCGTCTATGTGTTCTTGCCCGAGTCTGAAACCAGCGGTTTCCATTGCACCGCAACCCCGTTGCTGTAGCGGGCGTCCACTCGTGTGACCTGGTCCGCCCTGGGTGCCAGCTGGTCCCGGTAAACGGTCAGGAAGCGCTCGAAACGCTGCTCTACCTGATCCCGCCCCAGAGCAACCTCAATGCCGTTTGCCAACCGCAGGGTCCAGGCCCCCCGCTCTTCCAGTGCCAGACCGGCAAAGCCCATCTCTTCTGCCGCCAGGCTCTCGGACAGATGGCGCGCCATATCAATCACGTCCCGGACCCGGTCATCCGGCCCCGCCAACAGTGGCAGGCGGCCCGCGACGTCCCGGTTGGCGGGTGCAAACAGTCGGCCGGTGCGGCTGACCAGTTGTTCATGGTTCCAGTACGCCAGCGGCTTGCGCTCGCGCACGTCCACCACCAGCCGGTCCGGCCAGACCCGACGCACCGCCGCCGAGGCGACCCAGGGGCGCCGTTCCAGCGCGGTCTTGACCTCTGCCAGGTCGGTGGCGAAATAGCTCCGACCGATCCAGTCTCCTACGTGACGTTCCAGGGCATTGCGGTTCTCGCCCACCAGCTCTCCGCGCACATCGATGGCCATGATTTTGCGATCCATCGCCGCCAACACTTCACCGGTGGCCCAGGGCACCATCGCCGCCAGCAGCAGGACGGTGGTACCAAGCCCTACCTGCAACCAGGGAATCGCCCCCAGCAGCGCCCTCAACGGGCCCAGCCGATCCGGCTCCGGGTCCAGCGAGGTTGCCCCCCGCCGCCGTGGTGGCTCGGGGGGTGTGGCGCGTCCGCGCACCAGCACCCGTTCAAGCACCGCGTTCCTCCAGCGTGTCTTGCAGAATTTTCACCACCAGTTCCTCAAAGCTGATACCCGCCGCCCGGGCTGCCATGGGCACCAGGCTGTGATCGGTCATGCCCGGCGAGGTGTTCACTTCCAGCAGCCAGAACTCACCCTCGCGGTCCTGCATGATGTCCACCCGCCCCCAGGTGCGGCAGCCAACCACCTGGAAGGCTTCCACCGCCAGGTGCTGGAGTGCCAGCTCACTCTCCGGCGACAGCCCGCAGGGAATCCGATACTGGGTGTCCCCTGCCAGGTACTTGGCGTCGTAATCGTAGAACTCGTGATCGGTGCTCAGGCCAATCGCCGGCAGCGCCCGCCCCTGCAGCACGCTGACGGTGAACTCCGGCCCCTCGATCCATTCTTCCACCAGCACCAGAGAATCGTGCTCACAGGCCGCCAGGTAGGCCGCTGCCAGCTCGTCCCGGTCCCGTACTTTACGGATGCCGATGCTGGAGCCTTCCCTCGACGGCTTGACACTGAGCGGGAACGTCAGCGCCTGGGCCACGGTATCGGCATCGTCGACCGACGCCATGACCCGGAATCCTGGCGTTGGCAGGCCACAACCGGCAAACACGTACTTGGTGCGCAGCTTGTCCATTGCCAGCGCCGACGCCATCACTTCGCTGCCGGTGTAGGGAATGCCCGCCTGGGACAGGATCGCCTGCAAAGTGCCGTCTTCACCGCCACGACCGTGAAGAGCGATAAACACCCGGTCAAAGTCGGGGGCCTTCACGGTTTCCAGCAGACAACCGCGGACGTCGACGGCAAACGCGTCCACACCGGCGGACTGCAACGCCCGCAACACCGCTTCACCACTTTTCAGGGACACCGCCCGCTCGGCCGAATCGCCGCCCATAAAGACCGCGACCCGCCCCAGGGCGGCTCGGGTCTCTGCGTCAACGCGGTATTCCTGTACTGTCATATCACTCACTGTCCGTTACTCACTTGCCAGAATGCCGGCTGCCGCCAACCGCGACGCCACACCGCCAATATCGCCGGCGCCCTGGGTAATCAGCAGGTCGCCGTCCTGGAGGGTGTTTGCCAGCACCCCCTCAATGTCCTGTTTATCTTCAACAAACACCGGTTCTACCTGGCCGCGCTGGCGAATGCTGCGGCACAGCGAACGGCCATCGGCCCCCGGAACCGGGTCTTCGCCGGCGGCGTACACGTCCATCAGCAGCAGACCATCAACGTCCGACAACACCCGCACGAAATCCTCATAGAGATCCCGGGTACGGCTATAGCGATGGGGCTGATACAGCATCACCAGCCGCCGGTCGGGATAGGCATCTCGGGCCGCACGGACCACGGCCGCCACCTCGGTGGGATGGTGACCGTAATCGTCCACCAGGGTGACGGTGCCATTGTGGGTCTGATAATCGCCGTACACCTGGAAGCGGCGCCCAACACCGGCAAAACCAGCCAGCCCCCGGCAGATGGCGTCGTCATCAACGCCTTCGTCGGTCGCCACAGCAATCACCGCCAATGCGTTGAGCACGTTGTGGCGCCCGGGCATCTTGAGTTCCACCTCAAGGTCTGGCCGACCACCGGGCCGCTTGACCAGAAAACGCGATCGCAGACCGTCGCTGCGAATGTTCTCGGCGCGATAGTCGGCGTCGGGGTTGTCGATGCCGTAAGTGATGATGGCCCGGGAAATGCGGGGAATGATTTCCCGTACGTAGGCATCGTCGACACACATGACCGCCACGCCGTAGAACGGCAGATTGTGGAGGAAGTCGATGAAAGTCTGCTTGAGCTTGCCCACATCACCGCCGTAGGTGTCCATGTGGTCCGCTTCAATGTTGGTCACCACCGAGATCACCGGCGTCAGATGCAGGAACGAGGCATCGCTCTCGTCCGCTTCGGCCACCAGGTAGCGGGAGCCCCCCAACTGGGCATTGGTGCCGGCGCTGTTGAGCTTACCGCCGATCACGAAGGTGGGATCGAGGCCGGCCTCAGCCAGTACGGACGCAATCAGACTGGTGGTGGTGGTCTTGCCATGGGTACCGGCAACCGCAATACCGTGGCGGTAACGCATGATCTCCGCCAGCATTTCCGCCCGGGGCACGATGGGGACCCGACGGGCACGGGCCGACACCACTTCCGGGTTGTCTGCCGCCACCGCCGAGGACACCACCACCACGTCCGCATCGGCACTGTTGCCCTCGGCATGGCCAATATAGACCTGCACGCCCAAAGCACTGAGGCGGTCGGTCACCGCACCACGACGGATGTCCGATCCGGACACATCGTAGCCCTGGTTTTTAAGCACTTCGGCAATGCCGCTCATGCCAGCGCCACCGATACCCACAAAATGGATATGACGGATACGGCGCATCTCAGGCACCTGGTACACCAGCGGTGGGTTGTTTGCATCAGGCATTGGCCGCCTCCAGACAGTAATTCACTACTCGCTCCGTCGCGTCGGGGCGGGCCAGCGCGTGCGCGGCTGCCGCCATGGTATTAATTCGTTCCCGGTCGCTGCCGAGCTCGGTCAGGGCCTCCGCCAGCCCTTCAGCGGTTAGCCGGGACTGCGGCATCAGGATCGCCGCCTTGGCCTGGACCATCTGCTGGGCATTGCGGCTCTGGTGGTCGTCCACCGCATGGGGAAATGGCACCAGGATGGCACCAACGCCCGCCATGCAAAGCTCCGAAATGGTCAGCGCCCCCGCCCGGCACAGCACCAGGTCGGCCCAGCCATAGGCTTCCGCCATATCCCTGATGAAGGGCTCAACCTGCCCCTCCACACCAGCCTCGCGGTAAGCCGCCTGGGCCAGTTCCAGGTGACGCTCACCACTCTGGTGGCGTACTTCGGGGCGCATAGCGTCCGGCATCAGCGCCAAGGCTTCGGGAACCCGCTGATTGATGGCCTGAGCCCCAAGGCTACCGCCCACCACCAACAGTCGCAGCCGACCCTGACGTGCTCCCAGGCGCTCTGCCGGCTCAGCCAGCTCCGCCAGATCCTGTCGCACCGGGTTACCGGTACAACGAGTGACGACCCCGGAACCAAAGCTGCCGGGAAACGCCTCCATTACGGTCTTGGCAAAGCGGGCCAGAATCCGATTGGTCAGGCCGGCAACGGCATTCTGCTCATGCACCAGCAACGGCGTCCGGGTCAGCCAGGCCGCCAGGCCACCAGGCCCGGTGACAAATCCACCCATGCCGATGACACAGTCCGGACGCAGGCTGCGGACCAACGCCAGCGCCTGGAACAGAGCCCGCAACAGCCGGAACGGCGCTTTCAGCAACGCCAGCTTACCCTTGCCACGCAGGCCGGAGACCGCAATCAGTGACATCGGGATGTCGGTGTCGCCGATCAGTCGTTCCTCCATGCCACCGCAGGACCCCAGCCAGTGCACTTCGTGCCCCAGGGCCTGCAGCCGACGGGCGGTTGCCAGGGCCGGGAACACATGGCCTCCGGTACCACCGGCCATCACCAGAAATCGGCGACTAGTCATAGCTCGCGCCTCCCGGCGACGGCGCGCCTTTTTCGGCCTGTTCCAGCCGGTCATTCCGTTCCATCTCCACCCGCGCCAGGATGCCGATGCAGGCGCAGGTCACCAGCAGACTGGAGCCGCCGTAGCTCATCAGTGGCAGGGTCAGCCCTTTGGTGGGCAAGAGCCCGGTACTCACGCCCATGTTGATCACCGCCTGCAGGCCGATCAGCAGGGTGATGCCATAGGCAAAGCTGGCGGCAAACGGCATGTCCGAGGTTTCTGCCCGGCGGGCAATGGCGAAGCCGGAAAGCACCAGCACAGACATCAGCGCCAGCACCAGCAGAGAACCGATCAGACCAAACTCCTCGGCCGTGATCGCAAAAATAAAGTCTGTGTGGGCCTCGGGCAGGAAGAACAGTTTCTGTACCGAGTTGCCCAACCCAACACCGGCCCAGTCGCCACGACCAAAGGCGATCAGCGACTGGGTCAATTGGTAACCGGTATCGAACTGGTCCTTCCAGGGATCGAGGTAACTCACCACCCGCTTGAGCCGGTAAGGCTGAGTGACCACCAGTGCCACACCAATGGCCACGCAGCCGGTAATCAGTGGCAGGAACCGGGTCAGCTTCACGCCACTGAGAAAAATCATTCCCAGGGCCGCACTCATCAGTACAACCGTGGCGCCAAAGTCCGGCTCGATCACCAGCAGCACCGACGCCAGTGCAAGCACTCCCATGGGCTTGATAAAGCCAGACCAAGTGTTCACCAGCTCGTCCCGACGACGCACCATGTAGCCGGCCAGGTAGGCGATCAGACACACCTTGGCGATTTCAGACACCTGGACATTGAACAGACCAAACGGAATCCACCGCGTCGACCCGTTCACTGTACGCCCCAGCGGGGTCAGCACCAGCACCAGCACCAGCAGGCCAACCCCCAGCAGCAGCCAGCCACTGCGCTCCCACCACGACATCGGAACGTTGGCGGCCAGTAGCGCCACCACACAGCCGATGCCGGCAAAGATCAGTTGCCGCACCACGTAGTGGTAGCCGTTACCCACCGTCTCCGCCGCCATGTCCATGGAGGCGGAGGAAATCATGATGATCCCCAGTACCAACAGCGCGCCGGCGCTCAGTAGCAGCCACGGCAATGGCCGCCATTCACGAGCGGGAGCAACAGGCATGGCAAGGGTCGGAATCGCAGTCATGCCAACGCCTCCACCTGCTGCCGGAACGATTCACCACGGGCCTGGTAGCCTTCGAACATGTCGAAACTGGCGCAGGCCGGTGACAGCAGTACCCGATCACCGGCACTGGCATGCGCCGCCGCCTGGGCCACCGCATCCGCCATGGAGTGTGCCCGAAGCACCTCGGTGCCGGCACCGACGGCGTCAGCAATACGGTCGGCATCGGTCCCGATCAGCACCAGGGCGCGAACGTGACGGCTGACCGGTTCGGCCAGGGGCGCGAAGTCTGCGCCTTTGCCATCCCCGCCGGCGATCAGCACCAGCTTGCCGGAAGCCGGCGCCAGACTCTCAATGGCGGCGACAGTGGCTCCCACATTGGTGCCCTTGGAATCATTGATGAAGTCCACCTCGTGCCAGCGGCGAACAAACTCGCAACGGTGGGGCAAGCCGTGAAAGCGTTGGGCCGTCGCGACCATGGAAGCCATGGGCAGGCCGGCCGCTTGTCCCAGCGCCAGCGCCGCCATCACGTTGCTGATGTTATGACGCCCGATCAGGGCCAGCGATTCCGCCAGCAACAGATTGTCGAAACCAAACGTGATCCAGGTGCCTTCGTCGTCGTCCCGGGTGCTGAAGGTGTCCGGGTTTACCCGATGGAAGCCGTAGCACAGGAAGCGCACGCCATCCCGGGCCATGGGGGTACTCAGGGCGTCGTCCAGATTGACCACGGCGTGCTGGCAGCCCCGGTAGATTCGCTGCTTGGCCTGGAAGTAGGCCATCTTGGAGTCGTAACGGTCCATGTGATCGTCACTGACATTGAGCACCGTCGCGGCCAGAGCATTGAGGGCGTCCGTGGTCTCCAGCTGGAAACTCGACAGCTCCAGGACGTAAAGCTCAACCGCCGGGTCCAGCAGCTCCAGCGCAGGCGTACCAATATTGCCGCCCACCGCCACATTCATACCGGCATCCCGGGCCATCTCGCCCACCAGGGTGGTCACGGTGGTCTTGCCGTTGGAACCGGTGATCGCCACGATCGGTGCCTCGGCGGCTTCGCTGAACAGGTCGATGTCGCCGCGGATACGGGCGCCCTGCTCCGCTGCCCGGCGAATCGCCGGCTCAGCCACCGCCACGCCCGGGCTGACCACCAGCTCATTGAACCCCGCAAACAACTCTGCATCGAAGCCCCCCAGAAACACCGGCACCTCGGGCCATTCGGCCTGGAGTTCCGCCAGCCCCGGGGGCGCCTGACGACTGTCGGCCACGGCGACGTCCCGCCCCTGCTGACGCAGGTGACGAACGCAGGAAAGCCCGGTCTTACCGAGCCCTACCACCAGTGTTCGACGATCCGATGCGATGACTGTCATAACCTTCCGCAATTACTCAGTGTGAAACCCACAAGGTTGTGGCCTTTGCCCTTAACGAATCTTCAACGTGGCCAGTCCCACCAGAACCAGCACCACCGTAATCACCCAGAACCGCACAATCACCCGCGGCTCCGGCCAGCCCTTCAGTTCAAAGTGGTGATGCAACGGCGCCATCCGGAAAATGCGGCGTCCGGTCAGGCGGAACGACGCCACCTGCAGGATCACCGACACGGTTTCCATCACGAACACCCCGCCCATGATGAACAGCACGATCTCCTGGCGCACAATCACCGCCACAACCCCCAGCGCCGCACCCAGTGCGAGGGCGCCAACGTCCCCCATGAAGACCTGGGCCGGATAGGTGTTGAACCACAGGAATCCCAAACCGGCCCCCACCAGGGCACCACAGAATACGATCAGCTCGCCGGTCCCCGGCAGATGGGGAATCAGCAGATAGTTGGCGAACTGGGCATGGCCGGACAGGTAGGCAAAGATACCCAGCGCCGCCGCCACCATCACCGTGGGCATGATCGCCAGACCATCGAGACCGTCGGTGAGGTTGACCGCGTTACTGCTGCCGACAATGACGAAGTAGGTCAGCAGAATGAAAAACACCGGTCCCAGAGTCAGCGACACGTTCTTGAAGAACGGCACAAACAGCGACGTTTCCTGTGGCAGGTTGGCGCTGTAGAACAGGGCCACCGCAGCCGAGGCGCCAATCACTGACTGCCAGAAGTACTTCCAGCGGGCGGGCAGCCCGCGGGGATTGCGCTCCACCACCTTGCGGTAGTCATCCACCCAGCCAATGGCACCGAAAGCCAGTGTCACCAGCAGGGTGATCCAGACATAACGGTTGCTCAGGTCGGCCCACAACAGGGTACTGATGGCAATCGCCACCAGAATCAGCGCGCCCCCCATGGTGGGCGTGCCGGCCTTGCTGAGATGGGTCTGTGGACCGTCATCCCGAACCGCCTGGCCAATCTGGTACTGGCTCAGTTTGCGAATCATGTACGGGCCAATGAACAGCGAAATCAGCAACGCCGTCAAAATCCCGAAAATGCCGCGCAGCGTCAGGTACTGAAAGACCGTCAGCGCGGAAAAGTATTGCGATAGAATCTCTGTCAGCCAGAGCAGCATGAATCTGTCACCTTGTTTTTTAACCCCTCCGCCACACGTTCCATGGCGGAACTCCGAGAGCCTTTGAGCAACACGGTAACCGGTTGTCCACCCTGGCCCAGCAGGTATTCGACAGCCTTGTCATGGCTGTCGAATACCTGCGTCGATTGTCCAAATCCGTCGCCATAACCCTCACAGCCAGGCCCGACAGCCAGCAGCTGCTCGATACCCAGCTCGCGGGCAAAGGCACCCACATCCCGATGCAGCCGACGACTGTCCGGACCCAGCTCAGCCATGGTGCCAAGCACCGCGATCCGTACTCCGTCGTAACCGGCCAGCACCTTCAGTGCCGCTTTGGTGGACGACGGATTGGCGTTGTAGCTGTCATCAATCAGCGTCAGCGCGGCGTTCAGCCGGGTCGGGCTCAAGCGCCCGCGCACCGGCACCATCGCCGCCAGGCCCTGCTCGACCTGCTCCGGAGCCAGCCCCAGCGCGTAACAGGCCGCAGCCGCCAGCAGAGCGTTCATTACGTTGTGCTCACCGGCCAACGCCAACTCAATCGTCGCCTGCCAGCCATCCGGTCCCTGTATCCGGAAGCGCTGGCCTTCCGGCCCCGACGTCAGATCTCTGGCGACAAACGCCGCTGCGGCATCATCTGCCAGGCTGACCGACAGCACACGACGATCCCCCGCCCGACGCTGCCACCGGGAAAAGGCGGCATCATCACGGTTCAGCACCACCACACCGTCGTCGACCACGCCATCAATCAGCTCACCTTTGGCCACCACGATGTTGTCGTAGCTGCCAAAACCTTCCAGGTGGGACTCGCCGGCGTTGGTGATGATGCCCACCCGGGGCCGGGTCAGTTGAATGGTCTGGGCGATCTCACCGACGCCGCTGGCGCCGTGCTCGATGACCGCGTAACGGTGTTCCGGCGCCAGCCGCAGCAGGGTCAGCGGCACCCCGATGTGGTTGTTGAGATTACCGGCCGTTGCCAGTGTCGACGCCACGCCGCCAAGAATGCTGGCCAGCATCTCCTTGACGGTGGTTTTGCCGCTGCTGCCGGTGACCGCAACGCACGTCGCCTGACAGCCCCGCCGGTTTTCCTGGCCGAGACGAGCAAGCGCGGCCAGCGTGTCCGGCACAATCAGTTGCGGCAGATCCACCGCATCGTCCAGCGTATCCACCACCGCAGCCACCGCGCCCGCGGCTTTTGCGGTCGCCAGGAACCGGTGACCGTCAAAACGCTCGCCTCTCAGGGCAACAAACAGATCGCCCGGGCGCAACTGACGGGTGTCGGTGGAGACTCCGCCAACGTCTGGCCCAGACACCGTATCGGCGCCCAGCCAGGACGCGATCTCGGCCAATGAGCATGGGCGGATCACGCCACACCTCCATTCAGCGACAGGGCATGGCGCACCTGCTCGACATCGCTGAACGGCAGCCGCTGCCCAGCGGTTTCCTGCCAGGCTTCGTGCCCCTTACCCGCCACCAGCACCACGTCGCCCGACTCAGCAAGGGCGACGGCCTGGCGAATGGCGGCCGCACGATCGTGCACCACCGCCACCCGATCCGGCTGGGCAAAGCCGGCCAGGATATCGGCGACTATCGCCTCTGGCGCTTCACTACGGGGGTTGTCATCGGTCACGATCACGCCATCGGCGGCCGCTTCGGCTTCCCGCGCCATTTCCGGTCGCTTGCCGGCATCCCGGTCGCCGCCACAGCCAAACACGCAGATCAGCCGTTTGCGGGCATGGGGACGCAGGGCCGCCAGTGCATTGGCGAGCGCATCCGGAGTATGGGCGTAGTCCACCACCACCTGCACCCCGTTGGCGCCGGTAAACGATTCCAGCCGCCCGGGTGGAGGCGTCAGTCGCTCAACCGCCTGGGCGACCCGCATCACCGGGACGCCGAGACTCAACACCGCGCCCATGGCCGCCAGCAGGTTACTGGCGTTAAAGGCCCCGAGCAGGGGCGCGGAGATCTCAAACGATCCCCACTGCCCATCCACCGACGCCTCAAAACCACCCGTCACCGGCTGGAACCGGGTCAACCACAGCTCGGTCTGGGCCTCGTGCAGGCTGTAACGAACCCGGTCGCACTGACCGTCCAATTGTTCGTAAAGCTGACGACCGAAGGGATCGTCAAAATTGATGACGGCAAAATGCAGCTCTTCGCGCCGGAACAGTTTTGCCTTGGCGGCGCCATAGGCACCCATGGAACCGTGGTAGTCCAGATGATCCCGGGTCAGGTTGGTAAACACCGCACCGGTCATGGACAGGTTATCGATGCGGCCCTGATCGAGGGCGTGGGACGACACTTCCATGGCCGCCGCCCGGCCCCGCTGTGCCAGGATCTGTCCCAGCAGACGGTTAACCGTTACCACATCCGGGGTGGTGTGGGTCGCTGTCTGCAACCGGCCCGGCATGCCGTAGCCCAGAGTGCCGATCACGCCACAGGGAGTGCCGGTCTCATTCAACAGTTGGGCAATGTACTGGCTGACCGAGGTCTTGCCATTGGTTCCGGTCACCCCAATCAGTCGCAAACGCTGGGACGGATGTTCAAAGAAGCGGTCAGCAATGGCGCCCAGACGAGCCCTCAGCTGAGGCACTGGCACCAGCAACGCGCCGTGAAACTCCCGGCACTGACCCGGCGCATCCACGTCCAGCAGGACCACGGTTGCGCCCCGCTCGATGGCGACCGCAACGTAGTGATCGGCGGGCGTTCGGGCACCGGCCACGGCGATGAACGCATCGCCCGCCTTGACCTCGCGACTGTCGGTCGCCAGGCCATGAATGGTGACATCAAAAACCGACGGTACCTCAACAATACCGTGCAACAACGAACTCAGGGATGTGATGCACATAGCGTTAACCCCGCTCTCCGGTGCGCTGGACAGGACGCTGTCCCAGCTCCAGTTCTGGCTTCACATTCAGTAGTCGCAATGCATCACTCATCACCCGGGAGAACACCGGTGCGGCCACTTCACCGCCGTAGTATTCACCCGCCTGAGGTGCATCGACTGCCACCACGGTTACAATTCTCGGGTTGTCGATAGGCGCCATGCCCGCAAACACGGCCTTGTACTCGCTGTCTTCATAACCTCGCTTACCCACCAGGTGAACCGTGCCGGTCTTGCCTCCGGCCGAATAGAACCCTGGCTGCGCACGCCGTCCGGTGCCATGCTCAACCACCTCCCGCAGCATGTCGCGGATCTGGGCAGTGACCCGTTCCGACAGCACCCGCTCCCCCTGGGGCGGCTGCTCCAGTTTCAGCAGACTGAGCGGATAGCGGGTACCACCATTGGCCAGCACCATGTAGGCCTGCGCCAGCTGCAGCGCGTTGAGGCTCAGACCATAACCGTAGGACAACGTGGCTTCCTCCACGGGGCGCCAGCGCGGGGGCGACGGCAGTACGCCCACAGCCTCGCCGGGAAAACCAATGCCGGTGGCCTGTCCCAGCCCAAGCCGGAAGTAAAGGTCCCGCACCACATCGCCCCCAAGATCGTTGGCAATGCGGCTGATACCGACGTTGCTGGACTTGGTGATCACCGTGGTCATATCGACAACGCCATAATTGCGGGCGTCGCGAATGGTAAAACGACCAAATCGCCGATAGCCCGGCGATGTGTCGATGGTGCTGGAAACCTTGTAGCGCCCGGATTCCAGGGCGGCGGCCATGGTAATGGCCTTCATCGGTGACCCGGGCTCAAAGAGATCCGTCACCGCCTTGTTGCGTAACCGCTCGGAACTGAGCTGGCTGCGATCGTTGGGGTTGTAGGAATGCTGATTGACCATTGCCAGCACCTCCCCGGTATTCACATCCAACATCACCAGGGTGCCACCGTGCGCCTTATGGGCGGTAACAACCGCCTTGAGCTCCCGGTACGCCAGATACTGCAGACGCAGATCCAGGCTCAGCACCAGATCCTGACCCGGGCTGGCGTCACGGATCAGCGACAGATCCTTGATCACACGCCCACGATTGTCCTTGAGCACCCGTTTGGACCCGGGCTCTCCCCGCAGCCAGTCGTCGTAGGAGAGTTCCATCCCCTCCTGACCCTGTTCATCAATGTTGGTGAACCCCACCACATGAGCAGTTACTTCGCCGGCAGGGTAGAAACGCTGGTACTCACGGCGCCCATAAACCCCAGGGATACCCAATTCCAGAATCTGTCGCGCCACGCTGGGTTGCATCTTGCGCTCCAGATAAATGAAGCGACGTTCGGCGTACCGCCGCAACCGCTCACGCAACTCACCTTCGGGAACCCCCAGCAGACGGGCCGCGGCAGCCAAACGCGGGTCTTCCGGGTCCATTTCCGACGGATTGGCCCAAACAGTCTGCACCGGCGTACTAACCGCCAGCGGCTCACCGTAACGATCGGTGATCATGCCGCGATGGGCGTCTACCGATTCCACCCGAATCGTGCGGACGTCGCCCTGCTGTCGCAGAAACTCCTGATCAACCACGTGCAGGTCCACCAGTCGCCAGGCCAACACCGTCACCAGCACCAGAAACACAGACACAACAGAACCAAACCGCCAGGCTCTTAGCCCGGCGGTCAGTCGTTGACGCCATGTCGGTTGCTGTTGTGGTGCTGACACAAGCCGTACCTGCTCAGATCGCTGTCATTGTGTGTACTACCTGCCACCAGCCGCTGGCGACGCCAGCGGAACCAGCACGATGTCCTGTTTACCAGGCACGATCATGCCCAGGCTGTCGCCCGCCAAATGCTCAATTCGTCCATGGGCACTCAGCGCGCTCTGCTCCAGCAGCAGCTGACTCCACTGCCGCTGGTAGGCATCACGCTGATCCTGTAACGTGGATAATTCATTAAACAGCCCACGATTGGTGTGCGCACTGACCACCACGCCCAACGCCGATGCGATCAGCACGGCCACCAGGCCCAGGGTAATCACCAGATCCCGCTGCGCCAGCGAGATAAAAATCCGCCGCGACAGCCGATACGCGCTGGAAAACCCGGCCTTGACCGCATCCCGGTTCAGCTTGGTCGCCTTAACCGGGCGCTCCAGGGTCACCGCTCCCATTTTACGCTCCTTCCCCGGCGTTCTCCGCCATATCGCTGCGCTTTTCCAACACCCGCATCACTGCGCTACGGGCCCGCACGTTGTCACTGACCTCGTCCACTTCTGCCTTCATCGCCTTACCCACCAACCGGTAGGCAGACTGTTCTTCGCTGGCCATCACCGGCAGCCCTTTGGGCAACTGCGGACCACGGGCCAGATCCCTCATGAAGCGCTTGACGATGCGATCCTCAAGAGAGTGGAAACTGATCACCACCAGACGTCCACCGGGGGCCAGTTTCGATACCGCCGCGTCCAACCCCTGCTCCAGATCCTCCAGCTCCCGGTTGATAAAGATCCGGATGGCCTGAAAGGTTCGGGTGGCCGGATGTTTGTGCTTCTCTTTTTTTGGC
The DNA here is from genome assembly GCF_023156385.1 of Marinobacter xestospongiae. Taxonomy (GTDB): domain Bacteria; phylum Pseudomonadota; class Gammaproteobacteria; order Pseudomonadales; family Oleiphilaceae; genus Marinobacter; species Marinobacter xestospongiae. The sequence continues at coordinate 108,882 of NZ_JAKZAK010000017.1, forward strand.
ACTGCAGTACTCACCAGCTCCGCCAATGCCCGAGTGGTCTGCAGAGGCTCCTCCTGGCGCTGGTTGATCACTGCCCGGGCAATACGGCGAGAGAAACGCTCTTCGCCATAACGCCAGATCACATCGGCAATTTCTTTCTCTTCGGCCGACGCCAGCCAGTCCGCGGCACTGGGACCACGGGTGGTGTCCATGCGCATATCCAGAGGACCGTCCCGTAAGAAGCTGAAGCCGCGAGCGGCATCGTCCAGCTGCGGCGATGACACTCCCAGATCCATCAGCACCCCATCCACCGCTGACCAGGACTGCTCATCCATGGCTGATACCAGCTCTGCGAAAGAGCCGTGAAAATGCCGGAAACGGGCATCCTCAGTCGCCAGCGTTTCAGCAAAGCCGATGGCTTCCGGGTCCTTGTCGATCCCCAGAAGCTGGGCCTGAGCCCCCAGGCGCGCCAGCAATAGCCGGCTGTGACCGCCTCGCCCGAACGTGCAGTCGATGTAGCGCCCTTCCGGGTTGGTGATCAGCAGGTCAACCGCCGTGTCCAGAAGCACGGAACGGTGTAGCTGTTGACCGTCCGCGCGCTCTGTCGGCCGGCTAGTCATAGGTCCAGAGCCTCCATCTCGGGAGGCATCTCGTCATCATCAGCGGCTTCATCAAGCCAATCGAACCAATGCTCTTCACTCCAAAGCTCCAGTTTTTTGCCCTGGCCCACCAGCATCAGTTTCTTGTCGAGCTTGGCGTAATCCCGCAGCGTCGGCGGCACCAGGACGCGGCCGGCCGAATCCAGTTGCAGACGGGTGGCATACCCCAACACGGTGCGCTGGAGTCGCCGAACGGCCTTCTTCATGCTGGGAAGCGCATTGATCTGTTCTTCGACGGCGGCCCACTCCGGCTCCGGGTAGACCATCAGGCAGCGGTCGCCGGTCGCGCTGGCAGTCAATACAATGCGGCCATCACAAAGCTGTGCGAGTTCCTCACGCAGCTTTGCGGGGATCGCCATGCGACCCTTCGCATCCATATTGATGGCATGACTGCCGAGAAAATTGCTCATCATTGCTTGCCAGCGCTTGAGGGCACATACGGGGTGGGTGGCGGAAACCGGTCAATCGTTCTGAGCCCTGAGACGTCACAGATAAAGACGCAAGCCCCAGGAGTCCCGGGCGCAGCCAGTACCACCAAAACACCACATCCCGACTCATAAACCCACTAAAAACCACTTCCAACCACTTTTTCCCACTTTTGCACACTATAGAAACACGCCAAACACAATGCAAGCGCCACCAGGAACGACACGGTCACAAAACTTTCTTTAATGACAAGGAGTTACGAGCTTTCGAGGAGAAAACGGGCGAGATTAAAGATAAGAAAGACAACCAAATCAATTACCTGCAATTGAAACCGCAGGAATCGGTGTAAGTTTAAGAATATTTGGCTATTAGGAAGGCGTCGGGAGACCTACGGGAATCACATACTGCGGGTTACGCTGGGTGCCTCTGATGGTTAATTGCGAGTTCGCCGATAAGCCGGGTTCTGTCGTGGACAGTCATTCATCTAGGGCCTGCGTCGCCACAGGCCTCAAGCAACCTACCCGAATCCAGCGCGGGCCACGCCGTTGGATTCCTATTTGGTCTTGCTCCAGGTGGGGTTTACCATCGCCGTGAACTGTTGCCAGTCACGCGGTGCGCTCTTACCGCACCATTTCAACCTTACCGGCGCCCTGAGGCGCTTAGGCGGTATACTTTCTGTTGCACTTTCCGTCGACTCGCGCCGCCCAGGCGTTACCTGGCACCTTGCCCTATGGAGCCCGGACTTTCCTCCCCCAGCGAACTGGCGGCGACTGTCTGGCGAACTCAGGCGAGACCATACCCCCGCGACCGCCCAGGCGCAAGCATTACCGCTCCTGCCGTAACGCCAGAGCCCGCTGGTAGAGCTCATTGCGAGACACCCCGGAGACCTCCGCCACGATCTTCGCGGCTTTTTTTACCGGCAATTCAGGCAACAACAGCGCCAGCAGCCGATCCACATCAAGATCGCCACCCGGCTCGACATCCCGCGCCCCCCGAACCATCACCACAAACTCGCCACGGCGGGCATTGGCGTCCTCCCGCAGTACCTCCAGCAACTGTCCGGCGGTACCGTGGTAAAACGACTCATAGGTTTTAGTCAGCTCGCGGGCGATGGCCATTTCCCGGTCTTCGCCAAACACCAACGCCATGTCGGCAACGGTATCGGCAATCCGGTGCGGCGATTCATAGAACACCATGGTGGCCGTCTCCCGCTGCCATGCTTCCAGCGCCGTGCGACGCGCACCGGACTTGGCAGGCAGAAAGCCGGCAAAGGTAAAGCGATCGGTGGGGAGACCAGCGGCACTCAACGCCACCACCAGAGCGCAAGGGCCCGGCAACGGCACCACCTGCACGCCCAGCTCGCGAGCTTGACGTACCAACACGTATCCCGGATCGGAAATCAGCGGGGTTCCGGCGTCTGACACCAGGGCCGCTGACTCCCCGGCCTGGAGCCGATCAATAAGTCCACCCGCGCGATCCCGCTCGTTGTGGTCATGGAGCGCGACCATCGGCTTGCTCAGCCCCAGGTGCTGCAGCAGCCGGCCACTGTGGCGGGTATCCTCAGCCGCCACAAAATCCACTTGTGACAACACCTTGGCGGCTCTTGTTGAGAGATCATCGAGATTACCAATCGGTGTCGCCACGATGTACAGCACTCCCGCCCGGGATTGCCCTCCCCGCTCTGCCTGTCGCTCACTCACGCCTGAACACTCCTGCTGCAGCCCCGATGACCGCCAACTCATGTGAAATCAACTGGGACCTGATAAACTTGGCCGCCTGGGAGACGGACCTCTCCGGAAAACACCCATGGCAGGCCAAGTGCCCGCCCGGGGAGCGCCGATCCACTCCCCTATAATGGAACACTGCATGATGCCGCCCTTTGGGCGGCGTCACAAGCGATACGCCAGGAGTTGCGCGAGCCGGACATGAAAAGACACCAGTTGACATCGCCCATTCTAGCCACCGTGCTAGCCACCGCCTTGGTAGCAGGTTGCAGCTCCATCAACCTGCGAACTCACAGCCCCAGTTCGGCCGCTGAGGCGGTCAGCCTGGCTGCCGAGGAAAGCGATCAACAACTTGCCCAGCAATACCTGCTGCGCAGCGCCCGCGCCTTCCAGCAGCAGGGCGATCACCGGTCGGCCCGGCGGATACTCCGCAGCGATGCGCTTGCCACGCCACTGCCAGCGCTGCAGCCGGAACTCGACCTGCTGTCCATGGTCAGCGCCGAAGCGCTTACAGACCAGGGCTGGGCCCGGCAGCTGGTGGTCAGTCGCGCCCGGGATGCGTTCAGCCAGTATGCCGATGACGAGGCCGTTCGCGCCGCGTCACTGCAGGCGTCGCTTTATCGCCAGCTCGACCGCCCCGCCGATGCCGCGCTAACGTTGATGGCGCTGGTCGACAGCGGGCTGGTCGATAACACCATCCCCTGGCATAACCGCATCTGGCGCGCCCTGAAACAGACTTCGGACCAGACCCTGGCCAACCTCAGCCAGCAGGCCAGCAACTACAACGCCCAGGGCTGGCTTGAGCTCGCCGCGCTGCTTCGCAGCGACGACGGCGACATCAACCTGGACCGCCAGGGTCGCCGTATCCGGGACTGGCAATACAACTGGACCGGCCATCCGGCCGCTGCCAACCTGCCAGACGAACTTCGCCTGATCGCCTCGCTGGCACAACAGCGACCAGAACGAATCGCCCTCGCGCTGCCGCTGTCCGGTACCTACGCCAATGCCGGCCAGGCCATTCGGGACGGTTTTCTCTCAGCCTTCTATCTGGATGAGCACCGGGGTGACGCCGACAGTGATATTCGGGTGATCGACACTCACGATCTGGACGCAAAGGGCCTGCTGACAGCACTGAAGGAGGCCGAGCCAGACCTGATTGTCGGCCCCCTGCGCAAGGAACTGCTCACCGAACTCAGCCGACTGGCGCCGTTCCCGGTGCCGGTCCTGGCGCTGAACTACCTGCCCGACAGCCTGCAGGCACCCGAGGACCTCTACCAGTTCGGACTCGCCGCCGAAGACGAGGCGCGTCAGATCGCCGACCGCCTGAAACAGGATGGCCTTGGCCGTGCTTTGGTACTGGTGCCTCAGGGTGACTGGGGCAGCCGTTTTGAGCAGGCACTGCAACAGGCACTCAGTGAAGACGAAGGCGCGGTGCTGGACGTGGTGCATTACGCCGACAGCGACAACCTGCGCGAGCTGACCGCCAATCTGCTGGGCATCTCCGTGTCGCGTGAGCGGGCCATCGACGTTGAACGCACCATTGGTCGCAACATCGAGTTCGAACCGCGCCGCCGTCAGGACGCCGAAGCCATCGTCCTGGTCGCTCAACCGATGATCGCCCGCCAGTTCAAACCCATGTTTGCGTTCTACTACGCCGGCGACCTGCCGGTCTATGCGCCTTCGATTGTGTATGAAGGCAACCCCGATCCCTCCCGGGACCGCGACCTGAACGCCATTCAGCTCACCGATCTGCCCTGGGTTCTGGCTCCGGACAACCCGTTCCGCAACGCCACGCAGGCGGCATTCAGCAACCTCGGCGGCCAGCTCGGTCGACTGTTCGCCATGGGAGCAGACAGTTACCAGTTGACCAACCGCCTGCCGCTGCTGAAACAGATGGCGGATGCCTCCCTGGCGGGCCAGACCGGACAGCTGTCCATGGATCGCCAGGGGCGGGTACACCGCCAGCAACTGTGGGCGCAGTTCCGGCAGGGACAACCGGTGCTGGCCACAGACGCCGGCGAAGACGAAGAACATGAAGAGAACGAGGCGAAGCAGGACGCAGAGCCGATAAACTGACCGCCGGTGCTCCACCCTGGCGTCGCAGAAAGCTCTGCGACTTCGCCAGGGGGGGGACATCAGGCGCATAACCAGCCAGGGACGGCATGAACGAGAAAAAACAGATCGGCGACCGGGCCGAACGGCTGGCGCTTCGCTACCTGAAACGTCAGGGCGTGCGCATCCAGGAGCGGAATGTCTATAACCGCGGCGGCGAGATCGACCTGATTGGCCGCGATCAGGGCACTCTGGTGTTCTTTGAAGTCCGCTACCGCGGCGAAACCAGCCTGGGCAATGCCGCCGAGTCGGTCGACCCAGGCAAGCAACGCAGGCTACTCCGTGCGGTGGAATTCTATCTTCACCGCAACCAGCTATGGCAGGCCGATGTCCGTATCGATGTGATCGCCATCGAGCCGGATGGCCACAACCAATTTCGAATCGATTGGATCAGAAATGCAATTCAGGGCAGCACATGAGTGATGATTTCAGCCTAATCAACGGCTGGTTCGCCAGCCATATGGAACATACCGCACAGGCCGCCAGCGCTACCGGCGAGGGCATCAGCCAGTCGGCGGATGCCGTGGTGCAGACGTTGCTCGCCGACGGCAAAGTCATTGCCTGCGCCAACGGCAATGCCAACATTCTGGCGCAGTACTTCTGCACCGCCCTGTTGAACCGGTTTGATCAGGACCGGCCAGCGCTACCGGCGATCAACCTGGGAGCAGACGCCACAACCTATTCCGCCATCTGTCGGGATAACCGCTTCAATGACACGTTTTCCCGCCAGGTACGCGCCGTTGGTAAGCCCCACGACCTGCTGCTGGTCATCGTGGATGATGGTCACAAGGCCAATCTGATCCAGGCCATTCAGGCTGCCCATGACCGCGATATGCGGGTGGTTGTACTCAGCGCTAAGGAGAAAACCGACATCACCTCGCTGCTGCACCCGGAGGATCACGAGATCACCCTTCATAACCTGGCACCGAGCGAAGCCTCACCATTGATGCTGGTCGTGATCAACGCCCTCTGCGCCCTGATTGACCATAAACTGTTTGGCGCCTGAGCATCAGACAGACACAAAAAAGCCAGCGACTCCAAGAGCGCTGGCTTTTTTGTCGGTGCAGTCAGGGCCGCAGCCCTGCCGCTAATATCGCAGGCACCGCTGGATCTACTTCACCACTTTCAGGGTGGGACGACCACTGGGCCGCTCGCCCTGCTGGGAACCAGACGATGACTTGGACGACGATTCCCGGGGACCGTCGGGATCAGGCGTGCCCGGCTCACTGCCGAACACCATGCCTTCACCGTTTTCCTTGGCGTAGATCGCCATCACCGCCTGCAACGGAATAAAGACCTGCATCGGCACTCCGCCAAAGCGGGCACTGAACTCCAGCGCGGCGTTCCCTACCACCAGGCCACGCACTGCGCCAGGACTGATATTCAGAACGATCTGGCCATTGGCCACATGCTCGGTAGGCACCTGAACGCCCTGGACACCCGCATCTACGACGATGTAAGGCGTACACTGGTTGTCCAGAATCCACTCATTGAACGCCCTTACCAGGTAAGGCCGGCTGGACATCATCTTTACCGTGCTCTCGGTCACGCGTTCCCCCCGTTATCCTGCCCGCAGGCGGACAATCAGTTACGAATGTCTTCTTCCAGATCTGACAGGCTGGCCTTGAAGGCCTCACGGCTGAAGATCCGCTCCATGTACTTCTGGATCGGCTTCGCCTGCTTGTCATTCAGCTCAATGCCCAATGCCGGCAGACGCCACAGAATCGGCGCGATGCAGCAATCAACAATGGTGAATTCTTCGGACAGGAAGAACGGCATCTCGTTGAACAGCGGCGCGGTAGACAGCAAGCTTTCACGCAGTTCCTTGCGGGCCGCATCCGCCGCCTTGCCGGTTGGCTGGGCCAGGATCTGATCCACCAGGCCACACCAGTCCTTCTGGATACGGTGAATCATCAGCCGGCTGTTGGCACGAGCAACCGGGTATACCGGGAGCAACGGCGGATGAGGAAAACGCTCATCCAGGTATTCCATCATGATGTTGGGCTCATAGAGCACCAGATCACGGTCTACCAGGGTCGGCAGGGCGTTGTAGGGATTGGTGTCGGACAGCTCCTCGGGAGGATTGTCCGGATCAACGTCCACGATATCGACAGTCACGCCCTTTTCCGCCAAAACGATGCGAACCCGGTGGCTGTAATGACTGGCCGGATCGGAGAAAAACGTCATTGATGACCGCTTGGTCACAACGCCCATAGAGCTACCTCACGTATATAAAAACGGATTGGATCCAGAAACGCAGAAATCCAGCGGGCCTTCCCGGCCCGCTGGAAATTTCAGGTGGTCGAATTATACCCGATTTCTCAGTGCACGTCTTTCCAGTACTCGCGGTTGAGCAACCAGGCGACCAGGGTAAAGATGACAATGAAGATCAGCGCAAACATACCCAGACGCTCACGCTCAACCATGACCGGGTCTCCCATGTAAGACAGGAAGTTGGTCAGGTCGTACATGGCGCGGTCGAACTCCGCTGACGTCATGCTGCCTTCCAGGGCCCATTCGGTGCACACATCAGCATTGCGAATGTTACCACTGAGCGGATCAACGCTGCTCTTGTGACCGATGGCCGGCTTGACGGCGCACAGCCCTTGCAGATCCACCAGGACATGGGGCATACCAACGTTGTCAAAGACCACGTTGTTGACGCCCAGGGGACGGCTCTCATCCTTGTAGAAGCCGCGCAGGTAGGAGTAGATCCAGTCTTCTCCACGCAGGCGGGATTCCAGCGTCAGGTCAGGCGGCGGGTTACCAAACCAGCTACCGGCCATGTCCTTGTTCATGGAGATTTTCATCAGCTCACCAACCTTGGCGCCGTTGAAAATCAGGTTTTCCTCGTAGAGCTCAACCGGTACGCCGATATCATCCGCCACCCGCTTGTAGCGGGCGTACTCCAGGGAGTGACACCCCATGCAGTAGTTGGCGAACGTTGCGGCACCACGTTGCAGCGACTCCTTGTTGGTATGATCCGGCTCCATGCTGTCCAGCGGAACCGCCACACCGGCTGCCAACCCCAGGGTCGGCAGGAGAATCATGAAAAGACCAACAATCAGCTTTCTCATTATCCTGACACCCTCTCTGGAACTGGCTTGGTTTTTTCCATACGCGTATAGAACGGCATGAGAATAAAGTAGAGGAAGTACAGCGTGGTCAGGATCTGCGCCGCCTTGGTACGTCCTTCCGTCGCCGGCACAATGCCCAGGTAGCCCAGGATCACGAAGCTGACTACGAAGACCAGCAGCGCAATCTTGCTCAGCAGGCCTTTGTAACGGATGGAACGGACCGGGCTGCGATCCAGCCAGGGCAGCACGAACAGGATGGCAATTGCCGCACCCATTACCACAACACCCCAGAACTTGGCAGACAGACCAAACAGGTCAACGGTCACCGCACGCAGCATGGCGTAGAACGGCGTGAAGTACCACACCGGCGCAATATGTTCCGGTGTCTTCAGACTGTTGGCCGGCTCAAAGTTCGGCTTCTCAAGGAACAGACCGCCCATTTCCGGGAAGAAGAACACCACCGCACAGAAGATGAACAGGAAGACACCTACGCCCAACAGGTCGTGAACGGTGTAGTAAGGGTGGAACGGAATGCCGTCTTTCGGAATGCCATTCTCATCCTTCACCTTCTTGATATCCACGCCTTCCGGGTTGTTGGAGCCAACCTCATGCAGCGCCAGCAGGTGGAGCACCACCAGACCCAACAGAACGATAGGCAGAGCCACTACGTGCAGGGCGAAGAAGCGGTTAAGGGTAATGCCGGAAATCAGGTAGTCACCACGAATCCACAGTGACAGATCTTCACCAATCACCGGGATGGCACCGAACAGGTTTACGATAACCTGGGCACCCCAGTAGGACATCTGCCCCCAAGGCAGCAGGTAACCCATGAAGGCTTCTGCCATCAGCACCAGGTAGATCAGCATCCCGAAGATCCAGATCAGCTCACGAGGCTTCTGGTAGGAGCCGTACATGATGCCGCGGAACATGTGCAGGTAAACCACGACGAAGAAGGCCGAGGCACCGGTGGAGTGCAGGTAGCGCAGCAGCCAGCCCCACTCAACGTCACGCATGATGTACTCAACGGAGGCAAAGGCGCCTTCGGCGGAGGGGTTATAGCTCATGGTGAGCCAAATACCCGTCACCAGCTGATTCACAAGCACCAGCATGGCGAGAGAGCCGAAGAAATACCACATGTTGAAGTTCTTCGGCGCGTAATACTTGCTCATGTGCTTCTCGTAGGCTTCTACGATTGGCAGGCGAGCATCGATCCACTGAATGAGTTTTTGCATCACGCGGTCTCCGGATCAAGTCCAACGGTCACCGTCGCATCGTTGTCATAACGATAAGGCGGTACCTCGAGGTTCGATGGAGCCGGCTGGCTCTTGTACACACGACCGGAGAGATCGTAGCGGGAACCGTGACAGGGGCAGAACATACCGCCAAGCCACTCATCCCCCAGATCCGCTGGCGCAACTTCCGGGCGATAGGACGGTACGCAGCCAAGGTGGGTACAGATACCAACCAGCACCACCAGATCCGGGCGCAAGGAGCGGGTATCTCCACTGATGTACGCAGGCTGCTGGGAAGCCTCGGCTGAATCGGGGTCCTTCACTCTCTCGTTCATGACCTCGAGGTTATCGATCATTTCCTGTGTACGACGAATCAGCCATACCGGCTTACCTCGCCATTCCACAGTGATCTGCTGACCGGGTTCCAGCTTGTCGATGTTTACGGTAACCGGAGCACCGGCTGCTTCGGCTTTGGCACTGGGATTCCAGGATGCTACAAACGGAACAGCAGCAAAGCCGGCCCCCACGGCACCCACCGCCGACGTCGCACCGATCAGGAATCGGCGCCGGCCTTGGCTCACGTCGCCATTACTCATTATGGTTTTCTCCCATCAGGCGAGGCGCAACCCGTCCACAGGAGACAGATACGCTTCGAAAAGGACTTCAAGACCCAAAAATATAAGCGCACAAATGGTAATGAAATTAACCAGGCCTTACAAGTCGGAAAGGCAGCTAAGACAAGGCCTGGCGCGGCTCCCAGCGCTTTTCACGTTTCCTTGATCTAAAACAAAAAACCCGGCGAAAGCGCCGGGTTTTTTGTAGTAGAGGTCTGCCAGCGAATTAACGCTTGGAGAATTGCGGACGCTTACGCGCCTTACGCAGACCAACTTTCTTACGCTCGACCGCACGAGCATCACGGGTAACATAACCCGCGCTGCGCAGCGCCGGACGCAGAGTCTCATCGTAATCCATCAGGGCACGAGTCAGACCGTGACGGATCGCGCCGGCCTGACCGCTGATGCCACCACCTTTAACAGTGATGTTGATATCGAAACGATCAGTGGACTCGGCAACAACCAGCGGCTGACGAACGATCATCCGCAGGGTCTCGCGGCCGAAAAACTCTTCGATAGAGCGACCATTGATGGAAATGTTACCGCTTCCCGGCTTGATGAAAACCCGAGCCGTAGATGTCTTGCGGCGACCAGTACCGTAATTTTGTGCTACAGACATATCCGCCTTCCGTTAAATGTCGAGTTCTTTGGGCTGCTGGGCTGCGTGAGGATGCTCAGCGCCGGCATAGATTTTCAGCTTCTGGAACATGGCGCGACCCAGAGGGCCTTTCGGCAGCATGCCCTTAACGGAATGCTGAATTACCTGCTCAGGCGCCTTGTCGACCAGCTTTTCGAAGTTGATGGACTTGATCCCACCCGGGAAGCCGGTATGACTGTAGTACATCTTGGCAGATGATTTCTTGCCGGATACCCGCACTTGGCCGGCATTGATCACGATGATGTAATCGCCAGTGTCGACGTGGGGGGTATACTCAGCCTTATGCTTGCCCCGCAGACGACGGGCGATTTCGGTTGACAGACGACCCAGCGTCTTGCCGGCTGCGTCTACAACGTACCAGTCACGCTTTACTGTTTCTGGTTTCGCACTCAGAGTCTTCATTGATTCCGCCTTGAACGCTATAAAATAAACGTTAAAAGCCAACCTTACATCCCGGGAAACAAGGGATCAGGATGACTTTTGACCTATATGTTTGGTTGGCAGAGACACCATTCGGGGCTGAGATGACGTCATCGCCTTGAAAAGCCAGGGCGCGAAGTATACCCAAACCCGCAACTAAAGCCAACCCTGAGATCGTCCCCCTCGGTTATCCCTGATCACCATCCGTACAGTTTAGCGGTGTTGGTCCAGATCTGCCCGGCCAACTCGGCTTCGGACTCTGGTCGCAAAGCCGCCAGCGCTGACAAAATCGATGGCAGTTGCTCCGGAGAGTTGTTCCCCGGTCGGACACCGGCCGGCGGCATGTCCGGAGCGTCGGTTTCCAACACCAGGGATTCAACCGGCACCCGGGCCAAAGCGTCCCGGGTCTTTCGCGCCCGGTCGTAGGTGATCACGCCGCCAACCCCCAGATAACAGCCCAACGCCACCAGGCGGCTGGCCTGCTGATAGCTGCCGGCAAAGCCGTGCACCAGTACAGGCACATCCACCCGCTTGCGCGCCAGCACTGCGGCCACTTCGTCATGGCTACGGACCGAGTGGACCACCAGTGGTAAAGCAAGGTTCTGGGCCAAATCCACCTGCTGCTCGAACCAGGGCAACTGTTCGGCAAGCACCCCTTTCAGCCGGTCCAGACCGCACTCCCCCAGGGCCACTGGCGCTGGCGACCAGGTTCGCAGCGCCAGCTCAAGCTCCGCCAACGCCTCCGGACCATGCTCTGCGATAAACCAGGGATGAATGCCGAGGCAGTAATCGATGCCCTCGACCTGAGCCGCCAGTTCCCTTCCCCGTGACCAATCCGGCTGGCGCACCCCGGGGATGACCAGCCTCTTCACCCCACCGGCAGAGGCCCTGGCCAGAACGCCGTCCCGATCGTCGTCGAAATGGGGAAAGTCGAAGTGACAATGGGCGTCAACCAGCTGCATCGGCGGCTCCGCTCAGTGCTCCCGGGTCTTGTGGAAGCGGATGTCGGGATGGCGTTCCTGGGCCAGCTGGAGGTTCACCATGGTCGGCGCAATGTAGGCCAGCTGGTCAGCGCCATCGAGCGCCAGGAAATCGTTGGCCTTGCGCTGGAACTCATCCAGGGTACGGGGATCATCGCAGGTTACCCAACGGGCCGTGGCAACGTTGATGGGCTCATAGACCGCTTCCACCTTGTATTCGCTCTTCAGCCGCGCCACCACCACATCGAACTGCAGAACACCTACGGCGCCCACGATCAGGTCGTTGTTCTTCATCGGCCGGAATACCTGCACGGCGCCCTCTTCCGACAGCTGGACCAGCCCCTTCTGCAGCTGTTTGGCCTTGAGCGGGTCTTTCAGACGGATACGACGGAACAGTTCCGGGGCAAAGTTGGGGATGCCGGTGAATTTCATGTCGTCGCCGGCGGTAAAGGTGTCCCCCAGCTGGATCGTGCCATGATTGTGCAGGCCGATAATGTCACCCGCGAACGCCTCTTCAGCGTGGGTGCGATCACCGGCCATGAACGTCAACGCGTCGGAAAACCGCACGTCCTTGCCGATGCGGACATGCCGCGCCTTCATCCCCTGACTGTATCGCCCGGACACGATTCGCAGGAAGGCCACCCGATCCCGGTGCTGGGGGTCCATGTTGGCCTGAATCTTGAACACGAAGCCGGAGAAACCATCCTCTGTCGGCTCCACCTCGCGCTTGTCGGTCGCCCGGGGCTGCGGCGTCGGCGCCCATTCCACCAGACCGTCCAGCATGTGGTCGACACCGAAGTTTCCGAGGGCGGTACCGAAGAACACTGGCGTCAGCTCACCCGCCAGGAACGCGTCCAGATCGAACTCATGAGACGCGCCTTTGACCAGTTCAATCTCATCCCGCAGGTCCGCGGCCTGAGAGCCAAGCTCGTCGTCCAGCTCGGGACTATCCAGCCCACGGATCACCCGCTTTTCCTGGATGGTATGACCCTGACCGCTCTGGTAGAGAATGACTTCATCCCGCAACAGGTGATAGACGCCGCGAAACCCCTTTCCCATACCAATTGGCCAGGTAATGGGTGAGCAGGCAATCTTGAGGACGTCCTCAACCTCATCCATCAGCTCGATGGGATCGCGGGTGTCCCGGTCGAGCTTGTTCATGAAGGTGAGGATAGGCGTATCCCGCAGCCGGGTGACTTCCATCAGTTTGATGGTGCGGTCCTCAACCCCCTTGGCGCTGTCGATCACCATCAGGCAGGAGTCAACCGCTGTCAGGGTGCGGTAGGTGTCTTCCGAGAAGTCTTCGTGCCCCGGGGTGTCCAGCAGGTTGACCAGACGGTCGCTGTAGGGAAACTGCATCACCGATGTGGTGACCGAGATGCCCCGCTCCTTCTCCATCTCCATCCAGTCAGACTTGGCATGCTGGCCAGACTTCTTACCCTTGACCGTACCGGCTTTCTGCAACGCCTGCCCGAACAGCAGCACCTTCTCGGTGATGGTGGTTTTACCGGCGTCCGGGTGGGAGATGATGGCGAAAGTCCGTCTGTTAGCGACTTCCTGGGCAACGGTAGACATAAATAGAATAACCTGGATCGGATAAGTGAGAGGGTTTGCCGCACCCCTGAAGGGGCTGAAAAAGTGGAGCTATTATAGATTCTGGCGACGCTTGACGCGACTTCAGGATGTCGTCAACGGCAGCCGCAGGACCCGGGCATCTTCCCGGCCCTCGGCAGCGGGGTAATAGTTCGGACGCACCCCGATATCCTCGAAGCCTTCGGCCAGATACAGCCCCAACGCCGGCTCGTTGCTTTTACGCACTTCCAGCAATACCGCCGCCATGCCGTCCCTTGCCGCTTCTGCAATCAGATATCGGAGCAGCATCCGTCCGGCCCCTCGTCCCTGAAGCTCTCGGCGAACGCACAGGTTGAGCAGGTGGGCTTCGTCATACTGGTTGGACACTACGGCGTAGCCCGCCAGTCGATCACCATCCATCAACACCCAGGGCCTGTCATGGGGCTGGAAGCAGTCGCGAAAGACCTTCTCTGACCAGGGGTGGGAATATGCCCCCAGCTCGATGACCATGATCTCCGCCAGATCCGACTCCACCATGGGCCTCACGGAAAGGCCGCTGGCGAGAGTTTGGCGATAGCAGCCGGCAGACGTCAACTCGCCAGCACCTGCGCTTTTAACGCCTGCCAGAGTGACCGCTTGGCGTTGGGATCGGTGGCCAGCGTGGCCAGGCTGTGCTCACTGTCGACGGCGACGCTCTTCCAGACTCGGGACACATAGTGCTGTCGCACCGACTCGGCAAGCTCGCCGGCGACACCCAACAGGATAACCGGCCTTCTTTTGAGGCGATCCTGCTGACTTGCCAGCACGCGCTCGAGGCCGGCACTGTCGCCGCCTGGAACCTGAGGGTTGCGGAACACCGGCCACTGGATACGGAACTGATCCTCCACCGACATGTGCAGCGCTTTGAGGATGTTGCTGGCCAGCGCTTCCTGGAGCTGGGAGCTGGCTTCGCTCGACAGTTCGCTAACCAGTACCGCCCCCGAACCAACCCAGATTCCCCAATTGGCCTTAACCGCATCGGGGGCCGCAGTGCCGGCATCGTTTGCCGGCGTCTCCGGTTCTGCCGTGACGGCAGGCGCCACCGGTTGTGGTGCCTCGGCCGGAGGTACAGGATTGCGGGCAACCGACTTCGACGGTTCCGCCTTGGGCTGCGCTGATGCTGCCGGTTCCTCCGGTTTGCCGGAGACCATCCCCTGCAAGGCGGCAAGTCGTCCTGCTGCCTTGCCCGATGCCGGTGGCGGAGGCGCCTCCTCCGGTTCGATGGATGCCTCCGGTTCCGGCTCGCTGAAGTCATACGCCGGACTCGCCGCCGCACCGGGCAAAGGACGGCGGGCATACCAGAGCTGAATACCGGACTGTTGCAGGTAGAACTGCCGAACGGCCTCAGCCATCGCCGGGGGTGAACTAGCTACCATACCGTCCCATCTCGTCGTACTGATCGTCGTACTGACTCATTGCCACCGGATCACACATCGGCGACCTGAGGATGCTGCCGGGTACCTCCCCGGCTGATCAGGTTCAGGGCCTCGATGTAGGCCTTGGCCGATGCGATGATGATATCGGTATCCGAGCCCACGCCATTAACGATTCGACCGCCCCGTTCCAGCCGTACGGTCACCTCACCCTGGGCATCGGTCCCGCTGGTGATGTTGTTCACCGAGTACAGCTGCAGGTTGCAGCCAGAGTCCACCAGTGACTCGATGGCCTGGAAGGTAGCATCGACAGGGCCACTGCCTTCAGCATTCACCGTGTGCTCCTTGCCATCCACCTTCAGTGTCAGTTGAGCACGGGGAACCACCCCGGTTTCGGAGCACACCTTCATGCACACCAGAGAGAAACGACCTTCCTCATCCGCCTGTCGGGTGTCGCTGGCGATGGCCTGTAAATCTTCGTCGAAGATCTCGTGCTTGAGATCCGCCAGGGCTTTGAAGCGGGTAAAGGCTTCGTTAAGTTCCGATTCAGTCTCGAATTGGATACCCAGCTCCTGCAGGCGGGTACGGAAAGCGTTGCGACCGGAGTGCTTGCCCAGCACCAGGCTGTTGGTGTGCCAACCCACATCCTCGGCCCGCATGATCTCATAGGTCTCGCGATGCTTGAGCACGCCATCCTGGTGGATACCGGACTCATGGGCAAAGGCGTTGGCGCCGACGATCGCCTTGTTGGGCTGGACCGGGAACCCGGTAATGGTGGATACCAGACGGGAGGCCGGCACAATGTGGCTGGCATCTACCTGGGTATCAATGTGGAACAGATCCTGCCGGGTGCGAACCGCCATGACAATTTCTTCCAGGGAGGCGTTACCAGCCCGCTCACCGAGACCATTGATGGTGCATTCCACCTGCCTGGCCCCCTGACTCACCGCTGCCAGGGAGTTGGCAACGGCCAGGCCCAGGTCGTTGTGACAATGCACGGAGAAGATCGCCTTGTCGGCGTTGGGGATGCGGTTCATAAGCTGGCCGATGGTGTGACCAAACTGTTCCGGTATGGCATAGCCAACAGTGTCCGGGATGTTGATGGTTGTCGCACCGGCATCGATGGCCGCCTCGATGATGCGGCACAGGAAATCCAGTTCGGAACGGCCAGCATCCTCGCAGGAAAACTCCACGTCACCAACGTGCCCTCTGGCGCGACGGACAGCTCGAACCGCCTGCTCAATGACCTGATCCGGCTCCATCTGCAGCTTGTGCTTCATGTGGATTGGAGAGGTGGCGATGAAGGTATGAATGCGACCACGAGCCGCTGGCTGAATGGCCTCTGCAGCCCGGTCTATGTCTTTATCCAGAGCCCGGGACAGGCTACAGACTGTCGACTCCTTGATCGATTCGGCGATCGCCTTGACTGCTTCGAAATCTCCCTGACTGGCGATGGCAAAACCGGCCTCGATCACGTCCACGCGAAGCTTTTCTAGGATCTTGGCGATCCGCAGCTTCTCGGCTTTGGTCATGGTAGCGCCGGGGCTCTGTTCCCCATCCCGGAGGGTGGTATCAAAGATGACCAGGTGATCGTTGGCGGACATGGTGCTCTCCATCAGGCTGTCTGACTGTGTTTTTCGGGCCAGTATACCATCGAATGGCCTGACGACAGGGTCAACGGTAAAGCGGGAGACTGTTCTGCGAAACAGTTTCCGCAGTCGATGAATTTTTTGCAGGCAATAAAAAACCCCAACATCAAAGATGCTGGGGTTTTCGGTATTAAGAGCCTGACGATGACCTACTCTCGCATGGGCAAGTGCCACACTACCATCGGCGCAGGTCTGTTTCACTTC
>NZ_JAKZAK010000018.1 GCF_023156385.1 Marinobacter xestospongiae
TCTTACAGGCATCAATCCTGGCATGGACTCAAAAACGGGTTGATAGGAAGTATCGACGAGGAAGGCTGACTCAAGCGGCCGTCGGCTGAAAACAGAACGACCAAATGCAACAAACCCCGGAAAACCGGGGTTTGTCAGCAGTCTGGGGCCCCCGATAACGGGGGCCTGCCACGGCATCAGGCGGCCTGACGGGTACGGCGGGACTTCAGGCTGTAGAGCTTGCGCTCTTTGAGGGCGTACTGGTTGAGACCGGCAAGATGGATCTTGCGCAGGTAATACTCCCAGTCGATGCGACGGGCATCCACCGGGAACAGGGCCTGATCAGCCAAACCCATGCGCTCGGACAGGGCCAGCAGCTGATCGTTCTGGAAAACGTAGTCAGGTGCCGTGTAGAACCCGAAGATCGTTGCCAGGGATCGGGTGGTGTCCAGATTCTTCAACAGCGTCAGTTCCCGGGTGTGGCCAATGAACCTGAGCAGCCGGCCAGCCACCGACAATGGCAGGCGCGCACCGCTGATCAGGGCATCGAACAGACGCTGATCGATGGCCATGAACGGCTTGCGGGGCTGCCGATAGAACAGTTGATCGTAGGCGGCGTGATTGGTGCGGGCCTCTTCCATCAGGTGGTCAATGAACTCGCCCAGGGTGATGGGATTACGACCGCCGCTGCAGCACTGGTAGATGCGGTGCTGCCCCGGCTCAGCGAGGGCTTCCGCCAGCGACAGGATGATGCTGTTGGCCACCAGATCCACTGGGATGACATCGATGACACCAGTGCGCTTGCCCGGAAATACCGTTACCTTCTCGCGGGCATAGGCCAGGATAATGGCGTCCGCTACCTTAACACCCTCAATCCAGCCCGGCGCCGGCTCTTCCAACGCACTTTCAATAATGGAGGGCCGGAGGATGGTAAGTGACTTTCCGGCCAGGGCTTTCAGCAGCAACTGCTCTCCCAGCCACTTGGTAAAGGTGTAGGTGTCACTCCAGCCGTAGTGGTTTGCTTCGCGGATGCCAAGGTCCACCAGTTTGCGCTCCAGAACCTTGCCGGTGTAGCGGGCGCGGACATCGGCAATCTTGTCCTGCAGCAGTCGCACCAGGTCGTCAATCTCGTAATAGCCATCGTCATGACGCGGGATGTCGTCACCGGCTGGTGCCACCACCTGCTCCAGTGCGCTGCCGCTGTTCTTGCCATAGACATAGCAGGTCGAAACCTGAATCACCGGCACATCGCCACCCGCCTGGGCAAAGGCGGTGATGTTGTTCAGACACAGGGTGTTGATGGCCAGCGCCTTGTCGAGCTCTTCCCGGAAATTGACGCTGGCGGCTGAATTGATCACCGCGTCAACGCGCCCTGCCAGGGCGGTATAATCCTTTTCTGACAGCCCGAAGCGGGGCTCGGTCACTTCTCCGGTGACGCAATGGAGGCGGTTCTCGACAAAGTCGTCAAAGCCGTCCGCATCTTCCAGCCGCAGGCGCTCAAACACCGAAGAGCAGGCAATTTCGTTCAGAAAGCGGTCACGGGCATCGGGGTGACGCTTGTTGCCCCGGATCAGCAGGTGAATGCCACCGATGTCCGGAACCGAGCGGATCAGCTTCTCCAGCACTACCTTGCCAAGAAAGCCGGTGGTGCCTGTGATCAGCACCTGTTTGCCCCGTAGCCGGGTCAGCACGTTGGAACTGGCTTCGTCAATCTCACAGGACGGTTCAGTCATGATGTGGAACTCCTTCTCTATAAGAGGTCAGTGTTTCTGGAAAATCGTCATGCATTCCGGTCATCCCTGAGCGTCGCTCGACCGGAAAGGTTTTGTTATCGCCGGGAGTCTCTTGATGGATCCCTTACTCTCTCGGGAGTGGCGCAGACTGCGGCGACAGGCCGCGGCATTCCGCAACGTTTGCCGGGCGCTTGCCAGAAAAGCGTTTGCAGAAAGCAGGCCAGCCCCGTCAGATCAGACCAATATTTGCACAGTGTGCATGACATTGCGGTGACATACAGCAAAGAAAAGCACCAACCCGGATTAAAGATTGGAGAGCCGTGACAAGTGTCTGAAAATCAAGCGTGGCGGGCCGCAGAGCGGTCAGTGACAGGGTATCAATCCTCGCCCGGCTCGCGATTGCCGGAGGGTGACAGGGTCTGTAGAAACTCATCGAGGGAAACATCCGAAGGCTGCTCCCGCAACGCCCGGGTCAACTGGCTCTGGTCGCCAAAGCGAACCCGGTCATAGCGTGGTTCCAGCGGTTCCGACATTGATTTCGATGCGGTTTCCGGCATTGGCGTCGCCGTCTCGCCCGGGGCCACCCGGTCTGCCAGCTGGCGCAGGTGAACGGCCAGATGGGCGCGCTGATCGGCCGCCAGCGCTTCCCAGTCAAGGGCGGCGAGCCCAGTCTGCACGATCTCGATGGATTCGCTGTCCAGGCTGCGCCCCAACAGGGCAAACACGGCATTGAACGCCTCATAACGAAGCACCGCGGCATCCCCCTCGGCCGCCAGCAGGTCGCCCAACTGGCGCACCAGATCCCGACATTGCGCCTGAGGATCTTGAGGCACAGCGGCAACGTCACGACGCCCACGACTGGAGACCCGATGCCAGTAGGCTGCGACGCCGGCCTTGCGGGCAGGCAACTGGGCAAACCGCACCCCCAGCATGTCGGCCAGTGACCGGAACTGGCGGCACGACGGATCACTCTCCGGCAGCAGTGCTACCGGGCGCTGGGTTTGAATCGATTGCTGCAGGGTCTCATCCCGCCATACCGCCCCCAGGTAATGCAGGCGCACCCCAAGATGACGCTGCGAAGCGGCATCCAGTCGCTGGAACACCGACTGGGCCTGGCTCGCCCCCCGAGCCATATTGACCACCACGCTGGGCGTGCGGCCATAGCCACGACGCTTCAGGACCTTGAGCAGGGAGAAGGCATCTGTCAGTGAGGTCGGGTCCGGCGTCACCACCACACAGGCCAGAGCCGCAGCGGCAATCATGTGCAGGTTGACCGCCTGCAGACCAGCGGCGGTGTCGATCACTACATAGTCGTAGTTACGCTCCAGGCGCGCCAGCCCCTTCAGCAGTCCCAGGCTCTGGTCAGCATTGAGATTGAGGCACTCCTGAACCCCGGACGCCCCGGGGACAATATCGAGACCAAAGGGCCCCGACATCACCACGTCCTCCAGCTCACACTCACCGGCAACCACCTGCGCCAGACTGCGTTCGGGATAGCGCCCCAGCATGATGCTGACATTGGCAAGGTCGGTGTCACCGTCCAGCAACAATACCCGCACCCCCTCCCGGGACAGGGTCAAGGCCAGATTCAGGGCAATCGATGTCTTACCAACCCCACCCTTGCCACCAGTCACCGCCAGGATGCGGGGAATGTGGGTCCTGGTCGCAGAGGGTCTGGAAGATCCAGCCATGAGAGAAAGTCCGTTACCGCGAGTCATAGAACATCCAAAATCAGGTAACCCGTTTCCCGACCGTATGGCCGCGGGCCGCCCGCAACCGAGTGTAACGCGACTTTTTGACAACCGGTAGGCAACCTCAGGCCAGATTAGCGTCAACGCCAAAGAATTGACATGAATTTACAGTTCCGTTGCGCCAGAGTTTTGTTCACATTGTGATCAGATAGGTGGTTATAAGGAATGCAAGTGTCACAACTATAATTTATGATTTGCGGAGCCTCAGATGAAACCAGCACACAATAAAAGTGAACGAAGCGTCACATAAGACGCCAATGGTGAGGGGCGCCACTGACCCTGGCAACACACCCCAGGACCGGCGCATTCCACGCCCTATTTTCTGAAGACTCGGCTGCGCAACCATCAACCATGGATCAGACCACACTGCCCGCTATTGACCTTCCAAGCCTGCCGGAGGTCAGCCTGAAAGCGCTGGAGGCTTGCCGTAATGGTGAAGGCCATCGTGCCATTGCGGCCATTCTGGCCAGCGATACTGGCCTTACGGCAAGGATACTGTCCCTCGCGAACTCATCCCTGTACGGCCGTTGCGGCACCATCCGCAGTCTGGACCAGGCCCTGTTGAGACTGGGCACCCGCCAGATCGAAACCCTGGTGCTGACCGCCGCCCTTCAGCAGCTGATGCAGGAGTTGGGCAGTGAACAATGGCAACAGCTGCGGGATTTCTGGCGCCACTCGCTGACCTCTGCCCTGCTGGCGAAAGCCCTCGCCACCCTGACCCGGTATCCCGAGCCCGCCGAAGCGTTCCTGCTCGGCATGCTGCACAACATCGGTGAACTGGTCGCACTGCGAGAGCCAGACCCGGACCGGCGACAGCGGCTGCTGCAACAACATCCCTTGCTGGCCGCCCGACTGGCCGAGGCCTGGGGGCTTGGTGCCATGGCTGCCGATGCCATGCGTCACCAGCAGGCACCACCAGACGACATTGGCGATGCCAGCCATCTGGTAAAGCTGATCAATCTGTCGACCCGTTTGGCCCTGTCCGACGCCGCCGGACTGCACTCAGCGATGACTGTCTTCGATCTGGGCGAGGAACTGACGCTGGAAATCAAGCGCCGCATCGATCATGAAGTAGACGCATTCGCCTTAACGCTTGATATCCCATTGGATGGCGACTATTCCCCTACGTCTGGCCGCCAGGCACTGCGACAAGCCGTGGCCGAGCAGGCGTTACTGGAACAGGCGCAGCCAGCCGCCAGCCTGCAGCAAGCGGCGGCAACACTGACCCTGATCACCGGCCTGCCAGCCCTGAGCTTTGGTATTCAGGATGACGCTCTGGTGCTACTGGGGCGCAGCCACGGCGACCTGCCCACCATGACGCTGGATGCCGAACCGGCGCACAGCGCGCTCACGCGGGCTTACGCAGACGGCCAGCCCGCCCCGATCAGCCCCGACTCAGCCACCGTGCTGGACCAGCAACTGCTCGGCCTGCTGGGCACTGCCGCGCTTATTGCCCTGCCGGTGGCCACAGAGGGCCAATCCTTCGGCGTCCTGGTTCTGGGTCTGAGCCAGCCAGATCAGCCAGCACCACCGCTGGCGACACGGTATTGCCAGCGCCTGGCTCGAGCCCTGGCCCTGCCCCAGCCAAGCCCGAGCGCTCCCCCTGCGGCAACCTCCGCCCTGCAACGCCAGATTCACGAAATCAGCAACCCGCTGACCATCGTTCGCCAATACGTACACCAGCTACAGCATCGCGCTCTGACGGATGACCTGCAGCAAGATCTTACCGTTATCCGCGAAGAACTTGAGCGCGCCAGCCGGTTACTGTTGCAGATGGGCCAGCCGGATACCCCGGACACCCGACCCGCCACCGACGCGGTGGAACTGAACAGCGAGCTGGTCGCCCTACAGCCACTGTTCCGGGACAGCCTGTTCAGCGGCGACGACCGGGTGCTGGCTCTGGACCTGTGCCCTGTGGCCGCCGATATCACCGTGCCTCGCAGTCAGTTGCGCCAACTGATCATCAACCTGGTCCGCAACGCCGCCGAAGCGCTTGGTGAACGCGGACGGGTGTGGCTGCGCACCATTACCCCGGTCTGGCAGAATGGCCAGCGCTGGGTTGAGTTGTCGGTGGAGGACGATGGCCCGGGGTTGCCGCCGGGCGTTCAGCAACGCTTGTTCCAGCCGGTATCCAGCACCAAGGGCTGCGGCCATAGCGGTCTTGGCCTTAGTATTACCAAACAGCTGGTGGATGACATGGAAGGCCACATCAGTTGCCGAACCGGAGACAGCGGCACTCAATTCCGGATACTGTTACCGGCAGCCGACCTTCCCGACCATTCCCGACAGACACAGGCCAGCGCAGATGACTAGGGACCTGCCCACCCACCTGAGCAGGGCTGATCGCCCCGCCCAACTTCTGGTTGCAGACGATGACCAACGCCTGCTGGCAGGCCTTGCAGATCTGCTACGCGGCGCCGGCCACACCGTCACCGAGGCCCTGGGGGGCCCCGCCGCCTGCGAAGCCCTGGACAACCAGGACTTCGACCTGGCCCTGCTGGATCTGCACATGCCGGAGATTGACGGCTACGAAGTAATGGCCCATGCCCAGGATGTTCAGCCGCACTGCGGAGTCATCGTGATCAGCGGCGAGAGCACCTTTACCTCAGTAAGTCGCGCCCTGCGCCGGGGTGCCCTGGATTACGTAAAGAAGCCCTTCGCCCCGGATGAGCTGCTGGAAACAGTTCGCAACGTGCTGGGGCAGCGCTCACTGATCCGCGACCACGCCAAGGTCCAGCATCGACTGAAAAAATCCGAGGCCCTGCACCGCTACCTGGTCAACAGCTCGCCTGACATCGTCTTTGTGCTCGACAAGGCCGGCCGCATCTGTTTCATCAACAACAAGGTCAACTCACTGCTTGGCTACACCCCGACCGATCTGATCGGCGAGCATTTCGGCCTGCTGCTGGATGACCAGGACATCACTCGCGGCACCTATGCCCTCCAGGACGCCAGCGTCAGTGCCGACAACCCCCGCACGCTGGAGGTGCGGATGAAGACCCGGGGCAGCCGCCGGGCCAACCGCCACTTTGAGGTCACCGCCTTTCCCATCGACCCGGATACCTGGCCTCACACCAACGACCCGGAGGAACGCGCCATTGGCCAACGAGCCCGCATCTACGGCACCGCCCGGGATGTTACGGAACGCAAAGAGGCGGAAGCGTTCATCAATTTCCAGGCCTACCACGACCTGCTGACCCGCTTGCCCAATCGCGCGCTGTTCAAGGACAGGCTGAATCTGGCCATCACTCAGGCCCGACGCAACAGTCAGAAGCTGGCGGTGATGTTTCTCGACCTGGACCGTTTCAAGGTCATTAACGACACTTTGGGCCACGCCATGGGTGACCGGCTGCTGCAGGCGGTCACCCGCCGGCTGGAAGAGTGTTTGCGTCGGGGCGACACCCTGTCCCGGTTTGGTGGTGACGAGTTCACCCTGCTGCTGCCCGCAATTCACGGCAAGGAGGATGCCCGCCAGATTGCCAACAAGCTGATCCGTGCGCTGCAGCCGCCATTCCAGCTGGGCGATCACGAGGTCTTCGTCGGCATCAGCATTGGCATTGCCGTGTTTCCGGATGCCGGCGACTCTCTCGACCAGTTGATCCAGAACGCCGATATCGCGATGTATCACGTCAAGGGGAAAGGCAAGGGAGACTACCGCTTCTACTCCGACACCATGAGCATCGATACCGCCAACCGGCTCAGTCTGGAGCGGGATCTGCGGCTGGCGCTGGACCGGGACGAACTGCGGGTCCATTACCAGCCCCAGGTTTGTGCCAATACCAACCGGATTGTCGGCCTGGAAGCACTGGTTCGATGGCAACATCCAGAGCGCGGCCTGCTGTACCCACCGGATTTCCTGCCCCTCGCGGAGGAGACCAAGCTCATTGACGACCTCAGCGAACGGGTGCTGGCCAAGGCCTGTCATCAGGTGGGCCAGTGGATTCACGATGGTCACGACGACCTGCGGCTGGCCGTCAACCTGTCACCGATCCAGGTTGAACACCCGCGTTTTGTTCATACACTGATGGAGCAGCTGCGCACCTACCAGTTTCCGCCTCACAACCTGGAGATCGAGATCACCGAAAATGTGATCATGAACGATCTGGAACAGATCAGCCAAAAGCTTCGGGAGCTGGCAGACTATGGCGTGCGCATTGCCATTGATGACTTCGGTACCGGCTACTCTTCCCTCAACTACCTGCATCGGCTGCCAATCCACACCCTGAAAGTGGACCAGTCGTTCATCCGGGGCATTCGCAACAGCGAGGACGGCGCCTGCATTGTCAACGCCATCGTCGCCATGGCTCACGGCCTGAAACTGGAGATTGTGGCGGAAGGGGTCGAGACCGATGCCCAGTTGTGCTATCTGCGCCAGTTGGGCTGCCATCAGGTCCAGGGTTTCTTCTACGGCCCGGCCCAGCCGGCGGAGTTCATCCGCCGCAGTCTCAGCAGGGATCGTCTGGCGCAGAACGTCACTGCGGTGTAATGGGCAAAGCAAAGTAGACAGCAGTCGACTAGTCGTGAACCTTGACCTGGATGTCCGAAGGCAGGGTGACCGGCACATAGCGCTGCCAGATCCGCTGCATCTCGCCGGAGGCAACCAACGCCTCCAGGCGGGTGTCCAGCATGGCAATGAGCTCCGCCGGCATGTCCTGATCAACGACGAGGTAGACCGGGTAGTTGGGCACCACCGAGCTGATGTCCACCTCCCGCATGCAATCCCGCTGACCGTCGAAGTGACTCAGGTGATAGCGCAGCCGGGACGCCATTTCGACAAAACCGTCCACCCGCGACAGACTCACCAGTTCCAGTCCGGTCCTGAAGTTATCGGCCGGCACCAGGCGCAGCGTCTCGTCCGCTGACTCCAGCCCTGGGTAGCGGAAGTTCCGTAACGTCACCACAGAACGACCATGGAGATCCCGGACGGATCGAATCGGGCTGTCGATGGTCGGATTGCAGGTCAGCATCACGTGACGGGTAAGGAACAACGGCTCCATCAGGTATCGCCCCTTGCCCCGAAACGAATCCCAGACCGGCGCATCGAAGGCGATCCAGTTCTTGACCCGCCCCCTGGCAACCTCATGAAGCAGGCGATTGACCGGAAAGACATGATGGCGAACGGTTATCCCGGAACCTTCCACCAGCCGATCCACCACATCCGAGATAACCCCGCCGTGGCTTTGTCCTTCATGAACCACCTGAAAAGGCCCAGTCTTGTCCGCCACCACCAGATAATTGATGGTTGACTCAGAGCCCGCGTCATCGGGGAAAGTGCCCTCATCATCAGCAAAAACTCCCGCGGCGGCCATCATTCCGACCAGCGCCCAGCAAAACAATCTGTTTCCGGCTCGACTCACACAACGCCTCCAACGGCTCAGCAATCCTCCCGGATTGCCTTGCGCCTGGTAATTTCGGGGTCGGTCAGCCTCACCTGGCCGCAGTCAATGCCTGGAGCGCCCGCCCACTCCGAGTATAGTTGGCCTGATCGCCGATCACACACGGCACAGAGGCTCTGGCACATCTCACCCGGATTGTCGGACACTTGGAGTGCAAACGTTGAAGCAGTTTGCAAAGCGTAGCGAAACGTAACGCAATGTATCCGAAAATGAGGCCTGCTACACAAAACTCCTGCCATTGCTTCTCTAAGCTGCCAGCAGACACTCGCCACAATGGCAGAAAAAACCCGTATCCCAGACAACGCCGATACGGATCTGGCGCCAACGAAACCCTAGGCGCCACTGCTACTAACCACAACAACAGGCGGACACCAACATGCGCGACAAGTACAAATACATTGGCCCGGTCTACGACTTCCTGAGCAACCTGTACAGCGGCAAGAACATCCACCATTGCAAAACCGCGATGCTGGATGTGGAAACCGTCAAACCGGGCGACCGGATTCTGTTTGCCGGCGTAGGCCATGGCCGTGACGCCATTCGCGCCGCGGAGCTGGGCGCAGAGGTCACCGTGGTGGACCTGTCCGAAACCATGCTGCGCAAGTTTGCCGATGCACTCCAGACCGACGCTCCCAATCTCAAGATACGCCGGGTCCATGGCGACATCATGAAAGTGGACGAGGTGGGACAGTACGACATGGTCGTGGCCAACTTCTTCCTCAACGTGTTCGACGAGGAGATGATGGTCAAGGTCCTCGAGCATCTGATCAAACTGGGCAAGGCCGACGCCAAGGTCGTCGTTGGGGACTTCTGTTACCCCACGGGCAACCTGTTGTCACGCCTGTTCAAGAAAGCCTACTGGTATCTGGCGGTGTTCATTTTCTGGCTGTTCGCCAACAACGCCTTCCACAAGATCTACAACTACCCCGAGCACATGCAGCGCCTGGGACTGCAGGTCACCACCAAGAAACACTTCAAACTGCTGAACATGGACTGCTACTGGTCAATATTGGGTCAGAAACAGGCCTAACCGACCGCCTCCCCTTCCCATCCAACAACAAGAGACACCGTGGGGACAGCAACAATGACGAATCAGATCCTGACGCTTGAAGCCGCGGACGGGCTTCAGGAGGGTAAGCTGAGTTTCACCGAGCGGGTGGACTACCTCAAGAAGTTCGGCACCCACTCCCAGTCCTTTTCAACCCTGCAACCGGACATGGATTACTTTGACCTGCCCGGGATTGGCTACATCGGCTTCATGCGCAAGTGGGGAATGACCTTTGTCCTGTCCGACCCGGTGACGGCTCCAGAGCATTTCGAGCTGATACTGGAACGCTTTCACCAGCGGTATCCGAATGCCTCCTACGTTCAGGTCACCGAGCCGGTGGTGGAGATCCTTCATCGACGCTTCGGACTCTATGGCACCCAGTTCGGCAGTGAATCACGGATCGACCTGGCCGCCTGGAGCCTCAAGGGCAAGAAGAAACAAACCATCCGTACCGCGCTCAACCAGGCAGAAAAGAACGGCATCACCGTCAGGGAACGTTTCAGTGACGATCATACCCGGGAAATCTCCGAGGCCTGGATTCGCACCCGCAAGTGCAAGAGCAATGAAATCCGCTTCCTGATCCGTCCCATGCAGATGACGTATCGGGAGAACGAGCGTCACTTCTATGCCTACCAGGACGGCAAGGCGGTGGGGTTTATCTACTTCGATCCGATCTACCACAACAACCGGATCATCAGTTACGTGCCTAACATCAGCCGGGCCAATGCCAACTTCCGCCAGGGCATCTTCTACACCCTGATGGCGCACGCCATGGAGGTATTCCAGGCCGAAGGGGTACCCTATCTCGATCTCGGCCTGATTCCACTGTCTCTGGACGACTCGCTTGAGCGCCAGGAGAGCAGGCTGCTGAAACGACTGTTTCACCGACTCTACCAGCAAGGCAACTTCCTCTATAACTTCAAGGGCCTGGAGTTCACCAAATCACGCTTCCGTGGCGATGTCAGCAAGACCTACTGCAGCCATCGCCGCAGCGTTCCGGTGCTGGAGTTCCTTGCCATGTTCAAGCTGACCCGGCTGCTGTAGCCGGGCCGCCCCGATCACGCCGACTCAGGCTGCCAGTCAGCGATAAACGGGCCGCCGGCCAGATCCAGTCCAGCCATGAAGAACTCAACCCCGGTGGGAACGGCACCGGTGAACAGCGCCGCGACCAACGGTTGCGCCAGCACCGACTGCTCAGCTGTCGGCGCCATGTCCAAAAGATAGGCCACACGACGGGCGATGGCGTCACCGGAATCCACCCAGTAGCGGACCGTCGGCAGCAGGGAACGCAGAGCTTCACTGATCAACGGGTAATGGGTGCAGCCCAGCACCACGGTGTCCACCTCCGCGTTGCGAAACGGCGCCAATGCCTGGTCCAGTTGCGCCAGGGGCAGTTCGGCACCACCAACCCACTGTTCGATCCAACGCACCAGTTGCGGATGACCAATGCGGGTCAGTTGGCAATCGGCAGCATAATCCGCCACCAGCTGATCCAGGTACGGCCGACGAATCGTGGCGGGCGTCGCCAACAGCCCCAGGCAACGGTTGTCGGACAGCTGGGCCGCCGGTTTGATGGCCGGAACCACGCCCACCACCGGCAAGGCAATGCGCTGACGCAGCTCTGGCAGGACCACGGTACTGGCCGTGTTGCAGGCCACCACCACCATGTCGGCAGGATACACCGCCAGGGTCCGCTCCATCAGCTGAACCGAGTGCTCGACCACCGTCTCCTCGGCCTGGTCGCCATAGGGAAAGCGGGCGTTGTCCGCCAGGTACACCAGTTCCAGGGCCGGCAGGGCCCGGCGAATACAGCCTGCAACGCTCAATCCGCCCAGCCCGGAGTCAAACACCAGCACACGGGATGGTTTCAACGGCGAGACTCCGCCTGCAGCTCGGCGATCATCGCCGCAATCAGACGACCGGCAATGGTGGTGGGCGGCGGCACCGGCGGCAGGCTGTCGGGGTGGTACCAATCCGCTTCCACCAGCTCATCCTCCTGCAATACCAGTTCCCCACTGTCGTAATCGGCAAAGAAGCCGAGCATCAACTGATGGGGAAAGGGCCAGGGCTGGGAGGCCTGGTAACGCACGTTGCTGACCCGGAGTCCGGTTTCCTCCAGCACCTCCCGCTGCACGGCGGATTCCACCGACTCTCCCGCTTCCACAAAGCCGGCAATCAGGCTGAACATACGCTGCTTCATGCGCGTCGAGCGGGCCAGCAGGAAGCGGTCGCCTCGACGGATCACCACGATCACACAGGGCGCCAGACGGGGATACCAGGGAATTTCACAGCTGCCACACCAGCGTGCCCGTTCGTGACTGTGGAAACCGGTTTGCTGACCGCAGCGGCCGCAGAAACGGTGATCCTGAAACCACTGCTGCACCTGAAATGCGGTGCCCAGCAGTTCCGCGGGCGCATCCGGCTGGAACAACAGCGCATCACGCAGCGCCACCAGCTCCGCCGCCCCAGGCAGGCGATCTTCCGCCAGTTCCACCACATAGACCGGGCGATCTCCCAGCTGGCCCACGTGCACCGGCTCGGTTCCCTCCGCCAATGCCGGCTGGGCCTCCGGCCAGTCCAGCAGCCAGCGTTCACCGACGGTCACGACCCGGCCGTGACAGAAGCCGGCGACCACCGCATCGGGCCCGGGCGATACCCGGGTCCAGCCCGGCTCAAAGTCCATTGTCACCAGGATTCTCCCCTGAGGAATCGAAGCAGGCAATGTACCACAGCCGCTGCCGGGGCCTGAAGGCGCGACGACCCATGCTGCGGCTTTCCGCTACCGCCGCAAGCAAGTAAACTTAGCCCCTGTTTTTAAGACCGGAGCACACAACTTATGCGACTCTTCCCGAAAATTTGGGGCCTTTTCCTGACGGTTTTCCGGAAAGTTCTGTTTCTCTGGGTCCGGACCGACGTCAGTGGCGCTGACCGGGAAGAACTGGCGCTGGAGGACGGCAAACCGGTCTGTTACGTGCTCCAGTACAGCTCCCTGTCCAGCCGCCTGGTGCTGGAACAGGAAGTCCGACGGGCCGGCCTGCCCAGAGCAGAGGTGCCTTTGCCGCTGGAACAGGGCCCGGCCCAGTCCTTCGTGTTTCTGTACCGGCGGGTTGGCGGTCTGTTCAGCCGCCGCCAGGCTCCGCGACTGACACCTCAGATGGAGGCCCTGGTGCAGTATGGCCTGGCCCACCCCGAGCAGGACATCCAGGTGGTGCCAGTATCGCTGTTCTGGGGCCGCTCGCCAGACAAGGAAAAGTCGCTGTTCAAACTGCTGCTGTCAGACACCTGGTCGGTGGCCGGGCGCCTGCAGAAGCTGTTGATCATCCTGGTCCACGGCCGCAACACCTACGTCCAGTTCAATCGCCCGGTGTCCCTGCGACAGGTGGTGTCGGAGTACCAGGACAACGAGCCTAGAGCGATCCGCAAGCTGGCCCGCATCCTCCGGACCCATTTCCGCCGGGTGCGTCAGGCGGTCCTCGGGCCGGATCTTTCTCATCGCCGCACGCTGGTTGAAGGCCTGGTCCGCACCCAGGCGGTCAAGGAAGCGATTCGGGAGACCGCCCGTCGCGACGACATTCCCCCAGAGAAGGTTCGCGCCAAGGCTCGCAAGTACGCCGATGAGATCGCGGCCAGCATGTCCATTGTCACCATCCGCTTTCTGGAGGTGGTGCTGAGCTGGCTGTGGAACCGGATCTACAACGGCATCGCCATCAACAACATCGAAGTGGTCAAGGACGTGGCTCAGGACAACGCCGTGGTCTATGTGCCCTGTCATCGCTCCCACATCGACTATCTGCTGCTGTCCTACGTGCTCTACAAGAATGGCCTGATGCCACCGCACATTGCCGCCGGCATCAACCTCAATATGCCGGTGGTGGGCCCGATCCTGCGTCGCGGTGGCGCCTTTTTCATGCGCCGCAGTTTCCGTGACAACCCGCTCTACGCCACCGTGTTCAACGAGTACATGCACGTGATGTTCTCCCGCGGCTATTCGGTGGAATACTTTGTCGAAGGTGGCCGCAGCCGCACCGGTCGCATGCTGCCGCCGCGGCCGGGCATGCTGTCGATGACCGTGCGCAGCTTCCTGCGCGACCACCGCAAGCCCATCGTATTCGTACCGGTTTACATCGGCTACGAGAAAGTGATGGAAGGCCGCTCCTATCTGGGCGAACTCCGGGGCAAGAAGAAGCAGAAAGAAAGCGTGCTGGGGCTGGCCAAGACCGTGCGCAAGCTCAGCAATTCATTTGGTCGGGTTGCGGTCAACTTTGGCGAGGCCATCCACCTGTCCGACGTGCTTGATGACACTCACGCCAGCTGGCGTCAGGAGGCTTACGACGCCGACTATCGTCCCAGCTGGCTCAACCAGGCGGTGGAAAACCTGTCGCTTCAAGTGGCCAACCGCATCAACGCCTCGGTGGCCGTCAACCCCATCGGCATGACCGCCACCGTACTGCTCAGCACCGAGCGCCTGGCGATGGACGAGCGCCAACTGGTACGGCTGATGGACCAGTTGGCGGAGCTGCTCAAGGCCTTCCCCTACGCTGACACCGTGACCCTTCCAGACGGCAGCGGCCAGGACTGGCTGGCCTACTGTGAAAGCATGGGGCTGGTCACCCGGCAACCCCAGAAGCTGGGTGACATCATCGGTCTGGAGGGCAGCAATGCCATACTGATGACCTACTACCGCAACAACATCCAGCACCTGTTTGCGTTACCGGCGCTGATCGCCTGCCTGTTCGAGAACAACCGCTCCCTGTCCCGGGACAAGGTGGTCACCCTGTGCACCCTGGTGTACCCCTACATCCAGTCAGAGCTGTTCCTGCACTACCCCGCTGACAATGCCGAGCCGGCGTTCCACCAGTGGATCGACATACTGGTGGACAAGGGTCTGTTGCGGGCTGATGGCGATCGGCTGTGCCGTCCCGAAGAAGGCACCGACGCCATGCTGCGGTTGCGCAGCCTGTCCCGCTTCATCATCCAGACCCTGGAGCGCTACCACATCGCCATTGCTATTCTCAGGCGTTACGGCTCGGGCAAAATCAGTGCCGCGGAGCTTGAGGAACAGAGCACCCTGCTGGCAGAGCGGATGTCGATTCTGTTTGGTCTCAACGCACCGGAATTCTTCGACAAGACCCTGTTCCGCAACTTCATTGCCAACCTGCAGAAGAATGGTGTACTGACCACCGACGACAACGGCCAGCTGTGTTACTCCGAGGGATTGGATGAAGTGGCGGAAGACGCCCGACTGGTGCTGACAGTGGAAAAACGCCAGGCGATCCAGCAGGTCACCATGCTCGGCGCCTGAAGGCGACGGTGACTGTCGATTACTGAGGCAAGGCCTTGATCGGATAGATGTCGTAGCGGCTGCTTTTGCCTTCCAGGCGGGTGACCGGTTCCGGGCCCTCAATGGCTGGCGCCTTTCGCGGCCGCTTCACCACCACCCGGTAGCGCGCCGCCGCCAATGCGGCCGTCAACAGGGCCGGCGCGTCATCATCGTCGCCCACCACCGGCCGAAATAGCTGCATTTCCTTTTTCACCTGTGCCGCCTTGTCGCGGTGAGGAAACATCGGGTCCAGGTACACCACGTCCGCGACCGGCGCATCGGCCTGGCTGAGCCAGTCGATACTGCTGCCAGCCTGGAGCGTCATTCGGCTCAGTACCGGCGCAGCCTGCTCGTTCAGCAGCCCCCGCTGCAGGCCATCCGCCAGCAGGGCATGAATTATCGGGGAGCGCTCAAACAGCGTCATCTCGCAGCCCAGACCCGCCAGCACGAACGCATCCTGGCCCAGACCGGCGGTGGCATCCAGCACATGGAGGCTGTGACGGGTTTTCTGCAGCCCGACGGCACGGGCAACCAGTTGCCCGGTGCCACCGCCGTGTTCGCGACGATAGCCGGCCTTGCCTCGGGCAAATTCCGCCCGCACCGGACCCGGTGCTTTTTTTCCGGTCAGC
Organism: Marinobacter xestospongiae; assembly: GCF_023156385.1. Taxonomy (GTDB): domain Bacteria; phylum Pseudomonadota; class Gammaproteobacteria; order Pseudomonadales; family Oleiphilaceae; genus Marinobacter; species Marinobacter xestospongiae. The sequence goes on from NZ_JAKZAK010000018.1 coordinate 15,857, forward strand.
TGCAGGCCAAGCCCCAGATCGTCGAAGAACAAGAGAAGGGCATGACTGCTGACGTGGCGAGGCTCGACCTTGCCAAGGAATGGCAGGTCAAGCTGTTGGGCGAGGGACTGTGCGGCCCGCGCATCCCCCAGGGGGCCGCAGGCGACGGCAATGGAACCAGGATCGGGCATCAGACGCGGATATCAATCCCCGCCAGTTCCACATCCCGGCCTTCACGTTGGGACGCAACATCGGCAAAAGTGTTCAATGCCTTGGACGCATTAAGGGGCAGCTCGTCAGCGCGGAAACGCTCCAGCTGAACATCTTCGGCCGCACGACGGGCTTCCACCCGACGGGTACCCAACTCACCACGATCGTCCGCCGGTCCCTGGGCCGCGTTTACCGCGGGCGCAGCAAGATCCTGACGGACCTCCTCGGAGCTCTGATCCGGGGTGGCCGCCGGCGTTCGCGCCGCATCCGAGCGCTCACGCAGCTGCGCGTTGCCAGGTTGCAGGGGATAATTGGCGCCGGAACCGATTCCGTTAATCATGGGATTCTCAACCAATAGATGCCGGCTTGAACATCAAAAGCCGTGTCCAGAATGAACGGCCTGACCGCCAGGCTGGAGATAGCTCTCCTACACCGACAAACGTCAGACCACTCCAGTATGAAAGGATTTGACCAAAAACGGAAGCCCAGCGTTCAATTTTTAACCAAACAGAAAGCACGCTACCACAACATGAGCAGTAGCAGGCCGCCCAGCAATAACCGATAAATGACGTAGGGCATCAGCCCCAGCCGCTCCAGAAACTTCAGGAACAGATGGATGCACAATACCGCGCTGACAAAGGACAGCGCGGTGCCCAGACCGATCGACAGCCAGTCGGCACCCTCGCCCTGCCCGATCAGCTCTACGGTCTTGAGCATGCCGGCGGCCGCGATCAGCGGTATCGATAACAGGAACGAGAAGCGGGCGGCGGCATCCCGGCCAAACCCCAGGAACAGCGCCGCGGTCATGGTGATGCCGGAGCGCGAGGTCCCAGGAATCAGGGCCAAAGCCTGGGCCAGACCGATGATAAGAGCATCACGCCAGCGCAGGCTCTCGATCCCCCGCTGTCGGCGCCCAATCGCATCGGACCACCAGAGCACCAGACCAAAGCCAATGGTGGACGCCGCAATCACCAGACCGGAACGCAGCTGGGACTCGATCAAACCTTCAAACAAAATACCGGCAAGCCCTGCCGGAATGGTGGCGACAATGATGGCCCAGGCCAATCCACTGTCCGCGCCAATGCGGCCACGGGCGGTATCGCCCAGCCAGTGTCCGGCCAGCCGCCATACGTCCTGACGAAAGTACCACACCACCGCGGCCAGGGTGCCAACATGGACGGCAACGTCAAACGCCAGGCCCTGGTCGGGCCAGCCCAGCAGTTGCGACGGCAGGATCAGGTGGGCAGAGCTGCTGATGGGCAGGAACTCGGTAAGCCCCTGAATGATGGACAGCACGATGATGTGCCACAGTTCCATGGCGAGGATCTCCGAAAGGCCGGGGTGGCCTAGCGGCCAGGCAGTTTTTTCCAGGCAACAGTGTTACGCAGATACACCGGCTGGGCGTCATTGGCCGCCACGCCGGATTCACCACGGGCCAGGCTCTGTGCCGCCAGTCGAGCCACCCAGCCTGCGCGGGGAACGAGACGGTCATCAATCCGGGCCATCGCGGCCGGCACCGTCTCGGGCATCCGTTCGCGATACTGCCAGCCAGACCCTACGCCATACCACCGTTGCGGGCCGTCTGGCAGCGCGACCTGCTCCGGAGCGCAGACCCGCTCCTCGGCAATGGCCACCGGAAAACCATCCCGGATCTCGAAGCCACCGAGGTACACCTCGTCCATGCGGGCATCGAAAGCAACGGCAACCCCGTCGCCTTCCGCCAGTGACAGTTGCTCACCGGCATCTGCAGCCACTGCCGCCAGCGAAGACACTGGCACCACCGGCACCTCCAGCCCATAGGCCAGGCCCTGAATCACCCCGGTGGCAATGCGCAGGCCGGTGAAGGAACCGGGGCCCCGGGCAAAGGCCAGGGCGTCCAGGTCCGCCGGCACCAGCCCCGCGTCCGCCAGCAACTGCCGGATCATCGGCATCAGCAGGCGGGTATGGCCCCGTGGCGCGAGCTCAAATCGTTCACTGAGCTGGCCGTTGTTCCAAAGAGCTGCGGAGCAGCCCTCAGACGACGTGTCCAGCGCCAGCAGGGTCAGGGTCTTGGTCACAGGGTTACTTCAACTGGCTGAGGATGGCGTCACGGATGTCGTCAAGGGAACCGATACCCTCAACCCGGACGTACTTGGGAGCGGCATTGTCCTTGCCAGCCCAGTCCTGATAGTAGTCCACCAGCGGCGCGGTCTGGCTGTGGTATACCTCAAGGCGCTTGCGAATGGTGTCTTCCTTGTCGTCTTCACGCTGGATCAGCGGTTCGCCGGTCTCGTCGTCCTGGCCTTCCACCTTGGGGGGATCGTACTTGACGTGGTAAGTGCGGCCACTGGCCTCGTGCACACGACGACCGGACAGACGACTGACAATTTCTTCGTCCTCAACGGCGATCTCGACAACGTAATCGATACCAATTCCCTGATCCTTGAGCGCCTCGGCCTGGGGGATGGTGCGCGGGAAGCCGTCCAGCAGGAAGCCATTCTTGCAGTCTTCCTGTGTTACCCGCTCCTGGATCAGGCCAATGATGATGTCATCGGACACCAGACCACCAGTGGCCATGATTTCCTTGACCTGCAGACCCAGCTCGGACTCGGCCTTCACCGCGGCTCGCAGCATATCGCCGGTGGAGATCTGGGGAATGTCGAAGCGCTCGGTAATGAACTGGGCCTGGGTTCCCTTGCCGGCTCCTGGCGCGCCTAACATGATCACTCGCATATCGTTGTGCTCCCGTTGTCTTGATTATCGTTAAAAAGCGGTTGCAAAACCCTGGGGCTTTGCGACCGCCTCTTGGACGTACTGAGGCAAAGTGAAGCCGGCATTATACGAAGTCCACCCTGTGAGAGAAAGTGGACCTCCGTCGCATGAATACGGTCGCTTGTGCCAGGACATCACGCCGTGAGGGATCGGGCCAGGGTATCGAGGTCGCCAGAGACCCGATCCATCTCCTGGTTGAGGCGGTTCAGGTCGGAATCATCCAGCCCCAGACGCGCCATAAGAGGGGCACTGTCCTCAGGGTTGAACTCGTCACCGATACCCTGTTCCTTGAGCATCGCATTGGCCAGCTGGACCATCAGCACGTAGTTCTCGTGATCGCCGTGATAGTCCGGCTGCTGATGCACCCCGGCGGCCTTGACGACAGCATCGGGCAACTGCCACAGACGATGGAGAATGCCGCCGATCGCACCGTGGCCGACGGTCAGCATGTCATGCTGCTGGCTGCCTCCGAACACCTGCTGCTCCAGTGAACGCATACTGGCTTCGGGATTGGCCTCCCGCATCGCATTCAGCTCATCGAACTCGGCCGGGAACAGGTGGCCGATCAACAGCAACCCGAAGTTGTGCAGCAGCCCGCAAAGGTAGGCCAGACTCTTGTCACACCCGCAACGCTGCGCCAGATGCTGGCACAGGAAAGCGCAGTACAGCGAATGGCGCCAGAACTGGTCCATCCCCAGCATGCCCTCACGCGGGACATCAAACGCCCGCACCGAGGCGATACCCATGGCAATGTGGGCCACCCGGTCAAAACCGAGCACCCGGGTGACCGCTTCCTGCACCGATTGGATCTGGCCGGGGTAGTTGAACAGCGCCGAACGGGCGTAGCGAAGAATCTGGGCGGTGAGGCTGGGATCAAGTTCAATCAGGTCCGCCAGTTCCCGGGCCGATGCCTCAGGGTTTGCGGTCAAGCGCAGAATCCGCAGCGCCAGCGCCGGCATCGGCGGCAACCGGTAGAGCTTCTGCAGCTGGGTAGCGACATCGTCAAGACTGAGCGCGGTCTGGCTGCCAGCGCCACGGATCACCACATGGGCCTCATGGGCGTCCGCCAGCGCCAGCTTCAGGTTGCGACGATCCAGACGCACCAGGGAACGGTCGGTGCCGGAGCTGAGCAACGCATGTTCCAGGGTGAGCACGTCCTGGTCCACCAACACGGTCAGACCATAGGCCGCACCGACAGGCGGGTGAAACCCGGGATCACAATCGCTGAACAGCCGATCTGCCTGCTGACTGCTCAGGGGCTGCAAGCGGCGCCCTGTCAGCTCGGTCATCAATTCCTCATCGAGGGCGGTATCGAATGGATGTACCACCATCACTACGCCCTGCAGGTCTATCATCAGCGTGGCCTGCAGGATGTTGCCCTGGGCCTCACCACTGGCAATCACCGCTGCATCGAGGTTGGCCATCGGCTCAAGGGCAATGTCCTCAAACGCGATGCCCTTGCGGGTCAGGTACTGTTGCAGTCTCGGGGCCAGTGCCAACGCTGTCTCCTGATTGTCATCTCCGGCGGTCGGCCGATACTACCAGCGCCCCGGGCCGGCTCCAAGCGTCGCCGGCCTGGGCCCATTGGTGCCAGCGTCCCGTCTGGATGCTAACCGGTGTTACGCATACCGGCGGCGATGCCGGCCATGGTGACCTTCAAGGCCTGGGCCACAGTTTCCGGCACCTGCTGACCACGCTCTTCGCAGTCCCGATCCCGGCGCAGCAATTCCGCCTGCATGTAGTGCAAAGGATCGGTGTAGGGGTTACGCACTCGCATGGAGTGGGCAAACACCGGCTCGCTGGCCAGCAGTTCGTCCTCCTCCTTCAGCGCCTTGACCAGCGCGATGCAGCCATCCAACCGCTGCTGCAGGTCCTCGCCGAGGGGGCGCAGGCGGTCCTCCACCAGGGTTTTCTGGTAATAGTCGGCTATGCGCAGGTCAGCTTTGGCCAGGACCATTTCCAGCATGTCGACGTAGGTCCGGAAGAACGGCCAGCGTGCCATCATTTCCCGCAGCACTGGCAATCGTCCCGACGACTCAGCGGCGGCCAGGGCGACATCGCTGCCCAGCCAGCTGGGCAGCATCAGGCGCATCTGGGTCCAGGCGAAAATCCAGGGAATCGCCCTCAGGCTCTCAACCCCACCGGAGGCCTTGCGTCGAGCCGGACGGCTGCCCAAGGCCAGTTTGCCCAGCGCCTGTTCCGGGGTGGCCTGTCGAAAATAGGGAACAAAGTCCGGATTCTCACGCACCACCGCCCGGTAGGCAGCCAGGGAGCGTTCGGTCAACCAGTCCATAGTGTCCCGCCATTCTGGTTCCGGCGCCGGCGGCGGCGCCAGAGTTGCCTCAACCACAGCCGTGGTATACAGCGTCAGACTCTGTTCTGCCAATCGTGGCAAACCAAATTTGAAGCGGATCATTTCACCCTGCTCGGTGATCCGGAAACTGCCGTTCACCGAGCCTGGCGGCTGGGACAGGATCGCCCGGTTGGCCGGACCACCACCCCGCCCGACCGTGCCACCGCGGCCATGGAACAGGGTCAGGTGAACGCCGAAACGGCCGGCAACCTCGGTGAGCTTTTCCTGGGCCTGGTATTGGGCCCAGGCCGCCATCATCTGGCCCGCATCCTTGGAGGAATCGGAGTAACCAATCATCACTTCCTGACGGCCCTGGCAATATTCCCGGTACCAGTCGATGTCGAACAACGCCGCCATGCTGTCAGGAGCGCCACTGAGATCAGCGAGGGTCTCAAACAATGGCACCACCCGCATCGGGTGCTGCATGCCAGCCTCCCGCAGCAGCAGGATCACATTGAGTACGTCCGAAGGCTTGCTGGCCATGGAGATGACGTAGGAACCCAGTCCCTGGGGCGTCTGGGCCGCCACCACTTCGCAGGTAGCCAACACCTCCCGTACCGACTCCGAAGGCTGCCAGTTACGCGGAGTCAGTGGCCGGCGGCCCTGCAACTCCTTCACCAGGAACGCCTGGCGCTCCTCCTCCGACCAGGACAGGTAGTCCCCCAGGCCAACATACTCCACCAGCTCGGCGACCGCTTCGGCGTGCCGCGTCGCCTCCTGGCGGATATCCAGGCGCACCAGCGGCAGCCCCAGCGAGTGGGCACGACGCAGGGTGTCCAGTAATGGCCCCTTGGCGATGCTCTCCAGGCCGGAATCCACCAGTGAGCGATAACACAGCTCCAGCGGATCGGTCAGGTCACGGTTCTCGAACAGGATGTCACTGGCGTCCGCCGGCTCGCCCTTGATGCGGGCCTCCGCCCAGTCCCGGGTTCGCACCAGCCGCTCCCGCAACTGCCCCAGCACTTCCCGGTAAGGCTCGCGACTGTCGCCAACGCTGGCCCGCAATTCGTCACTGGCCTGCCACATCGACAGCTCCGCCCGCAGCGCCTTGATGTCCCGCAGGTAAAGATCCGCAGCCATCCAGCGTCCCAGCAGGAACACCTGTTGGGTGACCTGATGGGTGACGTTGGGGTTACCGTCCCGGTCGCCGCCCATCCACGACGCAATCCGGATCGGCGCCGCATCCACCGGCAGGCCATGTCCGGTTGCCTGTTGCAGGGCCTGGTCCAGACCTCTGAGGAACCTGGGCAAAGCCTGCCACAGGCTGTTCTCGATGACGGCAAAGCCCCACTTGGCCTCGTCCACCGCGGTTGGCCGTTCATGGCGGATCTCGTCAGTGTGCCAGGCCTCGGTGATCAGTTGTTGCAACCGATCCGTGAGCTCTTCGCGCTCCGCCGGCAGCAGGTCGTCATGGTCCAGACCCGCCAGGCACTCGGACATCTCGTCGTATTTCTGGATCAGGGTACGGCGTGCGACTTCCGTCGGGTGTGCGGTCAGCACAAACTCGATGCGCAGGTCCGCCACCTTGCGGTGCAGCTCTTCAGCACTGACACCACCGTCCATCAGCCGCTGGAACACTTCCTCCAGCGATTCCACCATCAGGTCTGACTGATGCCCGCGTTTGCGACGGATGCCGTGGTACTGTTCCGCCAGGTTGGCCAGGTTGAGGAACTGGTTGAACGCACGGGTGACCGGCAATAGCTGATCATCCTCCAGGTTGCTCAACAGCTGCAGCAGCCGCTGCCCGGAGCCACTTTCCTGGCGACGGTCCGCTTTCGCGGCCGCACGGATTTCCTCGATCAGCTGGAAGGTCTGTTCCCCGGGGTGCCGGCGAATGCTGTCACCCAGCAATTCTCCGAGCAGGCGAACGTTGTCTCTGAGGTCGGGATGTAGCTCTGTCACATCGGCATCCTTTTGAATTGACTAAGGCCAAAGGTTGTATCGATACTAATAAAGACTTTGGAGCCTGAGAACAACCGCCGAATGCACCACACACTTGATCAACGCGATCGGGCCGTGGTCACCCAGCCAGTTCGGGCTCCCCGACGCCTGTGCCGCAAGGAGTTATCCATGAAAGTAACCGAACTGCCCCAGCACTGGGAATCCGAGAAGGACCCGGTGGAGCGCAATCACGACTACAACCTGCGTCTGCCACTGGAGGATGCGGCCCGCATTGCCGCCCTGGCCGAGTTGTACCCGGACCGCAGCGAAACCGATATCCTCAATGACATGGTGTCCGCTGCCCTTGACGACCTGGTGCGTCAGAGCCCGTTGAAGGACAAGCTGGCGGACAAGAGCAAGTAAGCGCAATGAAGGTAAGACGGCGTGAACCGAGCGGTCACGCCAGCCTGGCGGGCAGGACGCCCGCCCGAGCAAGAAAATCGCTGAACTGAACGGGGCGCAAGCGGCCCCGGGCACAGGCCGGCTGGATCAGGCCACGGAGTCCAACTGCCGGGCCTTGAGCGACTGGATATGCTTCTGGCTCAGACTGATGAAGCGGGGTGTCAGGCCCTGATCCTCATAGATCTCAAACCCATCCTCGTCGATCGCCACAACCTTGCTGCCCTGAACGTAGGGGAAACTGGTTTCCAGCTCATCCAGCGACGCGGAGATCAGGTCCCGCAACAGATCCTGGGGGGATTTCATCGGATACAGCGCGGCCAGTTTTTCCAGCCGCTGATGGTGCTGATCGGACAGTGCCAGGAAGTAGCCATCCCGGGTCAACCGACCCCGTGCATGCTTATCCCAGTATTTGACCAGATCTTTGATCTTCATAGTGCTGCAACTCCTGCTGTGCTTGGCCCGGATGACAGACACCCTTCCCCGCCGGGACGGTGCATCCGTTTCCCCAAAGTTTAGACGATGCCCCAACACGGGGCGCGCCAAATTGGTAACGGATTGTACCTATCGCCCGGCACTGGCGCCCGCACTGCCACCGATCACTGAGACTGCTTTTCCACGCCCTTGACCGACTGCCACAGCGCATCCAGTGCTTCCAGGGATTCCGCATCCATGTCGCGCCCCTGTTCCGCCAACCGCTGTTCAATGGCCCGGAACCGGCATTCGAACTTGCGGTTGGTTCGCTTCAGGGCCTGCTCAGGGGTTACCTTCAGGAAACGTGCCAGGTTCACACAGACAAACAGCAGGTCGCCCAGCTCGTCTTCCACCGCGTCAACGTCGCCAGTGCCCGACTGGGCCGCCTCCCAGGCTTCCTTGAGTTCGTCAATCTCCTCATGGAGCTTGTCGAACACCGGCCCGATGGTGGGCCAGTCAAAGCCGTGACGGGACGCCCGACGTTGCAGCTTGTCTGCCCGGGCCATAGCCGGCAGGGTACGGGCAATGCCGTCCAGACGGCTGGCGGGCGGTGCATCCGCATCCGGCTCCGACGCCTGGGCTCGCTCTTCCGCCTTGATCCGCTCCCAGCTGGCCTTGATCTCATCGTCGGTCGGACGATTGTCCGGGTCCACTTCACTGCTCAGCTCGCCATCCGGAAACACATGGGGATGACGCCGCACCAGCTTTTGCACCAGACGATCCACCACCGAGTCAAACTGGAAATGGCCTTGCTCGGCCCCCAGCTGGCTGTAGAAAACCACCTGAAACAGCAGGTCGCCCAGCTCATCCTCCAGGTGTGGCCAGTCTTCCCGCTCAATGGCGTCAGCGACTTCGTAAGCCTCTTCCAGAGTGTGAGGGACGATGCTGGCGAAGGTCTGCTTGAGATCCCAGGGGCAGCCGGTGTCGGGTTTGCGCAGCCGCGCCATCAGGTACTTGAGATCGTCGAGGGTGTAACTCATTTGCGCTTCCGCCTGACATCCACGATGTTGGACAGGTTCCGGATCTGCGCCAGCAACCGGGCCAACTGCTCCAGGCTGCTGATTTCCACCGTCACCGTCATGGTGGCAGTGTTGTCGTCCGGATTGGTGATGGTATTGAGGGCCAGCACGTTGCTTCGGGAGGCCGTCAGCACCTGCGTAATGTCGCGCAGCAGGCCAGAACGGTCGTAGGCCTCGATTTCGATGTCCACCGGGTAGACCGATTCCTGTTTACCGCCCCAGCTCACTTCAATGATGCGGTTGGGTTCCAGTTCCCGCAGGTTCAGGAAGGTGATGCAGTCCTGACGGTGCACCGTGACCCCACGACCGACGGTAATGTACCCCCCAATGGGATCGCCCGGCAGCGGCTTGCAGCATTTGGCCACCTGGGTCTTGAGCTTGCCAACACCCTGGATCTGGATATCCGACTCGGTGTCGTAGGTCTTCTTACGATCCCGCACCAGTTTGAGATCGAGCTGACGATCCCGGGGTTCGAGCATCTGTTGCGCCACATTGGCAACGTGGGTCGGTCGCAGGTCACCGGCACCCACAGCGGCGTACATATCCTCGGCGGAATGGTAGTTGACCTTGGCCGCCAGCTCAGTGAGATCGAGCTCGTGGATCGACAGACGCTTGAATTCGTCCTCCAGAATCGCCCGACCGTCAGCGACATTGCGATCATGGTCCTGCAGCTTGAACCAGTGGGTAACCTTGGCCCGGGCCCGGGATGTCTGAATGTAGCCCAGGCTGGGATTGAGCCAGTCACGACTGGGTGCCGGATTGTTCGAGGTGAGGATAAACACCTGCTCACCGGTCTTCAGCGGGTAGGTCAACGGCACAATGCGGCCATTCACCCGCGCACCACGACAGGCATGGCCCACCTCGGTGTGGACCCGGTAGGCAAAATCCACCGGTGTCGCGCCCTGAGGCAGATCCACCACATGCCCCTCAGGGGTAAAGACATAGACCCGATCCGATGACACATCGGTCTTGAGGTGATCAGCCAGGCCGGAGAGATCGCCCAGATCCTCCTGCCAGTCCAGCACCTGTCGCAGCCAGTTGATCTTGGCGTCATAGCCACTGGATTTGTTGCCCTGGTCCATGCCCTTGTAGAGCCAATGGGCACACACCCCGAGTTCCGCTTCTTCGTGCATCTTGTGGGTGCGAATCTGCACTTCCATCACCTTGCCCTCGGGGCCCACCACCGCGGTATGCAGGGACTGGTAGCCGTTTTCCTTGGGATTGGCGATGTAATCGTCGAATTCGTTGGGAATATGGCGCCACAGGCTGTGGACGATGCCCAGGGCGGCGTAGCAGTCACGCACCTCCGGCACCAGTATGCGCACGGCGCGAACGTCATAGACCTGGGAAAAGTCGATGCCCTTGCGGCGCATCTTCCGCCAGATGCTGTAGATGTGCTTGGCCCGTCCGGTGAGTTCACCCTCGATACCGGCGTCCTGCAGTTCGTCTTCCAGCGTTTTCAACACCCGCCCGATGTAACTGTCCCGGGCCAGGCGTTTTTCATCCAGCAGCTTGGCAATCTTCTTGTAGGCGGACTCATGGAGATAACGGAACGACAGGTCCTCCAGCTCCCACTTGATGTGGCCGATGCCCAGACGGTGAGCCAGCGGGGCGTAGATATCGAACACTTCACGGGCCACCCGCATGCGCTTCTCGGCCGGCGCATCCTTTACCGCCCGAATGGCACAGGTCCGCTCCGCCAGTTTGATCAGCGCCACCCGGACGTCGTCGATCATGGTGACCAGCATCTTGCGGACATTGTCCAGCTGGCCCTGACTCTGCCCCAGCACGTTGCCCTTGAGCGGATGATGAATAGCGGAGATCGCCGCCATCTGCTGAACACCGTCAATCAGGTTGGCCACCTCCTCGCCGAAATCCGCGCGAATGGCCTCCAGCCCGACCTTTTCCTCACGGACGGCCCGATAGAGGATGGCCGCCACCAGGCTGGCCTGATCCAGATGCAGTTCCACCAGCACCTGGGCCATCTCACAACCAGTCTTGAAGCTGCTGGCACCGGGCGCCCAGAGACGATCATCCTGGACCGCCTGCAGGTCGATTTCCGCGGCCGTACGGCAGGCGCGGCGAAACTGCTCAACGTCCTGCAGGTGGGTCTGGGCTTCAATGTGATGAATCCAGCGGTCGAGATCCAGCTGGCCATCGGGATTGACTACAACGTCTTCGCGAACTTTTACCATGCCGTTTTTGTTATCCCCGTTCCTTGTGCCGACCATCCCTGGCCGGACTGTCTGCCCCTATCCCCGTGACCCCTTGCTGTCACGCTCGAACAGGGCAATCGATTCCACATGGGTGGTGTGAGGGAACATGTCCATCACCCCGGCCCGCACCAGCCGGTAGCCATTGCGCACCATCACGCCGGCGTCCCGCGCCAGCGTTGCAGGGTTGCAGGAGACGTAGACAATGCGGTTGGCGCCGAAGGCGGTCAGGTACTCACACACTTCCTCCGCCCCAGAGCGGGGGGGATCAATCAGAATCTTGTCGAACCCTTCCGCCGCCCAGGCCTCAGCGGTGAAATCACCTTGCAGGTTGGCTCCGTAGAAGCGGACATTATCGATGCCATTGCGTTCGGCATTTTCCCGCCCCCGAACCACCATGGCGTCATCACCTTCAACCCCAACGACCTCACCGGCCCGACGGGCGATGGGCAGAGTGAAGTTGCCAAGCCCGCAGAACAGGTCCAGAACCCGCTCACCCGGCTGAATGTCCAGCCAGTCCACTGCCCGTTCTACCATTTGCTGGTTAATACCCGCATTGACTTGGGTAAAGTCCATCGGATGAAAGGTCATCGTCAGGTCGAACGCGTCCAGTCGGTAATGCAGCCGTTCTTCCCCGCCTTCCGGCCAGATCCGGTGGACCGTGTCCGGTCCCTTGGGCTGGAGGTAGATATGCAAGCCCTGGGCCTGGCCAAACTCAATCAGCCGCGCACGGTCTTCGTCATTCAACGGGTCAAGATTACGGAATACCAGGGCCGCTTCATCATCTCCGCAGGCCACTTCCACCTGGGCGATTCGCTGGTACGCATCGAGGCTGTGGATCAAGGTCCGCAGGCCAGTGATCTGCTCACCAATCCGTGGGTCGAGCACCGCACAGTGGTCGATGTCCGCCAAGAAACTGGTGCGCTTTTCGCGGAACCCGACCAGCACCGACTCCCGCTTATGGACGTATTTGACGCCAAGACGCGCCTTGCGGCGATAGCCCCGGTCCACCGAGCGCAGGGGTTCAATCCACTGCTCCGGCTCGATGCCCCCAAAATGGGCAAAATGCTCCCGCAGCGTGCCTTCCTTAAAGGCGATCTGGGCGTCACCGCTCATGTGCTGCAGGCTGCAGCCACCACAAAGGTCGGCGAAATCGCAAGGCGGCGTGGCGCGATCGGCCACAGCCTCCAGAACTTCCACGGTACGGACTTCATCAAATTTGCTGCGGGTGCTGACCATCTTGGCCATCACCGACTCGCCCGGCAGCGCGCCGTCGACGAACTGGATCTTGCCATCGAGGTGGGCGATGCCACGACCATCGTGACTGAGTTTCTCTACATCACACCGAAGTGGCTCGGTGGGCAGGGCCTTCCTGCGTCTTCTGCTCATACTGCATTAACTCTGACTGAATATGGACGGCGGCTCCACCGGGCTGGAGGCCGGTGGATTCCACCCTGGCCGCGCCGACAACAACCGGCCTGCGGCGACGGATAGGGATGAATCCGGTGACTGGAAATCAGGCTCCGGGGAACACCCCGGTCGACAGGTAACGATCACCCCGGTCACAGATAATGGCCACGATCACCGCATTTTCAACCTGGGCCGACAGCTGAAGCGCCCCGGCAATGGCACCGCCGGAGGACACACCGCAGAAGATGCCTTCCTCACGGGCGAGAGCCCGCATGGTGTCCTCAGCCTCTTGCTGACCAATGTCCAGCACCTGATCCACCCTTGTGGCATCGAAGATAGACGGCAAATAGGCTTCCGGCCACCGGCGGATTCCGGGAATCGAAGCGCCTTCGCGCGGCTGAAGGCCAACGATTTCCACGTCCGGGTTACGTTCCTTGAGGTAGCGGGAGACACCCATGATGGTACCCGTGGTCCCCATGGAGCTGATGAAGTGCGTGACCCGACCGGCCGTCTGTTCCCAGATTTCCGGCCCGGTGGTGCGGTAATGGGCCAGCGGGTTGTCCTGGTTGCCAAACTGGTCCAGCACCAGTCCCTGACCTTCCTGCTGCATGCGATGGGCCAGGTCGCGGGCCCCTTCCATGCCCTCTTCCCGGCTGACGGTGATGATTTCCGCGCCATAGGCCCGCATGGAGGCCCGCCGCTCCTCGCTCATGTTTGCCGGCATGATCAACACCATGCGGTACCCCTTGATGGCAGCCGCCATCGCCAGGGCAATGCCGGTATTGCCACTGGTTGCCTCAATCAGGGTGTCACCCGGCCGGATATCACCACGACGTTCGGCCTCCTGGATCATGCTCAGGGCGGGACGATCCTTGACCGAGCCGGCGGGGTTGTTGCCTTCCAGTTTTGCCAGCACTACGTTGCTGGTCTCGCCGGGCAGCCGCTGCAGCCGCACCAGGGGTGTGTGGCCGACATAGTCTTCAATGGTGGGGAAATGCATGATCAACGTCTCTCCTGTCACCCTGGGGCGTGCCCCGCCTGGCCGACGGGCTGTGTTACACTGTCTGGCACTTGGCGCGGCAGCACCGGCACGCATTGGGTTCGACATCATACGCGTTCCGGCCTCCGGCGCCCAATACAGGTTGTAGCTATTACCATGACGAACGGCTATAACCGGGTGAGGATCACACCCTGGCTCAACGCGTTAGGCTAACCTCTGTTTGATCAGAACAGGGGTGGCTCTACAGGAGTCATCAGGGCAAGAGTCACTTGCGCAAAGGGACCCTTGGGACAGGACGGTCAATTACTTCGGAATCAGGGCATGCGTCGCTGGGGCATCCGCAAAAAAGTACTGGTGGTGACGCTGGTTCCCACCCTTCTCACCACTCTGATGCTGGGTCTGTTTTTCTCCCTGAGCTGGGTCAAGAACATCGAACAGCTGCTCCAGGACCGGGGGGATTCCCTCTCCCGGCAGCTGGCCGCAGGCTCAGAGTACGGCATGTTCACCGCCAACAGAAGCCTGCTGAGCAGCCTGTCCAACGCGCTACTGGAAGAGCAGGACGTACGCTCCATTACCTTCTACGACGCCAGTCGTCAGCGTCTGCTTCACACCGGCCCGGGCTACCGCGAACCGATCGACAGCTCCGCCCTGACCCAGTCCAACGCACTGCGCCACCAGCGCCGCAACAGCACCCTGTTCATCACTCCGGTGTTCCTCCAGGACCTGATGATCGAGAACATGCTGGAGCTGGAACCGATTCCCGGCAATCCCCGCAGCAGCGACCCCATTGGCTGGGTGGCGGTCGAGATGTCCCACATCCGTACCGAGAAGGAAACCTACAAGGCCCTGCTGATCTCGCTGCTGCTGGTGCTTGCCGGAGTGGCGGCCAGCCTGCTGATTGCGGTGCGTCTGAGTCGCGCCTTTACCCACCCGATCTTTGAGCTCAACGAAGCCGTGGCCCGCCTCAAGGAGGGCAAGCTCGATACCCGGGTCTACACCGAAGCGGGACCGGAATTCGAGCAGCTGGAATCGGGCCTGAATGCCATGGCCGCCGAACTCAGCAAGGCCCAGGCGGAGATGCAGCAGAACATCGACCAGGCCACCGAAGATCTGCGGGAAACCCTGGAAACCATCGAAATCCAGAACATTGAGCTGGACCTGGCCCGCAAAGAGGCGCTGGAAGCGAGCCGCATCAAGTCGGAATTCCTGGCCAACATGTCCCACGAAATCCGTACCCCGCTGAACGGCATCATCGGCTTCACCGAACTGCTGCTCAAGGGGCCCATGCCCAAGCAGCAGCGGGACCACCTCAACACCATCCGCAAGTCGTCCGAGATTCTGCTCACTATCATCAATGACATCCTCGACTTCTCCAAAATCGAAGCAGGCAAGCTGATCCTGGACCGGGTGCCGTTCCAGCTCCGGGATATCGTGGAAGAGGTAATGGTGATGCTGGCACCGGCCGCCCACGGCAAGAATCTGGACCTGGTCCCGCTGGTATACGCTGACGTGCCGGACAACCTGATGGGAGACCCTTTGCGGGTGAAACAGGTGATCACCAATCTGGTGAACAACGCCATCAAGTTCACCCAAACCGGCGAAGTGGTGCTGCGGGCCAGCCTGGAAGACGAAGACCCGGAAAATCACCGGGTCACCTTACGACTGAGCATCAGCGATTCCGGAGTTGGTCTGTCCCGGGCGCAACAGCAATCCTTGTTCAACGCCTTCAATCAGGCCGACGCCTCTACCGCCCGGCAGTACGGCGGCACCGGTCTGGGGCTGGCAATCTCCAAGCGGCTGGTGGAGGAGATGGGCGGCAACATCGGCCTTGAAAGCGAACTGGGCAAGGGCTCCACTTTCTGGTTCACCCTCTCCACCGACCTCTCCGCCACCGTCGGCTCCGCCCCTCCCCGGGATGCTCTGGGAGGCGAACGACTGATTTATCTGGAGCACCAGAAAACCTCTGGCCTGGCGGTGGAACACCTGTTGCGGGACTGGGGGCTGGAGGTGGACCGCGCCGGTTCTCCGACGGAGTTGCGGGAGAAAATCGCCGAGGCGCAGCAGAAACAGGCTGGTTATGCCCTCGCCATGGTGGGTATTACCCGCCACCTGCTGCATTCCAGTCAATACTGCAGTCTGATCCGGGATCTGGAGCTGGAACGGGATTGCCGCACCCTGTTACTGACCCCAACCCTGGAAACCCAGGACGACCCGTTGTCCAAACTGGCCAGCGGTCACCTGACCAAGCCGGTCTGCCGCGATACCCTTTATGATGAGCTGCTCCTACTGATCCACGGCATCGAGAACACCAAGGCGAAGCCAGCCGTCAAGAGCGGGCCGATACTGCTTGAGCACGACACCACACCACGGGTGCTGGCGGTGGACGACAATGAAGCCAACCTGAAGCTGGTGTTGACGCTGCTGCGGGACCAGAACATTGAAGCCGAGGGCGCAGCCAGTGGCTTTGAGGCGCTGAGCAAGGCACGCCAAGGCCGTTTCGATCTGGTATTCATGGACCTGCAGATGCCTGGAATGGATGGCGTTGAAACCACCGAACGGCTGCGATCCCTGGACAGCAAAGGCAAACGACTGCCCATCATTGCCCTCACCGCCCATGCCCTGGCGGACGAGCAGGCCCGCCTGGTGGCTCAGGGGTTTGATGGCTACATCGCCAAGCCCATCAGCAGCCGCCAACTGATGGAAACAATCCGCGATTACACCGGTTTCCAGAGCCAAAACCTTCCAGATCACCAGAACGTAGCGGAAGTCAGGGATACACGACGGGGCATTCGCCCCTCAACCCGCAAGAAACAGCAGGACTGCGTCAGTGTCGAGGAAAGTATTCAGCTGGCGGCTGGCAAGACAGACCTTGCGGAGGAGCTGTTCAGCATGCTGCTGGAGCAGCTCCAGGGGGATCGTCAGCGCATCCGTGAGCTGTGGCAACAGCAGCAGCTGGACGAACTGCTGGAATGCGTCCACAAGCTCCATGGCGCCGCCCGCTACTGTGGCGTGCCGGAACTGCGGGCGATGGCGGAACAGCTGGAAACCGGCCTGAAACGACAATCCCCGGAGCTGGAATCACTGACCGAACAGATGCTGGCGGCGATGGAGCGGCTGGAAATCTGGAGTGATCAGACCGACTGGCAGTCCCAGTTCCGGGCCTTCGACACCGAAGCGACCGCCCACCCGGAAACCTGATACCACCGCAGCGCCGAAATTGCAGCTTTCAGAGCGGCCCTGAGATCCTCAGAGGCGGCCTAGAGTTGACGAGCGCGATCCAGAATCGCCCGCATCTCTTTGACGGCGTCCTTGAGACCGGAGAACACTGCGCGGGCGATGATGCTGTGACCAATATTGAGTTCGTTGATGCCGTCAATCGCCGCTACCGCTTCGGTATTGTGATAGTGGAGACCATGGCCGGCATTGACGATCAATCCCCGCTGGCGAGCGTGGGCAACGGCTGCCTGCAACACCCCCAGTGTTGTGGCCACCGCCTCGGGCGTTTCCGCTTCCGCGTACTCCCCGGTGTGCAGCTCGATCACCGGCGCGCCACAGCGCACAGCGGCGTCAATCTGCTCCGGATCGGGGTCGATAAACAGCGACACTTCGGCGCCAATGGCCGCCAGCCGCTCACAGGCTTTGGCCACGCGAGCCTCCTGCCCGACCACATCGAGCCCACCCTCAGTGGTCAACTCCTCACGTTTCTCCGGTACCAGGCAGACACAGTGAGGGCGCACCTGTTCGGCAAAGGCCAGCATGGCGTCCGTGACGGCCATTTCCAGGTTCATCTTACTGTTGAGCATTTCCCGCAACAACAGTACGTCCCGATCCTGAATGTGGCGACGGTCTTCCCGCGGATGGATGGTAATACCATCGGCCCCCGCCTCCTCAGCCAGCAGCGCGGCCTGGACCGGGTCCGGATAACGGGTACCACGGGCCTGACGCAGGGTCGCCACATGGTCAACATTGACCCCCAGCAGCACTCTCTTGGGTAACGGATTCGAACTCATCGGGCTCTCCTCAGCCTTTGTGGAACAGGGACCGGCTATGCAGGGGCCGTCCCTGCAACAGATGATCGACCAGAACGCGCATGACCCGCTTGGCCAAACGGCGCGTATCTGCAGACCCATAGTCGCCGGCGGCCAGCCCCAACAGGGTATCACCGGCAAGAGACTGCAACCGGGTCTCCGGGGTTGGGTGAGCCAGGATACCCTGGCCAGGATCATAGCAATAGTGTCCCCGGGGCTCGACTTCCCGCCCCAGATCGGTCACCCAGCCCCAATCAAAGCCGTAGCCCAGGGCCTGGGCAAATGCTATCTCAAAACGTCGCAGTACCGGCTCCACATCGGTGGTATCGGCCAGCGCATGAAGGCTGTCGATGTAGCAGGCAAACAGTTCGGGGAGTGGATCGCCTTCCGGCACCAGACGTTGCAGCAGTTCGTTGAGGTACAGTCCACTGTAGAGTGCAACGGTTCCTTTCGGCGCGGGGCCATCACGGACCTCCAGTTGCACCAGGGTCTTCAGATCGCTGCGGCCCTGCCAGTCCAGCAACAGAGGCTGAAAGGGCTGCAACTGGGCCTTGAGCGGACTGCGGGCGCTGTTGGCGCCCCGGGCAACCAGGCCCAAACGGCCATGGTTGAGGGTGAGCACATCGACCAGCAGACTGGTTTCTCGGTAGGGTCGGCGATGCAGCACATAGCCTGGCTCGCCTTGTACGGGAGCGGCCATGGCTGCCTCAGAGGTCGTTCATTCCCAGGCTCTTCAGAGCCCGGTCGCTGTCCGACCAGCCCCGCTTGACCTTGACCCACAGGCGCAGCATCACCTTGGAATCGAACAGCCGCTCCATATCCTGGCGAGCCTCCTTGCCAATCTGGCGCAACCGCTCACCCTTGTCGCCGATCACGATCTTCTTCTGGCCCTGCCGTTCCACCAGAATCAGGGCAGAGATGTGCAAAGTCTTGCCATCCTGACGGAATTCCTCGATTTCGACGGCAGCGGAATAGGGCAATTCGGCGCCCAGCTGACGGGTGATCTTCTCCCGCACCATTTCAGAGGCCAGGAAGCGTTGGCTGCGGTCAGTGATCTGGTCGTCCGGGTAAAAGTGGACACTCTCTGGCAGGAACCGGCCGACGGCCTCTTCCAATGGCGCCAGGTTCTGGCCCCGAAGCGCCGACAGGGGAATGATTTCTGCGAACTCCCGCTTCGCAGCCAGCATCTCCAGATGCGGCAGCAGGGTTTCGCGACGCTCGGTCTTGTCGACCTTGTTCACCACAAGAATCACCGGGCAGGTCAGCCGCTCCAGCTTGTCCAGGACCATCTGGTCGGCACTGGTCCAGTGCGCCTGATCAACCACGAATACCACCACATCGACATCAATCAACGCCGAACTGGCGGCCTTGTTCATGTATTTGTTGATGGCGCGCGGCTCATCTTCGTGCATGCCCGGAGTATCCACATAGATCGCCTGCACCGGGCCCTCGGTTTTGATCCCCAGCACCTGGTGACGGGTCGTCTGGGGCTTACGCGAGGTAATGCTGAGCTTCTGGCCGAGAATGTGGTTGAGCAGGGTCGACTTGCCCACATTGGGGCGGCCCACGATGGCGACAAAGCCACAGCGGCTGTCCGGATTTTCAGGGCGGGTGGGGTCCATCATCATTCCTCACTCTCCACGCCCAGCGCCTTGAGTGCACTGCGGGCAGCCTGCTGTTCCGCCAGTCGGCGACTGCTGCCGACACCCGTGGTTTTGCGGTCCAGCGACGGCAACGCACAGGAGACATGAAAGGTCTGGGCGTGGGCTTCGCCATCCACCGAAATCACCTCGTACTGGGGCAAGGGGTATTGCCGCGACTGCAGGAATTCCTGCAGTCGGGTCTTGGGATCTTTCTGGGTGTCCTGCAGATTGAGGTTTTCCAGCCGCTGCCGAAACCAGATCAGCACCTGCTCCCGGCAGGTATCGAAATCGCTGTCGAGGTAGATGGCACCAATGATGGACTCCACCGTATCCGCCAGGATCGAGTCCCGTCGAAAACCACCACTTTTGAGCTCACCGGAACCCAGACGCAGGTACCGGCCAAGATCAAACTCGCGGCCAATTTCGGCCAGGGTGACGCCCTTGACCATACGGGCCCGCAGGCGACTGAGCTGGCCTTCACGGGCTTTCTCGAAGTTCAGGAACAGGTGCTCCGCGATTACCATGTTCACGATGGAGTCGCCAAGAAATTCCAGGCGTTCGTTGTTCTGGTTACCATAGCTCCGGTGGGTCAGAGCCAGCAGCAAGTACTCAGGCTGCTTGAACTGGTAACCAAGGCGGCGTTGCAGCCTGTCTAGGTCGGGTTGGGAACTCACTGGCCCCTCATCTCATACTCATGGTTAAAGCTGACGACGGCGTCGATGTTACTGATGATGGGTGCGCGCATCTCGTACGCCACCGTGATCATGACCAACTCACCGTCCTTCTCGATACTTATGTTTTCAGAGTCAAAGTCGCGTACGTTATTCACCAGTAAACGCTTATCAACAAGCGCACGAACAGCTACTGGAGACATTTGGGATAGGCCCGCTGTACCGTCCAGGCTTTCAATGGCTTCCTGTATGGTCACATCGTCCAAATAAAGAGGTCCAAGCTTTATTACTAAGGTCAACAGACCACCAAAGAACAACACCATGACCAACATGGTCAACATCGAAGCGCCACGCTGGTGCCCTGGCATCTTTTGCCCACCCTTCATCATCGCTTGCATACCTGTCATATCAGTTGTTCATCCCTTGCGCGGTCAATCTATCGCTCCCACCCGATCAAAGGTGGGCAGACTGGTCAGCGACTTCCAGTGCATCCAGATGGCAAAGGCCTTGCCAACCACCAGTTCATCAGGAACGGTACCCCAGAACCGACTGTCGTTACTGTTGTCCCGATTGTCACCCATCATGAAGTAATGCCCTTCCGGCACCACCCACTCGCCCTCACCGGCGCCACTCTGCCGGCCCAGGGTCAGGAAGATGTCATGTTCCGCATCCCCCAACTGTTCCCGCCGTAATTCCACCGGAGGCAGCTTGGCGACAAACTGACTCTCAACCTCCTCACCGTTGATGTAGAGGGTCTTGTTACGGTAGCGGATGCGATCACCCGGCACTCCGATCACCCTCTTAATATAGTTGGTCTCGCCATCCTCCGGCACTTTGAACACCATGACATCCCCTCGCTGGGGATCACCAATGTCCACGATCTTGGTGCCGATGACAGGCAGGCGCAGCCCGTAGGCGAATTTGTTGACCAGGATAAAATCATCGACTTCCAGGGTCGGCAGCATGGAGCCGGAGGGAATGGTAAACGGCTCGACCAGAAACGATCGCAGGACCAGGACGATGGCCAGCACTGGAAAAAACGAGCGGCTCAGGTCCACCAGATAGGGCTCCCGGCTTTCCTCGCCGTCGTCATCCAGGGCCGTGGTTTCCGCATTGGCCGCCGATGCCGCGCCATGGCTGGCCAGCCGTCGCGGCTTGAAAAACACCACGTCCGCCAACCAGACCAGCCCGGTGGCGAAGGTCAGCACCACAAGAATCAGCGGGAAATTGATATCCATCGGGGAGGTCCCTAGTTGTCCACTTTCAGTACGGCAAGGAACGCTTCCTGGGGTACTTCCACATTACCCAACTGTTTCATGCGTTTTTTACCTTCTTTCTGCTTCTGCAGCAGCTTTTTCTTACGGCTGACATCGCCGCCGTAACACTTGGCGGTGACGTTCTTGCGCAGCGCCTTCACGGTGACCCGTGAGACAATCTGGTTGCCAATCGCAGCCTGGATCGCGATGTCGAACATCTGCCGCGGAATCAGCTCTTTCATCTTTTCCACCAGCGCGCGACCACGGTAATGAGCCTGCTCGCGGTGCACGATCAGCGCCAGCGCATCCACGCGGTCGCCGTTGATCAGCACATCCAACCGTACCAGGTTGGCCGGATCAAACCGCACAAACTGGTAATCCAGAGAGGCGAACCCTCGGCTCGCCGACTTGATACGGTCAAAGAAATCCAGCACCACTTCCGCCATCGGCAGCTCATAGGTGAGCTGCACCTGGGTCGCCAGGAAGTGCATATTCTTCTGCACTCCGCGCTTTTCCTCACACAGCGCGATGACGTTGCCCAGATGCTCCTGGGGAACCAGAATGTTGGCTTCGACAATCGGCTCCCGCATCTCTTCAATGGAGCCAATATCCGGTAACCGTGAGGGGTTATCCACCGACACGGTCTCACCCTGGGTGGTGACCACTTCATAGATTACGGTAGGCGCTGTGGTGATCAGCTCGAGGTTATACTCCCGCTCCAGCCGCTCCTGGATAATCTCCATGTGCAGCATACCCAGGAAGCCACACCTGAAACCGAAGCCCAGGGCATCCGAGCTCTCCGGCTCGAAGAACAGTGAGGCGTCGTTCAACGTCAGTTTTTCCAGCGCGTCACGAAAATCGTCGTAATCGTCGGAACTGATCGGGAACAGACCCGCATAAACCTGGGGTTTGACCTTCTGGAAGCCCGGCAGCGGCGTGGCCTCTTCCGCGCCTTTCTGATGCACGATGGTGTCCCCCACCGGCGCACCGTGAATATCTTTGATGCCAGCCACCACAAAACCGACGTCGCCGGTGCTCAGTTCGCCGGTATCGGTCAGTTTGGGGTTGAAGATACCAACCCGGTCAGCGTTCCAGGCGCGGCCAGTGGACTTGATCACAATCTTGTCGCCCTTGCGGAGTCTGCCCTGAGTGACGCGAACCAGCGACACCACGCCCAGGTAATTGTCAAACCAGGAGTCGATGATCAACGCTTTGAGGGGGGCGTCAATCTCTCCGGCCGGGGGCGGAATACGCTTGATGAGGTCTTCCAGTACGTCTTCAACGCCGAGGCCGCTCTTGGCGGAACAACGCACCGCATCGGCCGCTTCTATACCGATGATGTCCTCAATTTCCTGAGCCACCCGCTCAGGCTCAGCCTGGGGCAGGTCCATCTTGTTGAGCACCGGGACAACTTCCAGCCCCTGCTCAATGGCGGTGTAACAGTTCGCCACGGACTGGGCCTCAACCCCCTGTCCCGCATCCACCACCAGCAGCGCCCCTTCACAGGCATACAGGGAACGGGACACCTCGTAGGAGAAGTCCACATGCCCAGGAGTATCGATGAAGTTCAGCTTGTACTCGATTCCGTCACGGGCCTTGTAGTTCAGCGTGACGCTCTGGGCCTTGATGGTAATGCCGCGCTCACGTTCAAGATCCATCGAATCGAGCACCTGGGCGGCCATTTCCCGCTCGGTCAGACCACCGCAGATCTGAATAAAGCGGTCTGCCAGCGTGGATTTGCCGTGATCAATATGGGCAATGATGGAAAAGTTACGGATTCGGCTAAGATCAGTCACAGACAATGGGT
Organism: Marinobacter xestospongiae; assembly: GCF_023156385.1. Taxonomy (GTDB): domain Bacteria; phylum Pseudomonadota; class Gammaproteobacteria; order Pseudomonadales; family Oleiphilaceae; genus Marinobacter; species Marinobacter xestospongiae. The sequence goes on from NZ_JAKZAK010000018.1 coordinate 39,011, forward strand.
ACTCGTGTAGGACGATACAGACGAGCCCGCATGGCCAGACAGACGCCTGACCGTGCCGCCGGGATGTGTAGGGCGGCGGATGCCCTGCGGGCTCAGCAACGCGCTGATTCTACCGGTTACCGCCCGCCATTGCCATGATCAGGACATCAGTGGCCGCTCATACTGCCGTACCAGGAAGCCGATCAGTGCATCCTCATCCAGCGGATGGCTGAACAGGTTACCCTGGCACTGGGTGCATCCGGCAGACTTGAGGAAACTCAGTTGCTGCGGTGTCTCCACCCCTTCTGCCACCACCGTCAAATGCAGCTTGCGGGCAAGCGCGATGACTGCCGAGGCAACGTCGGTGGCACTGACGTTGTAGGGGATATCGCGGATAAAGCGGTCGTCGATCTTGACCACATCCAGCGGCAACTGTTGCAACGCCGCCAGCGAGCAGGCCCCGGTGCCAAAGTCGTCCAGGATCAAGCACACCCCCAGATCGTGCAACGCCCCCAGCAATTCCTGAAGCCGCCGCGGGTCCTCATTCAGCAGTTCCGCCGGCAGCTCCAGCTCCAGCCGTTCCGGAAACACACCGGTCTCGGTGATTACCTGACGGAACATGTCCAGAAAACCGCTGTCGGTGACCTGGCGCGCTGACAGGTTGACCGCCACCTTGAGGTCTTCAAACCCGGCCCGCTCCAACGCCTGAATCTGGATACAGGCCTGGCGCAGTGCGACCTCACCGAGGCGCACGATCATTCCGGTTTCTTCTGCCAGGTGAATAAACTGCTGCGCGGACACCAGCCCCTTCTCCGGATGCTGCCACCGCAAAAATGCCTCTACGCCGAGCACTTTCTCTGTCGCCAGATCCACCTTGGGCTGGTAGTGCAGGACGAACCGGTCAGCCTCCAGCGCCGTGGCCAGCTCTTCCTGCTGCAACAAGCGCCGAGCCGCCTTGATGTTCATCGCCGGCGTAAAGAACTGAAAGTTATTGCGACCGCATTCCTTGGCCCGGTACATCGCCAGATCGGCGTATTTCATCAACGCACTCGGGTCTTCACTGTCGAACGGAATCATGGTGACCCCAACGCTGGCGGTTACACCAACCTCATGCTCATTGAGACGGATGCGCTGGCACAGCCGCCGGAGCACCGTCTCCGCCACCTTGGCGACGGCCTCCGGGCCACTGATTCGTGACAACAGCACCACAAACTCATCGCCGCCCAACCGGGCCACCGAGTCCTCCTCCCGCACACAACCGGTCAGCCAGCGTGCCACCTGTTTCAGCAGTTCGTCTCCGGCGTCGTGGCCCAGGGTGTCATTGATCCGCTTGAAACCATCCAGGTCCAGCAGCATCAGCGCCGCCGGCTCTTCGGTGCGCCGACTGCTGCGTACCACATGGCTGAGACGATCCCGGAACAGCTGGCGATTGGCCAGACCGGTCAGCGGGTCGTAGAACGCCAGTCGATGCAGTTCTGACTGGGCCGCTTTCAGCTGCGTCAGGTCCCGCAGACTCAACACTACCCCGTCCACGCCGGGCACCGCCAGCATCGAGGTGTAGGTCCCTTCCATCACCCGCCACTCGCCACCGGCATCCCGAACCCGTGCCCGCACCATCGGCAGAGACTGTCCCGAACTGGACCGGGCCTCGCGGAAGCCGGCTTCCAGCCTGGGCCAATCCTCCCCGTGCACCAGCGCCGACAGTTCCATGGCCTGAACCTGTTCCGCGTCGAAGCCCAGAATGTCCTTGCTGGACGGGCTGACGTATCGGGCACGGCCATCCTCAGTCAGCACCAGAGTCACATTGGCCGCGCCCTCGGTGATGGCGCGATACTGTCCGGCGCTGATCTGCGCCAGCAACCTCGAGCGGATCAGCACGAGAGCGAAAGCAAACAACAGCAAACTGATCACGACCCCGGCCAGCAGCACGATGGGGGGACGAGGGTCCGAGGCCAGGTAGTCAAAAGCCGGGGTGGAGCGGGTTTGCAGCAACCAAGTTCGGCCGCCATGGACAATGCGCTGGGTCTTCTCAAAGCTGAACTCGTTGTCCAGCGACCCCAGGTTGGAACCGTACATCAAGTCGTCACGGCTGGCCGCCTCGGCATCGTAGATGCGCACGTCGAGAAACGGTGAAATCAACCCGACAATGCCGTCAATCAGGGTATTCATACGAAACGCACTGAACACAAATCCCTTGAGCAGGGCCTGACGCTCGGTTGCGTTATCCGGCGTGCGCCCACCCTGGTAGATCGGGTAATACATCAGGAAACCGGCCTGGTCTTCGGCCACTTCCTCCTGCACCAGGACCAGCTTGCCGGTAATCATCGGCTGGCCCCGATCCCGAGCCTGCGCCATCGCCCGCCGGTGCACCGGATCGGTAAAGGAGTCGTAGCCATTAGCCCGTCGGTTCTGGAGACTGGCCGGCTCCATGAATACGATCGGATGATATTCATCGCGCTCACCGATGGGCTGGATGGTGTAATCCGGCATGCCCTGCCCCCGCGCCCACGCCAGATGCTGGTCAAGATTCCAGGACTTGACCCGCTCCGCATAGCCAATGCCCTGAATCCCCGGGTAGTAACGCTCAATGTCGACACTTTCAATGTAGGTGTGCCAGTCCAGGCGATTGAGCTCAGGCGATACCGCAAACAACCCGGCAGAACCCGCCAGCACCTGCTCGTAGTTCAGCAGACGCTCTTCAATGGCAGTTTTCAGCTGCAACGACTGGGTGCGGAAACGGGCCTCGGTGCGATCCTCAACCAGCCGCACCGACACATGCCACAACACCGCAGTGGCCAGCAGGCAGATGGTTAACAGACACCAGGCAATCCAGGCATGACGAACCCGCAACAGGTCACCGAGGGAAAAATCCTTGGAATTCATCATGGCGGTGGTCCCGGTCCTTGGCGATAGGGCGCAACGCGACGAGCTTTAAAGGTCGGTGGCCGATGGGCAGAGGGGGAGCCGACCAATCCAGGCGGGCACAGGCTCCTTAGCGCCTGCAACTATAACAAAAAGACCCGCTGGCCGTCGCCTTTGACGACAGCCAGCGGGGACTGCTTCTCATACGCCGGATTAGGGTTTCATCACCAGGTAGATAGCTCGACCCTGGCGAATGACCCGGACCGACACCGCCTTGCCCTGGGGCAGATCGCTGATGGCAGAGCGGAACTCACTGACGGAGGTCACCGGCTGACGATTGATCTCAGTGATGACATCCCGCGGCCGGATGCCGGCATCCAGCGCCGCACCACGGCCAACGTCGGTGACCACCACACCACCTTCGATGCCGAGGTCGTTGCGGAGTTTATCCGGCAGTGACTCAATCACCAGCCCCAGCGGCGCGGTGGACGATCCCTGGGCCGGCGCTCCGGTGTTGCTGCCCCCCTCATCGGGCAACTGGCCGATGGTGACCTCCAGCTCAATCCGGTCACCGCCGCGCAGCACGTCCAGTATGGCGGACTCGCCCACCGGGGTACGCCCGACCATCGGCGGCAGATCCGAGGAAAGACTGATCTCGTCATCCTCGTAGGCAAGCACGATGTCACCAGCCCTCAGCCCGGCCCGCTCTGCCGGTGATCCTGGCATCACTTCCGCCACCAGGGCACCACGCGGTCGGCTCAGACCGAACGACTCGGCCAGATCCCGGTTGACCTCCTGGATCAGCACGCCCAACCAGCCGCGAGACACGGAGCCGCTGTCGCGCAGCTGACGGAACACGTTCATGGCATCGTCGATGGGAATGGCAAAAGACACCCCCATAAAGCCACCAGAGCGGGTGTAGATCTGGGAATTGATCCCCACCACTTCACCGTCCAGATTGAACAGCGGCCCACCGGAATTACCCGGATTGATGGCCACATCGGTCTGGATGAACGGCACGTAGTTCTCTGATGGCAGCGAACGCCCCAGGGCACTGACAATGCCCGCAGTTGCGGTATAGTCAAAGCCAAACGGGGAGCCGATGGCAAGCACCCATTCGCCGGTCTTCAGATCGCTGGAGCGACCGATCTGCACCACCGGCAGATCGTCACCGTCATTGATCTTGAGCACCGCCAGGTCCGAACGTGGATCGGTACCCACCAGGGTGGCATTGAGTTCGCGGCGGTCACTCAGGCGCACCACTATCTCGTCCGCGCCTTCCACCACATGGTTATTGGTCAGCACGTAGCCATCCGACGAAACGATGAAGCCAGAGCCCATGGACTGCCGGGGCGCTGACTGTCCCGGCCCGCGACCGAAGGGCGCGCCATGACCACCGAAAAAGTCCTGGAAGAACTCCGGTAACTGCTCAAACTGGCGTTGATTGAAGGGGAGGCGACGCCCTTGGGCGGAAGGTGCCTGGGTGGTACTGATGTTCACCACGGCATCGGCGTTGTCCTCAACCAGGTCGGTAAAATCCGGCAGCCCACGGGCGGCGGAGGCAGGCATCGCCAACAGCGATGCCAGGGAAAACAGCAGCAGCGCAAAAACTGCGTGAGGGTGTCGGCAGGAAACCACAGATTCAAACCAAGATCTTGACATCTCGAACTCCCCAGTGATTTGTTCTGCTTACCTATTCTGTGTCCGGAGCAGCAATTTTCAACTTACGGATCAGTAGGATTTATCGTCAGAACCTGATCGTGGCCCGCGTCGATGCGGAGCAGCCGCGGACAGGCCTGAGCAGACAACCGCCGCCCCCGCCGCCGGGCGAGCACAAAGCCCACGCCCAGGCCGGCCAGACCGGAAACCACCGCCGCACCGTCCACGTTGGGTAGCAACCAGTCACCGCAAAGGGTGCCTGCCACAAACAGCACCAGGGGCAGGCCGTAGACCAGCAACGACGCCTGCAGCAACGCCGCTTCCGGAATCCCCAGAGTCACCCGGTCTCCCACCCTGGCGCCCAGGTGGTTATCCACCGCCACCTGATTGGCACGACCACCGCTGACTTCCGCCAGCAGTTTCTGGCCACACCCCTGACGGGCCCGACAGCTTTGGCAGGCACTCTGGCGAATGGTCTGCACCCACACCTGATCGCCCTGCTCAGCCACCACCTGGCCAGACTCGGTGATCATGGCGCCGCGGCTCCAAAGGCTCCGGCGTCCTGCACCGCGACGGATTCCGCGACCTTCATCGCGGTCTGCGGCGGAATCTCGCCAATGACCGTCACAAGAAAGGCTTGCTCACCGGCTTCCAACGGGCGCATGTAGGCGGTTGTCGCACCGATGCGAGACGCCCCGGTGGGCATATCCAGACGTCCGGCGGGCTCAACGAACACCGAAAACGCCGCCAGGCCATCAGAGAATGCCACCGCCTGCCCATCTCCGGATACCGGCGCCGCAGCCGGCAGGAATCCATCCGGCCGCCAGCCCAGATACCAGCCATCCATGCGGGGCGGCGGTGCCTCGCCTGCTGTCGCCGGCGGGACCCGTTGGCGGATTTCCTGACCATCCAGCTGTATCTCGAACTCACTGTCTGGCAGTGAGTCGGTAATCTCCAGATCGGTAAACTGAAAGCTCTCCAGTACGCTGCCGTCCTGCCCCCGGACATGGCTCTTGAGCAGCAGTCCAGTGTCTTTCTCCAGCCACAACCGGTAGCTGTACCGGTCGCCATCGCGGGCATTCAGGCCGACCACCTTGGCGCTGTAGCCGGCCACCCGGTCCTCACCAAGCAACTGGGGCTGATACCAGTCCCGGGTCAAGACCCGCTGGCTGGCGAAGGTATCGGCAAACGGCCCGGAGGGGGTCACCTGATCCAGCTTGACCCGACCATGATCAGGCAAAACGCACACCACCTGCGTGCCCTTGCGAACAATTTCACCACTGGCGCCATCCTGCTGCACCAGGCGCTCCTCCACCTGACCGTCGCGGTAACGATGGGCAATGCGCATGGAGCTGACCTGGTCGCCCCGGGAATACACGAACACGCCCCGATAGGTGGTCATGTTCAACGCCGGCCCCAGCCGAGACAGCCAGGCCTCGGCGTCGTCACCAGCCGCTGACGACGCCGAGGCCAGCGATGGCAGCGTCACCATCACCAGCAGCCACAGGGCCCACCGCCGACAGCGGAAGCCCCAGGACACAGAGCTGATTACATAGTTACTCATACCAACCAAGATCTCAGTAAGCCGGCGCGGAAACACTGGCCAGGCGGGCATACCCCACCGCGCCACGGCCCGCGGCCACGCTGTTATGCTGGGCGTGCTCCAGCAGGTAGCGGCTCAGCTGCTCCCACTGCGCATCATCCAGCCGCTGCAGGGCAACCTCCGGTACCGCAACACCGGCACCAACACCTGCACCACGGGGCTGTTCGCTGACCACCGGCACATAGCCGTCGGCGCTGTAGGGGCCCCAACTGCTGCCCATGCCAAAACCCACCAGCAAGCCGGCAAACACCATCGCTACCGCTGTCCAGTGCCAGTTCTTGCGCCGGTCACCGGTCACCGCAACAGCCACATTCGTGGCAGCATCGGTTTCATCAACCTGCGGTCCGTGCAGGGCCTGCCGCACCTGGGCACTGATGTCGATAGCGTCAGTGTTGATACCGTCAGACCCGTGACCGTCATGGAGCAGGTCACGCACGGTCTGCCACCGCTGCCACTGCGCCCGCACCTCGTCCTGGTCGGGGCAGGCAAGCACACGCCGGACCGACAGCTCATCGGCCTGGTCGTCCAGCATGGCTGAGAGTGATTCCTTCAGACGTTCATCCATGGAATGGCACCTCGCTTACCACTTGCCGTATCGGCGTTTGATTCATACACATGTCCTCAGCGCCCCTCCAGCAGGGGCCCAAGTTGTCGATCCACCGCATCCCGGGCCCTGAAAATCCGCGACCGTACGGTACCGATGGGGCACTCCAGAATCCGGGCGATGTCCTCATAGCTGAGCCCGTCGTATTCCCGCAACAGGAAGGCGGACCGCAACTCCTCCGGCAACCCGGAAATCGCCTGACGCAATGCCTGCTGAAGCTGCTCGCGCTGCAACAGGCCTTCGGGAGACGCGTTGTCCCGCAGCCGCACACCATCATCGAAGTTCTCGGCTTCGGACGAATCGGCGCTGCCTTGGGGACGTCGCCCACGGGCTTCGAGGTAGTTCTTGGCGGTGTTGACCGCAATCCGGTAGAGCCAGGTATAAAAGGCACTGTCGCCACGGAATCGGTCCATCGCCCGGTAGGCCTTGACGAAGGTTTCCTGGGCCAGATCCATGACTTCCTGGCTGTCGTAGACGTAGCGGCTGATGATGGAGGCAACCCGCGACTGGTACTTGATCACCAGCAGATCAAACGCCGACCGGTCGCCGTTGCGCACCTTGCGGACCAGTTGCAGATCCGTCTGGCTGGTGGAGGTTTCCTCGCCGTGCTGGTCAGAGTCCGGGGTCATGGATGGGCTGCCAGGGGTCCGTCGGTTGATGGCCACAGGGCCTGAAATCTGTCGGTTCGAGAGCGTCATACTGATGTCGTATCCGGCGAAACAGAAAAGCAATCAAGAGCTTCGACAGCCTCACGGAGAAGGCTGCCACCCATCTGGCCAAATAGACAGCACGCGCAAAGTTTAGTTCAATACACCTCTTCATTATGGCCCGTGACCCCGACCCGATGCCACAGTCTTACGAATACGATGTTCTGATCATCGGCAGCGGCGCTGCCGGACTCACTGTCGCCCTCAACCTGCCCCGACACCTGCGGATTGCCGTGATCAGCAAGGCCGATATCAGCAGCGGAGCCACCCTGTGGGCCCAGGGCGGCATTGCCGCCGTGCTCGACGATGAGGACTCGGTCGAACACCACATCAGCGACACCCTCAACGCCGGAGCCGGCCTCTGCCACGAAGACGCCGTTCGCTTTACCGTGGAGAATGCCCGCGAAAGCATCGACTGGCTGGTGGACAGCGGCGTCGACTTTACCCGCGATGAAAACGCCGAACTGCACCTGACCCGGGAGGGGGGACACAGTCACCGGCGGATCATTCATGCCGCCGACGCCACCGGCCACGCCGTTTCCACCACCCTGACCGAGCAGGCCCAGGCCCGCGACAACATCGACCTGATGTCCCGCCGGGTGGCGGTGGACCTGATTACCAACCGCAAGCTGTCGCTGCCCGGCAACCGCTGTGTCGGCGCCTACATTCTGAATCTGGACAACAACCACGTGGAGCTGTTTCAGGCCCGCTTCACGGTGCTGGCCACCGGTGGTGCCAGCAAGGCCTACCGCTACACCACCAATCCGGACGGCGCCTCCGGCGATGGCATCGCCATGGCCTGGCGCGCGGGCTGTCGGGTGGCCAACATGGAGTTCAACCAGTTCCACCCCACCTGCCTGTACCATCCTCACGCCAAGTCGTTCCTGATCACCGAAGCGGTACGGGGCGAGGGTGGCCACCTGCTGCTGCCCGATGGCAGCCGCTTTATGGAGCGTTTCGATCCCCGTGCGGAACTGGCCCCGAGGGACATCGTCGCCCGCGCCATCGACCATGAGATGAAACGCCTGGGGGCCGACCATCTGCTGCTGGATATCAGCCACAAGCCCGCGGACTTCATTCGCCAGCACTTCCCGACCATCCATGAGAAGTGCCTCGGATTTGGCATCGACATCACCCGCGACCCGATCCCGGTGGTACCGGCGGCCCACTACACCTGCGGTGGCGTGGTGACCGACGATCGCGCCAGGGCAGATATCAGCCAACTCTACGTGGTGGGCGAAGCCGCCTTTACCGGTCTCCACGGCGCCAACCGGATGGCCAGCAACTCGCTGCTGGAGTGTCTGGTGTATGGCCGTGCCGCAGCCGCCGACATCGCCAGACGCGAGAGCGACATCCCGCCACCTCCGCCGGCGCCGGACTGGGATGAATCCCAGGTACGGGATTCCGACGAAGACGTGGTGATCTCCCACAACTGGGATGAACTGCGTCACTTCATGTGGGACTATGTCGGCATTGTCCGCACCACCAAGCGGCTACAGCGGGCCAAGCACCGGGTGGACCTGCTCGCCAGTGAGATCAGCGAGTTCTACTCCAACTACCGGGTCTCCAACGATCTGCTGGAACTGCGTAACCTGGTGACCGTGTCGGACCTGATCATCTGCTCCGCCCTGCAACGGCGCGAGAGCCGCGGCCTGCACTACACCCTGGACTACCCAGGGCTGTCTCCGGATGTCCGGGATACCCTGCTGGTCCCCACCAACTACCGGACCGACACGCCCTGAAGCGTGCCATCCCCGAACCCGAACAGGATCACCGATGTCTGACAATACCGAATTCAACCGCCTCTTCTGGCACAGCCGCCGTGGCATGCTGGAGCTGGACGTGCTACTGCTGCCGTTCCTCAAGGAGGTCTACCTGGACCTCCCCGCCGAGGACCAGGCCCGCTACCGCAAGCTGCTGGATTGCGAAGACACCGACATGTTCGAGTGGTTCATGCAACGCAGCCGCCCCGAAGACCCCGACCTGCAGCGGATCGTTGACATGATCCTGAACCGTGTCCAGCCGGACTGAGCTGCCCCTGATGCCTTCCCGGGCAGCCGGTACGCTGGCTGCCCTGCCCTGGCTGGTGCTGGCCCTTGTTGCCCTGGCACTTGGCCTGACCCAGACCGCCGTGTTACTGGTATTGCTGCCGCTGACTCTGGCTGGTGCGGCAGTGGCATTTCGTCGTCAGGGCCTGCTGCTTGGCCGCAAGGCTGTGCATACCCTCAGCCTGCGCCAGGGGCAACTGTGGGCCGAAGACGGCAGCCAGCCACCAGTGGCGGTCACCGTCAGCCCCGAGAGCCGCATCAGCGCTCGCCTGGCGCTCTTGAAACTGACGCCACTCACCTCCAGATCAGGCAGCAAGACCCTGCTGCTCCTGGATCTTGGACCTCATTGCCGCAACGTTCCCCGGGAGCCCTTCCGTCACCTGCGCACCTGGCTCAGGTTGGGGTAGCCGCTGCCCCGGAGAGATCCCCGGTAACCGGGCAACGTACATTCGCAAGGAGACCGACATGACCGACAAGACACCGGCGCAGGCCGACCAATCACTGCCGACCCCCGCATTCGCCGCTGTCAGCGACCACCTGGTGGCGCGGGTCAGTGGTCCCGACGCCCGCAGCTTTCTCAACGGCCAGCTCAGCCAGAGCCTGGATGAGGTGACAGCCGCACACTCACCACGGGCCGCCGCCAGCACCCACAAGGGCCGCGCGTATGCCCTTTTCCGCTTGGTCAGTGACGGCGATGACATCCTCCTGAGCCTCCAGCGCGACTGCGCCGACGACGTCATCAAGGCTCGCCTTGGGCGCTTCCTGATGCTCTACCGTGGTACCGGGATGGCGGAAGCCGAAAACATCACCATCCTCGGTCTGCTGGGCGCGGAATGGGCCCAATGGCTGGCCCCAGATGCCAACCTGGAAGCAGCTGGTGACACCGTCCAGATCCATGGCCATCACCTGATTCGGACCGAGGACACCGCGGACGGTCTGGCGCGCTTTGAGTTCTGGCAGCAGGGCCCGCTCACCGACGAGTTGGCCCGGCCGTTCAGCGATGACCGTCTGACCACCCTCGCCAACTGGCAGGCCTCGGAGATCGCAGCCGGTGTCCCCGCGCTGACCCCTGACAGCCAGGAGCAGTACGTCGCCCAGATGCTGAACTGGCAGCACCTGAACGGGGTCCACTTCAAGAAAGGTTGCTATACCGGCCAGGAAGTGATTGCCCGCATGCATTTCCTGGGACAGCTCAAGAAAAGCCTGTTCCGCCTGAAGGCTTCGGGCGGCACTGCTGCCCCCGTCACAGGCACCCCGATCCTGGCCGGTGACAAGGCGGTCGGCGAAGTGGTCAATGCGGTCGGATTCAGCGATGGCAGCGCGGAGTTACTGGCAGTCCTGCGACACGATGCGGCCCAGGGTTCCCTGCAACTGGCCGAGAGTGGCCAGGAACTCGCCGTGATGCCACTCCCCTACCCGGTACCCGAGCGTGAGCCAGATACATAAGTTGACAGGCAAGCGACTCAGAATTTGCTATAAATGAAGGTAGCTTAGGGGGTCTTACCGACGCCCCTCAGGGGTGTGACATAGACCCCGCAGACTCGCCTGTCGGCAGCTGCCACGTCCCTCCGATGATTCTTTGCCAAGGAACCTGTAGCCCATGTCAACCATCGCCGAGACCATCAAGAACGATCTTGTCGACGCCATCGAAAACGACAAACTGGTACTGCCAACGCTGCCAGAGGCGGCCCTGCAGGTTCGCGAGATCGCCGAGTCGGACGATTCCTCCATTGCAGACCTGGTCAAGGTGATCAGCAACGACACCGCCCTCTCCGCCCGCCTGATCCGGGTCTGTAACAGCCCGCTGTTCCGGGGCGCGCGGGCCATCGAAAACCTCAACATGGCGGTCAGCCGTCTGGGCATGGCCTACACCAGCAACCTGGCAATGGGCCTGGCAATGGAGCAGATGTTCCAGGCCACCTCCGACATGATCGACAAGCGCCTGCGCGCCACCTGGCAGAGCAGCACCGAAGTCGCCGGCATCTGCCACGTGCTGGCCCAGCACTACACCCGCCTCAAGCCGGACCAGGCGACCCTGGCCGGTCTGGTGCACCTGATTGGCGTGCTACCGATCCTGCGCTATGTCGAGGATCAGGACCTGCAGATCAGCAGCCTGATGCTGGACAACGTGATCGAGGAGCTGCACCCCCGCATCGGCAGCCTGATCCTCAAGAAATGGGATTTCCCGGCAGAGCTGCAATCCGTGCCCGAGGAATACCAGAACTTCCAGCGTCAGGTTCCCAGCGCCGACTACGCCGACCTGGTCATGGTGGCCAACCTGCAGCGGGTGGCCGGCAGCGAGCATCCCTGGACCGAACTGGACTGGAGCACCATCTCCGCCTTCGACCGCCTGGGTCTCGATCCGGAGATCGATATGAGCGAAGAGGAAGATCTCAACGCCCAGATGGAAGCCGCCATGGCGTTGCTGCAGTAACCACAGCCCCGCCAGACAGCAAAACGGGCGCCATTGGCGCCCGTTTGTGTATCCGTCCCATTCGAAATCGCCAACAGGCTATTCAGGGTGTTTGCGATAGCGCGCCAGCAGTTCTGCCTTGGTTGGCAATTGCCAGTTGACCGGCGGCCGGCCCTGCTGCTGCAGCCAGGCGTTGGCCTGGGAAAAGTGGCGACAGCCGAAGAAACCACGATAGGCACTGAGCGGTGACGGGTGTGGCCCTTCCAGCACCAGGTGGCGCTCACGGTCGATCATCTTGCCCTTCTTGCGGGCATAGCTGCCCCACAACAGAAACACCACACCCTGCCGCTCACGGTTGATGATGTCGATCACGCGGTCGGTAAAGGTCTCCCAACCTCGCCCCTGATGGGCCCCGGCCTGGCTCTGGACAACGGTCAGCACGCTGTTGAGCAGCAGCACACCCTGCTCCGCCCAGGGCTGCAGACAGCCATGGTCCGAGATGGTGATACCCAGATCCTGCTGCTGTTCCTTGAAGATGTTCACCAGCGACGGCGGCGGTGGCACATCCGGCCGGACGCTGAAACACAGGCCATGGGCCTGGCCCGGGCCGTGGTAGGGGTCCTGCCCCAGAATCACCACCGCCACCTGCTCCAGCGGCGTGCTGTTGAGGGCATTGAAGCAGTGCTGGCTGGCGGGGAACAGGACCTTGCCGGCCTCCTCTTCGGAGGCCAGAAACTCCGCCAGCGACCGCATGTACGGCTGCTCAAACTCCGCCGCCAGGTGCGGGTACCAGCCACGGTCCTGCCGCAGCTGAGCCGCCAGGGTTGCGACCGGATGCACGCTCAGTCCTCAGCCTGTGACCCGGCTGCCTTGTGCTCCGGACGCATGGCAGGGAACAGGATGACATCACGGATGGACGGCGAATCGGTCAGTAGCATCGCCAGTCGATCGATACCGATGCCCTCGCCGGCGGTCGGCGGCAGGCCGTACTCCAGCGCGGTGACGTAGTCCTCGTCGTAGAACATCGCCTCATCGTCACCGGCGTCCTTCTCCGCCACCTGGGCACGGAAGCGCTCCGCCTGGTCCTCGGCGTCGTTCAGCTCCGAGAAGCCGTTGGCGATTTCCCGGCCACCCACGAAGAACTCAAAGCGTTCGGTGACAAACGGATTGCTGTCCAGACGACGGGCCAGCGGCGACACCTCGGTGGGGTACTCGGTGATGAAGGTCGGCTGCATCAGCCGGTGCTCGGCGGTCTCCTCGAAGATCTCGATCTGCACCTTGCCCAGGCCCCAGCTGTCCTTCAGCGAGATGCCCAGATCCTTCGCCACCTGGCGGGCACTGGCGTCATCCGCCAGCTGCTCAGCGGTCAGCTCCGGGTTGTACTTGAGAATGGCTTCCACCACCGTCAGGCGTTCAAAGGTCTTGCCAAAATCGTACTCAATGGTTTCTTCGCTGCCATCGGCCAGAGTCCGGGTATTGCTGACGATATCACCACCCACAACAGCCCTGGCGGTCTCCCGAAGCATGTCCTCGGTCAGGTCCATCAGGTCGTTGAAATCAGCGTAGGCCTGGTAAAACTCCAGCATGGTGAACTCGGGATTGTGCCGGGTGGACAGCCCCTCATTACGGAAGTTGCGGTTGATCTCAAACACCCGCTCAAAACCACCGACCACCAGACGCTTGAGGTACAGCTCCGGGGCAATGCGCAGGTACATGTCGATGTCCAGGGCATTGTGATGGGTAATGAACGGCCGTGCCGTGGCACCACCCGGGATCACCTGCAACATCGGCGTCTCCACCTCGATGAAGTCGCGAGCGGCAAAGTAGTTACGGATGCAGTTGATGATGCGGGACCGTGCCAGGAACACCCGGCGGCTGTCCTCGTTGGTCATCAGGTCAACATAGCGCTGACGGTAGCGGGTTTCGGTGTCAGTCAGTCCCTTGTGCTTCTCCGGCAGCGGCCGCAGCGATTTGGTCAGCAGCACATACTCATCCATGGTGACGTAAAGGTCGCCCTTGCCGGATTTGGCGAGGGTGCCCCGAACCCCGATGATGTCCCCCAGATCCCAGTGCTTGGTCGCTTTCTGGACATCCTTGGTGGCGTACACCTGAATACGGCCAGACATGTCCTGCACCACCTTGAACGCCTTGCGGTCCAGCATCAGACGGCCAGCAATCGCCACCTGGATACCCAGCGATTCCAGCTCTTCCTTGCTCTTGTCACCGTATTTCTCCTGCAGTTCGGCAGCGGTGGCATCGCGACGGAAATCGTTGGGGAACGGCGAGCCCTGCTCCCGCAGTTCCGCCAGCTTGGCGCGGCGTTCAGCGATCAGTCGGTTCTCTTCCTGCTGGACGTCGGTCGGCGTTTGCTCAGTCATGGTTTCTCACTAACACTCTGGTAAAAGGAGGGATTGGGTGACCGCTGCGGCCACCCGTCCGGTTACAGCGCCATCTTCAGGCTGGCTTCGATGAACTTGTCGATGTCGCCATCAAGCACCGATTGGGTATTGCTGGTTTCAACCTTGGTGCGCAGATCCTTCACCCGGCTGTCATCCAGCACGTAGGAGCGGATCTGGCTGCCCCAGCCGATGTCGGCCTTGGCGTCTTCCTGCTTCTGCTTCTCGGCGTTGCGCTTCTGCATCTCGAACTCGTACAGCTTGGCCTTCAACTGCTTCATGGCCTGGTCTTTGTTCTGATGCTGGCTTCGCCCGGCCTGACAGGCCACCACAATACCGGTGGGGTTGTGGGTCAGACGGACTGCGGATTCGGTCCGGTTTACGTGCTGACCACCGGCACCGGAGGCGCGATAGACATCCACCCGCAAATCGGCCGGATTGATCTCGATCTCGAAGCTGTCGTCCACTTCCGGCGACACAAAGACCGATGAAAACGAGGTATGACGACGGTTGCCGGAATCGAACGGCGACTTGCGAACCAGACGATGGACGCCGGTTTCGGTACGCAGCCAGCCATAGGCGTACTCGCCCTGGAAGTGCACCGTGGCACTCTTGACGCCCGCCACTTCACCGTCCTGGGCCTCGACAATCTCGGTCTTGAAACCGTGACGCTCGCCCCAGCGCAGGTACATCCGCAGCAGCATGTTGGCCCAGTCCTGAGCCTCAGTGCCACCGGAGCCCGCCTGGATATCCAGATAGGCGTTGTTGGCATCCATCTCACCGGAGAACATGCGACGGAACTCCAGCTTCTGCAGGTCGCCATCGAGGCTTTCCAGATCGGCGACGATGTCGGCCACGGTGCCTTCGTCGTCCTCCTCAACGGCAATCTCCAGCAGCCCCTCGGCGTCATCGAGACCGGAGGTGAGATTGTCGATGGTCTTGACGATCAGTTCCAGGTCAGCCCGTTCCTTGCCAAGGGCCTGGGCCCGGTCCGGCTGATCCCAGACAGAGGGATCTTCCAGTTCGCGCTCAACTTCGACCAGTCGTTCACTGCGATGGTCATAGTCAAAGGTACCCCCTAAGCGCATCAGTGCGCTCACGAAGCTCTTTGATCTTCGTCACTATGGGATTGATTTCCATGAAACCGCTACTCATTGTCGAGAAATGGACAGACGTTCCCGCCAGGCTGGTCAGCCGTCAGCCGGAACGTAAAAAACAGAGGCGGCATTTTACCGGAAATCCGCCGTCAGATCAGCCAGGACAATACAGCGATCTCCGGATCACGCTCAGTAACTCGCTCGGTTAATTCGCTGACCGGTCAGGCCGGTTCCAGATAGTCGATCAGCAGCTGCAGATTGGTACGACCACGGAAGGTATTGGCATCGGGCTTATAAACGATCCAGGCGCCAGTGCGGGTATAGTCCGGTACCTCGGGGCCGGTGTTGAAGGCAATGCCGTCCACCACCTCACCACCATGATCCGGCCGCAACACCAACTTAAGGTGGTTCTCGCCGACGATGCGCTGACTGATGACCTCGAACCGGCCATCGAACAGGGGCTCGGGAAAGTGCTGACCCCAGGGGCCGGCGCGCCGCAACAACAGCGCGGTGTCCAGAGTCAGCTCCTGCGGTTGCAGCGGCCCGTCGGTGGTAATCACCGCTTCCAGGTCTTCGGCCTGCAGGCTGTCCCGCACCGCGGCGTCAAAAGCCGCCACGAAGGTGTCTAGATCTGCCCGGGCAATGGTCATTCCCGCCGCCATGGCGTGACCACCGAATTTCTTCAGCAACCCGGGATGCCGGGCATCGACCACCGCCAGGGCATCGCGGATATGCAGGCCGGGGATGGAACGGGCCGAGCCCTTCAGCTCCTGGCCGTCTTCGCCCGGTGCGAACGCCACCACCGGCCGGTGGGTCTGTTCCCGCACCCGCGCCGCCAGAATACCAATCACTCCCTGGTGCCAGTCGGGATCAAACAACGCCAGCCCCCAGGGCAGCCCGTCCTGATCCAGCGAGAGGTCGGCCAACAGATCCTGGGCCTGGCTCTTCATCTCCCGCTCGATGTTGCGACGCTCACGGTTGAAGGTATCCAGCTCAGTGGCCAGCCGGCGGGCCTCATCGCGACCATCTGCCAGCAGGCAGGCAATGCCCACGCTCATATCATCCAGCCGGCCGGCGGCGTTGAGCCGCGGCCCCACCACAAAGCCCAGGTCGGTGGCGCTGATCTGGGAGTGATCCCGCCCCGCCACCTCCAGTAGCGCCAGAATGCCCGGTCTGGCCTCACCCTGGCGGATTCGCCGCAGTCCCTGCTCCACAAAGATGCGGTTGTTGTGGTCCAGCGGCACCACATCGGCCACCGTGCCCAGTGCCACCAGATCCAGCAGGCTGCCCAGATTGGGCTCCGGCTGGGGCAACAGGCCCTGCTCGCGCAGGTGTCGGCGCAGCGCGGTCAGCACATAGAACATCACGCCAACGCCGGCGGCATTCTTGCTCAGAAACTCACAACCAGGCTGATTGGGATTGACGATGGCATCGGCATCGGGCAACTGTTCACCCGCCAGGTGATGGTCGGTGATCACAACCTTCACCCCCAACTCACGCGCCACCCGCACACCGTCGAGGGCAGCAATGCCGTTGTCCACGGTCACCAGCAGATCCGGCAACGAGCCATCCTGCTGCAGCCGATGGAGGATGCCAGGGGTCAGGCCATAGCCGTCGGCAAACCGGCTGGGCACCCGGAAGTCCACCTCGCGCAGCCCCAGCATCGACAACCCCAGCATCGCCACCGCGGTACTGGTGGCGCCATCGGCGTCAAAATCACCGAGGATTATCACCGACTGCTGCTGACGGATGGCCTCCGCAAGCAGCTCTACAGCCCGCTCGATACCCCGCAGCTGCATCGGCGACGCCAGGTGTTTGAGGGTGTAGCTGAGCTCGGCATCAGAACGGACGCCTCGGGCCGCATAAAGCCGCCGCAGCAGTGGCGGCAGCTGTTCCCCCCACGCCGGTGGTTGTGCCGGCATGGGGCGTCGCAGAATCTTTCTGGAAGTCATAGAAACGGGGGGCAGGAGCCTGACCGCAAGGTCAGGCGTGTTTCCAGTGGTCAGCAATAAACGACTGCACAACGGAAAGATCATTCTCCAGAACGGAACAACGCTCTTCCCGCTCGAACAGATCCGCCATATGCACCGGCAGCTCAGGCTTGATGCTCAGGCCGGACTCCGCAATGGCATCCGGGAACTTGGCCGGATGAGCCGTACCCAGAGTCACCATGGGCACCGCCGGGTCACGGCGGCAGTTGCGGGCAGCACGAACACCGATGGCGGTGTGGGGATCCAGCAGGTACTCGTTACGCTCAAACACTTCGCGAATGGTATCGCAGGTGAGCTTGTCATCCACCGCATCGCTGTCAAACAGCTTGCGGGCATGGCGCCAGCGGTAATCCTCGATACTGACCGGCCCCTGCTGGGCACGCTCAAGAAGATCCTTTACCAGCGCACCGTCGCGACCATGCAGATCGAACAACAGACGCTCGAAGTTGCTGGAGACCATGATATCCATGCTCGGCGACAGGGTGTGCTCCAGCTGATGCTGCTCGTAGCGATTGCCACTCATGAAGCGGTGCAGTATATCGTTGCGGTTGGTGGCGATCACCAGCTGGGAGATCGGCAGCCCCATCTTCTTGGCCAGGTAGCCGGCGAAGATGTCACCGAAATTTCCGGTCGGCACGGAAAACGCCAGACTGCGGTCAGGGCCGCCAAGAGCCAGGGAGGCATGGAAATAGTACACAATCTGGGCCATGATCCGCGCCCAGTTGATGGAGTTGACCGCCGCCAGCTGGGTCTTACCCCCCAGGAACGACTGATCGCCGAAGCTTTCCTTGACCATACGCTGACAATCGTCAAAGTTGCCACGCACAGCGATGTTGTGGATGTTGTCCCCCAGCACCGTGGTCATCTGCCGACGCTGCACCTCGGAGACCCGTTCATGCGGGTGCAGGATGAAGATATCCACATGCTCGCAACGGCGGCAACCCTCAATGGCCGCCGAACCGGTGTCACCGGAGGTCGCCCCCATGATCACCACGTGCTGCTTGCGCTTCTCCAGCACATAGTCCAGCAGGCGACCGAGCAACTGCAGGGCAAAGTCCTTGAACGCCAGGGTCGGGCCCCGGAACAGCTCCATCACCCATTCGTTGGTGTCGAGCTGGACCAGTGGCGCTACCGCCTGATGAGCAAATTCCTTGTAGGTATCCTCCAGCATGGCGCGGAAGTCGTCGGCCGGAATGGCGTCGTCAACGAACGGGTGCATGACGTTGAACGCCAGTTCGCTGTAGGACAGGCCACGCCAGCTGCGAATTTCCTCAATGCTGAAATGCGGCAGCGATTCCGGCACATAGAGACCACCGTCGATCGCCAGGCCGGTGAGCAGAACGTCCTCAAATCCCAATGCAGGGGCATCACCCCGAGTACTGATATATCTCACGATGGTTTCCTGTTAACTGAAGTTTTCTGCCCGGATGCGCACCACGCGGCCGTCCACGTCGGCCAGAGCCTCAAGTTCCTCGATCGCGAGGTTAACCTGCCGCTCTTGAACGGTATGGGTCAGGATGATGACCGGGATGCGGCCGTCCTCCAGTTCGGACTCCTTCTGAACGATGGACTCGATGTTGATGCCCTGCTCACTGAGGATCGAGGCGACCTTGGCCAGCACACCCGGGTGGTCCAGCGCCTGGATCCGCAGGTAATAGGCCGACTGGATTTCCTCCATCGGCAGCACGGGCAGGTCGGCCATGGCGTCGTTGCTGAAGCCCAGGTAAGGCACACGCTGGGTGCTGTTGTTGGCAACGGCACGAGCCACGTCCACCAAGTCCGCAATCACCGCTGAGGCGGTGGCTTCATCGCCGGCACCGGGGCCATAGTACATAGTCTGGCCAACCGCATCGCCATCCACCAGCACAGCGTTGAGCACGCCGTCTACCTGGGCAATGAGGTTGTCCTTGGGCACCAGAGTGGGATGCACCCGCAGCTCGATACCGCTGTCACGGCGACGGGCGATACCGAGGTGCTTGATGCGATAGCCCAGGCCTTCGGCGTGGGTGATGTCGTACGGGGTAATGCCGGAGATGCCCTCGGTGTAGGCTTTCTCGAACTGCAGCGGCACGCCGAAACCGGTGGACGCCAGGATGGTCAGCTTGTGGGCGGCATCAATGCCCTCCACATCGAAGGTCGGGTCCGCTTCGGCGTAGCCCAGTGCCTGAGCCTCTTTCAGCACATCGGCGAACTCACGGCCGGCGCGCATCTCGGTGAGAATGAAGTTACCGGTACCGTTGATGATCCCGGCAATCCAGTCAATGCGGTTACCTGCCAGCCCTTCACGAACCGCCTTGATCACCGGGATACCACCAGCCACCCCAGCCTCAAAGGCAACGATCACGCCCTTGGCCTCGGCAGCCTCAAAGATCTCATTGCCATGGACAGCGATCAGCGCCTTGTTGGCGGTCACCACGTGCTTGCCATTATTGATGGCGGTCATCACCAGCTCACGGGCAGTTTCGTAACCACCGATCAACTCAACCACAATGTCCACGTCCGGATCGTTGACGACGTCAAAGATATCGGTGGTAAAGGTAATGTCCCCCAGCTCCAGGTCTTCGCGGGCAGTGCGGCTGGCAATCCGGCTAATTCGGATGTTGCAGCCTGCGCGACCGGCAATCTGGTCCGCGTTCCGCTTGAGGACATTGAAGGTACCGCCACCGACTGTACCCAGCCCGCAGATTCCGACATTGACGTCTTTCAAACTCTCACCTCTGTTCCTGTTGATTGGGGAACTCTTGACGCCTGATCACCGACCTGAACCTTTGCCGACCATCACCAGCTTCAAGAAGCTCCTTCGCTGTGGGACGGCATAGTATAACGACTATACCGGCCAATGTGTGCACATCCTGACCAGCCTGGCGCTTACAGTACGCCAAGCCCCTTGGCGAGCTGCTCCGCAGGGACATAGCCGCGAACCATGTTGCCGTCTTCCAGCACGATGGCCGGGGTGCCGGTGACGCCAAGCTGCCGGCCCAGTCGATACTGCTCCATCACCGGGTTGTCGCAACTTGCCGGCGTCACTGACTCGCCCTGTTTGGCCGAATTCATCGCAGACCGCTGATCCTCGGCACACCAGACCGATTCGTACTTGGCAAATGAGGAGGAACCGGGACCGGAGCGCGGGAAGGCGTAATAGTTGACGGTGATGCCAAGCTCGTTGAGGCGGGGAACATCGGCATGGAGTTTACGGCAGTAGCCACAGTCGATGTCGGTGAACACGTTGATTGCCGCCTTTTGCTCGCCGTCGGCAGCAAAGCGGATCACGCCGTCATCGCCCATGTCTGCCAGGGCGTTGACCCGCAGTTCGGACTTGGTCGCCTCGGTCACATTGACCAGCCCGCCCTCGGTTACCTGCAGCAATTCGCCGCTGATCAGGAACTGGCCGTCAGCGGTGGTGTACACCACCTCGTTCTGCTCGGTGATTACCTGATAGAGCCCCTCCGCTTCCGTTGGCTGGATATCCAGCTCCCCCAGCGCAGGCAGGGCCTGAGCAATCTGCTCGGCGATGGCATCCTCCACCTCGCCGGCAGAAACGGCCTGGGTAAAAAGTACCGCGCCGCCCAGGACGGTCAACGTCAGCGACCGGATCGCCTGTGTGCATACTGTCATAATAAATCTCGTGTGAATTGGGGTCCATGAATCCCGCCAGGCCAGGATGCCAGCGGTGAGCTCAGACAACAGTCATGCCCAACACTCACCGGGGATTCAGACAAACTCCCAATGTATCAGGCCCAACCGGCATTACCAAACCAGTGGCTCTCGCGGCCACAGCTCTGAAAACACGTCTAGCCCCGGGGATGGTGCTCCCCGTGCAGGGTTTTCAGGCGATGGCGGGCCACATGGGTATAGATCTGCGTGGTCGACAGGTCGGCGTGCCCCAGCAGCATCTGCACCACCCGCAGGTCGGCACCGTGGTTGAGCAGATGGGTCGCAAAGGCGTGACGCAGAGTGTGGGGTGACAGCGGCTTGTGGATACCCGCGCGGGCGGCGTAGCGCTTGACCCGGTGCCAGAAGGTCTGGCGCGTCATCGCACGGGCGCGATTACCCGGGAAAAGGTCATCCGAAGCCTGCCCCTTGAGCAGCACATCCCGCCCCTGATTGAGGTAGCTGAGCAACCAGTCCACCGCTTCCTCACCCAGTGGCACCAGCCGGTCCTTGCCGCCTTTACCGGTGACCCGGACCACCCCCTGGCGCAGATTGACCTGATCCACCCGCAGGGTCACCAGCTCAGTGACCCGCAATCCGCAGCCGTACAGAATCTCCAGCATCGCCCGGTCGCGCAATTCCAGCGGGATCTCGACATCCGGCTCACTGAGCAGCGCCTCGACCTCCTCCTCTGACAACGCATCGGGCAACCGCTGAGGCTGGCGAGGGCTGTCAATGCGCAGCGTCGGGTCTTCGGAGATGATCTGCTCCCGCAGCAGGTAGCGGTAGAACCGCCGCAGGCAGGACAGACGGCGGGCCGCTGTACTGCTCTTGCGCCCCTGCGCCAGAGCCTGGGACATCCATCCCAGCAGATCGGTGCGGCTTGCGGCCGCCAGGGGCACTGCGACAGGACGCTGATCAAGCCAGGCCGCCAGGCGAAGCAGGTCACTGCGGTAGGCGGAACGGGTCTGCTCACCGAGCCCCTCCTCCAACCAGATAGCATCACAGAACCGCTCTATCAGTTGGCTGTTGTCAGCCCCGGTCGTAGCCACTTGCGCCTCTCACCTCCCGCCATCGCCAGCTGCGACAGCCATAAAAAAAGGCAGCCAATGGCTGCCTTTTCTGATCCTGAACTGCCACAGCAGCCCAGTATCCTTGGATCTGTTCGACGCCCGGTCGCCCGGGCTGTCGACTCAGCTCAGCTTCTCTTTGATACGAGCAGCCTTACCAGACAGGTCGCGCAGGTAGTACAGCTTGGCCTGACGCACGTCACCACGACGCTTGACGCTGATGCTGTCGATCAGCTTGGAGTAAGTCTGGAAAGTCCGCTCAACACCCACACCGTAAGAAATCTTACGCACGGTGAAGGAAGAGTTCAGACCACGGTTGCGCTTACCGATAACAACGCCCTCGAACGCCTGCAGACGCTCACGGTTGCCCTCAGTAACACGAACCTGAATAACCACGGTGTCACCCGGCGCAAAGGCAGGGATTTCCTTGGTCATCTGTTCTGCTTCAATCTGACTGATGATGTTGTTCTTGCCGCTCATCGTATGCTCCTGATACCCAATCTCTCAATGCCCTGAACGTTCAGTGGCACCCGGTTCATTTAAAAATTCATCCAGCAGCTCACGCTCTTCGTCCGTCAACACCCGCTGTTCCAGCAGGTCCGGGCGTCGCTCCCAGGTTCGCCTCAGCGACTGCTTCAGCCGCCAACGCCGGATCTGATCATGGTGACCGCCTAACAAAACATCCGGCACCGCCTGACCTTCGTACACTTCGGGCCGGGTGTAGTGCGGACAATCCAGCAAACCGTCGGCAAAGGAGTCCTGCTCCGCCGACTGCGCATGACCCAGCGCTCCGGGGATGAGGCGAGTAACCGCATCAATCACTGACATCGCTGCCAGCTCACCGCCGGACAACACGAAGTCGCCCAGCGATACCTCCCGGTCGACTTCCGTCGCTATCAGGCGTTCATCCACACCCTCGTAACGACCCGCCACCAGAATCAGGTTTTCTGCAGCCGCCAACGACTCCACCACGGACTGGTTGAGCGTCTCACCCTGCGGTGACAGATAGACCACACAGGCCTTGCCTGGTGCCGCCGACCTGGCCGCATGGATGGCATCCCGCAACGGCTGAATTTTCATCAGCATGCCGGGACCACCACCATAGGGACGATCATCCACCGTACGGTGCCGATCGTGGGTAAACTCCCTGGGATTCCAGCTCTGGAAACTCAGCAACCCGTCACGAACCGCCCGACCGGTGATGCCGTAATCAGTAACGGCCTGAAACATCTCCGGAAAAAGACTAACTGCTGCAATCCACACCAGTCAGAACTCCGGGTCCCAGTCCACCACCATTTTTCCGGAAGCGAGATCAATCTCCCGGACCACCTGATCGGGGAGATAGGGAATCAAGCGCTCCCGCTGGTCGATGGCATCGACCGTCGCGTGAACCACCAATACGTCGTTGGAGCCGGTCTCAATCAGGTGATGAACCTTGCCAAGGCATTCGCCTTCGACCGTTTCAACCACCAGCCCCTCCAACTGATGCCAGTAGTACTCCCCGGCAGGGAGTTCTGGCATGACATCAGTGGGGACGACAATATCGGCACCGCAATAACCGCGAGCGACCTCGCGATCGCTGACACCCTTGAGCTGGACCACGATGCCCGGACCGTGCCGACGCCCCTGCTCCAGCTGGACGGGTACCCGCTTGCCGTCCTGAACCAGAGTCCAGTTCGGATAGTTCAGAATACCTTCAATGGGATCGGTATAGGAAAAGACCTTGACCCATCCCTTGACCCCATACACCGAGGTAATCCGGCCTATCACAGTTTCCTGCGAACTCACTGCCATGCCCTACCCCGGTCGAGAGTCGATCTTACTCAGCGCCTTTCAGCAGCTGCGCGACGCGCTCGCTGGCCTGAGCGCCCTGGCCCAGCCAGTAGTCAACGCGATCACGATCTACGCGCAGACGCTCTTCCTGACCACGGGCAACCGGATTGAAGAAACCTACACGCTCAATGAAACGACCGTCGCGGGATTTGCGGCTGTCGGTGACTGTCAGATGGTAGAACGGGCGCTTCTTGGAGCCGCCACGAGCCAAACGGATTGTTACCATTTCGACCAATATCCTGTTCAGTTGTACGAACTTTGTACGATTCGCATCAACCGCCTAACAGTCGATACGAAGACCCATACTCGAAAGGGGCGCTATTCTATGCCAAAAGAGCGCCAAAGGAAACAGCTAATACCTTCGACTTTTACATACGCCCGAACGGAGGCATACCGCCACCTCCGCCGCCCGGCGGCATCATCCCGCCCATGCCCCGCATCATGTTGGCCATGGCGCCTTTCTTGCTGAATTTCTTCATCATCTTGGCCATCTGCTTGTGCTGCTTGAGCAGCCGGTTGACGTCCTGGATCTGGGTACCTGAGCCTGTCGCGATGCGGCGCTTGCGGGAATTGTTGATGGTATCCGGGTAACGACGCTCTTTCGGCGTCATCGAGCAGATAATGGCTTCCATCTGCCCCATACTCTTGTCATTGACCTGCTGCTGCGCCACCTCGGCCATCTGCCCCATGCCAGGAAGCTTGTCCAGCAGGCCGCCGACACCGCCCATGTTCTTCATCTGCTGGAGCTGGTCGCGGAAATCCTCCAGATCGAAGCTCTTTCCTTTCTTGATCTTCTTGGTGAGTTTTTCCGCCTTCTTCTGGTCCAGCTTGCGCTCGGCGTCCTCAATCAGGGAGAGCACATCCCCCATACCGAGAATCCGAGAGGCAACCCGGTCCGGATGGAACGGCTCCAGGGCGTCACTCTTCTCGCCGACACCAAGGAACTTGATCGGCTTGCCAGTGATGTGTCGCACCGACAGCGCGGCACCGCCTCGGGCATCGCCGTCGGTCTTCGTCAGCACCACGCCGGTCAGCGCCAGGGCGTCATTAAAGGCCTTGGCGGTGTTGGCGGCATCCTGACCGGTCATGGCGTCGACCACAAACAGCGTCTCAATCGGGTTTACCGCCTGATGGAGCCGACGAATTTCCGACATCATGTCCTCATCGACATGAAGACGGCCGGCGGTATCAACGATCACCACGTCCAGGTGCTTCTTACGCGCCGCGTCAATCGCGCCCTCGGCAATCGCCACCGGGTCCTGGTCAGCGCTGCTGGGATGGAACTCAACCTCGACTTCCCCCGCAAGGGTCTCCAGCTGCTTGATCGCAGCCGGACGGTAGACGTCCGCACTGACCACCATGACCGACTTTTTCTCGCGCTCCTTGAGCTGGCGCGCCAGTTTGGCCACGGTAGTGGTCTTACCGGCCCCTTGCAGGCCCGCCATCATGATCACGGCCGGCGGCTGAGTGGACAGGTTGAGGGCCTCGGAACCATCCCCCATGACCCGCTCCAGCTCCTGCTGGACCACTTTCACAAACACCTGGCCCGGCGTCAGGCTGCGACGAACCTCCTGGCCCACCGCGCGCTTACGCACACTTTCAATAAAGGCCTTGACCACCGGCAGGGCGACATCCGCCTCCAACAGTGCTTTGCGGACCTCACGCAGGGTCGCCTTAATGTTGTCGTCCGTCAGGCGGGCCTGACCGGAAATTTTCCGCAGACTGCCAGAGAGTCGGTCTGTCAGGTTCTCAAACATAGTGAATCCGTACCCTGAAAAAATGGATGCATGAACAGGGAACCGGTTGATTCCGGTTGCACAATCGCGACATTATAACCAGACTATCGCGCTGAAACGACCAACCCGGTCAAATCTGCCCTCTACTGATGCCCGACCCGAGCAACTTGATTAAGGACGACATGGGAACGCTGATCCTCGCGGTAACCTCGCTTTTCCTCTATAGCGTCGGAACAGCCTTGCAGGCCCTCAGCTTTCGCGGCCGAGTCCACACCAATATCGCCGTCACCAGCCTGATCGGTACGCTTGCGCTGATCGGCCACGGCCTGTTGCTGTGGCAGACCCTCCATCACGACGGCGGGTTTGATTTCGGCTTTTTCCAAAGCTCCGTGCTGATCTCCTGGCTCATCGTTGCGCTGTTGCTGCTGTTCAACATCCGCAAGCCGGTGCAGAACCTTTCTCTGGGCGCTTACCCCCTGGCTGGTATCACCATCCTGATGCTGCTGGCGAAACCGGAATCCGCCCAATTGGTGGCGGCTGACAACTACGGCATGCTGTCCCACGTAGCCCTGTCGATCACCGCCTACAGCCTGTTCACACTTGCTGCCGCCCAGGCCGTGGTACTGTATTTCCAGAACCGCCAACTCAAGCACAACTACAACAGCCTGCTGGTGCGCAACCTGCCACCACTGCAGACCATGGAATCGCTGTTGTTCGAGATGGTGTGGGCCGGCGTGGTGCTGCTGATCCTGGCCATCATCACTGGCGCCCTGTTCGTCAATGACCTCTTCGCCCAGAACGTTGCCCACAAAACCATCTTCTCGCTGATGTCACTGGCGGTGTTTGTGGCACTGCTGATTGGCCGCTATACCAAGGGCTGGCGCGGCATTACCGCCAGCCGCTGGACCCTCACCGGCTGCCTGCTGCTGATGCTGGGATTCTATGGCAGCAAATTCGTGCTGGAACTGGTCTTTCACCGCATCGGCTGATCCGGTACCCGTCAGCGAATTCGCCAGACGTCACGCAGGACAAGGAAACGGGGTTGACAGCGAAAACCCCGCCCCCTATGTTCGCATCTTATCCGCAATATAAGGACACCATCTGTTGAACGAGGCATCGCTTACGGCGCTGTTTTCGCTCCTCGCGGGGCTGATTCTGCTGTCCGCGTTCTTCTCCAGTTCAGAGACCGGCATGATGTCTCTGAACCGTTACCGTCTCAAGCACCTGGCCAAGACCGGCAATCGCGGCGCGAAACGGGCCCAGGGCCTGCTGCAGAGAACGGATCAACTGATCGGGGTCATCCTGATCGGCAACAACTTCGTCAATATCCTGGCCTCCTCCATTGCCACGGTCATCGCCATCCGCATCTGGGGCGACGCCGGCATCGCCATTGCCACGCTACTGCTGACCATCACCATCCTGATTTTCGCCGAGGTCACCCCCAAGACCCTTGCCGCGCTGTTTCCGGAAAAGATCGCGTTCCCCGCCAGTTACGCACTTGGCCCGTTGCTCAAGGTGCTGTACCCCGCGGTCTGGCTGGTCAACCTGTTTACCGGCGCCATCCTCAAACTGATTGGCGTGTCCGCCCAGGATGCCGCCAGCGACCATCTCAGCCGCGAGGAGCTGCGCACCCTGGTTAACGAAGCCGGCGCTCTGATCCCCAGCAAACACAAAGACATGCTGGTCAGCATCCTCGATCTGGAACACGTCACCGTCAACGACATCTTTGTGCCCCGCAACGAAGTGGTGGGCATCGACCTGGATGACGACCTGGACACCATCATCCGCCAGATGCGCAGCAGCCAACACACCCGCCTGCCGGTGTTCAAAGGCGACATCAACAACATCCAGGGCGTGCTGCACCTGCGTAACGCCACCAAGCTTCTGATGGAAGAAGACCTGAACAAGGCCAAACTGATGCAGCTGTGCCGCGAACCCTACTTCATTCCCGAAAGCACACCGCTGAACACCCAACTGATCAACTTCCAGAAAGAAAAGCGGCGGTTCGGCATTGTGGTGGACGAGTACGGCGAAGTGCTGGGCCTGGCCACGCTCGAGGACATTCTGGAAGAGATAGTTGGCGACTTCACCACCGACTACGCCGCCACCAGCCCGGACATCATTCCGCAGGACGATGGCACCTACATTATTGATGGCTCCACAGCGATTCGCACCATCAACAAAACGCTGGGCTGGAAACTGTCCACCGATGGCCCCAAGACCCTGAATGGCCTGATCACCGAAACCCTGGAAACCATTCCGGAGAGCAATGTCTGTCTGACCGTCGAAGGGCACCGCCTGGAGATTCTGCAGATCAAGGACAACGTGGTGAAGGCCGCCATCGTTCACGCTGCGCCGCGCCGGCCCAGACCACTCAGATCGTAGACGGGCCAGCCTGTCCCTCGCCAACCAGGGCGCGGAGCAGGCTGCCAGCAGCTAGCTATAGAGTGATTGGTTATAGCCGGCCAAGAACTCGAAAGATTATCATTTAACCCGTTACTTGACCTGGCGAAGACTCTGAACGAAATTGAAGCTGAGGTTCCCTATAATAAGAACTGGAGTGCGTTCCATGAGTCCAGGACTGGCCCATCGCCAATCCGCTTCTGTGTTGCGGAGTCCCAACCATGGTCATGATGGCCGGGCCCGTCACCGACTGACGCCCACACCCATTCATCGCTCTCCCCCGCGGCTGATCCAAGGTCCTCAGCGGTGTGCTGTTCGCCACGACGACGACCACGGACAGACCGCAGAGGTGTATTTTCGGTCATTTTACCAGGCCGGGAATTGCGGTAGATTAACCACAATAATCATAAACGAAGCAGTTCG
This sequence comes from Marinobacter xestospongiae, assembly GCF_023156385.1. Classification (GTDB taxonomy): domain Bacteria; phylum Pseudomonadota; class Gammaproteobacteria; order Pseudomonadales; family Oleiphilaceae; genus Marinobacter; species Marinobacter xestospongiae. The sequence continues at coordinate 67,486 of NZ_JAKZAK010000018.1, forward strand.
GCTCGGTCATGTATCCGGTTGAGGCGTAACAGGAGTCGGCCATGAACAAGCAGTCCGGCATACATTATCTCCACGAGCGCAAGGACGCCGGCAGCCAGAACGGGCTGCCCAGCGAGGTTGTTCGCATTCGCGATACGGTGTCTGCCGGGTTGGGAGATCTCTTGCAGGGCGCGTTTGACGCCGTTGACGACTCATTGTTCGAGCTGGCCAACAACGCCCGCAGCAACAATGAGCAAAACCGCTATTTCGAAGCGATGCGCGAAATCCGTATCAAGCGCAAGGGTATCGAAAAGCACTTCCAGGGCGCAGTGGTCAAACTGTTCAACCACCCATCCCGCATTGGCGCCACACCTTTCAGCCAGCCCGAAGGGCAGCAACAGTCCAGTGCCGACTCCCTGTCCCTGGTTCAGAATGAGGAGCTGGAAGAGCAGGTTGCGCTCAACGCCATGGTCAGCAAGTCCCGCGCTCATTTCCAGGGGCCACTGCTGCAGCTGCAAACCCGTTTTTCCAGCGTCTACCCCGGCGCCAACGATGACGCACCTGTAAACCCCCTGGCGCCGGAGCTGCTGTGCGCCGCGTTTGTCGAAGCCGCCCAGGTGCTGGAAATCCAGATCCGGGAACGCCTGATTGTCCTCAAGCAGTTTGACCGCTACGTGGTGTCCAACCTGGGCATGCTGCTGGATGAAGCCAATCGCATCCTGGTCCAGGCCGGCGTGATTCCCAATTTCCGCTATCACAGCAAGACCTCTGGCACCTCGACAGCCACCAGTGCCAGCACCGCCCGCTCCCCGGAGAGCGTGGGTGAGCAGGCTGCCGGTGACAGCGCCTCCCAGTACGAAGACGAGGTTCTGTTCGAGCAGATCCGCCAGTTGCTTGGCCGGCACCGGGCCGCCAGCGGCCAGATGCCCAGAGCCGCCGATCCCACCATTCAGGTCATCGGCACCAGCGAACTGTTCCAGCTGATGAACCAGTTGCAACAGCCGCCCCGGGATCTGGGCCATCGCAACCTCAGTGCCGGCGAACCCGTGGTGCTGGATCTGCATCAGGTGATGGAACAGTTGCTCAGCCACACTCAACCGGCGGAAGGGAAAAAGCCGGCACTGAACGAGATGGACGAGGATCTGATCAACCTGGTGTCGATGCTGTTCGAGTTCATCCTCGACGACTACAACCTGTCGGCGCCCATCCAGGTCCTGATCAGTCGACTGCAGATCCCCATTCTCAAGGTGGTGATCAAGGACAAATCCTTCTTCAGCAAAGCCACCCACCCGGCCCGACGGCTGCTTAATGCCCTGGCCAAAGCCGGCATAGGCTGGAGTGAGAGCGACGAAAAGAGCCGCGACAAACTCTACGAACAGATCCATAACATCGTGCTGCGGATTCTGGAAGAGTTCGAGGGCGACATCAGCCTGTTTGAACAGCTGGGCGAGGAGTTCGACCAGTTCCTGGCGCGGGAAAACCGCAAGGCATCATTGGTCGAACAGCGCACCCGGGAGTCAGAGCGTGGGCGGATCAAGTCCCGCAAGGCCCAGGAGACGGTCGACAAACTGCTGCAGGAAAAGCTGTCACATCAGCCCATACCGGACACGGTGCGAGACATCCTGACCAACGGCTGGAGTCGGGTCATGTTTCTGGCTTACCTGCGCAACGACGTAGAGAACCGCTGGAACAGCGTGGTTCGGGTAGTGGACGACCTGATCTGGTGCCTGCACCCACAACAGGATGACAACGACCGGGATCAGTGGGTCCGGGTCGTGCCCGGGCTCCTCAAGTCACTTCGGGCCGGTCTGGAGGAAGTGTCCTACAATTCCAGCAAGCTGGATGACATGATGGGGGAGCTCAAGCATGAGCTGACCGAGGCGTTCCGCGCCCACGCCCTCGCCGAAGCCCGCGGCCAGAGCCGGGAGGAACCCGAGGCCACCGAGCCGGAGCCCAGCGAGACCACCCAGCAGGCCACTCAGGACGACGCGGCACTCGCCGAGCATGTGACGGTGATTGACGGACTCACCATCGGGACCTGGGTGGAGTTCGGGCTGGTCAATGGCGCCCGCTTCCGCTGCAAGCTTACGGCCATCATCGAAGAAGCGGACAGCTTCGTATTCGTCAACCGTATGGGCCTGAAAGTGGTGGAGAAATCCCGGCTCGACCTTGCTCGCGAACTGCAACGGGGCCGACTGACCGTACTGGAACAGGGCGCCCTGATCGACCGGGCACTGGATGCGGTGGTGGGCTCGTTGCGGGGCCATACCGCCCAGGCCTGAACACTCACTGGTTACGATGAGCAGTTACTCGGAGTATCGTTACCTCAATGTCTGACACCGCCAGCCACACCGTCCTTCCGGCCAATTACCGGATTGGACTGGCGGTTTCGATCGCCCTTTTATTGCACACACTGGTGGCCACCCTGGTGCCTCCGGTGACCACACCGACCATTCCCGAGTTGCGGACCCTGCAGGTCACCCTGACGGCCACCCCGCAACCGGCCACACCCGCTCTCGAACCGGCACAGGAAACTCCAGCAACACCGGAGCTGGCGCCAGCACCCGCGCGACCGAGAGACACCGCTGCCGACACCGCCCCAAGCCGGCCAGCCACCGTCGTGACCACTCGCGCCGCCTCATCATCCGCAGCACCGCCGCAATCTGAGCAAACGCAAACCAGCGACAGCAATCCCAAAGACACGTCGCCGCCGACGCCGCCCACTCAACCTCAACGGCAACCGGCGACATCGACCCGCAGCCCCCGATCTGCGCCAGCGCCGAGCGCCAGCCAGAGCCGAGCCTCCGCTCCGGCAACACCCTCACAACCCTCGACCGCAACCACCAGCCCGACTGCGACGCCCAGCGAGCCGGAAGCGACCATTACCCAATTGGGGGACATTACCCAGCAGTCGCCCTACGAAGCCGCCCTGGCCCGCCGCATCTCCGAGCATTCGCGGCAATACCTGCAGGTGCGGACGGATCGCCTGATGGTAGTGGAGCTGGAACTGAACCTGTTGAACAACGGGGCGTTGATTGCGGCAAACGTCGCCCAGTCCTCCGGCAACGATCTGGCGGACCGGGCAGCCTACCGCGGCGCACTGAACGCCAGCCCCTACCCGGCTCCGCCGAGCGGAAATCAGCAGGGCAACCGGTTTCGGGTGAAGATCGTGTTTACGCCAGAACGGCTCTGAACAACAAGGAAGGGCAATCAGGCCCGGAGGCCACCAGACGGGACAGGAGGCTGTCGGCAAGACGGGGGAAAAGAGATGGGCCAGGCAGCGCCCGGCCCATGGGGATCTCTCAGGCTTCGGCCTGCTTTGACGCAGCCTTGACCATGGTTTCCAGCTCACCACTCTCGGACAGCTCAAGAATGATGTCGCAGCCACCCACCAACTCACCGTTGATATACAGTTGCGGGTAAGTGGGCCAGCTTGAGTAGACCTTCAGCGCCTCACGCAGCTCCTGATTGTCCAGAATATTCACGAAGGCAAACCGCTCACCACACGCCATCAGGGCCTGCACCGTACGGGCGGAAAAGCCACACTGGGGCGACTGGGGAGTGCCCTTCATATACAGGATGATCGGGTTCTCATCCAACTGGCTTTTGATCGTTTCATTGATATCCATGAACACTCCTCATCATTCACTTCGGGCCGATGTGACGCCACGGACCTGAGCGGTCTCAGCGCCAACACCGGCGGATTTGCTTCTATTGTACACACCCACCAGAACCAGCACCAAGCGAGCCTCCGATTAACCCCGAATCGGCTGCGCTGGTATCCCGCCAGAGCATCGCATTGTGTTCCCCGGGGTTACCGGATAGACTCTGAAACCTGCCCAGGAATGGGCCACCATGGAATCCCCCTTAAGTCCCCCTGGCCATGGCCGGTGCCTAACGTGCACGCCGGCCTCTATTGCTATTTGACTCAGGACCACCAGGGGGCCGAACCTGCACGCCCGGGCCGATGCCTCCGGGAACCAACAAGGGCCGTCAACATGGCAGTAAGACACTTTCTGACCCTCGAAGACCTGTCACCCAGCGAACTCAATGATCTGCTGGACCATGCCAGCCACCTGCGCGACACCTGGCGCCAGGGCAAAACCCGCGATTCCCTCAAGAACCGCGTGCTGGCCATGATCTTCGAAAAGTCCTCTACCCGAACCCGGGTTTCGTTTGAAGCTGGCATGACCCAGCTTGGAGGCTCAGCCCTGTTCCTGTCTCCGCGGGACACCCAACTGGGCCGAGGCGAACCGATTGAGGATTCAGCACGGGTGATTTCCAGCATGGTGAGCGCGGTGATGATCCGCACCTTCGCCCACGACACCGCCGTGCGCTTTGCCGCCGCATCCCATACCCCGGTAATCAACGCGTTGACTGACGATTACCATCCCTGCCAGCTGCTCGCCGACATGCAGACCTACCGCGAGCACCGGGGCAGCATTCAGGGCGGCACCGTGACCTGGATCGGCGACGGCAACAACATGTGCAACTCCTACATCAACGCCGCCATCCAGTTTGACTTCCAGTTGCGCATCGCCTGCCCGGCCGGCTACGAGCCGGACAACGCGCTGCTGGCCAAGGCCGGCGAGCGGGTGACCGTCTGCCCAGACCCGTGCGAAGCCAGCCGTGACGCCAACCTGGTGGTAACGGACGTCTGGGCCTCCATGGGCCAGGAGCAGGAACAACAGGCACGGGAGTCCGCGTTCAACGGCTTCCAGGTCAACCCCGAGCTGATGGCGCTTGCCGACAAGGATGCCCTGTTCATGCACTGCCTGCCGGCGCATCGGGGCGAAGAAATCTCCGAAGGGATGCTGGAGCACCCCAGTTCGGTAGTCTGGGACGAGGCTGAAAACCGCCTGCACGCCCAGAAAGCCCTGCTGGAATTCCTGATTCTCGGCACCCTGGACTGATCTTCCATGACCGACAAGCATCGCGGCGACAACGCCTGGCTGCTGGAAGTGGACGATCTGGCCTGCGGCTACGACAATGGCGCCGTGGTCAAATCGATCCACTTTGCCCTCGGCCACGGTGACATCGGCTGCCTGCTGGGCCCCAGCGGCTGCGGCAAGAGCACCATCCTGCGAGCACTGGCCGGCTTCCTGCCCCTGAGCGCCGGCGAAATCCGGCTCGATGGCCGCACCATCAGCCTGCCGGGCCGGGCACTGCCTCCGGAGCAGCGACGGATTGGCATGGTGTTCCAGGACTACGCACTGTTCCCACATCTGACCGTCGCCGCCAACGTCGGCTTCGGTCTCGGCAAGCTCGCGGCCGGCGAACGGGAACGCAAAGTGCGGGAACTGCTGGAACTGGTTCACCTGCAGGACCTGGCCCAGCAGTACCCCCACGAGCTTTCCGGTGGCCAGCAGCAGCGGGTCGCCCTGGCCCGGGCACTGGCACCAGAACCCACCCTGATCCTGCTGGACGAGCCGTTTTCAAACCTGGACGCCGACCTGCGGCGACGCCTCAGCCTGGATGTGCGGGAAATCCTCAAAAGCCTTGGCATCAGCGCCATTCTGGTCACCCATGACCAGCAGGAAGCCTTTGCCATGTGTGACCAGGTCGCGGTACTGAAAGACGGTCAGATCCAGCAGTGGGACGTTCCCTACAACCTTTACCACGAACCGGCCAACCGCTTCGTCGCCGGGTTCGTCGGCCAGGGCGGCTTTGTGCCCGGGCGGGCGCTGGGCCCGGACACCATTGAGTCGGAACTCGGCGTTATTGAAGGCAATCGGGCCTATAACTGGCCCCAAGGCACCTTGCTGGATGTGCTGATCCGCCCCGATGACATCGTCTACGACGCCAACTCCGAGCTGACGGCCAGGGTCATCGAGAAAACCTTCGCCGGCACTTCCACTCTGTATCGCTTCCGCGTTTCCGAGGACACCGAGTTCGACGCCCTGTTCCGCAGCCACCTGGATTTCCATCTGGGCGAGCAGGTACCGGTACGGGTCGAAGCGGAGCACCTGATCGCCTTCGAACGCTGAGCCCCAAAACCTCTGCGCCAGGGGCCGGCGTTTTGAGAGATCCTTCGTGGTCCCCGCTTAACAGGCACTACCCGCGTAACAGGCACTAATGGTGGCGCACCCGCTCCACCGCATCCTCCCAGCCGGCGTAGAGAGACTCCCGCAAGCCCGGGGCCATTGCCGGCTGGAAACGCCGCTCCCGCTCCCACAGCTCGGCGATGTCGTCCAGCCCCTGGTACACCCCCACCTGCAAGCCAGCCAGGTAAGCCGCACCCAGGGCGGTGGTTTCGGTAATCCGCGGCCGGTCCACCGGCACATTGAGAATGTCCGCGAGAAACTGCATCACCCAGTCATTGACCGCCATGCCACCGTCCACCCGCAACTCCTGCAGCCGGGCGCCGTCGTTCTGGATTGCCCGGATCAGGTCCTTGGTCTGGTAACACACCGACTGCAAACCGGCCGTCACCAGTTCGGCAATGCCGGTATCCCGGGTCAGCCCGAGAATGGCACCGCGGGCATTGGGGTCCCAGTGGGGAGCGCCCAGCCCGGTGAAAGCGGGCACCATGTACACCGGGTTCTCGGCCCCGACAGCCTCGGCATGCGCGGTGGACTCGCTGGCGTGATCGATTAGTCGCAACCCGTCCCGCAGCCACTGCATGGCGGCACCGGCAACAAAAATGCTGCCCTCCACGGCATAGTAGGCCTGCCCCTGCAACCGGTAGGCAACGGTGGTGAGCAACCGGTTCTCCGACCGCAACGGCTCAGTCCCGGTATTGAGCATCAGGAAACAACCGGTACCGTAAGTGCTCTTGGCCATACCGCGCTCAAAACAGGCCTGTCCCACCAGAGCTGCCTGCTGATCACCGGCGATGCCCGCGACCGGCACAGCGGCCCCCAGCAAACCGGCATCCACCTGACCAAAGTCTGCCGCGGAATCGCGAACCTCCGGCAGCAACGCCCGAGGTACCCGGAACAGGCGCAGCAAGTCATCATCCCACTCCTGCCGGTGAATATTGAACAGCGCCGTTCTGGAGGCGTTGGTGGCGTCGGTCAGATGGGAACGGCCGCCGGTGAGATGCCACAGCAGCCACGTGTCGACGGTCCCGAACGCCAGCTCCCCGGCTTCGGCCCGCGCACGGGCGCCCTCCACCTCGTCGAGAATCCAGGCAATCTTGGTGGCGGAAAAGTAAGGATCGATCAACAGTCCGGAACGCTCCACAACCCTGCTCTCCTGTCCCCGGGCCCTCAGGCCGGCACAGATATTGGCGGTTCGCCGATCCTGCCAGACAATGGCCGGATGGATCGCCTCACCGGTTTTCCGGTCCCAGATAATTGTAGTCTCACGTTGATTGGTGATGCCCACCGCCGCCAGCTGAGAGGCCTCGAGCCCCGCCGTCGCCAGTACCTCACGGCACACGGCCAGGCTGCTTTCCCAGATCTCCCGGGGATCGTGCTCCACCCAGCCATCGCGGGGGAAAAACTGCCGGAATTCCTGCTGGGCGACCGCCACGGTCTTCCCCTGTCGTTCAAAGATGATGGCCCGGGAACTGGTGGTTCCCTGATCGATAGCCAGCAGATAGGTGGGCATGGGATGATCCTTTTATTTTCGAAAACGAAAATTATAATGAAGCTGTTATCGCTAGCCTAGCCAAAAACCGGCACCCATGTCACAGAACGGACCCTTTCAATGACCCTTAACGCCCGTCACGAACAGATCGTCGAACTGGTTGGAGAGCGGGGCTTCATGACCATCGAAGCTCTGACGGAACACTTCAACGTCACACCGCAGACTATCCGTCGCGACCTCAACACCCTGGACGAGGCCGGTCGTTTGCGCCGCTACCATGGCGGCGCCGGGCTCAGCGCCAGTACCCGTAACCTGGCCTACGCCGAACGCCGCATCCGCAATCTGGACGAAAAACAGCGCATCGCCGCCACCATCGCGGAACGGGTGCCGGACAACAGCTCGCTGTTTATCAACATCGGTACCACCACCGAAACCATTGCCAAGGCTCTGCTGGAAAAGCAGGGACTGACAGTGATCACCAACAACCTGCACGTGGCCAGCATTGTTTGCAGTCGCGACGATTTCACCGTCATCATCGCCGGAGGCATGGTCCGTAACCGGGATGGAGGTGTCATTGGTGAAGCCACGGAAGAGTTCGTGCGCCAGTTCAAGGTGGACATCGCCATCATCGGCATCAGTGGCATTGACGGCGACGGCGACCTGCTGGACTTCGACTACCAGGAGGTGCGGGTGGCCCAGGCGATCATTGAACACAGCCGTCAGGTCTACCTGGCCGCCGACCACACCAAGTTCGGCCGCAACGCCATGATCCGGCTCGGCCACATCTCCCAGGCCACCCACCTGTTTACCGACAGCCGCCCCCACCAGCGACTGAGCGATGTCATCGCTCAAGCGGGGGTAAAGCTGGTTATTGCGAACTGACCCCATTCGGAAACGAAAGTTTAACTTGATGAAATTGACTAAAAACGCCTAAAATTCGCTCAAATCATTTTCGAAAACGAATATTTGGGTAGAATTTTGATGACCACCAACGCTTCAGCGCCCCCTCTCACGGTTACCGACACTTACGACCTGGTGGTGATCGGCGGCGGCATCAATGGCTGCGGTATCGCCGCCGATGCCGCCAGCCGCGGACTCAAGGTGCTACTGTGCGAACAGCACGACCTCGGCTCCGCCACCTCGTCAGCCAGCAGCAAGCTGATCCACGGCGGCCTTCGCTATCTTGAACATTACGAATTTCGCCTGGTGCGGGAGGCATTGGCAGAGCGGGAAGTGCTACTGAACATTGCCCCCCATCTGGTCAACCCGTTGCGCTTCACCCTGCCCCACCAGTCACACCTGAGACCAGGCTGGATGATCCGCACGGGGCTGTTTCTCTACGATCACTTGGCCAATCGGGATACCCTGCCAGGCTCCCGCAGCGTTCGATTTGACGGCACAGGCCCCCTCGCTCCGGATATCCGGAAGGGATACAGCTATTCAGACTGCTGGGTAGACGACGCCCGCCTGGTGGTGGCCAATGCCCAGGCCGCCCGTAACCAGGGCGCCAGAATTCTGCGGGATACCCGCTGCGTTGAAGCCCGGCGATTGGCGGAGCAGGCGCTCTGGTCGGTGGCGCTGGCGGGCACCCGCTCCGGCCAACGCCAGACGGTGTACGCCCGTGCACTGGTGAACGCCAGCGGTCCCTGGGCTGCCAAGCTGTTCGATGACGCCCTGGAACAACCCAGCCCGCATCGCGTCCGGCTGATCAAGGGCAGCCATATCGTGGTGCCGCGCTTTATCGACCAGGAGGGCTCCTTCATCCTCCAGAACAGTGATCGGCGGATTGTCTTTGTGCTGCCCTATGAGGACCACTTCAACCTTATCGGCACAACCGACAAGGAATACCAGGGAGATCCAGGCAACGTCACCATCGACGACGAAGAGATCGATTACCTGCTGGCGGTGGTCAACCGGCATTTCATTCACCAGGTGGCGCGGGAAGACATCGTCCACAGCTACTCGGGCGTGCGCCCACTGTTGGACGACGAATCCAGCGATCCATCCGCCATCACCCGGGACTACACTCTGGAGATTCAGGGCGACCCGCAACAGGCGCCGCTGTTAAGCATCTTTGGTGGCAAGATCACCACCTATCGCAAGCTGGCGCTGGCGGCGGTGGAAAAGCTGCGGCCCTGGTTCCCCACCCTGGCCGCCTCGCGTACGGAGTCACTGGCGTTGCCCGGCGCCACCCGCCAGATTCATACCCGACCGGCAATTCTGGAGTGCCTGCGCAGTCTCTACCCGGGACTCCCGGACGCCATGATCCGCCGGTTCAGCCGCAGCTATGGCCTGCTGGCGATTCGCTTCCTGGGAGACCGGCAGACGCTGACGGCACTGGGCGAGCACTTCGGCGATACGCTGTATGAGCGTGAAGTGACTTACCTGATGGACCAGGAGTGGGCCAGAACGCCGGAGGATGTACTGTGGCGCCGGACCAAACTGGGACTGCGGCTGACCACAGAGCAGGTAGACAAGCTGGGGCTGTGGATGGCGAATCATCAGGGCGAAAGCGCTGCTCCCGAACCCCATGATCAGTGCGGCTAGGACGCCGTCCGGCGAACGCTCAGTGAAAAACAGCCATAAAAAAAGGGCTGGAAAGATCCAGCCCTTAAAATGACGAATGAAACAAGGAAAGTTCGTAAGAACTACAACCTCAAAAGTCATCCCTTACACTGTCAGTATCGCTGCTTCAGCCCCGGCCATCAGTGGAGGTTGTGTATCCCTTTGTTACAACGGGTGATTAAGCGGTACAGCCGTCACAGAAGTGAGTCCACCGGCTTCTTGCGGGGCCATACCAAGCTGAACTTCGCACCACCGAGATCGTCGCTGCGGCTGACAAACGCCTGGCCACCATGCCAGTACAGAATTCTACGAACGATGGACAACCCCAGACCATAGCCGCCGGACGTCCGGGTACGGCTGTCATCCAGCCGGGCGAAAGCGGTAAACACCTTCTCCCAGTCCTCTTCCGGTATGCCCGGGCCGTTGTCCTCCACATCAATCCGGCAGTTGGACTCATCCAGCTGGCAGACCACCCGCACCTTGCCATCGGCATAACGGGCGGCATTGCCCACCAGATTCTGGATCGCCCGGTGAATATGCCGTGGCTCCACGTCTGACAGCGCCCAGCGTTCCGACGCCTCGGGAATGTCCGATTCAATCACCGTCTCCGGGCGGATCAGCTGCTGCTCATCCACCACCTGCCGGACAATATCCGTTACCGAGGTTTCCACCAGGGTGAACACCGGCCCACCCTGTTCCAGACGGGCGTAGGTCAGGATTTCATCAATCAGCTCGTCGAGCTCCTGGATGTCGCCATCAATACCGTCGAGCTGTTTCTGCAACATCTCGGGGTTGTTACAGCCATCCAGCATCTGTACCCCAAAGCGAATGCGGGCCACCGGGGTGCGCAGCTCATGGGACACCGCATGAATCATCTCCCGCTGCACCCCGACCAAACGCTGAATGTGCTCCGCCATGCCATTGAAGGCGTTGGCCAGACGGGAGACCTGACTGCTGCCGTTCTGGTCAACCCGGGCCCCCAACTCACCACGGGCGATGCGAACCGCCACCGATTCCACCGCCCGGAGGTTACGGTCTACATCCCGCATCAGCAGGCACAGGGCCGCCGCCAGCACGGCGGACACCAGCACCAGCATCAGCATCCACACGCCCCAGTGCCAGGGGTCAAACGGCGCAGGCAGAGACAGGGTTACCAGGGTGCCGTCCTGCAATCGCAGCAGGATGGTGGCCGCATCACTGTCATCGTGAGGCCGGTAGAACGCCAGCCCGCGTTCAGACACCCGCGCCAGCACGTCGTCGGCTGGCAGCATGGCGTCGTCGTCCAGCGGGGCCAGGGTGATCGCCAGGGTCTTGGATAGCCGCGCCATTACCTCCTGACGTTGTTCCGGCAGGCTTTGATTGAGATGCGCGAGGGCAATGTAGGCCATCGACTCGGCCACTTCCCGGTAGCTGTCCCGCAACTGGAGTTCCAGCACCATGCCGTGATGCCCCTGTACCAGCACTCGCCACCCGAGACTGGTTTCCAGGGCCACCACCTGGCCATACCCCAAGCGCTCGAGGGTCACCGATGACAGCGTCAGGTTTTCAGGTGGCACCACCCGGAAGTCGTGTAACTGGCCAAGCCAGTGGTAGGAGTCCTGAGGGTTTGGCAACGCCGCCAGCCATCGCAACAGCGGCTCCGGGTACTGCTCCTGCCAGGATTGCAGGCGGACACTGTTAATGCCGGAGAACAGGCCATAACACAGCAGCAGCACAACAACGGTGAGTCCGAGCAGCCGCAGGTACAACTTGAGGAAAAACTTCAGGGGCATGGGGACCAACCCGGGGCAGGAACGCCGGCCTCCGGCCGGCGCTGTCGGTATCAATCAGGCTTCCTTTACAAACAGATAGCCCTTGCTGCGAACGGTCTTGATGCGCCGGGGATGAACCGGATCATCACCGATCTTGGGCCGGATACGGGACACCCGGACGTCGATCGAGCGGTCCTGGCCGTCGTACTCGATTCCCCGCAGCGCGGTGAAGATTTCTTCCCGGCTGAGCACCCGGCCGGCACTGCTGGCCAGCAGCCAAAGCAGGTCGAATTCGGCGCTGGTGAGATCGATGCTGGCACCATCCAGCCAGGCCTCACGCATCGAGCGGTCGACCACCAGATCATTGAACTGCAGCCTTACCGGCTCTTCCCCCGCTTCCGCCTCAGCGCCATTGTTGCTGTTTTCACCCACCCGGCGCAGTAACGCGCGGATGCGGGCCAGCAGCACCCGGGGCTGGACCGGCTTGCCGATGTAGTCGTCGGCGCCCATCTCCAGGCCAAGGACCTGATCGAGGTCGTCGGTGCGTGCTGTCAGCATGATAATGGGGCCGGAGAAGAACGGTCGCACCCGCCGGCAGATGGACAGACCATCCTCGCCAGGCAGCATCAGGTCCAGAACCACCAGATCCGGCTGCTCATTGCGGATACGCTCTACCGCGTGTCCGCCGTGAGTCTCTATGGCGACCGTCAACCCGTTGCTTTCCAGGTATTCGCGGGTCAGGTCCGCCAGCCGTTCGTCGTCCTCAACTATGAGGATACGCCAACTTTCATTCGTCTGTTCCACGCCATCCATCTCTGATATTGATTTCCGGAACGGGCTCTCGTGAATCGTGGGCCCGGTTTATTGTGGTGTCCCGGACTCGCCCGGAACCCCGGTGACATCCAAAGACTGCACAGGTCATTCCGGGCCAGATTGTCTCATTCCCGGAACAGCTGTTCATGGCTCAGAGCCTGGCAGCAGGCTCCTCAAGTAAGTTCTAAAACCATACAGGCAACGCCCTGTAACAGCAATTATACATGCTATTCAGAAATATACATGGAACCGGGAAAACGTTACACCGAGTGACATTAACGGAACCCCGATCACAGCCCATCCGGATGTCACAGTCCCGTCACCACCAAGTCATCCCGCTGTCACAGCCGCTTCATAGCCTTGTCTGAAAATGGAAACAAAGAGACAACGCCATGACCGTACAAACCGCTCGCGCACCTCGTTCGGCACGTCGACTGCAGACCGTGATCACCCGCCAGCCGGAATTGGTCGAAGCCGCCCAGCGGCTGCGTTACGACGTCTTCTCCAAGGAATACGACTCCGACCTTGGCAGCTGCACGCCAGGCCTGGATGCGGACCAGTTCGATGAATGGTGCGATCACCTGATCGTCACCGATGAGAACACCGGCCACCTGGTGGCCACCACCCGCATCCTGCACCGCAGCAGCGCCGACCAGGCCGGCGGTTTCTACTCCGAGGGCGAGTTCCACCTCGACAACCTTTACCAGCTGCCCGGCACGGTTGCCGAACTGGGTCGTACCTGCGTTCACCCGGACTACCGTAACGGCGCCACCATCAGCCTGCTGTGGGCCTCGGTGGCGGAGTACCTGGTGTCCCACCAGGTCGACTACCTGATTGGCTGCGCCAGCATCGGCATGTCTGACGGCGGTCTGAAAGCCTGGCGGATCGCTCGCTACCTGCAGCAGGAGTACCTCGCCGACGACAGCTGCCGGGTAACGCCCAAGCGTGAATTGCCGCATCTCACCCATCCGATCAATGAAGACCGGCCAGTGGAGCCTCCGGCACTGATCAAGGCCTACATGCGCCTGGGCGCCCGGGTCTGCGGTGAGCCCTGCTGGGACCCGGACTTCCGCTGTGCCGATCTGCTGGTGATGCTGGAAGTGAACAGGCTGGCGGATCGTTACAGCCGCCACTTCATGCGCAAGGCCAAGGCCTGACGTCATCCGGAACCAAGGGAGGAGCCAATATGGGCATGATTCGACTGACGGTGCGGTTACTGCTGTTTGTGCTGTTTCTGGGCTTCACCGCTCTGGTGGCGGTAGCGGTATCGCTGACTGAGTGGTGCCTGCGCCGGCCCCTGGACCGCACGCCTTACGCCCGCTTCTGTTTTGCCGGCGCCGGCCGCTGCCTGGGCTTCCGCCTGCGCCATCGGGGCGAGCCTGCCGAGGCCCCGGCGCTGTTTGTCAGCAATCATATCTCGTGGTCGGACATTCCCGTGCTGGGAGGACTGGCGCCGCTGCGGTTTCTGTCCAAGGCCGAGGTGGGACGCTGGCCCGTGATTGGCTGGCTGGCCCACCAGGCCGGCACGCTGTTCATTCAGCGTGGACGCGGCAAGGCCGGCCAGAGCCGGGAGGAGATTGCCCGCACCCTCAACGCCGGCCAGTCGGTGCTGGTGTTTCCCGAAGGCACCACCACCGCTGGTCTGACCGTGCTGCCTTTCCATGGCCGGCTGCTGAAAGCGGCGGTGGAAAGCGGCCGGCCGCTGCAGCCCATCAGCATAGGCTATCTGCGCAATGGCCTGCCGGATCATCTGGCGCCGTTCATCGGCGACGATGATTTCCACACCCACCTGCTGCGGATGCTGCGCCAGCCGGCGGTGGAAGTGGCGGTGATCTACCACCCACCGGTTACGGTCAGCCAGGACAGCGACATCGAAACGGTTGCCGCCCAACTGCAGCAGACCGTCGCCGATGGCCTGCGCCAGATCCACCAGGCCGGCGGTCTCCAGGCCAGCGGCCAGGCCGGGGCTGCCGGGTCGGCGATGGTGCCCTGAGACGGGGCGGCAACGCCGGAATCAGGTCAGCGGGTGGCCGGCCTCGAGTTCGGCCTCGGTGGCCTCACGACGGTCGATGATTTCCAGATCAAAATACAGCGTCAGCCCCGCCAGCGGGTGGTTGGCATCCACTTTCACCAGGTTGCCATCGATCGCCACCACCTTCACCACCTGCGCTTCCTCGCCGGTGTTGGTCTGGAACTTCATTCCCACCTTGAGGTCCTCAATGCCCTCGAAGGCGGATCGCGCAACCTTGCGCACCAGCTCGGGGTTGTGTTCACCGTAGGCCATGGCGGGTGGAATGGTGACTTCCAGACAGTCGCCTGGCCCGCGATCACGAACCGCTTCCTGAATGCCTTTGATGACGTTGTCGCTGCCCATCAGGAAACGCAGCGGCTCACCTCCTTCTGAGGTATCCACAACTTCCCCGACTGGGTTCTTGAGCCGGTAATGTACGGTATAGACGGCGGTTTTCTGCATTACGATGTCTTGGTCTCCAGGGCGCTGACCGCGCCTGTCTGTGTCAGGCCCAGGATCAGCAGACGCTGATCCAGCTTCTCCCGCCAGGTGGTGGGAGACTCCAGGCCCATGCGTTCCAGCAGGGGCTGCAGCGCCGGTTGCGACTCCGAGGCTTTCAGCGCCTGCCAAAGGGTCGCGAGTTTACCACGCCGGCTTGCCGTTGCGGCTTTCAGATGCTTCAGCGCTTTGCCGAGTACCAGCTCCTCGTCGGTGAAATCACAGCCGAACGGGAAGGCCGGGAACAGGTTCTCGCCGCCCTCCGGGGTAAAGGCCGCTTTCAGCGCTTCCGGCGTGTTCTGGCGCCAGGCTTCGGGCAGCTCCACATCCGCCGCCACCTTGCCGGCCTTCTTGGCCTGTTTCAGCAACTCCGGCTGGAACCGGGCATCGGCGATGCGGATCATCTCCAGGTAGACCTCCTGGTCGGAGCGCCCCCGCAGGTCGGCAATGCCGTACTCGGTGACCACCAGATCCCGCAGGTGGCGGGGAATGGTGCAGTGGCCGTAGCTGAACACAATGTTGGAGACCGTTTGGCCGGCACTGGTGCGGGTGCTTCGCAGGGTCAGAATCGAACGCGCACCCGGCAGTTCGTGGGCCATGGCGACAAAGTTGTACTGCCCGCCAACACCGCTGACCACTCGGCCATCCTCCAACCCATCCGAGATCGCCGCGCCGCCCAGGGTGTACATCATCGCCGAGTTGATGAAGCGGCTGTCCCGACGCTGGGCCGCCTTCAGTCGCTGATTCCCAAAGGTATGGTCGTAAAGGTGGTTGATGTAGTTGACGCTGGTCATGCAGATCCGCTCACGCTGTTGCGGTGTCAACTCCCGCAAGGCCTGATAGAAGTCCGCCGGCCCCAGGTAAAAGCCGCCGTGCATCACCACGCCACCGCGCAGGCGGTCCCCCAGGGCCAGGTCGGCCAGCCGGGTCCGGGCCTCATCACTGTCGAGGTCCGGCTCCAGGGTGTAGTCACGCACCACCAGACGGCCACCCTTGAACACCACGTCTTCGTGCAGCACGCCGTAACGCTGCAGCCACTGCACGTCACGGGCACGCAGGGGCGAGTCAATCAGCTCTGCCTGTCGCAGGGTATCCAGGGTGGCCAGTGACACCGTGGGTTCCAGCTCGCCGGCGTTGACCAGCTCCTGCAGCCCGGCGTGGTCGTACACTTCACGGCTCAGCACCCCGGCTTTCATCAGATGCGCAAAGCCGTCCACCATCATCTCGCTGCAGCCGTACAGCCCTTGCTCGAAGGGGCCAGTGCCGCCGTCACGCACCGCCGCCGGTTGGCGGCCGGCGACATGGATACGACGGTAGAGCGCCTGCCAGGCGTCATTACGGGTATGACGGAGGATCGCGCTGTGAACCAGGGCGGCTCCCAGCGACCCGATGCCTACCTGCAGGGTTCCACCATCCCGCAGCAGGGTACTGGCGTAAAACCCGATGGCATGGTCTGCCAGGCTAACGGCCATCTGCGGTACCGGAAACAAGGGGTGGTCGGAGGCTTTATGGTCCAGCACCAGATCAAATTCCGACAGCGGCACCTCGGCGTCCCGCCCCAGGTACGGCAGTTGCCGGTTGAGCTCCGCCACCAGAGCCACGGGCTGCCCCTGCTCGGCGCGCTCACGGAATGCCGGTAACAAGTCCAGGGAAAGGTCCGGGTTGCAACTCAGGCTGACCAGCGGTTGCTCCGGGTCGTCATGGGGAGACACCATCTGCCCCACCACATTGACTCCCATCGCCAGCAGGTCACGGGCGGCGTGGGTGTAGTTGGTGCAGACATAGTTCTGTTGCTGCTGCCGGTCTCCCAGGAAACTGCCAGCCTTGAAGAAGAATTCGGAAACTCTGACGTTGTCTGGCAAGCACCGATTCACCACATCGCGGGCGTACTCCAGCTCTGGAATCTCACCGTAGAGGCGCTGGACAAAGGGGTCCAGAAAGCGTTTCTCCAGTGACGACGCCCCCCGCGGGGCCAGCATCGAGATGGCGGTGACAATGTGCAGGTTCAGGGTGGAATCCTGCTGCGCCCGCCGATAGAGCGCGTTGGCGAATAGCACCGGTTTGCCCAGACCCAGCGGCAGCCCCAGGACAATGTCCCGTCCCACCCGCTCGATCACTGCATCAACACACGCTTCCGTATCGGCCGAAACCAACGGCGCCCTCTTCTGCTGCCCTTCTGCCATCGCTGTCTCCCTTTCGTGCGATTCGCCGGATGGTTGCGATCATCACACGATCCACACCCCCAGACAATGCGATCGGTCAGGGCAAACAGGTCAATTCTGGTGTTGCTACGCAGTCACAGCGGCGGCGAAAAAACGAGTAGGGGTAAAGCAGGGAGGGAAATCAGGAAGAACAGGCTGAGCGAAACCGTCCGTGGTCAGTGAACGCCGATATCAGAAGTTCCACTTGAAGTTGAGGCAGGCCCCTTCTTCCAGCAGTGCCAAGCCGTGATCCGGACGGATCGCTTCGGAAGCGTAGCGGCGGCCCTGGTCCTGGCGACTGACCAGGCTCAGGCTCAGCAGCCGGGAACCAATTTCGGTGACAGCATCCGTGTTGTCTCGTTCAAAGTCGCCGGACATCTGCTCCTGAAGCAGATAGACATTGTCGGGTCGCGGCTCCTTGTTCAACTCAACGGCGTCGGCAGCTTCGGCGCGAACGACGAACGCAAGCATGTTGAGTACCAGTAAGGCGAGAAACAGACGAATGACCATGTATAGCCTAGCTATTAATTGACGGTTCGAATTGTAGGTTTTGTTACGCCTAAAGTCTAATCCAGACGCGTTGGATATCTGTGAAAAAGAGCACACTTGCCTCGCTTTCCTGTAGTGAATTGGCAAGCACTTGGTCACCGACTGCAGTGGTTCTATTTCAGACTGTAACCAGACGGATGCCGGGCCGGCATCCAACGCGGCAAAACAGTATCCAACAGCCAGATTTCAGAACCGTTTCATGTCGCTCCAGGCCCCGTATGGCAAGGGCTGGCGGGTAAACAGAATGTCACCGGAGTGTCTCGCGACTGTCACACTGGACGCCCATAGTGAATGACAACACGGTGAAAGATTGACCAGTCCCGGTTTGGCCTGGACAACCATCACCCGCCTGAACCACCGGCATGGTAAGCGCATGACAGATACACCGAAAACCACCCGCCCCCGTCACATCGCCATCGTCTCTGAGACCTTTCCTCCGGAGATCAACGGTGTGGCCAACACCCTCAGACACCTCTGCCAGGGGCTGATGAAGCAAGGGCACAGGGTCTCGGTGGTGCGCCCCCGTCAGCGCCACGAGCAGGCCGGGGCCGTCGCCAGTGCTGGCCAGGCGCTGTTCACCTCGGAACAGGTGGTGACCGGCCTGCCGCTGCCGGGCTACCCAGACCTGCGCTTTGGTGTCACCCGCAGTCGCCGTCTGGTGAACCTGTGGCGGGAGCAGCGACCGGACGCCATCTACGTGGCCACCCAGGGGCCATTGGGGGTTACGGCGGTCAACGCCGCACGTCAGCTCAGCATTCCGGTCAGTTCCGGTTTTCACACCAACTTCCACACCTACAGCCGCTACTACGGCGCCGGATTCCTGGAAAAATTGTTGTGCAGCTACGGCCGCTGGTTCCACAACCGCACCTCAGTTACTTTGGTACCAACCCGCAAGATGCAGTTGATGGTACAGGCCATGGGCGTGAACCCGACCGGTCTCTGGAGCCGGGGCGTGGATTGTCACCGCTTTGCTCCCCACAAGCGGGACATGGCGCTGCGCAAGCACTGGGGCGTGGGCGAACACGATCGGGTTGTGCTGTACGTGGGCCGGCTGGCGTCGGAGAAGAACCTGCAGATGGCCACCGCCTGCTTTGAGCGTATCCGCAACCTGCATCCCCGCAGCAAGTTCGTACTGGTAGGGGATGGCCCACTGCGGCGACGGCTGGCGGAACGCCATCCTGACTACCTGTTCTGCGGCATGCAGCGGGGAGAGGATCTGGCCCGGCACTACGCCTCCGGAGACATTTTCCTGTTCCCCAGCAAGACCGATACCTTCGGCAACGTGGTCACCGAGGCCATGGCCAGCGGGCTGGCTGTGGTGGCCTATGACGATGCCGCCGCCAGCGAGCACATCCGCCACGAGGGCAACGGCATGAAGGCCGACCTCAATGACGACGACGGTTTCATCGACGCCGCCCTAAAACTGGTGGACCAGCCGACCCTGCTGAGCCGGCTGCGGGCCCAGGCGCGTCTCGACGCGCTGGACCTGAACTGGAGTTCCCAGATCGAACAGTTCGAACAACTGGTACTGAACCAGCAACACAGGGCCAAATATCATGCCATCAAGCAGAGCATCCCGCTTCTTTGACGCGGTCGACCAACGCGAGTACGCCCTCTGCCAGACCATCAACCGGTCGTTACGCTTTCGCCCGGTACAGACTTACTTCCAGGTGGTCAGCCGCCTGGGCGACGGCTGGTTCTGGTACGCACTGATTCTCACCCTGCCCCTGCTGGCACCGGAACAGGGCCTTGCCATCGCCCTGCTGATGGTGGCCACCGGGCTGACTTGCACCCTGCTGTACAAGGGCCTCAAGCGCTGGCTGATCCGGGAGCGGCCGTTTATCTCCTTCCCCACCATCAATTGCGGGACGCCGCCACTGGACCGCTACAGCTTCCCATCCGGCCACACCCTGCACGCGGTCTGTTTCAATACCCTGCTGGCCGTACTGTTACCGGGCCTGGCATGGCTGCTGCTGCCCTTTACCCTGTCGGTGGCCGCATCCCGGGTTATTCTCGGCCTGCACTACCCCAGCGATGTCGCCGCCGGCGCCCTGATCGGCATGACCCTGGGCCTGCTGGCAGGGCACGGCCTGGCCGAACCGTTTCTGACACTGTTTGGTTGAGTACCAAGACGCACGGGAACAGCACCCGGGCAAATCTTGACTACACTTGCGGGACGGATTTCAAGGAATCGAGACGCCCCAGGTGCCAATCATGAAGATGCCCCTAACCGCCCTTGCCCTGGCCGGCTGCGGCAGCGCCCTGCTGCTGGCCTGGACCTGGCATACCGAATCCCCCGCCCCCCTCGCTAGCGAGACGTCCGCATCAATGCCAGCTTCGGCTACGACTGCACCGGCAGCGTCGACAGCCGCCGGCGCACAGCCACCGCAACTGCCCGACCAGCCACTGACACCTCAACAGCAGGCGCTGCTGAACGATCCCCGCACCCAGGCCCTGGGTGATCGCCTGGCGTTCCAGGACCGGGTCCGCAGCCTGTTTGACCAGGCCGATACACTGACCGACCGCCAGCGCCAGCAACAGGCCGCGGCTGTCCGTCAACAACTGGCGGACTATGAGCAGGTCGGCGAAGTCAGTGCGCCGGAAGCACTGATGGTGAAGCTGGCGCTGCTCAATCTGACAGAGGCCGACCCGGAGCAGCGCAAGCGCCAGGCGCAGGCACTGGTGAACCATTACCGGCAACAGGGCGAGCAACAGCGGCAGGCCTGGGCGTCCCAGTCCACTCCGCAGTTTGATCAGTACAAGACACAGGAACGGGCGATCGTGGCGGAAGTGATGGCGATGGAGTCGTTCCCGGGCAACCTGACCCGGGATCAGTACCTGCGACAACGATTGCAGCAGGCCCGTGAACAGACCATGGGTCAGCCCTGACAATCAAACCGCCAGAGTGACCCATGGGCCGACCGCGGAAGCGATGGCCGGCCCATCAAACCGTGAACTTACAACAACTGGTCGAGGGTCCAGTACAACAGGTTGAACGGCTTGTTGTAGTCCGCCTGGGTGTCGGTCTCGGACGCCTGCATCACCGCACCGCTGCCATCCAGCACACTGGCGATGAAATCATCCAACTCCAGCCCCTGCTCCTGGATATCGGCATTGGCGAACTCGATGATGCTGGTGCAGTGGCTCTCGTTCACATCCCGGAACATCGGCAGGTAGTAGCCAAAGTTATCCAGCCCCGCCAGAGTATCCCGCAGGCGGCGGGTATCCTTGCCCCAATATTCATGCAGCAAGGCCTCCTTGGTGGCCTGGTCCGGCGCGTTCTCGATTTCCGGATAGAACCGCTCGTAGGAATAGGACGAGTAATTGAGGTCACGCCAGAAATGGGTATGGCCCATCCGGTCCTCTGGCAAGGCCGACGACAGCGCCGGATAGAGGCTGCCCAGGTCGTCGGTATCAAGCCCCGGCAACTGGGCCTGCAGGAAGTCCAGCGGACCGTCGGGCTGATCCAGCCCCCAGACCTGGCGGATCAGATTCTGCAACAGCACCGACGGGTACTGCTCCGGATCAGCGTCCACCGGCGCACTGAAGGCCGGTCCCGAGTCGTTGATCAGATACCCCCGGGTCGGGGCCAGATCCTGCCGTGACGGGAAGTAGTTGGTGAAACTGCCGATGCCGCCGGCGCTGCAGCCGGTGGCCAGCATCTGCCCGGGACGCTGGAGGTTATCCTTGAGCCAGGCAATGACCGCCCGGGAATTGCGCAGGCCGTTGTGGTGCCAGACCAGCGGTTCGGCTTCCCCATCCGGGTCTTCATACACCGCGACCCGGTCGCCGGAATAGATGTCCCCGGTACAGTACGGCACATACACCATGTTCCAGTTCTGGGTCTTGACCCGGCTCCAGGGATGCAGACGCACCACGAACGGACTGACGATGCTGGCCGACGGGTTCATCAGGGACATGTAGTCGTCGGGTATACCGTTGGGATTGCGGGCACCGCGAATGCCGGTCTGGCCGGTGCAGCTCTCATAGTCCCAGCAGGCGCCACCACCCTCAAAATAGAGGATGGTATTACTGGAATTCGGCACCCGATTGACGAAGAATTTGTACGGCGAACCGTTACCGCATACGGCCCCGGTTTCCGGCGCCAGGTCGATGGTCTGCCAGGCGTAGTAGTTACCGGGGGAGAAACCATCATTGAAGCCAGGCGGATTGGCCAACAACGGGTAATCCCCCTGGCGCTGATCGGCGGTGACCGGATTGTCCGCCCCCGGCGGATTTACCAGATTACCCAGGGTATCCCAGAACCCGTAGTCACCCAGTTCAGCCGCTGCCGGCGACGGCGGCACCAGGCAGGCCGCCAGCAGCGCCCAGCACAGAGTTGTGATTGCCTTATTCATAGTCCTTTTCCCATGTTGTTTTTATTTGCATGGCATTGTGTGTCCACGGGCAACCGCTGCGGACGCCCATGGACGCCCGACGCAGACAGCAGGACTACGTCAGCCTGAAAACTAGACGTGACAACCTGTTAGATCAATCTCGTGCTCTAGATGAATTACGACTAAAAAGTGACGGGTTATTCGCTAAGGAGTCTCGGTTTAATCGAAGAGGCGCAACTGCTGCAGCGGCGACCGGTCGTTGCGGAATCGGACCCCCAATCCCAGCAGGCGTACCGGGCGTTCACTGTCCTGCACCAGCTCCGCCAGCAGCGGCTGGTAGTCCTCCGGTTGAGGAACTGCAGACAGGTCCCGGACCCGTTCCAGGGTATGGGTGGAGAAATCGCTGTAACGAAT
Organism: Marinobacter xestospongiae; assembly: GCF_023156385.1. GTDB lineage: Bacteria > Pseudomonadota > Gammaproteobacteria > Pseudomonadales > Oleiphilaceae > Marinobacter > Marinobacter xestospongiae. The sequence continues at coordinate 90,137 of NZ_JAKZAK010000018.1, forward strand.
CTTGATGAAGAGTTTGTGGATGGCTTTCTCCGACGCCTTGCGCGCCAGTCGCTGCTGTAGGTCCAGCGCCAGCTCGGGTAACAATGCCTCACAGGCCGCCCGCCCCGGCAGGTCCTGGGCGAAGGTGCGCTCCACACTGACCGACTTGGCGTCACGACTGATCACCACCGGCCGGTCATCGCGACCGTGGGCCATTTCGTAAAGCCGGTAGCCCTGGCGGCCAAACGCATCCACCAGGACTTCCGGCCGCTGCTGCCGGAGATCACCGCAGGTGCTGATCCCCATCCGGTGCAGCTTGCCGGCAGTAACCGCACCGACCCCGAAGAGCTTTTCAACCGGCAACGCCGCCACAAACTCCGCCACATCCCCGGGCCGGATCACGAACAGCCCGTCGGGCTTGTCCCAGTCGCTGGCAATCTTGGCCAGAAACTTGTTCGGAGCCACTCCGGCCGACACCGTGATGCCCACCTCGTCCCGCACTCGCTGACGCAGGTGACGGGCCATCAGCGTCGCGCTGCCCTTGTGCTCAGACACCTCACTTACATCGAGAAAGGCTTCATCGAGGGACAGCGGCTCCACCAGATCGGTCAGCTCGCGAAAGAACCCCATGACCTGGCGGGACACCTCGCGGTAACGCGCCATGTTCACCGGCACGATCACCAGGTCCGGGCACAGTCGCCGGGCTTCCGCCGTTGGCATTGCCGAGCGCACCCCATAGGCCCGGGCCTGGTAGTTGCAGGTGGTGAGCACCCCCCGGCCACCATCGCCGCCGACCGCAAGGGGCACCCGGCTCAGCGACGGATCATCCCGCATTTCCACCGCAGCGTAGAAGCAGTCGCAATCGATGTGAATGATCTTGCGCTGTGTCGCTGATGCTGACAGCGCTTGAGTTGAAGGTCCGTGTGACACTGGCCGGTCGCTCTCCCGCAAGGCATTTCCTCTACCCTGTATCTTGGGTACCATTCAGAGGTTCCCTACAACCCCCGGTCTTCCACAGCCCGAGCGGGGATGCGGAGTTGATCAGAGGCTCCCTAGTTTACCATCCCCTCACGCTGGAAGCCGGTGTCGGATCGACCACGCCCATTGATGAAGGAACCAGCCCGGCATGACCACCCCGATCCCCGAGCCCACCCAGACCGAAATCGAGGCCGCCGCCTTCCGTCGCCTGGTCGCACACTTGCGGGACCACCCGGAAGTCCAGAACATTGACCTGATGAATCTGGCCGGCTTCTGTCGTAACTGCCTGTCGAAGTGGTATCGCGCCGAAGCCGCCGAGCGTGGTGTTGAGCTGAGCGATCCCGATGCCCGCGAGCGGATTTACGGCATGCCCTACGACGACTGGAAAGCCCGCTACCAGAAGGGCCCCAAACTCGACCATAAAGGTACCCCCGAATCATGACCGTGACTGAAGCGATCAATATCCACCTGGCCGCACTGGATGCCGGCCGGCACGACTTTGAAGACACCCTGGCGCTGATCGAGCGCTACTTCGAGTACACCGCCAGCGCGTTCCATAACGGCCCGCTGTACAACCAGGCCAGCGAGAACCAGGGCTCGTGCAAGCTGTTCGCCCTGGGCCAGTTCTGCAACCTCACTGAAGCCCAGACCCTGAGCTGCTTTGGCCGCCACTATCGGGACGTTCTGGAAAACCCCGCTGGCACCAGTCACGGCAACATCCGCCAGTTCATCAGTACCGGTTGGTCCGGCATCCATTTCGATCGGCCACCGCTGCAATTGCGCACCTCCCCGCAGGCGGAAACGGAAGCCAGCTCATGAGCCAGGACACCCAGACCGCAGCCAGCTTCCAGCTCAAGAGTGCCTCAGTCTCGCTGACGGCACTGGAGCTGTACCACTTTGATCCGGACGACTTCGAAGCCACCCTGCGGGACAAGATCAGTCAGGCACCCGGTTTCTTCCGCGACATTCCGCTGATCATCAGCCTGGACAAGTACGAAGGCCCCAACGCCGAACTGGATTTCTTCAAGCTAATCGGCAGCTGTCGCCGCCACGGCATTCAGGTGGTGGGGGTGCGCGGCGGTGACGACGACCAGCGTCGCCTGGCCCGCAATGCCGCCCTGGCACTACTGCCTGGCGGTGGTCGCCGGGACAGCAACCGCAATGCCCAGAGCGAAGACGACAACGGTGACGAATCAGCAGCAGCTAACGAAACCGTAACCGAATCCCCGGCCGCCGCCGAACCGGCCCCGGTGGAGAGCGGAAAACCGGCGAAAATCATCAACCAACCGGTACGCTCGGGTCAGCAGATCTGTGCGCCAGACGGCGACCTGGTGATATTGGCCCCGGTGCAGGCTGGCGCCGAGGTGCTGGCTGCGGGTAACATCCACGTTTACGGTCCTTTGCGCGGTCGTGCGCTGGCAGGTATCCACGGAGCCACTGAGGCCCGGGTGTTCTGTCAGTCCCTGGAAGCCGAGCTAGTCTCCATCGCCGGACACTATAAAATCTCTGAAGACCTGCAGGAAAACGGCTGGAAAAGCCCGGTGCAGCTTCAGCTGAAAGATGAGGTGCTGGTGGCCACGCCGCTGGACAAAGCTTAAGACACTCACGCAATAGGGATTGCAACCTTGGCTAGAATCATTGTCGTTACTTCAGGAAAGGGCGGCGTCGGTAAGACCACCACCAGCGCCTCAATCAGCACCGGGCTGGCCCGCCGTGGTCACAAGACGGTGGTAATCGATTTTGACGTTGGCCTGCGCAACCTCGACCTGATCATGAACTGCGAACGTCGCGTGGTGTACGACTTCGTCAACGTCATCCAGGGCGACGCCACACTCAACCAGGCGCTGATCCGTGACAAGCGGGTCGAATCCCTCTACATCCTGCCGGCGTCCCAGACCCGGGAGAAAGAGGCGCTGACCAAAGACGGCGTTGAGGCGGTGATCAACGAACTGTCCGAAACCTTCGACTACATCGTCTGCGACTCCCCCGCTGGCATCGAGCACGGTGCCCAGATGGCGCTGTACTACGCCGATGAAGCCATCGTGGTCACCAACCCTGAGGTCTCCTCGGTGCGGGACTCCGACCGCATTCTGGGCATTCTCCAGAGCAAATCCCGGCGCGCTGAAATGGGCCAGGACCCGGTCAAGGAGCACCTGCTGCTGACCCGCTACGACCCGATCCGGGTGGAGAAAGGCGAAATGCTGTCAGTGGGTGACGTGGAAGAGATCCTCGCCATTCCCCTGCTGGGCGTGATTCCAGAATCCCAGGTGGTGCTCAATGCCTCCAACCAGGGCACCCCGGTGATCCTGGAGGACGAGTCCGACGCCGGCCAGGCCTACGATGACGCCGTGGCACGCCTGCTGGGAGAGGAGCGGGAACATCGCTTCATGACGGCCCAGAAGAAGGGCTTCTTTGCACGGATGTTCAAGGGGTGATAACGGATGAGTTTCCTGGATTACTTCAGAAGCAAGAAGACCACCTCCGCCAACGTCGCCAAGGAACGCCTGCAGATCATCGTTGCCCATGAGCGTGGCCAGCGTGACCAGCCGGACTACCTGCCCCAGTTGCAGGCGGAACTGCTGGCGGTGATCCGCAAGTACGTGCAGATCGACGATGACATGGTCCAGGTGGAAGTGGACCGCAACGACAGCTGTTCGGTACTGGAACTGAACGTCACGCTGCCGGAACACTCCCACTCGCACTGAATCACGCGGGGCCCGACCGGGCCCCGCGCTCACCCCCACTCCGCACCTGGCCCTCCGCACTTGGCAGGTCCCACCTACCAGCGGGCGAAGTGATCCTCCATCAGCCCCCGCAGGCCGGAGACCGCCAGCGTCTCGCCATTGTCATCACGGACCCAGCCTTCAAAAGTGCCGCTGAACTGACGAAAGTTCGACGCCATCACCACCGCATCCAACCGTTCCTGCCGCACCCCTGCCGGCTCAAACCGCAGATCCACCCGGCCGTCACTGGTGATCACCCGCCACGGTGCCGTGGGGTCCTGCCGCTGGAACTCGAACCGGGCCTGGTCCAGCTTGAGACAGCGGCCGTCCAGCCACAGCGCATTCTCCGTCATCCCGGTCTCATTGACCCCGGACGCCAGGTTCAGCCCCAGCGAGCGACCGTCCTCCAGCACACCGGCCAGGCAGGCCCAGTTCCAGGCGGTCTCCCGGCGCATGTAACCGCAACTCCAGTCGATCGACCCTCGCTGGCGGGCGTCGCAGTCGTACCTTACCCCGTCCCAGGTGATCGAGCCGGTCACCGGCAGGCCTGCCGACTTGCGGGTGAACACCCAGCCGTTATAGCCCGCCGGGCAGGTCAGCCGTAACGGGTTCTGATCCTGGCTCAGCGTCAGGTCAACCTTCACGCCAGCGCGATCGGACACCGACACCCGGCGTTCACCCGCATCGGTCGGGCAGATCTCGATCCGGCTGCCACCACCGGCAAACCGGGCCACGCCATCCTCCGGGCGGGGCTCGATCTGAGTGTGACGGGCCAGTGGTTGCAAGCGGCTGCACTCGCGCATCTGGCCGCTGCGAAAATCGTAAAGGTAGTAGAAGGCGTTGCTGACCAGCTTGAGATCGACGATCGCCAGCCCGAACAGCCAATCCGGCCCCATGGCACTGACAAACTGGAACTGATTGAAACGCCAGCGCCGGGCCAGGGCCGAACGGGGCCGATCCATCACCGAACGCAGATCGTAATCGAGGTAATTGATCCGCTGCACCGGCTCCTCGTGGACCCCGGTCCTGACCCGGCCCTTGTCATCTATCAGCTCGTTCATGACGGCATTGCTCTTGTTATGGTTGATGTATTGACGGCCTGCGGCGATTGCAGCCGGCCATTTACCAGCCTCTGACGGTCAGCTGTCATCCTCATTTGAGGCCAAAAATCGGCAGGGACCAAGCAGTTCACAAACCGCCGGCAAGAACGCCCGGGCCATTCGTCGAGTCGTGATAGACTCGGCCAAAAACCAAGGAAGTCTACCCCATGACATCGCTTTGCACCCGAATGGCTGGCCGCTGGATGATTGGCGTTGCCGCCGCGCTGCTGTCGCCGCTGAGCCTCGCCAGCCTGCCGCCGGAAGATGCACCGGACTGGTCGCTGCGCAAGACCGAAGGCAACATTCGCGTCTACACCATCGAGCAGCCGGACTCCAGCTTCAAAGCCTTCAAGGCCATCGCCCTGATGGACGTGCCGCTGGAGAACCTGATGGCGGTGATGGTCGATCCCACCTCCTGTATGTCATGGGTCCACGGTTGTACCGAAGCCTACGGCCTCGAGGGGGGTAGCTTCCAGGACCGCTACGCCTACTCCATCAACGACATGCCCTGGCCGGTCACCGACCGTGACTACGTGTTGCACATCACCACCGCCGGCAGCGAGTCCCGCGGCGAAGTGATCATGGAGCTGAACGCGGTACCGGACTACCGCGAGCCCGACGACGACTTGGTGCGGGTGGATCGCTCCGATACCCGCTACCGCTTTGTTGCCGAGGGCGACCAGACCCGGATGATCTGGCTCCAGCACACCGACCCCAACGGTTCCCTGCCCGGCTGGCTGGTCAACAACCTGCTGGTGGACATTCCGGTCAAGTCGCTGCAGAGCCTGGAACAGCTGGCAACCGAGCCCCGGTACGCCAATCACCGCCTGCAGTTTGATGCCGATGGCCAGCTCACCGGCGTGGCGACGGTGCAGAGCGGGGATGACGAGTAGGCAAGGAAAGGCTAAGCTCTGTTACAAAGGAACTGACTGCGCAGGACCCCGGAAATGACCGTTCTCGCCCACGAGATCATGACCCCCAGCATCAAGGCGGTGCCCCAAACCTGGACCATGGAAAGGCTGGCCCGCTTCCTCACCGACAACGACATTGCCGGCAGCCCCGTCACCGACGACAGTGGTGAGATTGTGGGCATCGCCACCCTCAAGGACATCACCGAGTTCCGCTGGAACGCCACTCGCAATGACGCTGATGCCGAACTGACACCAGAAGAGCAGCAGGAAGCCCGGCGGCTGCGGATGGCCATCTTCGAGGAAATGGGCAAGGTCCCGGTGGAGGTCCGCGATATCATGACCCCAAGCGTGCTGTCGGTGGACGAGAGCACGCCGGTCAAGGACATCGCTGATATCATGATGAAAGAGCACCTGCACCGGATCTTTGTCACCAAAGATTCGAAAATAACCGGTATCATAACCACTTACGATATGCTGAAATTGATATCAGACAAGGCACTGACCCAACGCTGCGCCGACGAGTAACACCCCGGCGCAGCGTGACTGCCGGACCCGACAGCCGCCTGCCAGAGAGGTATCGAGCCTATGCCCAGAGCATCCCAAGCTCACCAGAAGATGTACGTCCTCGACACCAACGTCCTGATCCACGATCCCAACGCCCTCCTGAATTTCGAAGAACACGATGTCATCATTCCCATGACGGTGCTGGAAGAGCTCGACAGCCTGAAGTCCGGCAAACAGGCGGTCGCGGCGGACTGCCGCCAGGCCATCCGCACCATCGACAAGCTGCTGGGTGACGCCACCCCGAAAGAGATCGAACTCGGCGTCCCCATCGTGCGGGCCAAGAAGGCTGCGCCCCTGGGCACCCTGTCGATCCTGATGAACACCGAGCTGAAGAGCAGCCACTCGCTGCCCGACAACCTCAACGACAACAAGATCATCAACTCCCTGGCAGCGCTGCAGGAACAGTACCCGGACCGGGACATCCTGCTGGTCAGCAAGGACATCAACATGCGCCTGAAAGCCCGGGGGTTTGGTGTTGAGGCCCAGGACTACCATAACGACCAGCTGCTGGACGACATCGATCTGCTGCCCCAGGGCTACCGCGAGTTCCCCAACTCGTTCTGGGACACCATCGAGAAGGTCGAGACGGTCCAGCGCGAAGGCATCACCGAGCACATCCTCAAGCGCGAAGGGGACCTGGCCAAACTCAACATCAACGAGTTCGTGATTGACGAGCAGGGCTTCGTCGGCAAGGTCACCGACATCCGCGATGACCAGCTGGTGATGCAGGACCTGCACCAGGACGACCTGATGAACGAGGAAGTCTGGGGTCTGGTGCCCCGGGACATCTACCAGGCCATGGCACTGAACCTGCTGCTGGACCCGGAGATCCACCTGGTGAACCTCACCGGCTCCGCCGGGTCGGGCAAGACCATCCTGGCACTGGCGGCCTGCATCGAGATGACGGTGGCCAGCAAGCAGTACAAGCGCATCATCGCCACCCGCAGCACCCAGGGTCTGGATGAGGACATCGGCTTCCTGCCCGGCACCGAGGCGGAGAAAATGGAGCCCTGGCTGGGCGCCATCGTCGACAACCTCGAAGCGCTGCACGAGGACGACGAGAACATGACCGCCAGCGTCGACTACATCCTCAGCAAGGTGCCGCTGCACTTCAAGTCAATGAACTACATCCGCGGCCGCAGCTTCCAGCACAGCCTGATCATCATCGACGAGTCCCAGAACCTGACGCCACACCAGATCAAGACCATCATCACCCGGGCCGGTAACGGCTCCAAGGTGATCTGCCTGGGCAACCTGGCGCAGATCGACACCCCGTACCTCAGCTCACTCAGCTCCGGTCTCACCTACATGACCGAGCGCTTCAAAGGGTTCCGACACGGCGGCCACATACACCTCCAGGGTGTGCCCCGCTCGGTGCTGGCGGAATACGCCGAAGCCAACCTGTAACCCCGCAACCGGTAGGCTGGCGTTTGCCGGCCTACCCTCTCCCCCCGTTGCCGCACGCACTGACCAAACGCCAGACGCAAAAAAGCCAGGGACAGGCCCTGGCAAAGGGAACAGTGTGTGGTTGCGCCGGCGGCGTACCGCCGGCAGAGGCCTTACTGGGCCACTTCGGCGGCTTCTTCCTCAGCCTGCTTGCGCAGCATGAAACGCTGGATCTTGCCGCTGGAGGTCTTCGGCAGTTCCTCCACGAACTCGATCTCACGCGGGTAGGAGTGGGTGGACAGCCGCGTACGCACGTGCTGCTGCAGCTTTTCCACCAGATTCTGATCGTGATCGAACTCCGGACGGGTGACCACGTAGGCTTTTACGATGGTGCCACGCTTCACATCCGGCTTGCCGACCACCGCGCTCTCGATCACCGCCTCGTGTTCCAGCAGAGTGCTCTCCACTTCCGCCGGCCCGATCCGGTAACCCGCAGAGGCGATGATATCGTCGTCACGGCCGGTGTAAGAGAACGCACCGTCGCCGTTGTTGATCACGATATCGCCGGTCAGGTAGTAGCGGTCACCATGGAACGGCCGCTTCTCGTTCCAGGCGTAGCCCTGGAAGAAGTACAGCGGTGACTCCTGCATGTCCACGGCCAGCTCGCCGGTCTCGCCCTCACCCACTTCGTTGAAGTGTGCATCCAGTGCCACCAGGCGATAGCCCGGAATCTGGTAGCCCATGCTGGCATCCCGGTGCGGGTGCTCCAGCTCGTGGAAGTTGGCGGCTGTCATACCGGTTTCGGTCTGGCCATAGTGGTCACAGACCACGCAATCGAAGGCCCGCTTGACCCAGGAGATGACTTCCGGATTCAGCGGCTCACCGGCACTGCTGGCCACCCGCAGGTCGATTTCCGGGTAGTCCTTCACCAGGTGGTCGTTGGCCATCAGCAGACGGTAGGCCGTCGGCGCCGCCGCCAGATTGGTGATGCGGTGCTTGCGCAGGAATTCCAGGGTGTTGTCAGCGGTAAAGCCGGCTTCGTTGAAGTGCGTGGTACAACCCAGCAGCATCGGACCAACCACCGCGTAGTACAGACCGTAGGCCCAGCCCGGGTCGGCAACGTTCCAGAAGTTGTCTTCCTGGCGCAGGCCGATGGCGTAGCGCATGTACATGTAGAACGCCGGCAGCGCCTTGGTGGGTACCGTCACGCCCTTGGACTTGCCCGTGGTGCCGGAGGTAAACATCTGCAGGAACGGGTCTTCCGCCCCCAGCAATACCGGCTCGAAGTCTTCCGGCTGCTGCTCCAGTGACGGCCAGAACAGGTTGTCGGCTTCCTTGGCGGCCGGATCACTCTCATCCGCCACCAGCAGGGTTTCCGGCAGGCCATTCACGTCGGCCAGTTTGGGCCACTGCTCCGGGTTGGTCACAATCAGTTTGGAACCGGCCTTGCCCAGGCGGTACTCGATGGCGCCAGAACCGAACGCGGTGAACAGCGGCTGGTAAACGGCGCCGACTCTCAGCGCGCCCAGCACGCAGATCATCAGTTCCGGGGTTCGGGTCAACAAGCAGGCAACACGATCGCCCTTGCCAATGCCGCGGGACTTGAGGAAGCCGGCAAACTGGGCGGAACGACGCTTGAGTTCGGCGAAGGTCATCTCGCCGCTGGTTCCGTCCACCCGTTCGTAGCGCAAGCCAACCCGGGACTCATCCTCGGCATAGCGGTCACAGATCTCAACGCAGACATTGATGCCGTCGTTATAATTGCCCACGAAATTCTGTAAGATCGATTCCACCGAGAAATCTTTGGCAAATTCGTCGTAGCTGATCGCGTCCATAGCAACACCTGCTTGTTTGAATTGTTGTTTGGAGTCCCTGAACCACGCCCCCTACACCACTGCGGACAAGGTGCCTGCAGCGGCCTGGTGATCGCGGCCCTTACTCTCTTATCAGCAGGTTAAGGAATGCCCTGCCGTAACAGAATGACAGGATTCAGCAGATAACTTGACAAGTTTTGCAGTCAGCAGAGTTTCCCATTCATGAAAAACCTGACCTTCTCATCCCACTATGCCCGGGCCATCGTCTACGGGCTGGAGAAGAACGGCTACAACGTCCAGAACCTGCTCACCGACCGTGACATCGACCTGGCCCTGATTCGCGAACCCAAGGCCCGGGTGCCCACCAAACAGTTCATCCGGCTGTTCCGCCTGACCTGGAAAGAACTGGACGATGAGTTCATGGGCCGCACCAGCCGTCCCTGCCGGGTTGGCCATTTCCATCTGATGGGGTCCCTGGTGGTGCACAGCACCAACCTGGAGGAAGTGCTGCGCCAGAGCATCCGCTGTTACCGGCTGTTCAATGAGGACATTGAGATTACCCTCAACCTGGAAGGGGACGAGGTGGAACTGAGCCTGGCTCACCACCATCCGGAGCTGGACCCGGACAACTTCCTGGTGGAATGGCTGTTGCTGGTGTGGCACCGGCTGGTGGGCTGGCTGATTGGTCGCAAGATCGTGCTGAGCCAGGCCACCTTCACCCATGAGCTGCCGCCGCATTTTGACGAGTACCGCTTCGTGTTTCCCTGCCGCTGCGACTTCGGTCGTGAGCGCAACAGCCTGTTTTTCAGCAAGCAGTACCTCACCATGCCGGTGGCCCGCACCAGCAAGGAGCTGGACGACTTCGTACTCAGCTCCCCCCGGGACCTGCTGATCTGGACCGACGAGGACGACAGCATCACCACCCAGGTCCGCCAGGCGCTGGAACTGTGTGACGAAGAGAAGCTGCCCAACCAGGACTGGATCGCCAGCCAGCTGCACATGACCGCCTACACCCTGAGCCGAAAGCTCAAGGCCGAGGGCAGCTCCTATCAGAAGATCAAGGACAACCTGCGCCGGGACCAGGCAGTGACCATGCTGACCCGCCAGAACCTCAGCGTAGCCGACATCTCCAGCCGCCTCGGCTTCGCCGAACCCGGCGCCTTCTCCCGCGCCTTCAAGCACTGGACCGGCGTCAGCCCACTGGCCTACCGCAAACAGGACCAGTAGAACGAAAAAAGGCCGCCTGAACAGGCGGCCAAACACGTCCCGTGACACGGAACAGAGAAGCTTCCGGCCGGGCCGGAAGACATCCCAAGGGGAGTCGTTGCGGCCCGCAGGCCGCCAAATCGTGTTACAGCAGCTCGACCGCCACCGCCGTACCTTCACCGCCACCGATGCACAGTGACGCCACCCCACGCTTCAACCCCTTCTGACGCAGGGCGTTGATCAGCGTGACCAGGATACGGGAGCCGGAGGAGCCAATCGGGTGACCCAGGGCACAGGCGCCGCCGTAGACGTTGACCTTGTCCTGATCCAGACCCAGCTGCTGGATTGCCAGCAAAGACACCACCGCAAAGGCTTCGTTGATCTCGAACAGGTCGACGTCGTCCTTGCTCCAGCCCGCTTTCGCCAGCACTTTCTCAATGGCGCCAATCGGTGCCAGGGTGAACTCCGCCGGCAGGCGGGCGTGGGTCGCGTGGGCGACGATCCGGGCCAGCGGCTTGAGGCCGCGATTGCCGGCTTCCTCGGCCGTGGTCAGCACCAGAGCCGAACCGCCATCGCTGATGGAGCTGGAGTTGGCCGCAGTGACCGTGCCGTCCTTCTTGAACGCCGGCTTCAGCGTGGGAATCTTGTCGGGGCGGGCGTTGCCCGGCTGCTCATCGGTGTCCACCAGAGTCTCGCCCTTGCGGCCCGGCACCGCCACCGGCACGATTTCCTCGGCAAACCAGCCCTGCTCGATGGCAGCCAGCGCCTTGTTGAGGGAGGCCACGGCGAATTCGTCCATGGTTTCCCGGCCGATGTTGTACTCGTCGGCACTGCGCTGGGCGAAAACACCCATCAGGCCACCTTCGTAGGCGTCTTCCAGGCCATCGAAGAACATCGAATCAATCACCTGGCCATGCCCCATACGCATGCCGGCACGGGCCTTGGGCAGCAGGTACGGCGCCTGGCTCATGTTTTCCATACCACCGGCAATCATGATGTCGTTGGTGCCGGCCATGATCTGGTCGTGCGCCATGATCACCGCCTGCATGCCGGAGCCACACATCTTGTTGATGGTGGTGCAACCGGAGGCATCAGGAATCCCCGCCTTGCGGGAGGCCTGCCGGGCCGGCGCCTGGCCGAGACCACCGGGCAATACGCAACCCATCACCACTTCCTGAACGTCTGCCGGGGTCAGCCCGGCGCGCTCGATGGCGGCCTTGATCGCAGCCGCGCCCAGATCCGGGGAACGAACCGAACTCAATGCGCCCATCATGCCGCCCATCGGGGTGCGGGCGGCACCGGCAATCACTACAGACTTGTCTGACATAACCTTACCTCTCGATTGTTCAGTCACGCCCCAGCAGGGAGCGGGCAATCACTTCTTTCATCACTTCCGAGGTGCCACCGTAGATCCGCTGTACCCGGGCATCCACAAAGGCGCGGGAGATGGGGTACTCGGAGGTGTAGCCGTAACCGCCGAACAGCTGCAGGCAACCGTCGGCCACCCGGCACTGCATCTCGGTGGCGCTGTACTTGGCCATGGATGCGGTCGCGGCATCCAGTTCACCACGGCTGTACTGGCTGATGCACTGATCAATGAACGCCTGGTTGACGCGGTAATCGGTCTCCATCTCGGCCAGGCGGAAGCGGGTGTTCTGGATCTGCTTGAGCTTCTGGCCAAAGACAATGCGCTCGTCGACGTACTGCAGAGTCAGGTCCAGCGAGCCGCGGGCGGCGGCGGTACCCAGGGCACCGATCACCAGGCGCTCACGGGGCAGTTCCTGCATCAGGTAGACAAAGCCCTTGCCTTCCTCACCCAGCAGCGCCGAACGGGGCAGACGCAGATCTTCAAAGAACAGTTCGGAAGTGTCGCCACAGTGCTGGCCGATCTTGTCCAGGTTGCGGCCGCGGGCAAAGCCGGGCAGCGTGGTATCCACCAGGAACAGGCTGATGCCGCGGGCGCCGGCGGAGGGATCGGTCTTCGCCGCCACGATCACCAGATCCGCGTGTTGGCCGTTGGTGATGAAAGTCTTGGAGCCGTTGAGGACATACTCGTCGCCGTCCAGCACCGCGCTGGAGCGCATGGCCTGCAGGTCGCTGCCAGCACCGGGTTCGGTCATCGCAATGGCGCCCACCGCCTCGCCGGTCACCATCTTCGGCAGCCAGTGCTGGCGCTGGGCTTCGGAGCCCAGGTGGCTGATGTAGGGGGCAACGATGTCGGAATGCACCATCACGTTGGTCGCCAGGGCACCGAAGCCCATGCGGGACATCTCCGCACCCACCATCACGGAATACTCAAACGGCACGCCGCAGCCACCGTCGGCCTCGGCCACATCCACGCAGAGCATGCCGGCCTCGCCCAACTGGTTCCACAGCTCGCGCGGCACAATGCCTTCTTTGTCCCAGCGCTCGTAGTGCGGTGCCACTTCACCTTCCAGCACCTTCACCACCATGTCGCGGAACAGGTTCATTTCTTCACGGTCGATTGTATCGGTCATGGTTCTCTCCTGGCCGGTGAGTCAGCCGCGCTTAGCGCGGCGCCATGCGCAGGGCGCAATCGAGACGGATCACCTCACCGTTGAGGATCGGGTTGCGCACCATCTGTTCCACCAGCATGCCGAACTCCTCCGGCTTGCCGAGACGTTTCGGGAACGGCAGGGTCGCCGCCAGGCTGTCCTGCACTTCCTGGGGCATGCCTTCCATCATCGGTGTCATGAACAGACCCGGTGCAATGGTGTTCACCCGGATGCCTTCCCGCGCCAGTTCACGGGCGGCCTGCAGGGTCATGGCAACCACGCCACCCTTGGAGGCACTGTAGGCAGACTGGCCGACCTGACCTTCGTAGGCCGCCACCGAGGCGGTGGAAATCACCACGCCGCGCTCGCCATCGGCGTTGGGCTCACGGGTAGCCATGTCTGCCGCCGCCAGACGCATGATGTTGAAGGAACCAATCAGGTTCACTTCAATCACCTTGCTGAATTTCTCCAGCGCCATCGGCCCTTCCTTGCCCAGGATCTTCGCCGCCGGCGCAATACCGGCACAGTTCACCGCCACACCACAGGGGCCGTGGGCTTCACGCGCCGCGGCCACCGCCGCTTCGGCACTCTCAGCGGAGGAGACATCACAGCGGATGAAAATCCCGCCCACGTCACGGGCCACCTGTTCGCCGCGCTCTTCCTGCAGGTCCAGAATCGCCACCTTGCAGCCAGCGGCCGCCAGTGCCCGCACCGCGCCTTCACCCAGACCGGACGCGCCACCAGTAACAATCGCAGGTACGCCTTGAAATTCCATGATTACCCCCTTCGAACTCAATTACGCCCGCCGCGCCCAGGCGCCGCCGGCCAAATGTCACAATGGAGGCAAGTGTGTGCCACAGCCGCCCCCAGGGCCATGACATATTTAGGCAGGAAATTTGTTAAAAAGTGCGATTGGGAGCGATTCAGAAACCGCTGATTACTCCCCCTGCACCGTCACCACCACCGTGCGGGCGCCGCCGTGGTTGCGGTGTTCGCACAGGTAAATGCCCTGCCAGGTGCCTAGGTTGGGGCGGCCGTTGGTGATGGGGAGGGAGACGCTGGTGCCGAGCAGGCTGCTCTTGAGGTGGGCGGGCAGATCGTCGCTGCCTTCGTAGGTGTGGGTGTAGTAAGGCGCGTCTTCCGGTGCCAGGCGGTTGAAGTAGGCCTCGAAATCGTCCCGCACCGTGGGGTCGGCGTTTTCGTTGATGGTCAGCGACGCTGACGTGTGCTTGATGAACACCTGCATCAGGCCCACCTGCACATTCGCCAGCTCCGGCAACTGGCGCAGGATGTCGTCGGTGACCAGGTGAAAGCCGCGGGGGCGGGGCGTCAGCCGGAGTTCTCTCTGGAGCCACATGGTCGGTCTCTCCGTTGTCGAGGGTGATCACTGTAGCCTGTGGAGCCTAGCGTTGCATTTCGTCCCAGGGGTGGACCGGCACCACCTCTTCGCCAAGCTCTGATTCGTAGCTGCTGCGGAAGTAGTCCATGGCCTTCTCGGCCTCACCGAGTTCGTCGAACCGGGCCACGTGGTAGATCGCTTCGCCCTCATTCACCAAAGGCAGGTTGTTGACGCAGATAACGATGCCGGAGAACGGGGACACCACGGCGGTTTCCACCTCACCAAACGGGTCCGCCAGCATCGCCAGTTTCTGGCCCTTGTTGACCCGCTGCCCCAGTCGCGCCACCGGTCGCATGATGCCGTCAATATCCGCCCGCACCCAGGACGACATGGCTGCGGTTTCGGATCGCTTGCGCGGCGCCTTGGGCCCCTTTTTCACCGGGATCATGTCCAGGGCCCGCATCACCCGCACCACCCCTTTGACGCCACTGGAGATCACCACGTCGTCAAAGCGCAGGGCTTCGCCACCTTCAAAGGTGATCACCGGGATGTCGAGGGAGTCGGCGTAGGCCCGCAGGCTGCCCTCCCGCAGGCTGGCGTTGAGGATGATGGGGGCACCGAAGGCTTCTGCCATACGTTCGGTGTCGGCGTTCTTCAGTTCGGCACGGATCTGCGGCAGGTTGAAGCGGTTGATGGCGCCGGTGTGCAAATCGATGATGTGGGTGACGTGTTCCATCACCTGGGTCCGCAACAGATAGGCAATGCGCCCGCCCAGCGACCCGCTTTCCGAGCCCGGGAAGCAGCGGTTGAGGTCGCGACGGTCCGGCAGGTAGCGGGTGCGCTGGATAAAGCCGAAGATATTGACGATCGGCACCGCCACCAGGGTACCCCGCAGATGACGCAACGCCGAGTTGCGCAGCACCCGGCGAATGATCTCCACCCCGTTGATCTCGTCGCCGTGAATGGCGGCGCACACCATCAACACCGGGCCATCCCGCCGGCCATGAATGATCTCCACCGGCAGGTGCAGCGGGGTGTGGGTGTAGAGCTTGGCCACCGGAATCTCCACAGTGGCGCGGGTACCGGGTTTCACCTCGGTGCCGGCGATGACAAACGGGGCTCTGGCCATGGCTTATCCCTGTCCTTTGGTGCGGGTCTTCCAGGGTTTCTGGTTTTTCTCGGTCCAGTTGATGATCATGCCGGCGACGTTCTTGCCGGTGGCGTTCTCGATGCCTTCCAGACCCGGAGACGAATTCACTTCCATCACCAGCGGCCCCCGGGATGAGCGCAGCAGGTCCACGCCGGCGACATTCAGCCCCATGGCCTTGGCGGCAGCGACCGCGGTCCTGCGTTCTTCCGGGGAAATCCGCACCAGCGAGGCGGTGCCGCCCCGGTGCAGGTTGGAGCGGAACTCCCCTTCTCCGGCCTGGCGTTTCATCGCGGCAATCACCTTGTCGCCGATAACAAAGCAGCGGATGTCCGCGCCACCGGCTTCCTTGATGAACTCCTGCACAAGAATGTCCGCCTTCAGGCCCATGAAGGCCTCAATCACACTCTCAGCCGCCTTGCGGGTTTCCGCCAGCACCACACCAATGCCCTGGGTGCCCTGCAGCAGTTTGATCACCACCGGCGCGCCACCGACCATCTTGATCAGCTCCGGCACGTTGTCCGGCTTGTTGGCAAAGCCGGTAACCGGCATGCCCACCCCTTTGCGGGCCAGCAGCTGCAACGAACGCAACTTGTCGCGGGCACGGGTAATGGCGACGGACTCGTTCACCGGGAACACGCCCATCATCTCGAACTGCCGCAACACCGCGGTGCCATAGAAGGTGACGGAGGCGCCGATGCGGGGAATCACCACATCGTAGTCTTCCAGAGTTTCACCGTGGTAATGGATCTTTGGACTGGCGGAGGTGATGTTCATGTAACAGTGCAGACAGTCGATCACCTGCACCTCATGCCCCCGGTTGAGGCTCTCCTCAACCAGGCGACGGGTGGAATACAGCGAACGGTTGCGCGACAGGATGGCAATTTTCATGTCTGATCCCTTAGCACCGGCTTTCCGGCGAGATAGGAGGATTCGGGGGACACCACACAGCGTCCGGCCATGGCAGTTCGACCAATCAGCATGCGGAAGCGCATGGAGTCCCGGTTGGTCAAGGTCATTTCAATCGGCCAACTGGTGTCACCAAGCACCAGCGTAGTCTCAATCACCAGTCTCAGCTCCTGGTGGCCGCCGGAATCGGTGACCTGGCGCTCATCAATCACCCTGGCATCGCACTCCACGCTGGCGTGAAGGTTGTTCTGCTCCGGGTGCACCCAGAAGCGGACCCGGCGTTCGCCGTCCTGGGTATAGGGTTCGGTTCGATAAGCATGGAGACAGGACGTGCGTGCACCGGTATCCACCTTGGCCTTGATGCAGGCAATGTCCAGGGCCGGCAGCGCGGCCCACTCCCGCCACCCCAGGCACAGTCGCTCGGCGAGGTCGGCCGGGGGGTGTGGGCTGGCGGACTGACCCGCCGTGTCAGGGCTTTGGCTATCAGGGTCCCGGTTATCGGAACGGCTATCGGGACGGTTAATCTCTGCCTTAGTGGGACACATCGCTCGCTTCCTTCTTCTGATTGTTATGGACGTGCTCTTCCTGCGCGTCGGATGCCACCTCCGCCGGCGAGGCGGACAGCAGCTGAACTTTGAACGGCTCCGAATGGCTGCCGGCGTAGACACTGGTGTGGGGGAACGGAATCTCCACTCCCTCGGCGTCCAGGGTCCGCTTGACCGCCACCATCATGTTACTGCGACCTTCCAGCACCTTGTCACGGGGGACCCAGAATGAAAACTGCAGGTCCACCGACGACGGCCCGAACCCGGTCACCAGCACAAATGCCTTGGGTTCCTCCAGGCATTCCTGGCTGCGTTCCGCCAGCGCCAGCAGCAACCCCTCCACCCGCTCCACGTCCTCGGCGTAAGCAATGCCAATGACCAGATCGATGCGCCGGATGGGAAACCGGGAGCGGTTCACCACCCGGGTCTTGATCAGGGTTTCGTTGGGAATTCGAACATACAGGTTGTCCGCGGTGCGCAGTTTGACGCTGAGCATGTCGATGCCGACCACTTCGCCGATGGTGGCTTCCACCTCGATGAAGTCTCCCAGCTCGAAGGGCCGTTCCACCAGCAGGAACAGGCCGCTGATCATGTTGGATGCCGAAGTCTGGGAGGCAAAGCCGATCGCCACCGTGAGGATGCCCGCCGCTCCCAGCAACACATCCAGGGAGAAGCCGGCCTCGCGCATGGCCGCCATCACAAAGATGGCCAACACCAGGTAGAACACCACCCGCCGGAACATCACCGTGTGGTGCAGCGACAGCCGGTTCCGCGCCATACGGGACACCGCCCGCGCCGCCAGCGATGCCAGCACGACACCCGCCACCAGCAGGAACAGCGCGGCGAACCATTTGGCCCAGGGAATCGCGGTCAACACCTCCCACAGGCTTTGTTCAACATCTTCCAGCACTGACGGTCTCCTTTTCGTGCTGTGGGCGAACTCAGTGGGCCGCCCCAAACATACGGTCAAACGCGCGGGTCAGACCGCCGCCATTACTCTTCTCCCGCGCTGGCGTCATCAGCTGACACTCGCCTGCCTCGGCCACCAGCGAGGTATCAATCTTCAGCCGGGCGGATTTCATTTCGGTTTCACACACCACCGTCACCCGGGGCGTCCACAACTGGTCCCGGTCATTCCGATACAGCGCCAGTAGCGGCGTGGGCAGACTGAAGCGCTCCAACAGCAACGGCTCCGGACGCCGGTTGCACACCCTCACCGGGGTAATGGCCCGCCAGGGTCGCTTGGGCACGGCCTCCAGTACCATGCGGCCATAACTGGGCGCGGTGTAGCACAGTTCGCCCTCCATGGTGGACGGTCCCACCCAAGTCAATGAGGGTTCTGACAGCGGAATCTCCGCGAGCACCGTGGCCAGATCGCCGGCGCACACCTGCACCCAGACCTGGGTACCAACATAGATGGTGCACTCGCCGTCGGCCGGGATGGTCAACGGCTGGTAAGGGCGAATAACCGTCGGCAGGCTGGCCAGCGCCGGCCGGTACCGCACAGTGTGATTGCCATCGGTGCGCACGAAGCGCTGCAATGGCACCTCCTGCCCCGGCACCACATGGCTGACCGAGGCCGCCCAACGCACCGGTTCGGGTTGATCCTGCAGGTACTGGGAGCGCACCTGCCACTCTTTGTCGAGCAGGGTGACCCAGAGCCGCACCTGGCCCAGTTCGTGGTACTGGGTCTGGCCGGATTCCAGGCTATAGGGTTGGTCCCAGCGACCGTCCTGAGGGGTATCGGAGCGGGTGGCCGGGGCAGCTTCCGTAACAGTGGCCATGATAGTTTCCAGTCAAAAAGTGTCGGGGGACAGCGTCAGGCGCGCGCATTAGAGTGCCAGACGGGACGACGCTCAATACGCATAAACGCTCACCGCTGTGCGGGCTCTGCATAAGCGGCCTAAGCGTGTGTTCTGGCGCATATTTTTGTCCCCTTATCTGTAAACTATAATCCAAAGCCCCGGTGTCGGCGAATATAGAAGACGCCCGTTTTTTCCGCTTTACCTATTCTGCATCAGGACACGTCATGACCCACCTCGTCTGGTTCCGCAACGACCTTCGCACCGCCGACAACGCCGCCCTGACCGCGGCCAGCCAATCGGATCAGCCTGTCATCGCCTGCTTTGTGCTGGCGCAGGAGCAGTGGCGAATGCACGACTGGTCGCCGGCCCGGATACGTCTGGTGATCGATCATGCCAACGCTCTGGCAGAAGCGCTGGCGAAGCTCGGCATAGCCATGCATTTCCTGGAAGCGCAGCAGTTCGACGACAGCCAGGATGCCCTGATTCGTCTCTGTCACGACCAGAGCGTCACCACGGTGCACTTCAATGAGGAATACGGCGTCAATGAACGTCGGCGGGATAAGCAACTGGCCCAGCGACTGGGCGAAGCTGGCGTCACCATCCACAAATACCGCGATCAGTGCGCGGTACCGGTTGGTCAGATACTGACCGGGCAGAACCAGCCCTACTCCGTGTTCACCCCCTTCTCCCGCACCTGGCGTCGCTGGCTCGACGACCAACAGCCAACTCTGTACCCACAACCAGCCGCGAAAGGAGACCCCGTAACCCCCAGCCGTATTGATCCCACCCCCATTGCCGGCTACGACCAGGCCCCACCGCCACTGGTCGCCACCGGTGAGGCCGCCGCCCACGATCGTCTGGAGGAGTTCCTGGCGGACCCGGTGGCACACTACAAGCAGCAGCGGGATTTCCCGGCGAAGGACGCCACCAGCCTGCTTTCACCCTACCTGGCCAGCGGCATTCTCAGTGGCCGCCAGTGCTGGGCCGCCGCCCAGCAGGTTCCGGCCACCGCCGCCAATCAGGAGGGGCTGGCGTGCTGGGTGAATGAAATCGCCTGGCGGGATTTCTACATTCACATCCTGTATCACTTCCCGCGGGTGAGCATGAACCGGGCATTCAAACCCGAAACCGAGGCGCTGGACTGGAACTCTTGCGGAGAGAGTTTCGAAGCCTGGAAGGAAGGCCGTACCGGGGTGCCGATCGTGGACGCCGCCATGCGTCAGCTCAACCAGACCGGCTGGATGCACAACCGTCTGCGCATGATCACCGCCATGTATCTGAGCAAGAACCTGTTTATCGACTGGCGGCTGGGAGAGGCCTACTTCATGTCACAGCTGGTGGACGGTTTTCTCGCCTCCAACAACGGCGGCTGGCAGTGGAGCGCCTCCACAGGGACCGACGCCGCACCCTACTTTCGCATTTTCAACCCGGTGACCCAGGGCGAACGCTTCGACCCCAATGGCGACTTCATTCGACGCTACGTCCCGGAACTGGCCGCGCTGGATGGCGATGCGGTCCACCAGCCCTGGCGCAGCGGCAAGCTGCCCAAGGGCTACCCGCGACAACTGGTGGATCTGAAGAAGAGCCGAAAAGAGGCCATTGCCCGATTTCAGGCGTTGAAGGAGGAGAATCAGGTCGCCGCTGACTGAGTCGTCAGCAACCACACACCGGGCAACCCGGATCACGGGCCAGGGTCATTTCACGCCAGGCCATCTGCCAGGCGTCGAGGATCAGCAGCCGGCCGACCAGCGGGGTGCCCACGCCGGTGATGACCTTGATGGCCTCCATCGCCTGGCTGGCACCAATCATGCCGACCAGCGGGCCGATTACGCCGGCTTCCGAGCAGGTCAGGTCTTCGTGGCCGGTCTCGTCGTAAAGGCAGTGGTAACAGGGGCTGTCATCCTGGCGGGCATCGAACACCGCCAGCTGGCCTTCGCCGCGGATGGCGGCACCGGACACCAGGGGTACCCGGGCGGAAACACAGGCCCGGTTGAGGGCAAAGCGAGTGCCGAAGTTATCGGTGCAATCGACCACCAGGCTGGCCTGGGCAACCTGTTGCGCCAGCGCCTGCTGTTCCAGGCGCTGGCGCAGGGCGCTGACCTGGATCGCGGGATTGATGCGCCGCACACGTTCCGCCAGGGCCTCGGCCTTGCTGTGGCCCAGATCGCCCTGGTCGAACGCCACCTGGCGCTGAAGGTTGGCCAGCTCGACCTGATCGTCATCCACCAGGGTCAGCTGGCCGACGCCGGCCGCTCCCAGGTACAGGGCAACCGGGCAGCCCAGACCGCCGGCCCCCACGACCAGCACCCGGGCGTCCTTGAGCCGGAGCTGGCCGGCAATGTCGAAACTGGGGATCAGTAGCTGCCGGCTGTAGCGCTGCAGTTCATCGTCAGTCAGCATGGTTCGGGTCCTCCTGCCAGCGGCCCAGGGTCAGGCGATCCTGGCCTCCGTAATCTTTGCGCCCCTCAATGGCCTCAAACCCGGCAGCCGCAAACAGCGCCTGGACCGCCTCGGCCTGGTCGTAACCGTGCTCAACCACCAGCCAGCCGCCGCTGTTCAGCCAGCCACTCGCCTGGCCGACGATCAATCGCAGATCGTCGAGGCCGTCGGGGCCTGACACCAGGGCAGAACCGGGCTCGAAGCGCACGTCGCCTTCCTCCAGGTGATGGTCATCCTGGCGAATGTAGGGCGGGTTGGACACAATCAGATCAAAACGCTGGGGCGCCAGGCTGTCAAACCAGGCGCTCTGGCACACCGTGACAGCAAGCTTCAGGGACTCGGCATTCTGCCTGGCCAGGGCCACCGCCTCCGGCACCAGATCACAGGCCTGAACCTGCCAGCCCGGCCGCTCACTGGCCAGGGCCAGGGCAATGGCGCCAGTACCGGTGCCCAGGTCAATCACCTGGGCCCGGCCAGGCAACGGCAGCGCCAGAGCGGCCTCCACCAGGCACTCGGTATCGGGGCGGGGGATCAGTGTGGTGGCGTTCACCGCCAGAGGCAGGGACCAGAATTCCTGCTCACCGAGCAGGTGGGCCACCGGTTCACCATGGGCCCGACGCTCCACAAGCGTCTGGAAGTGCGCCAGGGCATCATCTGGAACAATACGCTCCGGCCAGGCACGAAAGCTGGTGCGGCTCCAGCCGGTAACTCTGGCCAGCAGCAGCTCGGCGTCGAGTCGGGGCGAATCGCCAGCAATGGCCATCATTGCCTGGCGAATCACCGCCTCGCAACTGGCCGCCGACTCAGTCATCGGAGAGGCTGGCCAGCAGTTCGGCCTGGTGCTCCTGGAGCAACGGATCAATCACTGGCGACAGGTCACCGGCGATCACCTCGTCCAGCTTGTACAGGGTCAGGTTGATGCGATGATCCGTCACCCGGCCCTGGGGAAAGTTGTAGGTACGGATACGCTCTGAGCGGTCGCCGCTGCCCACCAGACTCTTGCGGGTCTCAGCCTGGGATTGCTGGTGCCGCTCCCGCTCCGCATCCTGCAGCCGGGTGGCAAGCAGGCTCATGGCCTTGGCCCGGTTCTTGTGCTGGGAGCGCTCTTCCTGGCACTCCACCACGATACCCGTGGGCAGGTGGGTCAGACGAATCGCTGAATCGGTCTTGTTGACGTGCTGACCACCGGCGCCGGAGGCCCGGAAGGTGTCCACCCGCAGGTCGCCCTTATTGATCTCGATGGCCTCAGCTTCGTCGGCCTCGGGCATCACCGCCACGGTGCAGGCCGAGGTGTGGATGCGGCCCTGGGATTCGGTTTCCGGCACCCGCTGGACCCGATGGGCACCAGACTCAAACTTGAGCGAGCCGTAAACACCGTCCCCCGCCACCCGGCTGATGATTTCCTTATAGCCGCCGTGCTCACCCGGGTTCTCACTCAGCACTTCCACCTGCCAGCGTTTGCCTTCGGCATAGCGGGAATACATGCGGAACAGGTCACCGGCAAAGATCGCCGCCTCGTCACCACCGGTACCGGCGCGAATCTCAAGGAACACGCTCTTGTGATCGTTGGGGTCCTTCGGCAGCATCAGGCGCTGGAGCTCTTCGTCCAGCTCCTCGCTCTTTTTCTGGGCCGCGGCCTGCTCTTCTTCCGCCATGGCGCGCATGTCCTCGTCGCCATCGTTGGCCAGTTCCGCCGCCGCGCTGATGTCGTCCAGGGCCTGGCGGTAGGCGCGGAAGCACTGCACCACTGGCTCAATTTCGGAAAATTCCCGCGACAGATTGCGGAACTGGTCCTGGTCGGAAATCACAGCCTGGTCGCTGAGCAACGCGCTGACCTCCTCGAAGCGGTCAACCAGCTGCTCGAGTCGGCTCTGAATGGATGCTTTCATAGTTTTTCCGGAGTGGCGGAAACCTCGTCTTCCCGGGTTTCCAGCTGATGCAATTCCCGCAGCCAGTGGGTGACTTCCACCCGTCCCTCGGCGGTTGCCTTGCGCACCTGGATCGAGGGCTCGTGGAGCAGCTTGTTGGTCAGTCCGCGCCCCAGGCTGCGAACGACGGTTTCGGCGTCTGCGCCGTTCCGCAGGGCTCGCAGGGCCTTCTCCACCTCGGCGTCACGCCGCAGTTCGGCCTGCTGACGGAACTGTTTCAGGGTGGACACGGCATCCAGCGCCCGCAACTGTCCGAGGAATTCCTCGGCACCGGCAAGAATCAGGTTCTCGGCCTCACGGGCGGCGCCCTCGCGGGAGCGGACATTCTCTTCGATTACCTGGCGCAAGTCATCCACGGTGTACAAGTAGACATCATCCAGACTGGCCACTTCCGGCTCGATATCCCGCGGAACGGCTATATCCACCATGAAGTAGGGACGGTGTTTACGCTGTTTCAGCGCGCGTTCAACGGCGCCTTTGCCGAGGATGGGGAGGGGGCTGGCGGTGGAGGAAATCACAATGTCCACCTCCGTCAGGTACTCCGGAATGTCGGACAGTACAATGCCGCGGCCACCGTGAATGCCGGCCAGGGACTGGGCCCGGTCCAGGGTGCGGTTGGCCACCAGGAACTCCTTCACGCCGGCTTCTGACAGGTGCTGGGCCACCAGCTCAATGGTCTTGCCGGCGCCGATCAGCAACGCCTTGTTGCGGGACAGATCGGCAAAAATATGGTTCGCCATGCTGACCGCGGCGTACGCCACCGACACCGGGTTCTCGCCAATGGCGGTATCGGTACGCACCCGCTTGGCCACAGAGAAGGTGTGTTCAAACAGTCGCGACAGGAACGAGCCGCTGGCGTCATACTCCCGCGACAGCGCGTAGGCATCCTTGAGCTGGCCGAAGATCTGTGGCTCGCCGAGCACCATGGAATCCAGCCCGGAGGCAACTCGCATCATATGGCGGACAGCGTCGGCGTCACGGTGCACGTAAACGGAGTCTTCCAGTTCTGCCGGAGCCAGGCCGTGGAAACCGGCCAGCCACCGCAACACCAGAGGGGCACAATCGTCATCGCCAGCCAGGTACAGTTCGGTACGGTTGCAGGTGGACAGGATCGCCGCCTCGCCAGCGCCAGACGCTGCCCTCAGCTCTGAAAACGCCTCGGCCATACGGTCCGGGGTGAACGCGATCCGCTCCCGCAGGTCGACCGGCGCGGTGCGATGATTGATGCCCAGCGTAAGAAATGCCATATCGGGGAAGACTACCTGTATGCGCCACTGGCCCTTCCCTTCTATATAGACACCACAGCGATACAGAGAAGACGGAAAGGCCACTATATTTCCGCATTTTAACGAGGGATATTCCCCGCTGCCACCCAAAACCCGCATACGGGGCCGGGAATTGCGGTTATTGCGGAGCCCTGCGGCCGGGGAATTGACAAGGATCAAGCCCTACCACCGATAAGGCCCCAGACGACAGCAATCGGGGTGAGCCGACCGTAATAGCGCCCAGGCAACAGCCACGGAACCGTACATCGATACTGCAGTCACACCCGCAAGGGAGACTCTGATTAGCTCCGGATCACCTCTGGCCTTCAGAGCGGTTCACACTCAAGGCGCGGCTTTGCAGGAAGGCTGGTTGCCTTTCAAAAAGTCACAACGCTGAGTGTGGATCGCTCTGAAGGCCCCGAAGGGCGTGCTCTGAGGGCTGCATCTGCGGTGTTGCGGCGTTCTCCAAGGACTATCCGGGTGCGGCCGGGACCATTGGCTGCGTACCACGCCTTGCAACTGCAGCCCTCAGATCACGCAGAGGCGGTTCGGAGCTGATCAGGGGCTCCCTGCATCCGATTGGGCAAGGCCAGGGCCTTATGCCATCATAAGGCCCTGCGCGCAGTCAGCTGCGTCGTGCCCAAGGAGCCCCGGGCTCCAGAACCAACACAGGATCTCGCATGCAAAAACCGGTCTTGATGTTCGTTGCCAGCCTGCTGGGGCTTTCGCTGTCGGGCTGCGCCAACTTGATGGACAGCCCGCCGTCGGACAGCCCCACCGAAGAGACCGCCGTCTCCACAACCGCTCCCACGACAATCCCGGAGCCTGTTTACGGCGATTTTGAACCGGAAGAACTGTACCTGCTGCTGGCAGCGGAGGTGGCGGCTCAGCGCGGCCGCTACGACGTTACCCTGGTGAACTATCTCAAGGCTGCCCAACTGTCCCGGGACAGCGGCATCATTGAACGCGCCCTTCGCATTGCCCAGAGCCTGAACGGTGACAATGCCCAGCAGCAGCTGGCGACCCTGTGGCTGGAAACCGATCCCGACAACCTGGAAGCCCACCGGGTACTGGCGATCCAGGCGGTGAAGCGCAATCAGCTGGAAACGGCCCTCGCTCATATGGAGCAGATCATGGATCTGGGGGCCGATGCCGATTTCGACAACCTGGCCGCCCTCGCCGCCCAGCTCGATCCACAACAACAGGAAGAGCTGCTGGAACTGTATGACCAGCTGGCCAGCCGCCATCCAGGCAACCTGGAAATCGAGTACAGCATCGCGCTGCTGATGAAGATCAACAACCAGCCCGCCACCGCCCTGGCGCGCCTGGAACCACTTCTGGAAGAGCATCCCAACTTCCAGCCCGCGCTGATCCTCAAAGGTGACCTGCTGTACCAAACCGGCCTCAAGACCAAGGCTCTGGACCACCTGCTGTTGAATACCCGGCGTTTCCCGGACAACCGGCAGATGGGCACACTCTATGGCCGCATGCTGATCAACGAAGGTGAGCTGCAGGCCGCCCAGGACGAATTCGGTCGCCTGATGGAACAGTTCAAGGATGTTCCCGGATTGCGCCTCTCCCACGCCCTGGTGGCGCTGGAGAACGGTGAGATCGATATCGCCCGCGAGGACCTCAGTCGCCTGATCGAACAGGGACATCACACCGACGAGGCCCACTTCTATCTGGGCAAGATTGCCGATGGAGAACAGCGTTACCAGCAGGCCATCGGCTTCTATGAGCAGGTGGAACAAGGCAACCACTACTTCCCGGCGCTGTCCCGGGCCAGTGCCCTGCAGGCAGAACTCGGGGATATCGAAAGCGCCCTGGGCAACATCCGCAAGCTGAGGGACGCCAACCCGCAACAGGCGGAGAACTTCTGGCTGCTGGAAATCAACCTGCTGCTGGAGCATCACCGCAAGCAGGATGCCCTCGCTGCCGCCAATGACGCCCTGACCACGCTGCCGGACAGTATCCGGGTGCGCTATGCCCGCGCCATGCTGCTGGATACTTTGGAGCGCGCCGCAGACGCCGAGGCAGACCTGCGCCACGTCCTTGACCAGGAACCGGACAATGCCGTCGCCCTCAATGCCCTGGGGTACATCCTCACCACCCGCACAGATCGCCTGAACGAAGCGGAAACGCTGATTCGCCACGCGCTGGAGCTCGACCCGGACAACCCCGCCATTCTCGACAGCATGGGCTGGGTGCTGTTCCAGCAGGGCCGGCCACTGGATGCCCTTGAGTACCTCCAGGCCGCCTATCGGGAATTTCCCGACCCGGAAGTCGCAGCCCATTATGGTGAACTGCTGTGGCAGATCGGTGAACAGGAACAGGCTCGGGTGGTCTGGCGCAAAGCGCTTGAAGACAACCTGGAACACCCGATCCTGCGGGAAACCATCCTGCGGCTGACCGGGGAGCAGGATCTGTGAACACCGTCCGCTCCTGCTTAGCTCTCATTGTGTGCCTGGTCACCCTGAGTGCCTGCACCACCATTCAACTGGAACCGTTGCCGGAGGGCCTGACCGACCAGCCGCCGGCAGACTGGTCCGCCCGCACCGAACAACTCACCGCCCTGCAGCACTGGCAGTTGATGGGCAAACTGGCGGTACGTCAGCCATCGGATAGCGGCTCGGCGGTGATCAATCAGTGGACTCAGCACCGGGAACGCTACGACCTGTCGCTGTCCTCCGCGTTTCTGGGACTTGGCAGCACCCGGCTCACCGGGACCCCGGGTTTTATGGAGCTGACCCTGCCGGATGGCGACGTGTATAGCTCAGGCGATCCCGAAGCCCTGGTGGCCGCGGCAACCGGTTGGCAACTACCGCTGTCCGATCTGACCTGGTGGGTGCGCGGTTTGCCCAACCCTGGCAGCAACTACCGTCTGTTCTTTGATCAACAGCAGCGGGTCGCGATGATCCGCCAGGGTGGCTGGGAGATCCGTTATGATCGCTGGCGCTCGTTCATCGAGCCGTTGCCGGAACTGCCCGCCCGCATCACCGCTCTGCGGGGCGAACGCCGGGTACGCCTGGCGATCACCGATTGGCAACGCGCCGAGCAGCCCTGACGCTTTCTTTCCCCTACCCCGCGGATACGGACCATGACCCTGAGCCTGCCCTCCCCGGCCAAGCTGAACCTGTTCCTCCACATCACCGGCCGTCGCAGCGACGGCTATCATGATCTCCAGACCCTGTTCCAGTTTCTGGACTATGGAGATGAGCTGACGTTTCAGCAGCGACAGGATGGCCAGATTCGGCTGACGCCCGCCCTCGCTGGGGTTGAGCATGACGACAACCTGATCGTGAAAGCCGCCCACCTGTTGGCCAAGCGGACAGACCGATCCCTCCCGGGCGTCGACATTCATCTGGACAAACGCCTGCCTATGGGTGGTGGTCTTGGCGGTGGCAGCTCCAATGCGGCAACAACCCTGCTGGGATTAAACCGGCTCTGGAAGTTGGATCTCGACCTCGACACCCTGGCGGAACTCGGGCTTCAGCTCGGCGCGGATGTGCCGGTTTTCGTTCGCGGCTTCGCCGCCTGGGGCGAAGGCGTCGGGGAAATTCTGACTCCGGTGGAACCGCCGGAAGACTGGTTTCTGGTGCTCAAAGCAGACTGCCATATCAACACCGGGAAAATTTTTTCACATCCAGGGTTGACACGTGACACGCCTAAAACCATAATAGCGCCCGCTTTTGAGGGAGACGCCTCGAGGTACCGAAACGACTGTGAGGATGTGGTTTGCGAACTGTATCCCGAGGTTAGAAAAAGCCTGGAATGGCTTTCACAATTCGGACCTGCAAGATTAACCGGAACCGGGGCTTGCATTTTTGGACGTTTCCCGACAGAATCCGCAGCCCGGAATATCTGGGAAAGCAAACCCTCCGGCATCACGGGGTTCGTAGCTAAAGGGGTGAACCATTCACCTCTACACAAAAAGCTAACAGAGCTGACATGATGCCAAAGAAGCACGATACTGGGGTGTCGCCAAGTGGTAAGGCAACGGGTTTTGATCCCGTCATGCGCAGGTTCGAATCCTGCCACCCCAGCCACCTTTCTTCCTCTTCTGAATCCAACGCTGAGAACGCAAGGGATACCGTCGTGTCCAAACTGATGATTTTTGCGGGCAACGCCCATCCGGAACTCGCCCACAACATTGCCAAGAAGCTGGCCATCCCCATGGGCCAAGCCACAGTCGGCAAGTTCAGTGACGGTGAGACTACCGTTGAGATCAACGAAAATGTCCGCGGGCACGATGTCTTCATCATTCAGCCCACCTGCAATCCGACCAATGACAACCTGATGGAACTGATTGTCATGGCGGACGCACTGCGCCGGGCATCTGCTACCCGAATTACCGCGGTTATTCCTTACTACGGCTACGCCCGTCAGGACCGCCGGGTACGCTCCACCCGTGTCGCCATCAGCGCCAAGGTGGTTGCCGACATGATTTCCAGCATCGGCGTTGACCGTGTGCTGACTGTCGACCTGCACGCCGACCAGATTCAGGGCTTCTTCGACATCCCGGTGGACAACATCTACGCCACCCCCGTGATGATGGAAGACATTGAAAAGCAGAATTTCGAAAACTTCGTGGTGGTTTCCCCCGACGTGGGCGGTGTTGTTCGCGCCCGCGCCGTGGCCAAACGCCTGGATGATGCCGACCTGGCCATCATTGACAAGCGCCGCCCGAAAGCCAACGTCTCCCAGGTGATGCACATCATCGGTGACGTACGGGACAAGACCTGCATCCTGGTGGATGACATCGTCGATACCGCCGGCACCCTGTGCAAAGCCGCCGACGCCCTTAAAGAGCACGGTGCTTCACGGGTGATCGCCTACATTACCCACCCGGTACTGTCCGGTCCGGCGATCGACAACATCAGCAACTCCACACTGGATGAGCTGGTGGTGTGCGACACCATCCCGCTGGGTGACAAAGCCCTGGGTTGTGATAGAATCCGGCCCCTCGGCATGGCGGGCCTTCTGGCGGAATCCATTCGTCGCGTCAGCAACGAAGAATCCATCAGCCAGATGTTTGAGTAAGTCGCCGCCAGGCAACAAGATTCGAACCGGGAGCCTTCAGGGGCTCCCGGTTTGTTTAAGCCGCCGATAAAATCGGCATTTTGACACTAACCACCTGCTGCAAAAAGCCTGGTCGCGGGCCGCACAGGTGTTGATTGAGGTAAAGACCATGTCTCAGGACTACGTAATCGAAGCATTCCTTCGTGACGACCAGGGCAAGGGTGCGAGCCGCCGCCTGCGTCGCGAAGAACGTAAAATCCCCGCCATCATCTACGGCGGCGAGAAAGACGCAACTCCGGTCGCCATCTGGCACAACGAGCTGAAGAAAGCCCTGGAAAACGAAGCTTTCTTCTCTCACATCCTGACCGTTAAGGTCGACAACGGCACCGAAGAAACCGTCATCCTGAAGGATCTGCAGCGTCACCCGTACAAGCCGATCCTGACCCACGCCGACTTCCAGCGCGTTGACCGTAACCACGAGATTCACGTGAACGTACCGCTGCACTTCACCAACGAAGACACCGCTGTTGCCGTTAAACTGCAAGGCGGCGCGGTTTCTCACCAGATGAACGAAGTGGAAGTGATCTGTCTGCCTCAGCACCTGCCTGAGTTCATCGAAGTCGACATGACTGACGTGGCCATGGATCAGGTGGTTCACCTGAGCGACCTGAAACTGCCGGGTGGCGTACGCATCGCCGCGCTGCAGCAAGGCGAAGATCACGACCAGCCGGTTGTGGCGATCCACAAGCCGAAAGGCGCCAAGGCTGACGAGGCCGAAGACGCTGAAGGCGGTGAAGGCGAGGCGTAATCCTCGCCCAACAGGGGAACCGGCGAATGACGCAGCAGCTTGCCATGATCGTGGGCCTGGGCAATCCAGGACCCGACTACGAGCACACCCGTCATAACGCCGGCGCCCTGTTCGTCGAAGCACTGGCCCGCCAGGCGGGTCAGTCGCTGCGACCGGAAAAGAAATACCACGGTCTCTACACCCGCCTGCGCTGGCAGGGTCTCGACCTGCATCTGCTCAACCCCACCACCTTCATGAACCGCAGCGGCCTGGCCATCAAGGCACTGGCGGACTTCTACAAGATCTCTGCGGACCAGATCCTGATCGCCCACGACGAACTGGACCTACCCCCCGGTACCGCAAAACTGAAGAAAGGCGGCGGCCATGGCGGCCACAATGGTCTGCGCGACACCATCAACCATCTCGGCACTCGCGACTTTCACCGCCTCCGTCTCGGTATTGGCCACCCCGGCGACAGCCGTCAGGTAACCGGCTACGTACTTGGTCGTTTTGGCAAGAAGGAAACCGAGCAACTCGAAGACCTGATTGATGAAATCATCCGGGTACTCCCTGACGCGGCCAATGGCAACATGGCCCCAGCGATGAACCGGCTGCACAGTTTCAAACCTCAGGACTGAACGGACCACCTCCCCTTCCGCCACCAACGTCACCACCGCTTTCAGGGTGACCGCACAGCGCGATCTCCCCTTACTCGCACCACGGTGCGGACACCGGTATAATCCGGCCACATTTTTCAGTATCAGCAGAGGCATTCCATGGGTTTTAACTGCGGCATTGTCGGCCTACCCAACGTGGGCAAATCCACCCTGTTCAACGCGCTCACCAAAGCGGGCATCGGTGCCGAGAACTTCCCGTTCTGCACCATCGAACCCAATGCCGGCGTGGTCCCCATGCCTGACCCGCGCCTCAACAAGCTGGCGGAGATTGTGAAGCCGGAGCGGGTGATCCCCACCAGCATGGAATTCGTCGACATTGCCGGCCTGGTCGCGGGCGCCTCCAAAGGCGAAGGCCTGGGCAACCAGTTCCTGGGCAACATCCGCCAGACCGACGCCATTGCCCACGTCGTCCGCTGTTTCGATGACAGTAACGTGATCCACGTGGCCAATCAGGTCGATCCGGCTGCCGATATCGAGGTGATCAACACCGAACTGGCACTGGCTGACCTGGATACCGTGGAAAAGGCCATCAAGCGAGTCCAGCGTGTTGCCAAGAGCGGCGACAAGACCGCCAAAGCCCAACAGGAAATATTCGAGAAGCTGCTGCCGGTGCTGAACGAAGGCAAGCCTGTGCGCAGCATGGACCTGAGCGACGATGAGCGCGCCACCATTCGAGAACTGTGCCTGCTCACCGTCAAGCCCACCATGTACATCGCCAACGTCAATGAGGACGGCTTCGAGAACAACCCATACCTGGACAAGGTCAAAGCCATCGCTGCGGAAGAGAACGCCGTGGTGGTGCCCATCTGCAACAAGATGGAAGCGGAGATCGCAGAACTGGAAGACGACGAGAAAGCCGTCTTCCTGGAAGAGATGGGCATGGAAGAGCCCGGGCTGGATCGCGTAATCCGCGCCGGTTACAGCCTGCTCGACCTGCAGACCTACTTCACCGCAGGGGTAAAGGAAGTGCGAGCCTGGACCGTGCGTGTCGGCGCCACGGCGCCACAGGCTGCCGGCGTCATCCACACCGACTTCGAACGCGGCTTCATTCGCGCCGAGGTGGTTGGCTACGACGACTACATCGCCTGCAATGGCGAGGCCGGCGCCAAGGATGCCGGCAAGTGGCGCCTGGAAGGCAAGGACTACATCGTCAAGGACGGTGACGTCATCCACTTCCGTTTCAACGTCTGAGGCCACCCCAGCGCCTCCCAAGGCCCGCCCGCGAAAGCGCGCGGGCTTTTTCATGTCCGAAATTCAGACCTCACCGAGCTCTGCCACTCACGCAACACAGAGGCAGCGAACGCATTTGAAATTATCCCACCGAAAGGGTTGACAGCGACCGCCAAAATCCTGAAAATACGCGCCTCGTTAGATGGTTACAGGCCATTAGACGACTTGGCAAGGTAGCTCAGTTGGTTAGAGCACAGCACTCATAATGCTGGGGTCGGCGGTTCGACTCCGCCCCTTGCTACCAGATTTCAAAGGGTTACAGTTCGCGCTGTAACCCTTTTTTCGTTGGTCGACTACAAACTCACTACATCTTGTCTGCACTGGTTAGAACCAACTGTAGCGCGGCGGCAGTTTTGGCCCCAATTTGCGATAGTTTTGTCCCTCCCGAAGCCATAACCTCGACTCAATGGAGCCTTACTGAAGATCCTCCATGACGACTACTTAGGAACGATTGCAAAATACCAGCGCTCGATCCGGGGAACACCGGCTGACCCGGAGGATGCGAGAGCGCTAGTCCCGAATTCAGAATCGAACGAACCGCCTACTTGTGCAACATCAGCCTGAACGAAACATCGTCAACCTGCCCAATCACCACGGCTTTGTCGACTTGCGCCAGGAAAACGGTATTAATTCTCTGGCGAATCTCTCCGGCCTCGGCCTCTCTCGCCACAACAATGTCGACCAGATAAGCTTCACTATCACCCTCGGCGCGCACGGTTCCATAGAAGCCAACCGCCTCGTCGCGTTCCCGGATCGCGCCCTTAAAACTGAGGTCTTCTGCAATCCTTGCCACGACTTCGTGCTCACCGTAGAAGAAATGCACCTCAGCAGGCCTATCGGCAGGTGCTTGCGAGCATCCGGCAATTACAAACAGCGTCAGAGCGACAAGCGTTGATAGCGCTTTCATGTGCCTTCGGCCGTACGGGCATCAAGAGGGTTTCCAGCCGGCGTCCCGTCTTGTTCAGGCGATGCCTCTTTCTCCACCATCGCCAAAATCTTTGTCGCCCTTTCAAAATGATCCAGCTTATGGGTTTGAATCCACCAGGTTGCGGCTTCCATCAGCAACTCGGGGTCATCATTCCTGTTGGCGAAAAAGGCATAGAATGAGACCGAGACCCCCTCACCTTTTTGCGCGATCTTGCGTCTGCATACCTGGACGACTTTCTCTTTCAACGATTGTTTCACCGTGCACTCCATACGCCGGATACAGGCTCACGGCGGGCTTTACCCGCCGTGTTACCGCTTCACACCTAGAACGGGTGGCCATCGAACTGTTTGGCACCGTCGCCGATCGTCAGCCAGCCGGGCTTTTCAGACACAAACTCATGAAAGGCGTTCTCCAGCAGCAGCTCATCGTCAATGCAATTGGCGGCAACCGGGAAGGATTCCGCCTCGGAAAGCACCTCCCCCAGAGCCGTACCACACACCGAGCAGAAGCACCGATCGTATTTGTAGGGCGGCTGTGCCTTGAAGGTAGATATCCGATCACGGCCCTGAGTAATCCTGAACGTATCCGCCCGCACAAACACCAGCGCACTTGCGCCAACCTTGCGGCACCGAGTGCAGTGGCATGTTCCCAACATGCCTGGCGCCTCACTGAGCTCAAACCGCACCTCTCCACAGCAACAGCTTCCGTTGATCATTGTCTTTTTCCTTCATTGGTTGGCTGACCGGGAATTGAAACTCCCCCGGCCATTACACAGCCAAACACTGTATAAATCAGGCTCTTCACTTCTTCTGGTGGGTAACCCTTTATTTTCCTATCATTTTTGGTCACTGTTATCCCATCCGATTAACGC
>NZ_JAKZAK010000019.1 GCF_023156385.1 Marinobacter xestospongiae
GGGGCAGCCTCTGGAAAGTCGCTGGCCCAATTACAACAAACCCCCGCTACCATGGCGAGGGTTTGTCAGCAGTCTGAAACCACCGGCGTTTGCCGGTGGTTTTCAGGGTACGCCTGGCTGGGGAGTTACTGGGCCGGCGCGGTGTAGCTCTGGGTCGACATCTCGTCCAGCGCCGGACGGCTCAGGGTGCCTTTGGCCTCGACGTAGTCGACAAAGGACTGGGCGTAGTCGAGGAAGGTATCGACCGCACGACCGTCGTCGGTGACGGTGCCGAAGGTGACGTAGCCATCACGACCACCGCCGGTGAAGCTGTTGGTCACCACCTTGAGGGTGTCGCTGTCGGCCAGTGCCCGCCAGTCGCTGTCATCCCGGCCTTTCACTTCGATGTTGAACAGACGCTCGCCTGCGGCGCGGGTCATGTCGACGTCCCAGCGCAGGCCGGCGGCGTAGGGGTAGGCACCGCTGGAGCCATCCGGGGTGTGGGCAAAGTCCACCGCCTCGTTGAGCACCTGGCGGATCTCGGCGCCGGTCATGGTCAGGTCCACCAGGGTGTTGGCGAACGGCAGCAGGGTGTAGGCATCGCCAATGGTGATGCTGCCCTGGGCGATGTCGGTCCGCACGCCGCCGGCGTTCTGGATCGACACATCGGCGTCCTTGCTCAGGAACAGGAAGGCCTGGGCCACCAGGTTGGGAATGTGGCCGCCGCGGGCTGCGGTGGCTTCGTCACAGCCGGCAATCTCACTGCGACCGCCGGTGCCGGGAATGCGCTCCAGACACAGGTCTTCGGTGGCGGTGCCCACCACCTTGTTGCGGAAGGTGTCGAGCTGGGCGGTGTAGCCGGCCAGGGAGGCGGCAACGGAGGCGTCTTCGGTCACCAGGCTGAGCTGGGGATCGGCGTCGATGGCGGCAAGGATGGCCTGGCGCTCTTCGCCGGCCGGCTCGTACTCGTCCTCGTTGGCGTCTTCGCGAACGAAGCTGTCGCTCAGCAGCAGGTGCGGTACGCCCTCACAGCGGGTGACCCGGCCATCGGCGTCCCATTCCACCGCCAGTTCGCCCACCACCTGGGAGTACTGCCAGGCCTGGGCAACACAGACCCGATCGCCATCGGCGTTGGTGCGCTCGGTGGGGTAGGGGCCGGCCGCGTTGATGTCGTAGGCATCGAAGTCACCGAGCAGGGTGTGGGAGTCGCCACCGATGATCACGTCCACGCCGGACAGTGCTTCCGCCAGCGCCAGGTCGTTCTGGTACTGGTAGTGGGTCAGCAGGATGATCTTGTCGACGCCGTCGGCTTCCAGTTCGTCGATCATCGCCTGGGCGGTGGCGGTCTCATCCAGGAACTCGGTGCTGTCCAGCGGGCTGGAGCTGTTCTTGGTCTTGTTGGCGATGTCGATGCCAATGATGCCGACCTTCTCGCCATCCACTTCTTTCACCGTGTACGGCTGGATGTAGTCGTCCTGGGCGGTGGGAGCCAGCGGCGTGCCGATGGCCGGTTTGACGTTGGCGGCCAGCACCGGGGTGTTGCAGCTGCCGCTGGCGAGCTGGTCGAGGAAGTCCTTGAGGCCTTCGTCGCCGCGGTCAAATTCGTGGTTGCCCAGGGCAAAGGCATCGAAGCAGACCTGGTTCATCAGGTCAGCGTCCGCCTCACCTTCGAAGGAGGTGAAGTACAGGGTACCGGTAATGGCGTCACCGGCGTGCAGCTTGAGCACGTTGTCCAGCGCCGCTTCCCGCTCCGCCAGCTTGCTGGCGACCCGGGCAAAGCCACCGGTCTCGAACTCGGTTTCCTTGCCGGCAATCTCCAGGGTCTGGGAGCCGGCCTCGAGGTGGGAGTGGTGGTCGTTGATGTGCAGGATGTTGAGGGACAGCGCACCGTTGCGATCGTCGTCATCGCTGTCGCTACAGCCGGCCAGCACCAACGCGGGAATCAGTACCCAGGCGGATTGTCGGATCATTTCCATACTCCTGTTATTACGTCGCCAGAAAAAGAAGGGCCTCTGAGGGGCAATTACAGGAGGATCGTGGAGGGATGTGTCAGCGGCGTGATGGCGTGATGTCAGTCTGATGACGGTTGTGTGTCAGCGTCGACCTCAGCCCGGATCTGGCTGGCAGCGAACCCCCGCCGGTGCCGCGGTTGGCACCGGCGGGGCCGGGTTATGCGGAGGGAGGCGGTGTTGCCGGCAGAAACTTCACCGCGATGAACTTGGAGGTGGGCGTGAAGCTGCCCTCGCCGGTACTGTCCAGCGGCACCAGCGGGTTGGTTTCCGGGTAGTAGGCCGCCGCCTGGCCGGCGGGAATGTCGTAGGGAATCAGGCAGAAGTTGCGGATGCGGCGTTCGCGGCCATCTTCCCACAGCGAAATCACATCCACCCGGTCGCCTTCCTGATAGCCCAGCCGGGCCATGTCGTCGGCGTTGATGAAGATGACGTCGCGCTGGTTCTGCACCCCCCGGTAGCGGTCGTTGAGGCTGTAGACCGTGGTGTTGTACTGATCGTGGGAGCGCAGGGTCTGCAGCACCAGGTCCGGTTGCTGGCCGCTGTTGCGGACGCGGGCGTCGAACAGGTCAGCGGGCAGGGCGTGGGCGTGGAAGGTGGCCTTGCCGGCGGCGGTGTTCCAGCTCAGCTCACGGGCGCTGTTGCCCAGGTGGAAACCACCGGGTTCCGCCAGTCGCCGTGCCATGCCTTCAAACCCGGGAATGGTGCGCTCGATCAGCTCGCGAATCCGGCGGTAGTCCGCCGCCAGCGCATCCCAGTCCACCGGCCGGTTACCCAGGGTGGCTTTGGCCATGCCGGCGACGATCGCCGGCTCTGATTTCAGGGTGTCCGCCAGTGGCTCGAGCTGACCATAGGAGGCGTGGATCATGCTGAACGAGTCTTCCACCGTGACCGCCTGGGGAATGCCGTTCTGGCGGTCGATGTCGGTGCGGCCGAGGCAGGGCAGGATCAGCGCATCGCGGCCGGTGACCAGATGGCTGCGATTGAGCTTGGTGCTGATCTGCACGGTCAGGTCACAGCGGCGCAGGGCGTCGTGGGTCAGTTCTGAGTCCGGGGTGGCCTGGGCGAAGTTGCCGCCCAGGGCGATGAACACCCGGGCCTGGCCATCGAGCATGGCGCGGATGGCTTCCACGGTGTTGTGGCCCTGATGGCGGGGCACCTCGATGTCGAAGTTGCTGGCCAGGTTGTCCAGCAGCAGTTGCGGTGGCCGTTCGTTGATGCCCATGGTGCGGTCACCCTGAACATTGCTGTGGCCCCGCACCGGGCACAGGCCGGCACCGGGTTTGCCAATGTTGCCCCGCAGCAGTTGCAGGTTGACGAATTCCTGGATCATCGCCACCGAATGGCGGTGCTGGGTGATGCCCATGGCCCAGCAGATGATCACCCGACCGGCCCGACAGTACATCTTGGCGGCGTGTTCGATATCGATGCGGGAGAGCCCGGACTGCTGCTCGATGTCGCCCCAGTCGGTGGCGTCCACCGCGGCAACGTAGGCCTCCATGCCGTCGGTGTGGGTGGCAATGAAGTCCCGGTCCAGCAGTCCCGGCTTGCCGTTGGCGAGGGCGTCCCGGTCCCAGGCCAGCAGCGCCTTGGCGATGCCGCGGACGGCGGCCATGTCGCCACCCAGGGCCGGGCGGAAGAACGCGGTGTTGAGGGGCTCGGAGTCGTTCGCCAGCATCTCCCGCATGTCCTGCGGGTCCTGGAAGCGTTCCAGACCGCGCTCCTTGAGCGGGTTGAAGCACACCACATCGGCGCCGCGTCGGACCGCCCGGCTCAATGGTGCCAGCATGCGCGGGTGGTTGGTGCCGGGGTTCTGGCCAAAGATGAAAATGGCGTCGGCTTCCTCGAAATCCTCCAGGGTCACAGTGCCCTTGCCGATCCCGATGCTGCTGCCGAGGGCAACGCCGCTGGCCTCGTGGCACATGTTGGAACAGTCGGGGAAGTTGTTGGTGCCGTAGCTGCGGACAAACAGCTGGTACAGGAACGCAGCCTCGTTGCTGGCCCGGCCGGAAGTGTAGAACTCGGCCTGGTCCGGGCTCTCCAGCCGGTTGAGGTGCTCGGCGATGAGGGCAAAGGCCTGCTCCCAGCTCACCGGCTCATAGCGGTCACTGTCGCGGTTGTAGCGCATCGGTTCCACCAGCCGGCCCTGGTGCTCAAGCCAGTGGTCGCTCTGCTTGAGCAGCTCGCTGACCGGGTGGGCGGCGAAAAAGGCCGGGTCCACCGCACGACTGGTGGCTTCCCAGTTCACTGCCTTGGCACCGTTTTCGCAGAACTGGATACGGCCACCCTTGGGATCGTCTCCCCAGGCGCAGCCAGGGCAGTCAAAGCCGCCGTTCTGGTTGGTCTTGAGCAGGGCACGAACGTTCTTGATCGGCTGCTGGCTGTCGAGCCAGTGGCGAGTCACGCTGCGCAGGGCGCCCCAGCCACCGGCGGGACCGTCATAGGGTTTGTGATCGCGTTGGGTCATGGTCGTCTCTCTGTGTGCGTATCGTCGGTCAGGGCGTAGGGGCTGTAGACGCGCGGTTCACCCTGGCGTGACAGGTGAACCAGGTTGAGGTTGTGGCGCCGGGCCCAGTCCACCGCCAGGGTGGAGGGCGCGGAAAAGCTCACCAGGGTGCCGAGGCCGGCGCGTACGGCTTTCTGGATCAGTTCCTGGCTGCAACGGCTGGTGATCACCGCCAGGCCTCCGGGCAGAGGCCGGCGTTGGCGGGCGAGCGCGCCGATCAGCTTGTCGAGGGCGTTGTGGCGGCCGATGTCCTCGCGGCAGGCCACCGCGTGGTTGGCGGCGTCAACAAACAGCGCCGCGTGCAGGGCGCCACTGGTCTGGCCCAGGGTCTGGGCGCTGGCCATGCGATCTCGCAGCGTGAGAAAGCGATCCGCCGGCGGCAGTGGCTGTGGGGGCAGTGGTGCCAGCTCTGGCAGTGCCTGTTGCAGCGAATCGACTCCGCAGAGTCCGCAGCCGGTGGTGCCGGCGAGCTGGCGGCGATGCTGGCGCAGGGCCCACTGGGCCCGGCTGGTGACGGTGATGACCAACTCCAGGCCGTCGCCGGCAGAGCTGATCTGCAGGTCGAGAATGTCATCGACGGTATCAATGAAGCCCTGGCTGAGGCTGAAGCCCACCGCAAAGTCTTCCAGATGCACGGGGGAGAGCATCATCACCGCCTGGCTGATGCCGTTGTAGCTCACCGCCACCGCCGTTTCCTCCACCAGGGGAACCGGCCGGCTGGGGTCGGGCGAGGCACAGCCGCGGTAACTGAAGGTGCGGATGCCGTCCTGGCCCGGGTGACTACGACTGGCAACCCGGTTTTTGTTGTTGTCCGCGTCGTTCAAGGTCGTTGGTCTCTGACTGTCAGTCTGTCTGGGTGTGACCGCTGCCGGGGCGCAATGGTTCACCCCGGCTCGGTTTTGCTTGCATTCAAGCATGCCGTCTCGACCGCCAATGGAAAAGCGTGGGCCATGATTTATGTCAAGGATGGCGGGCAGTGGCGTCTGACAGGACTGTAATGCCAAGCATTGCCCGGGCGCGGTATGTTGGATGAAATCCGTCGAAGTTGTTGCATTGGGAAGGAAAAGCACATGAAAAGGAATCGACTTGTCTTGATGATGGCGGCCTGGTTGCCACTGCAGGCCCTGGCCGACGTCACGGCTGTTACCCTGTATCCGGGACAGGCATCCGTCACCCGGGAAGAGAGCGCTACCCTCAAGCCGGGCGCGGGCACCCTGGAAATCGCCGACCTGCCGGCCGGGCTGATGGAGCGTACCCTGCGGGTCTCCCTGGCGGGCACCGACGCCGCGCTGGTGCGGGATGTACGGGTGGTTCGCAAGCAGACCAGCGAAGCACAGGCCAGCAAACTCCGTGAGCTGCGGGACCAGCTGCAACAGGTCAATGACAGCATTGGGGCCCACGACGACGCCGTTCGCGCCTGGCGCTACCGTCTCGACCTGTTGGACCGCTGGACCAGCGGCGACGGCGAGGTGACCCTGCCGGACAACCTCAACACCACCGCCGACAGCGTGTTTGACCAGGCCCAGAAATCCCTCACCAACATCCGTCGCATCGAACAGGAAAAGCGCGACCTGGTCCGCGAGCAGGACCGTCTCAAGCGTGAGCTGGCGGCGCTTGGCGACCGCCCCCGGGAAGTGGCCCACCTCAGCGTCGGCTATACCGCCGACCGGGCCGCCGATGTTACCGTGAAGCTGGAATACCAGACTCGCAATGCCGGTTGGAGCAGCGCCTACGAGGCCCGTCTCGACAGCGAGGACGAACGCCTGCAACTGATTCACCAGGCGGTGGTGCACCAGAACACCGGTGAGGACTGGAACGACGTTCAGGTCAGCCTCTCCACCGGCAACCCTGCCGTCGGTGGTCGGCTGCCGGAGCCTTCACCGTGGATACTGCAGCCGCGGCCCCAGCCGCAACCGGAGATGCTGAGCAAGTCCATGGTGATGGACAGTGCGGCACCGGCCTCGGCGGAGATGGAAGCCCGTGGCTTTGCCGGCCGTCAGACGGCGGACCTGGTCAGCACCGGACTGACCCAGCAATACCAGCTGGCCGGCACCCTGAGCCT
Organism: Marinobacter xestospongiae; assembly: GCF_023156385.1. Lineage (GTDB taxonomy): Bacteria > Pseudomonadota > Gammaproteobacteria > Pseudomonadales > Oleiphilaceae > Marinobacter > Marinobacter xestospongiae. The sequence continues at coordinate 6,557 of NZ_JAKZAK010000019.1, forward strand.
GGCCGATGGTGTGCGGGACCAGCGCCTGACGGTCAGCGAGCATGACCTGGCGGCCCGTCTCAGCCGCCGGGTGGTGCCGGCGTTGTCGAGCCTCGGCTACGTCTTTGGCGAGGCCGACTACCAGGGTGAGGCCACCCTGCCTGCGGCGGAAGTGGCGCTGTACCAGGATGGCCAGTACGTGGGTCAGCACTGGCTTGAGCAGACCGAACCCGGTCAGCCCCTGGCGATGGCTTTCGGCGTCGACGACCGGCTCTCGGTCAAAGTGGTGCGGGAGCAGGACCAGCGGGGCGAGAAGGGCATCCTCAGTGGTCGGCCCTACCTCGAGCGGATGAACCGTTTCGAGATCACCAACGCCCACGACCAGGCGGTCGACATCCGGGTGATCGACCGTTTGCCGGTGTCCCGTCATGACGACATCGAGGTGAGCTACCAGGGCATTTCCGAACCCTACCAGTCGGACATCGACGACAAACCCGGGGTGATTGCCTGGGATCGCCAGATCGGCGCCGGTGAGACCCTGACCCTGAAGGCCGGGTTTGAAGTGAAGGTGCCGGAAGGACAGGAACTGCCGTACCTGCCCTGAACCGGCTGATGACTGTCCCGTCAGCGAAGTCGCCAGACGGGACAGCAGACAATATCAATCGACAAAGAAGGCCTCCCGGTGAGGCCTTCTTTGCGTTTGGGTCAACGCTCGCGGATCACCTGCAGGATCGCCCGCAGGTCGTGGCGGTCCACCCGGCCATCGGCGTTGACGTCGTAGTGCTCAACATCCGCCCGTCCGAACAGATAGGCAAGGATGAAGCGGGCGACGTCGCGGCCGTTAACCCGGCCATCGCCGTTGAGGTCGGCCCGGTCCGCCGGCTCGTCTGCCGCCAGGGTCAGCGACACCAGCACCGGATCATGGTCGGAGGCCCGGTAGGCGTCCGGGGCGTAGTAGCTGGCCTGTTGCTGCGGCGTCTGGAACTCGGTGTTGTAGTCCAGCGCCCGCGGTTCGTCGGCATTGATATGCCAGACCGTGGCGTCGGCAATCTTCGCCTGCAGCGGGCTGTTGGCCAGAGCGTGGTCAAGGTAACCGGCCTGGCCATAGAACACGTAGGAGTAGGCCTGCTCACCGGCAAACCGCGCCACCAGGTCCTGGTAGCCATCGCCGACGAGGCTCTGGATCGGGTCTTCCTTGGCGTAGCTGTTGAGGTCGCCGATCACCAGCACGTCTTCCTCTCCGGTTCCGGTGGCGTCGTTGGCCAGCCATCCGGCCAGTGCCTCAGCGGCCTGGGTCCGCATCGGGTTCCAGCAGCCCTGGCCATCGCCCTGATCGGCGTTGGTACCGTCGGCACCGCGGCAGCCTTTGGACTTGAAGTGGTTCACCACCACGGTGACGCCGTCATCACCGGCGACTGGCACGAAGGTCTGGGCCAGGGGGCGGCGGTTGAGCTCGGCGAAGGCGCCCTCTGCAAGAGTCGCGGCGGCACCCTGGGGGGTTACCCGGTCGCTGCGGTACAGCAGACCAACGGCGATGTCGTCGTTACCCAGCTGCTCCAGCCCCGGATCGATGTAGGCCCAGCTGCCACCGAGGGCGGCGGCGAGTTCGGCAATGGCGCTGGTGTCGCCATAACCGTCGTTCTCGATTTCCATCAGACCGATAATGTCGGCATCCAGGGCGCTGATTGCGCTGACCAGCTTGGCGGTCTGGCGCTGCAGTTCCTCGGCGGTGTCGGCGCCGCGGGCGGTGGGGAAACCACCACCGAAGCCGTCACCATTGAAGAAGTTGAGCACGTTGAAGGCCGCCACCACCAGGTCGCCGCGGTCCGCCAGATCCGGGCCGGCGGGGCGGTTGTTGGCGCTGATGAAGCCGGGGGCGGAACTGGGGTGCAGTCGCCATTCGTCGTAGCGGTAGTCGAGAATGCCGGTCAGGTCGGTGACCTGGTCTCCGGCACGTACGGTCTGGGCGGCGCTCAGTTGCGGTGTCGGGTAGGGCACCAGCGCCGGGTTCTGCTGGTTGCTGCCATCGTCGAGGATCAGACGGTCGCGGGCGTTGAGTTCCGCCACCACCGCGGCGTCGTCACCGGGGGCGACGATGTTGGTGGGAATGAAGTGGCGGTCGCTGCCCAGGGTCAGGCTGCCGTAGCGGGCCAGATCGTAGGTGTCGTTGACGGTGAGCGGGCGGCTGAAGCTGACCCGCATCGACTCATAGGCCTCCGGGGCGTCCAGGGTATCCCAGGGCAGTGCCAGGGTGGCGGCGGCGGGCAGGGTGGCGCTGCCGCAGTCGGCCAGGCCGCTGAGGTCGGTCAACTCGGTGAGGCCGCCGTACTCGGTGATGGACCCGGCCACCCGCACCCGCTGGCCGACGCTCACGCTGGCATCGGGGGCGTAGACAAACAGGCCTTCGGAGCTGAGGGGGTTGTCGTCACGGTCGCTGGCTTCCTCTTCCACGAAGAATCCGCCCAGGCCGCCGTCACCATTGAACACGCCGGTCACCACGGCTTCGATCACCAGGCTGTCGCCAGCCAGCGGGCTGTCGGTGGTGGTGCCCTGAATGGCGGAGATCGGGGTGGCGTCCGCACCGCAGCTCAGGTTGGGCTGGTCCGGATCGCTGCCGTCATCGCCGCCGTCGTCGCCATCACCGTCTCCCACGCCAAGGTCGTCAAAACTGTCCTGGGGGAAGCCGGCGAAGGTTGCCGCGGGATCGTAGGCATCGAACGGGTCGGTGTCGGCGGCGCTGCCGTCGAGGCGACGCAGGGTGGCGTTCTGGGTGCGGGTCTCGCCGCTGCCCCAGGCGCTGCCGGGGTCAACGCCAACCTGGCCCAGGCTATCGGCGACCACGCCACCTTCGAGCAGGGTGATGGCGTCATCGCCATTGAACAGGCCGGCGCCGGTGGTCTGGTCGGCCACCGCCAGGATTGCCGGATCAGCAGCGCTGTGGGCAAAGACAAAGTGACCGCCGGCGGCCACTTCACCCGCCAGATCGATGGTCAGGCCGGGGGTGCTGCTGCCATTGAAGTAGACCTGCAGTTCCCAGGCGGTGAGATCCACCGGGGCGCTGCCAGTGTTGCGAAGCTCCACCGCCTTGTTGTTGCTGGAGCCTTCCACGTACTCACTGATCACCAGGCCGGCGTGGCCTGGCGTCGCCAGCATGCCGCCAATGGCGACCGCAAGCGCGGTCTGTTTAATCGTCATGGTTCTTTCCCTGATTTGTTGACATGAGGTTGACTGGGTGACCCCCAGACGGGGCACCAGTGTGGAAAAGAACTATGACGGGGGAATGTTCATTTTATGACGCTGGCAGCCTACTGCCACGTTTGCGAAAGCTAACTTGCTGACAGGCATAAAAAAGCCCCCGCACGTGGGCGTGGGGGGCAATGGCAACAAAGAATGGAGATAACCAATTGGCAGGAGCTTTGAGGGGCAAAAATTAAAAGAGTTCACTTTCTGATCAACGAATTTTGCCCGCTGGCCGGGGGGAGGGCGTGTGGGTTGAAGATGGTTCGGGTTGAGGGCCGTCCGGGCTTTGCGAGAACATAGCGCCGAACTCATTACCCTGACCGTCCCATGCGCCTGATCCTCAGCCGTAAAGGCTTCGATTCCTCCGCCGGTGGCTGCCCCAGCCCCTGGTTTGCCGATGGCCGCGCCTATGCCCTGCCAATTCCCGATGCCCGCTCCCGCCTGCGCTATCGCGATATTGAACATCAGGGCGTCAACGTTGGCGACCTGGTGGCGGGGCTGACCGGTGATCCTGGCCGTCGGGATGCCGGCGCCCACCTGGACCCGGATCTGATCGCCGATGATTACCCGCGCCAGCAGGGCTGGCGGCCACTGCTGGGCCAGACCGGTACCGCCCAGAGCCACCTGCGCAACCAGGGCGTGGGGGAGGGTGACCTGTTTCTGTTCTTTGGCCTGTTCCGGGCGGCGGAGCAAAGCACTGATGGCTGGCGCTTTGTCCGTGGCGCCAAGCCGTTCCATGGGCTTTGGGGCTGGCTGCAGATTGGCGCGGTGGTCAGCGTCGATGAGCTGGCGCCGGATGCCTGGCCCTGGGCGCGCTATCACCCCCACCTGCAACAGGCCACGGATCGCAACAACACCCTTTACCTGGCCGCCGAGCGCCTGCGGTTGCCGGGGCTGGACACTGACATCGCCGGCGCCGGCACCTTTGCGCGGCTGCAACCACAGCATCGGCTGACCGCTCCCCAGGCGCCGTCCCCAACCCACTGGCGGTTGCCCCGGGCGTTCTTCCCGGGCCCTGAGCAGACGCCGCTGAGCTATCACTACAACCGGGACCGCTGGCACCTGGCCGACGACCACTGTGACCTCCGCTGCGCCGCCCGTGGCCAGGAGTTTGTGCTGGACACGACGGCCTATCCCGGGGTGCAGGCCTGGCTTGCCGAGCTGTTGACCAGAGGCAGCACTGATTGACTGGAAAACTGAACCATGATTCACTTCATTCAATAAAGTGAATCCGGGTTCATGGCTTGCTGTGCCCGGAGGCTCCAAAACAACAACCGCATCAGCGAGGAGACCCCCATGAGCCAGCACCTTGGCGACCTGCTTGCCTCCCGGGCCGCACTGACCCCGGACCATGTTGCCGCCATTGGCGATCAGCAGCGTTACTGCTTCCGGGAACTGGATACCCGTGCCAGCCAGTGGGCGGGCTACCTTCACCAGCAGGGACTGAAGCCCGGGGACCGCATCGCGATTCTCTGCAAGAACAGCGAACAGGTGGCAATGGCCCTGTTCGGCGCCAGTCGGGCCGGGGTGGTGGTGGCGCTGTTGAACTGGCGGCTGCAGCCCCAGGAGCTGGCCTACATTCTCAACGACTGCGGCGCGGACACCCTGGTCTATGACCGGGAGTTTGCTGACATGGTCACCGCCCTGGCGCCGCAGGTGGGGCTGTCGCGGCAGCTGGTGGTGGATCGCCAGCGCGATGATGATGACTTTGAGCAGGCCCTTGCCAGCGCCGGTGGAGAACTGCCCGGGCACGACCCTGACCCCGACCAGGTGGCGGTCCTGATGTACACCTCCGGCACCACCGGACGGCCCAAGGGGGTGATGCTCACCCATCGCAATCTGTACGCGGCGGCGGAGAACTGCTGCTTCACCATCGGCTGGCCGTTCCAGGCCCGCTACCTCACGGTCACCCCGATGTTCCACATCGCCGGCCTGATGCCGGTGTTTGCCAACGTGCTAACCGGCAGTGCCACGGTCTACCTGGCGGATTTCCACCCGGTCACGGTGTGGGAAATTCTGGAGCAGGAACGCATTACCCACTTTCTGGCGGTGCCGCAGATGCTGGAAATGATGCTGCAGGCACCGGGTATCGGCGAGCGCGACCTCAGCTCGCTGCGCTTCGCGGTGTCCGGGGCGTCGGCGGTGCCGTCAGCACTGATCGCCCGCTACGCCGAACTGGGCATCTCGATCTACCAGGTTTACGGTGCCACCGAAGTGGCCGGTTCCGCCAGCTTCTGGATGCCGGCCATGGGTATGGACGTGGTGGCCAGCGTCGGGCCTGGGGTGATGGCCGGCAGCCTCAAGATTGTCGATCCGGACACCGGCGCAGCGCGGCCAGCGGGGCAGGTGGGGGAGATCTGCTTCGGCGGTCCCCAGGTCTTTGCCGGTTACTGGAACAACCCGGACGCCAGCCGCACGGCCATCGTGGACGGCTACTACCACACCGGTGACCTCGGCTACCTGGACGACCGCGGCTTTCTGTATGTGGTCGACCGGCTCAAGGACATGATCATAAGTGGTGGTGAGAACATCTACCCGGCGGAACTGGAAGCGGCGCTGATCCAGCATCCGGAGATCGTCGAGGTGGCGGTGGTGGGCCGTGCCGACGAGCGATGGGGGGAGGTGCCGGTGGCCTTTGTGGTACGCCTGCCGGGCAGCCAACTGGATGAGACGGCGGTGATCGAGCATTGCCGGAGCCAACTGGCGGCCTTCAAGAGCGTCAAGGCGGTGGTGTTTGCCGACTCGCTGCCCCGCAATGCGTCGTCCAAGCTGCTGAAGCACCAGCTTAAAGCCCAGCTGGAAACGGCTGAACCCGCCTGAGGGGAAGCGCCCGGGTTGGCATTGGGGGCCATTGGCCGCTTCGGACATCCGCCGGATAACGGGATGAGACCTGGTTCAGATTTTCGGCAACCGCTATGGGTTGTCGCGTTTGGCGTCATGATCGTTTAATAAAACCGCAACCTGAGGGCGGTACGTTTTTCTGGTCTAGACCAGATTGGCGGACCGCCGTCATTGCGTCAGACAACGATAACAACATTGCCGACCAAACAGGGGAACCCCATGTCTCATCCCTCTCTCCGCCCATCGCCCTGGCGATGGCTGGCGCTGGCCGCCCTGGCACTGACCGGGAGCGTCCAGGCCGACAGCTACCTCTACATCACCAACTCCACCAACGAAACCGTCCAGGTCCGGGTCAATCACTACGGTGATGACACCCTGGCCGAAGGCAGTGAGTGGCGTCAGGAAGCCCAGGAAATCGCGCCTTACGCCACCGCCCGGGTGCTGGCGTTCAACCGTTATGAAGGCCTGAAGAGCGGCAAGACCTACCGCTTCGATACCCAGTTGATTGGCGCCGACTCGGTGGTAACACTGGAACAGAAGATGCGCGGTACCTGGTACGGCAGCACCATCGAGCACAGTGCCCAGGGCAGTGATTTCAACGCCCCATGGCAGGCGGACCGCAGCATCCACCGTTACGATACCCAATACGATGGCCTGCCCAGCCGGCTGGGCTTCAAGGCCAAGTTCACCGGTGGTTACGACGACTTCTACTACACCGTGCGCAATCAGAACCTGGCGGAGCCGCGTTCCGGTGAGGATGCCCTCAAGGTGCTGAGTTACAACATCTGGGCGTTGCCGCTGCTGGCCTCTAACATTGGCGACCGGTTGCAGGAAATGCCAGCGGTACTGCAGGGATACGATGTCCTGCTGTTACAGGAGGCGTTCGATGCCGCCAGCCATGACCTGCTCGATGCCCTGGCCAGTGAGTACCCCTACCAGACCGAGATCCTCGACAAGCCCGGCTTCAATATCCATAACGGTGGGGTGGTGATTGTCAGCCGCTTCCCCATTGCCGCGACCGACTACCTGGTGTTTGATGACTGCACCGGCACCGACTGCTTTGCCGACAAGGGGGTGGTCTACGCCGAGGTAATCCGTGACGGCAAGGCCTATCACGTCACCGCCACCCACACCGCGTCGTTCGACAGCGATGAGGCCCGGGCACTGCGGCAACAGCAGTTCCGCCAGATCCGCGCGCTAGTGGACGACAAGCAGGTACCCGCCTTCGACGCGGTGATGATGGGCGGTGACTTCAACGTCAACAAGCTCAAGTTCCCCGGTGACTACCAGCAGATGCAGGCCAACCTCAAGGCCACGGCGCCGCCGTCCACCGGCTACAGCCGTTCCACCTATGATCCGACGGTGAACCAGAACGCTGAGGGGGCACTGTCCCTGGGGGTGGAATACCTGGATTACGTGGTGGTCAGCAACACCCATCGCCAGCCGCTGAGTGCCCGCAATGACGTCCGGGTGCCACGGTCGGATTCGGCGGATCTGTGGGGTGTGTGGGACCTGTCGGACCACTTTCCGGTCCTGGGCGACTTTCAGTTCTGATGCGCCGCTGGTATCTGGTCACCGGGGTCTGCGCCAGCCTGGGGCTGGGCTGGTGGGCGCTGTCCGGGGCTGAATCGGCCGTTGCCGACGCCGGCGCCACGGTCGCGCCGGTAACGGCTGGTGCCGCTGCCGTGGCGCCGGCACAAACCGCGCCCGCGGTAGCGGCGGCGGAACAGCCGGTGGTCGCCCGTGCCGGTGAGGACGAAGCGGCCGCCAGCCAACGGCTGCGCCGACAGCAGGACCGGGCCTACTGGCATCAGCGGCTGGACGGCTACCGTCAGCCCGGAGGCAACCTGCAGCAGTTCTTCGCCGAGCTGCTGGCCCAGTGTGGTGGTGAGCCGGACCTGTGCCAGGCCTTGCTGGAACAGCGGCTGGCGGAGTACCCGAACCAGGCCTTCGCCGACCGTCTGCGCCGTATCCTGGCGCGCCAGCCGGCCTACCAGCAGACCATGCAGTCGCTGGTGATGTCCACCGAGGTGCCGGCGCAAACCCGATACCAGCGCATTGATGCCTTGCGGGAGCAACACTTCGGGGCCCAGGACGCGGAGCTGCTGTATGGCCAGGAGCGGGCCTGGGCGGACTACCAGTTCGGTTTCCAGACGTTACTGGCGGAAGCGCCCTACCTGTCGCCGGCTCAGCGTCTGCAACAACTGCAGGCCCTGCGCCAGCGCAGCTGGCAGGATTACCCCCAGGCGCTGGCGCAACGTGAGGGTGACCAGGCCCGGTACCGGCGGGAGCGCGACCTGCTGCTGGCCGGGGTGGATGATCCGGACGAGCGTCAGGCGCTGGTGGCCGGCCTGCGGGAGCAGCATTTCGGTGCCGAGCGTGCCCGGCGGATGGCGGCCCGCGACCACCAGCTGGCGCAGCAACAGGCGCAGCAACAGCATTACCAGCAGGCGCGGGAGGCGTTGACGAGGGAGATGACCGCACTCAGGGGGCAGATGTCCGACAGCGTCTGGCAACAGCAGTACCAGCAGCGGCTGCAACAGTTGCGGGAGGAGGCGTTTGCGGAGCCTGATGGCGGGACACCCTAGCGGGCAGGGGCGTGAGGCTGTGATGTGGCTCAGGATCGACTATCTTTGTCTGTAGGGCAGGGAAGCTGGCCCGGTAGCTGTGCGGCCATCCGCCAACCCCGGTCGCGTCCCTGAAAGTCACGTCCTTGAAAGTCACCCTCGACAGGAGTATCCCGCACATGTCCATCAGTGATCACGCCCTGGATATCGACTTTCCCCAGTTCAAGTCCCGCATCCTCGATTTGCGCAAGAATGACCCGGCCTTCCGCCAGCTCAGTGACGACTACGACCGCCTCGACAAGAAAATCCGTGGCCTGGAAGTGCGCGAGGTGCCCACCGACGACCAGCATTTCAGTACCCTGAAGATGGAGCGCGCCAGCCTCAAGGACCGGCTCTACCAACAGCTCGCCAAGGGAGCCTGATCACCACCGCCGTAGCCTGGACACTAAGCGTCGGCTGCGGCGGATTCCTCCTGAAATTGCGCCCGCGCCTGCAGGATCTGTGGCAGGCAGCGGAAGAACACCTCCACCAGCTCCGGATCGAAGTGCCGGCCGTTTTCCTCTCGGATCAGTGCGCTGGCATCGTCGATGCTCCAGGCCTTCTTGTAGGGGCGCTCGCTGGTGAGAGCATCGAACACATCGGCCAGCGCCACGATGCGGGCCTCGGTGGGGATGTCGGTGCCGCTGAGGCCGTAAGGGTAGCCGCTGCCATCCCATTTCTCATGGTGGTAGAGGGCAATGTCCCGGGCCATCCGCAGCAGCCGTGAACCGTCCTCGCCAATGATGCGGGCGCCGATCTCGGCGTGCTGGCGCATGATCTGCCACTCGTCCTGGTCCAGCCGGCCCGGCTTCAGCAACACCGCATCGGGAATGCCGATCTTGCCAATGTCGTGCATGGGGGCGGCGTTCAGCAGATCGTCGGCGTAGTCTTCGCTGAATCCGGCCTCGCGGGCAATCAGTTGGGAGAACAGGCTCATGCGGATGACGTGGAGGCCGGTTTCGTTGTCCTTGAATTCGGCGGCCCGGCCCAGGCGCTGGACGATCGACAGCCGGGTCTGGTGCAGTTCTTCCATCCGCACCAGCGACAGGTGGTTGCGCACCCGCGCCTGCACGATGGCCGGACTCACCGGTTTGGTGAGGTAATCCACCGCACCCAGTTCAAAACCCAGAGCTTCGTCCTCCACATCCGACAGCGCGGTCACAAAGATCACCGGGATGGCAGCGGTGGCGGCCTCGGCCTTGAGCCGGCGACAGACGTCGTGGCCCGACAGCCCGGGCATCATCACGTCCAGCAGCACCAGGTCCGGGGCCTCGCTGGCGGCCAGTTGCAGCGCGCGTTCGCCATCGCGGGCGAACAGCAGGCGATAGTCGGCGGCGAGGATGTTCTTCAGTACCTGCAGGTTGGTGGGCTCGTCGTCCACCACCAGTAGCGTCTTGCGATCAGTCATCGTCGGTCAGGGCTCCGAGCCGGGTGGTCAGGTGCGTTGCCAGAATCTCAGCGGCGGTGTCGGGTTCAAAGCCATCGATGGCTTCCTCCAGCGCAGCTGCCACCTCGGCGGGCAGTTGCGGAAGCAGTTGTTGCAGGCTGTGTTCCGGCAGCTCGCCCTGGTTCAGCTGGCGAATCAGCGGGCGCAGGGCGTCGATGTCCAGGTCCGGGCCAGTCTGGTCAACGGACGCGGTTGCTTCCGGTTCGGCCGGCGCGCTGTCCGCCACTGCCGCCTGTAATACGTCAAGGTGTTCGGAATAGCCCACCGGGTCGACGCTGCGGTGCTGGCGCCGATCGTTTTCGGCCCGGGTCAGCCAGCCCGCCAGTGCCGGCAGGCAGAGATTGCCGGCCAGGCCCTTGAGGCGATGCAGGGTGGCCAGGCCGTCGTCGGTATCCTCGGCGCGGTCGCCGGGTTGCGCAAGTGCCGCGGCCAGGGCCGCAGGCTGGTTGTCGGCATCCGCCAGGAAACGCACCAGGGCCTGATGGTGCCTGGCGTGGCTGCCCCACAGTTGGCGGCCCCGATGGTGGTCAATGACCGCCGTGGAGGCCGCGCCCGGGGTGGCCTCCGGTGCTGGCGTGGTGCCGCTGTCGAGCGCCAGCACTCGGGCAATCTCCCGGGTCAGCGCGGCCCGTTCCAGTGGCTTGCTGGCGAAGCCGTCCATGCCCGCCTCCCGCGCCAGTTGACGGTCCTGTTCCAGCACACCGGCGGTGAGTGCCAGGATCGGCAGGTGAGGGTGACCACCACGGCGCTCCCAGTCGCGGATACGGCGGCAGGCCTGGTGGCCGTCCATCACCGGCATCTGGACATCCAGCAGCGCCAGGTCGAAGGTGCCGCTCTGGGCTTCGGCTACCGCGTCGACGCCGTTGGCCACGGTGACGACGGTGTGGCCCTGGGGTTCAAACAGCGCTTCCAGCAGGGCGAGGTTCTGGGCCACATCGTCGGCCGCCAGAATACGCAGCGGCGGCAGGGTGACGGCGTCCGGCTCGGCCTCGGAACTATCCGGAGAGCGGTCCGGGTGCTGACCAGGGGGCAGCGGCAGTTCCACGGTGAAGCATGATCCCACCCCGACCTTGCTGGAGACGTGGATGTCGCCATCCATCAGCTCCACCAGCTGGCGGGCGATGGTGGTGCCAAGACCGGTGCCGCCAAACCGGCGGGTCATGCTGGAGTCGGCCTGGGAGAAGGGTTCGAAAATGGTGTCCAGGCGGTCCGGCGGAATGCCGATGCCGGTGTCCGCCACGGTCAGGATCACGCCCTTGCCGTTGGTGCCGGGGGCCACGGTTACGGTGACCCTGCCCTGTTCGGTGAACTTGACCGCGTTGCTCACCAGATTCAGTACCACCTGCTGTATCCGCAGGGCGTCGCCACGAAAGTCCTCCGCCAGCCCGCTGCGGTAATCGAGCACCAGGTCGATGCCCTTCTTGTCGGCGGCCAGCTTCTGGGTGGCGATCAGCTGCTCGCAGGTCTGACGCAGGGAAAAGTCGCGGATCTCCAGTTCGGTGGAACCTGACTCGAACTTGGCGGTGTCGAGGATGTCGTTGAGCAGAGCCAGCAGCGAGCGGGCGGAGTTGCGCACCACTTTCAGATTCTTTGCCTGGTTGGTGTCGAGCGGGGTCTCCTGCAGCAGGTCGGTGAAGCCAATGATGGCGTTCATCGGGGTGCGGATTTCGTGGCTCATGTTGGCCAGGAACGCGCTGCGGGCCTCGGCAGCCTGTTCCGCCTGCTCCTTGGCCCGGCGCAGGTCGGTCTCCATGCGGTAGCGCTCGGTGATGTCGGTGAGGAAACCGACAAAGGTGCTGATGCCCCCGAGTCGGGATTCACCGATCGCCAGGCGGATAGGCACCTCGTGGCCGTCTTTGTGGCGGGCGAACACTTCCCGCCCGGAGCCGATGATGCGGGCCTGGCCGGTGCGCAGGTACTGCTTGAGGTAGCCGTCGTGGGCCTCGCGGTGGGGCGACGGCATCAGCATGCTGACGTTCTTGCCCAGCACCTCCACCTCGCGGTAGCCCAGGATGCGTTCGGCGGAGTGGTTGAAGGACAGGATGATGCCGCGGTCGGAGATCTTGATGATGCCGTCCACCGCGGTGTCGAACATCGCCCGCAGCTCGCTGGCGGATTCCTCGCTGCGTTTGAGCAGGGCGCGGTAGCGCACCAGCGCGTTGAGTCCGGCGATCAGCATGCTCAGCAGTACGGTGACGGCACCGATGGTGACCGCCAGGGTGTAGTGGTTGTGGCTGCCAGCGATGTGATCCGGGTCGGCCTCACCGACAAACCGCGCCGCTTCCATGGCGGTGTAATGCATGCCGGCGATCGCCAGCCCCATCACCACCCCGGCGATCAGGCGAATGGTGTTGCCCGGCAGTGCCAGGCGCTTGCGCAGGCCGAAGCTGATCCACAGCGCCAGGGTTGCAAGGCCGGCGGCCACCACAATAGACAGCGCAAACAGCCAGGGGTCGTAGCGCAGCGTCGGGCCCAGGGTCATGGCGGCCATCCCCAGGTAGTGCATGGTGCCGATGCCCAGGCCCACCGCCAGACCGCCAGCCAACAGCCGTTGCCAGCTGAAGCTGTGGCGGGCCAGCATGGTGAGGGTGACCCAGGAGGCCAGCACCCCGGGTACCGCCGATAGCAGGGTGAGCCCCGGGGTGTAACTGACCGGGGTGCACAATTCGAAGGCCAGCATGCCAATGAAGTGCATGGACCAGATGCCAGCGCCGAGGGAACCGGCGCCGGTCAACAGGTGCAGCCGCTCCATCCTCCGAGACGTGCTGCGTTTGGCGGCCGCGGCCAGGGTCAGAGCCATATAGGCGGAGCTGACGGCGATCAGCAACGACAGCGTGACCAGCCAGCCGTCGTAGTCGCCAATCAACAGCATGGAAGGGTCCAGGTCGCTGACCAGGAAATAGTCTGAAATGGTCACAGCTAGCGAATCCAGTACCGGTGTGCAGCACCCCCAGAACAGCGCGGGGCATGCCGGTGGGGAATTTGGATTCAGAGTATGTCAGATACTTGCAGGCGGCAATCAGTGCCTACCGAAGGGTTGTTGGACACAACCAGATGGGACACCGGGAAGACGGGGCGAGGATAAAGCGCCGGGTCTGGCAGGAAGACGCAAGCGCCAGCCCGGCGGTAGTGATCGCAAATCGGTCCGAGGCTCCCTAGAACTGGAAGCGCATGCCCACACGGGCGGTGTCAAAGTCCGGCCCGTCGTTGGTGACCTGGCCGTTGAAGTCTTCCTCGTCGATCTCGACGTTATAGCGGTTGTACTCGGCAAAGGCTGTTAACTGGTCGCTGATGCGGAAGTCGGCGCCGGCGCCGACAAAGGGGCTGAGTTCATCGTAGGTTTCGGACTGCTCGAAGGCCTCCACGTCCAGGGAGTAGGCAAACACCCCGGCGCGGCCGTAGATGCCGAACGTCTCGGTCAGCGGCAGGCGGGCGCGGGCGGCAATGCCTAGGCCCTTGAGGTCGCCGTTGACCTCGTCATCCTCGCCGAACTCGCTGAAATCCAGATACTCCGCTTCGGCGGCAAACCAGTCGTTGAACTGGTAGCCGAGGGTGCCGGCGAAGAAGTCGTTGTTGTCCTCGAACTCGCCGCCGTGGGCCTTGAACCAGCCGTAGCTGCCGCCGAGGTAGAGCCCGGAATCGTTGCGCTTGTCCGCCAGCGCGGGCGCACTCGCCACCGAGGCGGACAGGATGGTGGCACACATCAGATGGGTACGGGTTTTCATGGTGAAATCTCCCTTACTCTGGTCAGGCTTGCGGGCCGTTGATCGACCCGATTGCCTGATACGGTAACGGATTCCCCGCCGCGGGCGGGTTACATCACCACTAACGTGTTGTCATCAAACGGAAAGGCGGTCGTCCAGGTCGATCCGGAAGCGCTCCTGGGGCCAGCGCACCTTGGCCTGCCCCGCCAGGTAATCTGCCTCCGGGTCGCGGTAGCCGACGGTCATCACCACCACGCTGCGCAGGCCTCGCCCGGACAGCCCCAGGGCCTGGTCGAGGGCGGCGGGATCAAAGCCCTCCATGGGGGTGGCGTCGACCCTGGCCATCGCCGCGGCCGTCAATGCCAGCCCCAGGCCCAGGTAGGCCTGCCGGGCGGCCCACTGATGCCTGGCCTGGTCGTTGTCGAAACCATTAACGGTGTCTTTGATCATCTGGCTGTAGTCGTCCAGATCGGAGACCGGAATCTGACGGGTGTCGGCGGTGAGCTGGATCAGCTCGTCCACCTGACGATCCCCCACCTGGTCCCAGATGGCAAACACCAGCAGGTGGGAGCCTTCGGTGACCTGTGGCTGCGGGATGGCCTGCTGGTGCAGTTGTGACCGCAGTTCCGGGTCCGACACCACCAGTACCGAGTAGGGTTGCAGGCCAAAGGATGAGGGCGCCAGGTGGGCGGCATCGACGATGGTGTCGATGACGTCATCGGCAACCTGGCGATGGTTCATCCGTTTGGCGGCGTAGCGCCAGTTGAGGGCGCTGATCAGGGTGTTGCGGGCGTCCGCGGTACTGGCCAGGGTGGCTGGACGGATATCGGTGGTCATGGGTTCGCTCCTGCGCTGTGTGATCGATGGGGCACAGCTTGTCGCGAACCCGGCCGGCGATGTACCCCGGTTCTGGAAAAACGGTTTTTACGGAGCGGCAACGGTGGCTGCAAGCTCGGTCTTGAGAAAATCGATGAACAGCCGTACCCGCTGGGGCAGGTGGCGACGGTCGGGATAGACCGCATAAATGGTGCGGGAGACCGGTTCCGGCTGCAGATCCAGCGCCACCAGCTCGCCACTGGCCAGCTGTTGGCTGACGTAGCCCCGGGGTACCAGCACAATGCCCAGACCGTGGCAGGCCGCTTCCACCAGCATCAGCGAGTTGTCGGAGACCAGCGGGCCGCTGACCGCCACGGTTTGTGCGGTTTCACCTTCACCAAACTGCCAGTGCTGGCTGTCCTGACTGAGGCTGAAAATCAGGCAGCGATGCTGGCCAAGCTCCTCCAGAGTGGTGGGTGTTCCGTGGCGGGCCAGGTAATCCGGGGCAGCGACCAGGCAGCGCGGCATGGTGCCGACGGCGATAGCGACCAGCGCGGAATCGTCCAGGCTGGCGGTGGCGCGGATCGCCAGGTCCACCCCTTCGCTGATCAGGTCGGTCATGGCGTCGCTCTGGCGCAGACGAACCACCAGCTCCGGATGGGCTTGCTGGAATCGAAACAGCACCGGCGCCAGGATGGTCAGCGACATCGACACCGGGCACGCCACCACCAGCTGGCCGCCGGCGCGGTCGTCCTGGCGCAGGTCGTCCATGACCCGGGCGGTGTTGCTGAGCACGCCTACGCAGTAGTCATAGAACGACTGGCCTTCCTCAGTAATGCTGATGGTGCGGGTGTTGCGGTTGACCAGGCGGGCGCCGGTCCAGTCCTCCAGGAACCTGACGTATTTGGAGATGACCGCGTTGGAACAGCCAAATTCCTCGGCCACAGCGGTGAACGAGCCGAGTTCAACAATGCGCTTGTAGTATTCCAGGCCTTTGAGGCGATCCATGGTGATTCCTGGCAGTGGGGCGAAGGCCTGAGTTTCTCACAGATAAAAACTGTTTTTCCAAACTGCGGGGCGATAACCGCACCTGCGGACAGGACAATGGCGCCATCATTCATTACTCAAGGAGCCTGCCATGCTGGCCAATGCCGCTGTTCCCATTCCCCGTCCCGATCCCGTGGCCTACCTGCTGTTGCTGATGGTGGGGGGGATGATCGCGTTGACGCTGCCGCTGGCCAAACTGGCGATGACGGCCGGGCTGTCGCCGCTGGCCTATGCCTTCTGGCAGGCCTTGGGGGGCGGCGTGCTGTTGTGGTTGTGGAACGGTCGGAGCGCCACCCGGCCAGCCGGAACCTGGCGCTACTGGCTGGTGAGCGGGCTGACGGCGATCGCCATTCCCAATGCCCTGGCGTTCATTGTGGTGGGCCACGTTGGCTCGGGACTGACCGCCACCCTGTACGCGCTGCCCTCCCTGGCGACCTACGCCCTGTCCCTGCTGTTGCGGCTGGAGCGGCTCAGTGCCCTGCGCACCGTGGGGCTGCTGTTGGGGGTGGCGGGCTGCATCCGCATCATGTCGCCGGACACCGACGGTGTCGGCAGCGATGACCTGCCCTGGTTGTTACTGGGCCTGCTGGTGCCACTGTCGCTGGCGTTTGGCAATGTTTACCGCTCCGTGGCCTGGCCCCAGGGTGCCAGTGCCAGTCAGTTGGCGCCGGGCATGCTGCTGGGGGGCGCGCTGGTGCTGGGTGTCGGGTTGGTGGTGACCGGCCGGGTGTCGGAACTGTGGCTGCCGAGCCTCGAGGTCGGCGCGATCCTGGCGGTGCAGGCAGTGCTGGCCGCGCTGACGTACCGTGCCTTCTTCGAGTTGCAGCGGCGCTCGTCACCGGTGTTCCTGAGCCAGATCGGCTTTGTTATTGCGCCGGCGGGTTTGGTACTGGGCATGCTGTTCTTTGATGAACAGTTTGGCGCCGCGGTGTGGCTTGGCGTGGGGATCGTCCTGCTGGGTGTGTTGCTGGCCAACTGGAAGAAGTGATGGCAGGGGCTTCTCGCTTTCCCATCTAATATAACAAATAGATCTATGCTTAGATCAAAAAACTAGGATAGGATGAAGGCATGACCATAAATTAACCGCTACAGGGATGCGTCCATTGCCTGTGGCGATTTAGCCATCGACAGGAGAGCGGGTCATGTCGCATCCGGAAGTCACTCACTTTTTCGACGAACCCACCAACACCTTCAGCTATGTGGTCCGCGACCCGGGCAGCCGGGCCTGCGCGATCATCGACTCGGTACTGGACTTCGACTACGCCGCCGGTCGCACCGATGTGCGCTCGGCGGACGCCATCATCGAGTTCGTCCGCTCGCAGCAGCTGGAAGTGGCGTGGATTCTGGAAACTCACGTTCACGCCGACCACCTGTCGGCGGCCCCTTACCTGCACCAGGCCCTGGGCGGCAAAACCGGTATCGGCGAGCACATCGTGGATGTGCAGGCGATCTTCGGCAAAGCCTTCAATGCCGGCACCGAGTTTGCGCGTGACGGCAGCCAGTTCGACCGCCTGTTCGCGGAGGGCGATGCGTTCAGCATTGGCCAGCTTCAGGGCCGTGTACTCCACACCCCGGGCCACACCCCGGCTTGCCTGACCTATGTGATCGGCGATGCCGCCTTTGTCGGTGACACCCTGTTTGCGCCGGACTCCGGCACCGCCCGCTGTGATTTTCCCGGCGGCGATGCCCACACCCTGTACCAGTCGATCCAGAAAGTGCTGGCGTTGCCCGATGACACCCGCGTCTTCCTCTGCCACGACTACAAGGCGCCGGGGCGCGACCAGTTCCAGCATCAGACCACGGTGGCGGAACAGCGGGCCCGCAACATCCATGTCGGTGAGGGCATCAGCGAGGACGACTTCGTCCGCATGCGCACCGAGCGGGACGCCACCCTCGACATGCCCCGGCTGATCCTGCCCTCGGTGCAGGTAAACATGCGGGCAGGGGAGATGCCGCCGCCGGAAGACAACGGCCAGGTCTACCTCAAAGTCCCTCTCAACCTGTTTTAGGAGCCTGCGATGAAGATCCAATACCTCGAACCCACCGTGGCGATTGCCGACGCCCTGACCCCCGCCGATCTGGATGAGGTCAAGGCCCAGGGATTCCGCTCGGTTATCTGTAACCGTCGTCCCGGTGAGGCGGACGACTACCCCGGCGCGGATGCCTTCGAGCAGCGGGCCAGGGCACTGGGCCTGGCTTGGTGCTGTGTGCCGGTGGCACCGGGAGAGTACAGCGAGGCCGATATCGAGGCTTTTGGCCAGGCGCTGGAGCAGTCGCCGTCGCCAGTGCTGGCGTTCTGCCGCACCGGACGTCGGGCGGTGCACCTGTGGGCCCAGAGTCGGGCCCGCCAGCCCGGTTGTGACATTCCCGGGTTGCTGGCGAAAGCTCACGAGGCTGGCCACGACCCGCAGCCGATCCGGGCCATGATCGAGGGCTGAGCCGGCCGGAAACAACGGCAGATCAGGAACACGCGGGGCAGGGAAGTCCAGTTCGATGACAGCTGTCGTCCCAACAACGGTGTCCCGATAACAGTGTCCCGACAACAACGCCAAACAGGGGGAACACACGATGTCTGTACCAGAACACACCAGTCACGACCACGATGTGGTGATCATCGGTGGCGGCTCGGCCGGTATTGCCACCGCCGCCAGCCTGCTCAAGCGCCGGCCGGGACTGGACATTGCCGTACTGGAGCCCAGCGGGGACCACTATTACCAGCCGGGCTGGACCATGGTCGGGGGCGGCGTGTTCGACGTTGCCACCACCTGTCGGAGCACCGCCAGCGTGATGCCCCGGCACTGCCACTGGTACCGCCAGGCGGCCACGGCGGTGGAGCCGGAGCTGCGACGGGTCACCCTTGGCAATGGCGACACTTTGGGTTACCGGCGGTTGGTGGTGGCACCGGGACTGGTGCTGGACTGGGATGCCATCGATGGCCTCAGTGACACCCTGGGGCGGAACGGCGTGACCTCGAACTACCGCTACGACCTGGCGCCCTACACCTGGTCGCTGGTCACCGGCCTGAGTCGCGGCAAGGCACTGTTCTCGCAACCGCCGATGCCCATCAAGTGTGCCGGTGCGCCGCAGAAGGCAATGTACCTGTCGGCAGATCACTGGCGTCGTGAGGGCTGCCTGGAGAACATCGAGGTGTCGTTCCACAACGCCGGTGCGGTGTTGTTCGGGGTGCCGGACTATGTGCCGGCGCTGCAGCACTACATCGACCGCTACGGCATTGATGTGCACTTCCAGGAGCGCCTGGTGGCGGTGGACGGCGATAACAGGGTGGCGCATTTCCTGCGCAACGGTGATGACGGCGAACAGGCGCTGGAGCGGCCATTCGACCTGCTGCACGTGGTGCCGCCCCAGCGGCCGCCGGCGTTTATTGCCGAATCCGGCCTGGGTAACGCCGACGGCTGGCTGGAGCTGGAGCCGGATACCCTGCGTCACGCCCGCTACGCCACGATTTTCGGGCTGGGGGATGCCAGCGCGACCAGCAACGCCAAGACCATGGCGGCGGCGCGGAAACAGGCGCCGGTGGTGGCGGAGAACCTGCTGGCATCGCTGGATGACCAGCCCCTGCCGGCGGCCTATCTGGGCTACGGCTCCTGCCCGCTGACGGTGGAGCGGGGGCGCATCGTGCTGGCGGAATTCGGCTATGGCGGGCAGTTGCAGCCGACCTTTCCGGGTTGGGTCAACGAGGGCACCCGCGCCACCCGCCGGGCCTGGTGGCTGAAGGCCAAACAACTGCCCTGGGTGTACTGGCACGGCATGCTCAAGGGCCATGAATGGTTTGCCCGACCGGCGAAGCGGTCGGCGCACTGACGGGAGATCAACGAATGCTGCAGCGCCTGGCGCGATCCCTGCCCCTCCTGGGCTGGCTCAAGGACTACAACGGCTCGGTGTTCGCCAGCGATGCGCTAGCGGCGGTGATCGTGACCCTGATGCTGGTGCCCCAGGCCCTGGCCTATGCCCTGCTGGCCGGTTTGCCGCCGGAGGTGGGACTGTATGCCAGCATGCTGCCGCTGGTGGTCTATGCGTTGCTGGGCACCAGCGCCACCCTGGCGGTGGGGCCGGTGGCGGTGGCGTCGCTGATGACGGCGTCGGCGCTGGGGGGCATTGCCACCGTGGGCACGCCGGAGTATCTGGGGGCGGCGCTGGTGTTGGCGACGTTGTCGGGGCTGGTGCTGTTTGCCATGGGGTTGCTGCGGCTGGGGTTCCTGGCCAACTTTCTCAGCCACCCGGTGATCTCTGGGTTCGTGACCGCCTCCGGCCTGCTGATTGCCGCCAGCCAGTTGGGGCAGATGCTCGGGGTTTCCGGCGGTGGACACAACCTGCTGGAGATGGGCCATAACCTCTGGCAGCAATGGCCCCATACCAATCTGGCCACCCTCGCCATCGGGGCCGGGGTACTGCTCTATCTCTATTTGTGCCGGCGATCCCTCAAGGCGACGCTGGTTCGCTTGGGCGTGCCGGCCCGTGGCGCCGACCTGGCGGCCAAGGCGGCGCCGGTGTCGGCGGTCATCGTCACCACCGCGCTGGCATTCGTTCTGGACCTGGGCAGCGCCGGCGTCAAGCTGGTGGGTGAGGTGCCCGGCGGCCTGCCCAGCCTGGCCTTACCGTCCCTGGACGCCGATACCTGGTCGGCGCTGGTGCCGGCGGCGGTGCTGATCAGCCTGGTGGGCTTTGTGGAATCGGTGTCGGTGGCCCAGACCCTGGCGGCCAAGCGGCGCCAGCGCATCGACCCCAATGCCGAACTGATTGCCCTTGGCCTGGCCAACGTCGGCGCCGGTGTCAGTGGGGGTTCACCGGTGTCTGGCGGTTTCTCTCGCTCGGTGGTGAACTTTGAGGCCGGCGCCGCCACCCCGCTGGCCGGCGCTTTCACCGCCCTGGGCATTGCCCTGGCGACCCTGACCCTGACCGACCTGCTGGCGTTCCTGCCCAAGGCGACTCTGGCCGCCACCATCATGATCGCCGTCAGCACGCTGATCGACCTGCCGGCGATCCGCCGTACCTTTGCCTACTCCCGCACCGATGGTGTGGCGATGCTGGCGACCCTGGTGCTGACTCTGGCCCACGGGGTGGAAAGCGGCATCCTGGCGGGGGTGGGACTGTCGATCGGGCTCTACCTCTATCGCACCAGCCGACCCCACTGCGCGGTGATTGGCCGTATGCCCGGCAGTGAGCACTTCCGCAACGTTGAACGCCACCAGGTAGAGACCGATGAACGGGTGCTGATCCTGCGGGTGGATGAGAGTCTGTATTTCGCCAACGCCCGCTACCTGGAAGAGACAGTGATGGCGCTGGTGGCAGAAAGGCCCAGCCTCAAACACCTGGTGCTGGCCTGCCAGGCGGTGAATGACATTGACGCCTCGGCACTGGAGAGTCTGGAAGCCATTAATCGCCGGCTGGAAGACGCCGGCCTGAAACTGCACCTGGCAGAAGTAAAGGGGCCGGTGATGGACCGGCTCAAGCGCACACCTTTTTGTGAGGAACTGACCGGCCAGGTTCACCTCAGCACCTTCGATGCCTGGCAGCGCCTGACCAGCCCGGCGCTGGCGGTGGTCAGCAAGACTCAGTCGGCGACGGGATACTCCAGCACCACCGGCGGATTGTCCGGCCGGTAACGGTCGGTGCAGGTACTGGCGTTGACATAGAGACTGCCACTTTCCCGGTGCTGGCCGTAATGCTCGTGGATATGACCGAACAGCACCAGCGGCACCGGGCGTTCCAGCAGCCGGGCCCGCAGCGCCTCGCAGCCGACCTGGCCACCGCCGAAGTGTTCATTGACCCGATCCAGGATGCCGTGGGGCGGGCCATGAACGATCAGCACATCGGTGTGTTCGGGGATCTGCGCCCATCGTTGCGCCAGGGCGTCGCCACGGGGCAGGTTGAAGGCCCAGTCGTGAAACTGCGGAGTCCAGGGGGTGCCCCAGAAATGCACGCCGTCGATGGTAACGCCGCTGTCCTGCAGGTAATGGGCCGCGGTGACCCGGCGGCGGGCTTCCTCGGGGTGGTCCTGGAAGCACCAGTCATGGTTGCCGGCGATGAGGATCTTGTGGCGGTGGGGCAGGGTGCCCAGCCAGTCATTGAGGTCTTCGAGCTCTTCCAGGGTTCCCACACCCAGGCTGTCGCCAGCGTGGATCAGCACGTCGCCGTCCGGTATCGACTCGATCTGCCGGTGCAGGCTGTGGGTATCGGAAATCACGGTCAGTCGCATAAAGCTTCCCTGTGTAGAGGTCGACATACGGAGGCTCCGTAGAAAAAAACAACGTACCATAGCCTCTGGGGATTGCCAGACAGACTGTGGGAAGGGCTGTGAGCGGAGCGTTGCAAAGAGGTTTGGGACGAGCGTGCGTGAGGCGGTACCTCAGGATTTTGGGGCTGCTGGCCTGTGGCTGCCTGAGCGCTCCGGTACTGGCCGATTGTGCGGCCAGTGCCCGCACCGCGCTGGAACACGCCTACTGCGAAGTGGTGGCAGCGGGCGGAGGCCAGAGGCTGCCACGGTTCGAGGACTTTCGCCGCAACACGCCGCGGGTGCAGGCGCTGTTGCTGAAACGACCGGCCCGGCGGGTGGGCGTCGCAGTGCCGGAGGGGGCGGGGAATGCCCCGACAACCAAGCCGGCCGATGTGCCGTCGGCTGCCACCGCTGTGCCGTCTTCGTTACCCGCGAAGCCGGCACCGGTCCCGGACCCGCAGAGCGAGCCGGATTCGCCAGCCGAGCCAGTGACCCCGGGGCTGGCCCGGTGCCAACTGGCCGGTGATCGCATCGACTGCCCGAACCGCCGTTTCCAGCTGGCCCGCAACCAGCCCAATCACCGTCTGGCCGAGGGCGTGCTGGCAGCGGGGAATCGTCTGGGGCTCGCCACCTACCAGGGTGATCCCGACGACGAAGCCGCCCTGCGCCGCTATCTGTCAGACGCCTATGATCGCTACATCCACAAGATGCTGGGAATTGGCCTGGGCGGGGTCACCCTCAGCTTCACCGAGTTCTACCACGGCTATCACCGTCACTGGGCGAGTGGCGTGGAGTATGCCCAACGCCTGGAACACACTTTCCAGCTGCTGAAACAGGACAAGCGCACCCGGGCGGTGCCGGCGCGCCTGTCGGCGTCGTTACCCGAAGACCTGGCCTTTTGCGACACCATCGCCGCAACCGTGGTGGTGTGCGATGGCGGCAGTGAAAACTGGGTATTCGTCGCTCCCTGAGCCGGTTGTAAAAGTTCTGAAAGACATGCTTTTTCTTGCCTCCCCGTTCTGATAGATTCTCGTTTCCTTTTTGTAATGATAATTATTATTGATTGTCGAGGGTGACGAACGATCAGTAACGGAGGATCCAGATGTCCATACACCACTCCATGCCCACCCGCCGCACGGCGTTATCGATGGCGATCTCCCTGTCTCTGGCGGGCCTGCCAACCTTCGCCCAGGCCCAAGCCCAGACTCAGGACGGCTCTGCCCGGAGCGGGGCGGAGGCTGAAACCGTAACCCTGGCCCCGGTGGAGGTGACCGCCGAGGGCCAGCGCCGCAGTACCGAAGGCGTCGACTCCTACACCACCGGCGTGATGCGTACCGCCACCCCGCTGTCCCTGTCTGTCCGTGAGACACCCCAGTCCGTCAGCGTGGTGACCCGTCAGCAGATTGATGACCGTAAACTGGATGACATCACCGACGTGGTGAAAACCGTCACCGGTCTGCACAGCCGCCAGTACGACACCTCCCGTGCCGCCTTCAACGCTCGTAGTTTTGATATCGACAATCTGATGGTGGACGGTGTGCCCACCAGTTGGCGTTCCGGCTGGTCCGCCGGACAGACCCAGCGTGCCATGGCGATCTACGATCATGTTGAAATCGTCCGTGGTGCCACCGGTCTGACCACCGGCTTCGGCAATCCCGCCGCCGCCATCAACCTGGTGCGCAAGCACGCCGACAGCCGTGAACTGACCGGCGAGGTGTCGGTGTCAGGCAGTCGCTGGGACACCTACGGTGCCACCGCCGACGTCAGCACGCCGCTGAACCGCAGTGGCAGCGTTCGCGGGCGGGTGGTTGCCAGCCACGAGGAAGGCGACTCCTACCAGGACCTGCTGGAGAACAAGCGCTCGGTGGTGTATGGCGTGGTGGATGCCGATCTCACCGACGCCACGGCTTTCAGTCTTGGCCTGAGCTATCAGGATAACGCGCCCACCGGCTCCACCTGGGGTGGCCTGCCGACCTGGTATACCGACGGCACCCGTACCGACTGGGGTCGTTCCAAGACCACGGCGGCGGACTGGACCAAGTGGGCCTCCACCGAAACCGCCTACTTCACCACGCTGACCCATCGCTTTGACAGTGGTTGGGCGGTGGAAGCCCGCTACGACCGTTCCGAAACCGACGGTGACCAGAAACTGCTGTACCTGGGCGGCGCACCGGACCGGCAGACCGGCCTGGGGCTGCGGGCGTCACCCTCGCGCTACGACACCGAGCGGGTGCAGGATACCCTGACCCTGGCGGTGAACGGTCCGTTCGAGTTCGGCGGTCAGCAACACGAGGTGGCGCTGGGCTACATCTACAGCAACATGGATTTTGAGGCTGTGAACTACGCCCGTACCGGTACCGATCCCGGTGATTTCAATCGCTGGGATGGCAGCTACCCCGAGCCGGCCTGGGGCGCGACCAGCGTCAGCGATGCCCGTGAAACCACCGAGCACAGCGTCTACGCGGTGACCCGGCTGTCGCTGTCTGACCGGCTCACCGCCATCCTCGGCGGCCGCTTCGCGAGCTATGACATTGAAGGCATGAACTGGCTGGGGCCGTTCGAGTACGAGCACAGCGACGTGGTGACCCCCTACGGCGGTCTGGTGTTCGACATCAACCGGGACATCTCGGCTTACGCCAGCTACGCCGACATCTTCAACCCCCAGGATGCCACCGACATTAATGGCGATGCCCTCGATCCGAAGAGCGGCGAAACCTACGAGTTGGGGGTGAAAGGCACGTTCTTTGATGATCGCCTCAACGCCTCGCTGGCGCTGTTCCGGATTGAGCAGGACAATGTGGCGGCGGAAGCCGGCACGCGGGAGAACGATCAGGGCATGCAGGTGCCCTATTACCGCAGCCAGGACGGTGTGGAGAGCGATGGCTACGAGATCGATCTGGCCGGTCAACTGGCACCGGGCTGGGAGGTCAGCGCCGGCCTGTCGGTGTTCTCCGCCCGCGATCAGCAGGGTCAGGAAGCCAATACCGAGTTTCCCCGCCGCTCCTTCAAGCTGTTCACCCGCTACCAGTTCCAGGACGCCCTGGCGCCGCTCACAGTCGGCGGTGGCCTGACCTGGTTCAGCGAGGGCTACAAGGAAACCAACAACCCGGTCACCTCCGAGTCCGAACGACTGTCCCAGGGCACCTACCGGCTGATCAGCCTGATGGCCCGTTACCAGTTCGCGGCCAACCTGACGGCCCAGGTCAATGTCGACAACCTGATGGACGAGAAGTACTACAGCCAGACCGGCTTCTACAACCAGCACTCCTTTGGCGAGCCGCGCAATGTGACGGCGACGCTGAAGTACCGCTTCTGAAAACGGTTCTGCTGAATCGGGCACCTGCACGCGGCGTTTGCGGCGAGCCGGTGCCCGCCCGCTTATCGGTAGACGGGAAAGTCCCGGGTCAGGGCGGCAACACGGTCCCGGACCCGGGCCACGACCTCGGCGTCTTGTGGCCGGTCCAGCAGGTCGGCGATCAGCTCGCCCACTTGCCGGCTTTCCGCCTCCCCGAACCCCCGGCTGGTGATTGCCGGAGAGCCCAGGCGGATGCCTGACGTCACAAACGGTTTCTCGGGATCATTGGGAATGGCGTTCTTGTTGACGGTGATGTGAGCCTCGCCGAGCAGGCGCTCCGCCTCCTTCCCGGTAATCTGCTTGGCCCGCAGATCCACCAGCATGACGTGACTCTCGGTGTGACCGGAGACGACCCGCAACCCGCGTTGGACCAGCGTATCAGCCAGCACTGCCGCGTTGCGGAGCACCTGTTGCTGGTACTGTTTGAAATCCTCGGTCATGGCTTCCCTGAACGCCACCGCCTTACCGGCAATCACGTGCATCAGCGGGCCACCCTGAATGCCGGGGAAGATGGCGGAGTTGATCTTTTTCTCGAACTCCTCGCGCATCAGGATCACCCCGCCCCGTGGGCCGCGCAGACTCTTGTGGGTGGTGGTGGTGACAAAGTCGGCGTGGGGGACCGGGTTGGGATAGACGCCGGCGGCCACCAGGCCGGCGTAGTGGGCCATGTCCACCATATAGTAGGCGCCGACCTCCCTGGCAATGCGGGCGATGCGTTCGAAGTCGATGTGCAGGGCGAAGGCGGAGGCCCCGGCGATGATCAGCTTCGGCTTGCTCTCCCGCGCCTTGCGCTCCAGTTCCTCGTAGTCGATGTCTTCATCGGCGTTGAGGCCGTAGCTCACCACATTGAACCATTTGCCGCTCATGTTCAGCGCCATGCCGTGGGTCAGGTGACCGCCTTCGGCCAGGTTCATTCCCATGATGGTGTCGCCCGGTTCCAGCACTGCGAAGAATACCCCCTGGTTGGCCTGGGAGCCGGAGTTGGGCTGGACATTGGCCGCCTCCGCGCCGAACAGGGCTTTCGCCCGGTCAATCGCAAGCTGTTCCACCACGTCCACATGCTCGCAGCCGCCATAGTAGCGCTTGCCCGGATAGCCTTCCGCGTATTTGTTGGTGAGCTGGGAGCCCTGGGCGGCCATCACCGCCGGTGACGTGTAGTTCTCCGACGCGATCAGCTCGATGTGATCTTCCTGGCGCTGGTTTTCTTTTTCGATGGCCTCGAACAGTTCGGGGTCGAGACGATCCAGGCGGTAGTGTTCCCGGTCAAACATAGTCAATCCTCAGAAAAGAATCCCGGCGCAGGGCCGGGATCAAAGCGTGACAGCAAACTTGGTCAACCGGCGATCAGTTCGCCTGTTCGCGCAGGGCCGTGGCGGCGGCAACCATGTGCTCAAGAGCCGGGGTTACCTCCTGCCACTGACGGGTTTTCAGGCCGCAGTCGGGGTTTACCCACAGGCGATCGGCGGGAATCCGCTCGGCGGCCTTGGTCATCAGTTTGACGATCTGCTCCACCGTGGGAATGTTCGGGGAGTGGATGTCGTAGACGCCCGGACCGATTTCATTCGGGTACTCGAACTCCTCGAACACATCCAGCAACTCCATGTCGGAACGCGAGGTCTCGATGGTGATCACATCCGCGTCCATATGGGCGATGGCCTCGATGATGTCATTGAACTCGGAATAACACATGTGGGTGTGGATCTGGGTTTCGTCACTGACGCCGTTGGCGGTGATCCGGAACGATTCCACCGCCCAGTCGAGGTAGCCCTGCCATTCGGACTGGCGCAGTGGCAGGCCTTCACGCAGGGCCGCTTCGTCGATCTGGATGATGTTGACACCGGCGGCTTCCAGGTCCTGGACTTCCTGCCGCACGGCCAGCGCCAACTGCAGGCAGGACTCGCTGCGGGGCTGATCGTCACGCACGAAGGACCAGTTAAGGATGGTCACCGGACCGGTCAGCATGCCCTTCATGGGCTTGTCGGTGAGGGACTGGGCGTACTTGATCCAGTCGACGGTCATGGCCTTGGGCCGACTGATATCACCAAACAGGATCGGCGGCTTGACGCAGCGTGAACCGTAGGACTGTACCCAGCCAAACTGGCTGAACACATAGCCTTCGAGCTGCTCGCCGAAGTACTCGACCATGTCGTTGCGCTCGGCTTCGCCGTGAACCAGCACGTCCAGACCCAGCTTTTCCTGCTCACGCACCGCATGCTCGATCTCGGCCTTCATCTGTGCGGTGTAATGGTCGACGCTGATCTCCTGCTTCTTGAACGCCAGCCGGGCCTTGCGGATGTCCGGGGTTTGCGGGAAGGAGCCGATGGTGGTGGTCGGGTACAGCGGCAGCTTGAGGTGGGTGCGTTGCCTGTCGGCACGCTCACCGTAGGGGCTCTTGCGCTGGCCCAGTTCGGCGGTGATGTTTTTGACCGCCGCCTTCACCGCCGGGTTATGCACCCGCTCAGAGTTATTGCGGCTCTCAATGGCCGCCTGGTTGGCTGCCAGTTCATCGGCGACGGCGGCGTAGCCCTCGTTGAGGGCGCGGGTCAGCACCGTCAACTCCGCCAGTTTCTGTTTGGCGAAAGCGAGCCAGCTGCGGATGTCGTCATCCAGCTTGGCCTCGCTGTCCAGGTCCACCGGCACATGCAGCAGGGAACAGGACGGAGCCAGCCACAGTCGGTCACCCAGCTTCTCGGCAATCGGCGTCAGCCATTCCAGCGCGGCGTTGAGGTCGGTCTTCCAGATGTTGCGACCATCGATGGCGCCAACGGACAGCACCTTGTGGGATGGCAGCCAATCAACCACTTTCTCGATCTCCTGACGACCACGGACCGCATCCACGTGCAAACCCGCCACCGGCAGGTTGCAGGCCAGTTGCAGGTGATCCTGCAGGGTGCCGAAGTAGGTCGCCAGCAGCAGTTTCGGCTGGGTGGCTTTCAGGGTGTGGTAGGCCGACTCCAGCGCGTGTTTCCAGTCGGCATCCAGCTCGGTCACCAGGGCCGGCTCATCGATCTGTACCCACTCGGCGCCCGCTGCCGCCAGTTTCTCCAGCAGCTCGCTGTAGACCGGCAACAGCTTCGGCAGCAGGTCCAGGCGGTTGGAGCCGTCCTTTTCCTTGCTCAGCCACAGGTAGGTCACCGGACCGATAATCACCGGTTTGGCATTAACGCCAGCGGCCTGGGCTTCCGCCAGTTGGCTCAGCAGGCGCTCCGCATTGAGGGCAAAGGTGGTCTCCGCGGTGACTTCCGGCACGATGTAGTG
Source organism: Marinobacter xestospongiae (assembly GCF_023156385.1). Classification (GTDB taxonomy): domain Bacteria; phylum Pseudomonadota; class Gammaproteobacteria; order Pseudomonadales; family Oleiphilaceae; genus Marinobacter; species Marinobacter xestospongiae. The sequence continues at coordinate 35,085 of NZ_JAKZAK010000019.1, forward strand.
GTAGTTGGTATCGAACCACTTGGTCATCTCACCGGCGTGGACGCAGTTGCAACCGCTGTCGTTGGCGGAGCGCCCGCGGGCAACCCGGAAGTAGCTGTCCAGCTCGCTGCCTTCAAGGCCCTCAACCCGGGAGGGCAGGTTGCCCAGGGTAAAGCTCATGTCCAGCACCTGGTCGTAGAGCGAGAAATCACCCACCGGCACCAGGTCCAGCGCCGCCTGGGTTTGCCAGTTAGTGGCACGCAGTTCCTTTGCCAGGGCAAGCAGCTCCGCCTCGGAGCTCTGACTTTTCCAGAATGCCTCCTGGGCAAATTTCAGTTCGCGCTTTGCGCCGATGCGCGGAAAGCCCAAATTATGAACCAACGCCATGATCGTCACCTTTTCCATGAATAGTTTGATAGGCGAGAAGCGTAGCGAGGTTTATAAATGAGGAAAAATGGTTTATTTTCACTATTTCATTAATTCTGTTCATGGATGGTTATGCTCGAACGCAATCACCTCAGGGTCATTCAGGCCGTCGATCATCACGGGTCGGTGACGGCCGCGGCCAAACAGCTGCATCTCACCCAGTCGGCGCTGAGCCATACCATGCGCAAACTCGAACTCAGCGCCGGTACCGCGATCTGGCTGCGGGAAGGGCGGCGTTTGCGATTAACCCAGGCGGGGGAGTTTCTGCTGGATGTGGCCAACCGTCTGCTGCCGCAGCTTGAACATGCCGAGGCCAAGCTCAGGCAGTTTGCCGAAGGTGAGCGCGGAACCCTGCGTATCGGCATGGAATGCCACCCCTGCTATCAGTGGCTGCTGAAGATCGTCTCGCCGTTTCTGGCGGCCTGGCCGGACGTGGATGTGGATGTGAAGCAGAAATTCCAGTTCGGTGGTCTGGGCGCTTTGCAGGATTTCGAGATTGATCTGCTGGTCACGCCGGACCCCTTCTACCGGCCCGGGCTGGTGTTTGAGCCGGTGTTCGATTACGAGCAGGTGCTGGTGGTGCCGGCCGATCATGCCCTGGCGACCCGGGAGCATGTCATTGCGCAGGATCTGCGCACCGAAACCCTGCTCACCTATCCGGTGGCGCTTGATCGGCTCGATGTCTACACCCGTTTTCTGAACCCCGCTGCCGTCGCCCCCAGGAGCCATAAGTCCATTGAGACAACGGACATCATGTTACAGATGGTGGCCGGTGGCCGGGGCGTCGCGGCACTGCCCCGGTGGCTGGCGGAGGAGTACTGCCAGAAGCTGCCGCTGGTTGCCCTGCGCATGGGACCGCAGGGGGTCGATAAACAGATCTTCCTGGGGTCCCGCGAAAGCGACGGTGACACCGAATACCTGCAAGCCTTTATCCGCCTGGCTCGCAGTTTTGATCTGACCGACGCCAACGGCCCTGTCTGAGTTCGAGAACGCCCGGTGACAGGCACTCATGCTGCGCTTGTCAGTATTCTGGGTGTGATTGGCAGTCAGAAGCTTTGGACGTCTGCTGTCTTGTGCCCTTTTTGTAGGATTCGTTGATGGCGAATGCCATGGTTAGGGCAAATACAAAAACGGTCAGAGTATCCAGATGCCTGCTCTCAAGAAATTCGTGCGAGAGAAAGTTGGCCAAAAAGAGCAGCAAGAAGGATATCGCGATGTACTTTATGAAAATCAGCAGCGTTGTTCGGTTCTCAGTGGTCATACTCTGCGTGCTCGGGGAGAGTGGCTGAAAATTGTCCCAACCTAGCAAAAGCTTGCGCTGACTGCCTACCTGTCAGTTCCTACAGTGGCATCAGCGCTATTGAGCGTTTGGTAAGCATCAATCGGCAGTTCGAACGCTTCCTTCACCTCTTCCTGACTGCTCTTGTGAGGAGAGCCTGTCGGTGCGTTCGCGATCAGCAGGCCCGGGAGCCTCCAGACGGCAACCATCAATCGCAATTAATAATCATTATTGATTGTGTTTGTGTAATGTTATAACGTTGTTTTTCAGCGAGCATGCAGATGAGGATTTGTTCAATGAAACCGAATATTCACCCCAAATACCGCGACGTCTTGTTCCACGACACGTCGTCGGATAGCTACATCGTGATTGGCTCGACGCTCCAAACCGAGCGCACGGCGGAGTACCAAGGAAAAACCTACCCCTATATGACGATCGACGTCTCCAGCGCATCGCACCCGTTCTATACCGGGAAACAGAGGGAAGCTCAGTCCGAGGGCCGTATTGCCCGGTTTAGGAACCGCTACAAGCGCAGGGAGATGCAATAATGCAAGTACTCAGTTCATTGAAAAGTGCCAAACTACGGCACCCGGACTGCCAGGTTGTTAAGCGTAGGGGGCGCCTGTACGTGATCTGCAAGTCCAACCCCCGCTTTAAAGCTGTTCAGGGAAAAACCCGGAAGAAACGCTGACAGTTTTCATGCCAATGCTGATACGCCGCTCCGGGCCGTTTGCCAACCGGTCGCCGCCAGGCGTTTCAGTACGCATCAATCGGCAGTTCGAACGTTTCCTTCACCTCTTCCATGACGATATAGCTCTTCGAGTTCTTGACCCCGGGCAGCTTGAGCAGCATGTCGCCCAGCAGGGCGCGGTATTCGGAGATGTCGGTGATCCTGGCCTTGATCAGGTAGTCGGCATCACCGGACACCAGGTGGCACTCCAGCATGAACGGCAGGCTCTCGACCGCCTCGTTGAACTTCTCGAAGGCGTCGCGGGACTGGTAGGAGAGCGAGATCTCAACGAATACCAGCATGGAGTACCCCAATAGCTGGGGGTTCAGGCGGGCGTAGTAGCCTTCGATGTAGCCGTCGTTCTCAAGGCGTCGCACCCTCTCCACGCAGGGGGTGGCGCTGAGCCCGACCCGCTCCGCCAGTTCCACGTAGCTCAGGCGGCCGTGCTTCTGCAGTTCCAGCAGGATTTTCCGGTCCAGGCGGTCCAGGCCTTTCTTGCGGCGACCTTCCGATATCGGCATAACGTCATCCTCGGTAGTGAGTGGCTAGTGACTGCACGGGACGCTGGCAGGCAGTGATTACCACTGATTCTGGGTTGGATTGCAGCTTTTATCGCTGAATACGTCCGTAATAAAACAAATAGCCATGGCGTGGGCAAGCTAGAATTAGGGTCGGAAGATCGATCCGTGCCATCGCGGCGCACTGATCCATCCACCGCTGATCCATCCACCGCTGATCCATCCACCGCTGATCCATCCACCGCTGATCCATCCACCGCTGACCCACCCACCACAGAAAGAGAGCGACATGTCAGAGATTCAACGCGTGCACTCCACCGACAGAATGAGCCGCATCGTCAAACACAACGGTACGGTCTATCTGTGCGGGCAAACCGCCGGCGACGCATCCTGGGACATCGAGAAACAGACCGAAGAATGCCTGAAGAAGGTGAAGGGCCTGCTGGAGGAAGCCGGCAGCGGGATGGACCGGATGCTCTCCGTCACCATCTATATCCGCGACATGAAGGACTTTGCCGCCATGAACTCGGTGTGGGATGCCTGGGTTCGTGAGCTGCCCAAGCCTGCCCGTGCCTGTGTCGAGGCCCGCATGGCGCGTCCGGAAATCCTCGTCGAAATGACGGTGGTTGCCGCTGCCAACGACTGATCCGGTGCCGAACCGCGACGTCACCCGCCGTCGCGGTTCGGGCCCCTGAATCTCCTGCGACTTCCTTTCTACCTTTCTCTCTTTCTTCCTGTCTTCCACCCCGTCCTGACCGGTTCTGTCCTGCCAAAGGTTGCCTACCGTCGAACGAAGCCTCACGCCTGCCTGGGCGATACGGCCGTGACTGGAGACGGCTGGCTATTGGTCATTATCTGGCAAAGTGGTTAAATCTTTATTTTTTTAATTTTTCAGTATTTATCCCTGTTTTTGGTCAAATAAAGCAGACTTTTACTGGTCAATATTCATTACCATCAGCTGATAACGAGGTTTGATATTGCAGTGCCCGCTGGGGCGGAAGGAGAGAGCAGCTATGAAGATCGTTGTATTGGGCGGCGGCGTCGCCGGAGTCTCGACGGCCTGGTACCTGGCCCGGTCCGGGCATGAGGTGTCAGTGATTGAACGGCGCTCAGAGGTGGCGGATGAGACCAGCTATGGCAACGCGGGCATGCTTTCCTACGGCTACACCAGTCCCTGGGCCGCACCGGGCGTGCCTTTCAAGGCGATCAAATGGGCGATGCAGGACATGGCGCCGATCCTGATCAGCTCGTCATCGTTCAACCTGCGGACCGCCCGCTGGATGACCAAGATGCTCGGCCAGTGCACCGAGCAGGCTTACCGCATCAACAAGGAGCGGATGCTGCGGATCTCACAGTACAGTCGCACCTGCCTGAACGAACTGATCCGTCAGCTGCCGCTGGCGTTCGATCATCGCGCCAAGGGCACCATCGAGCTGTTCCGGGACCAGGCGAAGATGGACGCCATCGGCGCGGACCTTGAATCGCTGAAACAGTGCGGTGTCCGCCATGAGGTAATTGGCCCGGCGGACTGCATTCAGCATGAGCCGGCACTTGCCAATGTGCGGGAGAAGTTCGTTGGCGGGCTGCGCTTCCCGGAAGACGAGACCGGGGACTGCAACCGCTTTACCGCCGCCCTCGCTGAGCAGTGCCGGGCCATCGGCGTCGAGTTTGTGTTGGACACCACGGTCGAACGGCTCAACCGGGATTCGAACCGCATTGCCAGTGTTCATACCTCCCGTGGGGAGGTTACCGCCGACGCCTTTGTGGTGGCGCTCGGCAGCTATTCCTCCGCACTGCTGAATCCGGTGGGGTTCGATCTGCCGATCTATCCGATCAAGGGCTACTCCCTGACCCTGCCCATTGTTGACCCTGCCAGGGCGCCCCAGTCCACGGTGATGGATGAGTCGTTCAAGGTGGCGGTTACCCGTTTCGATGACCGCATCCGGGTGGGGGGAACGGCGGAAATCGCCGGGTTTGACCTGAGCCTGGATCAGAAGCGCCGGAAACCGACGGAGTTTGTGATTCAGGATCTGTTCCCGGGCGCCGGTGACCTCAGCAGGGCCGAGTTCTGGTGTGGTTTGCGACCGATGACGCCGGACAGTGTGCCGGTGGTTGGGACGACGCCGATCGCCAATCTGTTCACCAATACCGGCCATGGCACCCTGGGCTGGACCATGTCCCAGGGCTCCGCGCGGCTGCTGTGTGACGTGGTGAACGGGCGGCAGACCGAGATCGATACTGACGGCCTGTCCATTCACCGGTACGTGAACTGAGGCTTGTAGCGCGGAATCTCCCAATACCCTGACCGGTTGGTCAGGCTCCCGGAACAACAGAAGGTGTATCCCATGGCCAGGCCTGTAACGGCGAACATTGACCTCGGCAGCATTCGGCACAACTTCCAGTGTGCGACGTCGTTACGTCCGCAGGGGCGGACCCTGGCGGTGGTCAAGGCGGATGCCTATGGCCATGGGGTGGCGGAGGTGACCGGTGCGCTGGCAGATCTGACCACCGCGTTTGCCACCGCCTCGATCGAAGAGGCGCTGGCGATCCGGGCCGTCGGACTGCCGCATCCGGTGCTGCTGCTGGAGGGCTTTTTCGACGCCGAGGAATTGCCGGAGATCTCCCGTCAGGGCTTCTGGAGCGCCATCCACCATGACTGGCAGCTGCAACAGCTGGAGCGGGCGGTGCTGCCCTCGCCGATCTCGGTCTGGCTGAAAGTGGACACCGGCATGCATCGCCTCGGGTTTACCCCGGCGCAGGCGCTGGATGCCTTCCGCCGCCTGCAGGCGCTGCCTCACGTGGACCGCATTGTGGTAATGAGTCACCTGGCCAACGCCGATGTACCCGACTCGCCAGGCATCTCCGTGGCAGCGCAGCTCGCCCGGCTACCGCGTGAGTTTACCGAAGCGGGCGTCGAGCTGAGCCTGGCCAATTCCGCCGGTGTGCTGGCTCATGAGCTGGCGTGCCGGCAATGGCAGCGCCCCGGCATCATGCTGTACGGCGCCTCGCCACTGGCGCAGCAGAATCCCCACAGCCGCCAACTGCAGCCGGCAATGACACTGACAAGCCGGATCATTGCCACCCGCTGGGTGGAGCCGGGGGAGCAGGTGGGTTACGGCGGCCGCTTCATCGCCAGTCGCCGCTGCCGGGTTGGCACCGTGGCCATCGGCTATGCGGATGGCTACCCGCGCCAGGCGGTCGAGGGCACGCCAGTGCTGGTGAGTGGCCAGCGTACCGGCATTGTGGGGCGGGTCTCGATGGACATGCTGACGGTGGATCTGACCGACCTTGCCGATTTCACCAAAGCCGATGTCGGGACCGAGGTGGAGCTGTGGGGCAAGAACCTGCTGGCCACGGAAGTAGCCAGCGGCTGCGATACCATTCCCTATCACCTGTTTACCGGGGTGACGGCGCGGGTGCCTCGGGTTTACAGCGGGAACCGATGCCCATAGGCGGCTGCTTCCGCCTCAAAGTTTGGTGGGGTTGGGGGCATCGCCATACACCGCAACCGGGTCGAAGCGTTTCTCACGTTCAACGAATTCCAGCTTGTCTGAGTGTGTTCTGTCTCCTGCAACCGGCACTTTCCGGTAGAAACAGGAGTGGTAACCAACATGACAGCTGGCACCCGAACCCGCCACGCTGACTTTCAGCCACACCGCATCCTGATCGTCGTCAATCCGCATTTCAACAACCCGCTGTACCAGGCCGCTGGTTGCACCTTTGTGCCAGAGCACTTCACGGCTGCGGCTCCAGTAGTGGGCCTCGCCGGTAGCAATGGTTTTCTGCAGAGCCTCTTCATTCATGTATCCCAGCATAAGCACTTCGCCAGTGTCGGCTTCAGTTGTTACGCAGGTAATGAGGCCATTGGCGTCGAACCTGGGGGCCAGTTCCACCCCTTCCTCGACCTGTTCGATGGAGCGTCTGGTCGCAAACGTTACCGTATCCGGTGTTGGTGCCTGAGTGGCAGTTGGGGCGGTCTTCATGGTGGCGTCTCTCAAAATGGTGTTGTTAACAGGGAGCGGAAGGCCCTTCCGGGGTTTCAAGAAATTCAATGGCCTGACCTGACGGGCTGCCGACAAGTTGTTCATCGCGCACAACCGCCTGGCCGCGGACGACGGTATGGATGGGCCAGCCTGTGATGGTTTTGCCATGGTAAGGTGTCCAGCCACTGCGACTGGCAATCCAGCGGTTCTCAATCGTTCGTTGTGCGGCCAGATCGACCAGCGTCAGATCGGCATCGTACCCAACCGCGATGCGTCCTTTACCCTCGATCCCGAATACGCGCGCCGGCCCGGCACTGGTCAGATCGACCAGTCGCCGCAGGCTGAGGCGACCGGCATGAACGTGATCCAGCATCACCGGTAACAGGGTCTGGACGCCCGTCATGCCGCTGGGGGATTGCGGATAGGGTTGTGCCTTTTCCGCCAGGGTGTGAGGCGCATGATCACTGCCGATTACATCCACGATGCCCTCGCGAATCGCCTGCCATAACGCCTCCTGATGGCGCTGTTGCCGAACCGGTGGGTTCATCTGCGCCAGGCTTCCGAGGCGCTGGTAGCACTCGGGTGCGGTCAGGGTCAGGTGATGCGGTGTCACTTCCACCGTTACCCGGCGTTTGTGCCGCGCCAGGTATCGCAATTCCTCGGCGGTGGAGACATGCAGAACATGCAGGCGACGCCCTGCCTCCTCGGCCATGGCCACGATGCGTTTTGTCGCCAGCAGCGCAGAGTCGACGTCTCGCCATTGCGGGTGCTGGCAGACATCGCCGCTGGCTTCGACAATCGATTTGCGCTGCCGCAGCCGGGCCTCGTCTTCGGCATGCACGGCCAGACGCCGGCGTCCATGTCGCAGAATGCGGCGCAACACCGCGTCGTCGTCCGCCAGCAGGTCGCCAAACGAACTGCCCATGAACACTTTGACACCGGCACACCCGGGCAGGGCCTCCAGTCGCTCAAGCTGGCCGGCGTTGACTCCGGAACCGCCGATGTAGAATGCGTAATCACACCAGCTCCGATCCTTGGCTGCGTCCAGTTTGGCCTGCAGATCCGCCTGCCCCAGTGTCAACGGGTTGGTATTCGGCATCTCGAAAACTGCGGTGACACCGCCCAGTACCGCCCCCCGGGTTCCGGCTTCAAGATCTTCCTTGTGGGTCAGGCCCGGCTCGCGGAAATGGACCTGGCTGTCAATCACGCCCGGCAAAATGTGCAGCCCCTGCGCCTCAATCGTCGACCTGGCGGTCCATCGGTGCCGCAGTGATCCGATGGCCACAATGCGGCCGTCGCGGCTGGCGATGTCTGCCGTTTCGGCGCCATTGGGCGTTATGACCGTGCCGCCGACAACCAGAAGGTCGGCGTGCTGTTGCAGGGGCTGTGTCGCTGTGCTCATGGTGACGGTTCCCGGTCCCGACTCAGAATTCGTTCTGGATAAGCTTGTAACCACGCACCAAGTCGTTATTGGTTCGTGCGACATCTTCGGAAAACTCGCTGGCGGACACGGAAACCTGGGGCAGGGAGGTTAGATCGGTGCTTTTGCCGATCTGCGTCGTGGAACGGACATAGAACCCCGGGGGCAGGTGGCAGCCATCCACCACGGCGTTATGACGCACCACACAGCGGTCCTCCACCGTACAGTTGAAGAGCACGCTGTTGAATCCGATAAAGACGCCGTTTCCGACCGTGCAGGGGCCATGCACGATGGCCCGGTGGGCGATGGAGGTGTGTTGCCCTATGGTCACTCTGGCGCCGGACTTGGAATGAATGACCACGCCATCCTGGATGTTGGAGTGTGCTCCGATCACAATCGGGTCGATGTGCCCATCGCCATCCATTTCATCCGCACGTATCACGGCATAGGGCCCAATAAAAACATTGGCCTCAACGATAACCAATCCACACAGGATGGCGGTGGGATCGACAAAGGCATCGGGGTGAACCTGAGGCAGGTCGCCGCGAGGGTTCTTGCGAATCATCCGGGGGTTCCTTGATCGTGTGATTTTCAGAGTTCACGTCTGGCGCGCTCGAACCAGTCGAGCGTCCTCGCACGCTGTTCATCGCCATACAGCTGGACGAACTTGGCCGTCATGTGATCTGTTGGCGTATTCAGCGCCCTGATTCGCGCTTCGATAAAGGGGCGTGTGAGTCGCTGGTCACAGATCACCGTGATGCAGTGTCGCCATTCTTCGTAACTTTGAGGGATCATCAGGCGTTCTCCTTATGGGTGGGCTGCGATGGCATTTGTCACGTCTCGGCATTGCCCGCGCCGACTATGGCCACATCCTGACGCTCAGGATGGTTCATCCCTGCAGGTCTCCGGCCCGATGCCAACGCGCGCCTTCGGGGGTGTCTTCAATCAGCGCACCGTTCTGGTCCAGCATCGTTCTCAGCGCATCTGCACGGGCGAAGTCGCGCTGATCACGGGCCTCCTGCCGCTGGCGGAGCATCGTCTCAATACGCTCGGGTGACAGTTGGTCGGCGTCGGATTCGGCGTGTTTTCCACGTAACTCACGGACCGCCTGGTGTGCGGGGCGCTGCAGCAAACCAAGCATGGCTGCCGACGACCGGAATGTGCGCGCCGCCGCCTGTGCCAGCTCATCCGTTTCGGCGGCTTCCAGCCGATGGCAAAGTTCATGCAGCCGTTTCAGGGCCCGGGAAACGTTCAGGTCATCCCGCAGGGCGGCCACAGCCTCTGGGTCGGGCAGAGCTGGACCCTGTCCGTTGCCATCAGCGGCTCCCCTGATACTCAGCACTGGCGGCGGCAACGGCGTCATGAGAGTGCAGGCTTTCCAGGTGGCGAACGTGGGTGTGGAGGTTGTCGTAACGGCCGGACAGTGCGCTCTGGATGCGCCGTGCGGCATCCTCCACATACATCAGGTTCTGGCCATTGAGCGAGGCAAAGGCCTGCTCATCCACTCTTTTGACTGCGGTCTGGACCGGCGTTGCCAGGATGGCCTCGATCTGATCAATGAGCGCCATCAAGCCGAAGTCCCGGGCCGAGGCGGGAATGTTCACGCTCACGCTGGCTTCGCTGCGCTGGCTGTGGGGCGTGGCAAGCGTGGCATGCTGTTCCAGCCATACCGCCACATCCTCACTCTTGAGCCCGGTGTCTTCAGGAAAGGCGCTTCTGAAACCATCGGCGATCAGCTGCCGGGACAAGGCCGCCGAGCAGGGGCAGGTTGAGGAGTACTCCACCTGGACGGATGCGCTCAGTGAAAACGAACCCCGTTCCAGCCTTGCTTCAAGCTGAACCGGATACGCTTTCCAGCCCGCCAGATCCGATGAACGCAGTGCCGGGCGTCGGCTGAGGAGACTGAATTCCAGGGCCACCCGTGCGCCATCGGTATGGCAGTCCTGATGGCTATCAATCATCCGTTCCAGCAGCGCCCTGAGATCTCCGGGAGCCACGGTCTCCAGACGCGATGTTTGATCAAGCATGCTGTAGATGCGTGACATGTGGATGCCTTTCACGGTCACCCCCGGCAAGTTGACCAGCGCGTCCACAACGGCGTGAACCGGTCCCGGGCAGCCAGGTTCAGACAGCTGCAGGGGCAGATCAATCCGGCTCATCCCGACCCATTCCAGCGGGGTGCGGATTGGCGACGTTTCGTTGCTGGCAACATCGGGCAGGTCTTTGTTCATGCTAAAGCTGTTGCGATCTCATGGAGGTAAACGGCTGTTCAGTATCCGCGGGGCAGGGCGGTAGAGGGTCGCAGGTGACGCTGCTTGCGGCCGAGCCTCGACCGCCCTGTGCTGATCTGATGTCAGGCTATAAGTGTTATGTTATAACATTTCCTTGTGTTTGGAAACCCACCGCCCTTTATTGGCGCTCCCTTAGTCGGTCAGCGAATCCGCCGGGCCAGACAGCCGTTACTCCAGAATCGTCAGTCCGCCTTGGCTGATCGTTACGCTGGCGGTTGCAATCTCGCGTTCCACGTTGCTGGCTTCCCGCAGGCACTGAGCACGGAACAGCTCCGCTTTCTCGGGATTTTTCGCTTCCTGGTTCAGGCGACGACGCAACCACAACAGAACGTCGAGTGGCCGCTCGGGTGCGCCGTTGTGGTGGCAGGCATCGCGCAGCGCCAGAGCCGCGGCGATAAAGTGCCTCAGTTGCCTGATCGTGGTATCCCTGAAGACCAGCGGCAGGCTTGCGATCGCCAGTTCCGAGCGTGCATTCTCATAGCGCTGGGTGATGGACTTTGGGGCGGAATCTGATCGCCCGCAGCGTTTGGCATCCATGGTTTGATCCCTGTTACTGAAGAGAAAATTTTGGCAGCCTCGGCACACTACTTTTTGAGAATACTAATGTACATGAAAATCATTAACATCAATACTGTGGCAGCTTCGCTTCGGCAACCGCTGTCGGCGCTCCGGCCAAAATGAGCGCTACGGCGTTATTGTTCAATTCAACAAAGGAGAGATTTCCATGGCGACGACGATTCACAGTGTCAGAGCAGAAAACCAGAGCGGCGATCTTGCGCGTCATGATCAACTGGCATGGAAGCTGGCCGAGCTGGCCACTCAGGCCAAGTCACAACCGCTTGATGCGGCGTCCGTCGAAATGGCGAAAAACCGCATCATTGACAATGCCGCTATTGCCCTCGGTGCCGCCAATGAGCGAGCCGTGGTGGTGGCTCGTGGCGAAGGGCGGCTGGTTGCTGGTGCCGGCAAGGCCACAATCTGGGGGCTGAAAGGGGGCTTCCATCCGTTGGCGGCGGCGTTTGCCAATGCCGTGGCGGTCCGCTTTCTGGACAATGATGACACGTATCTGGCGGCGGAATACTCCCATCCAGACGACAACATCTCGCCCGTTATTGCGGCGGCTCAGCAAGCGGGTGTGTCCGGCGAGGATCTACTTCGTGGCATCATCGTGGCGTATGAGGTGCACGTTGCCCTTGTTGGTACCGGTAACGGCACCGGCATCTGTCTGCACAAGCACAAAGTCGATCACATTACCCATATTGCGGCGGGCACTGCGGCGGGCATTTCATCCATGCTGGGGCTGTCCACGGAGCAGGCGTATCACGCCATCAACTTCGCTGTGCACAACGCCATTTCCTCACGTCAGTCGCGTAAGGGGGATATCGGTGCTCAGAAAGAATTCGTACCGGGCTTTTCCGCTGAAATCGCACTCAAAGCCGTGCATCATGCGATGCACAATCTGAAAGGACCGAATCCGGTGTATGAGGGGGTGGACAGCATCATCCGCCGCTTCCTGGATGGCCGGGACAACCCCGAGGCGGTGTACAGGGTTGAGCTGAACGATCCCGCCCAGGCACCGATGCGCAATATCCTCAAAACCTACCCTAAACAGCACGCCTTCGAATACCAGGGACAGGCGATCATTGACCTGGCGCTGCAAATGCGTGAGCAACTGCCACGGGATGCCAGCGGCAACGTCGACATGGCGCAAATCGCAAACATCGTGCTTCAAACCAGCCACCATACCCATCATGTGATTGGTACAGACGCGAATGATCCACAGAAGATCGATCCCGATTCGCCGCGTGGCACGCTCGACCACAGCATAATGTTCGCGATTGCACGGTGTATCCAGACCGGAGAATTCCACAAGGACCGCGCCTACCAGATGACAGCGGATGAGAAGGTCGCTCTACGCAGCCTGATGATGAAGATCGAGACCCGGTTTGATCAGCACTGGGAAGATCTCTATCACGATCAGGACCCCAATGTTCAGGCATACGGCGGCCGCATGACGATCACCACCAAAGACGGCGAGACGATCACCGACGAAAAAACCCGTGCCAATGCCCACCCTGGTGGCGATACCCCATGGCAGCGCCCGGACTACATCGCCAAGCTTGAGGATTACACGGCAGGCCTTGTAAGCGATGCCGAGCGCAACCGGTTCCTGGCACAGGTCGATCGACTGGAGCAGCTGTCAGGCGAGCAACTGATGGAGGTGAACCTGGTCGCCGATCAAGCCAGCCTGATTGTCCCTGAGACCATCGGAATTCTTGACCCGCAGTAGTGCTGCGCGGAGTTACCACCGCTACCCGGCCAAGTCCCGCAAACTGGGTGGATGACCGCTCAGTTGCGGGCAGCGTGGCCTGACATCGCCATATCTGCGCAGTCAATCCGCCGGCAGGCCTGAGAAAATCATTGTTAATCGAACTTACTTGTTAGTTTAAATGCTAAAAGTTATCATTACCGTCTCGTCATAACGATGTGGTAGTCCCCATGGTCCCTGGCCACCCCAATTCCCACGACAGCTGTGCTCTGAATCCAGGCCGAGAGATAGAAACCCTTTATCGGGAGCACCAGCCCTGGTTGCGGAACTGGCTCAGGGGCAAGCTTGGCTGCCCCGCCGATGCCAGCGACCTGAGCCAGGACAGCTTCCTCCGCCTGTTGACCGTGGACCTGTCGTTGTTGCAGGAGCCCAGGGCCTACCTGCTGGTCATCGCCAACCGGTTGATGATCAATCGCCATCGGCGCCGGCAGCTTGAGGCAGACGTTCTGCGCCAGGTCGCCCACACCGTTGAGACCCAGAATCAGCAGGGGCCGGCAGAAATCGTCGCAGCGCGGGATCTGCTGCACCAGGTGCTGATGATGCTTACCGAGGAACTGCCGGACAAACCCCGTAAGGCTTTTCTTTGGGCCCGCACCGAGGGCATGAGCTACCGCGAGATAGCCGAACGCCTCGACGTATCCCAGAGCAGTGTCAAACAGTACATTGCCAGGGCCCTGGTCCACTGCCACGCCCGCCTCTACGATGACTTCCGGGATCACGGCCAATGAGTGAGATGAATACCATCCGGGAGCAGGCCGCCGAGTGGCTGATCTATCTCGATGCGGGCGGCCCCGGCGATCTCAACCGGGACCCGGGATTCCGCGAGTGGCTCGAGCAGGACCCCAGACATCCGCGCGTGTTCCAGCAAATGCAGCAACTGTGGTCGGGGGCCAGCCCCGTGCCTTCACCATCTCGCCTTGGGCGGGCGTTTGGCACTGTGGGTCTTTGCCTGCTGCTGGCTGTCTGTGGCGTGCAACTGCCCTGGCAAACCTGGCGGGCGGATTACCGCAGCGACGTTGGTGAAGTGGTCAGCTATCAGCTTGCCGATGGCAGTCGACTCACGCTGAATACCAACAGCGCCGTCAACGTGGACTTCGAGCAGGGCCGGCTCCACATCGAGCTGATCCGGGGCGAGGTGTTGGCGGATGTGGAATCGGACCCCGAGCGCCCGTTTGTCGTTGCCACCAGCAACGTGTCGGCGGAAGCCCTTGGGACGCTTTATAGTGTGCAGCACCACGACGACCACAGCCGGGTCACCGTGTACGAATCACGGGTGCGGGTGACCCGCCCGGGCACCAACGAATCACTGCAGCTGTCGGCTGGACAGTGGGCCAGGGTGGGCGTCGACATCCAGTCCGGCACTGGAACCTTGCCCGCCACTCCGGACTGGAGTCGTCATCAGTTGATCTTCAACGGCGCATCCCTCAAGAGCGTGGTTGAGCGGCTGGGGCATTATCATCCCGGCGTGCTGATGTTGAGTGACGCTCTGGCCTCTGGCTCCCGACGCTTCACCGGGGCGCTGCCCACCGATGACAGTGAGGCGGCACTGGCGCTGCTCGCCGCGTCACTGAAGATCGACATCGGCGGCTTGCCGCCCTATGTCGTGTACCTGGACGAAGCCCCCTGAAAAAAATTGTGGGTCGTGACTGCCCGATTCTCTGCCCCGATTGTCATTACCGGTAAAAACATCACTGAATGACAATCAGGAGCATTCCGATGCACAAAGCCAGACCCCTCCATGCCGCACTATTGGCCCTTGGTCTTGGCATGGCGACACCCGCCATGACTCAGGCCCAGGATGCCACGGTCCCGGTCAACATCACCGCCCAGCCCCTGGATCAGGCAATCACCCGCCTGGCCGAGCAGACCGGCCTCAATATCGGCGGCGATGCATTCCTGCTGGAGGGGCGGACCGCGGCCCCCCTGAGAGGCGACTACACCCCTGAGCAGGCGTTACAGAATCTGCTTCAGGGCACGGGTGTGACCTATGAGCGAACCGGCAGCAACTCGGTTCTGCTGAAGCCGCAGGTGCAGGGCAGTGACGAGGTGTCCTCGCTGCCACCGGTGCAGATCTCCGCGGCCACTGACGTCAATCCCACCGACACCCTGGACTACGGCCGGGCCGAACTGGAAACACTGCAGCCCCAGGACATGAAGGATCTGTTCAGCGAAGAATCATCGGTGTCCGTTGGTGGCCCGATCGCCATAAACCAGAAGGTGTACGTGCGCGGTGTTGAGGAAACCGCTATGGCGGTGTCCGTGGACGGCGCCCGTCAGAACAACAAGGTGTTCCACCACAACGCCACCAACCTGATTGATCCGGCACTGCTCAAGGCGGTGCGGGCTTCCGCTGGCGTGGCCCCGGCCGACGACGGCCCCGGCGCCATTGGTGGCAGCCTGGTGTACGAAACCATTGACGTGGATGACGTACTGGCGCCGGACCGCACCGTTGGTGGTTTCGTGGATGGACGATACGCCAGCAACGGCGAGGTACTGACCACCTCCGGCTCTGTTTATGGTCGGGCCGGCGATGTGGAGCTTCTGGGCTATGTGAAGCATATGGACGGCGATGACTACGAGGACGGCAACGGCGACACCGTCAACTACTCCACGCCGGCCCTGCTCAGCGGCCTGGTAAAAATCGCCTACGAGAACGACAGGGTCGGCCGTTTTGAACTCAGCCATGAACAGGTGAACGACGACTCTGAACGACCCTACCGCGCCAACTTTGGGGGCCTGACGGCCGGCCGCCCGGTACCGGAGTCCCGGGAGTACGACCTGACCCGCACCAACACCGTGTTCAACTACAGCCGTGATCGCGGGGAAGGTCTCTGGAACCCGAAGTTCACCCTGGCACAGAACGAAACCGACCTGGAAACCCGGGAGGTCCCCCTCACCGCGCCTGACGTCACCCTCGTCTACAACGGCATCACCGGGAGTGATTCCGCCAGTGTCGAGAACCTGTTCCATACTCCGTTCGCCACGATCTCCACCGGTGTCGATTATTACGACGATTCTGCCATTTTCCGTTTTGCCGGAGACCCTGATCTGGAGGAAAGCGCCGAGAATGTCGGCGCCTTTGTTCAGCTTCGCCAGCCCGTGGGTGACTGGCTGTTCCTGTCCTATGGTGCGCGATACGATCGCCAGCAATTTACCGGTGTCGATGGCTCCGACCATGACGATTCCGGCGTCAGCGCCAACCTCTCCGGTGAGGTCTTCCTGAACGAGTACGTTTCCATCAACGCGGGCTACTCCGATGTCTGGGGTGGTGTGGCGCTGGCGGAAAACTTCATCCTCAACGGCGCCTGGGCCTACGGCGACGTCAAGCCCGTGGAGTCCAGCAACTACACCGTTGGCCTGCGAGCCCAGGCAGACGGCTTCTTCGGCGAGTTCAATGTCTATGAGACCCGCATCGAGAACGGCCGTACACCCAGCTGGGGTGGTGGCCCCGATCAGTTCGCCGACTTCGACATCGAAGGCTTTGACGTGGCCGCCGGCTACCAGCACGGGCGGGGAGCGCTGTCCGTCAAATACTCCGACATCCGGTCAGAGAAGGATGGTCAGGAAGCCACTTCCTATGACGGCAACTACTTCACCGTGCCGCTGGGCAAGATCATTACGGTGAATGGCTCTCTCGCCTTGCCGTCAGCCAAAGCCAGCCTTGGTATGAGCGCCGAGGTTGCGCTGGAAAACGAGGTGGCCGGCGGCGACGCCAAGCAGCAAAGCTACCAGGTAGTGGATATCTACGCCGACTACCGTCCTGTCGAGGCGCTGACCCTGCGGCTGTCCGTCGACAACCTCACCGACGAGGCCTACACCGACCGGGCCAGTTACGGGCATGAATTTCCCACCGTGGTAACGCTTCTGGAGCCGGGCCGTTCGTTCGCCCTGAGTGCACGGTATACGTTCTAGCGCAAAGCCAGACCGCAAAGCGGCGCCTTGCGGGGCGCCGTTTTTCATTGGGGCTTACTTACGGCAAGCAGACGTTTTGGGGTGGAGTGCAGGGTTTTTCATTGTCGGAGAATCTAGCTGCGGGGTCGAGTTCTTGGCCCGACAGTGGCAGTGGGCAGGAAGAAAGCGGGATTGGTTTGTCGGTAGAGGTGTGATTCGTTGCGTGCCGTAAGCTGGCACTGAAGAATCCATGGCTTTCGCTGGCGAGGGGCGTTTTGCTGGAGGTCTGGGAAAACATGGTAAGAATGGCCCGCCCGAGAGGATTCGAACCTCTGACCTCTGCCTCCGGAGGGCAGCGCTCTATCCAGCTGAGCTACGGGCGGTTATCTGGATCATTCAAGCTTCGACTGTTGGCAGCCTGGCTCAGCTTGCGGCGCACTGGATGGAGCGCTTGGCGCTCCCCCTTCAGGGGCCAGTCCCTTGCGCTGCATCGCAAGGGCCGCTCCAGCGGACGAAAGCTGCGCTTTCGTTGATTCCGCTTCCGCCCAGCTGAGCTACGGGCGGAAGAAATGCCGTGGTTGGACGGCGATTTCGAGTGCGCAATCATACGTGCGTGAGCGGGGTCTGTCCAGCCCCTGCGGTGGGTTATCGCAGCGGCAGTTCTTCCGGGTCGAGCTGAACGTGGCGTTCGCCGTCGCTGATGCCGATGCTGCCATCCTGAATGGTGATCTGCAGGTGCATGGAGCGGGCGGCGAGGGCGGCCAGTTCGGTGCTGGTGTCCTGGGGGAAGTTGTAGAGCGCCAGGTTGTCGAAGCGGGTGAGCTTACCGTGGATCTTGTCCCACCACAGCGGCACGGCGCGACCGCCGTAGGTGTAGAGAATCACCCGGTCGGAGCGGCCGCAGGCCTTGCGGATGCGGCTTTCGTCGGGCAGGCCCAGGTCGACCCAGAGCTCGATCTCGTCACTCAGGCTTTTCTGCCACAGGTCCGGTTCGTCGTCGGTGCTGATGCCCTTGGTGAATTCCAGGGTGTCGCTGGCGTTGAGGGCAAAGGCCACCAGGCGCAGCATCATCCGCTCTTCGGTTTCGGACGGATGCAGGGCGATGGTGAGCTGGTGATCGGCGTAGTGCGATCGGTCCATGTCGGCAATGTTGAGTTCTGCCTTATAGATGGTGGCCTTCAGTGCCATGGTCGGTTCCTTTCCTCAATGTTGGCCCCAAACGGGACTCCAGTGTACACCCGATAACGGTTTTTGCGGATGTTCGCGCCTGATCGGCTCGAGATGTCCGCCGGGTCGATGCCCTTCAAGCCCTTGCGGGGCAAGGGTCATTCGCCTCGCGTATGGGGCTGTGTCGTTATTTCGATTGCCCGTATGGGTAAGAGCTGACTAACTTCGTGTGCATCGCATCCGCCGCTGAAGCGCGGATGTACCGTTTTTAAAACTCAATAACAGCGACGGAACACGCGATGAAAAAACTGATGACTGCTGTGCTCGGGAGTGTCGCCCTGGCGGCTGCCCCGATGGCCGTATCGGCCGAAACGACCCACGAAATCAAGCTTGCCTACGATGCCGACCCGGTCACGCTCGATATCCACGAGCAGCTCTCCGGCGGCATGCTGCAACTGTCCCACATGGCCTTCGATCCGCTGATTCGCTGGACTCAGGAGTTTGAGTTTGAACCTCGCCTGGCAGAGAGCTGGGAGCGGGTGGACGATCGTACCATGCGCTTTACCCTGCGGGACGGCGTGCAGTTCCATTCCGGCAACGAACTGACCACGGAAGACGTCAAGTTCACTTTCGATCGCCTCAAAGTCAGCCCGGATTACAAGGCCATCTTCCGGCCGTTCAGCGAGCTGCGGGTGATCGACGAGCACACCTTTGAGCTGGTCACCGACGAACCCTATCCGCTGGTGCTCAATGCCGCAACATACATCTTCCCGCTGGACAGCGAGTTCTATACCGGTGAAGACGCCAACGGCAACGACAAGGCTGCGGTGATCAAGCATGGCAATTCCTTCGCCTCCCGCAACATGTCCGGCACTGGTCCCTATCAGGTGGTTGAGCGCCAGCAGGGCGTGAAAGTGGTGTTTGAGCGTTTCGACAACTACTGGGACTCCGAATCACCGGGCAACGTTGACCGGGTGGTGCTGACGCCGATCAAGGAAAACAACACCCGGGTTTCCGCGCTGCTGTCCGGTGGTGTGGACTTCATCGCCCCGGTACCGCCGACCGATCTGGAGCGTATCCGTCGTGACAGCAACACGGATCTGGTGACCATGAGCGGTACCCGCATCATCCTGTTCCACCTCAACCAGTCCCGGGTTGAGGCGTTCCAGGACCCCCGCGTGCGTCAGGCCATTGCCTATGCCATCAACCAGGAAGGCATTGCCGCCCGCATCATGAAGGGCTTCGCTACCCCGGCGGCGCAGATGTCACCGGAAGGCTACCAGGGCCACAACCCCAGCCTGCAGCCGCGCTATGACGTTGAGCGGGCCAAGGAGCTGATGGCCGAGGCCGGCTATGAGGATGGCTTTACCGTCACCATGATGTCGCCCAACAACCGCTATGTGAACGATGACAAGATCGCTCAGGCGGCAGCGGCGATGCTGGCGCGGATCAACATCAAAGTGGATCTCAAGACCCTGCCGAAAGCCCAGTACTGGCCGGAGTACGATGCCCGTGCTGCCGACATCATGCTGATTGGCTGGCACGCCGATACCGAGGACAGTGCCAACTTCTTCGAATTCCTCACCATGTGCCCCGATGCCGACTCCGGTCGCGGTCAGTACAACGCCGGCAACTACTGCAACGAAGAGATCGACGCCCTGGTGGAACAGGCCAACGTCGAAACCGATCTCGACAAGCGCACCGCGCTGCTGCAGGAAGTGGAACAGCGTCTGTACGACGATGCCGCCTTTGTGCCGCTGCACTGGCAGGATCTGGCCTGGGCTGCACGCAAGAACGTGCGCATCGAGCCGATCCTCAACGTCATGAACTTCCCTTACCTGGGCGACCTGGTCGTCGAGTAACGGGAACCTCCCGACCCGCTGGCCCGTTGGGGCTGGCGGGTGAGTCCACTGCCGGAATTTCAGATCCATGCTAGCGTTTTTGGTTCAGCGCATTTCCCAGGCGATCCTGGTGATGTTCGTGATCAGTGTGATCAGCTTCACCATTCAGGACGGCCTGGGCGATCCGCTTCAGGAACTCGTGGGTATGTCCGTCTCCGATGAGGAACGTGACGCCCTGCGGGAAGAGATGGGGTTGAACGATCCCATGGTTACCCAGTACCTCCGGTTTGCCGGCAATGCCCTGCAGGGCGACCTGGGGGT
Source organism: Marinobacter xestospongiae (assembly GCF_023156385.1). GTDB lineage: Bacteria > Pseudomonadota > Gammaproteobacteria > Pseudomonadales > Oleiphilaceae > Marinobacter > Marinobacter xestospongiae. The sequence continues at coordinate 55,260 of NZ_JAKZAK010000019.1, forward strand.
CTCGTATTTCTATGGTGAGCCCACCATGGATGTGATCCTGCGTCACCTGCCGGCCACCTTGGAGCTGGTGATTGCCGCCAGTCTGATGATCATCTTCCTGTCGGTACCGATTGGGGTCTACGCTGCCATCCGGCCCAAGGCGTGGCTGTCGAAATTCTTTATGGGGGTGAGCACCGTCGGGATCTCGATTCCGGTGTTCCTGACCGCCATCGTGCTGATCCAGCTGTTCTCCATCGGGGTGCAGGTGACGGTGTTCCCGGCCGATACCGGCTGGGGCCAGTGGCTCAACGAGTTTTTCTCCACCGATGGCGGAATGCCGTCCTACGGTCGTGGCGATGACCTGGCCCATCTGTTCGGTACCTGGGAATCCAATTTCTTCAGCCAGACCGGCTGGGCCCACATTTTGCTGCCGGCGGTGTCGCTGGCGTCGATCATGCTGCCGCTGTTCATCCGTCTGATTCGCGCAGAGATGATGGAAGTGCTGCAAAGCGACTACATCCGCTTTGCCCAGGCCAAGGGCATTGCCCCGGCGCGGATCAACTTCCTTCACGCGCTGAAGAACACCATGCTGCCGGTTATCACCGTCGGCGGGGTGCAGATCGGCATCATGGTGGCCTACACCATTCTCACCGAGACCGTGTTCCAGTGGCCGGGTGTGGGCTTGATGTTCCTGGAGGCCATCACCCGCAGTGACATTCCGCTGATCGTTGCCTACCTGATGGTGGTGGGGCTGATCTTCGTGATCACCAACACCCTGGTGGACCTGATCTATGGCCTGGTGAACCCCACCGTGAAACTGACAGGTAAGAAGGCATGAGTGCAGTAACCGCGTCCCGCTGGGAACGCTTCCGTGACTCCTATCTCTGGTACAGCTTCCGTCGCGACAAGGTCGCCATCGTCAGTCTGGTGGTGTTTGTGGCGATGGTGGCGGCGGCCTTCCTGGCCCCGGTGCTGGCGCCCACCGATCCCTACGACCTGGCGCAGATCGACATCATGAACTCGGAGCTGCCGCCGGCGGGGCTGGCCGGCAGTGATCCGGCGTTCCCGCTGGGCACCGACGCCCAGGGCCGGGACCTGATGTCCACCATTCTTTACGGCACCCGGGTGTCGCTGCTGATCGGCTTCGGCGCCGTGGTGCTGCAATCGCTGCTGGGCATTCTGTTCGGGCTGCTGGCGGGCTACCTGGGTGGTCGGGTCGACGCCATCCTGATGCGCATCGCCGACGTTCAGCTGTCGTTCTCCACATTGATGGTGGCGATCATTGTCGGCGCCATCTTCAAGGCCAGCTTCGGCAACCTGATGTTTGGCGAAATCGCCATCTATCTGCTGATCCTGATCATCGGCATCGCTGAATGGCCGCAGATCGCCCGCACCGTGCGCGCCTCGGTGCTGGCGGAGAAGAAAAAGGAATATGTCGATGCCGCCAAGGTGATGGGCTTCGGCACGCCGCGGATCATGTTCCGTCATATTCTGCCCAACACCCTGTCGCCGATCTTCGTCATCGCCACGGTGCAGATCGCCAATGCCATCATTTCCGAGGCGGCGCTGTCGTTCCTCGGCCTGGGCATGCCGGAGACCCAGCCGTCGCTGGGCTCGCTGATCAAATCCGGCTTTGACTACATCCAGAGCGGGTCCTGGTGGATCACCCTGATCCCCGGTCTGGTGCTGGTGGTGCTCGTGCTGGTCATCAACCTGTTGGGTGACTGGTTGCGGGATGTGTTGAACCCACGGCTGTACAAGGGGTAACCATGGCACTGCTGGATGTAAAAGACCTTGATGTCCGCTTCGCGGTGCGCGGCGGCGACCTGCAGGCGCTGCGCAAAATCAGCTTCTCCCTCGACAAGGGGGAGCGGCTGGGCCTGGTGGGGGAATCCGGTGCCGGCAAATCGGTGGCGGCGTTCTCCATCCTCAACCTGATTGCCAAGCCCGGCTACATTGCCGGGGGGCAGATCCTGTTTGAAGGGCAGGACCTGGCGGCGATGAGCGACAAACAGCTGCGCAAGATCCGTGGCAATCGCATCGCCATGATCTTCCAGGACCCGATGATGACACTGAACCCGGTACTCACCATCGGGACCCAGATGGTGGAGGCGCTCAAGGCCCACCGTCGCATCAGTACCCGGGATGCCCGCGCCATCGCCCTGAAGAAACTGCAGATGGTGCAGATCCCGTCGCCGGACAAGCGCCTGGACCAGTACCCCCACGAGCTGTCCGGGGGCATGCGCCAGCGGGTGATCATCGCGATTGCGCTGCTGCTGGACCCGGAGATCATCATTGCCGATGAGCCCACCACGGCGCTGGATGTGACCATTCAGGCCGAGATCATGGCCTTGCTGCTGGAACTGTGTGAGCAGGAAAACGTGGCGCTGATGCTGATCACCCATGACCTCGGGGTGGTGTCCCAGGTGACCCAGCGCATGCTGGTGATGTATTCCGGCCGAATCATCGAACAGGGGCCGACCCGGGAGATCATCAACGATCCCCAGCACCCGTACACCCAGGGCCTGATCAACGCCCTGCCGCAGATGGGTGAGCCCGGGGCCCGGCTGTACCAGATTCCCGGCTCGATGCCGTCACTGAGTCGGGTGCCGTCCGGGTGTCCCTTCAATCCCCGCTGTCCGTTTGCGACCGATCAGTGTCGTACGTCAATGCCGAACTATGTCCATTCCGGTAACGTCGACGTCGCCTGTTATGAGGTGGCCAAGCTGATTGAACAGGAGCAGTCCCTGCAGGAGGAAGACCGGTGAGTACGGCCCAGGAAACACTTGTTGATATTCGCGGGCTGGAGAAGCGCTTCGACCTGTCCGGCGGGCTGCTCGATCAGCTCCGGTTCCGCAATGGCCGCATTGAGCGGCACCAGGAACACGTTCATGCCATTAACGGCGTGGACCTGAGCGTCACCCGGGGCGAGGCCCTGTGTGTGGTGGGGGAGTCCGGTTGCGGTAAGTCCACCGTGGCGCGGACGGTGATGGGGCTGCTGTCGCCGTCGGCGGGGGAGATCCATTACGATGGCAAGCGTATCGACGATCTGGATCACAAGGCGGTACTGCCGTATCGCCGCAAGATGCAGATGATCTTCCAGAACCCCTATGCCTCGCTGAATCCACGCATGACCATTCGCCAGACCCTGGAAGAGCCGATCCGGTTCCACCAGCCCGAGCTGTCAGCCAGTGGGGTGGAAGACAAGGTGGCCGAGGTGATGCAGTCGGTGGGCATTGATCCGGACTGGGGCAAACGCTTTGCCCATGAGTTTTCCGGCGGTCAGCGCCAACGCATCTCCATTGCCCGCGCGCTGGCGGTGGACCCGGAATTCATCGTGGCCGATGAGCCGATCTCTGCGCTTGATGTGTCCATCCAGGCCCAGGTGCTGAACCTGATGATGGATGCCCAGGAATCCCGCGGTCTCACCTATCTGTTCATTACCCACGATCTGGCGGTGGTGGAGCACTTTGGCACCCGGGTGGCGGTGATGTACCTGGGACGGGTCTGTGAGCTGGCGGACACCGCCACGCTGTTCAGCTCGCCCCGGCATCCCTACACCCAGGCGCTGCTGTCGGCGATCCCGCGGCTGGAAGACGACCGTCCCAACCATATCCGCCTGCATGGCGAGGTGCCAACGCCGGTGGAACTGCCCAGTGGCTGTGTCTTCCATGGCCGCTGTCCGTACGCCAATGACCGCTGTCGTCAGGAGATACCGCAGTTGATCGCCACCGACGGTGGTGGTCAGGTAGCCTGTCACGCCGTTGAAGAAGGACGCCTTTAGCCCCGCGCTCGGCAGTGAACTATGCTGCTGAGAAGCTCGTAGGGTGGGTGCTCAGAGGCGTCCCTGTCGGGCGCAGGTCTTGATTGGTTAGAGGACATCATGGAAGTACGCTGGTTGGAGGATTTCCTGGCGCTGGCCAGGACGCGTCATTTCTCCCGTGCAGCCGAGCTGCAGCATGTAACCCAGCCGACGTTCAGCCGACGGATCAAGCTGCTGGAAGAAACCATGGGCACAACCCTGGTGGACCGCCAGACCCTGCCGTTGTCGCTGACGCCGGCTGGCGAAGTGTTTCGTGAGATGTGCGAGCGGGTTACCCGCGATGTGCGGGACACCCGGGAACGCATCGCCCAGTTGGAGTCTGAGGCCTCCAACCGCTTCAGTGTGGGCGCGACCCAGGCGCTGTTCTCCCATTTCTTTGCCGGCTGGCTGGCGGAAACCGGTCTGGAAGAGCGCCTGCAGTTCAACCTCAAAGCCACCAACTGGCTGGGGGAGGACTTCTTTGATGCCCTCGACAGCGGCGACTGCGACCTGGTGCTGTGCTACTGGCACGATCAGCTGCCCTGGCAGGAGCGCTGGGACAGCGACTATTACCAGTGGCTGACCCTGGCCAGTGAGTGTGCGGTGCCGTTGTCGGTGGCGGATGACCAGGGCCAGCCCCGGTTCACCCTGCCGGGCACCGAAGACCAGCCGGTGCCGGTGATCGCCTACCATCCCCGGGGCTTCATCGCGCCGGCGGTGGCCGCCCGGACTGCCGCCAGTCGCCCGCCGGCCCATCTGTTGCCACTGAACGAGAGCGCCCACTCTTCCAGCGTGAAGACCCTGGTGGCCCAGGGTTTTGGCATGGGCTGGCTGCCGCATCGGGTGACCGAAAAAAGTGAACACTATGGCCGGCTGGTGCGCGCCGGCGACGAACGCTGGGACATCGCCTTGGAAATCCGCCTGGTGCGGCTGAGAACGCCCCGCAGCGACGGCCTCGCCACCCTTTGGAACGAACTGGAAGACCACTATGCCCGAACAGGAACGCCACGCCCGACAATGCCTGCATCTTGAGACGCTGCAGCAGCGTTACAGCGACGCCCTTGAGAGCCACGGCTACGATGCCCTGCTGATCGCCTCCGGTGCCGCGCCCATGCGCTACGCCGACGATCACGGGTATGCCTTTCAGGGGTTTGGGCCGTTCGTGCACTGGACCGGCCTGACCGATGTGGAACACAGCTGGCTGCTGATTCGCCCTGGCCGCCAAGCGTTGCTGCAGCTGTATACCCCGGTGGATTTCTGGCACGCCACGGCCTCGCTGCCGGACGAACCCTGGGCCCGGGAGCTGGAGCTGACCGCCTCACCGGAGCGCCGGCCACCGGCACTGGACGGCCTTGGCCAACTGGCGGTGATCGGCGATCCGGCAGCGCTGACGGATCTGCCGGGGACGCACAATCCTGCCGACCTGCTGGCGGATCTGGAAGCCACCCGGATCCTCAAGACCGGTTACGAAATCGAATGTCTGGACCTGGCCAATGCCCGTGCTGCCGATGGTCATCGGGCGGCACGCGAGGCCTTCCTGGCCGGAGCCAGTGAGTTTGAAATCAGCCTGGCCTACCAGCAGGCCACCGCGCAGCGGGAAGTCGAGGCGCCGTATCACAGCATCATCGGCCTCAACGACCATGCCGGCATCCTGCATTACCAGTACTACGACACCGTGCGCCCGCAACAGCCCCGTAGCCTGTTGATTGATGCCGGCTACCGTTTCCGTGGCTATGGTTCCGACATTACCCGGACCACTGCGGCGCCGGGGGAGGGCATGTTCCAGGCTCTGGTGGCGGGGGTGGAATCCCTGCAGAAACGCCTGTGCGATGCGGTGGTGCCGGGCATGGACTTCGTTGAGCTGCACCGCAAGACCCATCTGGGGCTGGCGGCGCTGTTGTCTTCCGCCGGTCTGGTGCGAGGGCTGGATGAGGAAACCCAGGTCGCCGAAGGCATTACCCGGGCCTTCTTCCCCCACGGCCTGGGCCACATGCTGGGAGTGCAGGTGCACGATGTGGGTGGCCGGCCGGTGCCGCCGCCGGAGGACGCGCCGTTCCTGCGTCTGACCCGCCGGCTGGAGCCGGGCATGGTGGTGACGGTGGAGCCGGGGTTGTACTTCATCCCGTCGCTGTTGAAACCGGTGATGCAGGGACGGCTGGGGAGCCAACTCGACCACGGCTTGATCGATGAACTCTGGGGCTGCGGTGGTATCCGCATCGAGGACAATGTGGAGGTGACAGACAATGGCGCGTGCAACCTGACCCGTCGCCATCTGCCCTGATGCTGCCTTGCCTTGCCTTGCCTTGCCTTGTCATGTCATGTCATGTCATGTCCGGCGGCTGGGGGGCATTCGCTGCCTGCCGGTCACCGCAGGGCGATTTGAAAAAAGCAGTCAGGGCAAGGGGTTATAGAGGCGCTGGAAAACGTTCATTTTTCGGGCAGAAAAAGCTTGCATTCGGGCATGTGAATAACAATAATTATCACTAAGTTTGATCGTCCCGAGAGTTTTTGACTATGTACGTTTGCCTCTGCCACGGTGTGACCGACCGCGACATTCGCGAAGCTGCTGAGAACGGTGTCAGTTCCATGCGCCAGTTGGGCAAGGAGCTCGGGGTCGGTCGTCAATGTGGTCGCTGTGCCTGCCACGCCCGGGAAATTCTCCGCGAAATCAATACGCCGGACTACCTCGCCCTCGCCGGTATGCTGGCCCAGCCTGCCTGAGTCCGGTTACCCCCGCCGCAGCTTGCCTGGCTGGGGCACTTGCCTTTCCGGCGCCTTCCTAAGTTGCTGAAACCTCTCTGATTGAGACGTATTTTCTGCTGCGATTTTTTATTGCGGTGGTTCGGTCTATCCTGAGTGTTCAGGCCGATCATGAGAGAGAGGAGACCCCGGCAATGAAAGGTGACAAGAAGGTCATCCAGCATCTGAACAAGGTGCTTTGCAACGAACTGACTGCAATCAACCAGTACTTCCTCCATTCCCGGATGTATAAGGACTGGGGCATCACCAAGCTGGCGGCAAAGGAATACGAAGAATCCATCGACGAGATGAAGCACGCCGATGCGCTGATCGAGCGGATTCTGTTCCTCGAAGGCCTGCCCAACCTGCAGGACCTCAACAAGCTGCTGATCGGTGAGAACGTCGAGGAAATGTTGGCGTGTGACCTCAAGCTGGAGCAGACTGCCCACGAGGATCTGATCGAAGCGATCACTTACTGTGAGCAGGTGAAAGACTACACCAGCCGTCAGCTGTTCCGCTCCATTCTCGACAGTGAAGAAGAGCACATCGACTGGCTGGAAACCCAGATGGAGCTGATCAGCCAGATGGGCATCCAGAACTACGTCCAGCTCCAGTCCAGCGCGGCGGAGTAAGGATCTAGTGTCCCGTCTGGTTAATTCGTTGACTTACTGAGCCGCTGACAACCCGAAGGGCTAGGCGTGCTGGTGACGGTTTGGTGGTTCCAAATCGAGACAGTACAACGACGCTATTCGGGTTGTCAGTGGCGCCCGAAGGGCTTGTCTCTGAGGGCTCTGAGCCTGTGTTGCCACTGTTTGATGTGGAACCACCACATCGGCACAGCGGCGCCTTGGTCAGAACCCTCAGAGACAAGCAGTCAGTTAACGAATTAACCAGACGGGACACTGGGGGCCGTTTACTGCCCCTTTACGCCCGGGCCGACACTGTCAGCCCGGGCGTTTTCGTTTCAGATGGCGGCTTGCTCCCGGTCACATCGTTTCTTCGAGTGCTTTCTGTTCGAACGCTCCTTGTTCGAGCACTTCCTGTTCGACACTTCCTGCCCTGCACGGCCCGGCAAATACCGCTAGAATGGCGGCTCCGATCACCCATGCCCTTCCGGGCAAGCCTGGAGACCTGCTGAAATGGATCTGTCCTGTTTCAAAGCCTACGACCTGCGTGGTCGTGTGCCCGAGCAACTGAACCCCGAACTGGCGGAACGTATCGGCCGAGCCTATGTGGACGTCACCGGCGCCCGTCGGGTGATCGTTGGTTACGATATCCGGCTGTCCAGTCCGGCCATCGCCGAGGCCCTAACCGCTGGCCTGGTGGCGGCCGGCGCCGATGTCTATGACATCGGTCTGGGCGGCACCGAGCAGGTGTACTTCGCCACCAGCCACTATGGTATGGACGGCGGCATCATGGTCACCGCCAGTCACAACCCCAAAGATCACAACGGCATGAAACTGGTGGCTGCGGAGTCCCGGCCTATCAGCTCCGACACTGGCCTCAATGACATCCGTGACCGGGTAGCGGGCGATTTCGAGGATGCGGCGGAGCGGGGCAAGGTGCAGTCGCTGGCGGTGATGGCGGACTACGTTGCCCATCTGCTGGGGTACATCGACACCGGCTCACTGGCGCCGATGAAGATTGTGGTCAACGCCGGTAACGGCGGTGCCGGGCTGGTGATCGACGCGCTGGAAGCGAGCCTGCCGTTTGAGTTCATCAAGGTACACCACCAGCCGGACGGCGCCTTCCCCAACGGCGTGCCCAACCCGATCCTGGAAGACAATCGCGCCGCCACCGCCGAAGCGGTGATCGCCCACGGCGCGGCCATGGGCATTGCCTGGGATGGCGACTACGACCGCTGCTTCTTCTTCGACGAGAACGGCCGCTTCATCGAGGGCTACTACATCGTTGGCCTGCTGGCGGACCAGTTCCTGCGCAAGACCGGCGGCGGCAAGGTGATCCACGATCCGCGGCTGACCTGGAACACCCTCGACCTGGTGGCCAGCGCCGGCGGCGAGGCCATCGAGAGCAAGACCGGCCACGCCTTCATCAAACAGCGGATGCGGGATGAGGATGCGGTTTACGGCGGCGAAATGAGCGCCCACCATTACTTCCGCGATTTTGCCTACTGCGACAGTGGCATGATCCCCTGGTTGTTGGTGGCGGAGCGGCTGTGCCAGTCCGGCCAGACCCTGTCGTCACTGATTGATGCCCGCATTGAGGCCTACCCGGCCAGTGGTGAAATCAATCGCACCATCGACAACCCGCCGGCGGTGATTGCTGCGATTGAGCAGCAGTATGGCGCCGACGCGCTGTCTGTCAGCCACGTCGATGGGCTGAGTGTGGAATTTGATCGCTGGCGCTTCAATCTGCGTATGTCCAACACCGAACCGGTGGTACGGCTGAACGTGGAGGCCCGTGCCGATCGCGGGTTGATGCAGGCCAAGACCGACGAACTGCTGGCCGCCATGGAACGACTGAACGGCGAAATCGGTCAGGCCTGAGTCATCGGCGAGAGTGGCCTGTCCCCCGGTGAGTCTGGGTGGCGCCCTGGTTCAGCCCTGGATGCTGAACCAGGTCTGGGCGATGCCATAGCCCCAGACGCCGAGCAGGGTGAGGGCCAGCAGGCCGAACACCAGCTGGTGGCGGCCGCGCCGCTCGGGACTGGCGCTGGCCACCCAGCGCAGGTACATCAGCCCGATGAAGCTGGCGAATACCGCCAGACTGGCGGCCGCAGGGATCAGCAGCCAGCCCGGATGGACCGGGTCGTTGGCCTGGCCCTGCTGACCGAGCAGGGCCATTGAGCCCACCAGCAGCGCCAGTGCGCCGAACTCAACCAGCAGCAGGCGTTTACGCCAGGGCGATGGCTGGGGCGGGGACGTGGCCTGATGCCGGGAACTGATCTGGGACATGGTTGGCTCCATATTTCCGTGACTGTTGGTTTTTTTGCCAGCCCGCAATCGCTATAATGCGCGGCAGAATATTATAACGCTCTGATGCGAGGTGCATTGTGAAGATGAAGAACGTTCTGGCGAGCGCACTGGCTGTCGTGCTGCTCAGTCTGGGTCTGTCAGCTGGTACCGCCCTGGCAAGTGTCGAAGACGATATCCGTGCGCGTATCGCGCCGGTGGGCGAAATCTGCCTGCAGGGTGATGATGAGTGTGGGGCGGCTCCCGCACCCGCGGCGTCTGCCAGCTCTGGCCCACGTTCCGGTGATGCAGTTTACAATGCTGTGTGCACGGCCTGCCATGCCACGGGTGCCGCCGGTGCTCCGGTTGTGGGTGACGCTGGTGCCTGGGGACCTCGCATCGACAAGGGGCTGGACACCCTGATTGGCCACGCCATCAACGGCTTCAATGCCATGCCGGCCAAGGGCGGCTGCGCCAGCTGTCCGGATGAAGAAATCCAGGCTGCCGTTGAGTACATGGTCGAGCAGAGCAAGTAACAACGGCTCAATCGGCCTGCCCGGTGCGGGCCGAAGTTAGCTGGACAAAAAAGGGGTCGGAACCAACGTTCCGACCCCTTTTTTGTTGTTTTGGTTTTCACGTTCCGGCGCTTTTTCGTTTTACCCCTCAAGATCCCCGAGCAGTGCGCTCAGGGTGGCTTTGCCCTTCTTCTGGTTGGCTTCCTGATCCAGGTCGCCGGTGCCTTCCCAGATCACGTCCTCTTCCGGCAACTCATCGAGGAAGCGACTGGGGATGGTCTCGATCTTTTCGCCGTATTGCTTGCGCTGGGCGGCGTAGGTCAGGCTCAGGGTTTCCCGGGCGCGGGTGATACCGACGTACATCAGCCGGCGCTCTTCCTCAATGTTTCCTTCTTCGATGCTGGCGCGGTGGGGCAGGATTTCTTCCTCCAGGCCCATGATGTAGACGTGGGGGAACTCCAGACCCTTGGAGGCGTGCAGGGTCAGCAACTGGACCTTGTCGCTGTCGTCCTCTTCCTCGCGTTGTTCCATCATATCCCGCAGGATCAGTTTGCTGATGGCATCTTCGATGCCGAGTTCATCCGCCGTGCCCTTACCGTCGTCCAGCATGCGCTGGATCGAGTCCACCAGGTACCAGATGTTGGCCATCCGCCGTTCCGCCTGCTTGGGGGTGTTGGCGTGTTGATGCAGCCACTCCTCGTACTCGATGTCGGTGAACAGCTGCTTGATCACCGGAATCGGGTCTTCCTCGTGGATGCGGCGGCAGATGGTGTCGACCCAGTGGGCGAAGCGCCGCAGCCGGTCCAGGCCCTTTTCGGTGACGTGGGTCTCCGCCCCCATGTCGCCCAGTGCGCGGAACAGGCTGACATTGCGGCTTCGGGCGTAGTGGCTCAGCTGCTCGAGCGTGCGTGGGCCGATTTCCCGGCGGGGGACGTTCACCACCCGCAGGAAGGCGGCGTCGTCGTCCGGGTTGACCAGCAGTCGCAGGTAGGACATGGCGTCCTTGATCTCGTTCTTGGAGAAGAACGACTGGCCGCCGGAAATGCGGTAGGGAATCTGGTAGGCCTGCAGTTTCATCTCCAGCAACCGGGCCTGGTGGTTGCCCCGATAGAGCACCGCGAAATCCCGCCACTCCAGGCCCTGCTTGAGTTTCTGGTCGATGATCTCGGTGGCCACCCGTTCCACCTCGGCATCCTCGTTGCGACAGCGCAAGACGCGGATTTCCTCGCCAATGGTGTGGTCACTCCACAGTGCTTTTTCAAACTCGTGGGGGTTGTTGGCGATGACGGTGTTGGCGCAGCGCAGGATACGGCTGGTGGAGCGGTAGTTCTGCTCCAGTTTGACGATCTTCAGGCTGGGAAAGTCCACCTTGAGCTGCGCCAGGTTTTCCGGCCGGGCGCCGCGCCAGGCGTAGATGGACTGATCGTCATCGCCCACCACGGTAAAGGCGGCGCGGTCGGCTACCAGTAGCTTGACCAGCTCGTATTGGCAGATGTTGGTGTCCTGGTATTCGTCCACCAGCATGTAGCGGATCTTGCGCTGCCACTTGGCGAGAATGTCCGGGTACTCGCGAAACAGTTGCACCGGCAGCAGGATCAGGTCGTCAAAGTCCACCGCGTTGTAGGCCTTGAGGTACTCGGTGTACTTGCCGTAAATCAGGGCGATCCGCTGTTCGCGCTCATCCGCCGCCCGGCTCAGCGCGTCGCCGGGGCGGCGCATGGCGTTCTTCCAGTTGGAGATGGTCATCTGAACCTCGCCCACCTCGTCTCCGGCCTCAGCGCTGCCGTCGCTCATCATCAGGTCCTGCAGCAGGGCCTTGGCATCTTCGGCGTCGAACAGGGAAAATCCGGGGTGATAACCCAGGTGGGCATGCTCCTCGCGGATCATGTTCAGTCCCAGGTTATGGAAGGTCGAGACGGTCAGCCCCCGGGCCAGCTTGCGGTCTACCAGCCGGGTGACCCGCTCCTTCATTTCCCGAGCGGCCTTGTTGGTGAAGGTGACCGCAGCGATGTGGCGTCCGGGAATGCCCACTTCCTCAATCAGGTAGGCCATCTTGCGGGTGATCACGCTGGTCTTGCCACTGCCTGCGCCGGCCAGAACCAGCAGGGGGCCGTCGACGTAGTGAACCGCTTCGCGCTGACGGGGGTTGAGCTTGGACACAGGGCACCTGGGGAGTGAAAACGGGATCGGATATTCTACACCAGCCTGGGTTGCTGTACCTTGTTCGGCTTTCAGCTATTCTAGATAGGGAGTTTCCGAAGGTCCTGGCTGTTGCTGTCCCGCGCCTGTCGGAGCATTGAACTGCCATGGGAACGGATCATCCGGTATGACACCGCCACAAGAATCTGCCAGCGCCAGCCAGGTACGCATTCTGGTGCTCACCCCCGAGCACGTAGAGTTCCGTTGGTACAGCGCCCTGCTGGATCGCGAGCCGGAACTGGAGGTGGACCTCACCTGGTGTCCCGATCTGGTGGACTGCGAGGACCTGCTACGCAACGCCCAGTTTGACATCATTCTCTGGGATTGCGTGTTCCATGGTGGGTCCGGCGAGGCCTTCCTGCAGTATCTGGCCGTCTCCGGCCACGACCGTCCGGTGCTGGCCATCAGCGCCGACCACGCCGCCGACCGAGCCCCCGAACTGTTGCGCCATGGTGCCGCCGACTACCTCTGCAAGAGTGAGCTGAACCAGTGGTCCCTGGGTAGGGCGGTACGCTGTCTGTGGTATCGCAGCCAGCTTGGCCGGGCGGAACAGGGCCAGCTGCGGCGGGAAGTGGCCAGCGGCTTCATCAACCGGGATCTATTTTTCGATCGCCTGCAGCAGGCGTTGCTGCGGGCCGAGCGGGGCCGCCACCGGCTGGCGCTGTTGCACATCAATCTTGACGACTTCCGCACCCTGAACGAGTCCTTCGGCTACCAGAAGAGTGACCAGTTGATGCTGAAACTGGCGGAACGCCTGCGCAGCAGCCTGCGGCGGGTGGATTCGCTGATGCGTATCGGCGGTGACGAGTTCGCCATCATCATCGAAAAGGTGGAGGATTCGCTGGATGTGACCCAGGTTATCCGCAAGGTGGTCAGCAGCCTGGATGAACCGCTGACCGTCGCCGGCCAGACCGTGATGGTCAGTGCCAGCGTCGGCGTCGCCACCTACCCGGAAGCCGGGGAAACGCCGGAGAACCTGCTGCGCCGGGCCAATCGGGCGATGTTCGAGGCCAAGCGTGATCCCGGCACCAGTTACCGCTTCTACGACCAGCAGCTGCACATCAGCGCCGGCTACCAGTTGCGGCTGGAAGCGGACCTGCGCAATGCCTTGCGGGGTCAGGAGCTGGAGCTGTACTACCAGCCCCGTATCGACCTGGCCACGGAAGAAGTGCGGGGAGTTGAGTGCCTGATCCGCTGGAATCACCCGGAGCGGGGGCTGGTACGGCCGGATGAGTTTATTCCTGCCGCAGAGCGCAGTGGTCTGATCGTACCGATCGGCTATTGGGTGATTGAGCAGGCCTGCGAACGGCTGAAACAGGCGACGGACCTCGGCCACCCGGGGCTGGTGTTTGCGGTTAACCTGTCGTTCCGCCAGTTCCATGACCGCAAGATGACCGAAACCATCTTCCGCATCATCTACAACGCCAACGTCGACACCAGCCTGCTGGAACTGGAGCTGACCGAAAGCGCGATGATGCACGATCTGGACTACGCCCGCCGTTGCCTGCGGGAGCTGAACCAGCTGGGTGTCAGCTTTGCCCTCGATGATTTCGGCACCGGTTTTTCCTCCCTCAGCAACCTCCAGCACCTACCCATCTCGCTGCTCAAGATCGATAAATCCTTCGTCCAGGACCTGGGCCACACCGCCGATGCCGAGCACATCATCCGTGCCATCATCAGCCTGGCCCACAGCCTTCAGATAAGCGTGGTGGCGGAGGGTGTGGAGACCGAAGGACAGCTTGAATTCCTGCGTCAGCAGCACTGTGATGAGATCCAGGGTTACTATTTCGCCCGCCCGATGCCCTGGGACGACCTGGTCAAATTCCTGCAGAACCAGAGCCAAGCGGCTTGCCTGCAATCATAACGCCCTGTATTTTTGCGCTTTGGTTTTGACGCATCAGTAGAGGTGGCATGAACAGTATTTCCCAGCGCATTGCCGACGAACTCGGAGTCCGTGAACAGCAGGTCGACGCCACGGTGGCCATGCTGGACGAGGGCGCAACCGTGCCTTTCATCGCCCGTTACCGGAAAGAGGTGACCGGCTCTCTCGACGACGGCCAGTTGCGAACCCTGGAAGAACGGCTGCGCTACCTGCGGGAGCTGGAAGACCGCCGCGGTGCCATCCTCAAGAGCATCGACGAGCAGGGCAAGCTCACGGACGAACTCAAGGCGGCGATCGCCAGTGCCGACACCAAGAACCGCCTGGAAGACCTCTACCTGCCCTACAAGCCCAAACGCCGTACCAAGGCCCAGATTGCCCGGGAAGCGGGCCTGGAGCCGCTGGCGGACGCCCTCTATGACGATCCTGCCAACGAGCCCGAGGCCCTGGCGGCAGATTACGTCAACGCCGAGGCCGGCGTGGCCGATACCAAGGCAGCCCTCGACGGTGCCCGCTATATCCTGATGGAGCGCTTTGCCGAGGACGCCGAACTGCTGGGACAACTGCGGGACTTTATCTGGCAGCAGGGCCAGCTCAAGGTGACGGTGGTGGAAGGCAAAGAAACCGAGGGTGCCAAGTTCCGCGATTACTTTGACCATGTCGAACCGCTGAAGAAGGTGCCGTCCCACCGGGCCCTGGCGATCCTGCGCGGGCGTAACGAGGGCATCCTGACCTACAGCATTGTGGTGGGTGAGGGCGAAGACGACCGCCGTCAGTCGCATCCGGCCGAGCAGCGTATCGCTGGCCACTGGAACATCCGTGACAACGGCCGTGCTGCCGACAAGTGGCTGTCGGACGTGGTGCGCTGGACCTGGCGGGTGAAGCTGTCGACCCAGATTGAAACCGACCTGATGGCGCAGGTGCGTGAAACCGCCGAAGCCGAGGCCATCAACGTCTTTGCCGCCAACCTCAAGGATCTGTTGCTGCTGGCACCGGCTGGTCCCCGTGCCACCCTGGGCCTGGACCCGGGACTGCGTACCGGGGTCAAGGTGGCGATTATCGATGGTACCGGTGAGGTTGCCGGTCACGGCGCGATTTTCCCCCATGCCCCGAAGAACCAGTGGGACCGCTCCATCGAGCAACTGGCTGCCTGGTGCAAGCAGTACAAGATCGAACTGGTGGCCATCGGCAACGGCACCGCCTCGCGGGAAACCGAGAAGCTGGTGGCTGACCTGATCAAGCGTTACCCGGACCTCAACCTGGCCCGTATTGTGGTGAACGAGTCCGGCGCCTCCATCTACTCCGCATCCGAGTTCGCCGCCCGCGAGCTGCCGGACCTGGACGTCACCATCCGTGGCGCGGTGTCCATCGCCCGCCGCCTGCAGGACCCGCTGGCGGAACTGGTGAAGATCGAACCCAAGTCCATCGGCGTGGGCCAGTACCAGCACGACGTATCCCAGGTGCAGCTCGCCCGCAGCCTGGATGCGGTGGTGGAGGACTGTGTTAACGGCGTTGGGGTGGATCTCAACACCGCTTCGGTACCGCTGCTGGCGCGGGTGTCCGGTCTGAATCAGACCATTGCCCAGAACATCGTCGATTTCCGCAGTCGCAACGGTGTGTTCCGCAACCGCAAACAGCTGATGGAGGTCAGTCGCCTGGGCGCACGTACCTTCGAGCAGGCTGCCGGCTTCCTGCGCATCGCCACCGGCGATAACCCGCTGGACCGTTCGTCGGTGCACCCGGAGGCCTACGGCGTGGTGGAGGCGATTGCCGCCAAGAGCGGCCGCGACGTCGCCAGCATCGTCGGCGACTCGGCGTTCCTGCGCAGCCTCAAGCCGGAAGAGTTTGTCACCGAGCAGTTTGGTCTGCCGACGGTGAAGGACATCCTTGCCGAGCTTGAGAAGCCCGGACGTGACCCACGGCCGGAGTTCCGCTTCGCCAGCTTTGAAGAAGGGGTGGAAACCCTCAAGGACCTCAAGGCCGGGATGGTGCTGGAAGGCACCGTCACCAACGTCACCAATTTCGGTGCCTTTGTTGATATCGGCGTACACCAGGACGGTCTGGTGCACATCTCGGCGTTGTCGCACCAGTTCGTCAACGACCCTCGTGAGGTGGTGAAGGCGGGGGATATCGTCAAGGTCAAGGTGATGGACGTGGACATTCCCCGCAAGCGTATCGCGCTCTCCATGCGGATGGACGACCAGCCCGGAGAGAAGAGCCAAAGCGACAGCCGTGGTAGTCGCAACGCCGGTCGTGGAGCACAGCCGCGGCAGGGTAAGGGCGGTCGGGACCAGAAAGCGCCCCAGGGCGCGATGGCCGGTGCGCTGGCCCAGGCCCTGGCGTCGGCCCGCAAAGGCAGCTAACTCAGGGAGCCGGCGTGGCCGGCTCCAACGTATTCAACCCCGGTCTGCGGTCCGGGGTCAGCAGGAGTGATTCATGGGGGATTCCCGGCACCAGCTTTTCCGCCAGTTCACCGCCGGCCAGTGGCACGGCTTCCGTAAAGGGGTTGAAAAGGAAGGATTGCGGGCGGACGCCCGGGGCTTTATCGCCCAGACTCCCCACCCACGGGCGCTGGGTTCCACCCTGACTCACCCGCGGATCACCACCGACTACTCCGAGTCCCTGCTGGAGCTGATCACCCCGGTCTGCGACAGTACCGAGGCGCTGCTGGAATCGCTGTGGGAAACCCACCATTTTGTCCACCAGCACCTGGGGGACGAGGTGTTCTGGGCCGCCAGCATGCCCTGCGAGCTTGACGGTGACCCCAGCATTCCGATTGCCGAGTACGGCAGCTCCAATGTTGGTCAGCTCAAGCACGTCTATCGCCAGGGGCTGGCGGTACGCTATGGCCGGATGATGCAGAGCATCGCCGGTGCCCACTACAACCTGTCGTTCCCGGACAGCTTCTGGCAGCAGTGGCAGCAGGCCCTGGGCGACGGGCGTTCGCTGCAGGACTTCAAGTCGGACCAGTATTTCTGGCTGGTGCGCAACTTCCGCCGGCGCAGCTGGTTGCTGATGCTGTTGTTCGGCGCCTCACCGGCACTGGATGCCAGCTTCGTGGACGGTGTCAGCCATCACCTGGAGCGGTTTGACGATCACACCTGGTTTGGGGCTGATGCCACCTCTCTGCGGATGGGCGATCTGGGTTACCACAACAACGCCCAGGCATCCCTCAACATCTGTTTCAACGAGCTGAAGACCTACACCAACACCCTGGCCCAGGCCATCCGTACTCCCTGGCCGGCCTATGAGAAGATCGGTACCCGCGACGGCGACCGATTCATCCAGATCAACACCAGCATCCTGCAGATCGAGAACGAGTACTACAGCGCCATTCGTCCCAAACGCACCACCGAGCGCGAGGAAAAGCCAATACAGGCGCTGGATGCTCGTGGCGTGGAGTATGTGGAGGTGCGCTGCCTCGATCTGGACCCGTTCTCGCCGTTGGGGGTCAGCGCCGGTCAGCTGGACTTCCTGGACCTGTTCCTGCTGGATTGCCTGCTGTCCGACAGTGGCTGGATCGATGACGACGAGTGCGTTCACCTCGACGACAATTACAAAGACGTGGTCAGCCGTGGCCGCGACCAGAACCTCAACCTGGCCTGCCGTAACCAGCCGATGCCACTGATGGATGCCGCCCGGCGTCTGGTGGACGGTCTGGCGCCTTTGGCTGAACAACTGGATCAGTGGCAGGGCGGCGACCGGTACCGTCGGGCCCTGGCGGAGCAGGCGGACAAGCTGACCGACACCGGCCGGTTGCCGTCGGCCCGGGTGCTGGCGGCCATGCGTGAAGAGGGGCTGGGGCACCGTGACTGGGTAATGGCGATGTCGCAGCGGCACCAGGCGGCTTTCCGTTCGCAAGCCCTGGCGCCGGCGACCCAGCAGGCCTATGAGCGGATGACCGAGGCGTCACTGGCGGAGCAGGCGGCAATCGAGGCGGCGGAAACGCAGTCGTTCGAGGACTACCTGGCGGAATACCTGTCAGATCGGTAATGCACTGATTTTGAAGTTCTTTAAAGAGCGTCGCTGATGCCGTTCGGTACCCCGGTCACGGTTGCAGCGGACCTGGTACACAAAAAATGAACAGCTGTTTGTCAACACCCGTAACCACTGTTAGCTTTTGTTACATCGTGTAGTAAGTCTTTCCCAGTCCACACCTCATCAGTGGCTGGCTCAGGCGATGACAGGAGGCGGACATGGCAAGGGATATCAAGCTGGGTTGGGACGTTGAGTCCCTCAACAAGGCGTATCGTCAGGGCAGCATGGCGGCGGAGATGGGCATGCCGCGGGAGCGTTGCCCTTACCGCGGGGACGTGGTGATTGCGGCCTGGGAAGCCGGCTGGGAAGACGCCACCGAGGCCGCGGCTGAAGCAGCGGCGGCCAGACAGGACGATTTCTTCTCCCGCATCGCCTGAACCACCGCGCTCATCCAGGCGCGGAACCGGCCTCTCAGAGGTTCTCTAGCGCTGAACCACGAACGTGGTGAAGATAACGTCGTCAATCCGGGTGCCCGTCTGCTGCTCGTCCAGCACCGCGTTGATGCGGCTCAGGGCTTCCGCCCGCAGGCTGTCCTTGCCTTCGGCCGAGGTCAGCTGATCCAGGTCTGACTGCTCTCCAAACAGCATCACCAGTTCGTGCCGCAGCCTTGGCATGTGGGTTTCCACGGCCGGCCGGGTGTTGGCGCTGGATGCCCGCAGGGTGATCTCCGTTTTCAGGTACTTCAGTTTCCGGTCCGGTGTGCCCACGTTGGTGACGAACGCCGGCTCCATGGCGATGTAGTCGGTGACTTGGGCGGCTTCCTCGCCTTCCTCTTCATCGTCGGCGGCCCAGGCCGGCGTCAGAGCCGTCGCCATCAGGCTGAATGCAAGCAGGGTAAAGCGAAGAAATGACATAACGTTCATAGGCTTGATGTTCTGTAGCGGTTGCGGTTAAGTGGCCAGCACAACGGGTGCGGACAGCATAGCAGGCTGCCGGTTTGCTTGCAGCAGCGTGTCTGGGCGAAGTTTGGGCGGTTGTGGATCTTATCAGCGGGTTGCCGGTCATACCGGCTCGCGCGCCCGTGGTCTGACAGTTACTTCGAGAGGATGGAACGTTTGAATCGTCGATTGGTGTTTTTCCTGGTCTTTGTGGTGTGTGCCGGTCTGCTGGCGACCGCTTTCTACATGGAACACGTGCAGGGACTGGAACCCTGTCCGCTGTGCTGGATGCAGCGCTTTGCGTTTATGGCGGTCGGGCTGGTGAGCCTGGTGGCTGCACTGCATAACCCGGGCCCCCTGGGTGGCCGCATCTATGGCCTGTCGCTGGCTGTCGCCGCCGGTGGTGGTCTGGGGCTGGCAGGGCGCCAGCTGTGGCTGCAGAGCCTGCCGGCGGATCAGGTGCCTGCCTGTGGCCCCTCGGTGGATTACATGCTGGAGGTGTTCCCGCTGGGAGAGGTGCTGGCGATGGCGATCCGCGGTACCGGCGACTGTGCCGAGGTGGTGTGGCGCTTTCTGGGCCTGAGCATTCCGGGCTGGACGGCACTGTTCTTTGGTGTGCTGGTCATCGTTGGTCTGGTGATGCTGGTGCGTCCCGGACAGCGCTGATCTGGCTCCGCCAAAAAGGTCGTTTGCTATCCAAATTTTGCAGTTGCTACCCCGGCGCGGCTTGGGGTAACTTGATTTGCACGGGCCACCGTTATTGGCGGCTCGGCCCGTCTGTGCTGAAAACAACAATCAATTGCAGCAGCAACGGAAGAAGTCACCGGGAGGCGTCATGTTAGAGAATTGCCGCAATGCCAAGGAGCGTTGGGGAGGGGTCAGCGAGCTGATCGACCGTTGGCTCAAGGAGCGACAGGAGTTGATCGTCCATTACTGCGAGCTGTCCGGAGCAGACAGTGACGCGCCTACCGAGGCGGTAGTGGCCAAGTTTGTGCGGCTTTGCGAGATCCTGGTGGACTATGTGTCGGCCGGCCACTTTGAGGTCTATGAGCAGTTGATCCACGAGGCCAAGGAGTTTAACGACGGCGGCCTGGAGCTGGCGGCCAAGCTCTATCCCAGACTGGAGCAGACCACTGAGGTGGCACTGAATTTCAATGATCGCCTGGATGGCGGTGAACTGACGGACACCGAGGTGCGGGAGCTGTTCAGCGAACTGTCCCAACTGGGTGAGACTCTGGAAAGCCGGTTTGAAATGGAAGACGTGCTGATCGAGCAGTTGCACAACGTTCATGCCGATCAGGTGATGTCTTCGTCCGCCTGAGGCGGGAGTGGCCGGCAGCCAGGGACTGACTGCCGGTGAGATAGGCTGGAGTGCGGGTCCGGATCAGGACTCCGGATTGATTTCCAGCAGTTCCACGTCAAAGATCAGGGTTTCGTTGGGACCGATGGCGCGGTTGCCGCCCGGGCCGTACGCCAGATCTGACGGGATATACAGCTTGTAGCGGCTGCCTTCCGGCATCAGCTGCAGGCCTTCGGTCCAGCCCGGGATAACCTGGTTCAGACCGAAGGTTACCGGCTCGCCGCGCTCGCGGGAGCTGTCGAACACCTCGCCTGAGATCAGTTCACCGGTGTAGTGCACCTTGACCTTGTCGTCGGCGGTGGGCATGTCGCCTTCAGCGGCTTCAACCACTTCGTACTGCAGGCCGGATTCGGTGGTCATCACACCGTCACGCTCGGCGTTTTCCTTGAGGAACGTTTCGCCGGCGGTCTTGTTGTCTTCCGCCAGTTGTTCCATCTGCGCAACCTGCTCTTCCTGCATCTGCTTCTGGTAGTCCATCAGCGCCTGCTGGATCTCTTCGCGGGTCATCCGGTTGACATTTTCATCGCCGGCGTGGCCGTGCTGGATACCCTGAAGGAACTGATCCATCTGCAGGTCCGGCAGATCATTGCGCATGCGCTCGCCCAGCACCAGACCCATGCCGTAGCTGACTTTCTGGTGGTTGTCGTTCAGCTCGGGCTCCGGTGCCGGCTGGTTGGCGGCGGTACAACCGCCGAGGATGCCAGCGGTCGCTACGGCGATTAGCGTCTTCTTCATTGGATCGTCCTTAGTGTTGATGCATCGATGATGAATGATGACGGAAAAGGTAACCGGTTCAGCACTCAGATGCCACTGAACGGACGTTAATCGTTTGCCGTGGTCAACAAAGCTGAGAAGTGAGGGCGAGCCTCTCTGAACCTGTTAGCCATCCTTGGCCGTCAGCTATCCTTGCCCGGGCTCAGGGCGAAGGGGGCGTGATAGGGGGATTGCCAGTCGGTTTCCGGGTCGCCGGACGACAGGTTGGGCAGCCCCTGGTTGGGTTCGACCGCGAGGGCATTCCAGGGCCCTTTCTCCGGTGGAGTGTCGGCGTAATGCCAGCCACCGTCGCTGTCCTGCCATTTGAAGATCACATCCGGGCCGTCCAGTGGTACCGGAGATGGCACCAATCCTTCGAAGGCGGGGATCTTTTCGTCGGGGGATTCGGTTGCATCCGTGCTGGCGACGGTCTCCGGGTCGGTGATGCCGAAAAAAATCAGCAGCAACAGCAGCCCAAGAGCCGGAAACGCCAGTCTGATCAGCCATCGCATTATCATGGCCTGCTTGCTCCGTTGGGGGAGAGCCGGAAAAAGTGCCGGCTCAGTTCCGCCAGCCGTCGC
Source organism: Marinobacter xestospongiae (assembly GCF_023156385.1). Taxonomy (GTDB): domain Bacteria; phylum Pseudomonadota; class Gammaproteobacteria; order Pseudomonadales; family Oleiphilaceae; genus Marinobacter; species Marinobacter xestospongiae. Next base: position 76,895 of record NZ_JAKZAK010000019.1, read on the forward strand.
TCGGTCTCCGTATCCTGTGGTTCCGGGGGCGCCGCCTTGCGGAGATTGTCCCGGATCAGTTGTTCTGTTGGCGCGGCGCTGGCGGTGGTGGCGAGGGTATGGTGAAACACCAGGGCCAGCTCCATTCGTTCCGCCTCCAGCTCGGCGCTGGCCACTTTGCTGCGCAGGCTGGCGATTGTGCTGTGCTCCCTGGGCAGCTGTTTTCGCAGCTGTCGCAGGGGGGCGGTCACTTCGGTGCGCCACTGCAACACCACTGCTGACTCGCTGGTGAAGGCCTGGCCCAGAGACGCTTGCCAGGCCGCGGCCAGCAGCCGGGTGACACTCCAGCCTCGGCCCTGGAGCGCCAGGCAGTGCTGTTCAACCGCCGGAATTGTCCAGGCCGCCAGCGCAAACCGCCATAGGGGATTGTCCGGTTCCAGGGTTGCCGGCAATGGCGTCCATTGTGCGGTCATGCGGTGCCCACGGCGTTGGTGCGATGGCTGCCGGCTGGGACCTTGATGATCGCCAGTGTTCTGGCATTCAGCGGGTTCCTGATAGAATGCCGGCATGCTTACGATAACAGATCTCAGTTTACAACGCGGCGGCGTCTGGTTGCTAGAGAGCGCCAATCTGACCGTTCAACCTGGCGACCGGGTCGCCATTGTGGGTGCCAATGGTGCCGGAAAGTCCAGCTTGTTCAAGCTGTTGCTGGGCCAGTTGAGTCAGGAGCAGGGGGATGTGTCGCTGCCTGGCGGCTGCCGCATCGCTCACATGGCCCAGGAATTTGAGGCCAGCGAGCGCTCGGCCCGGGACTTTGTCCTCGATGGCGATCTGGAGCTGCGGCGTATGGAAGCGGAGTTGGCGGCTGCCGAAGCTGCCAGTGACGACCATGCCATCGCCCGGCTACACGGTGAGCTGGATCTCTATCAGGCCTGGGATGCTCCCCGGCGCGCCGAAAGCCTGATCCGTGGCCTGGGCTTTGCCGGCAGTGATATCGAGCGTCCGGTGTCGGCGTTCAGTGGCGGCTGGCGGATTCGCCTCAACCTGGCCCAGGCGCTGATGCGGCCGTCCGACCTTTTGCTGCTCGACGAGCCCACCAACCACCTCGATCTGGATGCCTGCCTGTGGCTGGAGGGGTGGCTGCGCCGTTACCCCGGTACCCTGCTGTTCATCTCCCACGACCGGGATTTCATGGATCGGGTGGCAACCCATGTCGTGCACTTTGAGCGCAAGGGGCTGAACGCCTACAGCGGCAACTACTCGGCATTTGAGCGGCAGCGCAGCGAACGCCTGGCCCAGCAGCAGGCCAACTACGAACGCCAGCAGTCCGAGATCGCCCAGATTGAGCGCTTTATCAGCCGCTTCAAGGCCAAGGCCAGCAAGGCCCGTCAGGCCCAGAGCCGGGTCAAGGCGCTGGAGCGGATGGAGAAGATCGCACCGGCCCACGTCGATTCGCCGTTCAGCTTCCAGTTCCCGGTGGCGGACAAGGTGTCCAGCCCGTTGCTGTCGATCCGACAGGGCGAAGCCGGCCATGGCGATCGGGTGGTGTTGTCCGGTCTCAATCTGTCCCTGCTGCCCGGCTCCCGGGTGGGCCTGCTGGGCCCCAATGGCGCCGGCAAGTCGACGTTGATCGATGCATTGCGGGGGGAGGCGACCCTGCTGGCCGGGGAACGCAACCCCGGCGAGAACCTGGCGGTGGGCTACTTTGCCCAGCACCAGCTGGAGGCGCTGGATCTGGACGCCAGCCCGTTCCTGCATCTGCAGCGGCTGGCGCCAACCGCCTCTGAGCAACGGATCCGCAATTTCTTGGGTGGCTTCAATTTCCATGGCGATGAGGCGTTGTCGCCGATCCGGTCGTTTTCCGGGGGGGAGAAAGCGCGGGTTGCCCTGGCGACCATCGCCTGGCAGAAGCCCAACCTGCTGTTGCTGGACGAGCCCACCAACCATCTCGACCTGGAAATGCGCCAGGCCCTGACCATGGCGTTGCAGGACTTTGATGGCGCCATTGTGGTGGTCTCCCACGACCGCCATCTGCTGCGGAACACGGTGGATGAGTTCTGGCTGGTCAACGACGGCGGCGTGACGGAATACGACGGTGATCTGGAGGATTACGAGCGCTGGCTGGCCGAGCGCCGCAAGGACGATGGCGAGCCACCCAGACGTCAGGCCGAGCCGGACCAGGCTGATGCATCACCGGTGCTCGCCGGCCTCAGTGCCGACGAGCGCAAGGCCAAGAAGCGGGCCGAGGCGGCGCTGCGGCAGCAGATCAGCCCCTACCGCAAGCGTCAGACGACGCTGGAAAAGCAGATGGAAAAACTGCAGCAGACCCTTGCTGAACTGGAAGCGGCCCTGTCCCAGCCCGAGGTGTATGAGGCCGAGAACAAGGACCGGCTGAAAACCCTGCTGGCCGAACAGGCCAGTTGCAAGGCCGATCTGGACGAGGCCGAAGCGGAATGGCTGGACGTCAGTGAGACCGTTGAGACGATGGAAGCCGGGTTGGTGTAACCCGGCAATCCGCTTCGGTGCTCACGCCAGAATGAGCTGCAGGTCCTGGCGGGTCAGGTAGTCCCGTTCATTCTCCAGGTCCGCCCGGGTCAGTGGACGGTCTGCCAGCCAGTTGTCCGGCAGTGTCAGGGTCAGGCTGTTGGCGTCGGCGCTGAGTCGGAAATCCGGCGGCGGTTCCTGATTGCGGGGGTGCTGGATCAGCACCGCCAGCCGGATCAGCACGCACAGATAGCGCAGACGGCCATGGTCATCCGGGTCGGCGTTCTCGAACACCGCCGACGAGAACTTGCGGCGGTGACCCCGAACCAGGGTGGCCAGTTCACGCTGGAACTGCTGGGTAAAGCCCGGCAGGTCGGAATACTGCAGCAGGTAGGCGCCGTGCTTGTGGTACTGGCTGTGGGAGATGGTCAGGCCAATCTCGTGCAGGCGACAGGCCCAGCGCAGCACGTCTTCGTCGTTGTCACTGTTGATCTGCCAGCTGTCGGCAACCTGGCGCCAGGCGGCGATGGCGGTCTCCTCGACGGCGCGGCCATGGTCCTGGTCAACGTGGTAGCGTTCCTGCAGCGCCTGAATGGTGCGCTCGCGAACGTCCTCGTGCTGGATACGGCCGACAATGTCATACAGCAGGCCTTCCCGCAGCGCGCCCTCGGCGAAGCGCATTTCCTCAATCCCCAGCGATTCGAACGCCGCGTAGAGAATGGCGAAACCGGCCGGGAACACGCTGTGGCGTTCCGTTCGCACGCCCAGCTCCGACAGCCGTTCCACCCGGCCCATGTCCACCAGCCGCTTGCGCAGCTCCCGCATGGCCTTGAAGGTGATGGTGCCGTCGGTGATGCGCAGCGCTGCCAGAGCATTGGCAATGGCCTTGATGGAGCCGGAGGAACCGACCGCGCTGCTCCAGCCCAGGCGCCGGTACTGGCTGCGGATGTGCAGCAGCTCCTGGGCGGCGTGGGTGATGGCGCGATCCATCTGCCGGCGACTGATGCGGCCGTCGGCGAAGTGGCGGTTGCGGAAAGACACGCAGCCCATGTGGAGGCTTTCCAGCTCCCGGGTTTCAAAGCGTTCACCGATAATGAACTCGGTGCTGCCGCCGCCAATGTCGATCACCAGCCGTCGGCCGGCGTCATCGGACAGGGTGTGGGACACCCCCAGGTAAATCAGGCGGGCCTCTTCGCGGCCGGCGATGATCTCGACCGGAAAGCCCAGTACCTGCTCGGCACGGTGGATGAAACCGGCGGCGTTGCGGGCCACCCTCAGGGCGTTGGTGCCGACGATCTGCACGGCCGAGGCGGGCATGCCGCTGAGTCGCTGGGCAAAGCGGCTGAGGCAGTCGAGGGCCCGCTGCTGGGCGGCTTCGGTGAGATTGTTGTCGGCATCCAGGCCGGCTCCGAGCTGGACCTTCTCACCCATCTTCTCAAGGGTTCGGATTTCGCCGTGCACCAGGCGGGCCACGACCATGTGGAAACTGTTCGACCCCATGTCGATCGCGGCAATGACATCGGGTTCGGTGGCGGTATCGACGGCCATCACGGCTGACTACTTCCTCTTGCCGGCTTGGAAAGGCGTGGGGCCAGGGCGGCCCCGGGGCAGCGGGATACCGGAAGGTTCCCCTAGCGACATCGAATGCTGCGACAACTATAAGGCAATGCCCGGTGGCTGTCAGTAGTCGCTTTCCATGATCCGGCGATAGTCGGCCCCTTCACATCCGGTTGAGCAATCGCGTAAAGTAATAACTAATCTCGTCGGTGGTGCTGGCCGTATTGGTCCGGTGTTCACCGCAGGTAAGCCGGGGCCGTGGCAAGGCCATGCGACCCCGTCCAAATCAGTCCATAGCGTAGCCCCAGGCTGGCCGACGTCGGCTTCATGGGGACAGATGCGCCGTAATCAGGAAAAGGCAATGAGCGGAAATATCGTAAATGTGACCGATGCGTCTTTCGAGCAGGAAGTACTGCAGGCCGATACGCCGGTACTGGTGGATTACTGGGCCGAATGGTGCGGTCCCTGCAAGATGATCGCGCCGGTGCTGGAAGAGATTGCCGATGAGTACGACGGCAAGCTCAAGATCTGCAAGCTCAACATTGATGAGAACGAGCAGACTCCGCCCAAATTCAACATTCGCGGTATCCCGACCCTGATGCTGTTCAAGAACGGCAACGTCGATGCCACCAAAGTGGGCGCCCTGTCCAAGTCACAGCTGGCAGCCTTCCTCGACAGCAACCTCTGATCGGTCTGTCGAACCCGACAAAGCCGCCCCTGAGTCGCTTCACGGGCGGCTTTGTTGTGTCTTGGCGGCAGCCATTGCGGGAGTGAATATGACCATTGCCGGACTGTTGCTGGCCGGAGGGGAATCCCGGCGCATGGGCGGTGACGACAAGGGCCGCCTGGCCTGGCAGGGGACCCCCATGGCAAGCCGGGTGGCGGCCACGATGACGGCGGTGGTGCCGGCGCTGATTGTCAGTGCCAACCGCCATCCGGCGTTCTATCGGTCGCTGGGGCGGTGGCTGGTTTCCGACCCGCCAGGCCTGCGCTGGCAGGGACCGCTGGCCGGGCTGCTGGCAGGGCTGGAGTGTGCCCGTCAGGAGGGCTTTGCGGCGGTGCTGGTCTGTCCCTGCGATACGCCCACGGTGACGCCATCGCTGCTGGCCCATGTGCTGGCGGCCTACCACGAGGCCCCCGAGCGGCCGCTGATGGCGGAGGTGGACGGCCGCGTTCACCCCCTGCACGGGGTGGTGCCGGTGGCTCTGGCGGACGATCTGGCGGCGTACCTGGCAACGGGCGAACGCCGGGTGTTCCGTTTCTTCCGCCAGCACGGCGGGCGGCAGGTGAACTGTGACGTCTTTGCGTCCCAGTTCACCAATCGCAATACACCGGATGACTTATGCTAGTCGTCGCCAGGATCGCTCTGGTGCCAGCGGGCACCGCGTTCGCGGTCGCTGTCTTTCTGCTCCACCCAGTGCTCGCCATCGCGGGTGAGCTCTTTCTTCCAGAACGGCGCTGACGTCTTCAGCGCATCCATCAGGAATTCGCAGGCCGCAAAGGCATCCGCCCGATGGCTGCTGCTGACCCCCACGAAGACGATCTGCTCGCCCAGCGTCAGGGTGCCAACCCGGTGGATCACCCGGGCGCTCTGGATGTCCCAGCGCTCCCGGGCGTCGCCAATCAGCCCGTGGATCACCTGTTCGGTCATGCCGGGGTAGTGTTCCAGGAACAGCCCGGTGACATTGCTATGGTCGCCGTAGTCCCGCACCAGTCCGGTAAAGGTGGCGATTGCACCGGTGGCGTTGCTGGTCTGGCGCAGCTGTTGAAGCTGTTCTGCGGCGTCGAAGTCGGCGGATGCCACCAGGACATGGTCGGTCATGGCTCAGCCTCCGGTGACCGGTGGAAAAAACGCCACCTCGTCCCGGTCCTGCAGGGGCGTGGCGTTCTTGGCCATGGCCTGGTTAACGGCCGCCAGTACCGGCCGCTCGCCGGTCAGCAATTGCCACGGCGCTCCCCGCTCCGCCAGACGCTGTTTCAGTTCCGCCAGGGTCAGGTTGGCGGGGATGGTCACGGTTTCCTGTTCGGTTCCCAGCTGCTCCCTGAGGCGGGCAAAGTAGTGCACGGTGATGGTGACGTCGGTCATCGGTTCACTCCAGCAGGTCGGCAAAGCTGTAGTAGGTGATCAGGTCGCCCTCCGCCACCGTGGTGTGCTCGGGCACCACCGCCAGGCCCTCAGCCCAGCAGGCGGAGCTGAGCATGCCGGAACTCTGGTTGGGGTAGACCACCACCTGCGGCTGACCGTCCTTGAGTTCCTTGCGGGCCCGCAGGAATTCGCGGCGGATGGACGGCACGTCGACGGCAAAACCGGCCGGTAGTGACTGCGCAGAGATCGGATCACCGCTGCGTCCCTGGCGCCGATGCAGGTAAGGCAGGGCCAGCACCAGGCCCGTCACCAGCACGGCGGCCGGGTTGCCGGGCAGCCCCAGCACCGGTGTGCCGGCCAGGTGGCCGTAGGCCAGCGGTTTGCCCGGTTTGATGGCCAGTCGCCACAGCGACAGTTCACCCTGATCCTCGAGAACCGCGCGAATGTGGTCTTCCTCGCCGACCGACACACCGCCGCTGGTGATGATCAGGTCGGCCTCCGCCGCCGCCTCGGTGAGGGCCTGCTCGGAAAAGGCCCGATCGTCCGGCAGGGTCTCGCAGCGCACGACGTTACAGCCGGTGCGCGCCATCAGTCCCAGCAGGGTGAAGCGGTTGGAGTTGTAGATCTGTCCCGGGGCCAGCGCCTGGCCGGGCTCCACCAGCTCGTCGCCGGTGGTGAACACCGCCACTTTCAGGCGCCGATACACGGTGACTTCGGCAATGCCCATGGAGGCCAGCAGCCCCAGCTCCTGGGGACGCAGGCGTACGCCGGCTGCCAGGGCGGTATCGCCCTCGCGCAGATCCTGGCCGCGGCGACGGATGTTCTGTCCCGGCTCCAGATCGGCCAGCAGGTAGACCTGGCCATCGACCCGTTCGGTGCGCTCCTGCATGATCACCGCATCGGCGCCCTCCGGGACCTCCGAGCCGGTGAAAATGCGCGCGGCCGCCCCTTCCGGCAGCGGTTCCGGAGCCTGGCCGGCGGCAATGCGGCCACGCACCGGCAGCGCGCGACCGGCCACCAGGTCGGCGGTGCGCACCGCGTAACCATCCACCGCACTGTTGTCGGCGGGCGGAACATCGGCCGGTACCTGCTGCGCCTCGGCCAGTACCCGTCCGAGGGCGTCGGCCAGGGGCAGGGTTTCGGTGTCTGTTACCACTCCGGCGTCGGCAAACAAGTGCGCCAGGGCGTCGTCAACGGAGGTCAGATTACCGACGGCCATCAGCGCACCGCCTTGTCGCCGATGACTTCCTGCAGCCGCTGCACCGGGCGGTCCGGTTTGCGCTGCAGCAGGCCGACGAAGTTGCAGGGCTTGTGGGTGGCGGTGAGCTGATCCCGCAGGATGCCCTCCCAGCCGGTACGGCAGGCGCCGGTGGAGCCGGGCAGGCAGAAAATCACGGTGTGGTTGGCAAGGCCACCAAAGGCCCGGGACTGTACCGTGGAACTGCCGATGTCGGTCTGGGACAGCCGGCGGAACTCTTCGCCGAAGCCGTCGATGGTCTTGTCCAGCAGCGGCATCACCGCCTCTGGCGTGCTGTCACGCTCGTGGAAGCCGGTGCCGCCAGTGATGATCACGGCGTGAATATCCGGCGCCGCGACCCATTGGGAGATCAGCGCCCGCACCAGGTAGATGTCGTCTGGCAGGATGCGACGGGCGATGAGCTGGTGGCCTGCGGTCAGTACGCTGTCTTCCAGGTACTGGCCGGAGGTGTCCTGCTCGACGCCGCGGCTGTCGGACACGGTGAGTAGGGCGATGTTAAGGGCATGGTTGCCGGCCTGGGTATGACTGGTCATCCGTCACATTGCTCCGAAAGTTGGTTGAGTTCCCGGCCTATTGGCCTTGTCGTAACCGTTGGCTTGCCTTAAGCTCTCAGTATCCCGATCACAGGGCGGGATTGGAAGGGCTGGTATTGACCCCGGTTGTTGCTATAATGATCAACGATTTGAGGCCGCCAGTACTTGACATTGCACAACGACCTGGTGAAAGATCACTCAGTCTGACGGGCTGACATCTCTCTCAGCCTCTGGCCTTTAGCTCCATTTTCTTTATTTTTGGCCCCTGACATGGCCGGGACGGCCAGTTTCGTACCCCCTGTCCCCTCTAACCCTGATTATTTCCATTCTTGAATGCCTAACAACTTATGAATCTTACTGAACTCAAGCAGAAATCCGTGCCCGAACTGCTCGATATTGCGCAGGAAATGGGTCTCGACAACCTGGCTCGCTCCCGCAAGCAGGATGTCATTTTTTCCATCCTGAAGAAGCACGCCAAAAGCGGCGAAGACATCTACGGTGATGGCGTACTGGAGATTCTGCAGGACGGTTTCGGCTTTCTGCGCTCGGCGGACGCCTCCTACCTGGCGGGCCCGGACGACATCTACGTCTCTCCCAGCCAGATCCGTCGATTCAACCTTCGCACCGGTGACACCATTGCGGGCAAGATCCGGCCGCCGAAGGATGGCGAGCGTTACTTCGCGCTGCTGAAAGTCAGCGAAATCAATTTCGACAAGCCGGACAACGCCCGCAACAAGATTCTGTTCGAGAACCTGACGCCGCTGTTCCCGGAAGAGCGTCTGGCGCTGGAAGCGGGTAACGGCAGCACCGAGGACCTGTCATCGCGGGTTCTGGATCTGGTGTCGCCCATCGGCAAGGGCCAGCGGGGGCTGATCGTATCACCACCCAAGGCCGGTAAGACCCTGCTGATGCAGAACATCGCCCAGTCCATCACCCGCAACAACCCTGAATGCCATGTGATGGTACTGCTGATCGATGAGCGTCCGGAGGAAGTCACCGAAATGCAGCGCACCGTGCGCGGCGAGGTGATCGCGTCCACCTTTGACGAGCCGCCGGCGCGTCACGTTCAGGTCGCCGAGATGGTGATCGAGAAGGCCAAGCGGCTCGTAGAGCACAAGAAGGACGTGGTGATCCTGCTGGACTCCATTACCCGTCTGGCCCGTGCCTACAACACCGTGATTCCGTCGTCTGGCAAGGTGCTGACCGGTGGTGTAGATGCCCACGCCCTGGAAAAACCCAAGCGCTTCTTTGGTGCCGCCCGGAATGTGGAAGAGGGCGGCAGCCTGACCATCCTGGCCACGGCGCTGGTGGATACCGGTTCCAAGATGGACGAGGTGATCTACGAGGAGTTCAAGGGCACCGGTAACATGGAAGTGCACTTGGACCGTCGCATTGCCGAGAAGCGAATCTACCCGGCGATGAACATCCGTCGCTCCGGTACCCGTCGTGAGGATCTGCTGATGGCCGAAGCCGATATCCAGCGGGTGTGGATTCTGCGCAAACTGCTGCACTCCATGGACGACGATACCGCAGCACTGGAGTTCCTGCTCGACAAGCTGCGGGAAACCAAGACCAACGACGAGTTCTTCCTGTCGATGAAGCGTCGATAAGACCGTCGGCGGTTCTGCCGCAACAGCTTGATTTTGAGATGAGATGGGGAGCTTCTTGTTGATACGGGGCTCCCCATTCTTGTTTTACCGACACCGTTTTTGATTCGCTGGCTGTCCCCGACCCAAGCCCAACCCGGAGCCTGACATGAAGTACCGCGACCTGCGTGATTTTATCGAGCAGCTCGAACAGCAGGGTGAGCTGAAACGCATCCGTACCGAAGTTGATCCCTATCTGGAAATGACCGAAATCTGCGATCGCACCCTGCGGGCGGGCGGTCCGGCGCTGTTGTTCGAAAACCCCAAGGGCCACCGCATGCCGGTGTTGGCCAACCTGTTCGGCACTCCCAAACGGGTGGCCATGGGGATGGGGCAGGACAACGTCACCGCGTTGCGGGAGATCGGCAAATTGCTGGCGTTTCTGAAGGAGCCGGACCCGCCCAAAGGGTTCAAGGACGCCATCGAAAAGCTGCCGGTGTTTCGCCAGGTGATGCGGATGAGCCCGAAGGTGTTGCGGTCGGCGCCCTGCCAGGAAGTGGTGATTGAGAAGGATCAGGTCGATCTCTACCAGATCCCGGTCCAGCACTGCTGGCCCGGCGATGCCGCGCCGCTGGTCACCTGGCCGCTGGTGATCACCCGCGGTCCCCACAAGGAGCGCCAGAACCTGGGTATCTACCGTCAGCAGCTGATCGGGCGCAACCGCTTGATCATGCGTTGGCTCAGCCATCGGGGCGGCGCGCTGGACTTCCAGGAATGGCAGCAGGCGCATCCCGGTAAGCCGTTCCCGGTCACCGTGGCGCTGGGGGCTGATCCGGCTACCATTCTGGGGGCGGTGACGCCGGTGCCGGATACCCTGTCGGAGTATGCCTTTGCGGGGCTGTTGCGCGGTGGCCGTACCGAGCTGGTGCAGGCCGGCGTGGGCGATTTGCAGGTGCCCGCCAGCGCCGAAATTGTGCTGGAAGGCTACATCTACCCGGATGATATGGCGCCGGAAGGGCCATTCGGTGATCACACCGGCTACTACAACGAAGTGGAGCAGTTTCCGGTGTTCACCGTGGAGCGTATCACCCACCGCCGTGACCCCATCTACCACAGTACCTACACCGGCCGGCCGCCGGACGAGCCGGCCATTCTGGGGGTGGCACTGAACGAAGTGTTCATTCCCATCCTGCAGAAGCAGTTCCCGGAGATCGTTGATTTCTACCTGCCCCCGGAAGGCTGTTCCTACCGGCTGGCGGTGGTGACCATGAAGAAGCAGTACCCCGGTCATGCCAAGCGGGTAATGATGGGGGTATGGTCGTTCCTGCGTCAGTTCATGTACACCAAGTTCGTGATCGTTACCGATGACGACGTCAATGCCCGGGACTGGAACGATGTTATCTGGGCCATCACCACACGGATGGACCCGGCCCGGGATACCACCCTGGTGGAAAACACCCCCATCGATTACCTGGACTTTGCCTCCCCGGTGGCGGGCCTGGGTTCCAAGATGGGGCTGGATGCCACCAGTAAGTGGCCGGGCGAGACCGACCGGGAGTGGGGTACCCCCATTGAAATGACCGCGGAGGTCCGCCAGCGCGTAGATGAGCTCTGGGACGAGCTGGGTATTGACGTCGTGGCCAGGGATGGCAGCGGATTATACTGACATGGCTGACATGACGGGGGCGCGGTTTCGCGTTACCCTGCGCCCCGCCGACTTGCGGTACCACGTCGCCCACGGAGAGGATCTGCTGACGGCGGCCACCCGGGCCGGCATTGCGGTACCCGCGGCCTGCCGCAACGGGGTGTGCGAGCTGTGCGAGGCACGGCTGCTGTGCGGGCAGGCGCGAAACACCCGCAACCAACAAGACATTGCCCCTGGCTCGCGGCTGATGCTGTGCCGGACGGTGGCGCAGGGGCCGCTGGAACTGGAGATTGACGCCGTTATGGCAGCAGGACAGAGCAAGCCGAACACCATGCAGGTCTCGGTGGTGGACATCGAACCCATCAGTCACGACGTCTACCGGGTCACCCTGAAACTGCCCCGGCGGCGGGAGCTGACCTTCCACGCCGGCCAGTACCTGTCGTTGCAGGTTCCCGATGCCGAGCCCAGCTACTTCTCCATCGCCAGCAGTCCGTCGGCCAGCGACATCGAGCTGCACATCCAGGTGTCGCCGGACTGGGGCTCTTCCCAGCGCATTATCGATGCCCTGAAAGCGTCCGACACGGTGACCCTGACCCTGCCCCACGGCAAGGCCTGTCTCGCCGCCGTTCCTGAACGTCCGTTGCTGCTGGTGGCGGCCGGTACCGGGTTCGCCCAGATGAAGAGCCTGGTGGACTACCTGCGGGAAAATAACTGCCAACAGCCGGTACGGCTGTACTGGGGGGTACGCCGCCACGAAGACATGTACCTGCGCACGCTGGCCCAGCAATGGCATGAAGAGTGGGCGCCGTTGAGCTTTGTGCCGGTGGTGGGTGACAACGAGGACAACGACTGGGCCGGTCACCATGACCAACTGGTGCGGTCGGTGCTCGCCTCCGGAGCGGACTGGCAGAATGTGGAAGTGCATGCCAGCGGCTCACCGGCGATGGTGTATACCCTGCTGGACGCCCTGCTGGACGCCGGGTTGCCACAAGACGCCTTCTTCTCCGACGTGCTGGAATACGCGCCGCGTTAGTACCGGGCGGCGCGCCCTTCTTTCAGCCTGGTGGTTTACGCCTTGGGCATCGGCAGGTCGGGCAGGCCGCTGTCTTTCACCAGCCCCTGCATCAGCAGCTTGACGCTGGTCTCGTCCTCGCCCATGTGGGCGTTGAGACGGCTCAGTTCCGCCATGGTTTCGCGGCTGCGACGCAGTCGCAGGCTGGTTTCAAAATACTCCCGGGCTTTGCCCCAGAGCTGGTTGCGCAGGCTGAGTCGGCCCAGCGCCAGCAGCAGTTCGGCGTTGTTGGGGCGGTCCTGTAACCAGCGTTCCGCCGCCAGCAGCTGTTCATCGGGCTTGTCACCCTGGAGCCGGCCATAGAGGTTGATCAGCTCGTCGCTCCAGTGATTGCGCAGTACCTTGCGCAGCAGGGTTTCGGCCTGGGCTTCGTCACCCAGCTCCGCCAGCAGTTGGGCGTATTCGCGGATGGTCTGCTCATCCCGGCGGACGCTGCCGGGCACTTCATCCCACAGCCGGGTCAGCGGCGTGAGTGAGCCTTCACCGGCTTCCGCTGACTGCCGGCGGCAGTCGGCCGCGGCCTTCTGCATCAGGTTGTGCCAGATGGTACGCTCCAGTTCCTCCCGCTCATCGTCGTCCACCAGCCCGCGTTTGCGCAGCTCTGGCAGCAGCTGGGACAGCTCGCGCCAGTCCTCCAGGCGGACGTAGGTATTCTTGAGCAGTTTCAGTACGAATGGGTGATGGGGTGCCTGCTTGCGCAGCCGTACCAGGGTGGCCAGAGCCGGCTCGAGACGGTTACCCGCCAGTTGCAGCTGGGCCTGGGTGATGCCCACGGCCATGTCTGATCCCGGGGTGCTGTCGAAGGCCTGACGCAGCAGTTCATCAACATTGTCGTGGTCGCCGGACTCGAAGGCCGCCTGGGCCGCCGCCAGATAGTTGATCAGTGGGGTATCGGCGTGGCTGGCGGAGGCTTCCAGCAGCTTGCGGGCCCGTGGCCAGTTGCCCTCGGCCAGGGCCAGTAGGCCCTGGGTGGTGCGACGGCGGGCGCGGCGGGCGTTGCCCTGGGCCAGCCAGCCGGTAACCAGGCTGGTGCGGTGAAACAGCCGTCGACTGAGGTTGGCCAGCATCAGCAAGGTCGCCACCAGAACCACCAGCAGGAACAACCCAACCCAGAAGTTGGTCTCGATCAGCCGGTTGCCCAGGCTGATGCGAATGTAGCCCAGGTCGTACTGGATGCCCATGCTGAGGGCGGTCCCCAGCAGCAGGGCGAACAGGATCAGCAGCAGGTAGCGGATCATTGGCCGTTGCCTCCCTCGCTGTCTGCCGACTCACTGCTTTCGGTGTTCAAGCGGCCGGACAGGCGGGCCTTGAGCAGCGCCAGGGATTCACTGATATCCGGCAACTCGGGGTCGACCTGTTTGCCTTCCAGCTCGGCCAGGGTGTCCAGCAGCGCGGTGATGCGGTTGTCGGTGCCATCGTACCACTGCTCGAGGGCGCCTCGGGCCTTGGCCAGGGCGCGGTCATACAGCACCTGGTTGCCCCGCAGCACCGCCAGTTCCGCTTCTTCCAGCATCAATTGCATGTTGAGGCGGGCGTAGGCGGCCTGTTCCGGCGACATCAGGGGCTGTACCGGCTGGTCCAGGCGCCGGTAGGAGACGGCGTTGCCCACAGTGGTCTTGACCTGTTGCCAGGCCCGGGCCCAGATGCCGGGATCGCCGGCGGCCGGGGTGGCCGGCTGGTCCTGGAACAGCGCAGGCCCTTCGCCCTGATAGAGTGTGTCGTCCGTCAGCTCCTGCATGCTGGCGATGGCGGCCTCCAGGGTGAGGTAGAGTCCGGTTCGATCAACGTCGCTGATGGCCTTGAGGGCCAGGACTTCCCGGGCCAGCTGCTTGCGGATGGTGAATACGCCGACGTCATCGGATTCCCGCAGCACCTTGTCGGCCTCGTTGAGCGCGGCCAGGGCGCCGCGAATGTCCTTCTCTACCTGCAGCCGCTGATTGGCAATGCGCATCAGGTATTCGGCTTCCGCCAGCAGCCAGTCGGTGCGGGTACGGTTGCCGGTGGCCAGCAGTTCGCGGGCGTTGTGGTCAATCTGGCGCTGGAAGGTGGCGAGCTGGCTTTGCTGGTTGCTCAGGCGCTGTTCCAGTGACTGCAGCCGGTCGGCCTGGCGGTCAGCGCCGGCGCCATAGCGCTGATCCAGTTGCTGATCGCTCTGTTGCAGTTCGCCCACGGTCTGTTGCAGTTGCTGTCGCCACTGCCACTGCTGCCAGTTCCAGACCGCCAGGGCGACCACAAGAATGAAGGTGAGCAGGGCCACCAGCCACAGCGGCCAGAGACGCTGACGCGGGCTGGGGGTGGATTCCACGGGCGCGGGCAGTTGGCTGTTTGAGTCAGTCACAGGCTTCCTTACTTGCTTGTCAGGCCCCGCTGGTGGGGCAAACCCGATTACCGGGCCGGAATGTCGGTATCCGGTGCGGTCGGGGCCAGATGCTGGGCAACGGCGGCAATCACCTGGTGGTCACTCAGCTCCGGGGGGATGCACAGGTTGTGGAATCCCGCCCGGGCTGCCTGATCGGCCACCCTCTGCACCGGCACAACCAGCAGTCGCTGGTACAGAGTATGGTCACTATTCTCACCCAGCGCGATGAAATTGTTCAATGTTTCTCCAGACAGCAGCACCACGGCATGAGGGTCGAAGTCCCGCAACAGGGTGTCCAGCTGCTGACCGGCATCGGCCGGACACTGGCGCCGGTACAGCGCCAGCGGTGTCACCTGGGCGCCCCGTTGCTGGAGGGTATCCCGCAGCAGCTCACGGCCGTTTTCGCCCCGGGCAAGCAGGACTTTCTGCCCGCTCAGCCGGGCCAGTTCCGGCAGCGCCAGCAGCGCTTCACTGTCTACCCCGGTGCTGGGCCAGTGAGGCTGGAGCCCGGCCTGCTGCAGCACCCGGGCGGTACCCTGGCCGACACCGTACCAGTGCAGGCCCAGTGGCAGCTGTGGCCACCAGGTGTCGATCAGTGCCAGTAACTGGCGGGCGGCGTAGGGGCTGACCGCGATGACGTGGTGGAACTGGTCGAGATTCTGGATCGCGGTCCGGGTGGCCGCGGTGTCCGGCAGCGGCAGTCGCTCCAGCAGGGGCAGGGCGCGGGCCTCGGCACCGGCGGCGTGAAACGCCGCCACCAGCCGGTCGGCTTCCGGCTGCGGTCGGCACACCAGCACCCGGCACCCGCGCAGGGGCGACTCAGCGTGGGGTGTGGCCATAGATCTCGGCCAGAATCCGGTCTGCACCCAGCCGCAGCAGGTCTTCGGCCAGTTCGCGGCCGAGGCGTTCACCCTCGCCACGGGGCGCCCGACCCTCGGCGCGGAGAATCTCGGTGCCATCGACGGAGCCCACCAGGCCGCGCAGCCACAGGGTGTCATCGTCTTCGAGCAGGGCATAGGCGGCGATGGGGACCTGGCAACCGCCTTCAAGGCGGTGGTTGAGGGCCCGCTCGGCGCGCACCCGGTCGGCGGAGTCCGGATGGTCGAGGGGCGCCAGCAGATCGATCAGCTCCTGGTCGTCGAGGCGGCACTCGATGCCGAGCGCGCCCTGGCCCACGGCCGGCAGCGACACGGTGTCCGGCATGGCGTTGCGGATGCGATCTTCAAAGCCCAGACGCTTGAGGCCGGAGCTGGCCAGGATGATGGCGTCGTAGTCGCCGGCGTCGAGCTTGGCCAGGCGGGTGTTGACGTTCCCCCGCAGGGTCCGAACCTGGAGGTCGGGGCGATGGGACCGCAACTGGGCTTCCCGGCGCATGCTGGCGGTGCCGACCACGGCGCCCTGGGGCAACTCCTCCACCGAGTTGTAGTGATTGCTGACGAAGGCATCGGTGGGGTCTTCCCGTTCACAGATCGCCACCAGACCGAGGCCTTCGGGGAATTCCATGGGCACGTCCTTCATCGAGTGCACCGCGAGATCGGCACGACCGTCGAGCATGGCTTCTTCCAGCTCCTTGACGAACAGGCCCTTGCCGCCAATCTTCGCCAGCGGCACATCGAGGATCTTGTCGCCCTGGGTCTTGATGCCCAGCAGCTCGACGGTGATGTGGTCGTGCAGGCGTTCCAGTTCCGCCTTGATGAATTCGGCCTGCCACAGCGCCAGGGCGCTGTTGCGGGTTGCAATGCGTAGGGTGCGTTTAGCCATGGTTGAATCGTTCGCCAAGTCGGTGAAAAGTTGCCGACAAGGTTAACGCGTTGAGTGGCAAATGTCCCGCCATCCGCGGCCGCGGATTTCGCCTCAGAGGCCGGCTCCGTCACCGTCCTGCAGGCGTTCGCGCACCGCGCTGGCATGACGCCGGCTGACCGGCAGGCGGGTGTCGTCCGTCAGCCGGGCGAACCAGTGGCCGCGACCGTCCCGCACCAGGCCCTGCAGGTAACGCAGGCCCACCAGGGTGTGACGATGGATCCGCAGTAGCCGTTCCGGGTACCCCTGTTCCAGTTCCTTGAGGGTGTGGTCGGTCACCGTTTCGCCGCGGTCGTGATGAATGGTGACGTATTTCTGGTCGGCCTGGCAGTAGTGCACCTGGTTGATGTCGATCAACTCGGTACCGCGGTGGGTTTTTACCGCCAGTTGGCCGGCATCGTCGTCCTGGCGTTGTTGCAGTGCCCGCAACTGCACCCGGTTGACGCGACCGGCGCGGGCCAGGGCATCGGCCAGCGCCTGTTGCCGTACCGGTTTGAGCAGGTAGGACACCGCCTGGACGTTGAAGGCATCAATGGCGTAGTGGTCAAAGGCGGTGCAGAAGATCACTGCCGGCGGATTGTCGAGGTTGCTGAGGTGTTCCGCGGCTTCCAGCCCGTCCATGCCGGGCATGCGGATATCCAGCAGCACCACGTCCGGGGCCAGTTCGGCCACCCGGGCGAGGACGTCGTGGCCGTCTGCCGCTTCGCCGCAGACGTGGAACCCGGGCAGGGCGTCCACCAGGCGGCGCAGCCGGTCGCGGGCCAGGGGTTCGTCGTCGGCAATCAGAAGGCGTTGGTCGGTGGTCATGGCGTTGTCATGGTCAGGGGGTTCGGGTGGATCGGTGGCTGGGTACCCGCTGTCGGGGCAGCCTCAGGGTGACGGTATAGATGTCGTGCTGGTGGCTCTGCTTGAGCACCGCCGTTTCGCCGAACAGCGCCTGCAACCGGGCCTGGATGTTGGCCAGCGCCATGCGGTTGCCGTCGTGGCGGCTCTGGTCGGTCTGGGGGCGGGGGTTCTGTACCAGCAGGTAGGCGAACTCGCCGCGCTGGTAACCTTCAATGCGCAGGGTGCCGCCGTCGGGGCAGGGCTGAATGCCGTGGTAAATGGCGTTCTCCACCAGCGGCTGCAGCGTCAGTGGCGGAATGGCCTGCTGGTCGAGCTCCGGGGCCACCTGCCAGTCGACGGTCAGGCGATCGCCGAGCCTCAGCCCTTCCAGCATCAGGTAGTTGCGACACAGGCCCAGTTCCTCGGACAGGCTGATCAGCCGGTCCTGGGCCTTCAGGCTGGCGCGGAACAGTTCTGACAGGTCCAGCACGGCGTCTTCCGCCAGGTCCGGCCGGCTGCTGATCAGGCTGGCGATGGTGTTCATGCTGTTGAACAGGAAGTGCGGGTGGATGCGGGCCTGCAGGGCCGCCAGCCGGGCCTGCATCTCGGCCTGCTTCTGTTGCTGCCACTGGGCCTGCAGGTAAAAGTAGCGCAGCGCCATCAGGGTGATGATCAGTGCCGCCAGCAGCTTCTTGCCGATGGCCATCCAGCCGTTGACGCCGGGTTCCGGGTGCAGCATGTTGTCGGCGAACAGGCTGAAGATGAACACGTCGGCGAGCACGATCAGGGTGATCAGGGTGCTGGCGCGGGCCACCGACAATCGGGCCAGCAGGCCCCGCAGCGGGCAGATAATGGCGGCGCTGGTGAGGGCGGTCCACTGCACGAACAGCGACAACAGGCCAAAGTAGTTCCAGTCGATCCAGGTGTTTTCACTGTGCATCACCGCCAGCAGCAGCACCATCAGCTCGCTGCTCACCAGCAGCAGGAACACCGCCCGCACCCGACACAGGTCGGGGACGAAAAAATCATTGACCGGGTCATCCCGGCGGGGCGTGGCTCGGCGTTGCCGTTGGCTCATGGGCATCCTGTCGCTGTCGGTTCCTTGTTCGCTGGCGCCCGGGTGGGCGAGCGGTCCGTCGAGAGTGCTATAATCCCCCGATTTCACCCATGTCCGCAAATGCCGGGCCCTCTGCAGGAACGAGAGACCATGACGGATTCCAACACCACCTCCGAGAAACCCTGGGGCGGTCGCTTCAGCGAACCCACGGACGCTTTTGTTGAACGGTTCACCGCCTCGGTCGGTTTTGACCAGCGGCTGTACCACCACGATATTACCGGGTCCATCGCCCACGCCACCATGCTGGCGGAAGTCGGCGTGCTGACCGCCGAGGAGAAAACCCAGATCATCGAGGGGCTGGAAGCGGTCAAGGCCGACATCGAAGCTGGCGAATTCCAGTGGTCGGTGAGCCTGGAGGACGTTCACATGAACGTCGAGGCGCGACTGACCGACCGTATCGGCGTCACCGGCAAGAAACTCCATACCGGCCGCAGCCGCAACGACCAGGTCGCCACCGACATCCGCCTTTACCTGCGTGACGAAATCGACGTCATCGCCGAGGAACTGCAGCGTCTGCGCGCCGGTCTGCTGGATCTGGCGGAGCGGGAAGCCGACACCATCATGCCCGGCTTCACCCATCTGCAGACCGCCCAGCCGGTCACCTTCGGCCACCACCTGCTGGCCTGGTACGAGATGCTGGTCCGGGATGCCGAACGGCTGCTGGACTGCCGCAAGCGGGTCAATGTGATGCCCCTGGGCGCAGCGGCGCTGGCGGGCACCACCTACCCGATTGATCGCAGCATCACCGCCCGTCTGCTGGGCTTCGACCGACCCACCGAGAACTCCCTGGATTCGGTCAGTGATCGCGATTTCGCCATCGAATTCTGCAGTTTCGCGGCCCTGCTGATGACCCACCTGTCCCGCTTCAGCGAAGAGCTGGTGCTGTGGACCTCGGCCCAGTTCGACTTCATCGACCTGCCGGACCGCTTCTGCACCGGCTCATCGATCATGCCGCAGAAAAAGAACCCGGACGTGCCGGAACTGGTCCGTGGCAAGACCGGTCGCGTCAATGGCCACCTGATCAGCCTGCTGACCCTGATGAAAGGCCAGCCGCTGGCCTACAACAAGGATAACCAGGAAGACAAGGAGCCGCTGTTCGACACCGTCGACACCGTCAAGGGCTGCCTGAAAGCCTACGCCGACATGGTGCCGGCGATTGTCGCCAAGGCCGACAACATGCGCGAAGCCGCCCGCAAGGGCTTCTCCACCGCCACCGATCTGGCGGATTACCTGGTGAAAAAAGGCGTACCGTTCCGTGATGCCCACGAAATCGTTGGCAAGGCGGTGGCGTTCGGGGTGGCAGAGTCCCGCGACCTGTCCGAGATGACCCTGGCGGAGCTGCAGAAATTCTCCGACATCATCGCCGAGGACGTGTTCGAGGTGCTGACCCTGGAAGGATCGGTCCAGGCCCGGGATCACCTCGGCGGCACCGCGCCGGACCAGGTCCGGGCCGCGGTGGCACGGGCACGCCAGCAGCTGGGCTGAGCCCGGACTGCGGGTGCGGTATCGGCCGCTGGCGCCCGTCAGCCGCCGATACGGCCGGTTTCCAGGTCCACCACCGCCGGCGTCAGGTCGGCCAGGGGCCTGGGTCGATGCAGGCGGTAGCCCTGGCCGAAGTGAATGCCCAGGGCCCGAATCCGCCGCAGGGTGTCGTCGTCCTCAATGAACGGCGCCACCGTTGCCTTGCCCGCGCCTTCGGCGATCTTGTGCAGGGCCTCCACCATCACCTGCTGGACCGGGTCCCGCTCCAGCTGCTGCACCATTTTCTGGTCAAGCTTGATGATGTCCACCGGCAATCGCGCCGCCAGGGTGTAACTCTCCACCGATGCACCGGCGCCGTCGAGGGCAACCCGACAGCCGAGCTCGTGGAGCGCATCGCAGAGCACGGCCACCTCATCCGGGTACTGGGTGGCGTGAGCCTCGCTGACTTCCAGACAGAAACTCTGATTGGGAAACGCCGAGGCCGCCAGCTGGGTCTGGAGGAATTCGGCAAAGCCGTCGTCCAGCACCGAGGCCAGTGACAGGTTGAAGCCACAGTACTTCAGCCGCGGCTCCAGCAACCGGTGTCGGCCGAGCCAGTCCAGGGTCTGGCGAATCACCTCGCGGTCGATGCGTTTGGCCAGATCAAAGCGTTCCGCCACCGGCAGGAAGTCCCCCGGTCGCAGCAGGCCGTCGCCGTCCGGGTTCTGGAATCGCGCCAGGATTTCAATGTGATCGCCCCAGGTGACGCTGCTGACCGGACGCAGTGACTGGTATTCCAGCACCAGGGTGTGCTGGTCCAGGCACTGGTGGATGTGGCTGAGCAGGCGTCGGGCCTCGGATTCCTGCAGTGCCTCGGAGTCGGCGTAGGCCGCGTGCAGGCGGTTGCGGCCCGCCACCTTGGCGGTGTGGCACAGGTCTGCCGCCTGGGACAGCAGATCCTTGGGTGCTTCTGCCAATCCTTCCCCCATCAGCAACAGGCCGGCGCTGGCGGTGGTGGACAGCTGCTGACCCTGCCATTCAAAGACAAACTCTTCGATCAACTCGAGGATGTTGGCGGCCACTTTGCGGGCCTCCGCCTCGGCGCAATTCTCCAGCAGCAGTGCAAAGGTGTCGCCGGCCAGGCGGGCGAGGGCGTCCCGCTGCCGCACCTTGAGTCCAATGGCGGAGGCCAGCTCCCGCAGGTAGCGATCGCAGGTGCCGCTGCCGGCGGTGTCGTTGAAACTGGTGAAGTGGTCGAGGTCAAGGTAGAGCAGGGCGCCGCCCTGGGCATGGCCGCTTTCCAGCCATTTGCCGGTGCGGGCGAGGAATTCCCGCCGGTTGAGCAGTCCGGTGATGGGGTCGTGGCTGCTGAGATAGGCCCGCCGCCCGCCACTGCGAACCTTGTCGGTAATGTCGCGGGCGACATGTACGGCCCCCAGGGTTTCGCCGTCCCGGCTGCGCAGCAACTGGTAATGCACTTCAAACACCGGCGCGCCACTGTGGCGGGTGGTCAGCGGCATTTCCACGGTGAAGCCTTCGCGTTCGAAGGTGCGATGCCAGAGTCGCTCCAGCAGTCGGCGGTCGTTGGGCCAGGCCTGCAACAGTTCCGCCAGGCTGTCGCCCACTTGCGGCAGGCATTCATAGGTCGCCTCGAAATGATGGCGGTAGGCGTCGTTGCAGCAGATCAAACGCAGCTCGCGATCCACCGCCACGACCAGGTCCTGGCTGGCGCCGAGGATGGCGCCGAGCAGCTCCCGGGCTTCGTTGGCGGCGCGTTCCTGCTGCTGGGTGGCTGTCTGGTCCACCAGGGTGCCGGCCAGACGCACGACCTGGCCGTCCTCGTGAAAGGCGCGGCCGGTGAGCCGGACCCGACGCAGATTCTGGCGGGCGGTGATCAGATCAAAGGTGTGGTCGAAGCCCTGCCCGGTGCGGATGCAGCGGCGGAACAGGGCGCGTACCCGGGGCTGGTTGCCCTGGCAGTAGAACAGCGCCTGTTCGGGGGTGATGTCGCAGCCCGGGCGCAGTTCCAGCAGGCTGAACAGACCTTCGCTCCAACTGACCTGATTGCTGGCCAGGTCCAGTTCCCACAGCCCCAGCCCGGCCGAGGTTTCCATCATCTGTAGTAGCCGCGGGTCCAGCTGCAGGCCGTCCCGCCACACAATGCGGGCATCGGCGGGCTGGTCGGCGTCACGCTGCTCCAGGCGGAGGGCGACTTCGGCGGTAAAGAAGTAGCCGTCGTTATGACGCAGGGTAATGGTGACCGGATGGCCGAGGCGGAACTGGTGACGATGACCGCTGGCGAAGGGGTCGTCCTGGCGGGTGGCAATCAGGCGGCTGACCGGGCAGTCGCGCAGGTCGCCGTGGCCATAGCCCAGCAGGACTTCGGCGTCGGCATCGGCGTAGGTGATGCGACCGGTGTCATTGACCCGCAGCAGGCCACGGCGACCGCTGGTGTCCTGCGGGTCGCTGCGGTAGCGGCGAATGTAAAATTCTTTCACGGCGTCGGCTCCTCCGGAGGGCAGAGGTTTCTTTCTTATTCTGAATTTGCCACGATGCAGTCATCATACTGATTCCAGTCCCAGAAAGAACCTCTCCCGCGGAGATACCGTGACCGCCCACACACGCCCGATCGCGCTCGACTTTGACGAGGGCATAGACCGCAAGACCCTGCGCCGGTTGCGGGACCGGTTTCTGGTGGTCAATCGCGCTCGCTGGCAGCGGGCGCATTCGGCGCTGACCTACCGCCAGCAGGTGGTGCTGGATATCCTGCCGCTGGTGTTTCACCTCAACCACCCGTCGCTACCTGGTTACCTGGACCGGGACTGTCCCTATGGTCTCAGCCATTACCAGCCGGGTGACGAGGCGCTGGGAGCGGCCCAGCGGCTGGCGCGGTCGTTTGCCTACCGCGATACCGGCAAGCGTCGCCCCGATCTGCACGGGTTGTTCCTGATGGGCAGTCCCGGCTCGCTGGGGCATTCGGTGGCCAGCGATCTGGATGTCTGGCTGTGCCATGACCCGCAGCTGCCGGCGGGGGCGGTGGCCCAGCTCGAACGCAAGGCCGAGGCGGTGTCGGCCTGGGCCGAGAGTTACGGTGTCGAGCTGCATGTCTTTGTATTTTCCGCCGACGACTGGCGCCAGCGCCAGCAACGGGCGGAGGTGACCGGCGAAAACTGCGGCAGCGCCCAGCACTACCTGTTGCTGGATGAGTTCTACCGTACCGGCATTCACCTGGGCGGGCGTTATCCGCTGTGGTGGCTGGTACCGGTGGCGGACGAGCCGGACTATCAGGCCCGGCTGCGGCAACTGGTGGACTGTCGCTTCATCCGTGCGGACGAATACATCGATTTCGGTTCGGTGCCCCGGATTCCGGAGGAGGAGTTCCTCGGTGCCGGGGTCTGGCAGCTCTACAAAGGCATCGATTCGCCCTGGAAGTCGATTCTCAAACTGCTGCTGATTGAATGCTACGCCAGCCACCGGGACGCCGGCCCGCTGGCGCTGACCTTCAAGGCGGCGGTCTACGGCGGTGAGACCCGGGCCGATTACCTTGATCCCTATGTGTTGCTGTACCAGCGCCTGGAGCAGTGGCTGCTGGCGGAAGAGGCGCCGGACCGCCTCGAGCTGGTGCGGCGCAGCCTGTACCTCAAGGTGGGGCTGCCGCTGACCCGCACCGAACACAGCGCCGAAGGCTGGCAGGGCTGCCTGCTGAACCGGCTGGTGGCGGCGTGGGAGTGGGATCGCAAGACCCTGTCGTTCCTCGATAACCGCCAGCGCTGGCGGGTGGAGGACGTGATCCAGATGCGGCGGCTGGTGGTCAACGAGTTGACCCACAGTTATCGGCTGCTGTCGCGCCTGGCCCGGGACCACGGCAGCGCCGCGGCCATCAGCCAGCGTGACATGAACCTGCTGGGCCGCAAATTGTACGCGGTGTTCCAGCGCAAGGCCGGCAAGGTTGAGCTGATCAACCCCAACCTGGCGCCGTCGCTGGAAGAAGAGAACCTGTCGTTCCACCACGCCTCGGAGCAGGGTGGTAACGCCAACGGTGGCTGGCGTCTGTACCGGGATCTGGAGAACCCGGCCGACGCCTTCTGGCAACCGGTCATCCGGCGGGCCCAGAGTCTTACCGAGCTGGTGCTGTGGTGTCACTGCAATGGCCTGCTCTCCCGTGCCACTCGTCTGAATGTCCGGGCCGGGGAGACCGCCGCCAGTGTTGCCGAAACCCGGGAAATGCGGGAGGCGCTGGAGGCGGCCCTGCCAGTGCCGCTGCAACCGCCATCGCGGGAGGCGCTGCAACGGCCGGCCCGTCCGGCACGGCTGGTGCTGCTGGTGAACGTGGCGCTGGACCCCCAGGCCCGGCTGACCGAACGGGGACTGCACAAGCTCAGCAGTCGCAGCGATTCGCTGGGCTTCAGTGGGGGCCGTGAAAACCTGGTCCAGGGCATCGACCAGGTGACCTTCAATACCTGGCACGAGGTCAGCCTGCAGCATTACGCTGCCGGCGACACCCTGATCCAGTGCCTGAAGAACGTGCTGGCGATGGTGGCGGCGACACCGGAAGCGATGCCGGAACTGACCGTGCACAGCGACAGTTCCGGCCATGGCCCGATCATCGCCCGGCGAGTGTCGGCGCTGTTTGCTGATGTCATGCGTCAGTTCTTTGCCGGTGGCCTGGGGCCGCACCCGCTGCGCTACGTCATCGAGGTGGACCGGCGTTACTTTGTATTGCAATTCAGTGACCGCGAACCCGGTTTCACCGTGGTGGACAGTGTCGAGGCGTTGCTGACGCATCTGGGCAGTCCGCAACCGGGTTATGTGCCGGTGGTGTTCGATCGCCAGGCACTGCTGGACGACCCGGCGCTGCGCGCTGTGTGCCAGGCCAGCGAGCCGGAATCGGTGCAGGTGTTCTATCAGGTTCAGGGGCGCCGGGTGCGGTTGTGGGTGGTGGATGAGGTCGGGTCGCTGTTCCACTGGCAGCAGGCCTTTGTTTCCCGTCGCCAGTTGCTGATGCCGTTGTTGCGTTTTCTCGATACCCTCATTGAGCGTCGTCAGTTGCGGCGTTCGCTGGGCGGATTTGGCGATATCTCCGGTATCCGCTGCTACGAACTGGTGGCCCGGGATGGCCAATGGCTGGCGGAGCGGCGCCAGGTGTCGGCCGACGAGCCCGCCCGCCGGGTGCTGGAGGTGCAGGCGGTTGGGGTGCGCCAGGATGGTGCCGGGCTGGCCTTCGATCTGTACTGCAACGACCAGGAGTTCGCCGCCCAGGAATATGGTGACCGGCTGATGGCCGCGGTGGCCCACTACATTCGCTCGCTTCGTCCCAGCGGTGAACCCTACCCGGTCTATCTCAATGACGTGCACCTGCCCCATGACCTGGAACCCATGGCCTATCAGCAGGATCTGCAGACCTGTCAGTACCTGTCCTACCGCCACCGGCTCGAGACCGAACTCAACCGCGCCCTGGGCAATGCCTGACCTCGCCCCGTGATGGCGGACTCAGGTATACTCGATTCAATTTGCAACTTAGGGGTGGCCGTCAATGAGGCTTCAACGACTTGCCATGATTCTGCTGCTGTTCACCGCCCTGATCGGCTGTGGCCAGAAAGGCGCCTTGTACCGGGACGCCGGGCCTGAACAGGCGCCCGCGGCGGCGGCAGAGCCGGCCGATCGCGACGGGCGCCAGCGCTGACGCCGACCCCGCAACCTGTCAGGACTATCGATGGATCATTTCAACTACCGCAACGGTGAGCTGTTTGCGGAAGACGTGGCGGTGGCCGACCTGGCCGAGCGCTTTGGCACCCCCGCCTATATCTATTCCCGCGCCACCCTGGAGCGCCATTACCAGGCCTATCACAAGGCCCTCGGCGATCGACCGGGGTTGATCTGTTACGCCGTCAAGGCCAACAGCAATCTGGCGGTGCTGAACGTGCTGGCACGACTGGGTGCCGGTTTTGACATCGTCTCTGCCGGTGAGCTGGAACGGGTGATCCGTGCCGGCGGTGATCCGGCCAAGGTGGTGTTCTCCGGGGTGGGCAAGCAGCCCTGGGAGATGCGTCGGGCGCTGGAAGCCGGGGTGCATTGCTTTAATGTTGAATCCGACACCGAGCTGGATCGTCTCAACGTGGTGGCGGCGGAGCTTGGCGTCAAGGCGCCGGTGTCACTGCGGGTCAACCCGGACGTGGACGCTGGCACCCACCCTTACATTTCCACCGGGCTCAAGGAAAACAAGTTCGGTATCGATATCACCCAGGCGCCCGCGGTATACGCTCGCGCTGCGGCCATGAGTAACCTGGAGATCATCGGGGTGGATTGCCACATCGGCTCCCAGCTCACCACGGTGGCGCCGTTCCTCGACGCCCTGGATCGGGTGCTGGCGCTGGTGGACACGCTGGCGGAGCAGGGCATCCACATCCGGCATCTCGATATGGGCGGTGGCCTGGGGGTGCGGTATCAGCAGGAGCAACCACCGGAGCCCTACGAGTACGTCAGCCAGCTGGTTGAGCGTCTGGGTGACCGGTCGCTGGCGCTAGTGCTGGAGCCGGGGCGGTCGATTGCCGCCAACGCCGGCATCCTGGTGACCCGGGTGGAATTCCTCAAGCGTACCGAACACCGCAATTTTGCCATCATCGATGCCGCCATGAACGACCTGATCCGGCCGGCCCTGTACAGCGCCTGGCAGGACATCGTGCCGGTGCACCAGCGCGAGGATGAGCCCGAACAGCAGTGGGATCTGGTGGGGCCGGTGTGTGAAACCGGCGATTTCCTCGGCAAGGAGCGCCCGCTGAAACTGCGGGACGGCGACCTGTTGGCGGTCCGCTCCGCGGGCGCCTATGGTTTTGTCATGAGTTCCAACTACAACACCCGTAACCGGCCGCCGGAGCTGATGGTGGACGGCGCTGATGTGCACGTGGTGCGGCGCCGGGAAACCCTGGACGACCAGCTGGCGCCAGAAAGCTGCCTGCCGGAGTAAACGGGATGAGCCAGAATCGACGGGGGCCGCGTTCGCCCCTGATCACGTTTACCAAGATGCACGGTCTGGGCAACGACTTCATGGTGATCGACGCCATCAGCCAGCCGTTCCGGCTGCGCCCGGAAATGATCCGCACCCTGGCGGACCGGCATTTCGGGGTCGGTTTTGACCAGCTGCTGGTGGTCGAGCCGCCCGGCCAGCCGGACGTGGATTTCCGTTACCGCATCTTCAACAGTGACGGCTCGGAAGTGGAGCAGTGCGGCAATGGCGCCCGCTGTTTTGCCCGCTTTGTGCGTGACCGCCGGCTCACCAACAAGAAGGTGATCCGGGTCCAGACCGCCAAGGGCGTGATCGAGCTGCGGCTGGTGAAAGATGGCCTGGTGGCGGTGGACATGGGCGTACCCGAATTAGAGCCGGCTGCGATTCCGTTTGTGGCGGACAGCCGTCAGCACACCTACCCGGTGCGGGTGGGCGAGCAGACCGTGACCCTCAGCGCGGTGTCCATGGGCAATCCCCATGGCGTGCTGCTGGTGGATGACGTCGATACCGCGCCGGTTGCCACCCTGGGGCCGGCACTGGAAAGCCACACCTGTTTCCCGGCCCGCGCCAACATCGGTTTCCTGCAGATTGTCGATCGCGGCCACGCCCGTTTGCGGGTTTTCGAGCGCGGCAGCGGCGAAACTCTGGCATGTGGCAGTGGCGCCTGTGCCGCGGTGGTCGCCGGCCGGTTACGGGGGCTGCTCGATGAGCGAGTGGAGGTTCGCTTACCTGGCGGCCCGCTGATCATCGAATGGCGGGGTGACGGGGCCCCTGTTATGATGGAAGGTCCGGCCACCAGCGTCTTTGAGGGACAGTTGCGACTCCCGGCCGAACCCGCCAGCCGTGGTCGCCGTCAGCGGCGCCCCGCTGACAACAAGCGTAAATCCGAGACAAAACGCCCACCCGAGGGCCGGGGCCGATCACGCCAGCGTTCGCGGGTGAGCGCTGAAGCCGGTCCCGCACGGGACTGATCCTGAAAGGAGAAGGCAATGACAGATCAAACGGCCCGCAAGAAGGCCGGGGACCTGAGCCGCGAGGCGGTCGCCGATTACCTGCGTGACCACCCGGATTTCTTCATCGGCCAGGACGAGTTGCTGCGCAGCCTGACCCTGCCCCATGACAGCGGACGGGCGATCTCCCTGGTGGAACGGCAGGTTCACCTGTTCCGGGAACAGCGCGACACCCTACGCAAGGAGCTGGTGGAGCTGGTCGCCATCGCCCGCCACAATGACCGCCTGTTCGAGAAGAGCAAGCGCCTGGTGCAGCAGGTGATTGAGGCCGGTAGTCTGAACGAGATGGCGGCAGCGATTGACGACAGCATCCGTGGCGACTTCGGCCTCGATGCCGCGTCGGTTCTGCTGTTCAGTGACCAGCCGCTGCCGGTCAGCCCCCAGGGGCCGTTGCAGGTGGTGTCTCCGGAACAGGCGGAAGCCCGCCTCGGTAACTGGCTGGACGGTGACCGGGCGGTGTGTGGGCAGTTCAAGGAAAGTGAACGCAATTTCCTGTTCCCGGACCGGGACCAGCCGGTGGCGTCGGTTGCCCTGGTGCCGCTGCGGGACGCCAAGGTACGTGGCGTGTTTGCCATCGGCAGCTGCCAGCCGGGTTACTTTGACCAGAGCATGGGGTCGCTGTTCCTGACCTACATCAGTGATACTCTCAGCCGACTGTTGCCTTCCATGATGCATCGTCACGGCGTGCCCCCGACGGTCGTCGATGTGGTGGCGGAGAACCCCTGACCGTGCCCCAGCGAGCACCCGAGCCCGAACCCGCCTGTTCACCTTCGATGCCGACGGCGCTGACCGCCGGCATCGATCGTTTTATCGACCACCTGGCTTCGGAACGCCGCCAGGCAGAACACACCTGTAGCAACTACCAGCGCGACCTGCTGCGCCTGGCCGGGTTTGTGGCGGCGCGCCAGGGCGAGTGGGCCGGGCTCGACAGTCACCAGTTGCGCCAGTACATCGCCCAGCTGAGCCGTGAGGGTTTGTCCGGTCGCTCCATTGCCCGTCACCTGTCGGCCATCCGCCGCTTTTACGATTTCCTGTTAAGGGAACGACTGGTGGCCGATAACCCCGCCCTTGGCCTGAAAGCACCGAAATCGCCCCAGCGTCTGCCCCAGGTGGTGGATGTGGATCAGCTCGGCCAACTGCTCGACGCCGGTGCCGACGATCCCCTGGAATGTCGGGACCGGGCGATGTTTGAACTGATGTACTCCTCCGGTCTGCGGCTGGCGGAGCTGGTTGGCGCCGATCTCACGGCGCTGGACCTGCGCCAGGGGGAAATCCGGGTACTGGGGAAAGGCGGGAAAGAGCGCCTGCTGCCGGTGGGTGAGCAGGCGCTGAAGGCCTTGCGGGCCTGGCTGGCGCTGCGCCACGGGCTGGCAGCCGAGGGTGAGACCGCGCTGTTTGTCAGCCAGCGCGGGCAGCGACTTGGCCGCCGCAGTGTCCAGCTGCGGCTGCAGCGCTGGGGCCTGCGCAAAGGGGCCAGCCAGCGACTCTACCCTCACTTGTTGCGGCACTCCTTCGCCAGCCACCTGCTGGAATCGTCCGGTGATCTGCGCGCCGTGCAGGAGCTGCTCGGCCACGCCGATATCAGCACCACCCAGGTTTACACCCACCTGGATTTCCAGCATCTGGCCCGGGTCTACGATCGCAGTCATCCCAGGGCCAAACGGCAGAACGGACGCGGAGGCAGCAAAAGTGACCGCGGCTGATTCGATGATCCCGGAGGGCAGGGCTATAGTTTACAGAATCCTGGCAATACAGATCACAGGGGAATGGCATGTCATCAGCTGAGTCATGGAAGGCCAAGTACCTCAGGGAGATCGAAGAGGCCGAGGTCCGCGAGCAGCGGTGGCAGGAAGAGCGACACACCCTCGGCCGGATGCTGGTGCGTACCAGTCTGGCTTCCGAGGGTCAGGGCCCGCACCTGGACAGCCTGCTCGGGCAGTTGCGGGATCTGCTGCGCAAAGACCATTACGACCTGGAACGCCTGCGGCAGTTGCAGGCGTCTATTGATCGTCAGCTTACCCAGCTGGATGACCGCAAGCAGCAGACCTTCGGTCAGCTCAAGGAACGGGTGGATGCGCTGGTGGAAACGGCTCGCCGCCATCCCCAGTTTCAGCCTGAGAAAGACGGTCTGCGACGACTGGAAAAAGCCTTCCGCAAGCCCGATCAGTTGCGGGAAACCCTGCCGCAATGGTTCTGCGAACTGGCGGAGCTGGTCGCGCGGGCGCTGGCGGCGGACCCGGCGACGGAGCACAAGCCCGGATTGCTGGGGCGCTGGTTCGGCAATGGCGACGAACACCACGACGAGACGCCGGAATTGGCGGCCCCGCTGGAGCTGAGCGACGAGGATCTGGCCCAGCGGCTGCGGATCGCCCGCCGGATCTCGGAGCTGCTGGGGCAGATGTTGGCCCAGCTTGCCCTCGATCCTCATGCCCACGCCCGTGCCGAGACCCTGCGGGATCACCTGGCGGTGAGCAACGACTGGGCTGAACTGCGGGCCTCCCTCAACGAAGTGGCGGACCTGCTGATTGCCGCCGTGCGGCGCGGCCAACAGGAATTCGAGGCATTCCTGAAACGGCTGGATGAGCGGCTGCTGGCGCTGCAGGACCATTTCCTGGACCAGTCCGACATGCTGGCCGGTGCCCAGACCGCCTCACAGGCGTTTGACCGCGGCTTGCGGGAGGGCCTGGAAGAACTGGGGGAACGGGTGAAGGCATCAGAAGATGTCCACGAGCTGAAGCGTTCGGTCAACGACCATATTGAAACCATCTCGGTGGTGGTGGCCCGGTATCGCGAGGAAGAAAGTGAGCGTGAGCGCCGGCTGGCCAGTCAGGTGGCGACCATGCAGGAAAAGCTGGCAGCGCTGGAGGCCCATTCGGAACAGATGCAGGAGCGCCTGCGGGAAGAGCGCAGCCGAGCCCTGACCGATGTGCTGACCCAGTTGCCCAACCGCGAGGCCTGGCAGGAGCGGCTGGCGTTCGAGTTCAAGCGCTGGCAGCGTTACCGCCATTCGCTGACGGTGGTGATGCTGGATATTGACCACTTCAAGCGGATCAACGACTCCTATGGCCACAAGGCCGGAGACCGGGTTATCCAGCTGCTGGGCAAGACCCTCAGTGAGCGTTTGCGCAGCACCGACTTTGTTGCCCGCTATGGTGGTGAGGAATTTGTGGTATTGATGCCGGAAACTGACAACGACGGCGCCAGCAGGGTGGTGGAAAGCCTGCGCGAGCACATCGCCCAGTTGCCGTTCCACTTCCGCGGTGAGCCGGTCTCGATTACCTTCTCCGCCGGCGTGGCGCAACTGCGCGACGGCGATGACCAGGACTCGGTGTTCGACCGTGCCGACAAGGCCCTGTACCAGGCCAAGGACGGCGGTCGTAACCGGGTGCAGGTGGCCGGTTAGGGCGGCACCTCAGTGCCGCAGCATGGCGTCCAGTTCGTCGATGACTTCCGCCCAGTCCGAGTCATCCGCCAGGCCCTCGGCAAGGAAGTGCGCCTGGCCCTCGTTCCAGAACGGCGCCTTGGCCAGCGTGGTGTCCTGGCGCAGCGGCGCGTGACGGCGGACAAACTGCTCAATGCTGGCTTGATCCGCGGGCAGGCCGAGTTGCTCAAACAGGGTGGTCAGGGTGTGTTTGCT
Organism: Marinobacter xestospongiae; assembly: GCF_023156385.1. Classification (GTDB taxonomy): domain Bacteria; phylum Pseudomonadota; class Gammaproteobacteria; order Pseudomonadales; family Oleiphilaceae; genus Marinobacter; species Marinobacter xestospongiae. The sequence continues at coordinate 108,307 of NZ_JAKZAK010000019.1, forward strand.
GGTGTCCATTGGGGTCCTCGTCAATCCGTGTTGCGGCAAGTCGAAGCGGGCCAGTGGCTCGCGGGCACCCCTGAACAGGGCACCTCTGACTAAATCTAGCGGATGGACTGGTGTCCTGTCAGGTTATTTCGATAATCTGCCCTCAGGTGTCTGGCGGTGCCTGAAATGGCACTCATGGATGGTGTATTAAACGCGTAGCGGCACCCCGGGTTGCCGATGAAGAGGTTTCAGTGAAGGGTTTTCGGTGAGCGGGTTGTTGGGTCGTTGGTTGCGTTGTTGTGCGTGGTGGTTGTTGGTTCTGTCTCTGCCGTTGGCCGCGGAACCGCCGCTGGAATCCCCGCCACCGGTGCTGGGCATTGAAGACCTGAGCTGGCTGCAGCAGCAGACCGGCTTCACCGTCGGTGTCCGCAGTGATCAGGTGCCGCTGGCGTTCCGCGCCGGAGGCACCGGCATGGCCGGCACCTACATCGATTACCTCAACCGCATCGCCAGCAAGCTCGACAAGCCCCTGGAGCAGACCGGGGCGCCAGCGGCGGAACTGGATCAGTTGCTGGCCACCGGTCAGATTGATGCCCTGGTCACCACCCTGCCGCCGGGCAAGCAGCCGCCGGAGGGCCGGGTGGTGACGCCACCGCTGATGAGCCTGACCTACGGTCTGTTTGTTGATGCCGGTGATCCCAGCATCCGCCAGCTGGCGGATCTGGAGCGCCGACGCATCGCGCTGATCGACGACGATGCCAACCAGTTCCTGATGCTCGACCCGGTGGAGAACTTCCAGCCGGTGCCGGTGGCCAACGTCAGCGAGGCGGTCAGCAAGGTGCTGTCGGGCCAGGCCGATGCCTTCGTTGGCCCGGTGCCGGTGGTGTCGGATTACCTGCAGTCGGCGATGATCAACGGCATCGGGCTGGCGGTACTGCTGGACAGCCAGCCGGTGGACGTGGTGCTGGAGATGATGGCCAACCGGCCGCAGCTGCATCGGGTACTCAACCGGGCGGTGGAGTCCATATCCCACAATGAACACCGCTCCATCCGCCAGGCCTGGCTGCCGTTTTCGGTGCCGGAAGCCGGCGAGCAGGTGGCGGTGGCGCTGACCGAGAGCGAGCAGGGCTGGCTCAAGCGCAATCCCAACCTGCGGGTGGCGTATCGCACCCTGTGGCCACCATTCGAGTTTCTGGAGGACGGCAAGGTCCGCGGCCTGGTGCCGGATCTGGTCACCCGCCTGGAGAGCCAGCTCGGCATCACCATGGCCCGCAGCCAGTTGACCGACCTGGCGGACGCCGAGGCCAAGCTGCGCAGTGGCGAGATCGACATTCTGCCGGCGTTGTCCCTCACCCCCCAGCGCGAAGGTGAGTTCCTGTTCAGCCGACCCTACCTGACCCTGCCGATTGCGCTGGTGATCCGCGACGATGGCCGCTTTATCGGCGATCTGCGTGAGCTGCGCCAGGAGCGGGTGGGTGTCGTGGGTGGCCAGGCCGGCCACGATTACCTGCTGATCAATCACCCGGATCTGGACCTGTATCCCATGGAGACCGTGGAGGAGGGTCTGCTGGCGCTGTCCAATGGCGACCTGGATGTGATGGTCACGCAGATTCCCGCGGTCAGCTACACCGTGGCCCGGCTGGGGTTGTCCAACCTGCGCATCACCAGCATCACCCCCTACCAGTACGAGCTGCGGTTTGCCGTCAACCGGGATCGGCCGGAGCTGTTGCGCATCATCAACAAGGCCTTGGGTAGCCTGACCCCGGAGGAAACCGAAGCGATCTACAACCGCTGGATTCACCTCGACATCAAGCAGGAGACCGATTACACCGCGGTGCGGCGGGTGATCCTGATCGCGCTGGTGGTGGTGATGATCTTCCTGTACTGGAACCGCAAGCTGTCGCGGGAGGTGGACGAACGAATCCGCTCGGAAGAGGCGCTGCGACGCAGTGAGGACGAGCTGCGGGCAGCCAAGCTGGAAGCCGAACGGCTGGCCAACGAGGCCGAGGGTGCCAACCGCGCCAAGAGTGAGTTCCTGGCCAATATGTCCCACGAAATCCGCACCCCGATGAATGCGGTGATCGGCTACAGTGACCTGCTCGACAAGTGCGTGACCGAACCCCAGCAACGCAGTTATCTGGAGGCGATCCGGGCCGGCAGCCGCAGCCTGCTGATGCTGATCAACGACATTCTCGACCTGTCCCGGATCGAGGCGGGCAAGATGCGGCTGGAGTACGCCCCGCTGACCGTGCGGCGGCTGCTGGACGACGTCCGCCACATCTTCGATCTGCGGGCCCAGGAGCAGGGCATTGCCCTGGATGTGTCCGTGGACAGCGATACCCCGGCGGTGATGCTGCTGGATGAGACCCGGTTGCGCCAGGTGCTGTTCAATCTGGTGGGTAATGCCATCAAATTCACCCACGAGGGTGAGGTGACCGTACAGGCCCGGGCCAGTGACTCGCTGGAAGCGAAGGGTCCGGACGGGGCCCAGTTCTGCTGCCTGGTGCTGACCGTGACCGATTCCGGCATCGGCATTGCCGAAGACCAGCTGGAGCGGATCTTCGATGCCTTCGAGCAGCAGGAGGGCCAGAGCAGCCGCAAGTACGGTGGTACCGGACTCGGCCTGGCCATCAGCCGCAAGCTGGTGCACATGATGGGCGGGGAACTGTCGGTGGAAAGTGAGCAGGGGCGTGGCTCCACCTTCACCGTGACTCTGCGCAATGTGGAGATTGTGGAGCAGGCCGCAGAGGTGGACGAGTCCGCCCAGGAAGTCGAACACCCACTGGTGGAAACTCTCAACATGCAGGAGCGCGGCTGGCTGCGCAATCAGTTGGCGGATGACTTCGGTGATGAGTGGCAGTCGGTGCGGGAAAGTGGCGATCCGGAGCAGATGCGCTACTTTGCCAGCCGGGTACTGTCCTGGGGTCAGCGGTTCCGCTCCCGCACCGTGACGCTCTATGCCGAACGGCTGCTGGCGGACATCGATGCCTTCAACCTGGACGCCATCAACAGCGCGCTGGACGGGTTTCCGAAACTGCTGGGTGAGGACTGATCGCCGTCACGACGATCGCTCCGGAGGGCTTACAGGCAGTCGTACTGGCTGTTGCGGTCGAACGCCACGGACACCATGTCGTAACCGGCGTCTGAGAGGGTACGAATCAGCTCCCGGTCCTTCAGCAGGGTCATACAGACCTTGTGGACGCTGGCCTGCAGCTGGGCGTCTTCCGGAGGCGTCGGGAAGCGGAAGTCGACAATCAGGTACTTGCGGTCCACCGCTGCGGTCACTGGAATGTCCATCCGTTCGACGCTGTCGTAACCGATGTAAGTGGCTTCCCCGCCGGGAAACAGGTCCGACATCAGCACATCGATGTTCTCGGCTTGGGCCTGGGAGGCGGTGGCGACTCCCGAAGCCATCAGCAGGGCACAGAGCTTGGCGATCCTGGTCATAATGATCTGTCCGTACGCGGTGTAACGATTCGCAAAATTGCGTTACAAAGATTGTTACAGATCGTGAGCAACCTTGCCTGTCTCCTACCCCTACTTTTTTCAATTGTTTGCAGTTGGCACACAATGCCCGGGCCGGTGTTGGCGCTTCCGACCGCGTCGGCGATCAACTATGATGGGGAAAAACCGGTGTAAGGAGAGCCCGTTAGATGTTCCAGCTGATCTTCAAGGGAGAGTGTGCCCCGGGTACCGACCTGGCCACTGCCCGTAACAACGCCCGCAGCCTGTTCAAGGCGTCCCTGGACCAGGTGGACAAGATGTTCAGTGGTCAACGGGTGGTGATCCGCAACAAGCTGGATGAGGCCCAGGCAGAGAAGTACCGCGCGGTGCTCGCCAAACACGGCATGGTGGCCCATGTGGAGCCGATGGCGGCAGCGGCTCCATCGCCCCAGCCGGCCTCTCAGTCCGTCTCACCCCAGCCTGCGGCGCAGCCCGCCTCACCACCGACAAGCTCACCACAGCCAGGCTCCGCCCAGACAAGCCCGCCGCCGGCGGACTCTGCTCCCGTGTCGAAACCGGCCGAGCCTGCCGCTTCCGGCGGGGAGGGCGTCAAGGTCGAGCCCGGGGACCGCCTGCAGGTGGCTGGCGACAAGGTGGACGACATCCTTGCCAGCAGTGGCCTGACCCTGGACCCGGTCGGCGTCGACCTGGCCGAGGTGGACGAGGTGGAGCCGCCGATGTTCGAGCACCTGGACGAGTGGACGATTGCGCCGGCCGGCAGTGACCTGGCAGAAAAGAAAGACACACCGCCGCCGGTGGTGCCAGACACCTCCCATCTGTCGATCGACAAGGGCCCGTCGGACGATGACCGCAAGGATCATTGAGCCGAACAACGCTGAGCCGAGGAACAACCGCCGCCCGTGCCCATCTTCCTGATTCCGCTGCTGTGCCTGGCGTTCTGGTGCGTTTATCCCCAGACCGCGGGCGCGGCTGATTCCGCCGAAAACAGGGCGGCTGTCGCTGCGCCGTCTGACTGGCAGAGCACGGAACGCCCCAAGGTGGGGCTGGTGCTCAGTGGTGGCGGTGCCAAGGGGCTGGCCCATGTCGGCGTCCTGCGGGTGCTGGAAGAAATCCGGGTGCCGGTGGACTACATCGCTGGTACCAGTGCCGGCTCGGCGGTGGCGGCGATGTACGCCCTGGGTATGCCGGTGGATGAAATCGAGCAGCGCTTCATCGACATGAACTGGTTGTCGAGCTTTCGTGACAACCCGGGCCGTATCTACCGACCGGTACGCCGTACCCGTGAAGACTGGCGTTACCCGGTGGTGCCAGGCATTGGCGTCAGCGCAGACGGCGTGCACCTGGGACAGGGGCTGATCTCCGGTCAGAACCTCGGCTTCATCCTCAACGAGCTGACCCGCGATGCCGCCCTGGTGCGGGATTTTGACCAGCTGGCGATTCCCTTCCGCGCCGTCGCCACGGATCTGGAAACCGGTGAGGAAGTGGTGCTGCGGGAGGGCAGTTTGGCGGATGCGGTACGGGCCTCCATGAGTATCCCCGGTGTCTATGCGCCGCTCACCCTCGATGGTCGGGTGCTGGTGGACGGTGGCGTCGCCAACAACATCCCGATCAGTGTGGTCCAGGACATGGGCGCCGATGTGGTGATCGCAGTGGACATCACCGATCCCCTGGCCAGTGGCGACCGCCTGCGGGAGGCGTTTTCGGTGGTGGGGCAGCTCACCACCATGCTGACCCGTGAGAACGCCGTGGAGCAGCTGGCGCGGCTGGGGGAGAAGGACGTCCTGATCCACCCGGACCTGGAAGGAGTAACCTCAGCGGATTTCTACCAGGCCGCCAGGATCTTCGAAATTGGTGCCACCGCCGCCCGCCAAAAAGCCTCGGCGCTGCATGACCTGACGGTGGAGCCAGAGCAGTGGGAGGCCTACCAGACCCGGCGCGCCGAACGACCATTCCGGCCTGGTCCGGTGGTGGCCATCGAGATCAACCCCGAGTCCCGGCTGTCCGAAGAGTTCCTGCGTTCCCGTTTGCACCAGCAACTGGGCCAGCCGCTGGACGTGGCGCAGCTGGAACTGGACCTGAAGCACCTCTACGGCCTCGGCTACCACGAAACCATCAGCTACAACCTGCGCCCTGTCGAAGGGGGCGCCGCGCTGGAGCTACGGGCCCGGGAAAAAAGCTGGGGCCCCAATTACCTCAGTTTCGGGCTGGGGTTTGAGGACAACTTCCGCGATTACACCAATTTCAACGTCGCCGCCTCGTTGCGGATGACCGAGCTGAACCGTCTGGGTGGGGAATGGCAGACGGGTCTGCAACTGGGCACCGAACCCTACCTGCGTAGCGCCTGGTTCCAGCCTCTGGGGTTCGGTTCCAACCAGTTTGTCGAGGCGGCGGTCGAGTACGAAAAGGAGCGCTTTAACCTCTTCGACCCGTCTGGCGAGCGCTTTGCCGATGCCGATATCAGCCATCGCCAGCTGGAGCTCAGCCTCGGCACGGCGCTGTCCATCAATACCGAAGTTCGGCTGGGGCTGACTCGGGGTTACGCCAGCCCGGGGGAGTTCCTGCGTTACCTGGCGGAGCTGGACAACCACGTCCATCAGGGTGGCCTGGAGTTGGGACTGGTGCACGATTCCCTGGATGATCCATTGCTGCCGTCCCGAGGCATGTTCTTTGGTGTGCGCGGGCACCTGGAGCGTCCGGGGCTCGGCTCCGAACGAAACAACGACCGCCTCAGCCTGATGGTGTCCGGGGCCATGCCCTGGCGGCAGTACCGTCTGTTGGGGTCGCTCTACCTCGACTCGGTGGTGCGGGGGCAGGCCGGCCTTGAGGATGTGGTGTTGCTGGGGGGCTTCCGCCGCCTTTCCGGCTACGGCTACGGTGAAGTCAACGGTCCCGATGCCGCGCTGGCGTCGGTGTCCGGTTACCGGGAATTCGGCGGGCCTTTCGTTCCCTTCTACGCCGGGCTTGGATTTGAAACCGGCAATGCCTGGGAGCGGCTGCGGGACGCCCGTGGCAACGACCTGCGCCATTCCTGGAGCGCCTTTGCCGGTATCGATACCTTCCTTGGCCCGGTGCAGGTCACCGGCGCTTACAATGACGAGAACCGCTGGTCGGTGTACCTCAACATCGGTTATTACCTCGGCCGCCTGTTCGAGCAGTAACGCCGCCCCGACGCTATTTCAACCTCCTCAGTGCCCGGGCAGCGGTGCGACCAGGTACAGTCTGGCGCGCGGGCAGGGACCATTCAGAGGCCGTTCCAGTAACGCCTTGAACTCATCCCCCGGCTGGCTGCCATCCGGCGCCGGGTGAAACAGCACATCGCCGCCCGGTACGAATTCCCAGGTCGCCAGCTCAGCATTGGCCATCGCGCTGCCCAGCGACAGCAGCGTGGCGATGCCCCGTACCTGACTCCAGGCGCAGCGGGGTTCGGGTTCGGGCACTGGCTGCGTTGCTTGGGGTTTCGGGTCGGGCACCACCGGTGCTGGCGGTGTTGGTGCCGTCGACGGTTTGGGGTCAGCGGTCGCTGGCGGCGGTTGCTGGCTGGGCGGCGTGACGGCGCAGGCGGTCAGCAACAGCGGCAACAGGCTGGTGGCCAGCCGCGGTGTCGGGTTAGCGGGCATGGCTGGGCTGGGTGTCGAGGTAGCGGATGACCTTGTCGCACTGGTCGTCGGCATAGCCCTGGATGATCCGGCACAACTGCGCTTCATCACGCTGCCGGATGGCGGCGATGGAATTGCGCATGAAGCTCAGGTTGTCCGCCAGGCAATGGTCGCCGCCACCCTTGAAGGCAACGAAGGCGCAACGTTTGGCCGACGGCCAGAGGTCGTCGATGGCGGAGACAATGAAGTAGTTGTCGGCGTAGGCCAAGGAGGCCTGGGTGTAGTGGATGCCAAGGTCGAGAAACCCCGGCAGATCGTTACCGACGCGGCAGTCTTCCATGCGCTGGTAGAGGGATTCCAGCCGGGCCATGTCGTCGGCCTGCCAGGCGCGGGCGAACTTGCGACCGGTGTGGCTCAGGTACAGCGCCATCACATCGTACAGGCTGCGGACGAAGAAACTGTCGAGCCGGGTAACGAAGGTGCCGCGGCGGGGAACGTTCTGCACCAGATGGCGCCGTTCGGCCAGCCGCAATCCTTCCCGCAGCGAACCGTGGCTGACGTTCAGCTGCCGTGCCATGGTGGATTCAACGATGCGCTCACCGGACTGCAGCTGGCCAAAGGCCACCAGGTCTTCGAGGTGACGGGCCACCTGCTCGGTAAGGGACTCTTGCGGTTTGAACGGGGTCATGGCCTCCGGCATCGACGCTGACGGCTGGGAACCGGGTGGTGAACTGGCGCTCATGGTCTCACATACCGGGACTGGAAGGAATGTCTACAACAATGGCGCCAGCAGGCGAACCGCACGGCAACTGATGCGAAACAGCAGCGAACGGTCGCGATAGTCGCGGGCGGTCATGAGCTGGCACTGGGCCAGGTCCTCCGTCAGCATGGTGTCAACCGCGCGAACAAACGACGGTGCCGTGGTGAGGGCGGAGATCTCGAAATTCAGTCGCATCGAGCGGTTGTCCAGGTTGGCGGTGCCGATGGCGGCGTAGCGATCATCCACCAGCACCACTTTCTGGTGCATGAACCCGGGCTGGTAGCGGTAGATGCCAATGCCGGCCTGGCTGGCCTGCACCAGGTAGGAATAGGCCGCCATGCGGATCAGCGGGTTGTCGGATTTCTCCGGAATCAGGATGCGGACATCCACCCCTCGCAGGGCCGCCAGTTGCAGGGCATTGATGACCTGGAAGTCCGGCACGAAATAGGGCGAGGCGATCCAGATCCGGGACTGGGCGTTGTTGATGCAGTTGAGGAAGAACAGGGTGCAGGTTTCATGGGGGTCCGCCGGTCCGGTGGGCAGGATCAGCGCCTCCTGGTCGCCGGCCCGCTGGGGTTCCCAGTGCAACGTTGGGGTGTCGTCGCTGGCCCAGTTCCAGTCTTCCAGCCACGCCAGTTGCAGTCCCAGGGCCGCCGGGCCTTCCACGCGGCAGTGGGTATCGCGCCAGGGTTCCTGATCCATCGCGCAGCCAAGGTACTCGTCCCCCAGGTTGATGCCACCGACAAAGCCGACGGTGCCATCGCACACCAGCAGCTTGCGGTGATTGCGGAAGTTGATCTGGAACCGCCGGCGACGGATGTTGCCGTCCCCGAACGACGCCACGTTGGCACCGGCGGCACTCAGTTCCCGAAGGTACTTGCGGGGCAGCCAGACGCTGCCAATGTCGTCGTAGAGAAACCACACTTGCACCCCCTGCGCCAGTTTGCGCTTGAGGATGGTCTTGATGCGCTGGCCGACGCGGTCGGAGCGGACAATGTAGAACTCCAGCAGGATGTAGTGGCGGGCGTCCTCCATTGCCTCGAACAGCGCCTCGAACGTGGCCTCGCCGTCTTTCAGCAGGGTGAACTGGTTGCCGCCGGTGAAGGGCTGGCGAGCCAGCCGGCTGAGCACCTGCAGGTCCCGCCCGGCATCCCCCTGTTGCGGCGCAGAGATGGTCTCCGGGCCCTGTTCGAGGCGATTGAGCAGGGGCCGCAACGACTTGTCGCCAAGACGACGGGCACGAACATAGCCGGAGAACCGGTTGCGACCGAACAGCAGGAACAGCGGCACCGCCAGGTAGGGCAGCCCCAGCAGCCCCATGATCCAGGCAATCGCGCCCTGGGCGGTGCGGTAGGTAAGCAGAATCCGGTAGACACAGACCAGCGCCAGGGCGTACAGCAGGGCCACGGCCAGGGCGAGGAAGGACGGCAACTCGGGCATCAGGCGGATGGCTCCTGGTGGTGTTCGCTGCGGTACTGCGCCGGTGCCTGGCCGGTCCAGCGTTTGAACGCCCGGCTGAAGGCACTGAGCTCGGAGAAGCCCAGCAGGAACGCGATCTCGCCGAGGGCATACTGGTTGTCGGCGACGTAACGCAGGGCCTTGTCCTTGCGGACCTGCTCCACCAGATCGTGGAAGCTGATGCCTTCTTTCTTCAGTCGCCGGTACAGGGTCTGGCGGCTCATGTGGCACTGTCGGGCCAGGTTGTCGGCATTGACCTGGTTTGTGGAGAGCTGTTTCGAGATCAGCTGGCGAATCTTGCGGCTGAAGGACTTCTGGCTGCGCCAGCGGGCCAGCACCGTGTTGACCTGTTTCAGCACCGCCGAGTAGACGTAGGGGTTTCGCCGTGGAATAGGGCGGGCCAGGTGCTGGGCGTGGAAGGCCACCCGGGTCACCGGCTGGTCAAACCGCACCTCACCGCCAAAGAGCCCGCTGTATTCGTCGGCGTAGGCCGGGCGTGGATGGGCGAGCTCGGCCCATTCGGCACGAAAGCCGGGGTAGATAAAGTGGCGGGTGCGGCTGATGGCGGCAGCCAGGGTTCGGTCCATGTCCAGGCGGCAGTAGTGATCGGGGCTGTCGGGTTGCCAGCTGAGAATGGTGAGGTCACCGATCTGGGCCAGGCTGAGGGTGACGGATTCGTTGATCAGCCGGTGCAGGCGTACGTACTGGCCAACGGCGTCTCCGAGAGTGTCGCAGTTGAAGAACATATGGCCCACCAGGCCCATGGCGCCGGGATCGCCCCACTGGCCAATGTGCAGGCCGATGGCGGGGTCGTTGGTGATCGCCTCGGCAAAGCGCCAGAGCCGGTAGTGCTGCTCGGCATCGATGCGCTGGTCCGGCTGGGCCAGGCTTTCCAGACTCTGGCCGAGCTGGTTTTCAATGGCTTCGCTGTCACACAGCTCATGCTGTAGCAGGTAGTTCACCACGGCCAGGGTGCTGGACGCCGCTACCTGGGGAATCGGGTTCTGCACCTCGGTTGTCGCCACCATCATGTCATCCGGAACGGTCGAAATGGGTTGCTGCCATGACCATCGACTGCGGCAAGATTGATACGAAATGTCAAGTTTCTGGGTCAGCCTGTCAAGGAGTTGTCACGACCATAACGATAGCATGGGAACTCCAGACAGAGGCACTGTGCCAAAATCAATGGAGGTGATTTGTATGGAACCGATTTTCGTACCGCACAACGAAACCGAACGGGAAAACTGCCGCGCACTGGCAGAGTACCTCAACAGCATTTTCTACTGCTGAAGGCATGGGTAAGAGTGTCGCCTGGCGTTGATGGGCGCCCGGTGACACGCTTTTTTCAGGTGAGATGTTTTATTGCATCCAGGGGCCGTGACCGGCCCCTTTTTTTGTTCCATGTTTTTCCTCGCTCGCACCATCGCCCTGGAAGAGCCGTTCCCGGCGCAAAGAGAAGAACTTCTTCGAGACCCGGGGGATTGAGTATCAGGCCGGGCTCAGTTTGAGTGGTAAGCGCTTACCGACTTTCAGCCCAAGGGGCTGCGAACTCCTGCAAAGCCCTGGCCTAGCACATGGGTATAAATTTGCGTGGTGCGCAGATCGGCGTGGCCGAGCAGGTCCTGTACGGTACGGATGTCATTGCCACGTTTGAGCAACTCGGTGGCAAAGGTATGCCTGAAGGTATGGCAGCCGGCGGGTTTGCCGATCTCGGCGTCTTCGACCGCACGTTTGACCGCCTTCTGCACCGAGCTGACATGGATATGATGGCGTACGGTGTTGCCAAGATCGTCCACACTGAGGGTCTGGGAGGGAAACAGCCATTGCCAGGCAATCGACGAGCCCGCCTTGGGGTATTTGCGAGACAGGGCGAACGGTAAGCTGACGGGCTTCCGCAGGGCCGGATCTTTCCCTTTCCACGACCGGCGTATGCCATCTACATAAGATTCCGGTTCGGTGGTCAGAGGCCCCGGCAGCAAGGTTGTACGATCTTTGGCTCCCTTGCCATCGCGAACTGTGATGACTTGCTGATTAAAGTCCAGGTCCTTGATTCTGAGGCGACAAGCCTCGGTAACGCGCAGACCGGAGCCGTACATCAACGATGCTAACAGGCGATACGGTGCCTCCAAACGATGAATGATACGCATCGCCTCTTCGTGAGACAGCACCACAGGCAGTCGCTTGGGCTTTTTCGATCGGACAACCTGACCGATCTCCCCCAGTGGCTTATCGAGCACTTTGGCATAGAGAAAGACCAGCGTATTGAGTGCCTGAGCCTGTGTCGCGGCAGCTACGTTCCGCTGCACCGCAAGCCAGGTGAGAAACCCGTTAACCTCCTGTGGCCCCATATCCCGAGGATGCTTCATTCCGTGGTACCGAATGAAGTAACGAATCCAGTACAAATAGGATTTTTCTGTACGAATGCTGTACCGGTTGACGCGAATAACCGCTCGAACCTGATCCCGTAAGCGCGGTTGCTGTACCTGATGGCCGTCCATGTTGGCCCTCCAAACTAAGCTGTGTATTTGTGGCTCTTCACTTATCCGTGTGGGTTAGGAGCCATAGGCAGTCCGCCATAGTGAAACAGTATCGCCCGCTTGAACCT
>NZ_JAKZAK010000002.1 GCF_023156385.1 Marinobacter xestospongiae
GCAAGTTGCAGGAAGTTGAGCGCAATAAACTGGCCGCCTAAATGCGGTCATTTGGACAACTGGGTTGAAAATCGCCGGCAACGGCTGCGCCCAGGCTTGATCGACCAGTCGCCTGACTGGTCATTGACCGATCGCTCGTTGAGCAGCAAAAAGGGGTCAGATTGATTAATTTAAAATCGATTTGACCCCTTTTGTTTTCTTTTGTTGCCTTTGCTGGAAAGTCGAATAAGGACGATATGTACGGGATGAGGTCTAAAATTGGAGTCCCAATTTGCCACGTACCTATTCTGACCCAGGTAGCTTTGCTATATTGGTTCGCGGCCATGATGGCCTGTCATAAAACTGCAATGGATATGCTTATGAATAGGAAGGTTTGTACCTTCGCAATCCCCTTTTTATTGGTTGGCTGTGTTGAGTCTTTTTACCCTCCGGATCCCGGTGAGGCTGGCAAGGAAGGTTTGATTGGCGTCGACTCGGACCAGGATGGTGTGCGTGACGATGTCGAACGGGCTGTCGTTGACGCCAATCGCGACCGCCCTGAGTTAATTCCACCCCTGTTCCATTACGCTTCACTCAAGCAAGCGGCCTTCCAATCCCTATCAGATGGGGTGCCTCCGCCCGACGACTACCTCGACGAATTCCTTCGACTGACCGGCTGCATTGAAAAACTAGCCCCCGACTTGGCACAAACACGGATGAATGCCATGTCCAATCAGGTCACCAATACCGAGGAACGCTGGGTGGCTCAGTTGCGGATCGACAAAGAAGCAGTGAGCGGCAAGATGCTGCGATTCCCTGAACCCTCGGACGCCGAATGCGACGGACTGGAGATTCCGCCGCTCGCACCCGGAGAGACCGCCGAAGACGTCCTGCGAGATCTGGAATCACTGCGCTGACCAATATCACACACGAACTCCGAACATCACAGAGATCCCACCTTACCGGTTTAACCCTCACCCGGACGCGGTGTTCATGGAGTATAAGATCTCTTAGCTGCCGGCGCAGCAACCACCGACCATTGCTCAACACCCGGGCCCTCTCTCGTTCAGCCGCCGGCTGGAGAACCCTTGCACAGTCGCCTGGCAAGGCGTAGCATTCGACTACCTGTATATAAAAACAGTATCGAGAGCTCGCCATGAAAACCCGAGGTACCGGCCTGAACCCCAACAACCGGTTCCAGCCTATCGCGACCGACCGCCAGGTCGATGATGGCTGGCACCGAGATCCCAGTGATGAGGTCTGCCCGGATTCCGTGGCCACCGAAGTCACCGACGAACAGGTCCGCACCATCATCAGCCGGAACCAGTCACCGGACGTGCCGTTTGACCAGTCCATCAACCCGTACCGGGGCTGTGAACACGCCTGCATCTACTGCTTTGCCCGCCCTTCCCATGCCTACTGGGATCTATCGCCGGGCCTGGACTTCGAGACCCGGCTGATTGCCAAGCCCAATGCCGCCCGGCAACTGCGTCAGGAGCTGGACAAACCCGGCTACCAGCCCTCCCCCATCGCCCTGGGAGTCAACACCGATGCCTACCAGCCACTGGAGAAAGAACGACGGATCACCCGGGAAATCCTGGAGGTGCTTACCGAGTACCGGCACCCGGTCTCCATCATCACCAAGGGCGCACTGATTCTGCGTGACCTCGACCTGCTGTCGGAACTCGCAGCCCAGGGGCTGTGCTCGGTGCGGGTGAGTCTGACCACTCTGGACAACGATCTGAAACGCCGCATGGAGCCACGCACTGCGGCACCCGCCACTCGCCTGAAGGTGCTGCGGGAGCTCTCCAATGCAGGCATTCCCACCGGTATCATCATCGGGCCGGTGATTCCGTTTATCAACGACCAGGAGATCGAATCGATACTGGAGGCGGCGGCCGGAGCTGGCGCGCAACAGGCCACCTGGATTCTGCTGCGGCTACCGCTGGAGTTGGATGAGCTGTTCCAGGACTGGCTACAGCGCCACTTTCCCCAGCGGGCAGACCATGTGATGAATCGCATGCGGGATTTGCGGGGCGGGCAGAGTTACAGCGCCCGATTCGGCGAACGAATGTCCGGCACCGGACCCTACGCTGATCTCATCCGGCAGCGATTCAACAGAAAGGCCCGGGCGGTCGGCCTCAACCAGGTCGACCACGAGCCCTTGAGGACCGACCTGTATCGCCGGCCCGGTGGCGAACAGATTGCACTATTCTGAACCGGCGGCCGCGGCAGGATGACGTGCTCCATTCCCGGCTGGCGAAAAACCCGAACCGAGTTGATTGAGCGGCGTCCCGACCCTGACATTGCCTGCCTCAATCAGTTGACGATCAATAACCGCACAAGCATATTGACCATTCCGCGCCCGCCGCAGGCTGAGCCGTAGGTCTTGGCTTTTAAAGCGTTTCAGGGGAGCCTCGGATTCACTCCGGATCGCCTCAGTGCCAGTCCCCAGGAAGTGGGTACCATAGCATCATGCCAGCCCAAAGGAGTAACAGGCATGTTCAGCCATATCACCGTTGGAACCGGTAACTTAAGGGAAGCAACCGAATTCTATAACGCCGTACTGTGTCACCTCGGCTTTCAGCAACGAATCGTCGAGCCAGATGGCGGGCCTTTAGCGGCGTGCTGGGTCAATGGAGAGGCACCGCTGCCACGGTTCTACGTTTACGAACCCTTCAATGGCGAAAGTGCCTCAGCAGGTAACGGTGCAATGGTTGCGTTCTCTGCGCCCAGCGTCGAGGCGGTCGACCAGGCGTTCAAGGCAGCCATCGAGCATGGCGGCGCGGATGAAGGCCAACCCGGCGAAAGGGAACATTACGGCAAGGGCTACTACGGCGCTTACCTGCGGGACCTTGATGGCAACAAGATCCATCTGGTCTACCGGGGGGATGTGTCAGCCTGAGGCGTTGCTGAACACCCCGTAGCGGCGCTTCCGTCAACGCCAGCGTATCCCAGACTTCGTGACATCGCCCTATCGGGCGGTGGAGCTTCAACCGGAGAACAACAAATGGAAGAGATCAATTATCTGCTTATCGTGTTAGCCGCTTTGGCCGCAATCGCCAGTCCCGGGCCCGCGACCCTGGCGATAGCGGGTACCTCGATGAATCAAGGACGCTACCTGGGCCTGTCAATGGCCGCCGGTGTCCTTACCGGGTCACTGGTGTGGTCAACATCGGCAGCGTTTGGGCTCGCAGCCATACTGCATGCCAACGTCTGGTTCTTCGAGATCCTGAGGTATTGCGGAGCGCTCTACCTTCTTTACCTGGCGCTGAAATCCCTGCACTCCGCCTTCAGCGCCCGACCATTGAGTCTGCCTGAGAACAGGGCCGCCAGTGCGCGGAGCAACTACTTCAAGGGGCTGTTGATCCACCTGACCAACCCCAAAGCCATTCTGTTCTTTGGGTCCCTTTACTCGATTGGTGTTCCCGCAACCGTATCACCCCCGGCATTGCTGTCGGTCATTCTGGTCGTCGGGGCGGTCAGCTCGCTGGTTTTTCTTGGCTATGCCGTGCTGTTCTCCAATGGCACCGCCAGACGGGTATACCTGAAATCCAAGGTGGTGTTTGAAAGCGTCTTTTCGATGTTCTTTGGTGCTGCGAGCTTCAAGTTGCTGACAAGCCGGATCGGAGAGTGAGGCGCTGCTTCTCCAACGACTTCAGGTCCAGAGTCCGGATCAGGCAGCCCGAAGACAGGTCCGGTGATAGGGTAACGTCACCGTTGGCTAGTCCCCCAAAGCGGTAAAAGGAGGATTCACATGAGCCGCCCCACAACCAAAGCCACCCTTGTAGAGGCTGCACAAACGAACTTCGAGAAACTCTGGCAGCTCATTGAAGCCATGCCCCAGGAGGCTCTGGATACCGAGTTCGATTTCTCAAACGATACCGGCAAGAAAGAGGCTCACTGGCGCCGGGATAAGAACCTCCGGGACGTGTTGGTTCACCTCTACGAATGGCACCAGTTGCTCCTGACCTGGGTGAGCTCGAACATGCAGGGGGAGAAGAGAAACTTTCTTCCAGAGCCGTACAACTGGAAGACCTACGGCGAGATGAACCAGGCATTCTGGCAGCAACACCAAGGCACATCGCTTGAAGAAGCCAAGGGCATGGTAACCGACAGCCATCAAGCAGTGCTGGAGCTGGTCCAGACGTTTTCAGACGACGAGCTGTTCACCAAACAGCACTTCGACTGGACAGGCTCAACCTCTCTCGGCAGCTACTGCGTCTCCACCCTTTCCAGTCACTACGATTGGGCGATGAAAAAACTGCGAGCACATGCCAGGAAGTTTGCGTAACCCCCACCAGAGTTGACTTCTGAACCCCCAATCCGCAATGATCAAGCAATGAACACACAGCACGCGCCTCAAGCATTCCGAATTATCACCATCATTCCCTAGGAATGGTGGGATTGGACGCGTCAGCCGTTTTTCAAACCCGCCCAGGAGGCGGGTTTTTCATGATCGGCGTCCTGGGCTCTATCAACAGCCACAGGAGTCGTCATGAAAAAGGTCGCAATCTTCGGCAACGCCGGCGGCGGTAAGTCATCTCTGGCCAGGCGGCTGGCCGAGGCCTCTCACCTTCCACTTCACTCCCTGGACAAGATTCAGTTCCGGCCTGATGGGGAGGAAATCCCACGGGAAGAGTATCTCAGCCTTCATTCGCGCTTGCTGGACCAGGATGCCTGGATCATCGACGGATTTGGCTGTGTTCCCTCTGCCTGGGAACGCTTTGCGGCGGCGGATACCCTGGTGTTCATTGATCTGCCGCTGCGCACCCATACCCTCTGGGTCACCAAACGGCTGCTGAAAGGCTTGTTCGTTACGCCCGAGGGTTGGCCGGAGGGCAGTTCTATCGTGAAGGGCACTCTGAACAGCTACCGGGTACTCTGGCTGTGCCACCGCAAGCTGACACCGCGATACCGGCAGCTTGTCGACGAGGCCCGCGGATCGAAGACGGTGCATCATCTGACCTCGCCTTCGGCCATCGAAACCTTTCTGCAGGCGCAAAAAACTGTGTAGAGGACACACCATGCTGACCAGGATTATCAGTGGTGCGCAGACCGGTGCTGATCGGGCGGCGCTGGATGCCGCCCTCGACGCCTCGTTTGCCATTGGCGGCAGCTGCCCCGTGGGCCGCAAAGCCGAGGATGGGCCAATTGATGCCATCTACCCGCTGACCGAGATCGGGGGAGGCTACCGCCAGCGAACCAAGCAAAACGTGGTGGATGCGGATGGCACCGTCATTTTCTACGACACCTACGTTCAGGGAGGCACGGAAGCGACGGTGTTGTTCTGCATTCGCCAGAACAAGCCCTACAAGCTTATTGATGTCGCACTGATGGCGCCCTCAAGAGCGGCGGAGCTGATCCGCGCCTTCGTGGAGGATTTTGAGGTTGGCATTCTCAATGTGGCCGGCCCCAGGGCCAGCAGTTGCCCGGGCATGTACGACTACGTTAAGCAGACGGTCAGCCTGACCTTGCCTCCGTCTCCGGCCCCGACAACGAAGGCACCAACACCGCCGAACCGGTAAAGCGCCCTGCCCTCAGGTCGTCGAGTGCCTGGTTGGCCTGGTCCAGATGATAGGTATGGACCGTGGTGGTCACCGGAATCTTCGCGGCCAGGGGCAGGAAAGCTTCGCCATCCCAGCGGGTCAGGTTGGCGACGGAAGTGAGCTGGCGTTCGCCCCAGAGAATGCGGTAGGGAAAGGCCGGAATCTCGGACATGTAAATACCGGCGCACACCACCCGGCCGCCTTTGCGCACGGCCTGTAATGCCGCCGGCACCAGCTCACCGGCGGGCGCAAAGATAATGGCACCATCCAGGGTCGTGGGGGGCGGCTGGGACGACGAGCCAGCCCAGGTGGCGCCCAGATCACGGGCGAAGGCCTGGGCGGCGGTATCGCCATCTCGGGTAAAGGCATAGACCTGCTGTTTGCGGTAGCGGGCCACCTGCAGCAGGATGTGGGCAGCAGAGCCAAACCCGTACAGCCCAAGGTGTTCGCTGTCCTGCACCTGGCGATAGGCGCGGTAGCCAATCAGCCCGGCACACAGCAGAGGCGCCGCCTGCAAGTCAGTGAAACCCTCGGGAATGGCAAAGCAGTAGCGCGCATCGGCCACCGCGTACTCCGCAAAGCCACCCTGAATCTGGTAGCCGGTGTAACGGGCGTCGTCGCACAGATTCTCCTGATCCCGCCGACAGAAAAAGCAGCGGCCACAGCTACTTCCCAGCCAGGGAATGCCAACCCGCTGCCCCACCGCGACGTCGGTAACGGCTGCCCCCACCCGGGTGACCCGGCCCACAATCTGGTGACCGGGAATCAATGGCAGGACAGGTTCGGTGAGATCGGCATCCACCACATGCAGATCGGTGCGGCAGATACCACAAGCCAGCACCCGAACCTGGATCTGGTGATCCTGCGGTACCGGCGCTGGCCACTGCTCCAGCCGAAGTGGCTGTTGCTGCTGGTGAAGCACCATGGCGTGCATAGCGACGCCTCCCGTTGGCAGAGATCAGCATCTCGCCTTGTCAGAGTTTCACCTGATCATTCTTTCACCAGTCGACTGCCGTGCCAAGCCCCTGTGTCGCCGGTGCGCCGGCCTCAGGCCCTGGTCACCCGCAACACGATCTTGCCCTTGGCGCGACGTTCGGTCAGTGCGTTCAGGGCCTGGGCGTAGTCTTCGAAGTCGTAGACTTCGCTGATCCGGGGATCGATCTTGCCTTCCTGGTACATCGCAAGCAGTTCCATCATGTTGCGGCCATTGGCCTCCGGTTCCCGCTGGGTGAAGCTGCCCCAGAACACACCGACCACCGAGCAGCCCTTGAGCAGGGTGAGGTTGGCAGGGATCTTGGGAATGTCCCCGGCGGCGAACCCGACAATCAGGTGACGGCCGTTCCAGGCCATGGTCCGCAGCGCCTGCTCGGTGAAGTCACCACCCACCGGATCGTAGATTACATCCACACCCTTGCCGCCGGTCAGCTTCTTGACGGCGTCTTTCAGCGGCTCTTCGCTGTAGTTGATCAGGTCATCGGCGCCGGCCTCTTTGGCCACCGCCAGCTTCTCGGCACTGCTGGCCGCGGCAATCACCCGGGCACCCATGGCCTTACCGAGTTCAACCGTCGCCAGCCCCACACCGCCGCTGGCGCCCAGCACCAGCAGGGTCTCGCCAGGCTGAAGGTTGGCGCGCTGTTTGAGGGCGTAGTAGGAAGTGCCATAGACCATGGTGAACGCCGCAGCCTTCTCATCACTCATGGTGTCCGGTGCCGGCAACAGATTGTGCTCGGACACCACGATTTCCTCGGCAAAGGCGCCAAAGCCGGTGAGCCCCACCACCCGGTCACCGGGTTTGAAGCGGGTAACCTTGTCACCAATCTCAATGACCTCACCGGCCATTTCGCCGCCCGGCGAGAACGGCAGGTTGGGCTTGAACTGGTACTTGCCCTCGATGATCAGGGTATCGGGAAAGTTGAGCCCGGCCGCACTGACCCGCACCCGCACCCCATGGCCCCGCGCCTGGGGGCTCTCGACGTCTTCGATCACCAGGTTTTCCGCTGGCCCATAGGCCTTGCACAAGATTGCCCGCATGGTCTGATTCCTCGGTTATTGTTGGCTGTTGTTACGGTTATGCGCCTCAGCATAAGGCGCCCCCCGAGTGAATCCAATGAAATCCACTGATGGCGCACCATTAGCCATAATTATAGTGATGTCCCGGGACGCATTACTTTGTTCCGGGTCAATTGCGGCTTTCCCGCAGAAATCTGCCATCACGGCCCATCGACACCGGTGATTTTACGATCGGATTGATCAAGCCAGGGCGCAGGCCCTTGGCCTGAGGGCGCTCAGTCGGTAACATTGCCCTTTTTTCACCCAACCGGAGGGGAACGCACCCTATCTCCCCGTCACCGGTCTGATATTCCGTTAGCCAATACCCAAACTCCAAACCCCCACTGGCCCTTAGCAAGGCAGACATTCCCAATGCTTGAACGACTCTTTCAACTCAAGGCCCACGGCACCACTGTTCGTAAAGAAGTGATCGCCGGCATCACCACCTTCCTGACCATGGCGTACATCATCGTGGTCAACCCCAGCATCCTGCAGGGCACCGGCATGGACTTCGGGGCAGTGTTCGTTGCCACCTGCCTGGCCGCCGTTATCGGCACCCTGATCATGGGCCTCTGGGCCAACTACCCCATCGCCCTGGCTCCGGGCATGGGTCTGAACGCTTTCTTCTCCTTCACCGTGGTCGGCAGCATGGGCTACAGCTGGCAGATCGCGCTCGGAGCGGTGTTCCTGTCCGGCCTGATCTTCTTCCTGCTCAGCATCTTCCGGGTGCGGGAATGGATCATTAACTCGATTCCGATGTCGCTGCGATTCGGCATCTCGGCCGGTATTGGCTTTTTCCTGGCGCTGATCGCCCTTAAGAACGCCGGTATCGTGATTGACCACCCGGCCACCCTGGTGGGCATTGGCGATCTGAAGGCGGCCGAGTCCCTGCTGTTCTTCGGTGGGTTTCTGCTGATCTGTGCCCTCTCCTATCGCCAGGTCACCGGCTCCGTGATGATTGGCATCATCGCCGTCACGGCGGTGGCCATGATGCTGGGACTGGTCGAGTACAAGGGCTTTATTTCTGCGCCGCCGAGCCTGGCTCCCACCTTCATGCAACTGGACATTGCCGGTGCCCTTGATGTGGCGATGATCAGCGTGATCTTCGCGTTCCTGTTCGTCGATCTGTTCGACACGTCCGGCACCCTGATTGGCGCCGCCCAGCGCGGTGGCCTGCTGGATGAGAACGGCAAACTGCCACGACTTGGCCGTGCCCTGATGAGTGATTCGGTGGCCACCATGTCCGGCGCAACCTTGGGCACCTCCACCACCACCAGCTACATCGAGTCCACCGCCGGTATCGCCGCTGGTGGCCGCACCGGGCTGACCGCTGTGGTTGTCGCCGCGCTGTTCCTGGCCTGTCTGCTGCTGTCACCGATTGCCAGCATCATTCCGGCCTACGCCACCGCGCCGGCACTGCTGTACGTCGCCGTGCTGATGACCAGCGGCCTCAAGCTGATCGACTGGGAAGACGTCACCGAAGCAGCTCCGGCCGTGGTCACCGCACTGATGATGCCGCTGACCTTCTCCATCGCCAACGGCATCGCCCTGGGCTTCATCACCTACGCCGCCCTCAAGGCTCTCAGCGGCCGCTGGTCGCAGCTGAGCGCCAGCGTTGCCATCATCGCCGTTGTGTTCGTCCTTAAATTCATCTTCCTGGATGCGGCCTGATTGGCCGCAGACTGATCGGAATACCCATGGACTATTTCTCAGAAAGCATCAAACAGGCCATCCGGACCGTTCCTGACTGGCCCAAGCCCGGTGTCTCGTTCCGCGACATCACCACCGTGCTGCAGGACCGCACTGCGTTTCGCAAGCTCATCGACGCCTTTGTTCACCGTTACCACGGCCAGAATATCGACGCCGTGGCTGCGGTGGATGCCCGTGGCTTTATCATCGGCTCGGCACTGGCCTACGAGCTGAACGCCAGCCTGGTGCTGGTGCGGAAGAAGGGCAAGCTGCCGTTCGACACCCTGGTGGAAGACTACGAACTGGAATACGGCACCGCCTCGGTGGAGCTGCACAAGGATGCCTTCCACGAGGGCGACCGGGTGATCCTGGTGGACGATCTGATCGCCACCGGCGGCACCATGCTGGCGGCTTCCCGGCTGATTCGCCGGATCGGGGCCGAGATCGTCGAGGTCGCCGCGATGATTGACCTGCCCGACCTGGGGGGCTCGCAAAAGCTGCGTGAAGAAGAACTGGCGGTTTATACTGTCTGTTCTTTCGAGGGGGACTAAACCGTCCCCCGGCTCACTCTGCATGCCCCGGGGCGCAGCACCAACAAGGAGATCGATCATGCCTGAATACCAACACCACTGGAAAGACGGCACGCCGATCCACTTCCCCCTGGGCAAGATCGTCTGCGTGGGCCGCAATTACGCCGCCCACGCCGAAGAGCTGAACAACCCCATTCCGGAAACCCCGCTGCTGTTCATCAAACCGGCCAGCTCGGCCATGTACATCACCCGGCCGCTGGCACCCCCAAAGGACCAGGGCTCGGTGCACTTCGAGACCGAACTGGCAGTACTGATTGGCCAGCCGCTCTCCGCCGCGACCGAAACCCAGGCCCGGGACGCCATTCTCGGCTACGGCCTGGCTCTCGATCTCACCCTGAGAGATGTCCAGTCTGAGCTCAAGACCAAGGGGCACCCCTGGGAACGCGCCAAGGCCTTTGACGGCGCCTGCCCACTCTCCCCGTTTATCAGCGCCCAGGGCCTGAGCCCGGAAACGCTGCACTTCACCCTCGACATCAACGGCGAACGCCGCCAGACCGGCGATACCGGTGACATGCTCAACCCGGTGGTGCCACTGATCCAACACATCAGCCAGATCTTCAGCCTGCAGCCGGGGGACGTGATCCTGACCGGAACGCCTGCGGGTGTCGGCGCCCTCGAAAGCGGCCACACACTCTCCCTGTCACTGCTGCCTGATCCGGAGCGGGACCCGGCCCTGTTCGTCGAAACCACCGTGGTGTAAGGTCAGCGGGGCACCACTTTTGCTGGTGGCCTGGCTCTCAGCAGACTCTGAGCAAACCGTTTTCGGACAGTGGACGTACCCAAAGCATGGCCAAGAAACCAATCACATCCCGCGGTGGACGCTTCTTCAAACTCGCCGGCATGACCGCCTCAGTGGCCGGTCAGTATGCCGGCCAGCGGGCGCGACGGCTGATCGGCCGGGAGCAGGACGAACAGGCCCGCAGCGAAAGCTACGGCAAGATGGCCGACCAGATTGCCGGCACCCTGGGAGAACTCAAGGGCGCGGTGATGAAGGTGGGACAGATCGCGTCCCAGACCCAGGATTTCCTGCCCAAGGAATTCTCAGACGCGCTGCAACGGCTGCAGAAAGAAGCGCCACCCATGCCTTTCGAGGTGATCACCGCCCAGGTCGAGCAGGAACTGGGCAAACCCGTTCATGAACTGTTCGAGTACCTGCAGGAGGAGCCCTACGCCGCCGCCTCCATTGGCCAGGTTCATCGCGCCCGCCTGCATGACGGCACCGACGTGATCGTCAAGGTGCAGTATCCTGGGGTGGACGACTCCTGCGATTCCGACCTCAAGCAGCTGCGCATGGCGTTGCGCCTGGGTGGGCTGCTGAAAATGCCGAAGGAAAGCGTTGACCAGCTGTTCGCCGAGATTCGCGAACGCCTGAAGGAAGAGCTGGATTACGACAACGAAGCCCGCAACATTCATCTGTTCCGGGATTTCCACAAGGACGATTCCGGCGTACTGATTCCTGCGGTGATCGACAGCCACTCCACCCGCAGGGTGCTGACCCTGGAGCTGGTGGAAGGCGACCACATCAGCCAGGTGTCTCCGGAACGCTACAGCCAGGACACGATCAACCAGATCGGTCACCGGATTTTCGTCACCATGGCGGACCAGCTGTTCCGCTACCAGTGCATCCACGGCGACCCGCATGCCGGCAACTTTGCCTATCGCCCGGATGGCACCATCATCCTCTACGACTTTGGGTGCGTGAAGAAGCTCAAGCCGGAGATCGTCACGGCCTACCGCAACGCCCTGGTGGCGGCACTGGAGGAGGATTACCAGGCGCTGGATCGCCACCTGATTGATCTGGGGGCGCGGGTGGAGAACAAGCCGGCCATCGATGAAGCCTACTACGCCATGTGGCGGGACATCCTGATCCGCCCGTTCGACGGCCATCAGCCCTACGACTTCGCCGATTCCGAAATCCACAAGGACGTCGCCGCCAAGACCAGCACCGTGTTCCAGTACCTGGACTACTTCAAGCCGCCGGTGGAAAGCATTTTCATTGACCGAATGATCGCCGGCCACTATTGGATGCTGAAGCGACTAGGGGTGCAGGCGGCGTTCCGCTCGGAACTGGAGAAGTATCTGGCAGCCGCCGGTTAACTGCCAAGGCACACCGGTCGCTGCCTGGTTGCTACAGCATAAGGCTGGTCAACCACTCCGCCACGCCCTCGCTGGCGCCCTTGCGAATCACCCGGGCACGGGACACGCTCGCCGGCTCGCCCGGGTCGATCACCGTGATCGGCACATGAGCGTCAATCTCATGCACCAGTCCGGCGGCGGGGTAGACCTGCAATGACGTCCCTACGATCAGCAGCTGGTCCGCGGTACGCACCACGTCCGCAGCGACCTCGATCATCGGAACCTCTTCACCAAACCAGACGATGTGGGGCCGGAGCTGGGCGCCACGATCACAGGTGTCGCCCAGGGCAATCGGGTCACAGCCGATGTCGTAAACCTGGTCCGGATAGCGGCTGCTGCGCACCTTGGTGAGTTCACCGTGGAGGTGGATCACCTGGCTTGAACCGGCGCGTTCGTGCAGGTTGTCCACATTCTGGGTCACGATGGAGACCCGATACTGCGCCTCCAGCTCCGCCAGCAGTTGATGGGCCCGGTTCGGCTCCACACTGGCCAGCTGGCGGCGACGCTCGTTGTAGAACCGCAACACCAGCTCCGGATTGCGCTCGAAAGCCTCCGGTGTGGCCACGTCGTACACACTGTGCTGCTCCCACAGACCGCCGTTGTCACGGAACGTGGAAAGCCCGCTTTCGGCGCTGATACCAGCGCCGGTCAGTACGACAATGTGCGGTTTCACAGATCGAACACCTTGCCGGGGTTCATCACCCCCTTGGGATCAAACACCTGCTTGATGGCTCGCAGGTAGTCAATTTCGGTCTCACTGCGGGTGTACTGCAGGTAGGGCTTCTTGGTCATGCCCACGCCATGCTCGGCAGAGACACTGCCCTGGTAACGCTCGACAATCTCGAACACCCATTTGTTGACCTGCTGGCATTTCTCGAAGAAATCCTCCTTCGGCAGATCTTCCGGCTTGAGGATGTTCAGGTGGAGATTGCCATCACCAATATGGCCGAACCAGATGATCTCAAAGTCGGGGTAATGCTCGGTCACCACCTGGTCGATCTCGGTGAGGAACTCCGGCACTTTGGACACCACTACGGAGATGTCGTTCTTGTAGGGCGTGCGGGGCGCAATGGACTCGGAGATGCCTTCGCGCAGCATCCACAGGTTCTTGGCCTGGGTTTCGCTCTGGCTGATCACCCCATCCAGCACCCAGCCATTCTCGACACACTGTTCAAACAGTCCCATGGCATCGTCCATCACCTGGTCAGACACCGCCTCAAACTCCAGCAGCGCGTAGTAAGGCGCCTCGGTTTCGAACGGTGCCTGCACCTGGCCGTGCGCCAGTACATGCTGCATGGCCTGATGGGAGAAGAACTCATACGCCGTCAGGTCGATGCGGTTCTGGAAGGTCTGCAGCACATCCATGGTGTTGGTGAGGTCATTGAGCCCCAGCACCAGCACGGTCAGGTTGTCGGGCTTGCGGGTCAGCTTCATGGTGGCTTCGGTGATGAAGCCCAGAGTGCCCTCGGCGCCGATAAACAGGTGGCGCAGGTCGTAACCGGTGTTGTTCTTCTCCAGATCCTTATTGAGCTCAAGGACATCGCCTTTGCCCGTCACCACCGTGAGACCAGCCACCCAGTCGCGGCTCATGCCATAACGAATCACCTTGATACCGCCGGCGTTGGTGGACAAATTACCACCCAGCTGGCTGGACCCGGCCGAGGCGAAATCCACCGGGTAATAGAGGCCGTTGTCCTCGGCAAACGTCTGCAACTGCTCGGTGATCACCCCGGCCTGACAACGCACGGTACGGTCACTGGCGTTGAAATCGACAATCTGGTTCATGTAGTCGAACGCCACCACCACTTCACCATTGGCCGCGACAGCTCCGGCACTCAGACCGGTACGTCCGCCCGAGGGTACCAGCGCCACGTCGGCCTCATTGGCAAATTTCACCAGTGCCTGCACCTGTTCGGTGGTCTTGGGAAACACGATGGCCAGGGGCTTGGGCGGATAGATCTTGGTCCAGTCCTTGCCGTAGTTGTCCAGGTCGGCGGGATCGGTCAGGACTTTGCCTTCATCCACCAGGGTCTTGAGCGTGGCGATGATCTGTTCGGGAGTCATGGAAGTTC
Organism: Marinobacter xestospongiae; assembly: GCF_023156385.1. Lineage (GTDB taxonomy): Bacteria > Pseudomonadota > Gammaproteobacteria > Pseudomonadales > Oleiphilaceae > Marinobacter > Marinobacter xestospongiae. The sequence goes on from NZ_JAKZAK010000002.1 coordinate 14,065, forward strand.
CGGTCTCAATCAGGATGGCACGTTAACGGTTAGGCGCATAAGCATTATCGGAAAGTGGAATTGATCCGAGCGAATTGATGCGCTGTGAAAATCTGCGTTTATGGTATCATACCGCCCCTGTTCTGTGAGCCTGCCCCCTTGCAGTAGACGACGCCAGGCTGCACAGATGACACTTCTGTCTTACCACGCGACGAAAGGTCTGGAAGCAAGCCCATGTCTAATACGTCTCTCGAAAAGAGCAAAATCCGTATCCTGCTGCTGGAAGGCGTGCATCAATCCGCTATTGATACACTGAACGCCGCAGGCTACACCAACATCGAGTACCTGACTCATTCTCTGGCCGAGGACGATCTGATCGAGAAGATCGCCGACGCCCATTTTGTTGGCATCCGTTCCCGGACCCAACTGACCGAGCGTGTATTCGACGCTGCCAAGAAGCTGGTGGCCGTGGGCTGTTTCTGCATCGGTACCAACCAGGTGGACCTGAAAGCAGCCACCCGCCGCGGTATCGCCGTGTTCAACGCGCCGTTCTCCAACACCCGCAGTGTCGCGGAACTGGTGCTGGCACAGGCTATCCTGCTGCTGCGCGGTGTACCCGAGAAGAATGCCAAGGCCCATCGTGGTGAGTGGATCAAATCCGCCAAGAACAGCTACGAGATTCGCGGCAAGAAACTGGGCATCATCGGCTACGGCAACATCGGTACCCAGTTCAGCGTCCTGGCCGAGTCCCTGGGCATGGAAGTGTACTTCTACGATGTGGTCTCCAAGCTGTCGATCGGTAACGCCACCCAGGTCAGCACCCTGCAGGAACTGCTGAACATCGCTGACGTGGTCAGCCTGCACGTTCCGGAAACACCGGCCACCAAGTACATGTTTGGTGCCGAGCAGTTCGCCCAGATGAAGCCGGGCAGCATTCTGATGAACGCCTCCCGCGGTACCGTTGTCGACATCGACGCGCTGTCTGAAGCCGTCAGCAGCGGCAAGTTGCTGGGCGCCGCGATTGACGTGTTCCCGGTGGAGCCGAAGTCCAACGACGAAGAGTTCGTCTCGCCGCTGCGTGAGTTTGACAACGTGATCCTGACCCCGCATGTGGGCGGCTCCACCATGGAAGCGCAGGAGAACATTGGTCGCGAAGTGGCCGAGAAGCTGTCCATGTACAGCGACAACGGCACCTCCGTGTCGTCCGTCAACTTCCCGGAAGTTGCCCTGCCGTCACACCCCAACCAGCACCGCCTGCTGCACATCCACGAGAACGTGCCGGGCGTGATGTCCGAGATCAACCAGGTGTTCTCAGAGAACGGCATCAACGTATGCGGTCAGTACCTGCAGACCAAGGAAGAGATCGGCTACGTGGTCATCGATGTGGACAAGGAGTACGGCGAACTGGCGCTGGAGAAGCTCAAGTCCGTCAAGGGCACCATCCGCTGCCGGGTGCTGTTCTGAGTCTGGAGGTCGATCGTCGCCGGTAACCGGCACCCTCCGAAAACCGCGGCCTGCGCCGCGGTTTTTTTGTGCCTGTCAGAACGGGCCGGATTAACGACCCGTAAGCCGCTATTCATGCCGGCCACCTTGTAAAATGCCGTCGCGCAGCCATGGTCTAAAGGGTCAGGGCACAAAAGCCCTGCATCACCCACACAAGATCAAGGAGCATCCCATGTCTCTGAAGGATTCTTTGTTGCAGAAACTGGAAACCCAGTCCGAGAAGTGGAGCAAGCAGATCGACAACCTGCGCAGCGAGGCCGATGCCCGCATTGCCGAAGCGCGGGACGAAGCGGCGGAAGCCGAGGTTGAACGGGAGTTCGCGGAGAAGATCAAGGATCTGGAGGGTCGGGTCGAGACAGCACGTCAGGAACTGTCCAACCTTCGGGATGCCGGCGAAGACAAACTGCAGGATCTGAAGGCCCGTATTGACGACTGGCTGCCCAGCAACGCCAACTGAGCACCGGCCAGCTGTCCCGGAACCGCCCGTCGGGGCGGCTCCGGATGCCATGCAGGGTATTACTGCTGCATCGGCACCAGGGTCAGCTCCACCCGCCGGTTCTGTTCACGACCGGCCGCCGTGGAATTGGTGGCGATGGGGTAACGGGGACCATAGCCCACAGCCCGGGTACGACCGGACTGAATGCCCTGCGCCAGCAGGAAGTCTCGAACTGACCCCGCCCGACGCTCACTCAGCAACTGGTTGAAGTTCTGTGAGCCGGTGCTGTCGGTGTGCCCTTCGATGTTGATGATGGTCTGGTCAAACTCCTTCAGTACCAGTGCCACCGACTCCAACACCCCATGGAACGACGACTTGATGGTGGACTGGCTGACATCAAAAGTGATGTTGCCCGGCATCACCAGCTCAATCTGGTCGCCATTGCGCACCACCCGTACACCGGTGCCTTCCAGCTTGTGGCGAAGCTGGGCTTCCTGGCGGTCCATGTAATAGCCAATACCGCCACCGATGGCCCCACCAGAGGCCGCACCGATCAGCGCACCCTTGCCTCGATCACTCTTGCTGGATGTTGCAGCACCTACCGCTGCGCCGCCAATAGCGCCAATTACCGCACCGGTGGTGGCATTCGAGACTTTCTCTTCGCCGGTGTATGGATCGTAGGTCATACACCCGCTCAGCGTTGCTGCCGCTGTAACGGCCAGGATTGTCTTTTTCACTGCAACTACACCTCTGCTGTTATGTGAATCCAGCCGTTTGCTGGAAGTCTTCTACCCTCAACAGGCTTCCGGGTATCGATCTGTCTGGTCGCTGGTAAACGTTTCCACAATGGTGTTGAACACTGTGGCCTGCAGATCCTTCGCCTCGTTCACCAGATGGTGCCGGCCATCGGGAATCCGGACTTCCTCGACGTCGGCGAACTTGTTGCGGATGATCCGCAGGTTGTGCTGCCAGTCCACCGTCAGGTCTTTTTCACCCTGCACCACGGTGATCGGGTAATCCACCGGTGGGCACGACTCGATATGCGGCACCCACTGCCTTAACGCCGACACCCAGTCCACATGCACGGCCCGGGCCTGTAACGGGTCGTGCTCCTTGAGGAACCGCAGGAACCGGCCGTCACTGCTGTTCTCGGAGAACAGCCGACGCCAGCGCTTGATAAACGGCCGCATCACACTGTGAAGGACCTTGGCCCCCAGCCACCCGGTGGGACGCACCAGCGGTGCCAGTAACACCACCCGGCGAAAAGCCGAGGAGTCGGTGTCGTGACGGTTCGACAGCAGGTAGTCGATCAGAATCGCGCCACCGGTGCTCTGGCCAACCGCAAACCAGGGACCACGCAACTGCGAACGGACCCGTGCCATGACGTCACACAACACCGCCTGGTACTCCATAAAGCTGCCAATGGCCGCCGGTGTGCCACTGGACAGACCATGTCCCGGCTGGTCGTAGGCCAGCACGTCGAATCCGGCCCCCAGGCAACGATCAATCAGCTGACTGTAGAGCCCCACATGATCGAAGTAGCCGTGGAGGATAAAGACCGTGCCCCGGCACGACTCCGCATCGGGCTGACGGTAGTAATGCAACACCACCTTATGACCACCGGCCTGCAGGAGCCCCTGCTGGTACCGGACTGCGGGATGTTCCACCCACAGATCCAGACCGTAATAACGGCAGTAGGCCGTGGCTTCCGCACCGAGTTCGCCGGGCTGATCCGGATCAAACGGCACCAGCTTGGCCAACAGCGACTGCCGGTCCCAATCGGGAATTTCTATGTTATCGGTTTTCCAGTACACGAGGGATTAAACGCCCGTCATCAATCGGTGACTTGTTGGCCATGGCGGAAGTGACTGCAGATGCCTGGACTGCCGCTGGCGCCTGAATTTAGCCAAAGAGTAGCATAACCGGCCCCCAATCCGGTTACCCTTGGGAGTGCCGGATTGGCAACGTCAGCCAAGCCATTGGCGGCACCCGGCAAGCCGCCTAACCTTATGGATCTTTGAGCCATTCCACATCGCCTCTTTGAGGAGACACGCCATGCTTCAGTCCGCGCTGGCCACTGGCCTTCGCCAAACCCTGCAACGGGTGGTCAAACCGATGCTCAACCCGTCACTGGGCGTCCCGCTGCAACGGACCCTGATCCGCCAGGCCTACCGCAGCTCGTTGCCTCCTCTGGGCAGCCGTTTCCAGAGCACCACGCTCGGTGGCGTCGACACGCTCAAGGTAAGCTGTCAAAGCGACGACCGCTATGGCCTGCTGTATCTGCACGGCGGCGCGTACATCGTCGGCTCTCCTGCCACCCACCGAGGACTGACCGGTCACCTGGCCAAAGCCACCGGGGCCACGGTTTATGCCATCGACTATCGGCTGGCACCCAAACACCCTTACCCGGCCGCCCTGGACGATGCCGTCTCGGCTTACAGGGCCTTGCTGGACCAGGGCATTCCTGCAGATCGGCTGTCCGTGGCCGGTGACTCCGCCGGCGGTGGTCTGTCACTGGCACTGGCGATGCGACTGCGTGACGAAAAGCTGCCCCTGCCCGCGTCACTGACCCTGCTGTCACCGTGGACCGATCTGACCCACACCAGCCTGTACACCCCAGTGGTCGAACCGCTGCTACAGCAGCGCTGGATCGACAATGCCGCCCGGCTCTACTGCCACGGTGAACCCCGCAACCACCCTTACATCTCGCCGCTGTTCGGCGACCTGTCTGGGTTGCCACCGATGCTGGTACAGGTGGGCAGTGAGGAAATCCTGCTCAACGATTCCGAGCGTCTGGCGCGTAAGGTTCGCGAGCAGGGTGGCGAAGTGGCGCTGGAGGTCTACAACGGGCTCTGGCACGTGTTTCAGGTTCACGCCGGCCAGCTTAGCCGGGCCACCGACGCCATCCAGGCGGCAGGTCAACACATTCGGAGGCACCAGGCACTATGAACACCATCTTGATTACCGGCGCCGCGTCCGGCATCGGCGCCGCTACCGCCCGGCTGTTTGCCCGGGAGGGCTGGCGCCTGGGCCTGATGGACGTCAACGGCGAGGCACTGACCAACCTGAACCAGTCCCTGGGGGGCAAACACTGGACCCGGGCCGTGGATGTCACAGACCAGGCGTCCGTCACCGACGCCCTGGCCGCCTTTGATGGCTTTGCCGACGGCCGTCTCGACATCCTCTTCAACTGCGCCGGCATCCTGCGGGTCGGGCCTTTTGAAGACATCCCCATGGCGGAGCACGCCCGTATCCTTGACATCAACGTCAGCGGACTGATGCGGGTATGCCTGGCCGCGTTCCCACTGCTGCAACAGACCGACCGCGCCCGGGTCATCAACATGAGTTCAGCCTCAGCGCTGTATGGCACCCCGCATTTCGCCAGTTACTCGGCGTCCAAGTTCGCCGTGCGAGGGCTGACCGAAGCCCTCAATATCGAGTGGAAGCGCCACGATATCCTGGTACAGGACATCATGACACCCTTCGTCAAGACGCCGATGGTGGATAACCAGAGCTTTCGCGCCCCGGTGATCGAGCGCCTGGGAGTGTCACTGACTGCGGAAGATCTGGCGGAGGAGGTGTGGAAGGCGTACCGGGGCCATGAGGTTCATCACCTGGTAAGCCGGCAGTTCAAATCCCTCTCACTGGCCAGCAAGTGGCTGCCGGACCGGATCACCCGCGGCATGATGTCAGTGCTCAGCCGCTGAAACGGCCGGCTCGGCCAATTCCAGCTCCCCGGTCACCAGGGCCTGTTTACGGGCCCTGGGCCAGCGCTTCACCTGCCACTCCAGCCGCGATGCTTCGGCACGGGTACCCACCGGGGTACTGAAAACCAGGGTCAACGGCCCCTTCCCACGCAGACTCCTCGCCCCTTTGGGGGCACCGGCCTGATGCTCGGCAAACCGTCGGGGGACATCGGTGGTAATGCCGGTATAGAGCGCACCGGACGCGGTTCTCACCAGATACAGATGCCAGAGAGTTTGAGACGACACGGGATCACACCGCCTCGGCTTCGGCGACCTTGTCACGGACCTTGCGCTGCTGCACCCACAATCCGGCCATGATCAGGCCCAGCCCTACGTAGGTGGAGCCAAGGATGACTTCGCCGAGAATCAGGTAGATAAAGACCAGCGACAGGAACGGTGAGATAAAGATCAGGTTGCTGATGCGGGAAGTGTTCTCCGCTCGCTTCATGGCATAGGACCAGAGCACAAAGGCCAGTCCCATTTCGAAAATGCCCACGTACAGGGCACTGTAGAAGGCGGTACCAGGATCGAACGCAAAGCCATCGGTGAGTCCACAGGCCAGGACGATGAACGGCAACCCACAGACGAAGTTGAGGAACAGCCCCACCACCGGGTCGCGCTCATCGCGGGTTGCGAGAATCCAGTAGGATGCCCACACCAGGGTGCTGGCGAGCGCAAAAGCGACCCCAGCGGGATTCGAGAAGGTCAGTGACAGTACCTCGCCCCGGGTGGCGATCACCACCACCCCGCTGTAGCAGATCAGGCCGGCAATGATGTCGGCGCGACGCAGCCGCTGCCCCAGGAACGGTACCGACAGATACGCCAGCACCAGTGCCCAGGTGTAGTTCAGGGGTTGCGCTTCCTGCGCCGGCAGCCGGTCAAAGGCGCCGAACAGCAGGAAGTAGTACAGGCAGGGATTGATCAGCCCCATCAGCAGGGATTGCAGGTACTGCCCCCGCCGCAGCGAGAACACCTGGCGCCAGCGGCCCTGGACCACCAGCACCAGGCCAATCACCACCACAGACGCCACACAGGCCACCAGTAGCATCTGCACCGGACTCAGCTCTCGTAGAGACAGCTTGAAGGCCGTGGCGACGGTGGACCAAAGCAGGACGGCGCCAAGCCCGAACAGCATGGCGTGGGTCTGGTTTTTCATGGCGGCTAATCAACTCGATCATGGCCCGGCTCGCTACTCCATCAAACCAGGCAGGAACAACGCGATCTGCGGGAACAGGATCAGCAACACCGTCGACAGCAGGAGCAGCACGATAAACGGTGGTGTACCCGCGATCACATCCAGGTAGGGCCTTCGGAAAATGGCCACGGCGGTGAATATATCGCATCCGAACGGCGGTGTCGCCGAGCCGATTGCCGCCTGCAGGGTGACCAGGGTACCCACCAGAACCGGATCAATGCCCGCCGCGGCGACCGCCGGGGCAAAAATGGGCGTCAGGATCAGGATCACCACAATCGGGTCCACAAACATGCAGCCGATGAAGTAGGACACCGCAATGAGTCCCAGGATCATGTAAGGGCTGTCCGCCGCGTTCTCGATGACCCCGCCGAGCATCAGCTCGGGCAGTTTGGCGAAGGAGATCACCCAGGAGAAGGCAGTACCTGCGGCCACCAGGATAAACACCACCGCGGTGATCAGACCGGTGGACAGTGCGATGCTGGGCAGGTCCTTGAAGCTGACCTGACGGAAGATTGCCATTTCCAGCACCAGGGCGTAAGCCACCGACATGGAGGCGGCCTCGGTCGGGCTGAACAGCCCGGAGTAGATTCCACCGATGATGATCACCGGGAACCCCATCGGCAGGATCGCCCGCTTCAGCGCGGTGATCCGCTCCGGCCATGGGGCCTTCTCCATCAGCGGAATCTTCAGTTTGACCGACTTGAAGTAGCAGTAGATCGAGAACAGCGCGAGGATCAGCAGACCGGGACCAATACCGGCGATGAACAGGTCACCCACCGAGGTGCCGGAAACCACCCCGTAGATGATCATGCCGATCGACGGCGGGATCAACAGGGCGATGTCGCTGGCGTTGATGATCAGCGCCATGGTGAACTTGTCCGAATACCCCGCTTCTATCATTTTCGGTCGCAGGGGCTGGCCCATGGCCACCACCGTTGCCTGGGTCGAGCCGGACACGGCGCCAAACAGTGTGCAGGACACTGCCGTGGTCATGGGCAAGCCACCGCGAAGATGGCCGACAAACTTGGACACAAGGTCCAGCAGCCGGTCCGCTGTGTGGCCCTTGATCATGATGTCGGCCGCCAGTATGAACATGGGCACCGCCACCAGCACGCTCTGGGAAATCCCGCCGATCATCTGCTGGATGATCACCGGCCCCTCCATGAACGGGAACTGGGTAAACAACAGCACCATCGCCCCAACCAGCAGCGGTACCATCATCGGAAAGCCCATCAGCAGCAGCACCACCATCACCACGGCAACCACCACCGCCATTGAGGCGAGATCCAGGCCGCCCAGGCCCAGCATGTCGATCAGGTTATCCATTGTTCTTCTCCGTCTCCGACGTTCCCGCAAAGTCGTCCTTCAGCCCGATCTCCGACGTCATCTCGTCGAGCTCGTCCTCGTATTCATCCGGGTTGTGCCAGGACAGCCAGGCCCCCGGACTGATGAGGTTGCGCACGCCGGCAAGCAGGAACTGGGCCGACCCAACCGCCAGACCAATGGGTGCAATCAGGTACACCGTCCACAGCGGCATCCCCAGCGATGGCATGCGACGGCCGGACGCCTGCAGCTTCATGACGTATTCCCAGGCGTACACCGCCAATAGGGCCAACAGCGCGCAGGAGACGAAACTGACGATCGTCAGCAGGATTTTCTGCCCCAAGGGAGGTAGCAGGTCATGGAGGGCGGATACCCGGATGTGACGGGCATTGCGGACGCCGTAGCCGACACCGACAAAGGTCACCACCACCACGAGGAGCTGGGCAACTTCGTCTGCAAACGACAGACTGGCGCCCAGGTTGCGGGCAAAGACGTTCAGGACACTGACGCCGGCCATCAGCAGGATGCCGACAATCAGAATGGATTTCTCGATGAAGTTGAGGCCTGTATCAAGCCAACGAAGGGGAATTTTTAAGATGTTTCCGATACCCGCAGCTTGTTTTTCCTCGCTCGGTTCGGCCATAAACTGGACTCCGTTTCCAATGTGCGTCCATACAGTATAGGGTGATATAGGTGGCAAACATCAAGAAATGTGTCTATCTAATAGGCTGTTAGGAACAGTTTGCACACGTTAGTTCTAGAGGACGACACAGCAAAGGAGATAACAAATGACGAAACTCACACGCTGGCTCGGAAGCCTGATCTTTGCATTCTCGCTGGTTCTGGTCGGCTGCTCCGACAGCGGCGAGACCGAGCAGGAGGCCGCTTCCACCTCCAGCTCAAGCTCATCGAGCTCATCCAGCCAATCCGCAGAACCGGCAGAGAAGGCTGAACCGGTGACCTGGCGCTTCGCGCTGGAAGAAATCGAAGGCAGTGTCCAGGATGCCTACGCTCAGGAATTCAAGCGCCAGATCGAGGACATGTCCGATGGACAGATCGAGATCGAGATCTACCCCTACGGTGCCCTCGGCACATCCTCACAGCTGACCGAGCTGGTTCAGGACGGTTCTATCCAGTTGGCTTTCGCGTCCCCGGGTCACCTGGCATCCGTCATCCCGGAAGTGGGGGTTTTCACCCTGCACTTCGTGCTGTCTGACGACAACGACGTGAACAAGGAAGTGCTGTCCAGCAGCAAGGTCCACAACCTGTTCGATTCCCCTTACGCCGAACAGAACATGCAGCTTCTGGGTATTGTTCCAGAAGGCTGGATGGTCTGGACCGGTAACAAGCCGCTGCGTACTCCGGCGGATTTCTCCGAGTTCAAGATGCGCACCATGACCTCCCCGATTCTGACCGAGTCCTACAAGGCCTACGGCGCCAACCCGTCGCCAATGCCTTACTCCGAGGTATACAGCGGCCTGCAGCTGAAGCAGATCGACGGTCAGGTAAACCCGATCTTCGCCATCGAGGAAATGAGCTTCTACGAAGTTCAGGAAGCGATGACCCTGGCCAATCACGCCCAGTTCATCACCACCCTGGTGTCGAACAAGGAGTGGTATGAGTCTCTGCCCGACGACCAGCGCAAGTGGCTGGACGACACCCGTGCCGAACTGGTCGACTACATCTACCAGAAGCAGGCCGAGTTCAACGGCGAGCGCCTGGAAAAGATCACCCAGAACAGCGATATCGAAGTGGTTGAGCTGACTGACGAGCAACGGGCGGTGTTCCGCGATGCCAGCATGGGCGTTCGTGACATCTACCTCGAAGCCGCTGGTGAGCGTGGTCAGGAAATTCTCGACACCATCACCTCCATGGTGGAAGAGGCCGACTCCGGCGAGATGTAATACCCGGCAGCCCTGATTGCCAGCCCGGCCGGGTTGGCAATCACCCCTGCCATCAGGCGGCGACGGGAGGCACCTCCACAAACGTCGCCCCTGCTTCCCCCAAGGCTTCACTGCCGCGGGCGGTCAGGTCCGAGATCAGCGCAAACTGGTCTGCCGGCGCCAGCGGATAGGCCTTCACCCGATAGCAGAAGCCGTAAGGCCGTTGCGCCACCACCACGTTGATCGGTTGCCAGATCCGCACCAACGGGCTGGTAAACGCCACATCCCGCAACAGCGCCTGCATTGCCGCCACATCGTGCCCCGGCCGCAGATGGAACTCGGCCACCGTCATCAGGTTGTCCGAACCCTTGTTGGCGTTGGCAATCAGGGCGTTCCAGAGCACGCCATGGGGAATCACCACCACGGTATCGTCGGCGGTCACAATCTCCGCAGCGCGTGTTCCAATCCGCCGGACCTCACCGTAATGGCCACCCACCTCAATCCAGTCGCCCGGACGGTAGGGCATCTCATACAGCGTGACGATGCCGGCAATCAGGCTGTTGGCGTAGTCCTTGAAGGCAAACCCCAGGGCCAACGCCAGCGCGGCAAACACCGCGAACATGTTCTCGAACGAGGGCTCGATCAGCACCGGCACCACCAGCAGCACGGTGGCAACGATGATCAGCAACCGCAACAGCGGCACCGATGCCAGCAGGTAGAGTCGGGGCTTGCCCCCCAACTGGCCTGCCAGCCGCGGCAAAAAGGCCTGGATGGCCATGATCAGGGCCACCGCGACCGCCACCAGCAGCAACGCCTCGAACACCGACTGGGAACTTAGCGACGACAGCGCGTCCTTGAGACCAAAATCATTCATCGCAATCAGAACCCATCTACCGGATAGCCATCGTTCAACAGCTGGCGTCGCACCGCCGGATACCCCAGTGCCGTCACCTGCCAGCCACGCTCGCCCTCAGCCACCAGCTCGCCGTTGCGCAGCGTCTGCAGCAGGATGGCCACGGCGTCGCTACCCAGCCCGGTGACCGCTGGCAGCTCTCCGAGGGACAGGCCATCGTGCAACAGCAGCGCATGCAGGATCAGGGTGGCGCCGCGGTCCGGTGACGACGGCACCGCGGGCAGGCTCAGTTGTTCCAGCGGTATCGCCCAACAGCTCCGGGCCCCGGTGGCCGGCTTGTCGGCATTCGTTTCGGGCGCCTCTGGCCGGGCCCGCAGAAGCTTGCGCCAGATCGCCAGGGCCACGCCGGGATTACCGCGGGCAAACGCCGCCAGGTCGCGAATCAATCGGTGCTGACGGCTGCCATTACGCTCACTCTCAAGGGGAAGCACGCCGTCACCGCTGTCGCTCATCCGAACCGTCAGGCCGGATTCGCCACCAACAAGCGAACCCAGCCAGGCAGCCAGCAATGGCTCATCCAGCGCCGCGGGCGTACAACTGGCCACGGGCAGCTGTGGCAGATAGCGCTGCCAGAATCCCCAACACCAGCTGGAACAGTGCACCACCCCGGCGCCAAAACGCCCCAGCGCCAGCCCCTGAAAAAACGCCTTGAGCAACCACAGGCCCCGCCGATGGCGACGCCACAACCCGGCCAGATCGGCGATCAGCCAGGGCTCGTCCAGAGCCTGCTGCTGCCACCAGCTCTCCGCTTCCGCCTGGGAGGCCGGCCAGACCTCTGGCGGCTGGATGACTCGCCAGCCGCGCTCTTCAGCCAGGGTCACCAGCGTCTCCCGCAGGCCCGAACACGGCGGCGCTACCAGCGCCAGCACGCCGTCTCGGGTCTGCGCCTGCTGACGGTCTATTTCCGCGCCCAGGGCCTGAACCTGAGCGGTTCTGTCAGGATCAGGGGCAAAACGTCGCAATTGCAGGGAGGTCAGTGTTTCGATGTCCGGCTCCGGGCGAAAACCGTGTTCGCCGGGGTCAAAGCGGTGACGGAACTGGCCCCAGGTTGAGCGCAGCAGATCCCGCACGGTGTGGCGGACCGAGGCCGGCGGCAGTCGCCAATCCGCCAACGCAACCAGGCCACCGGGTAATGCCATCGGCGGTTCCGGCACCTCAGGTGCATCGGTTGGGCGGGCAACGACCGATTCACTCATCACTCAGGACGGCTCCTTTGTCTTGATCCGTTCAATTGATCCGAGCCGCATAACTCCGGCGACGCAGATTACTCGGGCACCAGCCAGTCCCACTGCTGTGTTGACGCCAGAATGTCAGCACCGCAGACGGGGGCCAACATCGCTTCAAGCCGGTGCTGCCACTGCCAGGGTGGGTTAAGCACCAGCATGCCCGACCCGATCATACCCCGCTCTGGTGGCGACTGAAGCCGCAGTTCGTGCCGAATCACCGGCCCGGCCTGGCCCTCAGAAACCAGATCCAGCAACACCTGGTGGCCACCGTCGAGCAGAATCGGGTACCACACAAGATAGACGCCATGGCGACACTGACGCCAGGCCCGGGCCAGGGTGCGCGCGGTATCGGCGTAGTCACTGCGGATTTCGTAGGATGGATCCATCAGCACCAGCAGCCGTGGCGCCGCTGGCGGCAGGGAACGCAGCAGCCCCTTGAGACCATCCTCATGGCGGATAAGGACATCGGGCAGCGGCACTTTGCGGTGCAGCTGATCGTTCTCGTTGCCATGGAGTTCAAACAGGGTCAGCGCATCCTGGGCGCGCTTCCAGTGGCAGAACCAGCGCGGTGATCCCGGATAGTAACGCAGCCCCGCACCGCCCCGGTTCAGGGCTTCCAGTGGTTGCAGGAAATGCTGCCAGTCGTCCGACACCAGGGTGTCACGAACCGCCCATATCTGCTGAATACCGCTGTCCGCCTCTGCAGTCTTGCGGGCGCGCTCGTCCTGCAGGTCGTAAAGACCCCGGCCGGCATGGGTGTCGAAGCAGGCAATCGCAGAAGGCTTGGTCTGCATCATCGACAGGGTCAGAGACAGCGCGGCGTGCTTCTGAACGTCGGCAATGTTGCCGGCGTGATAGGCATGAAGGTAACTGAGCATCGTGGGTCCCAGAAAGTCCAGAGGCTGAATTAGGCCCCATATCGCCCGACCAGACAAGCGCCAGGATCATTTCCCGGTGGATGAACATTGCATTCGTAATGAACGAATCTCTATAATCGTTAATGTTAATGACTTTTATTCCCACCTCACCAACAAGGAATGCACGGAGCATCACCATGATCGCCAGACTTTCCCGTAATCCGCTGTTCGTTGCCGTTTCCGCCATGACTCTGGCGACAGCCTGCAGCACCGGCCAGGACAACGCCGCAGCCGACGCTGAAAAAGACACCCCGCAGGCCGAACAGGCAGCCGCCCAGTCCGTGGACAAAGCCGCGGTTGTCAGCCATTACGCCGATCTGGCCCACGCCAACTTCCAGGATGCCCTGACCGCTGCCAAGGCACTGGATGCCGCGACCGACAAACTGATCAGCGAGCCGACCGCCGCCAATCTGGCAGCCGCCAAGGAAGCCTGGCTCGCCGCCCGGGTTCCCTACCAGCAAACCGAAGTTTTCCGTTTCGGCAACGCCGTGGTTGACGACTGGGAAGGCCAGCTCAACGCCTGGCCGCTGGACGAAGGCCTGATCGACTACGTTGCAGACGCCGACTACCAGTATGAGCTGGGCAACGACGGCGCCACCGCCAACATCATCGCCTCCACCTCCATCAACGTCGGTGGCGAAACCATTGACACCACGGAGCTGACGCCGCAGCTGCTGGCAGACCTGAACGAGATTGGCGGGTCCGAAGCCAACGTTGCCACCGGTTACCACGCTATCGAATTCCTGCTCTGGGGTCAGGACCTGAACGGCTTTGGCGCCGGCAACGGCAATCGCCCGGCGACCGACTTCGCCCAGGGTGACGACTGCACCAACGGCCACTGTGACCGTCGTGCCGACTACCTGGACGCCACCACCGACCTGCTGATCAGCGACCTGGAGTGGATGGTTGCCCAGTGGGCACCGGAGCAGGCCGACAACTACCGTGCCGAGCTCACCGGCCTGGCACCAGAGGAAGCGTTCCAGCGCATGCTGTTCGGCATGGGCTCGCTGTCCCTGGGCGAACTGGCGGGCGAGCGCATGAAGGTTGCTCTGGAAGCCAACTCCTACGAGGATGAGCACGACTGCTTCAGCGACAACACCCACAACTCCCACTACTACAACGGTCAGGGCGTACAGAACGTCTACACCGGCAGCTACACCCGCATCGACGGCACCGTGTTCGAAGGCCCGTCCCTGTCCGACCTGGTCGCCGAAGCCAATCCGGAGCTGGACAGCACTCTCAACGACCAGCTGAACGCCTCCATGGCCGCCCTGAGCACCATGAAGCAAACGGCGGAAGCCTCCGAAAACCCGGTGAAGTTCGACATGATGATCGCCCCGAACAACACCGAAGGCGCGAAAGTCATCAACAACACCATCGTGGCCCTGGTGGAGCAGACCGGCTCCATCGAGAAGGCTGCCCAGATCCTGGGCGTCAACTCGCTGCAACCGGATGATGCCGGCCACAGCTTCTGATCCAACCATCAACACGGAGCCGCTGGCTCCGTGTTGAGGTAAGTCATGGCCAGCCTGGCACTTTTCTGGCAGGCTGGCGACGACTTCCCTCTTGACCAAGTATTACCATGCCAACATTACGTCCGAAGTACCTGACGCCCTGGCTATTCGCCCTGGCCGTCACCCAGACCCATGCTACACCGACTGCCGACTACCCGATCCAGGACACCCCGATGACCGGCGGTGACGGCACCGTGGAGCAGTTTGACCACAACGCCTTTTCCCTGCCCCAGGGCAACCTGTCGATGACCAAGCGGCTGGATTTCAGCGTTGGCAACAGCTTCTTCCGCAACCCCTGGGTGGAAGCGCCTGCCAGCACCGATGCCCGCGATGGCCTCGGCCCGTTGTTCAACACCAACTCCTGCCAGGGCTGCCACATCAAAGATGGTCGCGGTCACCCCCAGGATGAACAGGGCGGCTCGGTCTCGCTGTTCCTTCGCCTGGCGGTGCCGGCGAACCCCGACGAAGATGCGGAGCTGCTGAAACAGCATGGCTTCAAGCCGGCGCCGGTGTACGGCAGCCAGCTGCAAACCGCGGCCATCCCCGGCGTGAAACCGGAGGCCGATCTGGTGGTGAGCTGGGAGACGGTCATCGATACCCTGGCCGACGGCACTGAGGTCACCCTGCGCAAGCCGGTCTACCACATCGAGAACCCCAACTACGGCCCACTGCCTGACGACCTGCTGGTGTCGCCCCGCATGGCCCCGGCAATGATCGGCCTGGGTCTGCTGGAGCATATTCCGGAATCCGACCTGGTCGCCCGGGAAGACCTGAATGATGCCAATGGCGACGGCATTTCCGGCAAGGCCAACCGGGTCTGGAACAAAGCCACCAACCAGACCGTGCTGGGACGGTTTGGCTGGAAGGCGGCCGAACCCACGGTTCACCAGCAGAGCATGGGTGCCTTTGCCGGCGACATGGGCCTGACGTCCAGCACCAGCCCCGGCACCGACTGTACCGCGGCCCAGGGCTGTGACCAGTACGCCAGCGGAGGGGACCCCGAGGTCAGTGACAAAGTGGCCGGTTTCGTGTCGTTCTACGCCAGCAGTCTGGCGGTGCCGGCCCGCCGGGATCTCAACGACCCGGACGTTCAGGCAGGCGCCCGTCAGTTCAATGAACTGGGGTGCGCCGGGTGCCATACCCCCCGGCACCAAACCGGTGACGTGGCCGATCGGCCAGACCTGAGTCAACAGACTATCTGGCCCTACACCGACCTGCTGCTGCACGATATGGGCCCGGCCCTGGCCGATGGTCGCCCGGAGTTTCTGGCCAACGGCAACGAGTGGCGCACGCCGCCACTGTGGGGGATCGGCCTGGCCCAGACCATCCTGCCGCGTACCGGCTTCCTTCACGACGGCCGCGCCCGGACCCTGGAAGAAGCGGTGCTCTGGCACGGTGGCGAAGCACAACCGGCCGCCGACGGCTATCGCAGCCTGGACGCCACAGACCGACAGGCGCTGATCCGCTTCCTGGAATCGCTATAATGCATCGGCGCCAACCAGGGTGATGGTTGGCGCCGGAAAAGTCGTCAACTCAGTTTCCAAGAACGTTTTCTGAAACGTTTTCGAGAAGACTTTCGAAAAGATTTTCAAAAGATCGTCAAAAGAGGAGCATGCCATGCCCGGTTCCCGGCGCTTCGGTCGCATTACCCGGTCCCTGTCACTGGCAGCAGCCATCACGGCCCTGCCGGTCGCTGCCCTGGCTGACACCCCACGGGAACGCTGGCATCAGGACATCGCCACCGGTTACCAGCAGCTGGCAGAGCACACCCAGCAGCTGATGGACGCCGGCGATGGCTACTGCCAAGGCCCCAACGCCAGCGGACGCCGCCAGCTCGGCGATGCCTGGCTGCAGGCGTTCGAGAGCTGGCAACAGGTGCGTTTTGTCGAGTTTGGCCCCATTGAGCAGGACAGCCTGGCGTGGCAGTTCCAGTTCTGGCCGGATGCCAAGAACCTGGTGGCTCGCAAGGTCAACTACTGGCTTTCCGCCGAGACCGAACTGACCACAGCCACCATCGACGGTGCCGGCGTCGCCGTACAGGGCTTCCCTGCACTGGAATTTCTGCTGGCCGACCCCCGTTTCCAGCAGTCGGAGCAGGCGCTGCCGGCGGAGCGCAGCTGTCAGCTGTTCAACGCCGTCAGCAGCCACATTCACGCCAACGCCCTGGAACTGCAACAGCAGTGGCAGGCGATGAAGCCCCACTACCTGGCCACCGACGATTACACCCACGGCACCATCCGTTCCGCGATGAACGCCCTGGAGATCCTGCAGGATCGCCGCATGGGCGCACCCATGGGGCTGCGGGGTTCAGGCCGCCGCAATCCCTACCTGGCGGATGCCTGGCGCAGCGAAACCTCACTGGCCGGAATCCGCGCCAGCATTGAAGGTCTGCAGCGCTATTTCGCCCCGGGCCTGATGGCAGAGCTCTCAGCTCAGGGCCACGCCGATCTGGGTGAGCAACTGAACGACGCCTTCGAGGAAGTACTGGGTGACCTGGAGAACGCACCGGCGGGCATGGCACCGCTGATTGAGGATGACGAGGGCTTTGGCCAACTGCAATCCATCTACATTGACGTGGTACAGCTGGAACAGACCCTGAACAACGACATTGCCGCCGCCCTGGGGGTAATTCGCGGTTTCAATTCCAGCGACGGTGACTAGAAAGTGCTTTCACGCCGTCGATTTCTGCAATGGGGTCTGGCCGGACTGAGCCTGAGCGCCGGACTGCCCGGTTGTGCCCTGGCCCCCTCCGGCCAGACTGCGCCAGCCCGGACCCGCCTGTTCAGTGCCGCCGATACCGAGGACGGCCGACACGCCCTGGTGAGCGTTGAGCTGGGAGGGGCTGCGCCGGTCACCCTGCCCGTGCCGGAGCGTTGTCACGGTGGCTGCCCCAGTCCGGATGGCGGTCATGTGGTGCTGTTCGCCCGCCGCCCGGGCCGTCACTTCTACGTGATAGACAGTGCCCGCGGCGATCTGATCACCCAGGTGGCGGCGGGAGAGGACCATCATTTCTACGGCCATGGGGTGTTCAGCCCCGATGGCAGCCGGCTCTACACCACCATCAACCATTACCCCAGCGGTGATGGCCTGATCGGCGTCTACGATGTCCACAATGGCTATCGCCTGGTGGACCACCTGCCCGCTGGTGGCATCGGCCCGCACGAACTGCGGCTGCACCCGGACGGTGAGACCCTGGTGGTGGCCCTTGGCGGCATCCAGACCCATCCGGATTACGACCGCATCAAGCTCAATCTGGACACCATGGCACCGGCACTGGTGCTGATCGACCGGCACAGCGGTCAGGAGCGACAGCGCTATCAGCCCTCCCACCACCAGCTCAGCTGCCGTCACCTCGACGTCAGCCCGGAAGGCATTGTCATCGCCGGCTACCAGTACCAGGGGCCACGCTGGCACACCCCCCCACTGATCGCCCGGCTGGACAGCCAGGCGCGCCAGTTCAGCGAGATCGAGCTGCCCTCGCCGCTACAGGCCAGCCTCAACAACTACACCGCCAGCATCGCCATCCACCCTCGCGCCTCGGTGGCAGCGATCACCGCTCCCCGGGGCGGACGCACGGTGTTGGTGGATTATCAGAAACAGACACTGATCCGCGAGCTGGCCATTCCCGACTGCGCCGGCGCCCTGCCCGATGGCGAGGACGGCTTTCTGGTGACCTCCGGTAATGGCCGGATCTACCGGATCGATCCACGCGCCACCACTCCCGAGACTCTCCAACAGTATCCGCTGCGCTGGGATAACCACCTCACGCCCCTCGTCTGACCGCCCGGATGAGCACAGCGCCAGGCAATGGTAAGCTTGGCGCCTCGTTCCACAGCGGAGTGCCAACGTGGCCAAACCCGATTCCAGCGCAACCGAGCAGCTTTACAGCCTGATCGCCAACGAGGAGGACGCCCGCGCCTGCTCGGACCTGCCTGACTCCGCCTGTCAGGAAGTCCCCCGCAATTTCTTCCTGATTCTGGTTTGCAATGTGTTGACCAAACTGGGCGATCTGCTGGTCAGCCCCAAAACCGTGCTGACCTGGTTGCTGGGCGCGGTAGGCGCACCGGCGCTGGTGGCCTGGCTGGTCCCCATCCGGGAATCCGGCTCCATGGTGCCGCAACTGGCCATCGGAGCCTGGGTACGTCGCAAGCCAGTGCGCAAGTGGTTCTGGAGTCTCGGGGCGCTGGGCCAGGCCATCAGCGTTGCCGCCATGGCGGCCAGTGTTCATTTTTTGGAGGGCTATGCCGCCGGCTACGGCATCATCGCAGCACTGGTGGTGTTTTCACTGTCACGGGGATTCTGCTCGGTGGCGATGAAAGACGTGCAGGGCAAATGCATTCCCAAGGGGCGACGGGGACGCCTGTCCGGCCTGGCGACAACCCTCGGGGGCACAACCACCGTCGCCCTGACCATCCTGCTGTTCCGGGACGGCGGCGAACCGTCGCTGCAGTTCTATACCCTGTTGCTGGTGTTTGCCGCCCTGCTTTGGCTAATTGCCGGTGCATTATTTGCCAATATTGATGAGTACGCCGGCGAGACCGGAGGCGGTAGCCACGCTCTCGGCCAGGCGATCAAAAGCCTGAGTCTGTTGCGGGATGACGCCCCTTTCCGTCAGTTCGTTATCACCCGCGCCCTGCTGCTGTGTTCCGCCCTGGCGGCACCTTATCTGGTGCTGCTGGCGCAGAACAGTAACGAGTCCGGTTGGCTCCTGGGCAGCTTCCTGCTCGCCAGCAGCCTGGCCAGCTCGGTCAGTGCCAGCATCTGGGGCTGGATGGCGGATCGCTCCAGTCGCCAGGTCATGATCCTGGGCGCGGTGATTGCCAGCGTCCTGTGCTTTGCGACCGGTCTGATAACCGTCGCTGGCGGAGAGGACCGGCTATCCGCCTGGGCCTATCCGGCCGCGTTCTTTGTACTGGGGATTGCCCACGCCGGTGTTCGTCTGGGGCGCAAGACCTATCTGGTCGACATGGCCGGCGGTAACAAGCGCACCGACTACACCTCCGTCAGCAATACCCTGATTGGCCTGTTGCTGCTGGTCATCGGCGGCATCAGTGCGCTGCTGTCAACGGTCTCGGTACCGGTGGTGATCCTGTTCCTGGGGGGCATGGGAGCGGTGGGGGCCTGGTCTGCCTATCGCCTGCAAGAAGCCTGATACCGCAACGGCCAGCCCTGGTCAGGAAGCGTCGGGTTTGGCGACGCTTCGACAAGCACCTACGGTGCTGCCATTATTTTTTTGTGACGAGCATCACATTATGAGCGGACAACCGTCCCAGGGACGGAATCAGTAACATCGAGTTCAGGCACCATGCAGGAAACTGTCGCTAACCAGGCGGAGATCCCGCCCCGTTTCATCGACACCAACGTCGGCTGGTACGTCTTAACCCGCGAATCAGAAGACTTGGGCCCCTACCCCTCGCTGTCTGAGGCCAAGCGGGCCCTGTCCCGGCATATCCGTCTCCACGCGGATATCAGCAACCGGCCACGCTACCATTCGTTCAATGGCTTTCACGTCCACGATGCCCAGACCTGTCGCAAGGTCAACTGCGGCCGCTGTGCTGAAGCGGCCTTTGTTGAGCAAAAGTATCTGTCGGGTTAATTCGTTGACGCTTGGAAGGTGGTGGCAGGTATGGAAGGTGTTATGGCGAGACGCCGTCGTTCAGCGCCAGGGCGCCCTTGACGATGCGATAGATTAGCCAGATCGACAACACCAGCAGAATCAGCCAGCCCACCAGCAGGAAGGTGGTCAAAGTCCCCACCACCATCCAGAACAGGCTGAACCAGAAGGTCCGGATCTGCCAGCGAAAATGCGGCTCAATCCAGGTGCCGTTCATATCATCCAGTTTGACGTAGTTGATGATGACCCCCACCAGCGCCGTCACACCGCCGGTAAAAAACGACAGCGCCTGAAGTATGTAAACCGCCACGGCCAGGTTGCGGGCCGGCTCCGCCTTACGTGCTTCCGGGTCAGGGTTGGCGGGTATAAATTCCTGTTCGGCCACAGCCACCTCCAGCAAATGGATTGATGGCCTCACATTAACACAAGCCGCAGAGCCTGCCCCAGCATTACGCCGCCGGTAGCTGGATGCCATTGCTGGCGATGTGCAGGGCAATGGCTGCCATCATCACCGCGATCACCCCGTCGATGAGCCGCCACGCCATCGGGCGGGCAAGTACCGGCGCGAGCGCCGAGCCGCCCCAGGCGAGCAAACCAAACCACATGACGGAGGCACTGCTGGCACCGGCGACAAAGGTCAGTTGATCCGTCTGCTGGGCACCAATGGCGGGAATCAACAACAGGGTATCCAGATAGACCTGGGGATTGAGCAATGTCACCGCCAGGGTCGTCAGCAACACCGCGCGGCGGCTGTTGCCCTCGGCTTCATCGCCGGTGTTCAGCGCCACCCGACCGCCCAACGCCCGCCACCCGGCCTGGATGGCAAGCCAGCCAAGAAACACCACCCCCAGCCAGCGAAACACTTCCAGCGCCTCCGGCCAGGCCAGCAACGCAGCGCTGATCCCGAACATGCCGGCGGTGAACAGCAGCACATCGCTGCTCATACACAACCCCGCAGCCCACCAGTGGTGCTCACGGCGGATTGCCTGGCCCAGTACGTAGGCATTCTGGGCCCCAATCGCCACGATGATGCCGCCACACACCACCAACCCAGTCAGATAGCTCTCCAGCACAGCCCCACTCTCCGTCAATCAGTTCCCCGGGCGCCCTCGTTCACAAGTCGAACCGTCTCCGGCCCAGCTCAGGCACCAATGCAGGAAGCCAGTGTAGAGCGAAGCCGCTATACTGAAAAATCATACTCTTTATGCTGCATTAAATTTACTTATGCTGGACTACAAACTTCTGGAAGCCCTGGCCACGGTGATCGAAACCGGTGGTTTTGAACGTGCAGGCCTGACCTTGGGGCTGTCCCAGTCCGCCGTATCCCAACGCATCAAGCTGCTGGAAGCGCGGCTGGGGCAACCGGTGCTGGTGCGTCACCCAAGCCTGAAAGCCACCGCCGCCGGCCAGCAGCTCCTCAACCACGTGCAACAGGTGCAACTGCTGGAACGGGACCTGCGCCATACCCTGCCAGCGCTGACCAACAACCGGACCCGTCTGCGCATTGCCCTGAACGCTGACAGCCTGGCGACCTGGTGGGCCCAGGCCATCGGCGACTTCTGCCAACGGGAAAACCTGCTGCTGGATCTGGTGATCGAGGATCAGGACATCGGCCTGCGACGCATGCGGGAAGGCGATGTCGCCGCCTGCCTGTGCAGCAGCGACCAGCCGGTGGCCGGCGCCCGCTGTACCGGATTGGGCCGGATGCAGTACCGCGCCCTGGCCCGCCCCGATTACATTGGCCGTCACTTTCCGGATTCCGGCGACCTCGCCGCCTTTCGCCAGGCACCGGCCATCGTGTTCGGCCCCCACGACCAGCTCCAGCACCGATTCCTCGCCAGCCAGGGCTACCATGGTCAGTTTCCCTTTCACCTGTGCCCTTCATCAGAGGGGTTCGTAAGACTGGCGCGGGCGGGCATTGGCTACGGCATGATTCCCGACCACCAGGGCCAGGAGTGGCTCGCCAGTGGTGATCTGGCGGATCTGGCGCCGGGGGTATCGGTGGACGTGGATCTGTACTGGCATTACTGGCGGCACGGCGGTGATTTCATGGAACGGCTGACCCAGACCCTGGTACAGCAGGCCTCCTCACTGCTCGCTGTCGGCCGTTAGAGCCCCGTTCCAACATCCCCGGCAGGGAGACTTCCCTATCGGGGCGACATCAGGCCCTATCGGGACGGTACCCCAGGCGCAGCCCGCCCCAGTGACGACCGTTGACGTAGATAGGCACAGACAGGTCGTGCATGATCTCGCCGGTGTCCCGGCGGTAGGTTTGTAACAGCATGGCTTCGGTATGGCTACCGCAGCGGGCGCCAGTGCGGTCAGCAAAGAGCCGCTTGCTTCGGCTCTTCACCAGGTCGACCGTCGGGTCTCCGCTGGGCGGATGGGCAAAATCCCGGTTGTGGGTGGGAACGTAACCGTCGGGAGCCGCAGCAATGGCAAACACCATCGCCGGATGGCTGTCCTTGATCGGTTCCTGAATCGCCGGCAACACTTCGTCGGTGAATCGGTCGAAGCCACTGCTGTATTTCTGGGGATCGGTCCCGGCCAGGGGTTGGCGGCCGGAATCGAACAGATCTCTGTCACTGATCCGCCCCGCCTTGAGGGCCTGCTCAAAGGCGTCACCAATGCGCCGGGCGCCGGCCCTGGCCTGGTGGTAGAAGAACTGGTGATAGCTGGTGTCGCTGTGGCTGGCGTAGGCCGCGTTGGCCTCCTCCGCCAGCTCCATGAGTCGGGTGGCCTGCTGCGCCAGCCCCTCAACACTGTGATCGCTTTCGGCGATCTGATCGCGCTGGGATTCAATCGCGCGGAACATCTCCTGCAGGCTCTGCTCGTTGTGCTGGTCATTGGCGGCCATGGCGCCGACCCGCTGTTCAAGCTGATCGGCCTGATCGCGGATCTCGTCCAGGCGCTCGCCCACCCCTTCCACCGCCTGCAGGCCGGTTTCAACGCTGCTGGCCAGGTCTTCAATACGGGCAACGATCTGGGCGGTATCGGCCCGCACTTCCTCCAGGGTCTGGGCGACTTCGCCGGTGGCCTGGGCGGTGCGACCGGCAAGCTGGCGCACTTCATCCGCCACCACCGCGAAGCCGCGGCCCTGCTCGCCAGCTCGGGCGGCTTCGATGGCGGCATTCAGGGCCAGCAGATTGGTCTGCTCGGCGATGCCTTCGATCACTCCGGTGACGCCCTGGATGCGGTTGGACTTCTCGTTCAGGTCCTGAATCAGGCGCAGGTTCTCGCCGGACTGTTCGTGCACCTGGCGCACCCGCTCAATGGCGCCGGCCAGGGCGTCACGGCCGTCGGCGCTGATACGGCTGGCATCACGGGCCGTCTCCGCCGCCTCATCCGCTTGCTGGGCCGATTGCCGCACGGTCTCGGTAATCTGGCCGGCATAGTCGGCCATCTGGGAAATGTCGGTGACCTGTTGATCCAGCCGGCGCTTGAGCTGCTCCGACGCATGGGCCACTTCCGCCGCCGAAATGGCATTGGCATCCGCATTGCCAGACAGCCGCTCAATCAACGCCTTGCCTGCGTCGGCAGCGGCAAGCAGATCATGACAGCGGGCCGCCAGAGCCGGGTCCTCAGGCACCTCTCCCCGGGTCAGCCGCTCAACCCCGGTTTCCAGTGGCTCCACAACCCGCCACACCAGATAACCGGTGCTGATCGCCATACCCAACAACGCGCCCACGACGATGGATACCGCGTCCAGGCCCACCATCGGCGCCCCCCAATAGGTTGCCGCCAAAACCAGCAACGCAACCAGTCCGCCGATCCAGAACACCCGTCCCGCCAACAGCTTCATAGATACCTCGGTTCGATGTCTTATCCCGGGCGAGCTACTGATTCACTCAACAGAAGCCGACGCCCTTGCGCTGGCTCTTCACCACCCTGAACGAGACTAGAAAATCAGCCGCTGCTTATAACTTCTACTTTAGTTCGATTCGAGAGCTATTTTGGAGGGAGATTACACTTTCACGACAAAAACCCCATTCCGAAAGCCGGCTTGGCCGGCCGCGGAATGGGGTTTTAGGTTTTTGCTGTCAATCGGCTTGATCAGCTACCGATCACACCACCGTCATCCTTGGTGACAATTACGGTGGCATCCCGCGGACGCTCACTGCTGGCGTCCGGCCAGTTCGCTTCCGGATGCTGAATGTTGACAAACATGGTCTTGCAGTCCGGCGTCGTCACCACACCGGTGACCTCACAACCCACCGGGCCCACGAAGAACCGGCGAATGTCGCGGGTCTCAGGGTTGGCCGCCAGCATCATGTTGTTCTGGTAGGGAGGCGCATCGGAGCCGTCGGTCTGAATCCACAGCTTGCCCTTGTAGTCGAACCACAGGCCGTCCGGGCTGTTGAACAGATTGGTGTCATCCAGGGTCACCACGGCGTTGCCGTCAACCACGGTTTCTGTGCCGGCTTCACCAGCGAACACAAAAATGTCCCACTCAAATTCGGTGGCGGCGTGGTTGTTGCCCTTCTCCATCCAGCGAATGATGTGACCGGTCGGGTTCGGACCCAGCGGGTTGGCCGCGTTGGTGTCATCCGGCTCACGGCGGGAGTTGTTGGTCAGGGTGAAGTAGACTTCGCCATTATTGGGGTCAACCGCGCCCCACTCCGGACGGTCCATCGGCGTGGCGCCGGCAATATCCGCCGCCAGGCGGGTGTTGAGCAGCAGATCCGCCTGCGAGCTGAACGGAGCCGTAAACGGAATACTGCCAACAGAACCGGCGTTCACCGCCGCATTCATCTTGGCGACAAAGCCGGCGTCGTCCAGTGACAGCGGCAGCCAGTCGCCAGAGCCATCGTCGTTGAACCTGGCCACGTACAGCGTGCCGTTATCCAGCAATGAGCCGTCGGCAGTGGCGGCATCGTAGTTGTTGGCGGACACGAACTTGTAGATGTACTCGAAACGGGAATCGTCACCGGAGTAGCACACCACCGGCTTGCCCTGTTTGGCCGGTGCGAAGATCACGCCTTCGTGGCCAAAGCGTCCCAGGGCCGTACGCTTCTGGGGCTTGCTTTGGGGGTTGAACGGATCGATCTCCACCATGAAGCCATAGGTGTTGGCTTCGTTACGGTAATCCTCCGCCGCACTGGCAGCCAGGGTCGAGATGTTGAAACGGACAAACTCGTCGGCGCCGCTCTCGGCCAGCTCCCAGTCGTAACGGGAAGCATCGCCAACACCGTGACGTACCTGCTCCCGGGGCTGCTCAGCGTCGCTGTTGGCGAAGTAACCGTGCCAGTTCTCTTCGGCCGCCATGTAGGTTCCCCAGGGCGTCGGTCCCATGGAACAGTTATTGAGGGTACCGCGGGTGCGGGTGCCATCCGGGCTGAACTTGGTCACCAGCTTGTCGAAGCCGCGCACCGGACCACGAATGTCCATTTCGGTGCCACCGGTCACCCGCCGGTTGTAGTTGCTGCCGTGTACCACAGACCAGGCACCGTTGCCGTCCCGCTTGACGTGGATAACGGAAACACCGTGGGCGGCGATTTCCTTGCGTACTTCGTCGTCCGGGCGCTTGTCGTTGACGTAGGTAGCGCCAGCAGGGTGCAGGGCATCCTGGTTGATGTATTCGTGGTTCATCACCAGCAACCCTTCTTCCGAGCTGCTGCCGCCGGATTTCAGGTCAATGGGGAAGAAATGCATGCCATCATGATGCATGCCCACCTGGCTTTCCTGGTCGGCGCCACTGTTGGTGCCGTCGGTACGGAATTCCGGCAGGCCACCGGTGAGCGGCGTGCCCCAGGGGACAAAGGCAGTGGCGGTATAGCCAGCAGGCACAACTACCTTGTTCAGGGTCGACACGGCTACCGGTTCAAAGCCCAGCTCAACCTGGGAACCGGGATTGCCCGGACGGTTATCGTCATCATCGTCGTCGCTGCAACCCACCAGGCTGCCACCCATCAGGCCAACCAGTGCGGCACCTACACTGCCTTTCATCAGTGTCCGGCGCTCCATGCGGGCTGCCAGAACGTTGGCAAATGGCGTATTGCCGGACTCATTGACCACCGGCTCGTAGTCCGGGTCGTTGTACAACGGGTTGATGTCTTTCTTCGCCATGTCAGTTATCCCTCTCATACTGGATCGTTTTTCTGGTGCGCCCAGTGTGGGGAAGGAATTTGACTGCGCTGTGAAATAATTATGGCAGCAAGATGACAGATTCAAGACAGCATCCAGACCGCCTGCATGCGTTGGAACCAACTGATCACACACAAAAAAGCCCGAAACCTTTCGGCATCGGGCAAACGTGCGTTAGTGGAGATACAGCTCCGCCACCGGAGCTTTTGGCAAGGCGTTACTCGCCAGTGATGTCGTTGTAGCCGTCTTCGACCGCATCGCCGGTCTCTTCAGCAGCATCACCAATGCGCTCGCTGACTTCACCAGCGGTATCTTTGGTTTTCTCCCAGGTGGTGTCGGCGTCGCCGGTCATCTCCTGAATCTGGTCACCGGCGGCATCACCAGCGTCCTGGGCGATGTCTGCGGCGTTGTCAGACGCCTGTTCCAGGTCCAGCGCCTGCTCGTCGTTATCACTGCAAGCTGCGAGTCCAGCTGCCATCAGAACGGCTGCGGTCATTGCTACCGGTTTACGCATACTCATATCCCTCCTCCTTTGGGGTTGAGAATCAATGGAGACAGTATGCGTGATTCGTTCGGCAGGCGAATTACCTGGCGATTAACATCCCGACAGGGCATGAAAGGGCAAATCAGGTCGCCAGGGCCTGGCCATTCACCATCATCAGATGATCCAGCCGCACCAGACGACCTCGACTGGTGAGCAGGAAGTCCTCGCCGGCCCGAGAGAACAGGTCCCGGATCTCCTCATGCAGGGTCAGTACCTGGCCGGATTCATCGCGGAACACGAGTTCCACCAGTTCGCCGGAATGAAGGTAGCCACGCAGGGCGCTGTGGACGGCGCAGTCAACAGGCCGGTAATGGTTGGACATGGTTACACCAGGGACGATTATTGTTGTTCTCACCAGTCTGGTTCATGACCGGCGGAAGCGCCAACTCTGCTGACGGCCAGGGGTTGCCGCCCAGTGGCATTTCAACGACGCGTTCCGGCGTAGTCTGACAGGATTCTGACAGATCTCGACCGGACAGATTGCCGTACATATAGACACAGACAGGAAAAACAGGCAGTTGACGCCTCTGGCATGGCCTATGCAGCACTTCAGCAGTGACCAGCCTGGCCGATAACCAGTGTAAAGGTACCTGACACGAAGTCAGGATCACTGTATCAGGCCGTGAATAGGCCAACGGAACGGCAACCGGACAAGTTCCCGTCCGGCTCTATCGATAACGGTGTTACCAGCCTCGTGCGTGGGAGGTAGTCGCCATGAAAACCCCAGACAAAGCCGACCAGACCGCTCTGCTCAGCCGACTCTACGATTTGAAACTCAAACAGCTGCTGCAGGCCAGCAAGCAACAGGACACCCTGCTCTACCGGGTGCTGTCGGCGGAAGCCCAGGCCATCAGCGACGCCCTCAAAAGCGGGCGTTAGGGTTCCCAGATATCGCCCCCAATCTGCATCGGCCGGTTCGGAGTCAATCCGGACCGGCCATGAGATCAAAGACGTCGACCGGGAACCGATCGCGGGTTAAAGCTGCGCCGCAACCTCCGTGCCCTGGCGGATTGCCCGCTTGGCATCCAGTTCCTCTGCCACATCAGCACCGCCAATCAGGTGTGAATTGACGCCCCGTTCGGTCAACTGATCGTGCAGTTCGCGGAACGACTCCTGACCGGCACAGATGATCACGTGATCCACGGCCAACACCCGTGACTCTTGCTGTTTACCATCGCGACTGGTCACCGTGATGTGCAGGCCGTCATCGTCAATGCGGTCGTAACGGCAGCCTGCCAGCATTTCCACCTGCCGGTGCTTCAGACTGTTCCGGTGTACCCAGCCTGAGGTCTTGCCCAGGCCGCCACCGACCTTGCTGGTCTTGCGCTGCATCAGATAGATCTTGCGGGGCGAGGTCATCGGCTGACGCTCCGCCAGCCCGCCCGGTCCCTCATAATCCTGGGCCACGCCCCATTCCTGCTGCCAGTGCCCCAGATCCACCTGCTGCCCTTCCGGCTGTTTCCCGAAATCGTGGGTCAGGAACTCACTGACATCAAACCCGATACCGCCGGCGCCAATCACCGCAACGGTCTCACCAACGGGCTTGTTCTCCTTCAGCACGTCCAGATAGCCCAGCACCTTGGGATGGTCGATGCCATCAATCCCCGGCGTCCGGGGCTTGACGCCGGTCGCCACCAGCACCTCATCGAACCCGGCGCTGGTCAGGGCATCGGCATCAACGCGGGTACTGAGTTTGAGCTCAATGCCCAGCTTGTCGATCTGGTTGCGGTAGTAGCGCAGGGTTTCGTGAAACTCTTCCTTGCCGGGAATTCGCTTGGCGTAGTTGAACTGGCCACCAATGCGATCATCGGCTTCGAACAGGGTCACCTGATGCCCCCGTTTGGCCGCGGTCGTGGCCGCCGCCAGGCCGGCCGGACCAGCCCCCACCACCGCGACCTTCTTCACCACAGGCGCGACCGTCAGCACCAGCTCGGTCTCATGACAGGCTCGGGGATTGACCAGACAGGATGCCCGCTTGGCCTGGAACACATGGTCAAGGCAGGCCTGGTTGCAGGCGATGCAGGTGTTGATTTCGTCCGCCCGCGACTGCTCGGCCTTGCGCACAAACTCGCTGTCAGCCAGCAGTGGGCGGGCCATCGACACCATGTCCGCCTTGCCGGCTGCGAGAATTTCCTCGGCCTTGTCCGGGGTATTGATGCGGTTGGTGGTGCACAGCGGAATCGAGACTTCGCCGTAGAACTTGGCGGTGACATCGGCAAACCCACCCCGGGGAACCGAAGTGACAATGGTCGGCACCCGCGCCTCGTGCCAGCCAATGCCGGTATTGATGATGGTGGCACCGGCCTGCTCGATGGCCTTGCCCAGGGTCACGATCTGCTCCCAGGTCTGGCCGCCCTCCACCAGATCCAGCATCGACAGCCGGTAGATGATGATGAACTCCGGCCCCACCGCTTCGCGGATTCGGCGGACGATTTCCACCGGCAGGCGCATGCGGTTTTGGTAGGAGCCTCCCCAGCGGTCGGTACGCTTATTGGTACGCTCACACAGGAACTGGTTGATGAAGTAGCCTTCCGAGCCCATCACTTCGATGCCATCGTAGCCGGCGAACTGAGCCAGCTTGGCGGCGCTGACAAAATCGTCGATCTGCCGGTCCACGCCCTTGGTGGACAGCGCACGGGCCTTGAATGGGCTGATCGGAGCCTTGGTGGCGGAAGCCGACACAATCAACGGCTGATAGCCATAGCGACCGGCGTGGAGCAGTTGCAGACAGATCTTGCCGCCGGCTTCATGGACCGCCCCGGTCACGTGGCGATGCAGGAGCGCGGTGGCACGGTTGTTCATGGTGGAGGCCAGTGGCGCCAGTTGGCCCACCAGATTGGGGGAGAAACCACCGGTGACCATCAGGCCAACCCCACCCTCAGCCCGTTCGGCAAAATAGCGGGCCAGTTTGTGAATGTTCCAGAAGCGGTCTTCCAGGCCGGTATGCATCGACCCCATCAACACCCGATTTTTCAGTTCGGTGAAGCCAAGGTCCAGAGGTTTCAACAGGTTGGGATAGGCGGCGGTCATCTTTTTTTCTCTCTGCCATTCTCATCAGGAGTCGGAATGGTAGCATAGCAACCTTCGACTAACGTATGAGATGGGGCCGACTCATGGCAACGACCAACAATAACCGCGTGGTGCTTGAAATCGATCAGGGCATCGCCACCGTGACCCTCAATCGACCGGACAAATACAACGGCCTGGACATGGCGATGTTTGACGCCATTGTCGCAGTGACGCGGCAACTGAAGAAGGACCGGAGTGTTCGCGCGATCATTCTTAAGGGTGCCGGAGAAGCCTTCTGCTCCGGACTGGACGTGGCCAAGGTATCCAAGAATCCGGTGAACTTCCTCAAGCTTCTGGTCAAGCCAGGTCGCAAGATCAGCAACCTGGCCCAGGACGTAGGTTATCTGTGGCGGGACGTGCCTGCGCCGGTCATTGCCGTCACCCATGGATACTGTTTTGGCGGCGGATTCCAGATCGCCTTGGGCGCGGACTTTCGTTTCAGCACCAGCGACTGCGAGTTCTCGATCATGGAAACCAAGTGGGGGCTGATCCCGGACATGAGCCTTACGGTCACGCTGCGGGAACTGATCAGCATTGACCTGGCCAAGGAACTGACCATGACAGCTCGTCGCTTCAATGGTGCCGAAGCCAAAGAAATGGGACTGGTCAGCCGTGTATGTGATGATCCGCTGGCGGAAGCCCAGGCATTTGCCCGGGAACTGTCGGAACGCTCACCGGATGCGGTGGCTGCCAGCAAGCTGCTCTTCAACCGCACCTGGTCCGCGCCGGACAAGGCCGCACTGGACTGGGAAACCCGATTGCAGAAGAAGATTCTGGCACGCACCAACCAACGCACGGCAGTGGCGCGTAACACCAGTGATCCGGAAAAAGCCTACGAGGATCGTCGGGGGTTCTGAGTCCGGCTCCGGAGCGACCATAGCCGCTCTCCGGAGCCAACTCCCTTATTGCTGCATGTTGTCCATGGGGTCCTGCGTCGGCATGGTGCCGCGCTGGTACTCCTCGCGGCTGAGACTGCCGTCGCCGTTGCTGTCGTACATGTCCAGGTCGACGGCCGTACCCGTTTCGCTGCCGGCGGCCGTGCTGCCATAAACATTCAGCTCATCGGCGCTGAGCTGTCCATCGCCATTGGCATCAAGGCGATCAAACTTCGGCGCCTCCATTGCCATGCCGTCGCCAGTCATGGATTCGCTGCCCATGGACTCTTTTTCCTCCATGGCGCTCATGCCACCGTCGCTGTGGTCATCCCCATGATGGGCTGCCCAGGTCAGTGGTGACGCCGCCAGGGCGGCGGTAAACAGGCTGATACACGTCAGGTTGCCGATCTTCATCAGTATGGTCCTCCTGTACGCTTGTCGTACTGGGTGCTCTCTTTCGATCTGCGACCAACTGCCGACTCCTGGTCACGGCTACTCAACGTCAGTTCCGGTGGACCGGGACCGACTGGGACATTTCGTCCGTACTCCCTATTTAGAACCTGTTGCAGCGCTCTGACCAGTGACGAGCGGTTAATTTTTGAGCAATGAAGATATCCCTCAACGCTCTTGACCTCCGGTCCCGGCCACGTATCATCACACTTCGCGTAACACTTGCGGAGCTTTCATGATCGACAGGACCAGAGACCTACCTGGCCCAGTGACAACCCTCATCCCGGCGTACACCGACGTTCGCTGGGGCCGGCTCCCGTACTTCCCCGACCCACCCCGTCACGGCTAGCCGTCGTGGCCGATGTCATGCATTTACGCATATCGGCGGCTAAACTCAGGCAACCGTAGCTCTAAACACAGTCACATCAGTGACATGGACTCAATAACGAGGTTGCGATGACGCTTCTGCTGGTCGTCTTACTCCCTTTTATCGGGGCGATTGCTGCGCCCCTGTTCGCCCAGGCGGGCCGAACCGCGATAGCCATTGCCTCATCGGTGCCGGCCCTGGTCGCCCTGGCGGCGCTGTTTCCGCACTGGCCAACCCTGGCCGAAGGCGGAACACTGGTGCAGACCTATCAGTGGCTGCCCGCCGTGGGGCTATCCCTGAGCTTTCGCCTGGATGGCCTGTCACTGCTGTTTGCGCTGCTAATTCTGGTGATTGGGCTGCTGATCATTCTGTACGCCCGTTACTATCTGAAAGCCAAGGAAAACGTTGGCAAATTTTACTCCCTGCTGTTGTGTTTCAAGGGCGCCATGCTGGGCATTGTGCTGTCCAGCAACCTGCTGTTGATGCTGATCTTCTGGGAGTTGACCAGCCTGGTGTCGTTCCTGCTGATCAGTTTCTGGAATCACAAACAGGACGCCCGGCGCGGCGCCCGGATGGCGCTGGCGATCACCGGCGGTGGCGGCCTTGCGTTGCTGGCAGGCATTCTGCTGATCGGCCGCATTGTTGGCAGCTATGAGCTGGACGACGTGCTGGCCGCCGGGGACCTGATCAAGGCCCACGCCCTGTACCCATTCGCGCTGACCCTGGTGTTGCTGGGGGCGTTTACCAAGTCGGCCCAGTTCCCGTTCCACTTCTGGCTACCCCACGCCATGCAGGCGCCCACTCCGGTGTCGGCGTACCTGCACTCCGCCACCATGGTGAAGGCGGGGATCTTCCTGATGGCCCGGCTGTACCCGGCGCTGGCCGGCACTGAGCAGTGGTTCTACATGGTCAGCTTTACCGGCATGGCGACCCTGTTGATCGGCGCCTACGTGGCGTTGTTCAAGCACGATCTCAAGGGCCTGTTGGCCCACTCCACCGTCAGCCACCTGGGCCTGATCACCCTGCTGTTCGGCATGGGGACCAAACTGGCCGCCGTGGCGGCGGTGTTCCACGTCATCAACCACGCCATCTTCAAAGCCTCTCTGTTTATGGCCGCCGGTATTATCGACCACGAAACCGGTACCCGGGACATGCGCCGCATCAACGGCCTGTGGCGCTTCATGCCCCACACCGCCACCCTGGCGATGGTCGCCGCGTCCTCCATGGCCGGTGTCCCGTTGCTGAACGGCTTCCTCAGCAAGGAAATGTTCTTCGCCGAGGCGCTGGAGCTGAACCTGCCGGGCATCTGGGCCTACATTCCGCCACTGGTAGCCACCCTGGCGGGGATCTTCGCGGTGGCTTACTCAGCCCGCTTTATCCATGACGTCTTCTTCAACGGCAAGCCGGTGGACCTGCCGATCTACCCGCCACACGAGCCACCGCGGTACATGAAGATTCCGGTGGAGATCCTGGTGTTCGCCTGCATCATGGTGGGCATGTTCCCGGCCATTTCCATTGGCCCGCTGCTGTACGCGGCTGCCTCCGCCACTCTGGGTGGCGATGTGCCGGAGTACCAGCTGGCGGTGATGCACGGCTTCAACCTGCCATTGATGATGAGTTTCCTGGCGTTCTTCGGTGGCCTGCTGATGTACAGCCAGCGGCAGAAGTTCTTCGACTTCCACGCCCGCTTCAAGGAAATCGACGAGAAAGCGGTATTTGAACGCGCTGCCCTGTGGCTGGAGGACCTTGCCGGACGCTTGACCGCCCGCCTGGAGAACGGTTCACTGCAACGCTATGCCCTGTTGCTGGTGGTCAGCGCCATCGTGGTGGCCCTGGTTCCGATCAGCTCCCAGGGTATCCTGATTGGTAGCAACGGCCTGACGCCCCTGGACTGGCCGACCGGTATCGCCGCCGGCCTGCTGGCACTCTGTGCGCTGGCAACCGCGGCGATGCACCGGGATCGCTTCTACGCCCTGGTACTACTGAGTGTGGTGGGGCTGCTGGTGTCCCTGGCCTTCGCCCGCTTCTCGGCGCCGGACCTGGCAATGACCCAGCTGTCGGTTGAGGTGGTCACCATCGTATTGCTGATGCTGGCGCTGTATTACATGCCATCCTGGACGCCGATTGAAACCTCCTGGCCACGACGGGTGCGGGACATCGCCATCGCGCTGACGGCCGGGGTAGGCATGACCCTGATCACCCTGGCGATGCTGACCCAACCTTTCGAGTCGATCTCCAGCTACTTCCTGGCCAACAGCAAGCCGGGGGGCGGCGGCACCAACGCCGTGAACGTCATCCTGGTGGATTTCCGGGGCTTCGATACGCTGGGCGAGATCACCGTACTGGCGATCGCCGCGCTGGGCATCTACGCCATGCTCAAGAACACCGCGATGACCCCGCCGCCGGGTGACGGCCAGGGCCACCCCTGGACCCGCGATGCCTACCCGGTGATGCTGCGCCAGATTGCCCGGCCCATGCTGCCACTGGCGCTGATGGTGTCACTGTACATCTTCCTGCGTGGCCACAACCTGCCGGGCGGTGGCTTCATCGCCGGCCTGATCACCTCGGTGGCGCTGGTGCTGCAGTACATTGCCAGTGGCATGGTGTGGACCCAGGAGCGGGTGCCGTTCCGCTACCACAACGTCATCGGCATTGGCCTACTGCTCGCGGTGATCGCCGGGGCCGGCAGCTTTGCCTTTGGCTACCCGTTCCTGACGACCACCTTCGGCTACATTACCTGGCCGGTGGTGGGCAAGTTCGAGGTGGCCTCAGCCCTGGTATTCGACCTTGGCGTCTACTTCACCGTGATTGGTGCGACCCTGCTGGCCCTGGTCAGCATTGGTCGGCTGTCGCCGCATTCCGCCATTAAAAGCAAGAAAGGAGGGGTGTAATGGAACTGGCCTATGCCCTGGTGATTGGTGCATTGACCGCGTCCGGTGTGTACCTGATGCTGCGGGCGCGGACCTTCCCTGTGGTGATGGGGCTGACGCTGCTGTCCTATGGCGTCAACCTGTTTCTGTTCTCCAGCGGTCGCCTGGCCACTGGCGGCCAGCCCATTATCGGCAGCACCGCTGACTACGCCGACCCGCTGCCTCAGGCGCTGGTGCTGACGGCGATCGTTATCGGCTTCGCCATGACCGCCTTTGTGGTGGTGCTGGCGCTGCGCAACCAGGCTGATAACGACGACGACCATGTCGACGGTCGCCGCCCGGCACCGTCGCCCGATGAGGACAACGAGGAGGACAAGGGCCGATGAACCACTGGCTGACTGCCCCCATCCTGATTCCCCTGCTGGGCGGGATTCTGCAGATCTTCATCGGCTACGCGCCGCTGTCCCTGCGTCGCACCCTGGCCATGACCACCACGGTACTGCTGCTGGCGGCGTCCGTTGTGTTGCTGATCCTTGCCAGCGACGGCAGCTATCGGGTCTACGCGTTCGGCAACTGGGAGCCACCGTTTGGCATTGTGCTGGTGCTGGACCGGCTCTCGGCGCTGATGGTGCTGATGACGGCCATTCTGGCGTTCTTCTGTCACCTCTACTCGATGAACAAGGCCGATGAGAGCAGCCGCCAGTTCCACGCGCTGTTCCTGTTCGAGCTGATGGGCCTGAACATCGCCTTCCTGACCGGCGACCTGTTCAACCTGTTCGTCGCCTTTGAGGTACTGCTGATCGCCTCCTACGGTCTGATGATGCAGGGCCACGGCACCGAGCGCACCATCCCCAGCCTGCACTACGTGGTGCTGAACCTGGCCGGCTCGGCGCTGTTCCTGATCAGCGTGGGCATGCTCTACAGCGTGACCGGTACGCTCAACATGGCGGACCTGGCGGCGAAAATCCCCCAGGTCAGCGCCGAGGATCTGCCGATGGTGCAAGCCGGCGGCCTGATGTTGCTGGTGGTATTCGGGCTCAAGGCGGCGGTATTGCCACTGAGTTTCTGGCTGCCGAAGGCCTATGGCAACGCCACAGCCCCCGTCGCCGCCCTGTTTGCGGTGATGACCAAGGTCGGCTTTTACGCCATCGTGCGGGTATTCACCCTGGTGTTTGGTGCTCAGGCCGGCGCCCTGGCGGGGCTGGGACTGGACTGGCTGTTCCCGATGGCGCTGGCAACCCTGGCGATGGGCGTGATCGGCGCTGTTGGCGCCCGCAGTCTGCGGACTCTGATTACCTGGCAGGTGATTATCTCGGTCGGCACCCTGCTGGCAGCCGTAGCCCTGGGCACCGAAGCGGGCACCTCAGCGGCACTGTTCTACATGCTCAACACCACCTGGGTGGTGGGCGGCCTGTTTCTGGTGGTGGATCTGGTGTCCGGTCAGCGCGGTTCTGCGTCGGACAAGATTGTCACCGCCCCGCGGATGTACAACCGCACCCTGTTGAGCGTGCTGTTCCTGCTGGGCGCGGTGGCCGCCGTGGGCCTGCCGCCACTGAGCGGGTTCTTTGCCAAGGTACTGATCCTGCAGGCCACCACACCCGGAGTGGAAATGGCGTGGCTCTGGGGTACGCTGATTATTGGCAGCTTCTTCACCCTGGTGGCCTACAGCCGCGCCGGTTCCATCGTATTCTGGCGCAACGTTGATGGCCACGTGGAGAAGCCCGGCAAACTGACGCTGTCCCTGGGTGTGGCCGCAGGCGGTCTGATCGCCATGGCGATCATTATCGTACTGCTGGCTGGCCCGATCAGCGCCTACGTCGACGCCACGGCGGCTCAGCTGTTTGATACCGGGGCCTACCTGGAGATCCTTGATACCACTGCTGTGAAGGGAGGTGCCTGATGTTTGCCCGACTCGGCTTTCCACAGCCGTTCCTCAGCCTCTGCCTGTTCCTGGTCTGGCAACTGTTAAACGACGGTTTCTCCGGCGGCAGTGTGGTCATGGGCGCGATCCTCGCCTGGATGCTGCCACAGCTGACACGCAACTTCTGGCCAGAGCGCCCTGCCCTGCTCAAGGGCTGGCTTTTGCCGCTGTACGTCCTGCGGGTACTGTGGGACATCGTGGTAGCCAGCATCTCGGTCGCACGGCTGGTACTCAGCCCGCGCAAGCCACGGCCGGCGTTCATTTCCTATCCGCTGACACTGGAGCATCCTCTGGCCATCACCATGCTGGCCAGCACCATCTCACTGACCCCGGGCACCGTGAGTGCCGATGTCAGTGATGATCAGCGCATCCTGCTGATCCACGCCCTCGACGCCGAGGATGAACAGGCCATCATTGAAACCATTCGCAGCCGTTACGAGAAGCCGCTGCAGGAGATCTTCCTATGATCACCATCGCCCTGTACATCACCATCGCCATGGTGACCCTGGCCATGCTGCTGAACGTGTACCGTCTGATCAAAGGGCCTGACGCTCCGGATCGGGTACTGGCACTGGATACGCTCTACATCAACGCCATTGCGCTGATCATCCTGCTGGGTATTACCCTCGGCACCCGGATGTACATGGAGTCGGCCCTGCTGATCGCGGTCATGGGCTTCGTCGGCACCGTCGCCATGGCGAAATACCTCAAGCGCGGCAGCGTCATCGAATAAACAGGGAGACCGACCATGCAAGCTTTTGCCGAATACCTGATTGCGGGCCTGCTGCTGATTGGTGGGGCCTTTACCCTGATTGGCGCCATCGGGCTGGCCCGGCTGCCGGATTTCTTTGCCCGCCTGCATGCCCCCACCAAGGCCACAACCCTGGGTGTGGGCGCGATCATGCTGGGTTCGGTGGCCTATTTCACCGTGTCCGAAGGCCAGGTCCACGTCGCCGAGATTCTGATCACGGTGTTCCTGTTCCTGACCGCTCCGGTCAGCGCCAACATCCTTGCCAAGGCCGCCATGCACATTGGTGTGGCGCGCACCCCGGAAACCCACGGCAACCCCTGGGATCAGTAACCACCGGCGGCCAGCAGAAGCTGGCCCAGGCGATAGGCCAGCAAGGCCACCAGCACCAGACAGGTCGCCACCATCAGCCAGGACAGCCAGCTCCGGCCCTGCCGGGGCGGCTCCAGCTGACGCTCTATGTGGCGCCGCAGCATGGCGGCGTTACGGTCGTTGGCGCGATACAACAGATCGAACGCATCGCCCAGCACCGGAACCAGCCCCACCAGAAATTCCAGCCCCAGGTTGGCCAGCATCCGCACCACCAGGGCAGGCCCGGCGCCCAGCCGGATCGCCTCCACCACCAGATACAGTGACAGACCCAGGCCCACCAGATCACCGATGCCCGGAAGGAGCCCGATCAGCGGATCAAGCCCAAAGCGGATTCGGGTGAACGGTATCCGGAATTGGCTGTCGAGCCGGCGGGCATAGCGGTCCAGCCGGGCCAATGCCTGCTGGTGCCGCTGCCGCTCTATCCCGGACAGGCCATTGGTTGTTTCTGAAGGCAATTTTGTCATTCCCAGTACACCTTTTTGCCGTATAGTAGGCAGCCAATCATTTCAAGGAGCCACGCTATGCTGAAGGTAAACGAATATTTTGACGGCAAGGCAAAGTCCATCTCGTTCGAAACCCCGACCCTGCCGGCCACTGTCGGTGTGATCAGCCCGGGTGAGTATGAGTTCGGCACCTCCAAGAAGGAAACCATGACCGTCATCAGTGGCGCCCTGACGGTGATGCTGCCGGGCATGAGCGAGTGGATGACCTACGGCGCCGGCGAAGCCTTCGAAGTCGCTGGCCAGGCCAGCTTCAAGGCCAAGACCGACATCGATACCGCCTACCTCTGCACCTACGAGTAAGCGCACAACATACCAGCTTGCCGCCGGGCCCATCAGGCCATTGCCTGCCTGGCGGCCACTTCCCCAAGACCGTTCGCGCCTCGATGCGGACGGCCACCGACCGCCATTTATCCTTCCCGCCCGCTCCCTGCAAGTCCATTACGTAACAAAGCGTTATCTTTCTCCACCGCCATCTTTCCTGAGACTGTGATCTGTGTCAGATTTGGACTCCTGGGTAACCTCACAAAACCGACAAGAAACCTGGAGATAGGATTGCATGGTCAATACCAAGATACTGCCCGCGGCTGACAACGCCTACCAGTACCCTCTGCTGATCAAGCAGCTGTTGCTGTCCGGTCCGCGTTACGCGCCGGATCAGGAGATCGTCTATGCCAACCGCAGCAAGTACACCTACACCGACCTGCTGGAACGGGTACACCGTCTTGCCCACGCCCTGACCGAGGCCGGCATCAAGGCCGGCGACACCGTGGCGGTTCTGGACTGGGACACCCCCCGCTACCTGGAGTGCTTCTTCGCCATCCCGATGATTGGCGCGATCCTCCACACCGTCAACGTGCGTCTGTCTCCGGAGCAGATCCTCTACACCATGAATCACGCCGAAGACGACCTGGTGCTGGTGCATGACGACTTCCTGCCGATTGTGGAAGGCATTCGTGACCAGGTGGAAACCGTACGCGGCTATATCCAGCTGACCGACAACAATCAGCCCGCGGCCACCCAACTGGACACCCTGGGTGAATATGAGTCACTGCTGGCTGGATGTGACAGCCATTACGACTTCCCGGACTTTGACGAGAACAGCGTCGCCACCACCTTCTACACCACCGGCACCACCGGTAATCCCAAGGGGGTGTTCTTCAGCCACCGTCAGCTGGTTCTGCATACCCTGGGCATGGCGGCCAACTTCTCCGCCTACGACGAGATGCCGCTGCTGCGCTCGTCTTCGGTCTATATGCCGATCACCCCGATGTTCCACGTCCATGCCTGGGGTGCCCCTTACGCTGCCACCATGCTGGGGCTGAAGCAGGTCTACCCTGGTCGCTACGAGCCGGAGCTGCTGGTGGAGCTGATCAAGACCCATAAGGTCACCTTCTCCCATTGTGTGCCCACCATCATGCAGATGATGCTCGCCACCGATTCCATCAAGACCGCCGACCTCAGCAACTGGCACGTGCTGATTGGCGGCAGCGCGCTTACTGAAAGTCTGTGCCGCACCGGCGCCAGCATGGGCATTCGCATGTACACCGGCTACGGCATGTCCGAAACCGGGCCACTGTTGACCGCCACCCATCTGACGCCGGAAGACTTGGAGCTGCCGCTGGAGCAGCAGGCATCGAAGCGGGTCAAAACCGGGGTGCCTGTGCCTCTGGTGGACATCCAGGTAGTGGACCCGGAAGGCAAGCCACTGCCCCACGACGGCACCAGCAAAGGCGAGGTCGTGGCCCGTGCGCCCTGGCTCACCCAGAGCTACTTCAAGGAACCGGAGAAAGGCGAAGCGCTGTGGGAAGGCGGCTGGCTGCACACCGGTGACGTAGCCAGCATCGAGCCGGACCATACCCTGGTGATCAAGGATCGTATCAAGGATGTGATCAAGACCGGCGGCGAGTGGCTGTCCTCCCTCGATCTGGAGAACCTCATCAGTCAGCACGGTTCCGTGGCCGCCGCAGCCGTGGTCGGTGTTCCCGACGACAAGTGGGGAGAGCGGCCGCATGCCCTGGTGACGCTCAAACCGGGCGAGGACCTTGGTGTCGAGGACATCCAGGCCCACCTGCAGCAGTTCGTTGACGCTGGCGAAATCAACAAGTGGGCGATCCCTGCGTCCATCGACTTTGTTGAAGATATCCCCAAGACCAGCGTGGGCAAGATCAACAAGAAGATGATTCGCGACCAGTTGGGCTAAGCCCTTGGCGGGGCCTCCAGTGAGAGGCCCCGCCTACTCATGTCGACGTCCCCTCACACCGCGCTTTGCCGTTATAATTCCGCTCCCTTCAGGCAACAACAAACAGGAGCCGCGTTATGATGTCGCGTCTGCGCAAGTGGATCAGCAGCCCGGATGGCATCCGCAAGATCATCAACGTTTACGGGCCATACCTCGGCGCCGGCGTTAAAGTGACCCACATTGCCCCGGACTACCGCAGCGCCAGTGTGGAAATGACCCTCCGCTGGTACAACACCAACTACGTTGGCACTCACTTCGGCGGTTCGCTCTACAGCATGGTAGATCCGATGTACATGCTGTTGCTGATGAACCGGCTCGGCAAGGACTACATCGTCTGGGACAAATCCGCCAGTATCGAATTCATCAAACCGGGAAGCGGCCGGGTATCCGCCCATTTTGAAGTCACCGACGAACGCCTGGAGGAAATCCGGGGCGCAACCGCCAATGGTGACAAGTACCTGCCAGCCTGGGATGTGGACATCGTCAATGACAAGGGTGAGCTGGTCGCACGGGTCAACAAGGTGCTGTATGTGCGCCGCAAACGGGACAAAGGTCGGTAACCCGGCCTGTAGGGAGCGTCGAATCCGCTCCCTACAGGCCGGTGAAGTTGAAATCCACCTCCGGACGCCCGCCCGCGACGATTGCGGCCAGGGCCGCCGCCGAGCCACAGGAGTGGGTCCAGCCCAGGGTGCCGTGGCCGGTATTCAGGAACAGATTGCCAAAGTGGCTGCGGCCGATGTAGGGCACATTGGAGGGGGTTGCAGGACGCAGGCCGGTCCAGAATTCCGCCTGATCCCAGTAGGCCGCCTCGGGCATCAGCTCGGCACAACGGCGCACAATGGCGCGGCAGCGGGTCATGTTGAGGGTGCGGGTGTAACCGTTCAGCTCGGCGGTGCCTGCAACCCGGATTCGATCTCCCAGACGTGAATACACCAGCTTGTACTCATCATCCGTGAGGCTGACCTGGTAGGCCGCCTCCTCGTTCTTCACCGGTACGGTGATCGAATAGCCCTTGGCGGGGTAGATGTTGAGGTGCAGCCCCAGCTGACGGGCCAGCGGACCACTGAAGCTGCCGAGGCTGAGGACATAGCTGTCGGCACGCAGGGTCTCGTGATGGCCGTGGCGCAGGGTCCGCACGCCAAGCACCCGGTCCCGTGCCTTGTCGAAGCCCAGAATCTCGGTATCGAACTGGAACCGCACGCCAGCAGCCTCCGCCATCAACGCCAGTGCCTGGGTGAATTTTCGGGCATCGCCGGATTCGTCCTCGGCGGTGTAGGTCGCCCCCGCCAGCCGATCACGCGCTGGCGCCAACGCGGGCTCCAACTCGATGGCCCGGTCGACGTCCACCACCTGGCGGTCGCACCCCAGCTCGCGCATCTGGCGGGCCGGCTCCAGGGCACTCTCAAACTCTGCCGGGTCGGTGTAAAAGTGCAGAATGCCCCGGGTCAGGCAGTCGTACTCGATACCGGTCTCATCCCGCAGCGCCTGCAGGCAGGCACGGCTGAAGGTGCCCAGGTTCACCATCTGGCGCAGGTTATGGGCAGCGCGGGCGCTGGTGCACTGGGCCAGGAATGCCATCGCCCAACGCCACTGTCCCGGGTCCAGGCGGGGCCGGAACAGCAGAGGCGCATCGGCCTGCCCCAGCCATTTCAGCACTTTCAGCGGCGCCTTGGGGTTGGCCCACGGCTCAGCGTGGCAAACGGAGATCTGGCCACCGTTGG
Source organism: Marinobacter xestospongiae (assembly GCF_023156385.1). Classification (GTDB taxonomy): domain Bacteria; phylum Pseudomonadota; class Gammaproteobacteria; order Pseudomonadales; family Oleiphilaceae; genus Marinobacter; species Marinobacter xestospongiae. The sequence goes on from NZ_JAKZAK010000002.1 coordinate 56,077, forward strand.
CGTAGCTGGTTTCCAGCGCGGCCCGGCTCTGACGATCCACCACGGTGACCTCATAGCCGGCCTTGCGCAGGTACCAGGCGGTGGTCACACCGACCACCCCTGCCCCCATGACCAGAATGTGCATAACCACCTCCGCTGGGCAATTCAAATGGAATATTGGGCATTGTAACGGCTTGCCGTCACCATGACCCGGCGACTTTCGCCGCAGGTCATCATCAGAAAAGATCGGGAACAGCGGGAATGGCGGTTACCCTCCGGCTTTCTTCACCACCCAGCCCTTGGCCTGAAGCAGCATCACCAGCAGATCCCGCTGGTCTCCCTGAACCTCAACCACCCCGTCCCTGACGGTGCCACCGGTACCACACTTGCCCTTGAGCTCCTTGGCCAGGGCTTTGAGTTCTTTCTCTGGCAGGGGGATGCCGGTAACCAGAGTCACCCCCTTACCCTTGCGGCCCTTGGTCTCCCGCTGCACCCGCACCACGCCATCCCCCTGGGGAGGCGATTTGGCCTTGCAGCGGCATTGCTCAAGGGGTTCGCGGCATTCCGGACACATGCGGCCCTGGTCTGTGGAATAAACCAGGCCGCCACTGGAATGCTTCTTCATATCAACTCCTGAATCCTGAACCGCCGTCAGTGCATCTGCGGCGGGTACTGGTTAAACATCTCCCGGACCACGTCGTCGATCAGCTCGCTGCGATAGTCCGGCGACTGGTCCTCATTGAGGTAGCGCTTGCTGGCCGCTCGCCAGACGACCTGCTCGTTGCTGCGATCCACCAGCTCCACCACCAGCTTGCCTTCAATCACTTCCCGCGTCGGCGGCGCTGTGGCAATGCCCCAGCCAAAGGGCCGGTGGCTGAAACCCACGCCATAACTGAAGCCGTAGCTGTCCAACCGCTCCTGTTCGATCACCTGATAGCTGACCAGCAGATCGGCCTGGTCTTCCGGCTGGCGGCTCAGATTCTTCGCAGCCAGCTCCCGCTCCAGCACCGATTCCACCCGGCGACTGTCGAGGGATTTGAAGCCCTTCTCTTCCGGATGGCTGGAGAACGCCCAGGACGAGTAGCGATCAAACGCCACCTGGGTATCGTAGTCGGTCACCACCTGACTGGCACAACCAGCCATGGCCAGGGCGGCAATCACCATTGTTACCGTGCGCATCATGTTAACCTCCCAAGTGGGTTGCGAAACCTCGCCTTCTATCTGGTTGTTTGACCCTACCTGCCGCCATTGTTCCCGGCCGGTATCCAGGCTCAGGCATCGGCCACCGCCATTTGCAGGCCCTGGGCCTCGCAATAGGCCGTCAAGGTCGCAATGGCGTCGGTGGGCACCCGGACTCTGGCCTCGACGCCGCTGCCATAGATCATGTCGTCAATCAGTGCCTGGTGCTGGTCACACCAGTGCCGCAGCGGCTGTTCATCGGCGAATCCCATGGTGATGGTAACGCTCTCCAGGGCCGGCTGAATCACCCGCTCGACCTGGGATAATACGCTCTCTGCCGCGCCCGCATAGGCACGCACCAGACCGCCAGCTCCCAGTTTGATACCGCCAAAGTAACGGATCACCATCACCAGCACGTCGCCCATATCCTTGTGCTGAATCACGTTCAGGATCGGCTTGCCAGCGGTGCCCGAGGGTTCACCGTCGTCGTTCATGGCGGCTTCGGCAGCCGACCCGGGACGGCCGATCTGGTAGGCCCAGCAGATGTGGCGGGCATCAGGGTGGTCCCGGTGAGCCTGATCAAGCCAGCCCCGAACGTCATCCCGGGAGGTCACCGGTGCCACCCGGGCAATGAACCGGCTCTTCTTGATTTCGGTCTCACGTTCCAGGAAACCGGCAGGTATGGGATAATCCTGTGCCATAACGGATAACGCCTTGTTCTGTCGCTGTCCAGTCAGTAATTTCCCGGTCAGCGGATTTTCAGCCAGGAGCACACCATGTCCGAAGAGCAAAAGCATACGCCTGGCACTGCCCCGGCGGCAAAGCTGGAAAAAGCCGGCTGCGGCATTCGCTTCGGCGCCGATGAACTGCAGGAAGGTATTGATTTTTCGGCTGCGGAGCAACTCAAACCGGCCCCGGATACAACGCCCGAGACCGACAACCAGGATAAAAAGTGACGGATCGGCGCTACAAAGGCTCAACACCGTCGCTGAATAGCGGCAGCTGAATCCGGATTTCCAGCCCGCCCTGTGCCAGATTTTCGGCCGACACCGAGCCGTCGTGCACCGCAATGATGTCACGGGCAATCGCCAACCCCAAGCCCCAACCCTGACCTGAACGGGCTTGGTCAGTACGGTAGAAGGGCTCGAACAGATGGGCCAGGGCACCAGCCTCGACGCCGGGCCCCTGGTCCTGCACCCGGACAGTCATGGATTCCGCGGTGGCGGTGATCAGCACGGACACCACCCCCGAGGGCGGTGTGTGATCCAAGGCGTTCTGGAGCACATTCTCGAATGCCCGCTGCAGCCAGTCGGCATCGCCAAGGACCAGCATATCCCGTACACCGTCAGCAACATCCAGGTGACAATCCACCCGCTGGTGCTCGGCGTAATCCGCTGCATCCCGCAACACAGTCTGCATGACCCGCACCGGCTCAACCGGGGATCGGGGCATTGACCAGCGCTGGTCCTGAACCTGGTACAGCGACAGTATCTGCGCTGTCATCGCTTCCAGGCGTTCATTCTGACGCCGAATGCTGTCCATCAGCTCAACATCCGCTCCTGCATCGCAGGCCAGCTCAATCGCCACCCGCTGGCGGCTCAGGGGGGTTCGTAGATCGTGGGAGATATCCCGCAGCAGGTGTTTCTGGCGCTCCAGCAGCTGACGCAGGCGGTCGGTCATGTCGTTGAACGCGGTCGCCATGGCCCCGACCTCATCCCGGCGTCGGGAGATCCGCTCACTCACCCGAAGGGAGATGTCGCCATCGGCAATCTGGCGGGCGGTGTGCTCCATGTGCCGTAGTGGCTTGGCCAGGATTCGTGCCAGCCACCAGCAGGCCAGGGTGATGACCACAAAGCCGATTGCCATCTGCAGCCAACGGAACCAGCGCGGATCGAGCCAGCCTTCACCACCCTCCCGGGGCCAGGCCACCAGGCGGTAATGCCCCGGCAGGTGCAGTACCACGGGGCGGTGGCGCAGCCAACCTTCCTTCATCCGTTCGCGGATTTCCGGTGGCAGGCTGTCGCCTCGCTGCCCTCTCTCCAACAGGGCAATGAACAGCGACAGCTCCCGCCCCTGCTCCCGCAGATAACGGCGGGCAGCCCGCAGGCCCTGTGTCTCACGGATGGTCACTGCCTGCTGGCCCACATCCCGCAGGCCTTTCTCCCGCTCGATACTGCTGCGCTCCCGCTCCACCAGTTCCCGCGTGGCGAAGTTGGCCGCCAGCACGGTCACCACCATGGCCAGCCAGATCAACAGGAAGATGCGCCAGAACAACGGAAATCCCCGCGGCCCGATCATGCCGGCACCCGGTAGCTGTAGCCGAGCCCACGCACGGTTTCGATCCGTTTGCCACCCTGGTCAGACAGTTTGCGGCGCAGGTTGCTGATGTGCATATCCAGCGTACGGTCATGGGGCGACAGCCGTCGACCCAGGGCCCACTGCATCAGGTCGGTCTTGCGCACCACACTGCCGGCATGGGCCAGCAGTACCTGCAGGATTTCGTATTCGGTGGCGGTCAGGTCCAGCACCTGGTCGTTGAGCAGGATACGGCGCTGGTCCGGCTCCAGTCGCACGTCACCATAGTGACGCACAGCATCCGCCTCCGCTTTCTGATCCCAGCTGATGCGGCGCAACAAGGCCTGCAGCCGGGCCACCAGCTCCCGGGGATTACAGGGTTTGGGAATGTAGTCATCGGCACCGACCTCAAAACCGACGATGCGATCGGTCTCGTCACCGCGCGCGGTCAGCAGGATCACTGGCAGGTGTGTACGACTGCGCAGACGACGCAGCACTTCCAGGCCGTTGAGATCCGGCAGCATGATGTCCAGCACCACCACATCGCAGTAGTGTTCCGCCGCCAGCGCCAGGCCATCCTCACCGTTGGCGGCCTCCCGCACGGTAAAACCCTGGCTGTCGAGATAGCGGGCCAGGAGCTGGCGCAGCTCGTCGTCATCCTCTATCAGCAATACCCGGTTCTGCACCCTGCCACCTCCTGCGTCGTTGCGGCTCAATATACCATGGCGCCCAATCGCACTCTGACGCCGGACCGGGCTTTGCACAACCTTTACACCCTGCTGACGGCAGCTGACACCGCCCATCATAAACTGGCAGCGTACATTCACCGGCCCGCCAGCAATGCGGGCAAGCACGATACTCAAGGAGTGCGACCATGCCATTGACCACACCCCATACCACCGGCACCCGCCGTCCCACCGGCCCATCCCGGCGCTGGCTGCTGCCTGCCCTGTGCTCCGCTGCACTGCTGGCCAGCCCCATGGCGTTCGCCGGCCACCATGGCCCTCACGGCGATCACTCTCGTGGCAAACCCTCTGCCGAAATATGTGAACGCTTCCAGGACGGACGGGAAGGACGTCATCAGCAACGATGGCAGCAACACCAGGAACGCATGAACGAACGCCATGCCGAGATGGCCGAGCGCCTGGAACTCACACCAGCACAACGGCAAACCTGGGATACCATCCGCGATGAACAGCAAGCCAAGTGGCAGGAACGTATGGCTGAGCGACAGGACCGCATGCGGGAACGCTGCCAAGAGGCCTCGGACGAGCAGTAACCCGCTGGCGCCAGCTTGAGGGCCTGGCGTCAAACGATAGGCGCAGCATCAAGAGCTAACGCCAACAGCCAACACCAAGAGAGCAAGGGGGTTCGCTTACCGGCCGCTTGGCGGTAAGGTGTCGATGTTCCCCGGCCAGTAGCGGACCCCATGCCCGAACTCTCCCTGACCACCGAAGACAGCATCCTGGCGATTCCCCAGACCACCTGGGACCACTTTAGCGGTGGCCGCCATCCCTTCCTACGCCACAGCTTTCTGGCGGCGCTTGAACGCAGTGGCTGCACCAACGCCGACACCGGCTGGCAGCCCTGTCATCTCAAGCTGTTCCTCAACGGCGAGCTGGTCGGCGTAGCGCCGGCCTACCTGAAAGGGCATTCCATGGGCGAGTATGTGTTCGACTGGGCCTGGGCCGATGCCTACCGCCACCACGGTCTCCGTTACTATCCGAAGCTGCTGGTCGCGGTGCCCTTCACGCCATGTCAGGGGCCGAGATTGCTGCTTGAACCGGGGGCCCGCGACCGACTCCGTCCCGGCCAGATAAACCAGGCGCTGGACCAGCTGATGACAGGGCTGGGACTGTCTTCCTGGCACCTGCTGTTCCCGGAGGGCGCTGACCAGCGACTGCTCAACGCTCCCAACGAGGCGCCCGATGCGGACCACGGCGCTGGCCAGTTGCACCGCCTTGGCTGTCAGTTCCACTGGCACAACCGGGGTTACTCCGGCTTTGATGACTTCCTCGCCCGGCTGACGTCCCGCAAACGCAAATCCATACGCCGTGAACGCCGACAGGTGCTGGAGCAGGGGATCAGCTTCGAGCACTTTAGCGGCGACCGCATCCCCGCCGACGCCCTGGAAACCTTTTATGGGTACTACCAGGCAACCTACTTCAAGCGTGGCCAACGACCTTATCTGAACCTGGATTTTTTCCGCGAGCTGCAATGGCAACAGCCTGAGTCGCTTCATCTGGTGATGGCCCGGCGTCACGGGCAATGGATCGCCGCTGCGCTGTTCCTGATCGGCGACGACACACTTTATGGCCGTTACTGGGGCTGCCTTGAGGAGTACCAGCACCTGCACTTTGAAACCTGCTACTACCAGGGTATCGAGCTGGCTATTGAGCGTGGGCTCAAGCTCTTTGACGCCGGGGCCCAGGGCGAGCACAAGCTGATTCGCGGCTTTGAGCCCACCCTGACCCACTCCTGGCACGGCATCGCTCACCCCGGCTTTCGGGACGCCATCGCCAGGTTTGTTGAAGACGAAGCCGGGCAGGTCCGGCAATATCGCCAGGATGCCGGCACCGCCCTGCCCTTCCGCCAGGACAGCTCGGCCGACTGAAGGAGCCTCTCCATGCGACTGTTCATCGGTCTGGAACTGCCCGCCGCCATCAAGACACAGGTGCTCGCCACCCATATGCCTCTTGCCCACGCCCGCTGGCAGACTGACGAGCAATTGCATCTGACATTGAACTTCCTGGGAAATGTGCAGGACAACGACTGCGCCGGCATTAAGCGGCTGGTACGGACTTTCGGTCTGGGCCATTTCAACCTGATCCTGACCGGTGCCGGCCACTTTCATCACCGCGCCATCTGGCTGGGCGCTCAACCGGAATCGCCGCTACGGCGGCTCCATGAGCGGCTCGCCGATACCCTGGTGCCGCTGGGTATTGGCCCTGACACTCGCCCCTTCCGTCCCCATATCACCGTCGCCCGACTGGGCAAAGGCGCAGAGGCCACCCCCTATCTCGAGGCCTGGTCCCACTTTCGGTCAGCGCCGTTTCCGGTCAACCGCATCAGCCTGTTTGCCAGCACCCCGGGCACCGGAGGGTCCCGGTACGACATCATTGCCCGGTCCGGCAGCTGAGGAGCGTCAGCTGCCTTCGATCCGGAACCCCACCTTCATGACCACCTGGTAGTGGCCCACCTTGCCATCCACCACGTGGCCACGGATTTCCTGCACCTCGAACCACTCCACATTACGAATGCTCTTGCTGCATTCACCCACCGCGTTCTCGATGGCGGCGTCAATGCTCTCGGTCGATGAACCGACCACTTCCACCTTTTTGTAAGTATGATGATTGGACATGACGGTCTCCCTGTTGCGATTGCCACGAATCTCAGGCGCCCCAAAATGTCAGGCGCCCTACTTCAGGCTAGCTCAGGATGACGAACGGGCCAGATCCGGCCGGCGCTGCTCCCAAAGCCACAGCACCACAATCGCCACGATCACCATCAGCACCGGCACGGCGGCCCAGAGATTGACAATCTCCCACCCCAGATGGGTAACCAGCGCCCCCGATCCCATCGTGGCCACGGTCAGGCCCAGGAACACCAGGGTGTCATTCAGGCCCTGTACCCGGGTTTTCTCGGCTTCCGGGCAGCTGTCCGTCAGCAGACTGGTGGCACCGATGTAGAGAAAATTCCAGCCGCCACCGACCAGCATCAGCGCCACCAGGTAGTGGCTGTAGCTGACCCCTTCCAGGCTGACAGCGATGCCGGCCAGGTTGAGGCCGCAGCCGGCAAGCATCACCACCATGACGCCCAGACGCTGGATCAGCCAGCCGGTAAAGAAGGATGGCGCAAACATCGCCACCAGGTGCCACTGGATCACGCTGGCGGTGTCATCAAACGCGAGCTGGGAACAAAGCATGGCCAGCGGGGTGGCGGTCATCAGCAGGTTCATCACACCGTAGCCCACCACGCCGGCAGCCATCGCCAAGACAAGGCGAGGGTTCGCAAGCAGTTTCGACCAGGATGTGCTCCCTGCCGATTGCGGGTGAGCCGACAGAGGTGACAGCCGCAGCCGGCTCGCCAGACCCGCCGCCAGCAGGGCCACCAGTGCCAGGGCAAGGAAGCTGGCGGTGAAGGTAGGCATCCAGACTTCGGCGGTAAACCGCGCCAGTTGGGGCCCCGCCACAGCCGCCAGCAGGCCGCCGGTCAGCGTCAGTGAAATGGCTCGTGAACGGCTCTCGGGCGGGGCAGCCTCTGCCGCGGCAAAGCGGAAAAACTGCCCGACGGCGGTAAAACTGCCGATCAGCAGCCCGGCGACAACAAACAGCGCAAAGCTGCCCTGGTGGATGCCGGCCGCCGCCAGCAGCAGACCACTGGCTCCCAATAGCGCCCCCATCACAAACACCGGTCGCCGCCCCCAGCGGCCCATCCAGCGAGACATGGGATAGGTCAGCAACATGGTCCCCAGGTACTGCACCGCCAGCGGTAACGTCGCCCACTGGGCCGAGGCCAGATCCGCGCCGATCAGCGCCGAGGAGGACAGCACCAGGCTGGTCATGGTCATCACCGCTGCCTGGCACAGGGCCAGCAGCATCACATTGGTTCTCTGCATTGCGATTTCCCGTTATGAAGCCTCTGATCTTGTGGGTAACAGCATCGCACGCTAGGCTAAGGCATAAATGACAACTATCCTGCATATTCTGCCATGAGCCGATCACTTGTTTTCCTGCTGTACCCCGGGTTCCAGATCCTTGATCACACCGGCCCGCTGGCGGCTTTCGACGCCGCCAACCATTTCGCGCCCGGCAGTTACCGGATGCAGCACGTCAGTCGTGATGGCGGCGCCTTGGCCAGCTATGCCGGGCTTGAAGTCGTCACTGAGTCGTTCGAGACAGTGGCCTCCCCTGATACCCTGATCATCAGCGGTGGCTCAGGTATTGATCAGGCGCTGGCCTGCCCGGTTACCCAGGCGTTTGTGCGCCGCCATGGCCAGAGCTGTCGACGGCTGGCCAGCGTGTGTTCCGGCGCCTTTCTGCTGGCATCCCTGGGCATGCTGGACGGGCTACGGGCAACCACCCACTGGCGCCGCACAACGGAGTTCCAGCGCCGGTTCCCGGCAGTACAACTGGAGGTGGACCGGATCTATGTGCGCGAGGGCCGGCTATGGACCTCCGCTGGCATCACTGCCGGGATTGACCTGGCGCTGGCGCTGATTGCAGAGGATCTGGGCGAAACCATCGCCCGTCAGGTGGCCCGACAACTGGTAGTGTATTACCGCCGTCCTGGCGGCCAGACCCAGCATTCGGAACTGCTGGAACTGGGGGGGGAGCAGGGGCGCTTTGCCGACCTGATGGACTTTATCCGGCGAAACCTGGAGCGGCCACTGACGGTGGAGGAGCTGGCGGACCAGGCCTGCATGAGCGCCCGGCATTTTGCTCGGGTCTTTCGGGAGGAAATGGGTGAAACGCCCGCCAGGGCGGTGGAACGGCTGCGGGTGGAAGCCGCCAGCAATGCCCTGGCCAGCGGCTATGGATCACTGAAGGCGGTTGCCCGCCAGTGCGGCTTTGTTGATACCGAGCGTATGCGGCGGGCATTCATGCGCTGGCGAGGCGTCCCGCCAGCGGCTCTCAAGCAGGCAGCCAGGTGTAGTACAACGACGTAGTGCAAAAGCTTAGTGCAAAGGCGGAGTACAAAGGCTTAGTGCCCGATTCGGTGAAGCCTCCAAACGGCGACGTTAGCCAGGCTCTGACACGTCGCGGTAGGTGTTGGCGGCCTTCTCTTTCTCGGCCTGGCTGGCCAGCAGTGCCAGCCTCATTCGGTCGATCTCGCTCATGTATTCCTCAAAGGACAGAATCCCCTCTTCCTCGCCCCGTTCCAGCATTTCTTTCTGCTGTTCGCGGATTTCGTTGAGCTTGTCCAGAGCTTCCCGAATGGCGGCCAGACGCTGTTCATCAGACAGCCCGGTACCGCCATCGTTTGGCGTCCCCAGAGGCGTGTTCATCACCACATCGGAACCGGCGGTTGCTGTCTGGCGCTGATCCATCAGATCCAGCTCCTCCAGTGTGCGCACCTCGCCGCCATCAGTCAGGTAGATGCCGGACGCCTTGACCTGCCCCAGGGGCACCCCCTGGCTGTTGGTCATGGTGAAGCGATCGCTGGCTCCTTCCACGTAGAGCGCCCGTACGCCCACTTCCTCAAGAGAGCGCAACTCCTGGTCTCCGCCAGCGGTCTGGACCCAGACCTGCAGCGAGCTGAACGCTTCGTCGTTGGCATCAAGCCACTGGTTGCCATCACTGTCGAACTGGGCCAGATCGGCAAAGCCGGAGCCGGATTGCGGCCCGAACAGCTCGGAGCCGTCGTCCACCTTGCCGTTGCCATTGCGATCGAACACCAGGTAACCGCTGCCACTGCCGAGGGTGGCCAGTTGCTCGTCTTCACCATCGCCATTGAGATCAAACTCAAACAGCGAATCCGTCAGACTGGCGGTCGCCGAGCCGAAGTTGATCACCAGCGGATCGGTCATCTGGCGCTCGGTGATCTGCAGGCTCTCGGAGTACTCGTAGGAATGGCTCTGCTGCTGACGCAGCGACAGGGTGAAATCGATGGTCTCGCCGTCCACCTCAATACTGCCACTGGCCGCAAAGGAGCGGGTTTCATTCATCGAGTAGAAGGAATAGCGGCTGGCGGTGACGTTTACCGAGGCACTGTTGCCGCCGCCCACCCCGACATTGTCGCCCAGCGCCGCGCGGCTGACCCGAATGGCCTGGCGCCCCTGCAGCATGACATCGGCGGTACGCTCGATAACCTGATTGTTGGCCATGACCCGGGTGCCCCCGGAGCCCTGGATCTGGCTGTTGCCGGAAAACGCCACCTGTTGCTGACCACGGTAGTGGTAGGAGGCGTCACGGCGGGCAAACAGCTCTCGCGGCCCATCACCACCGCCATCGCTCTGTCGGGCAAGGCGATACTGACTGGCGTCCATCTGTGAGGTGGTGCGACTGTGGCTCTGGGAAAAGCTGACTTGGCTACTGCTGATCATGGCCGATCTCCGGACTACGAAGGACTGCACTTCGTATCGGCCGATGGCCAGTAAACTTGAGGAGCTTTTGATTAAAGGGCCAGGGCCAGCACCGGCGGCTGCGCTACCAGAACATCCGCGTCAGTGCCGCCATGGCCACACCGGCCGCGATGGCCGGCAGAGGTTTCTTCAGCACCACCACCATCATTGCGGTGGTAAACAGTGCCAGCCGGGCGCCCAGGTCGCCCTCAAACGCCATCGGCACGATGATGGCAATCAGCACCGAACTGGCCATGGTGTTGATAAAGCTCTCAATGCGCGGACTGATGCGCACATAGGACATCAGGTACACCCCGCCCCAACGGGTAGCAAGGGTAACCAGACTCATGATAACGATGACCACCAGGATGCCGGTGGTGGTGGTTTCAATGGTCATGACTCATCCCGCTCCAGCCAGAAATAACCCACCGCGCCGCCGGCGAGTGCCCCCACCACCACGTGGGTGTGAGGCGGCAGCCACCAGAAGGCGGCCATGGCCGCGGCACCAGACACGGTCCAGGCCACCAGGATTCGGGGGGAGGTTTTGCCGCCAAGGGCCATGGACAACAGGAAGCAGCCCAGAACCATATCGAGCCCCAGGCGTTGGGGATCGTCCAGCAGACCACCAAAGTAGACACCGAGCAGCGTCCCCACCAGCCAGGCCAGCCAGATCACCGCGCCGCCGCCAAGAATCACTTCCAGGTTGCGCTTGCCGTTCTGATAGTCCTGAGCGGCAACCGCCCAGTTGGCATCGGTGAGGAACAGTAGGATGCCGTACCGCTTCAGCGGCGGCAGCTGCTTGAGCATCGGGTAGAGCGACGCCCCCATCAACAGGTGACGGGAATTGATGGCAAACACCACCGCCATCATCGGCAATATGGCAATCTCCGGCCCCCACATGTCCAGCACGGCGAACTGGGATGCGCCGGCAAACACCGCCACGCTCATCAGCGAGGACTGAAAGGGCGTCAGGCCAGTCTGTACCGCGGCCAGACCAAACGCAGCGCCGAACGCCACAACGAACAGCGAGATCGGCAGCAGCCGCAGGAATTCAGCGCGGACCCGGTCGGGCTGGAGCTGATAGGGGGTCGATAGTGTGCTCATAATCGCACGCTATGCAATCCAGCGCCGCAAGCGAATAGGTATAAACCCGTACCTCGCCAAGCCAGGCCCGTCTTGCGTCAGTCCACCAGCGGCGCGGCACAAGCCAGGGCGAGCATGTCCTCGTGGCGGCGAATGACGACCTGGGGATCAGCTTGTTTCAGGGCGGCAGGATCAAGGGCTCGAACTTCATTGACCATGGCCTGGGCAACGCGACTCGACTCAATGCCCCGGTAAGCCGACAGCGGGCCGACCATTAGCCGGTTCAGGGTCGGCATCACGGTGGCTAGGGCGGCTTCGCCACGGCGATGCTGCTGACGTTCCCCCAGCAGCAGACCAGGCTGGTAGATCGAGAATTGGGGATAGCCCAGGGCGGCAATCGCATCCTGGATCTGGCCCTTGACGCGGTTGTAGAACACCGGTGAACGGCGGGATGCCCCCACCGCAGACATCAGCAGGAACGCCTTGACGCCCCGGGCGCGGCCGAGTTTGGCGGCGTGCAGGCAGTAGTCGTGGTCGACACGGCGGAACCGTTGCCGCGAGCCGGCCTGTTTCAGCGTGGTTCCCAGGCAACAGACCAGGGCATCCACTTCGAAGTGGCTGGCCACCGATTCCAGGTGCTCGAAATCCGCCACAACGGCCTTCAGTTTCGGGTGATGGTGATCTAGGGGCTGACGGGTCACCGTGGTCACCCGGCTGACTTCCGGCAGCGCCAGCAGACCCTCAAGGCAGTGCCGCCCGGTGAGCCCGGTGGCACCCAGCAACAACACGTTCATGGAGCATCTCCGCTGCGCTCAGGTAGTCGACGAAGGCCGGCCCGCAGGTGCGGGCCGGGACCTGTCTGACCATACCACAGCGCACCATCCCTGGCGCGCCGGCTGGGCGCCTGTCAGAACGCGTAGGCGACGCTGGCTTCGACCGTGCGCTCCTCACCAAACCAGCAGTTGAGGGCATCGAAGCAGCTGTAATAGCGCTCATCCATCAGGTTGTTGACGGACAGCCCCAGGGATGTGCCTTTCAGGGCCGCGCTGGCCATGCCCAGATCGTAGCGGATTGCCACATCCACCAGCGTCGCAGACGGCACCTTACCTTCGTTGGTGACCGCATCCAGCTCGGCTTCGCCGATGTAACGCACGCCGGCGCCGGCGGTCAGGCCCCGCAGGGCGCCGTCATAGAAACCGTAGTCTGCCCAGGCCGAAACCATCTGCTCCGGCACCCAGATTGGGGTCTTACCTTCCAGTCCGGTGTTGTCTTCGGTGACTTCCACATCCTGCAGGGTGTAGGACAACGACAACAACAGGTTCTCAGTGGGCTGCGTCAGCGCTTCCAGCTCAACACCCTGGGAACGCACCTCACCGGCCTGAATCTTGTCATACGGACCGCCATTGGGATCGCGGGTGGGTACGTTTTCCTTGTCGATCCGGAACGCCGCCAGGTTCACCTGATGGAGACCGTCCGCCGACTTGTACTTCACGCCCGCCTCAAGCTGCTCGCCGGTGGATGGATCGAACTCCCGGCCATTGCGGTCTGAGCCGGTCTGTGGTTCGTAGCTTTCGGCGTAATTGAGGTAGGGTGAAAAACCGCCAGGAAGTTCGTACAGCGCGCCTGCGCGCACCGACACATTGTCCTGCTCCAGTTTCGAATCCACCTGCTGACCGTACTTCAGGCCCTTCTCGGTGCCTTCAAAATCGTCCCAGCGCACGCCAGCGATCAGCACCAGGCGATCCAGCCGGACCTGATCCTGCAGGTACACCCCGAGCTGCTTCTTGTCGATGGTGAAATCGGAGCTGTAGGCAGTGCCGGTCATGTCGATGGTGGCCGGATTGATCTGATAGTAGTCCGGGTTGAACAGGTCGATGTCAGGCGCCGCGGAATCCTCGTAGCGCACATCGGACTCCAGTTCCATGTAGTCCACACCCACCAGCAGGTTGTGTTCCAGAGGGCCGGTGCGGAAACGGCCTGAGAACTGGTTGTCGACGGTGAATCCGGTGGTTGCCTCATCCGTCAGGTAGGCACGCCGGGACAGGGTGCGGGCGTCCGCCGCCAGCACCGTGCTGTAGGTGTTGGTCTGGTAGGCCTCGGCGTCGGTGTAGCGGAAGTTCTGCAGGAAATTCCAGTTGTCGTTGATGTTGTGGTTGATCTTGTACCCTGCCATCAACACTTCTTTATCGAAGGTGTTCCAGTTGGCATCCCCGGAGAAGGCGTCGGTCGGCAGGCGGCCGTTGGGATTGGGCTTGAACACGGTGGACGCCGGCAGACTGGTATAGATGCCCATCTCCGGGTCTTTCTGGTAGTACAGGTTGAAGTTGACCAGGGTATCTTCACTGACCTGCCAGTCCACCGAGGGCGCGATCAGATGGCGTTCTTCCTCAGAGGTTTCGGCCTGACCATCACGGCCACGGGTCAGCGCCACCAGACGGTAGGACAGATCGGAATCACCCAACTGACCGGCACTGTCCACAGAGGCTTCCAGCAGGTTGCGCGAGCCACCGGCCAGCTCGATCCGGTGATCGCTGCGGGTCGACGGTTTCTTGGATATCAGGTTAACCATGCCCCCTGGCGGCATGGCCCCGTACAGGGTTGACGTCGGTCCACGGAACACCTCGACCTGCTCCACCGCCGCCAGGTCCACCTGGGGCTGCAGGTTCCAGTCGTTGTAGAGCAGTTGCAGGCCGTCGTAGTAGTTCTGGTAGTTGATGAAGCCGCGCATGCTGAACAGGTCGATTCGCCCCACCGCACCACCACGCAGCTCGGTGTTCACCCCCGGAGCATAGCGCAACGCCGCGGCCACAGAATCAGCATCCCGCATCTCCAGGACCTGCTGGTCAAGGACACTGATGCTCTGGGGCGTTTCCTCCGGCGCCAGCGCGGTTTTGGTGGCAGTGCTGCGATACGTGTCTCCATACACCGTCAGCTCGTCCAGGGACCCGAGAGTCTCATCGGCCTGGGCAGTGGAAACCAGGGCCAGTCCAATGGCCAGGGAAAGCAGGGAACGCGGTTGGGAAAGTCTTGGGATCATGGGTTACCTGATACTCCTGAATGAAGACATGAAGGCTGACAATTCAAATGCCAATCATTCTTATTCTAGAGATTCTGACAACCACGACTTAACCATTTGGTGCATGATGCATCGGTGTCAGGAAGCCTCTGATTAACGCTCGGGCTCCACCGGCACCCAATACTCCATGCTGGTTATGGATTGCTCCATGGTGAACTCGGGGTGATACACCTCCAGATCGAAACCGTAGCGGCCACGGTAACCTGACGACGGCAGCCAGTAATGGATAAACCATTCCAGTGTCTTTTCCAGCGCGGCCAAGGGCCCCTGAAACGGAATCACGGCGTATTCCTGCGCCGGCACCGTCAGCCGTGGCAGGTGAGGAGGAGGCTCCAGCCCGTCCGCTTCCACAGTCGCCCAGTAGGGAAAGCTGGCGCCGGAATCCGCCGCTTCGGAAATGTCCATGACGCCAATCAGCGGACGGTCGCTGGGGCGTTCGACCTTGGCCAGCAACTGCTGCCAAAGCGCGGGGACCTTGGTGGCAAAATCCGGCTGGTCGGCAAACAGGCCGCTTACCTGGCCACACACCCCCACCACATCGAACGCCGGTCGGGTCTCCACCCGAATCTGCAGCATCCGCGGGTTCAGCTCCTCCGGCGGTAACGGCAGGTCACGACTGTGGATGGGCGTGCGCAGGCCGGAACGCTGGCCGCGTTTGCGATACTGTCCGGGGCTGCACCCGAACATCTGGCGAAAGCTGCGGCTGAAGCTGATTTCGGAGTCAAAGCCGCAGGCCAGGGCAATGTCCAGTTGTCGCTGGGTACCGGACAGCAGGGCCTCGGCGGCGCGGCTGAGGCGCAATTCCCGGACATACTGGGCCACCGACAGCCCGGTGTGAGCGGCAAAGACCCGCTGAAACTGCCAGCGGGACCAGCCCCCCAGAGCTGCCAGGGCCTGGACCGACAGCGGCTGATCCAGATTGCGGTGAATATGGTCGAGCACACGCTCAATGCGGCTCAGAGGGGTCTGGAGATCGGAGCGGGCATACTGGGGCATCGGGACGGACTCAACGGCTATCAACTCAGAGCCGCCACTCTAAACGATATTACTTCTCGTTTGTATCGTTTCCGGCGACAGCACGCGTTATCAGTCGCTGTCCGTCTCCGGGCGTGTTCATCTGTCGGGTCGACTGGCCTAAATGATATGAACCCGCCCATCGCTGCCGGCGAAGGGGTTGTTGACGCTACTGCCCTCCCCTTTCAGCACCGCTTCAGGGTGGTTCTCCAGCATTTCCTGCTCAATCTCCACCGCAAACTTGCGGGGCACATCCACCATCACCAGGTACTTGCCGGCCTCAATCTCGCCATGGAACCGGCGGATCTGGTAGTTCTCCGACGAGATGCCGCCGAAGCCTCCCAGCCAGCCGCCCGCCATCACCGCAAACGCTGCCAGCGCCACCCAGGCCAGGGTCGGCCACTGGATGCCTGACCACAGCATGGCAGGCAGGATGAACGACAGGGCCAGCACCAGCCCGATCAGCATGCCACGCTCGACAAAGCGGGCCAGATCGGTGCGATCCAGAACGCTGGCGCGGTGCAGACGGTGGGTGTACAGACCAGCCTCATCACGGCTGACGATATGGAAACGGGAATCGCGGATGCCCCGGGCATGCAGGTCGTCGGAGATGTCCTGCACATCGTCAATACGATCCACTACATAGAAAAGCCGTTTCATGACAGCACCTCCCTCGCGCAGAGTCGCGAACGGTCACAGCCCGATTATAAAACAGCAGAGTGGTCCCGTCGGCCAATGTTCAGACCGTCTGGCGATAGCCGCCGACGGGTTAGTGAATCCGGTCATATCGGTGTTGCCCGGGGAAGATCAGGTCAGTCCATTCCACAACCCGACGCAGCTGATCACCAAAAGGATCGACCCCAGTACCCGGAAAAAGATCGGCGTCTCCGCCTGCAGCATGCGTTCATGAAACCGCAGGCCAATCACATGGCCTATGGCGGCGCAGGGCAGCAGCCAGAGATGGTGAATCAGTTGCAGATCAACCTCCGCCCAGACGAACGCCCCCATCTTGATGGTGACCAGGATGAACCAGAGCGCAAACAGGGTGTCCCGCAGTTTCTCCTTGGGCAGATGCTGGGCTGCTACCGCAATGATCAGCGGCGCACCAATCAGCGACGTACCGCTGATGTAGCCTCCCAGCATCAGGAACACGGTGTCGACAGCCTTGCTGTTGCTGCGGAACGGCCGGTTGAAGATGTAGGACAGCGAGTAGACCGACACGATGGCAAAGATAATGCCACTCATCACCTGCGCCGGCAGGGTGATCAAGCCAAACACCCCGATCAGCTTTGGCACAATCATGATGGCCAGAATCCGCCGCAGATAGACCCAGTCCACGGTGCCGCCGGCGCTGGCCGAAACCTCGGCAGAGGCCGCCTGCTTGCGGTTGTTCATCACAATGGTCAGGGATGAGAACACCAGCAGGTGTACCGAAATCAGCGGCAGGTACACCAGCGGATCGTTGTGCACCAGCAGCAGAAACGGCAGCGACAGGACCGCACCACCAAACCCCAACCCGGATCGGACAAAACCGCTCCAGATGAAGATCAGCCCAATCAGAACGTATTGCAGCAACGACAGGTCGGCCATGGGAGTCCTTCTGAGATTGAACGGACCGGGGAGTCTACCTGAGAAGCGCCCCGGGTTCGCCCCGCAATCACCACGATGAACCCCCGATTGGCCCCGGCCAGGCAACGCGACCCAGGTCACACTCCCGCCATCGGACGGTCACTGCGCCTGCTGATCCGTCGCGGCGTGGTCGCCGATTCCCTGGTCCGGAAAACCCCAGAAAAAGCCGGTTGGTACAGCGCCAGGCAGGCCATTTTCGCGCCTCTGGCAAATATCCGACGGTGAAACCAGACCGACTTTTTGGTTAGAAAATAGTCGTTGACCTCTATAGAAAAAGCATCTAGTTTGGCACTTGGTCGCGCCCCCACAAGGGGTCGCAGACGATGAAATCGTTATGTCGGCCAAAAGCCGAACTACAAAAACAAGACAACCACTGACGCCGTGATCCGGCCGGGTGGGAGAGGATTTCAGAATGTCCACATTATCGGTTACCACAACCGGACTGTGCCCGATGCACGGTCACACCCTCCGCATACCAGACCTTTCTCTGTTACTCGATTCGATACCCCAGGACCCGGGCCTGACGCCAGACGGCACTTGCCTTCCGGTCGCCCTGCGCTGATCCGGACCTGACTCGTTCCTGATTTTCCACCAACACCCTTTTGGCTCAGCAATCTCGCTGCAGCAGGTGTCTGGTTTATCGAGCAGAAAGGTAATTCGTTATGCGTGATGTCAGTCTCAACGATGTGTGGGAGCGCGACGCAGGTCCGGTGTACATGACCGGCAGCCAGGCCCTGGCACGCCTCCCCCTGCTGCAGGCCCAGCTTGATCAGCAAAATGGCCTTAACACCGCTAGCTTCATCTCCGGCTATCGCGGCTCCCCACTGGGCGGTTTCGACAAGGTCCTGTGGCAGGCCAAGGACTACCTCAAACAGCGCCACGTGCACTTCCTGCCGGGCGTCAACGAAGACCTGGGCGCCACCGCCGTATGGGGCTCTCAGCAAGTAAACATCTTTGAAGGCGCCAAGTACGATGGCGTCTTCGCACTGTGGTACGGCAAGGGGCCCGGTGTCGACCGTACCGGCGATGTCTTCAAACATGCCAACGCCGCCGGCAGTTCGCAGTATGGGGGTGTGCTGGCGGTGGCCGGCGATGACCACGCCTGCAAATCATCCACCCTGCCCCACCAGAGCGACTACGGTTTCGTAGACGCCTCCATGCCGGTGCTCAATCCCAGCGGCGTGCAGGAGATTCTGGATCTCGGTCTCTATGGCTGGGCCATGTCTCGTTACAGTGGCTGTTGGGTCGGGTTCAAGGCCCTGGCGGAAGTGATGGATTCCTCCCTCAGCGCCAACCTCGACCTGAGCCGCATCGACATCCGCATACCGGATAACTTCACTTTGCCCGAGGGCGGTCTCAATGCCCGCTGGCCAGACAAGCCGCTGGCCCAGGAAGAGCGCCTGCACCGCTACAAGCTTGAGGCGGCCAAAGCTTTCGCTCGCGCCAATCGT
This sequence comes from Marinobacter xestospongiae, assembly GCF_023156385.1. Taxonomy (GTDB): domain Bacteria; phylum Pseudomonadota; class Gammaproteobacteria; order Pseudomonadales; family Oleiphilaceae; genus Marinobacter; species Marinobacter xestospongiae. The sequence goes on from NZ_JAKZAK010000002.1 coordinate 74,846, forward strand.
CTGGACCGGACCGTGGTCAGTGCCAGCAAACCACGATTTGGTATCGTCACCACCGGCAAATCCTATCTGGACACCATCCAGGCCCTGGCGGATCTGGGCCTGGGCGACGCCGAGTGCGAAGCCCTGGGACTGACGGTATATAAGGTCGCCATGCCCTGGCCGCTGGAACCGGAAGGAATTTTCGAGTTCGCCGGCGGCCTCGATGAGATCCTGGTGGTGGAGGAGAAACGCGGCCTGATCGAAGACCAGATCAAAACCCAGCTGTACGGCTGGCAGGATCGCAAGGCCCCACGGATCATCGGCAAACGGGATGAAACCGGCGCCGAACTGCTACGCTCCAACGACGAGCTGACCCCTGCCATGGTGGCGCGGGCGATTGCCGCACGCATCAAGAATCACTACTGCAACGACACCCTTCGCCAGCGGCTGGACTTTCTCACCGAAAAGGAATCCAGCCTGGCGCAACCGAAGGAGCGCCTGGAGCGAACGCCGCATTTCTGCTCGGGCTGCCCCCACAACACCTCCACCCGGGTGCCGGAAGGCAGTCGCGCCCTCGGCGGCATCGGTTGTCACTACATGGCCACCTGGATGGACCGCGGCACGGACACCTTCACCCAGATGGGTGGCGAAGGTGTCACCTGGCTCGGTCAGGCCCCGTTCACCAACCAGAAGCACGTGTTCCAGAACCTCGGTGACGGCACCTACTTCCACTCCGGGCTGCTGGCCATCCGCGCGGCGATCGCCTCCGGCGCCAACATCACCTACAAGATTCTGTACAACGATGCCGTCGCCATGACCGGTGGTCAGCCGGTGGACGGCACCCTGACGGTGCAGCAGATCACCCACCAGCTCAATGGTGAGGGAGTACGCCGGATTGCCGTTGTCAGCGACGACATCGACAAGTACCCCTCGCGGGCGGACTTTGCCGACAGCACCACCTTCCATCACCGTGACGATCTCGATGAGGTTCAACGGGAGATGCGGGAGATTGAGGGCTGCTCGGTGCTGATCTACGACCAGACCTGCGCCGCCGAGAAGCGTCGCCGCCGCAAACGCGGCACCATGACCGACCCGGACCAGCGGGTGATGATCCATGCCGATGTCTGCGAAGGCTGTGGTGACTGCGGCATCCAGTCCAACTGCCTGTCGATCCTGCCGAAGGAGACCGAACAGGGCCGCAAGCGCACCATCGACCAGTCCGCCTGCAACAAGGATTTCAGCTGCGTCCGGGGCTTCTGCCCCAGCTTTGTCACCGTCAAGGGCGGCAAACTCAAGAAGCCTGCCGGTGTGAGTCAGGATGTCGACTTCCCGACCCTGCCGGAACCGACCTTCGTTGGCGAACACGATCCCTACGGCATCCTGCTGACCGGCGTTGGCGGCACCGGCGTGGTCACCGTCAGCGCCCTGCTGGGCATGGCCGCCCACCTGGAAGGCAAGGGCGTGTCGGTGCTGGACCAGGCGGGCCTGGCGCAGAAGTTCGGTGCCGTGGTCAGCCACATTCGCATTGGTGATCGCCAGGAAGACATTCACGCAGTGCGTATTCCGGCCGGTGAGGCCGACCTGATGATGGCCTTCGACCTGATGGTGGCCGCCAGCGACGACGCGCTGGCCAAGCTGGACAACCGCTTCTCCCGCAGCGTGGTCAATACCGAGACCGCAATGCCGGCGGCGTTCACCCGCAACCCGGACCTGCAATACCCCGGTGAGGCCATGGAAACCACCATCCGCGAGGCCTCAAAAGCGGACGGCAGCTGGTTCCTGGATGCCGGCAAGCTGGCCAAAGCACTGATGGGGGATGCCATGGCGGTGAACCTGTTCACCGTGGGTTTTGCCTACCAACAGGGCCTGCTGCCCCTGAAGGCAGCCTCGATTGAACGGGCCATCGAACTCAACAACGTCGCCGTGAACGCCAACAAGCAGGCCTTTGTGTGGGGCCGCCGCGCCGCCCATGACCTGGACGCGGTGATGTCTTTGGCATTCCCGCAGCCCAAGGCCAACGTGGTTCAGGTCATGGAGACCACCGAGCAGCTAATCGAACGCAACAAACGCCACCTGGAAGCGTACCAGAGTGAGAGCTACGCAAAGCGGTACGAGAACCTGGTGCGCAAGGTCGAGAAGGCGGTGGACGCAAAGCTGGGCCGAGATCCCATGCTGGTGCGGGCGGTGGCCGAAAACTACGCCAGGGTATTGGCCTACAAGGACGAGTACGAAGTTGCCCGGCTGTTCAGCAACGGTAGCCTGCTCAAGCAACTGGAAGAGCAGTTTGAGGGTGACTACGAGCTGGAATTCAATCTGGCTCCGCCGCTGCTGTCCCGCAGTAAAGACGGCGCCCGCCCCCGCAAACTCCGCTTCGGACCGTGGATGGAGAAAGTGTTCCGGGCTCTGGCCCGTTTCAAAGTCCTGCGCGGCACGCCCCTGGATGTGTTCGGCTATACCGCCGACCGGCGCCTGGAGCGGGCGCTGATCCGCGAGTACGAAGCCGACGTCCACTGGCTGCTCCAGCACCTGAGCCGCGACCATCTGGACGCAGCCCGGGCGCTGGCAGCGCTGCCGGCGAAAGTCCGCGGATACGGACCGGTCAAAGAGAGCGCCTATGAAGCCGCAGCCAGGGAACGCCAGCAGTTGCGCCGGGAAATCAACCCCAGCGCTCCCGAACACAACCGGATCGCCAGCGCTGCGGCGTGAACCGATACATCGCATTACGAACTAAACTAACAAGAGAGGGCCGGCCCGGTGATCCCGGAAAGGCCCAAACCAAACCAGCCACTGCCCTCACAAGGGTCGCAGTGGCCAGAAAGCAAGGTGAAACGCCATGAACGTATTCAGCCATCCCGAGTTCGACAACCACGAACAGGTCTCTTTCTTCTGCGATCCCAAAACCGGGCTCAAGGCCATTGTCGCCGTTCACAACAGCTCACGGGGCCCCGCGCTCGGCGGCTGCAGGATGTATCCCTACGCCACCGACGAAGAGGCCCTGCGCGATGTGCTCCGCCTGTCCCGTGGCATGACCTACAAGTCGGCACTCGCCAACCTGGACCTCGGTGGCGGCAAATCGGTCATCATCGGTGATCCCCGCAAGCACAAGACGGAAGAGCTGATGGAGGCCATGGGCCGCTTCCTGGAAACCCTTGGAGGCAGTTACATCGCAGCCGAGGATTCCGGCACCAGCGTGGCCGACCTGAAAATCATGGGACGCCAGACCAGCAATGTCGCCGGCGTCTCTGCCCGCAAAGGCTTTGACGGCAATCCAAGCAATGGAGATCCGTCGCCAGCTACAGCCTATGGCACCTTTGTTGGCCTCAAGGCGGCCGTCAAGCACAAGCTTGGCCGTACCGACCTGACCGGACTGAAAGTGGCCGTTCAGGGTATCGGCAACGTCGGCTACCGTCTGGCGCGCCACCTCCACGAGGCCGGCGCCAAACTGTGGGTGTACGACATCCACCAGGATCAGATGGATCGCGCGGTCGAAGAATTCGGCGCCACACCGGTCAGTGCGGAAGAAATCCTCACCCTGCCGGTGGATGTGGTTGCACCCTGTGCCCTGGGCGCGGTACTGAATGACCAGAGCATTCCGAAACTCAAGGCCACCGTGGTTGCCGGCGCGGCCAACAACCAGCTGGAACACCCCCATCACGATGAAGCGCTGATGAAGCGCGGCATTCTCTACACTCCGGACTTCGTCATCAATGCCGGTGGCATTATTGACGTCTTCCACGAGCGTACCGATCACGATGCCGACAAGGTTCGCGCCCATGTCGAGTCCATCGGTGAAACCCTGGAAGAAATCTTCACCCGCTCCGACCGGGATGGCCGCCCCACCGGCGCCATCGCCAACGAGCTGGCTGAGGAACGCTTCCAGCACATCCCCGCCCAGAAAGATCAGCAACCCGAATCGCTGGCAAAAGCCGGCTAACGGACGCCTGATCCAATGAGCAACATGTGAACTCCCTGGGGTCGGCCAACCCGGTCGGCCCCTGTCCCCCGAAAACAAAAAGATGTAAGCAGGAGACAGCTATGTCCTATTCTTCCTCCGCCACGGCTTCCGGAACCCTGGAAGGCGCGTCTGCCAGCCGCGGACTCTGGTCCTCCCGGCTGGCTTTCATTCTCGCCGCAACCGGCTCCGCTGTGGGGTTGGGCAACATCTGGAAATTTCCCTACATCACCGGTGAGAATGGTGGCGGTGCCTTTGTACTGGTGTATCTGGTGTGTATCGCGGCCGTGGGTATCCCAATCATGATGGCGGAGGTGCTGATTGGCCGTCGTGGTGGTCACAGTCCGGTCAACAGCCTGCGGCTGATCGCCGAGCGGGACAAGCTCAACCCTGCCTGGAAGATTGCTGGCATCATTGGTGTGCTTGCGGCCTTCCTGATTCTTTCCTTCTACTCCGTGATCGGCGGCTGGGCGGTGTCCTACGTCGGCACCGCGGCCAGTGGCCAACTCGCCGGCGCCACACCGGAGGCGGTCGAAGCAATCTTCACCGGACTGCTGGGCGACCCCGGCACCCTGCTGCTTTGGCACACCGTCTTCATGGCCCTGGTGATGGTGGTGGTTGCCCGTGGCGTCCGCTCCGGTCTGGAACGCGCCGTCAGCATCCTGATGCCTGGTCTGTTCATTCTGCTGCTGATTGTCGTTGGCTACGCCATGACCACCGGCCATTTCGGTGAAGCGGTCAGCTTCCTGTTCCAGCCGGACTTCTCTAAGCTGACTACGTCAGGCGTTCTGGTGGCCCTGGGGCATGCCTTCTTCACCCTGAGCCTGGGCATGGCGGTGATGATGGCCTATGGCTCCTACCTGCCGAAGAACATCTCCATCGCCAAGACCTCCATCACCGTGTCCATTATGGATACCGGCGTTGCCCTGCTGGCTGGCCTCGCCATCTTCCCGATCGTGTTCGCCAACGGCATGGAGCCGGGCGCCGGCCCGGGCCTGATCTTCCAGACCCTGCCGCTGGCCTTTGGTCAGATGCCGATGGGCACCCTGTTCGGCACCCTGTTCTTCGTGCTGCTGATTTTCGCCGCCTGGACCTCCGGCATTTCTCTGCTGGAACCACTGGTGGAATGGCTGGAAGAGCAAAAAGGCATGAACCGCACCATCAGCACCCTGGCCGCCGGTATTGCCTGCTGGCTGCTGGGCATTGCCTCAATCCTGTCACTGAACCTGTGGTCCGACGTCACGCCGCTGGGCATGTTTGCGATGTTTGAAGGCAAAACCATCTTCGACCTTCTCGACTTCCTCACCGCCAACATCCTGCTGCCGCTGGGTGGCCTGCTGGTTGCCATCGTCGTGGGCTGGTTCATGTCCAAGCAGGCGGTAGAGAACGAACTGTCGCTGTCCGAGTCCGGCTTCAAGCTGTGGTACAACACCCTGCGCTTCGTCACTCCGATCGCGGTGCTGGTGGTGTTTATCTACAACCTGGCCTGATCAAGGCACGGCTTACAAGCCCCCATAAAAAAGGCGTGGCGGTTACTGACCGCCACGCCTTTTTGTTTCTAAGCGTCCCCTGAAGACAGTACCTGAAAGCCTGGGGCGAAGAATCTGAGTGTCTGGGGTGACGAATCTGAGTGTCTGGGGTGACGAAACGGTGATTAGCTGTCGCCGCTTGCTGGCCGGCTGCCAGCGTCCGCCACTTGGGCATCATCACAGTTAAGGAACTCGGAAGCCGCCAGCCATTGCGCGTCCGGGTAATAGCTGAACACAAGCTGTCCCCCTTTGAGGTTGTCCACCACCTCCCGGATCATGCCCTGACTGACGGCCGGGCACCCGTGGCTGCGGCCGATGCGGCCATAGTTTTCCACCCAGGATTGCGCCACATAATCGGCGCCATGGATCACGATGGCTCGCTGACGCGCCTGATCGTTAATGCCGGCCTCCAGACCATCCAGGCGCAATGAGTAGCCGTGACGCCCCCGATAGCTTTCGCTGGCGCGGAACAGACCGATGCTGGACTGATGGCTCCCCTCAATGTTGGAGAACTCGGTGGCGGCCGCCAGTCCTGAATTCTTGCCATGGGCAACACGATCCCGAAGCACCAGCCGACCTTCAGCCAGGTCAAACAGCCATAGCCGGGGTTCACTGGATGGCAGCGAATAATCGATCACCGCCAGCCTGCGGGCATCGGAAACGCCATTGCGAACAGCACACTCAGAGGCCATCAATGCTTTGCCCAGGACCTCTTTATCCAGCGTCGGCGCAACCTTTACCAGTTGGTGGTAGAGCACCGCTGGTGCCGGATCTGCTATGCTGCGCAACGGCAGTGACAACGCCAGGATGGCAAACAGACAGTTGAGCAAAGGGGCGTGACGGGTTACGGTCATCCAAGAGGCCTCGGGTCAAATCGCTGGTGTCTGACAGGCGGGATAATCGGCAGGGAATACCGAACAGCAACCCCTGGAAGTCGTCTGGAGCGGCAGATATACCTTCCAGGCAACACTGGCGGATTCTAACAGGGAAATTGAGAACGGCCAGCCCATATGTACAGTTTTCATACAAAACACAACATCACCGCCCTCTGCACCGGGTTGTTGTTGTGGCTGACCGCGCCGCTGACTCAGGCCGGCTTCCGCTTTGATCCCCAGGACTGCATCACCCTGCCGGCACCGGATACGGCGCTGTTTCAGGCCACCCAACGGTTCCAGGATCAGGTTGGCAACGATTTCTGGCACGCGCCCGGCCGTCTGGAGAGCCTGATCCAGCAGCTGGCCGCTCTGACCGCCGATGGCCTGGACCCTCAGCACTATCACATCACCGACCTGCGGGAAGTACTTGGCTTTCGCAACACCTGGGGTTCGCTCAACGACTGCGACGCCGAGCTGGCCTCATTCGCCTATCTCAGCGCCCTGGCGGACCTGGGCTACGGGCGCCCTGCCGATACCGAAGCCGATGCCACCTGGTACTCGCCGCAGTTGGGCGATCGCCGTTCGGTCGACAACCTGCTGGCCCTGGCTGGCGGTGGCAACCAGCCAGTATCCACGACATTTGATCAGACCCGTCCGGCACTGCCCCGGTACCAGAATCTGCGCCAGGCTTACCAGCACGCACGGGAAGCACTGCCAGCACGCTGGCCCACCCTCGACACCGGCCCCACCCTGGCGCCGGGAGACCGCACAGCGGAGGTCCGTATGCTGCGACAGCGCCTGCAGGCCGAAGGCTACGCCGACCTTACCTCGACAACCGATCCGGACTATTTCGATAACGCACTGGCGGAAGCCGTGAGGGCATTCCAGCGACGCCATTACCTGACCGCGGACGGCCGGGTCGGAGACAATACCCGGGCACAACTCAACGTTCAGCCCCAGCACCGACTTGCCCAGATTCGCGCCAACCTGGAACGGATGCGGCGACTGGCGGCCGATCTGGAACAGACCATGTTGCTGGTGGACATCGCCGCCGCCCGCATCGAGTACTACCGTCAGGGGGAGCTGGCGTGGTCTGGCCGCGCCCAGGTTGGCCAGCCATTGCGGGAAACACCACGGCTGAAATCGCTGATCACCCATGTGACGGTCAACCCCAGCTGGACCATTCCCACCACCATCTTTGTGGAGGACAAGCTACCGCTGATCCAGCAGGACCCGGGCTACCTCGAAGACCGCAATATCAGTGTGTTCAACTACCGCGGCGACCGCCTGGATGCCGCCGATGTGGACTGGAACAACCCTCGCGGCATACTGCTGCGACAGGCCCCGGGGCCGGGCAATGCTCTGGGTAAGGTGGTGATCCGTTTCTCCAACCCGTTCGCGGTCTACCTGCACGATACGCCGTCGTCCTGGCTGTTCAATACCAACAGCCGTTTTTACAGCTCCGGCTGTGTCCGGGTGGAAGACGCCATGTCCCTGGCCGAAACCCTGATTGGCGACGCCCCAACGCGTTACCGCAAGCAGTTCGAGGAACTGCGCGCCAGCGGCGAATCCCACAACGTGCATTTGCCTCGCAGCGTGCCGGTACTGCTGGCATATTGGACCGCCGAAGCGGACAGCGACGGGCACTTGATGTTCCGACCGGATGCCTACGACATCGATGCCCCGCTGATCGCCGACGACCCGCTCCTACAGCCGGCGATGGTATCAGCCGATCACACTCACTGAGCCGGTGGCGCCCATCCGGGCTTATCCGGGCAGCCTGAAACGCCACTCCACAGGACCATCCGATGGCTCTCGATGACGATTACAGAACCCTCCATATCCGCTGCGGATCGGACATTCGGCTGACGCTGGAAGCGGCCGGTTTCAGAGGCGATTTCCTCGAGTACGCCGATCCCGTGTGCCAGGGGCCGGTGCTGGATGGCGACGACGCCCTGGAGGCCCGCGCACGCTTTATCAGTAACGCCTACGAGCAAGGTGACGACCAGGCCCTGGCCGCCACCCGGGCGCTGTTGACGGAGTCCGAACAGCGCCTGGCCCGAGCCAGCCAGGACTATCAGCGGGTGGTGCTGTGGTTCGAGCACGACAGCTATGACCAGCTGTTGCTGTGCCGGGTGCTGGACCGCCTGCAACGCAACGGCGTTCCTGACAGGCTGGAGCTGGTGAGCACCGACCACTATCCGGGAATCGAGCGCTTTATCGGCCTCGGCCAACTGGACAGCAAGGCCCTCACAGAGCTCTGGCAGCGGAGAACGGCCGTTACCAAGGCCCAGCTCCAATTGGGCGAGCGGACATGGCATGCCCTGATGCAGCCTGATCCTGGCGCCCTGGCGGCGCTGGTCACCGCTCCGGACACCGCCCACCTGCCTTATCTGGCCGGCGCCCTGCTCCGCCATCTTCAGGAGCTGCCGGGGCTCCACGACGGCTTGAGCCTGACCGAGCGACTGACACTGCAACCACTTCACAGCGGCGACCAGAGCCTTGGTGACCTGTTCCGTATTCAGATGATGGAAACCGAACCCAGACCCTGGCTCGGCGATGCGATGTTCTGGCACATCGTGCGCTGCCTGCTGAAAGCACCGCAGCCACCGCTGGCGCTGGTTGCCGGTTCCAGCCACAGCAACTGGCACCAGCGGGTGGTGACGCTTACCGAACTGGGCGGGGCGTTGTTGCGCCGCAGGCAGGACTGGATGGAGTGCCAGCCCCCAAGGCGATGGCTGGGAGGCATTGAACTGGGACCGGGGCGACCGGACTGGCGCTGGGATGACCTGAAACAGGCGCCGGCCCTCAAGGCGTGAAGCGAGCGACGATGTTTATAGCCGATTCACAGGCAGCAGCCATCTCACGGGCGTAAAGGTTATTTCCCCGGCATTTCCGGCCGACGTAGGATTAAACCATTGGGGCTTCTCAGAGGCCCTGATGAAGTCTGTCTTCGGTACGGAGAACAACCATGAGAGACGAGCAGTTCAAACAACAGCACCCGGTAATGAATGAAGTCGCACAAACCTACGTCGACCTCTACACCTACCGACCGGATGAAAAGACCCGTCAACAACTGATCAAGCGGGAAGCCCAGTTGCACGACAAACTGGAGCAGATTCTGGCGGAACGGGCGCCCTGATTCAGTTTGGGGACCCGGTGTTTGTATTCCGGTTCACGTCCATGGCCACCCCGTTCGGTTGCAGGTGATACTTTCGAAGCAATTGTTGGTAGTCAGGCCCTGACTTGAGCCGGGCAATCGCCTGGCTGAAGCGTTCCGCCAATGCCTGGCCCTGAGGCAGTTTACGGCTGAAGCCCATGTGGATCGGGTTACTGTTGATCGGCGGATCGACAAACGTCAACTGCCCTGCCCGGCCATACTTCGCGGCCTCCAGACGGATCGCAAAGGGATTGCCTACGCCAGCGTCAAACCGCTTGCCAAGAACCATGCGGACCAGAGTCTGCTCATCCAGTACCTCATCCTTGTGCAGATACTCCGCCTGATCAAACTCGGCACCGTAGGAGTACCCGGTGATCACACCAATGAGGTACGGACTGAGGGACTGCAGTTCGCCTTTGAAGTCGACCTGCCGATCCGCTCTCACGAACAGGTGATTGTGCTCCACAGCATGCGGCAGGCTGGTGAAGTACACCATTTTTTGCCGTTCCGGGGTCGGGGTGAACGTGGTGACCATATCCACCTGCCCATTACGCAGGGACTGAAGCACCCGCGGCCAGGACAAGCGGCGATAGGAAATGACGATACCAAGCTGTTCCGCCACCCGGTTCAGAACCTCGATGGAGAAACCGGTCAACGCGTCGTCTTCCCGGAAATAGAATGGCGGGTAGTCAAGCTCAGCCAGCGCTGCCACCAGCACCGGCGAGTCAGACATCGGGTTGGGCGATTCGGGATTTCCCTCTGCAGTTACAGCCGAACACACACTCAGCGAGAGCATCGCCCAAAGGGCAATGCAGACACTACGTAGGGTCAAACACCATCTCCCGCGGCCAGCCGGCCGGATTCGATCAAGTTGCAACGTACTCTGATTGATATTGTTCACGGAATGGCCAGAAATTGCCATGGTTGTTTTTAAAACTCTTGCAAAACCAAACCGAAACCGGCCGCCACCGTCTATGCTTTCCTGTAGGCGTCCATTCCAGCCAACCCCGATGCAATGACCAGCCACCAACGTAACTATGACAGGCAATCCAACACGCTCTTCGCACCGCAGGAAAAAACTTGGGCTGGTTGCCGGGCTGCTGTCACTGGTGGCGATTGCAACCGGCTTCGCTATTGGTATTGTCCAGATTCAGCAGACTGTCACCTCCTATGTCGCTGGCGAAAGCGCCTGGTCCCGTGGCCAGACCACCACCATCCACTACCTCAGCCGCTATACCGAGACCGGCAACCCCACGGATCTGGCCACTGCCCGCCGCTGGCTGGATATCCCGCTTGGAGACCTCGCAGCCCGGGAAGCAATGGATCTTCCTGAACCTGATCTGGAGGCCGCTGAAGACGGCTTCCAGCGTGGATACAATCACCCGGACGATATTCCCGGTCTGATCTGGCTGTATCGCTATTTCTCCGGCTACCCGCCTTTTCGCAAGGCACTGGATGAATGGCGTGCCGCTGACCGGGGCCTGCTGGAGCTTGATGCGATAGCGGACAGGCTGGCCGCCGAATGGCAACGCCCGCAGCCGGATCAACAACGGCTGGCCTCCATGAGAGAGCGGCTGTCACTGCTGAATGAAGATCTGGGCACCAAGGCCACCCGCTTCCGCATCGCCATGACCCAGGCCAGTCACTCCCTGGCCAACCTGCTGACCCTGGCCAGTATGCTGTTTGTCGTCGGCCTGTCGCTGGCGGCGTGGCTGCTGGGAGCCCGGCTGGTACGCCTGCTGCGACGCTCGGAACACCGCTTCAGGGCGATCTTCGAGCAGAGTTCCGTCGGCATTCTCCAGGTAGCGCGCAATGGCGTTCTGCTGGACGCCAACTCGGCCAGTTGCGGGATTCTGGGCTATTCCCGCGAGCGCCTGCTGGCCTGCCGGCTGGAACAGCTGTTTCCCGGTCAGCGGGATGATCCGGACAGCCCGCCCCTGACGGCCAGCCATCACGCCGACGCCCAGGTAAGGGAGCTGCGCGCCCTCAAGGGCAACGGCGAAACCATCTGGGCCCGCCTGACCATGACCGAAGTGGTCGACCACAACGGCGATGGGCCCTACGCCATCGTGATGCTGGAGGACATTTCCGAGTCCTATCGACTGTCCAATGAGCTCAGTTACCAGGCCAGCCACGACGCCCTCACCGATCTGCTCAACCGGCGGGCGTTCGAGCACCGGCTTGCCAGCACCCTGGGCCGGGCCCGCAGCGAGCACACCCAGCATGTGCTGTGTTTTGTTGATCTGGACCGGTTCAAGGCGGTCAACGACACCTCCGGACACGGCGCTGGCGACCAGCTCCTGCGCCAGCTGGCAAAGCTGATCCGCTTGGGGGTACGGGACGGCGATGTGGTGGCCCGACTCGGCGGGGATGAGTTTGGTCTGATTCTGGAGAACTGCGATCTGCCGACCGCCCGACCACTGGCGGAAAAACTGCGGAAATCCATTGAGCAGTTCACCTTTACCTGGGAAGGCCGACAACACCGCATCGGTGCGAGTGTCGGGCTCGCTGCCATTGATCGTCACGCGCCAGACATCAGTGCGTTGATGCGAGCGGCCGACATTGCCTGTTACCGCGCCAAGCGTCAGGGCCGCAACCAGGTCTGCGAGGCCGGTGATCAATCCGCCCAGGCCCTGGGACAGCCAGCATCTCCGGACTGGCGTTTGATCCTGGAAACCGCCCTGACCGAAGGGCAGTTCCGACTTTACGGCCAAGAAATCATCGACACCACAGAAAACGCCCCCCATCGACGGCTGGAGGTTCTGCTCCGTCTGGCGCAACAGGACGGCAGCCTGTGCCTGCCCGGCCAGTTTCTGGAACCGGCATTCCAGCTTGGCCTTGGCCCGGCCCTGGATCGCTGGGTAGTCGAGCAGACCCTGTCGCTCCTTCAGGCCCGCCAGGTCCCTGAGTCACAACCGCCGACGATCTGCCACCTGAATCTCTCAGCCGCCTCGGTGATCGACCCGAACTTTATCAATGCCGTTGAAGAGCGATTGCAGCCGCACCCCTCCTTGGCCAGCCAGCTTTGCTTCGAGATCAGTGAAGACACGCTGGTCCACAACCTGACCGATACACAGGCCCTGATCAAACGACTCGCCCGTCTGGGCAGCCACCTGCTGGTGGATCATTTCGGCGCCAGCCTGAACGCGTTCAGCTACCTGAAAGGATTGCCCGTGGAAGCGGTCAAAATCGATCAGACCTTTGTGACACAGGCGGCCTCGGACCAGACGGAACTGGCCAAGGTGCGCGCCATCCACGACATCTGCCAGTCCATGGGCATACAGTCGATGGCGCTCTGCGTGGAATCTGCCGAAACGGAGCGACTGCTGAGAAACCTCGGCATCCACTATCTCCAGGGGTTCCTGTTGATGGCGCCACGCCCTCTGGAGAGTCTGCTGGGCACCAACGGCAGGGCTAGCATGGCACCTTAGGGAGCGTCTGATTCAGTCAGAATCGCCGGTCGTATCCCTCTCCGGACCGGCGGCCTGCAGACACTCAGCCACCATGGCCCTCATCGCCGGCTCGCCCAGAGACGCCACCCGGTCAATGTTGTTCCGGGGAATCGATTCGATATCCGGATAGCGGGCAATGGCCTGCTCCAGGCTCTGCTCTCGCAACAGATGCATCATCGGATAGGGTGAGCGATTGGTATAGTTCTCCGCGGCCTCATTGTCAGTACCGGCGAACTGATAATCCGGGTGGAAGCTGGCGATCTGATAGACACCCTCAAAGCCGAGATGGGCCAACAGGGCTTCGGCATCGGCCAATCCGTCAAGGTAAGCGTCAAACTCCTGCAGCACCCGTGGGTGGATCAGCAGGGTGGTTTCGACGTCGGGATGTTGTTCCAGATACTGGAGTTCATCATGCACGTCACACAACAAGGCCTCTTCAGACACCGCCTCGGAGCAGACAAAGCGGATGCGCTCCTGCACCAGTTCTTTCCTGGCAAACGGGCACAGATTCAGCGCAACAACCACACGCTCAACCCATCGCCGTGTGGCTTCTACACAGTGAGATTCTTTCAAGGGACGGGGTCCTGAGGGTAGATAAGGGCGGTCAGTTTACCTGCCGCCGATCGATAAGACACGCGCTCCGGGTGCCGCTACCTGGCCCGGGGAACCAGAAAGCGCTTGCCAGTGCTGCCGGTGCGAGGCAGCATGCCAGTAGGGGCCAGGTCGGCCCTGTTAGCCCAATGATTAGCAACGATAGGAAAACGAACATGACACAGGCGACAGCACGCCACATCCTGGTCGACAGCGAAGACAAATGCCTCGAACTGAAGACGGCGATTGAAGGCGGCCAGGACTTTGCCGAGGTGGCCAAGCAACACTCTTCCTGCCCTTCCGGCCGTAACGGCGGCGACCTGGGGTCATTTGGCCCGGGCCAGATGGTGCCGGAGTTCGACAAAGTGGTCTTCAGTGGTGAACTCAACACTGTCCTGGGCCCGGTGAAGACCCAGTTCGGCTATCACCTGCTGGAAGTGACCAGCCGCGGCTGAGCGGCAGTACACGCTGGTGTGTTTCGGTGCGGCAGCATCCGAGGCCACCGGCGGCTTCCCGGTATCCCTGTGATCCTGATCAGGCCAGGGATACCAGGCGGTTCCGCCCCTGCTGCTTGGCATTGTAGAGACACTCGTCAACCTGGCGCAGGAAGACGGTTGGTTCATCACCATGGTCCGGAATCCGTGTGCCCAGCCCTAGGCTCACAGTCAATACCTGGCTGACCGCCGATGACGGGTGCGCAATCTGCAATTTGAAAATCTGGTTGCGACAGCGCTCGGCAATCAGATGCGCAGCCCTGGCATCGGTCTCGGGCAACACCAGAACGAACTCCTCTCCGCCGTAGCGGGCGACAAAGTCCCTTGGCCGGGTGGCCGCTCCGGCAAGCGCCTGGGCTACCTGACGCAAACTCTCATCCCCCTGCACATGCCCGAAGTGGTCGTTGTACTGCTTGAAGAAATCGATATCCAGCAGAATCAGTGACAGCGGCTGACGATGACGCCGGGCCCCCGCCCACTCCTCGGCGAGGGTTTCATCAAACATCCGGCGATTGGCAACCCCCGTCAAGCCATCCTTGTAGGACAGTGCCTCCAGCTCCTTCTGCAGACGGACCAGCTCAAGTTCGGTGCGTTTCCGCTCATGGATATCGAACATGAAACCCACCAGCGCCTCCACGTTACCGTCCTCATCCCGCATGACATGGACCACATCACGAATCCAGCGGTATTCACCGGACTTGGTCAGGGCCCGGTAATCGGCCTCATGGTCGGCCCCTTCCCGGGACTGGGAGACGCAGAAATCCACAACCCAATGGCGATCGTCCGGGTGCATCCGGTTGGCCCAGTCATCAATGGTCACCCAGCTTTCCGGGGACCAGCCCAGAATCTGCTCTATCTGGGGCCCGATATAGACGAACTCCATGGAGTGCCAGTCCAGCTTCCAGGGGATGGCTTTGGTGGATTCCAAAAGCGCCTTGTAAATCGTGCTGTCCGCGTCCTGGGCAGTCTGTTGGCACCGGGTTCGGCTCATGAGGACGAATTCCGACGAGTAGGATGGAATACCGGTCAGGTTACTACAGACTTGGGGCAAGGCGAAGCAACGGCAAGTGGCCCGTAACAAGAGCTGACCCAGATCAATCGCCGATGCAACCAGACTGGCCCGTTGTTACAGAAATCCTATACAACGGGTCTTTGCCTGTCGCATTGGTATTGCGAGAATCCAGATAGCAGGCTAACCACAAGCCTGCTCCAGAGACACAACAAAGAGAACCATAATAATGACGTACTCACCCAAGGACACGGTGCAGATCACCAACCTGGACGACGTCCGGCGTTTCGAGGCCACCCCACTGGCAGAGCGCAACCTGCCAGCCAGCACCTACCAGGCCATCGAACAGGCCGCGACACACTACGGCGACCGCACAGCCCTGACCTTCCTGGCGGCCGGAACCGCCGAGGAAACGCCCATCGAGCTGTCGTTCCGCCAGCTGTTCGCGCGCATTACCCAAACCGCCAACGCGTTCCATGCACTTGGTGTCGAGAGCCAGTCGGTGGTGTCAATGATGCTGCCCAACCTGCCCCAGAGTCATTTCACCATCTGGGGGGCCGAGGCTGCCGGCATCTTCAACCCGATCAATCCGCTGCTGGACGTGGAACACGTCGCCGGCATCCTTCGTGAGGCCAACACCCGGGTACTCGTTACCCTGGCACCCACCCCCGGCTCTGATCTCTGGGACAAGGCCCTGGCAGTACGGGAACAGGTCCCGAGCCTACGTTATCTGGTGGCGGTAAACGTCACCGGCGATGCGGCGGATGCCAGCTATCTCTCCGAAACCGTGCTCGACTTTGATCAGCTGATCGCAGCCCAACCCGCTGACCGTCTGCTCAGCGGTCGCCAGATCCAGCCCACGGACATCGCTTCGTATTTCCACACCGGTGGCACCACCGGCACGCCCAAGCTGGCGCCCCACACCCATTTCAACGAGGTCAGCTGCAGCTACCTGATGGGCGCCATCGTCGAGCTGAATGACGCCAGTCGCTGTCTCTGTGGTTTGCCGCTGTTCCACGTCAATGGCGTCTTTGTGACCGGACTCGCACCCTGGATGCGCGGCGCCCAGGTGATTCTGGCCACCGCGGCGGGTTACCGGACGCCGGCCGTACTCACCAACTTCTGGCACCTGGTGGAAAAATACCAGGTGACCTTCTTCAGCTGTGTGCCAACCATTCTCAGCGCCCTGCTGGAGGTACCGACGGACGGTCACGACCTGTCCTCTCTCGATGCCGCCCTGTGCGGTGCCGCGCCGCTCGCCACCGAGTTGATGCGCCGGTTTGAGGCCAAGACGGGTATCGTGCTGCTGGAAGGCTATGGCCAGACCGAAGGCACCTGCGCCACCTCCTGCAACCCAAAGTTCGGCGACCGCCGGGTTGGCTCGGTCGGCCTGCCCATGCCTTACACCGGCATCCGCATTGTTGAAGTGGATGACGATGGCCGATGGATTCGCGACTGCGACACCAACGAGTCCGGCTGCGTCGCCATCAGTGGCCCCAATGTCTTCGCCGGCTACAAACAGCCGGACCAGAACGACGGCCAGTGGGTGGAAGAAGGCTGGTTCAATACCGGCGACCTGGGCCGACTGGACGAAGACGGCTACCTCTGGCTGACCGGGCGCAGCAAGGATCTGATCATTCGAGGCGGCCATAACATCGATCCACAGATGATAGAAGAAGCCTATTACCAACACCCTGATGTCGCGGAGGCTGTCGCCGTCGGTAAGCCCGACCGTCGCGTCGGCGAGTTGCCGGTGCTGTTCGTACAATTGAAACCAGGTGCCAGAGTGTCCGCCGAAGAGCTTCTGGCTCATGGCCGGGAAACCATCCATGAGCGAGCGGCGGTACCCAAGGAAGTCCTGTTCGTCGATCAAGTCCCGCTGACGGCCGTGGGCAAGATCTTCAAACCGGAATTAAGGCACCAACTGGTCGCAGATCTGGTTCGCCAGGAACTGGCTGAACTGCCCCACCCGATTGCCGTTGAGGTGACCGCTGACAAGAAGTTTGGCCAGTGCGTCCACATCACCGCGCCGGAGACCATCCACGAGCAGATACGCACCCTACTGGCGGACTTTGGCTTCCGGCTCGAGCTGTCGCAGTAACCCCGATCCGCTACCGGTTTTGGTGAATGCCGGTAGCGGAGCCTCCCCCGATTTTCTATGCTGAAGCGAACAGGAACGTAACCCGCGTATCGCAAAAGGAGAGGCACTATGACATTCCCGCTACGCAACCTGAGCGCCAGCGTTCTGCTGGCCCTGGCTTCGCTGCCGCTGGCAGGGCTCGCCTCGTCGGCCCCGGACGATGCCAGCGCTTACATCATCAGCCCGGCCAATGGCGAAACCGTGACCTCCCCGGTCAAGGTCCGCTTTGGTCTGGCCGGCATGGGCGTGGCACCTGCCGGCATTGAGCAGGCCCACACCGGTCATCATCACCTGTTGATCGATGTGGAGGAACTTCCGGCGCCGGATCAGCCCATTCCGGCCGATGATCACCATCGCCATTTCGGCGGTGGTCAGACCGAAGTGACCGTGGACCTGCCGCCAGGGCAACACACCCTGCAGTTGCTGCTGGGCGACCACCAGCATATTCCCCATAGCCCGCCGGTGGCCTCAGAAGTCGTCACCGTTACGGTCGAGTGACCCGACCGTCTTCGCCAGTGCTGTCGCTACCGGCGCGCAGCCGGGCAAGCACTGCGCTGGCGTCCTGCTTGCCAGTGGCGATACCCGCCCGTTGCAGGCGTTGCTCCAGGTCTTCGCCACTGGCTTCCCGGTCCAGCTCCTGCAGCGCATCGTTGACGTCACTGCGGTGAGACTGACGTGAGCGGATACGCTCTACTGACTGAGCCACATCGCCAAGATGAGCCTGCAGCCCGGATGTCTGACTGCCCAATTGTCGCAGCACCTGTTCGGCGTTGTGATTTGCCCGGGCCAGGCTCATTTCCCGCTTGTAGCGTTGCAGGGCGTGAGCGGCCAGGCGCAGCTGCTCCCGCAGACTTTTCTCCTGAGAGGCCAGACGATCAGCGTGCTGACGCTGCTCCGTCAACAGATTCTCGTCCCGGGCGATGGCTTCCGCCAACTCTTCGACCAGGGCATCTTCACCCCGCGCCATAGCCTCCCGGGCCTGAGTTTCCCGTTCCCGGATCACCCGCTCCAGCTGGCTGTTGTGGCGCTCCAGCTGTCGTCCTTCGGCCATCAGCGACGCCAGCTCCCGCTTGGCCTGCACCATTGCCTGTTCGGTCTCCCGAAGCTCCTGGGCAAGGATGCGCAGTGCGTTGGCATCCACCAGCTTCTCCGCTGGCTCACAGGCCGAGGCACGGAACAGGGTGCCTACTTTTCTCCAGATCATCATGGTCATCACTCCCCTCTTGTTCGCGCTTCCATCACTCGGTGTATTCTTTCAGCAGTTGCTGGGCCCGAGCCTCGGAGATTCGGTTATGGATGCGCTGGCTTTCGTGCTCGTCACGAAGGGTCTTCGACAGGGTTATGGTCGTACTCACCAGGAACAGCGCGCAAATGCCCATGTACCCCTTCACCAGCAGATCGATTGGCGCAAACACGATTCCCGCGCCTGTCGCCAGCAGGGCGACTGCAAACGATGCTTTCACGTAGAACAGCCATCCTGTCGAGTTGCTTTTCAGTTCGTTTTCCATCTTTGCCTCCAACACCTTGGTGGATGGATCATCAACCGCCCCACGTTCAGGCGACCTGGCAAGACGCCGACTCAGCGTCTCTGTGCGCAGCCACTATTGCCGTTGCAACCGCCCGCAGCCAGACAAACCCCAAAGGTTGCAGGACGTAAACCTAAAAGTATTAAATATCGATACATTGATTCATGGAGGAGCCGGCTTGGCACAGACAATCGCCATCGTGGACGCCCTCAAACGGGCACTGAAGGAACACGGCCTGACCTACCAGCAGGTCGCCGAAGCGCTGTCGCTATCGGAAGCCAGTGTCAAACGGCTGTTTTCGGAGCGGCAGTTTTCCCTGAAACGGCTGGACCAGATCTGCGGGCTGATGGGGCTGGAAATCAGTGACCTGGTACGACGCCTGGAGCCCGAGCCCCGCATCGACCAACTGACGCCCGAGCAGGAGAAGGAACTGGTGTCGGATAATGCGCTACTGCTCATCGCCATCTGCGCATTGAATCGCTGGACCCTGCCCCAGATACTGGAGAACTACACCCTCGACGAACCCACAATCATCCGCTGTCTCGCCAGGCTGGACCGAATGGGATTGGTGGAGCTGCTGCCGGGTAATCGTATCAAGGCCCTGATCAGCCACGATTTCCACTGGCTGAGAAATGGCCCGATCCAGGCCTTCTTTGAATCTCAGGTGCAGGCGGATTTCTTTGAGTGTCGCTTCAACCGACCCGGCGAGTTGCGCCTGTTCCTGAACGGCATGCTGTCGACACGCAACAACGACGTGATGCAGCAGAAGCTCAGGCGACTGGCGCTGGACTTCCGCCACTGTCACCAGGAGGACCTGGCCCTGCCGCTCGACCAGCGCTTCGGGATGAGCATGATGCTGGCCATTCGCCCCTGGGAAGTCGCCGTGTTCCGCCAGTTCCGCCGCCCCCACACCCAGAAGGTGTACCCTGGGCACCCACCAGCGCGATAAGCCCTGAAACCAGTGCGGTTCCGGAGCCCGGTGTCCCGCTCGGTTAGCCGAACCGGACACCGCCCGCGATTATTGACTGATCGTTCCATAATGACTAAAGTAGCCTGACACACATCCACCGGAACCCCCAATGAGTGGCAGACCCAGACAGTTTGATGCCCAGGCCGTCATCGACGCAGCGATGGAGGTGTTCTGGCAACACGGCTACGAAGGCACGTCGGCGCAGGCCCTGTGTGAAGGCACCGGGCTCGGACGGGGCAGTCTGTACAACGCCTTTGGCAGCAAGCAGCAACTGTTTGAACAGGCACTCAGGCGCTATCAGGACCTGGGCTTGCAGGCACAGCTGGAGATCCTCAACCGGGACGACAGCGTTCGCCACCGCCTTCGGGCCCTAATGGAATGGGGCATCACCGCCGACCTGGACCCCAACTGCCAGCGCAGTTGCATGGCGCTGCGTTCGGTGCTCGAACGTAACCACCAGGACCTGGTCGTAAAACGCATCAATGATGCCTATCTGGACCGGATCGAACGCCGACTGACCGAACTGATGACCGAAGGCCAACAGCTCGGCGAGCTGCGCACCGACCAGCCACCCCGGCAATTGGCCCGGGGCTACATGGCCGGCTATTACGGCCTGCGGGTGCTCGGCCAGTCGCGGCCTGAGCGGGAATTTCTGACCGACATCGTCAACGACACCCTGGCAAGACTTTAAGAGCCTCTGATTAACTCCGGATCACCTGCGGCCATGGGCTGCGGATCGTGCAGAGGCGATCCGGAGTTAATGAGAGGCTCCCTAAAACGCTCAACACCTTTTCGTCGAACACCAATTATTTTTTGCCCCCAATTTTGTAACGACCATTCCACTTTTTAGCCCACAACAGGAGCCTCCATGCCTCCCATCGTTTACCTGCTCAGTCTTACCCTGTTTGCGCTGACCACGTCCGAGTTTATGGTTGCCGGCATGATGCCGGCCCTGGCCTCGGCGCTGTCGGTTGACGTCAGTGACGTCGGCACACTGATCTCCCTCTACGCCGGCGGCATGGTTATCGGGGGGCCGCTGCTGACCCTACTCATTCTCCACCGCGGCGTGCCAAACCGGCGCGCGCTGTTGGCGCTACTCGCCTGCTACGCCATCGCCCAGGCACTGGCGGCCCAGGCAGACAGCTATGCCGTCATGGCCGTCGCACGGGTAGTGACCGGCGTGGCGGCGTCGGCCTGCTTCGGCATTGCCCTCGCCATCTGCGCCGAGGTGGTCTCTCCCGAACGGTGCGGTCGGGCCAGTTCACTGGTCTTTGCCGGATTGATGCTGGCCACCGTGCTGGGCATGCCGCTGACCACCATGATCGAGCAATGGCTGGGCTGGCGCGCCAGCTTCTGGAGCGTCACCGGCGTCACCATTGCCTGCACCCTCGCCATCGCCCGACTCGCCCCTGCGGGCCACCCGCCCGCCACGACCAGCCTTCGCCAGGAACTGGCGGAATTCCGTAAGCCGGCACTTTGGGCCGCCTATGGCACCAGTGCCTTGATCATCGGTGCGACCTTTGCCGGCTTCAGTTACTTTGCCCCGATTCTGACGGAAGTGACGGGTTTTCGTCAGGCCGACCTGCCATGGCTGTTGGCGATGTATGGCGGAGCGACCGTTGTCGGCAATCTGGTGGTGGGCAGACTGGCGGATCGCCATACCTACCCTGTCCTGATGGCTGGTATGGCCCTGCTGACACTTGCCATGGCCACATTTGCACTCAATGCCACATCAAGCTGGATGAGCCTGGCGATGGTCATTGTGATTGGCCTGACCGGTATTCCGATGAATCCGGCGATGATTGCCCGTGTCATGGCGATCGCCTTGCCGGGTCCTTTGGTGAACACAGTACACACGTCTGTGATCAATATCGGGCTGGGGATGGGGGCCTGGCTGGGGGGCGCTGCCATTTCAGCAGGCTGGGGCTGGCAATCGCCCCTGTGGGTGGGTGCGCTGCTGGGCGCAGCGGGATTGGCGAGTGTACTGCCTTTCGTTGGCAAGCCCCGGGGCCTGGAGTGCGCCCCGGAGCTGTCACCGGTAACGGTCAGTAAGCCTCGCTGATCAGGTCAATGCCTGGCTGGAGCACATCCCGCCAGGCCTGTTCCAGACTGCGATCGTACTCGGGATCGTGTTTGGCGACGGTCTTCATCAGGGAATCAAGCCAGAGCACATACCATTCGGCCGGGATGTTGTAGCCATGGCGGTTGTGAGACTCACCGAGGGCGCGAAGCTTGCGATCCGACATGCCGCGAGCAAACAGTACCAGCTGCATGATGCCGTTACGCAGCAGATGGCGCTGGGCCGGCATGTCGGTATTGGCAAATCGCTCCTTGATTGCCGGTGAGCTGGCCATGAAGTGGGTGTAGAAATCGACGAAGAACTGCTCGTCCTTGCAGCAACGTCCGTAGCTCTGGAATACCAGATCCGCCAATGGTCCGCCCATTTGTATGTCCTCACGGTAGCAATGGGCACCTGCCGCCACAACGCCGAAGGCCCCGACCAATCGCGTGACGGTCAGGTGAATGCAGCCTTATACAGTGGGGGGAGATGCCAGGGTTAACAGAAACGAGCGAGGATTGTCCAGATGTTGCAAGATTATTTCAATGCGTAATATTGGTCATTCCGGTAAGCTGCCAAAGCGTGGTAAGTGACCGTTAAAACAATGATTCAGGGGAGATTGGTGATGTTCTGGCTGATACTGGCAGCCCTGGTTCTGTTGGCACTGCTGACCCGGTTCTGGCTCAGCGGCAGCAACCACAGCCACCTGGATGCACCGCTCCCGGACTGCCCGCCGGCCACACCGGATGAAGCGCAACGCAGTGTGCTGGAGCGACTGGCCGAGTTCAATCGGATGGAGCGCAACCTGCCGTTCCGGCAAAGGGTTGAAGCCATGCGCCAGATGCTCGACCAATTGGGCGATGGCAAAACCTTCAAGGCCCACTTTCGGCCACTGGTGACCTGTGATGCCCACGGCCATAGCCTGGACGGCGAGTGGGTCATGGCCGACGGCGCAGATCCCGACCGCCGTCTGCTGTATGTCCACGGCGGAGCCTGGATGGCCGGCAGCGCTTACAGCCACCGCACCATCACCTCCCGGCTATCTGAGTTGACCGGGATGGCGGTATTCGCGGTGAACTATCGACTGTTTCCTGAACACCGTTTTCATCAGGGTCTGGCGGACTGCCAGCAGGCCTACCGCTGGCTCCTCACCAACGGCCCCCACGGCCCCGCGCCCCTGACGTCGATGGTCATCGCCGGAGACTCTGCCGGCGGTAGCCACACCCTGGCCCTGCTGGCCTGGGCGCGGGATCACCGACTCCGCCCGGCCGACGCGGCCGTTGCGCTGTGTCCGTCCACTGATCTGTCTTTCACTTCGCCCTCTCTACGCGCGAATCTGGCCTCGGACCCAATGCTGGGACCGGCTTTCGGCGCTTTGACCCGGGTACCGCGGCCGCTGTTGTACTGGGGGCTGTGGCTGCTGGCACGAGTGCGCCCGGCAGACCCCGCCGTCTCCCCTCTGCAGGACTCGCTCGCCAATCTGCCCCCAACCCTGATTCAGGTCAGCGAGACCGAGATGCTGCTGGATAATGCCCGCCGCTATGCCCGAAAGGCCGAGCGCGCCGGTTCCCCGATCGAACTGCAGACCTGGCCTCATATGGTGCACGTGTGGCATTTCTTTACCCCGGAACTGCCGCAGGCCGAAGAGGCGTTCCGAAACATCGCCAGCTTTCTGGCCAGCACCGTTCCTGCCAGCCCAGGTACCAAGAACAGCGCATCCCTTGCGGATACGAGCAGGCCAAGCGGCGCTATACTGTAATCTGGACCACCGGTAAGGCCGGCCTACCCAGCGTCCTACGAGCGAAGTAACACGGCCACCGGCACCGACAGGGAGAGTCAAACCCACCCCGAAAGGAGGGACGAGCCATGATCAGCGAACGGCTGCAACGCTTCCTCGACGACCATCCGGTGAAATTCCGCACCGAACTGCACCCGTCCACCGCCGATGCCATGCGCACCGCCGAGGTGACCCATGTGCCGGGACGGGAGTTCGCCAAATCCGTGATCTTCAAGACCCACGGCAAAGTCGGCATGGCGGTATTGCCCGCAACGGACCATGTGCACCTGCTGGAACTCGGCCGGGCCCTGGGCTCCGATGACATCAGCCTTGCCTCCGAAGACGAACTGCGGAATGCCTTTCCGGACTGTGACGTAGGTACCATGCCACCCTTTGGCAACCTGTATGGTATGGAAACCTTCGTCAGCGAGCATCTACGGGAAGATGACACCATCACCTTCAATGCCGGCAGTCACGACGAAGTCATGCAGATGACCTATCAGGATTATGAGCGCCTGGTACGGCCTCACGTCGTGCATTTCTAGCGGTGCGTTTCAAGCAATGCGCTTCTGCTAGTGCGTTAAAAAGTACGGGCCACACCGACACACGGTGTGGCCTTTCTCAACCTACAGATCCAGCAACATATCGAAGCCGCCATAGATCAGGCGCTTGCCGTCGAAAGGCATCTCCCCCTGTAGGCGGGGATCGGTCATTACCTTATCCATACCGCGGTTACGGGCCTCCTTCGAAGGCCAGGTAATCCACGAGAAGCACACCGTTTCATGAGGCTCGCATTTCACCGCCATGGGGAATGAGGTCAACTTACCCTCGGGCACATCGTCTCCCCAGCATTCCACCAGTCTGGTGGCGCCGTGCTCCTTGAACACCGTCGCAGCCAGCCGGGCGTGCTCCAGGTATTCCTCCTTGCGTGCCGTTGGAACAGCGGCAACGAATCCATCAACGTAGCTCATATCAATCTCCTTGATGATCAGACGCTCTCAGGCTGAACCCACCTGCTTATGCAGAATCAGCTCCAGCCCTCACACCCTTGTCGAATGGTGAGCACAGAAATCGACACCTGGTCAATGCCAACGACAAACTGAGAACCACCGCCTACGACACCCTGTCACGTTTTTGCTACCTTTTCGAGGTAGTTTGGCTTTTATCCTAAGCCAGATGGCTCCAGTCACAACAACAATCAGGAGTTTCCCCATGAAACAGCACCTCATCGCCTTCACCACCTGCGGGCTGCTGGTCGCCGGAGCACCAGCACTGGCCGACAGCTGCCCGGACTATACCGCGCCCCTCTCTGCCCCGGCACTGGAACTGCCGGACCGCGAAGGCTTTCGCCACTTTGGCAATACCCTGCTGTCGGGCATCTACCGCCCACAGCACATGATCCACGACGCCATTGTGGCCGCCGGCAACGACGCCACGCTGATTGGCAAGTTTGATTATGACCCGGTCCTGCACAGAGACCTGGAAGACGAAAACATCCGTGTCTACCTGTATGGCGGTGATATGACGGATTGGCAGTACCTCGGCCGCTATCGCACCGACTCTGATGGCAAAATCTACGTGCCGGTCAATAAGGCGGTGGGAGAGTACCGGGTGAGAATGGTGGTGGAAGGCGACCTGACCACCGTCGATGGCTACCTGAGCGTCGTCGACCCCGGGCGCCAGGCCGTGTTGTTTGACATCGACGGCACACTGACCCTCAACGACTTTGAGGCCTACGCTGACTATGTCGGCATCAAGACCGCGCAGACCCATGCCTATGCCCCGGAGACCGTCGAAGCCTACCGCGACAAAGGCTACCAGATCCTGTACCTGACGGCGCGTCCCTACTGGGTCACCAGTGACGCCCGCCCCTGGTTCGACCACTATGACCTGTTACCCTGGCACTATCACTCCAACCCTTACGGTGACGGGCCGATACCGCCCAACACCCTGTCGTTCAAGACGGACTACGTCCGCTATCTGAAAGACACAGTTGGCCTGGACATCATTCGCGCTTACGGCAACGCCGATACCGACATTTCTGCCTATGCCGCTGCCGGTATCGCCAAAACAGACACCTGGATCATCGGCAGACACGCTGGCGAGGACGGCACCCAGGCCATTGGCGACGACTACAGCTATCACTTCAGCACGGTGGTTGCGAACACCCCCGAGGCTGCCTGCCGTCGGTAGCCCCTGACCGCGCCCACCACCACAAAAAAAGCGAGCGGGATGGCCCGCTCGCTTTCTGTACTAACGGCTGGTTATGCCCACAGCCAGGTCAGACTCAGGAAGCCTCTGAGGACCTGTCGCCAGTCTCCCCTGCATCTGCATCGCCACTGTCGGCATCACTGCCAGGCTCAGTACCGGCGGCATCGGTGCCGGTCGATTGCAGACGCTGCAGGATCTGGTTGAAGAAGTCGCCCATGTAGTCCTGGCTCGCGGGCTCTTCATCGCCCCGGGACAGCTGGCGCAGGTCGTCCATCATCCGGGTCATCAGGCTACCCAGGGTGTCGGTGTCCAAGCCGTTGTTCAGGGCATCCTGACCCAGCTGCCGGATCGACTGGGCCAGATCCCCCAGCGGTCTGAGCTGCGTTGAAGGTGAGTTCTGCTGAGCCACAGACTCGTAGGTGGATGCCCGCACCGTGCGGGTGGAGGACAGATTAAGGCTGAAACTGGCCAGCTCTTCGCCACCGATTCCCAGAGACTGGGCAGCCTCAAACGCGCCCTGTACATCGCCATCAAAGAAGCGGCTGGAGACAGACTGAACATCCTCGAACAGCTCCGTCAACGCCTGGCGCTCACCTTCATCCAGCTCACCTTCCACCGAAAACTCATAGCGGCCGGAGAACAGGCTGACCGCCGTTGATGAGGAGGCACTGCCATTCTCTCCCTGAACGGATGAGGTTCGGGCACCGGCGTAGGCCCGTTCGTTCATTGAGACCGTAACGATGTCGCCGTCCTGAGTCCGCACCTCAAACTGCAGGGCATTTCGGGATGAAGCCTCCACCTGTGTCATGGAGGACCGTTCCACCGCACCGGGGGCGGAGGGCTCCTGATTACCCAGGAAACGGGCCTCAAGGTCGTCCAGGCCCTCCTGAATACGGCCGAAGCTGTCGTCGATATCGGCAGCCAGGGTGTCGTTCATCATTCCCAACGCCTTGATCTGCTCGCGGGCTTCACCGAATCCCTTCTCGATTCCGGCGCGGGCCTGCTCCAGCAGATTCGCCAGACGTTCCTGGTCGGCGCCACTGTCCGCCTCCTGCTGCAGCCGGGCCTGAACGAAGCCAAGCATGCGAGAAGCAACATCGGCAGCGCTGGGCGGTTCAAACGCAGGCACGTCGGTTCTTGCGGCCCCCTTTTCGGGGTTGCCAAGCACCTGCTGCATTTGCTGGTCAAGCCGGGTTTTCAGTACGTTAATGGCGTCCTGGGGAGTGCGTACCTGGGATGACGAGGTGTCCGTCATTACCCGTGGCGCCGGTGTACTGGCCTGCCGGCGGGCGGACGTATCAACATTGAAACGGTTGGGGGTATCCGTCCCCGGGCCGGTGATGGGAAAAGCCATGCGATAAACCTCCTGCCTGGGCCGGAATCCGGTTCCGGCGACCTTGTGGGCAGGTTATCGGCGGTTTGGCAAAAGTCTTTAGGAACGAATTGCGCTAATAGGCACCGGTGTTCCAGCGGGTCGGCTTAAGGAGCTCCGGATCAGGATCTATTCTAGATCAATACGCCGGATCGCCTGACGCAGGAAGGCCGCCCTGGACTGGAATCTAGCCTTATCCTCGGGGTTACGGGTGGCCGCAAGCTGGCTTTCCACGCCCTGAAGCTCCAGGGCAAGCCAGCCCCGAATCATCACGTAATGTCGGGAATCCAGGCCGTAACGAACCACCGTTTGCAGGGCCGCAGGATCAGCCGGGTGGGCGATCGCCTCATCCACCGCCTGGACCATGGCCCCAATACGGCGCTGTTCCTGCCAGCTTTGGCACCCGCTCAGCAAACCCACCATCAACACCACCAGGGCAATCGTCCGCTTTACCGCTCGCATTCTCATGATGTTCGCCACTTCTCCGGCAACCCCGCCACGATGGCCTCACAGACCTCATGCTGGCTGCGACCATCGCTGACAATGGTCAGATCGGCGTAACGCCGGTACAGGTGATTGCGCTCATCCAGCAACGCCTCGAGCGATTGCCCGGGCGGTTTCGAGATCCCTCGCAGACTGAAGTCGCCCAGGCGCTGACGCAAGGTCGGCAGGGCGACCTCCAGAAACACCACCACCCCCATGGCACCCAGGTGGGCCATGGCTCGCTCGCTGTACACCGCACTGCCACCGGTCGAGATCACCCGCTGACTGCCACAGACCTGGCACAATACCCGTTCCTCAATCCGCCGCAGCGCCTGGTAGCCCTCCGTGTCGACAATGGCCTGAAGCGTACGCCCTTCGGCCTGCTGGATCAGCAGGTCCGTGTCGACAAACCCCAGAGCCAGGGACTTGGCCAACAGCACACCCACGGTGCTTTTGCCGCTTCCGGGCATGCCTACCAGTATCAGATTGTCTCTTTGTTGCACCGCCACTCCATTCCCATTCACTATACTGGAGCCTCGACTCGAGGCAGTTCGAGTCTACCATAGCCCCAAAAGCCCGCGTCCACGGTGATTGGAACGAGTTCCGGCGGAAAGCAGGTATAGGCAACCATGAAAGGGAGAAGCCAATGCGTCAAAGACTCAAATCCAGCCTGCTGTTGTGCACACTGGCACTGAGCACAGCAGGCTGTTCATCAAAACTGGCCTACGAGGAGATCCAGCGAAACCAGACACAGGCCTGCCCAACCCTGCCGAAGGACGCTTACGAACAGTGTATGCAGTCCCACAACCGGTCCTACGAGGAATACCGGCGTGAACGGGAAGAGCTGCTGGACGAATCGGCCGAGTGACGCGCTACCACAACGCCCGGTACAGGCTGACGATCTCTTCTGCTGTGGGCACCCGCGGGTTGTTACCGGGCGAGCCGGATTGCAGGGCCTGTTCCGCCATGGTCGCCATGATGTCAAAGAACGCGTCGCGTTCGATGCCAAACGCCGCCGGGGTAGGCACTTCCAGATCCTTGTTCAGTGACTTCAGTTCCGCCAACAGCTTGTCATTGGCAGCGGCTGTTCCATCCTCCACCTCTGCGACACCGATGGCCCGGGCGCAGTCAGCGTAACGGGTCTCCGCCGCCGGGATCGAGAATTCCGTGACGGTGGGTAACAGCATCGCATTGGACAAACCATGGGGCACATGGAACGCCGCACCGATGGGGCGGCTCATACCGTGAACCAGGGCCACCGAGGCGTTGGAGAAAGCAATACCCGCCAGTGTTGATCCCAGCATCATGGCTTCACGGGCCTCCCGATCACTGCCATCACGATACACCCGCCGCAGGTTAGGGCCGATCAGGCGCATTGCCGCCAGCGCCTGCTGATCGCTGTAGGGGCTGGCCTTACGACTGACGTAGGCCTCGATCGCGTGGGTCAGGGCATCAATACCGGTATCAGCGGTAGTTCGGGCCGGCAGACTGAGGGTCAGGGTAAAATCCACCAGTGCAGCCACCGGCATGAACCCCAGGCCTACGCAGAGCATTTTCTCGTCGGTATCGTCATCGGTAATGATGGTAAACCGGGTCGCTTCAGAGCCGGTACCAGCGGTGGTGGGAATAGCGATCAAAGGCAACCCGGCCTCATTCACCTGACGTGGGAAGCGGTAGTCCCGCATCTCGCCACCATGGCAGCCGAGAATGCCAATGGCTTTGGCGCTATCGATCGGGCTGCCTCCGCCAAGGGCGACCAGACAATCGAACTCGCCCTGCCGCACCCGCTCAACGCCGGCCTGAATGGAACTGACGGTCGGCTCCGGCACCGTATCGGCAAATACTTCGACAGGGAACTGCTGTTGCTCGAGCAACTGACGAATCTGGTCCACATACCCCAGCTTGACCATCATCGGGTCGGTGATGATCAACGGCCTGTTGCAACCCAGGCTGGCCAGAACCTCGGGCAACTGGGCAGCGGCTTCCGCTCCAACCTGCATCAGGCGGGGCAGGATAACTTGCGTAGACATGGTGGTGACTCCCGGTGATTGTTGTTGTCGGGTTACCCACCGGCGGGCATCAATGACTGACCCCCGCCGCTGGTGTCCCGTGCGGTTAATTCGCTGACCTACTGCGCCGTTCTGGGGCTCTTGGCCAAGGCGCCAGTGCGCAGGTGTGGTGGTTCCACATCAAGCGCTGGCAACACCGACCCAGAGCCCCAGAATGGCACCCTTTGGGAGCCACTGAAAATGTTGATAGCCGCGTTGCGCTAACTCGATATGGAGCCACCATATCTTCATTACCGCGCCTTGCTCTCAACATTTTCAGTGGTTCAGTAGGCCAGCGAATTAACCACACGGGACACTAGTTCCTGCTGCACACGCAGTTGGATCTGCTCAATCACCCCGGCCTGCCTCATTTCCCGCAGGACCCGGGTCAGTCGTGGAACCAGGTGGGCATGCTTACGATGCAGGAAGTGGTAAGCCGGCACAACTTCCAACGGCGGCTCCAGGGCAAAAACCCCACTAACGTCTAACTCGGACAGCGTCTTCAGGCCATCCAGGCGTGTCAGCAGGGCCAGCTGAAAGCGGTTCTTGTCGATGGTCTGCAAAACCTGCTCATAGGTGGGCAGCAGGCTGAAGTCGACATTCAGGGACGACAGCCGCTCTTCAAAGTGTTTATAGCCCCGGAGAGTCACCACCTGGTATGGCAGCAGGCTCCGGTAGCCATCCACCGGGAAACTGATGTCCTTGCTGAAGACCACATTCTCAATCAGAAACAGCGGCTCCGGCACCATCACCAGGTTGGGGTACTGCTCCCTAACCACTGCCAGCCGGGCGACCTCGCCATCCACCTGTCCACGGCTCGCCATCTGCAACGCCCGTTCAGCGGGCAGCTGAAGAATCTCCAGTTCGATTCCCAGTCGACGGTATGCTTCGCGGATGATGGGCTCCTGCACCAGCGTGAGCCCCGAGCCGGAGAAGGTGGACAACACCATCGTCTCCGCACGAGCCAACCCCGCCCAGGCCATGGAGAACAACGAAATCCAGACCACCGCGAAAAACATCCCAGGTCTTTCCATAGCACCAACACTCCCTGTGATGGGGGAAAGCCACCGTATCCTGCAACCCTCTACGGCGCCGCTGAAGGGCACTGAGACGTTTCGCGCCAGGACAACCGCCAGTGTGCAACTATCAATCTAGTCAACACGCTCTCGCGAAGCCAGTGCCGGTCCCATCGATGTACCATTGACCACCAACATCAGGCCCTGGCGTATCAATGCCTGACGCAGCGCACCGGGGGGAAGCTGACGCCACAACAGCCACAGGAACAACGCCGCGGTTACTGCCTCGGGCGGCTCCGGGCGGGACCGCCAGGTGCACTGCAGGGCACGACCACGAAGCTCCGGAGATGCCGATGGCGGGAACAGCGTCTGCAGATCTTTCAGCCCCGGCGGCAACGGCGGGTCAAACATGGACCCGATGTAGTCGCCGAGGGCCTGATCAGCGTCGCTGGAGGTCACACCCGGTTCCCCCGACTGACTCGCTGCAGGTGTTCTACCAGCGTCGCAGCCATCGCCCCCAGCGGCACTTCCTCATCTACCGCACCGAGCCTGACGGCCTCTTTTGGCATGCCATACACCACGCAGCTGGCCTCATCCTGGGCGAGGGTTCTGGCCCCTCGCTGGTGCATCGCCAGCAGTCCAGCGGCGCCATCCTTCCCCATCCCGGTCAGCAGAACGCCAGTTGCACGGGCCCCGCAGCACTGGGCGACGGAGTCAAACATCACATCCACCGCCGGTCGGTGGCGATGAACCGGTTCGGCGTCCGACAACTGGCAGACCAGATCGGCACCAGACCGCTGTACCAGGAGATGTCGATCACCAGGCGCCAGATAGGCATGGCCCGGCAGAATCCGTTCCCCCCCTCGGACCTCCGCCACCTTCAACCGGCAGCTGCGATCAAGTCGTTCCGCGAAGGAGCGGGTAAACCCCGGTGGCATATGCTGGGTCATGACCACCCCGGGCATACCAATGGGTAACTGTTCCAGCAGGGTCTTGATGGCCTCGGTGCCACCGGTGGAGGCGCCTATCGCCACCACCTGCTCCGTTCCCTGCACGGACAGCTCTGTCGGCACGGGCCGGCTGGCCCCGGACCTCTGACCTGCCCGACGGCGGATGGCATCGCGGGCAGCGGCCGCGGCTCGCAGTTTGGTCAGCAGCTCCTCGCGATAGCTCTCAAGGTTGCGGCGGATGTCAAGCTTGGGCTTGGCGACAAAGTCCACTGCCCCCAGCTCAAGGGCCTTGAGCGTTGCCTCGGCGCCATCTTCGGTAAGTGTGGACACCATCACCACAGGCGTGGGACGGGCTTTCATCAATCTCGCCAGGAACGACAGTCCATCCATTCGGGGCATTTCAATATCCAGCGTGATGACGTCCGGGGCATGAGCATTGACCAGATCACGGGCCGCATAGGCATCATTCGCGGCCCCAACCAGGTGAAAGCCGGGAGCGGTACGAATCATCTCCCCCAACACCTGCCGTATCAGCGCCGAATCGTCCACCACCAGGACGGATATGGTCATGATCTTGTCCTCCCCTGATCCCGCCGCTCAAGAAGCCGATATGGCTACTGCACAAACAGATCCCAGGCTCCTTCAACGGCTGCCCGTTTTGCCCGCTCACGGTACTGCCGCTCGCGTTGCTGGATCGTGTCGTTTTTGTAGTTGCGAATTTTCTTGACCCATACCTGACCAGTATCGGTGAACAGGAACACCTTCCTGGCGCAATCCCCCAGCAGATCCTCCGCCACCAGCGGAATCCCCTCCCGGGCGAGGAAGTCACGCACAAAGACAGCATTACGTTGGCCCACCGGGTTGTGGGTCATGCCCTCAATTACCTGACCACCGCCAAATACCTTGGCCTGGATACGGCGCCGATCCGCACCCAGCGCCACCAACTGGTTGTACAACAGCTCCATGGCATGAACACCGTAACGAGCCGAACGCGCCTGATCTCCGTCGCCATTGTCAGGCAGCAGGAAATGATTCATCCCCGCCACACCGGATTCCGGGTCCAGCAGACAGGCGGCCACACAGGACCCGAGCACGGTCACAATAACCTCGGTATCACGGGTAGCGTAGTACTCCCCCGGCAGTAGTTTGGTTGCCATGCGACCGAAATGGCGGTCCAGGTAATGGTCTCTCGCCCACTGCCCCACCGTTGGCATCAAGCGCGCACCTCGCGCCCCGCCATCGGCACCGCCCGGTAGGTGGTTTTATCCACCAGCCGCACCCGATCGGACATATGGGCAAAGCTCTCCGAATGCCCGGCAATGTATAGCCCCTCCGGCGACAGCAGTCCCAGCATCCGATCCAGTAACCGGGCCTGAGTGGGCTTATCAAAGTAGATCATTACATTGCGGCAGAAGATCAGGTCGAAACCGGGCTTTAATGACCATTGCGGTGCCAGCAGGTTAAGGCTGCGGAACTCCACCAGCTCACGCAGTTGCCGGCGAACCTTGACCCGACCGGTCTGACCACCGGCACCCTTCAGGAAAAACCGTTTCAGGCGCTCCCGGCTGATATCCCGTACCCGCTCCAGGTCATAGATGCCGGCAGCGGCAACCGCCAGTACCCGGCTATCGATATCGGTAGCCAGAATCTTGACCGGTGGAGCCTCCCCCAAAGCTTCCAACGCCGCAATGGCCATTGAATAGGGCTCCTCCCCGGTACTGGACGCCGCACACCAGAGCCGGAAGCGATGGCCGGGGGCGGCGTGGGCCTGCAGGTAACGCTTCAAGAGATCGAAATGATGGGACTCCCGAAAGAATGCCGTCAGGTTAGTGGTCAGGGCATTGACGAACTCCTGCTGCTCCTCACCGTGGTGCCGAAGGTACATCAGATAGTCCGCAAAGCTCGCCAGCCCCAGGGCCCGCAGCCGTCGGGAGATTCGGCTGTACACCAACTGCTGTTTGCTGTCGGACATGCTGATACCGGCGACCTGATACAGCCGTTGGCGAATAGCGTCGAAGTCCTCCCGGCGGTAAGGGAACTCCCGATCGGGTTCGTTGACTGTCATGGCAATGACCGCTGCTCAGCGCCGCCTAGAAGGATTCCCAATCGTCGTCATCCTCACTCTCCGGCGCATTGACCTTGCCGGGCCTGGCAGCGGGTTTGCGAACCGAGGCGGCTGTTGCCGGCCTGGCTGCCGGTCGCGACGGCGCCATCGGTGCCATCGGTGCCATCGGTGCCACAGAGGCTGCCGTGCCACTGTCATCAAGCCGGAACACACTGACGTTGTGCTGAAGCTGTCCCGCCTGCGACTGCAGGCTTTCTGCCGCGGCCGCGGCCTCTTCCACCAGCGCCGCATTCTGCTGGGTCATCTCGTCCATCTGGCCAACTGCCGTATTGACTTCTTCGATACCACTGGCCTGTTCCACCGACGCAGCGGCGATCTCCGACATAATGTCGTTAACCCGTTTAATGGCCGTCACGATCTCGGTCATGGTCTCGCCGGACTTGTTCACCAGGGTATTGCCACCTTCGATCTTGGCCACCGAATCGGAGATCAGCTGTTTGATATCCTTGGCAGCGTCTGCAGAACGCTGGGCCAGGGTACGCACCTCCGAGGCGACCACGGCAAACCCCCGGCCCTGCTCACCGGCCCGGGCCGCCTCGACCGCAGCATTGAGCGCCAGGATATTGGTCTGGAACGCAATGCCATCAATCACCCCAATGATGTCGTTGATCTTCTGGGCCGATTGGTTGATGGACTCCATGGTGGTCACCACCTGACGGATCAGATCACCGCCGTCGGTGGCCACATCGGTCGCCTGTTCCGCCAGGACATTGGCCTGCTTGGCGTTGTCGGTGTTGGTCCGAACGGTGGAGGTCAGTTCTTCAATGCTGGAAGCGGTTTCTTCAAGACTGGACGCCTGCTGCTCGGTTCGGGCCGACAGGTCTGCGTTACCCTGGGCAATCTCATTGGAGGCCGTCAGAATGGTGTCTGACGCCCCCCGGATTTCTCCGAGCATCCGTGTCAGGTTTTCAGTGGTGCGGTTGCAGAAGTCTTTCAGCTTCAGGAAGGTGCCCTGGTACTCCGCATCCACTCTCTCGGTCAGATCACCCTCGGCGATAGCGCCCAGCACCCGGGCGATGTCATTCAGACCTTTGTCCGAGGTATCCATCAACTGGTTGAGGCCGTTGGCCAGCTCCAGGAAGAAACCCTCCTTGCCATCCTGGGGAATACGCTGACTGAAGTCTCCGGCCGAGGCCGCCTGAACCAGAGTAGTCACGTCATTGGCGGCCTTGAGTTCGTGGGTCCGGTCCAGCCACTCGACGACGGTTCCCAGGCGTTCCTGACCGGCGCCGAAGATGGGATTGGCGATCAGCCCAAAAGTCTTGTCGCCCAGGGTGATCTGGCCACGGTAAGTGCCCTGTAGATTGCCCAGCAGTTGCATCTGGTGGGCCGGATTCTTGTGGAAGCGATCGATACTGCCATTGAGTATGCGATCGACATCAAACTGCGGCAGGTCGCGGCGAATCTGTGCTTCCGCATTCCGCAACATATCCTCCACCGCCTTGTTCATATACACCACGTTGCGATCAGCATCGGCGATCATGATGTTGTTGCTGGAGTTGTCCACCGCCTGCCGGATACGGGTGTTGAATACCGCCGCGGCTTCCACTTCCAGCTCCTGGGTGCGGTCCTTCCACTCCACCACGGTACCGAGTCGGCGACCGTCCCTGGCAAATATGGGATTGGCAATCAGCCCGAAGGTGTGGCTCCCGAGGCGGATTTCAGCCCGGTGGGTTGACGTCAACCGTTCCAGCATCTGCATCTGGTGAGCCGGGTTCTTGTGGAAGCGGTCGATGCTGTTGTTCAGCACACCATCAACCTGGAAGTTGGGCAGATCCTTGCGGATCTCCGACTCAGCGTCCTGCAACATGCGGCGCACGGAGTCGTTCATGTAAACCACGTTGCGCTCCGCATCGGCAATCATGATGTTGGTGTTTGCACTGTCTACGGCCTGACGGATGCGTACGTTGAATTCGGATTCCCGTTCGCCTTCCACCAGCCGTTCACGCAGGCGCAGCAAATGGGCACCCAAGCCCTTACTGTGGTCTGGCGAAAGCAATGCCTGGTCCAGCCGCTGGTCCGCCAGCGCTTCAGCCGCCAGCCGCAACTCGCGGGGCTCGCCCCCAAGGGCCCCCTGAAGGCGACGGACCGCCAGGTAAATCAGCAGACCGCCGACAATCACCGTCAGCAGGTTGAAGGCCATCAACATCATCACCAGGGAGTCGTTACCGGCGCCCAGCAACGCAACCAGGCTGAGGACCAACACAAGTATCAACGGCACTCCGGCTGATAGCTGGAGCTGACGGGACACCGGCAAGCCAAATCCGGGCACCGGGGAAGCAGTCGCACCCGCACCGGCCGCAGCCTGCCCGGAACCGTGATAGGGGGAATCACTGCTGAGGGTGTGAGACGGATTAGTTGGCATTTTCGGACTCCTGGGTGGCGATATCCACTAGACCAAGTTCGTTGCTGGTGATCAGTGCCTCGATGTTCACAAGGATCACCATGTGCTCCTGCACCCTGGCCAGACCGACCAGGAAACGGCTGTCAAACGCCACCCCGAATTCCGGTGGCGGTCGGCGTTCCTCCCTCGACAGGGCAATGACATCGGACACTCCATCCACCACGATCCCCACCATGCGCTCATGAACCTGGAGCACGATGACAATCGTGAACTCGTTGTAGGTGGCTTCACCGACATTGAATTTGATCCGCAGATCGACAATGGGAACGATGTCTCCCCGCAGATTGATCACCCCCTTGATGAAATCCGGGGCATTGGCGATGCGGGTAACCGACTCATAACCCCGGATTTCCTTGACCGCCATAATGTCCAGGGCGTAGTGCTCGTCCCCCAGGGAAAAGGTCAGGTACTCCCGTACATCGGTCCGGGTCACCTGGGCCCCATCACCCTGGTCCTTCTGTCTGCTCATATGGCCTCCTCAATCGGGTCCTGGACAATGTCAGCGAGCGACTCCACATCCAGGATCATTGCCACACTGCCGTCACCCATGATGGTGGCCCCGGCGGTGCCAGGTACCCGCTTGTAGTGCTGTTCCAGACTCTTGATCACCACCTGCTGTTGCCCCACCAGCTCATCCACCACCAGGCCGTAGCGTCGTTTGGTGGTTTCAATCAGCACCACGATGGCGTCTGCCGGATCACGGTGCCGGGGCGTCACATCCATCACATCGCCCAGCGGCAACAACGGCCAGTATTCCTCCCGGACATGCAACAGGTTGGAGCCGGCCAAACGGTTCAGGTTGGCCGCTGGCGGCTGCATCGATTCCACGATGCTCACCAGCGGAATGATGAACGTCTGACCACCCACCGAGACGCCCATGCCATCGACAATGGCCAGGGTAAGCGGCAACTGGATGGTGAAGGTCGATCCCTGATGCTCCGAACTGGCAATCTCGATGCGGCCGCCCAGCTGCTGGATGTTGCGACGTACCACGTCCATCCCGACGCCCCGGCCGGACACGTCCGTGACCTGTTCGGCGGTGGAAAAGCCCGGCTGGAAGATCAACTCCCAGACCTCCTGATCCGGCAGATCGTCACTGGCAGCCAGACCGTTCTCCCGGGCCTTGGCAAGGATGCGCTCCCGGTTCAGGCCGGCGCCGTCATCACTGATTGCGATCACAATGCTGCCACCACGCTGACTGGCGCTGATCACGATGGTGCCCTGCTCCGGCTTGCCCGCCGCCCGACGGCGATCCGGGGTCTCAATGCCGTGATCAATGCTGTTGCGAACCAGATGGGTCAACGGATCCACTAGCTTCTCGATCAGCCCCTTGTCCAGCTCGGTCTGGGTGCCTTCCAGCACCAGCTCTACCTTCTTATCCAGCTTTCCGGCAAGGTCCCGCACCACCCGGGGGAAGCGGTTGAACACAAACGACACCGGGATCATCCGGATCGACATCACCGATTCCTGAATCTCACGGGTATGCCGTTCCAGTTCCGCCAGTACAGTGGCCATCTTCATCGGGTCGAGATTCTCCGGATCTTCCCCCAATACCTTGAGCATGGACTGGGTGATCACCAGTTCCCCTACCAGGTTGATCAGCGAATCCACCTTGTCGACGCCCACGCGGATGGTCGCCGACTCGCTGGTCGCTGCCGCCTTGCTTTTGCGGAGCGCAGCCTGTTGACCCGCACCGGCCGCCGCTGCACCAGGAGAACTCGGGACGCTGTCGGGGTTCGCCTCAGCAGGGGCCGTCGGCTCGTCAAAGAAACCAAACGCCGCCGACGCATCGACATCCGGCCCGGCACCGGAATCGGCAGGCGGACCAGCGCCCGATGCCGGGTCATCCTCAAACAGGCCCCAGCCGGCGTCGTCGCGGTCCGCTGAATCCGTGTTGGCCGAATCGCAGTCGGCTTCTTCGGCCGGCGGATCGTCAAAGAAACCAAACGCATCGGATTCGGCATCGGCCTGCAACGCGGCCACGTCGTCCCGCTCACCGGCGCCTTTGCAGGCCAACACCTGCTCCAGCTCCTTGGTCACGCTGGCGACTTCATCCCAGTCCGGCTCGGCTTCCTCGCGGTAACGTTCCAGAATTCGACGGAGGCAGTCGACCACTGACAACAGCAAGTCGATCAATGCGTTATCGGGATGCCGCTGGCCCTGGCGCAGTTGATCCAGCAGGTTCTCCATCACATGGGTGATCTGGCCCAGGGCCGAAAAGCCGAAGATGCCACTGCCGCCCTTGATCGAATGGGCAGCACGAAAGATGCTGTTGAGGTCCTCCGGGTCCGGCTGGCCCAGGTCGAGGTCCATCAGCCGTTGTTCCATGGTATCCAGGTGTTCCTGGCTCTCCTCGAAGAACACCGTATGGAACTGGTTCAGGTCGATGCTCATGGCAGTCTCCGGAACTGCCCTAACGCAGGACTTTGGCGGTGATCTCCAACAGATTGGCGGGGTTGAACGGTTTCACCATCCAGCCCGTGGCGCCGGCCGACCGGCCCTTGGCTTTCATGTCATCGCTGGCCTCGGTGGTCAGCACCACGATCGGTGTGCGCCCGTAGCTGGCCATGGAACGCAGGCTCTTGATCAGGGTCAGGCCATCCATCTTCGGCATGTTCTGGTCGGTCAACACAAAGTCGTAACGGGTGGTTTTGCACAGATCCAGTGCCTGCTGACCATCGGCCGCGGCCGTCACCTGATAGCCACCGGTTTTAAGCGTATGCTCCACCATCTGTCGGATCGACGCGGAGTCATCAACAATCAAAACGTGCTTGCCCATATACTCTCTCCAGAAGGTCGGAATGCATGGGGAGCTGACGACGGCTCCCTTGTCGTGTTTTTTAGTCTTTGTTTGTAGATCGTTATTTATAGATCGTTAGCTATGATTCGCTGTTTGGCAGTCGCTACTGATGCCGCTAAAACAGTTCCACCTCACCGGCTGCCATGGATTGTTGACTGACCGGGCTCTTCCGGAACCCGGACAGGCCACGCTGGGCTTCTGCCAACGCCGCCGCCAGTTGCGCCGGCTCATCACTTCGGGACAACGCCATCGCCAGCTCGCTCAACAGCCCCAGGCGCTGGCTCAGGTAGTCGGAGGTCTGGGTGGAAATATCCTCGAATTGCAGGCCCCGGGTGGCGCGATCAGATGCGTCCACCAGCTCTTCGGCAATGCGATTGACGTTCTGGGTCAACATCCGTTCGCGGTCGGCCAGCTTTTGAAGGTTCCTGATCGATGCCTCAGCTTCGGCCTTGGACTCGGTGAGGGTATCCAGGTCCTGGGCCGCAATGGCACCAATGTGCTGGCTCAGGTGGGCGACCGCCTCATTGATGCCCTGAAGCTGCTTGCGGATATCGCTGCTGAATTCCGCGGATCGTTTGGAGAGCGACCTTACCTCGTCGGCAACCACGGCAAACCCACGGCCGTGCTCCCCTGCCCGGGCAGCCTCAATAGCGGCATTAAGAGCCAGCAGGTTGGTCTGTTCCGCCAACTGGTCAATCTCTTCCAGGGCCTTCATCACCGCTGGCATCTGTTGATCAACGGAAGTGACTTTGGTGACCAGATCGGTGAGGTCTTCGCTGATCTTCACGGTATTGCCGATCAGAAAGTCCAGCATCTCCGAGGTCTTGCTGGAAAAATCGTCGATGCTGATGCCCTGATCTGACGGGTCCTGTCCCGAGAGAATCTCGCCAATGGCCTGTTTCTGCTCATTCAGCAGGCGATGAATGTCATCAAACGCGCCCCGAAGCAGCTGCACACCGTCCTCAAGCACG
This sequence comes from Marinobacter xestospongiae, assembly GCF_023156385.1. Classification (GTDB taxonomy): domain Bacteria; phylum Pseudomonadota; class Gammaproteobacteria; order Pseudomonadales; family Oleiphilaceae; genus Marinobacter; species Marinobacter xestospongiae. Next base: position 114,739 of record NZ_JAKZAK010000002.1, read on the forward strand.
CCTTGCAGACTCTGGAGCTGCTCCCGATGCAGGGAAAATTCGTCCTGTGCCAGCTCACCAATCCCCTGCAACACCTCATGCTCTGCGGCGCGCTCCCCGGCGCTTACCTGGGCTGCGTCTTCAACGCTGTGATCCTGGCGAGCGATCAGCCAAACCGTCGCTGCAGGGACAACGGCAGCCACCACGACCGCCAGCCAGTCAACTGTCAGCCAAAGCATCAGCAAGCCGGTCAGGGTGCCGGCAACAGCGGCCAGGGGCGTCAGATAGGAGGGGCCTTCAGAGACTCTGGGCATCGGCATGATCCTTCACAAGGTCACCAGTCACACATCCATCAGTTTGGTCCGATGAGCGCTACGGCCGCCGTTACTCTCGGGGCAATTACGTTACGAATGACAGTCGGAGTTTGAAATCCGGTAAAACAGGCGGCCCGCCAGAATCACAACTCACCTGAGCGCTTTGCCTGTCAATACCTATGATTGCGACACATTCTTCAGTGTAGACAAGATTTCATCGGCGTCAGGCCAGTGGAAGGATTTTCTTCGGCAAGTGGGGAAGGAAGAAAGGAACCGCTCGGATTCCAGGACCTGGGACCAGATCAGGTAGATCGGGAAGTAAGCGCCGGCGATCTATGGCTGGCGACAGTCTGAGCGGGAGCAGCGCAGCGTGCTCTACCGTTACTTCAACCTGGACCTGCGCAAATACCTGTAGCGCCAGGGTCCCTTCTGGAGGCGGCGCTCAGCTTCGGCCCGTCGCATTCCGGTAGCGACGCAGCATGTCCTGGTAGGCCGGGCTGCGACGGAGCTGGCGCAGGGCCTCATCAAACGAGTGGATCAGGGACTCGGGGGTCTGCCGCGAGAACGCGATGAACAGATCCATGGTGCAGGCAACGTGGGGAGAAGCACGGAAGCGCCCCTGGTAGCGATCCTGGCTGACGTAGAACTCCGCCACTTGCCGGTTCATCAGCAACGCGTCAATACGCCCCAACTCCAGCATTTTCAGCCCGGCGTCCAGATCAGGCACCCGGTGGCGGTGGATGGTGTCCAACGCCTCAAACTCAGGGCAATAGAAATAGCCCGCCGAGTAGCCGATGCGCAGGCCGTCCAGATCGGCCAGATCATCCAGAGTTTCGGAGCGAGCCCGGGTGTGCAGGATCACCGATTCACTGCTCACCAGGGGCACCCCGGAAAACTGAAACCGTCGGGCCCGGTCGGGGTTTCGCTTGATTCCGAGGATGGCGTCGCTATGGCCTCGCTCCAGTTGTCGCATTGCCCGTTTCCAGGGCAGGAACGTCAGCTCAACCGGGGTATCCATGCGCTGGAACACCGCCTCAGTGATCTCCCAGAGCACCCCTTCGGGCCCGCTATCGCCCTCAACCAGCAACGGTGGCCACGCTTCGGTCACCATCTGTACCGGTTCAGCCCGTGCCGTGCAGATCAAGGCCAGGCTCGCCCACCAAAGCAGCACCAGTTGCGCTGCGTACCACCTGCGCCGCTTTCGCATCTGCGCCTATCCCCCTTCAGATCCAGCCAAGAACCATCGAGCACTACCCGCCGATAGCGCGCCATTCAATGGTCGGCACGGCCATTTGTCCAGTCCGCGCATTCCGTTACGGTAGCCCATCCGCTCTACAATACAACGCCTGACAATACATCGCCTGGAGGCACCCCAGTGCAGGAACTGATCCTCTACCACTACCCGCTGTCGCCGTTCTCAGAAAAGATCCGGGCCATGCTGGGCTACACCGGTCTGGCGTGGCACTCGGTCACTGTGCGGGAAATGCCTCCCCGTCCTGAGCTGGCCACGCTTGCCGGCGGTTACCGCCGGATACCGGTTGCCCAGCTGGGTGCCGACGTGTTCTGCGACACCCGCTCGGTGGCGCGGGAAATCGCCCGACTGGGCCATGCGCCGGAGCTGGTGGTGGAACAACAGAGTGAGCAGATCCAGGCCTTTGTGGCCGAAGCCGACCAGGCCGTTTTTCTGGCCAGTCTGATCACAGCCGGCGGGCCTGGCGTGCTATGGAAGATGATCCGGCAAACGTCGTTGGTGGACACCTGGCAGTTTCTGCGGGACCGTGCTGGCATTGCACGTCTGGCAAAGGTCAAAGCCGACAGCCCCTGGCAGGCAAAACAGCGGCTGGACAACCACCACGCGTTGATGAACGACCGACTTCAGCATCAACCGTTTCTGTTTGGCGATACCCCGTGCATCGCGGATTTCTCGGCGTATCACAGCCTGTGGTTCCTGTGCGATTTTGCCGGCAAACCGGTACTGCGCAAATGGCCTGCGGTGGAGGAATGGTTTGGCAGGATGCGGGCCTTTGGCCATGGCCAGCCCAAGCCGATGACCAGTGATAATGCTCTGGCACTGGCCAAGGCCGCCACACCGCGCCCCGTCGACTGCTGCGACGAGGCCCTGGGCGGCGATACCGTCACGGTTGCGCCCAGCGACTATGGCCGCGATCCGGTAACCGGGCAACTGCGTCATGCCGATGATCATGCCCTGGTGGTTGCCCACGCCGATCCCGGGATCGGCACCGTGCATCTGCACTTTCCCCGACACGGCTTTGAACTCAGAGCTGCGGCTCAATAGGCCATCAGACCGCGAGCCGGCAACCGGATCAATGACCCGGCGCCGGCGGTTCGATCAGTCGAAATGGCCCTGTACCGCTGCCATGATGTCGGAGAAGGATGTCGCCCGGACCTCACTGTCCAGCGGGATCTGCAGCCGTTTGGAGACCTGGCTGGCGGAGATCAGCCCCACCACCGCATTCGCACTGCCGTCTGTCACCACCAGGTGCTCCGCATGCTGGTGCTGGAAGGTGGCCACCACATCACCCACGCTGGCCCGTTCCAGGTCCGCCAGACGGACCGACGGCAACGACGCCAGTGGCTGCATGATGTCGGGAACCCGCACCTCCTCAAGCGGCCGCCCCATCTGATGGGCGCGCGCCATGGCGCGCTTGCCCAACACGTCCTTGAGGGCAATCAGGCCGATGCAATCACCACTTCGGTTAACCACCAGCTTGAGAGCGACATCCGCCAGCTTCATCCGCACGCGGGCGTCACCGACGGACAGGTCATGATCAATCACCGAGGGAGCCTGCTGGCGAAAATCCGTCATCAGGATCAGCGCCGGATCATCGAGCGTCAGCTCCAAATGACTGCCAGGCTGGGCGATAGTGGCGGACGGCTGCGCCGCGGTTGCGGTCAGGGCATGGTAATAGTTGCTCATTGTGTGCCTCACTACAGAACAGGAAATCGAAACACCTGGCACTGGTCACAATACCAGGCGCAGAATCGGATCGGAGTTCAGCAGCGGGCCGGAGGCGCCTGAGGCAACTGGGGGAAATGAATCAGACGACGCCTTGGGGATCGCAGGCCGCGGGCCGTCAGTGGCACGACCCTGGACGACAGCAGCACGCTGGCTACGACGCACAGGATCAGCCAGGGGCCATCCGACGGCGACGGGTCACGGCCATCGGCGTCCAGTGACCACTCCACCACCAGGTCGGTCAGCACCGGTCCACCGGCGTGGTCCGGAGACTGGACAGCCAGCAGCCCGACTGCAAACAGAGCCAGGAAAACCGCGATGGTCCATTGACGTTGAGTCATCACATCCGCCCAAACCGCCCGGCCATGACCAGGAACGGCGTCGCATTGAAGATCGGCTGGCGCAGGCGTCCGCCTTGATTTTGATCAAGGCAATGCGTCCAACGCTCTACTCTCACCATGGGCCCGGCGATGGCAAACCACAAGGCAGATGGAGAAGAATTCATCCTGGGAGCCCCGCATTCACTCCCTGGCCACAAACGCTGGCGAAACGAACGTCGTCAATCAGCGTCTCCCTGTGCCTCACCATCGCGCTTCAGCCAGGCCTCGAACCGCCGCGCCCGTAACCCTGCCGTGCGGGCATACCAGTCATGGTCGCGATCAATCGCCCCGGACAGGTGCGACGGCGCGGTCGGTAGATGGGGGGCCATGGCAACACCCGACGCCCGATGTCGGCCAACCCGCCATTGCGCCGAATAGCGGGTCGGCCCATAGCTGATACGATTCGCCAGCGCCGCCATGGCCTCGGTACGGGTAGCGTGGCGAATGAAACGATGGGCCTCGGCCACCTGGTCACTGCCGCGGAGAATGGTCCAGCTGTTGTAATCCAGCAACTGACCGTCCCAGATCACGGTGATCGGTGCTCCCCGCGTCACCTGGGCGTGAAAGAAGCGACCATTGAAGCCGGACGCCATGGCCACCTCGCCATCCTCCAGCCAACGGGCAGGCTGATCACCCGAGGTCCACCAGCGCAAATGCGGTCGAATCTGGTCCAGGCGGCGGAACGCCAGGTCAAACCCCCGCTCGGTACTCAGCAGGTTGTACAATTGCTGTCGCGGTACCTGATAGGACAACAACGCCCACTCCATCAACCCCACCGGTACCCGTCGCAGCGCCCGCTTGCCGGGGAACCGTTCGAGATCAAAGAAATCCGCCACGGAGCTTGGTTTAACTCCGGGAAAGGCCCGTTCATCGAAGGCCAGTACCGTCGAAAACACCAGGTGAGCCACGCCACAGCGGGTAATCGCCCCCGGCAGAAAATCCTCCCGCGCGGCAACACCAGTTGGCGACGGCGCCAGCAGTTCCGCCGGCAACGGTTCCAGCAGACCGGCGTCGCAGGCCGCCAGGGCGTCGGCATAGACCATGTCCACCAGGTCCCAGGTCACATCGCCACTGGCCAGGTGGCGACGCAGATCGGCCAGGCCGCCATCGTAGTGGACCGTCCTGATGGGGATGCCCGTAGCGTCGGTAAACGCAGCAAAGTACGCCTGCCGCTGACTGGCCTCGTAGGCGCCACCCCAGGTCAGCACCGTCAGCGGGGTTGGGGCTGGCGATTCCGCCCCGGATTCCGCCACTAACTCCGTCACTGATTCCGCCGCTACCGGTGCGGCCAACAGCCACCCCAGGGCCGCAAGCCAGACACTAGGCCGCTTCGTTCTCTTCCTGTCGCAGGTCATGGATGATCTCCAGGTAGGCCCTTATCACCGCTTCCTCCGGCACCACACCCAGCAGACGGCCATCATCCGCCAGCAGCGGCACCGCCTCGCCAATGAATCCCGGTAACTGCTCCATCGACTCCCACACCGAGGTCCGCTCATCGAACACCAGCGCCGGCGGGCTTGCCAGACCGGCGACCGGTTGCGCAGCCGGCTCGGTCAACAGATCCGCCAGGTGCAGCGTACCCAGGTAACGACGCTGGTCATCCACCAGCATGGCTTCGGCCCGCTTGCCCTCGCCCAGGCGTCGCTGGACACCGGCGACGGTCTCGTCGGGCCAGGCCAGAATGCAGTCGTCCACGCGATAATCCGCCACCGCATGGGTGCCCAGAATGGCCTTGTCCCGGCCCTGGGAAAGGTCGAAATGGCGCTGGCGCAATTGCAGGTCAAATAACGAACGCCCCATCACGCGGTAGGAGACCAGGTTGGCAAACACCACGGCCACCATGGCGGCGATGGTGAGGTCATAGCTGCGAGTCAGTTCAAACACAATGAGGATGGTGCTCAAGGGGGCACCAATGACGGAGCTGGCCAGGGCCATCATGCCGCAGACTGCGTAAACCACCTGGCCAGACAGGGGGATGGGCAACAGCTCGGGCAGAAGCAGGCCATAGAGCGCACCGAAGAGAATACCAATCAGCAGCGCCGGGCTGAAAACACCGCCAACAAATCCGAACCCCAGGCACAGGGCCGTGACCAGCAGTTTGGCCACCACGATCAGGGCGAGTTCAGTGCGTCCGAATGCCCCTTCGATGGTGGCAAAGCGCAGGGTTTCCTGGCCGATACCCAGCACCTCAGGCAACCACAGCGCCACCATTCCCAGCCCCAGGCCTGCCAGCGCCGGGCGTCCCCAGGTGGGGACCGACAGTCGACTCGCCAGGCGGGCACTGCCTTGAATCAGGCGCACAAAGGCCACCGCTAGGCCGGCGCACAACACGCCTTCCACCGCAAACAGCACGAACTCGTAACTGTGAGCGACACCAGCAAAGCTCACCTGAAACAACGGAGGGCGGTGAAGGAAAACGTTGGCCACCACGTAACCCACGGCCGCAGCCACCGTGACCGGTGCGAAAGCGCGCAGGGAGTAATGGCGGAGCATGACTTCGTGGGCAAACACCAGGCCGGCGATTGGCGCGTTGAAAGCGGTGGCAATGGCGGCTGACACCCCACAGCCAATGGCAATCGCCCGCAGGTTGCGGACAGGCAGGTGCAAACGCCCCGCCAGCGCACCAAACATGCTGCCCAGATAGACCAGGGGACCATACTGACCAACGGAAGCGCCTGCTCCCAGGGACAACAGCGCGGCCAGGGTCGACGCCAGTCCGCTGCGAAAGTCTGGCGGCGGGCGCCGGGTCTGCACCGCCAGGATCGCGTCCGGCGGTGCCAGACCTCGCCGTTCCCGCACCAGCCGATGCACCACCAGGCCGACCACAAGACCGCCCAGGGTGGGTACCAGCACCGTGGCCAGCATCACCAGGGCGGGCTGGTCAGCACGCTGGATGCGGGCATAGGGCGAGACCAGCAACAAATCGTTGAGCCAATGAAGGGCCTCAACGAAGCCAATCGCCGCCAGTGACGCGGTCGATCCCACCACCACCGCCAGGGCTGAGACCACAACGATGCGTAAGACCGCCTGTTGAGAGTCGTGCCGGGGCATTGCTCACGCTCCTGCTGACAGTGCCCCCGGGCAGCAACACGCCGGCGGGCCCTGTCCTGAGCATAGCCCAGACAGCAGCGATCCTGTGGAGCGACAACCACATCGGCCGTCGCCTCTGATCGATTATCCGACCGCTTTCTGTCCTACCACCGTCAGCGGCACGGTTCGGGCCTCACGTTGGGCCAGGTAACGGGTACAGCTGACCCGCAGGAAAGACGCGAAGTTATCCACCTCGCCCCGTAGCTCGGTGACTTCATCATAGAGTTTGCTGATCAACTGGTTGGTGGTCATGCCATCAACTTCAGCGATCTCCTGGAGAATGTCCCAGAACTGGTTCTCCAGCCGCAGTGTGGTGACCACTCCACGAATCCGCAGGGAACGGGAGCGGGATTCGTAGAGGATCGGATCCGCCTTGACGTAGAGTTCACACATCGCAGTCTCCAATGGGAATGGCCACGGCGACATATGCCATGGCCATCATCAATCACAGCGTAATCTGGGCGCCCAGCAGTTTCACAAATGCCGCCAGCCAGGCCGGGTGCGCTGGCCATGCTGGCGCCGTCACCAGGTTGCCTTGGACATGGGCCTGGTCCACGGCGATATCCATGTATTCACCGCCCGCCATTTTTACATCTGGTCCACAGGCCGGGTAGGCACTGCATTCACGACCGTCCAGAACACCGGCTGCGGCCAACAACTGGGCACCGTGGCACACGGCGGCGATCGGCTTATCAGCCTGATTGAACGCCTGAACGATCTCGATTACCCGCTCGTTCAGCCGCAGATACTCCGGAGCACGACCGCCGGGAACCACCAGACCGACATAGTCCTCAACTTTCACTTCGTCGAAATTGTAACTCAGGGCGAAATTGTGACCGGGCTTTTCGGTGTAGGTCTGGTCACCCTCGAAATCGTGGATGGCGGTCTTCACCGTCTCACCGGCTTTCTTGTCCGGACACACGGCATGCACCTCATACCCGAGCATGGTCAGGGCCTGGAAAGGCACCATGGTTTCGTAGTCTTCGGCGAAGTCGCCGGCCAGAAGAAGCAGTTTCTTGGTGGTCATTGTTCCGTTCTCCCTTGATCGTCACAGATACGCGGCCCACCGGGATTGGTGAGCGGTCTTCCATGATGCGCCGGAATCGCTGGCAGGGGGTAACAGCCGGTTACTACATTGTAAACGGCAGAACGCATTGGACACGGCTGGACGGGCTGGGAAACGACAGGACGGATTGGGAAACCGGGAGAACGATGCCTCCCGGTGTCTGCTCAGGAATAGAACAGCGTGGTGTCGCAGCGGCCACAGATGTGGCCGAGGTAGCCCGTGAACGGGCTCAACTGACGGGTGTGGATATGGTCACTGCCACAGGCACGGCAGGCCAACTGGTTACCCTGAACCCGGTCCGGGTAGGTGGTGTGGTACCAGTCCCGGTTCATCGACTGGTACTTCCAGAGCCGGGGAAGACGGGTCATCATCACCGAGGCCGGAATCAGGATGAGCATGGCGCCCAGCGTCATGCCGGCCGATCCAGCCCCATCATTCATGAACTGCACCATCAACAGCGCCCCCACCAGCATAACCAGAAGACAGGCGCCAGTGATGGCCATCTTGAGTTGAGAAGGACTCATGGCAATCACACAGCATTTTGAAAGTGAATGGAATGCCCAAACGGGGGGCAATACAAAACCGGCGAAATTTTAACCACTTTTTGATCAAACTGCCACCAGAGGCACGATCGTCTGGTGATATCAACCAGAACTGCCTGTGATCCTGAATTCAGGACCAACGCCGTCATCAACGCGGAGTGGCAAACACCTGGGTCCAATAGGAACTGTAGTCGGCATTCTCGGCCAGCACACGCTCCACTGCGACCTCTTCAAAACGCGGGTCCATGATGTTGCGACAATGCCCGGGGCTTTCCAGCCAGCCCGCCATGACACTGTCAACGTCGTGATACCCGGCGGCGATGTTCTCCCCCACCACGCGCCACTGATATCCGGTGGCATCAACCCGCTGTGACGCTTTCAAACCGTCGGAACCGGTGTGACTGAAGAAGTTGTTGGTGGCCATGTCGATGCTGTGGGCAAGCGCTGCTGGTGCAATCTCACAGCTGTAAGTCAATGCCGGGGCCGCGGGATGACGCTCGTCGCCACAGTCGCGAGCCTGTGACCGGGCATGATTGAGGCTGACCAGCATCTGTGCCTGCATCTCGGTCAGCTCACAGGCTCCGGTGCCGCCGCCCGTGAGGTCGGTATCGTCCACCGGCTGATCGGTTGATGATTCCACCGCCCCGGAGGACGACTCCTGTGCGGACGGAGCGGTCTCGCCGTCACTACCGCCACCACCACAGGCAATCAGAGACAACGACAGGGAAAACAGAAAGAGCGGCTTGAGATTCATGTGCGGGCATCCACCGGGGTCGAAAAGATTGGCGGTAACTTTGCACAGATGGCTCTGACAGGAAAGGGGATGTTTGGCAGATTTACATCAAACAACATTCTGCAACCGGGCGAGCGGCCGGTTTCAGCAAAAACAAAAATACCCCCGACGCCTTATCGGCGCGGAGGCCAGTGGAGTAGTCGAACATAAAGGCCTTGCGTGATCAGTGGCCGTAGATGCGCATGCTGGTGTTGTACACCGACAGGTCATCCAGGTGCACCGCGCCGATTGAGGTTCCCCCCAGCTCCAGCGCACCAATGTGCATGTCAGCATCGAACGAGTTGATATCCAGGGCCAGGGCATCCACACCGGCGGCGTTTGGCGCCTTGTAGATATCAAAGTCCGCCATCGCAAACAGACGCACGACGTTTTCGGATTCGCCCGGTGCGGTACCGTAACCGGCGCCGGTAATCTGCATGTCGCGGATACCCATGGCCAGGAACGGCACGTCCGCTTCCAGCTTGTCGACCGCGAAACGGGTGTTCACATTCATCTTCTCGGTCTGGTTGTCGATCACGATACGCATCGAGCCGAACACCCCTTCGACGTTGACGTTATCCATGAGAACCGTGCCGTCGCGGGGTCCATTCTGGGCAATCAGCTCCCATTTGCCGGTGCGGATGGCGAAGTCCACCGGCGAGCCATACAGCGGCAAGACATTAAATACCGCGTCACCGTCCGCCATGATGTCGATGTCGATCTTGATGTTATCAATCGCCGTGGAGGCCTGATTGGGGATTGGGAAGCCCAGTTCCGGGAACATATCATCCCGGTCGGCACCGCCGATAAAGATGTCGCTGATGGCCAGAGAGCCTTCATCCTCGTAGCGGAACTCTCCCAACTGAACCTGTGCCTCCAGCTCAATGGTGATCCCGGACTGACCGGTGACCTGCCCCATGGATTGGTCGTTCAGCGCTTGCAGTTCTGCCTGTGCTACCAGAGGTGCCATCGAAGTAGCCAGGACCAGTGTTGAAATTTTCAGGCTTTTCATTGTTATAAGTCCTTCTTATGTCGTCCTTTGTTCTTCTTGCGCATAACCTTGGCTGACCGTGTGGCCGGGCCCTCGCGGGCCCGGCTTTTGGCTTACAGGTTCGGAGTCAGCTCCAGGTCAATGGTGTTGCCGGAACCGGCCATGAACAGGTTCAGCACGTCGGTCAACAGACCGCAGTTCTCCAGTGGCGGCAGGTCGTAGGTACCGCTGAGGTTGCCACCAGTGAGCGGTTCGAAGGTCTCGCCATCCGGGGTTTGCATGGCAATGGTGACCGGATCAATGGTGCGGCACTCGGAGCCACCGCCCAGCGGGATCTTGAAGCCGAACAGACGGGTGGTCACTTCCGGTACCTGGACGTACATCTGGGATTCCGAGCTCAACACACTGTTGGCCAGTTGTCCGGTGGTGTCACCCACCTGCTCGAAGGTCACCTCTGCGGTCGCGGTCAGGCGACGGAACAGACGGGAAATCTGGAAGGTACCTTCGGTCGGCGCGATGGTGAGATTGGCGGTGAACAGGCCCGTGGCCAGTTCCAGTACCGCATCAATGGAGCCGCTCAGCGGCAGTGAGCTGCCATTGGCGTTAATGGTGGTGGCACCTTCCAGGTCCAGCAGGAAATCCACGGTGTCGCTGGAACCGCTGTCACCCTCGCCCTGCAGGGCAACGTCGACAACACCGGCATCCGGGTCATCAGACTCGATCACCAGATTAGCGGTGCTGACGCCAGCCGCCGGAGCGGTATAGGTCACAGTGATGGTACAGGCCTGATCCTGGGTGAGCATGGCGCAGTCATGGGTCTGCAGGAAGTCGCCACTGGCGGCACCGTCGAGGCTGACACCGTTGATGTACAGCACTTCGTCACCAACGTTGCTGACGGTGATGTCGGCAGAGGCGGACGTACCTACCTGGATCTTGCCGAAATCCACCGACTGCGGATCGACACTGATTTCCGGCTCAGGCTGGAGCACGCTGGTACCCGACATGGGCACACCCACTAGGCCATTGTCCGGATCATCCGACTGGATGCTCAGCTCAGCGAGTTGCTCACCTTCTCCGGAGGGGAAGTAGGTGACATCAACGGTGCAGCTTTCACCCGGCGCAACCGTCGTACAGTCGTTGGTCTGCATGTAGGCAGAGGCAGCGGAACCATCAATGGTGATGGCGTTGATGCCGAGAATGGCGCCACCGGTGTTGGCAATGGTGACACTCTGTTCTGCGGACAGACCCAACTGGACATTACCGAACTCGAGGTTGTCAGGCGTTACCTCAATCTTCGGATCCGGGACCGGATCATCATTCACCACCTCGAAGGTCTGCAGAATGTTGTCCTGACCGGCAACCTGGGTACAGTCGGCCGTGAATTCGCCAATTGGCGCCGGCGCGACATCACCACTGGCGGTGCGTGCGACCATGTCGAGTACCAGGCCACCCACGGAAATGGTGCCCTGGCCAACGTCAGCGGCATCAAATACCTGCTGCTCTGCTTCACCGGTGGCCGGTACGGTAAAGGCGCCGGACTGGTCAGGAATCGGCGACTGGGGAATGGTCAGGGGCACCACGATCTGACGGTCGCCAGCACCGGTGGTAATGATGTTGGTGGAGGTGGCAACCCCCTCGATGGTGGCCGAACCAACCAGTTTCAGCCCCAGCCGGGAGTCCTCGTTAACGGTGGTCAGCGCTTCGATCTGGAAGGGACCAAGTGGCTCGCCAACTTTGACCTCGGCAGGAATATCGGCACTGATCTCAGCGAAGATGGGCTGATCACCGATCAGCGGGAAGGGACAGCTGTATTCCAGGGTGAGGTTAACGGGTTCCGCATACGCCGCACTGCCCAGAGCCATCAGGGATGCCGAGGCAACGGCGGATGACAACAGGCGTGACCGCTTGCGTGCATTCGTCGGGTTCATCATTCGTCCTCTGTATTGGTCTTATTGATCATTGTTTGTGCACAGACGGCATCGATGAGGACACCTCAATCGATCTGTGGAGAGGTCGCGGGGGTCGCCACAACGACCACAAGCAACGCATCGGGGTTCCGATGCCTGGCTCTATTAAGCGGCGGGGAGCGGCGGATCGTCATTGCGAAAAACGGCAGGATCATTGACAGTTCTGGCAGGCCCCGGCACCGGTGTTTGAAAACGTGACGGCGGTCAACCTCCCCCCGGAACCAGACCGTGCCGCTCAGTTCTGGGCCAGCCGGCGAACCTCGCCGGGGGTGTGACCGGTCCAACTGCGATAGGCGCGAGTGAAAGCGGCCTGATCACTGAAGCCGACTTTTTCGGCAATGATGTCCAGCGCCAGGGAGGTGTCCCTCAGATATCGGGTGGCGTAGGCCTCGCGGATGTCGTTACGGATGTCCCTGAACGACTCGCCCGCCTCTGCCAGCCGGCTACGCAGGGACCGGGCGCTGATATCCAGTTTGCGCGCGACAGCGTCCAGCGACGTGCCCCGACCCGGATCACGGGAAACAAACTCACGCACCTGGGCCACCACTTCGGTGACCCGCTCCGGTTGTTCCGACTGCCGTGATCGTTCCCTGGCCAGCACATAGCTGGTGTCCACCGAGTCCACCGGCAGCCGCTCGGTCAGCGGCATGATGACCTGGCAACTGCCGCTGTCGAAGTGAAATTCGGCACAGCGGGCCTGGGCCTGCCACTGGGTGGGCGCCAGCCCGGAGGAAAAATCACACTCAAAACGCATGCTGCGACAGACCTGGGACGCCAGCGAGTGGATGCTGCCCATGTAGATCTTGGCAACAAACGGTCGTACCGGCCCCAGGTCCCAGGTATCCCGCAGGTGGAGATGAATGTTGCGGCTGGTGGAGCTGACTTCCATGTCCATCACCGGCAACCCGACCCGGAGGTACTGCACGATCATGTGGGTGAGTTTGGATTGGCTTTGCTGACTCATCAGCGCAAAACCAAGCAGCCCATGGGCTGGGAAGTCCAGCTGCTGGCCAAACTGGAAGGGTGCCAGCTCATCGCCCAGCAACTGCTGGGCCTGCTGTACCACGGCCATCACCTCCTCCATGGTCAGAAAGGCGTCGGGGTTATCCAGTTGTGACGGTTCCAGCCCGCTGCCCGACAGCAGGGCCCGCCGGCCAATACCCCGGCTCTCCATGAACCGGGCGAAACGGCGGGCATAGCGCACCGCCAGGATCGGCACTTTGTAAGGGGTATGCCGAGAGGTCAAAGGTATGTGTGTCATGGCTCGAGGTCTTGTGTTGTTGTTTAAGAACCTCTGACTACCGGTAGTCCGGGAGCCCTACATCTCCGGCACCGAGCCTGATTCCCAAGACAACGGCGCTGGACTGCCGGGTATTCCCGGGTACTACCCAGAAGGATGGCCTCCTTGCCCGCCGGCTGACGCAGAAGGTCGCCGGGCGCAAACTGCTGAGCGGCACGAGTATAGGTAGGCCCGTCAGACAGGGTGTTGCCAAGGCGTCACAAAGGCCATTGTTCGGCCCGAAAGGACAATTTATCGATTGAATTCTGAGACATTCGACACGCCAGAAAAAAGAAACTGTCGCTCCACGCGACGCGTAACCGTTCTCGTTTTCGCCGTGACAGAACCGTGATAGTCCGTTCATCGAAACGTGACCGAATGGTGTCTGAACGTGACCAACTTCCACCGTGACGGGCGGTCTCAGGGGTAGCGTTGCAGCAAATGCCTGCTCCGCTCACCCCAACCGATACGATGGAGGTTCCACCATGATTCGCAGCCAATTCACAACGCTGAGCCGCACGCTTCTGCTGTCTGCCAGCCTGTTTCTGTTGCCCTTCGCCCAGACCCACGCTGACAGCCGGGCTGACCGTTTACACCACAACGATGGCCGCTCCATGGCCAATCCGGTAGAGCAGATTCACCGCACATACGGACCGACTGCAGCCGGTCCGGCCAAAGCCGGAGACCGCATGATTAAAGACTCCATGAAGGAGGATTCGATGGCCTCCGATACCATGAATCAAGGAATGGGAATGCACCAACAGGGCCGTCACCACTTCCCTATGGGTGTGGACACCGCCTACGAGCGCAAGCGGTTTCTCTTTGACAACAACTATTGATGGCGTCCGGTTCAGGCGTCACGAAAGGGCCTGGACCGGTTATCGCAGCTTGCTCTCACGCAGCTGTCGGATGGATGCGGGTGGATCGAAGCTGGTGCTGTCCGCCATCGGCCAGTAGCGGTCAAACACTGCCTGCCCCGTCCGCCCCCGCAGGAGTGCGCCCGGTTCCAGAAAGGCGTACATGTCGAGGTAAGAGCTGACCTCATTGCGGGATACCCGCCGGATGATGTGTTCCGGCCCCAGCTCGGAGGGATGGGTGAGGCCCGCGGCTGCCAGCAGGTTAGCCAGCGCACTCACCGTGTTATGGTGGAAGTGGTAGACCCGCTCGCTCTTGTTTGCCACGTCCAGCCCCTGGCTGCGTCCAGGGTCCTGAGTCGCAATACCGGTCGGACACTTGCCGCTGTGACAGCTCAGTGACTGAATACAGCCGAGGGCAAACATGTAGCCCCGAGCGGCATTACACCAGTCTGCCCCCAGCGCCAGGGTGCGGGCAATGTTGAAGGCCGAGGTAATCTTGCCGGCAGCGCCTATCGAGATGTGTTCCCGCAGGTGGGTCCCGACCAGGGTGTTGTGAACCAATAGCAGCGCTTCGGTCAGCGGCATCCCCAAGCGATTGATAAACTCCAGCGGCGCCGCACCGGTGCCACCCTCGCCGCCATCCACCACGATGAAATCGGGCCGACGTCCGGTTTCCAGCATCGCCTTGACGATGGCAAACCACTCCCAGGGGTGACCAATGGCCAGTTTGAAGCCGACCGGCTTTCCACCCGACAGTTCCCGCAGGCGGTCAATGAACACCAACAGCTCCCGCGGCGTGGAGAACGCCGAGTGGCTGGCCGGCGACACCACATCCTGTCCCACCGGTACACCACGAGCTTCGGCGATCTCCGGTGTCACCTTGGCGCCCGGCAAGATGCCGCCATGGCCCGGTTTCGCTCCCTGGGACAGCTTGACCTCGATCATTTTGACCTGGTCCCGGGTGGCATTCTCTATGAATTTCTCTTCGCTGAAGCTGCCATCGTCATTGCGGCAGCCGAAATAACCAGAGCCGATTTCCCACACCAGATCTCCACCCGGTTGGCGGTGGTATCGGGAGATCGATCCTTCGCCGGTGTCATGGTAAAACCCGCCTTTGCGGGCACCGGTGTTGAGCGCCAGGATGGCGTTGGCAGACAGCGATCCGAAACTCATCGCAGAGATATTGAAAACACTGGCTTGGTAAGGCTTGTCACAGTCGGCGCCGATGACCACCCGGAAGTCCGGATTGTCGATCCGGGTGGGCTGCAGCGAGTGATTCATCCACTCGAAGCCCTCCTCGTACATCGCCAGTTGGGAACCGAATGGACGCTTATCGAGTGTGTTCTTGGCGCGCTGGTAAACGATCGCCCGCTGCTCCCGCGAGAACGGCCGCTCCTCGGTATCGGACTGGATAAAGTACTGGCGGATCTCCGGCCCGAAGGATTCCAGGAAGTAGCGGATGTTGGCCAGGATGGGGTAGTTGCGACTGACCGAATGCCGACGCTGCAACAGGTCGTAGGTACCCAGGGCAGCGAGTAGCGCCAGTATGCCGGGCAGCCAGTACCCGACCAGCCCGGCAATGGCCAGGGGCAGCGACACCAGTAACCCGAACAGGGACAACAGGTAGGCGAAATAACGGGACGGGGGCAATTTCAACATCCACTCCTTTGGCTGGTATACGTGTGTTCCGGCACGATTCTAGTTGAACCAGCCGCCCCCGTCTGCCACCAGCATTCAGCCGGACGGCGCCTCGACGGCGTCTCCCACCAGGGTTGGCCGGTCGGCCTGACCACCTCCGCCAAGGGAACGATAGAGCTGAACCCGGTTGGTGAGCTTCTGCAACGTCACCGACACCAGCTGTTGGCGGGCATCCAGCAACGCGCGGCGGGCATCCAACACCGCGAGGTAATCATCCACACCTTCCTCGAAGCGGGCTTCCGCCAGGGTCAGGGAGCGGGCGGTTGCTGCCACCAGGGCGGACTGGGCCTGCTCCTGCTGAGCCAGGAACTGCCGGGCTGACAGCGTGTCAGCCACTTCCCGGAATGCCTGCTGTACGGTTTGCTCATAGTCCACCACGCGCTGGTCGCGACGGATCTCCGCCAGGTCCAGGTTGGCCTGATTGCGGCCGCCGGTGAAAATCGGCAGCGACAGGCTGGGGGCAAACGACCAGGCACCGGAGCCGGCGTCGAACAGGCCCGACAGCTCGCCACTGGCCGTACCCACCGAGCCGGTCAGGGCAATGCGCGGAAAGAACGCAGCGCGAGCCGCACCAATGTTGGCATTGGCGGAGCGCAGCCGGTGCTCGGCCTGACGGATGTCCGGCCGAGCCGTCAGCACCGTGGCCGGCAAGCCGGCCGGCACCCCGGTCAAAGGTGTGACCGCAGGATCGGTCAGCTCCCGCATGGCCAGCACCGGGGTGTCACCACCCACCAGCACCGCCAGTGCATTGCGATCCTTGCTCACCAGGCGGGCATACTGGGCACGGCTGGCACGGGCAGTCTCCAGCGCAATCTCGGCCTGGCGCAGGTCCAGTTCCGTGCTGAGCCCGGATTCGTAACGGCGCCGGATCAGATTGATGGCCCGCTGCTGGTCGGCTTCCGCCTGCTCGCTGATGCGCAGTTTCTCTGCATCGGCCATCAGCGTCAGGTAGGCAGCCGTCACTTCGGACACCAGGGTCAGCTGGGCGCTGCGCCGCGCTTCCTCCGTCGCCAGATATTGCTGCAACGCCGCCGACTCCAGGCTGCGCACTCGGCCAAACAGGTCCAGCTCGTAGGACATCAAGCCCAGCTGAACGCCGTATTGTGACGCCACCCGGCTGTCACCGCTGCCACTCAGGTCTGCCGGCAGCCGCTGGCGACTACCATCCGCCCCCACCGCCAGTTCCGGGTAGAGTGCGGCGCCTTCAATGCCGTACTGGGCACGGGCCTCGGCCACGTTGAGCATGGCCATCCGCAGATCCCGGTTATTGCTCAACGCGGAGTCGATCAATTCCTGCAACTGGCTATCGGGAAACATCGTGCGCCACCCTGGCAAGGTGGGCAACGTGGCATGGTCACCGCCGTCCACAGCAGTACCTACCTGTTCCGCGACCGGCAATTCCGGGGTCTGGTAATTGGGCACCAGGCTGCAGCCGCCCAGCAGGCTGACAGCCACGGCCGCTAAGGTCCGTTGTTTCATCCATTCACCTCCTGGGGTTGCGGAGACACCGTCTGTGTCGGCTGGTTCAGGGGCACGCCAGACAACCGACGTACCAGTACGTAGAACAGCGGGATAAAGAAGATGGCCAGCACGGTAGCGGTCAGCATGCCGCCAAAAACGCCCGTCCCGATGGCGTTGCGGGCGCCAGAGCCGGCCCCGGTGCTAAGCATCAGTGGCGTGACCCCAAGCATGAAGGCCAGCGACGTCATCAGAATCGGCCGCAACCGCATCCTTACCGCCTGCAATGTGGCGTTCAGCAGGCCTTTGCCCTTGTGCTCCAGCTCCAGCGCGAACTCGGCAATCAGGATGGCGTTCTTCGCCGACAACCCAATGGTGGTCAGCAGGCCGACCTGGAAGAACACGTCGTTTTCAAGCCCTCTCAGGGTCGCTGCCAGCACCGCGCCGATCACCCCCAGCGGTACCACCAGCATGACCGCAAACGGAATTGACCAGCTCTCATACAAGGCCGCCAGACACAGGAACACCACAATCAGCGACAGGGCGTAGAGCGCTGGCGCCTGGCTGCCGGACTGGCGTTCCTGATAGGACAGTCCGGTCCACTCGTAGCCGAACCCGCCCGGCAGTTGATCCGCCAGCTGCTCCATGGCCGCCATGGCTTCACCGGTACTGACACCTGGCACCGCACTGCCCTGAATATTCATGGCAGACACACCGTTGTAGCGCTGGAGCTGTTGCGGACCGTGGGTCCACTCACCGGTGGCGAAACTGGAGAATGGCACCATGTCGCCCTCGCCATTGCGGACATACCAGTTGTCAATGTCGCTGGGCAGCATGCGATAAGGTGCATCGGCCTGGACGTAAACCCGTTTGATGCGGCCACGGTCGACGAAGTCATTCACGTAGGACGAGCCCCACGCCACCGCCATGGTGGTGTTGATGTCGTTGAGCGAGACTCCCATGGCCCGGGCTTTCTGCCGATCCACATCGAGTCGGTACTGGGGCGCGTCCGGCAGGCCGTTGTAACGCACCTGGGTCAATACCGGATGCTGATTACCCTGCCCCAGCAGGCTGTTGGAGGCGTCCACCAGGGCCTGGTGGCCCTGACCGCCGCGATCCTGGAGATAGAAATCAAAACCACTGGCGACACCAAGGGCGGGAATCGAGGGCGGGTTGAGCGCGAAGATCACCGCCTCACGAATCTGCTTGAATGCACCCATCGCACGGCCAATGATGGCGTTGACACCGTTGGTTTCCAGATCCCTGTCTTCCCAGTCCTTCAGCCGTACAAAGGCCAGCCCCGAGTTCTGGCCCTGGCCGGCGAAGCTGAACCCGGCGACAACGAACATCGATTCCACCGCCTCAGCTTCGTTCACCAGAAAGTGGTGCTCCAGTTTCTCCAGCACTTCCAGGGTCTGGCCCTGGGTTGAGCCCACCGGCAGCTGTACCTGGGCCAGCAGGATGCCCTGGTCTTCATCGGGCAGGAAGGCGGTCGGCAGGCGCATAAAGCTGTAGCCGAGCGCCACCACAACCCCGACGTAGATCAACAGGTAACGTCCGCGACGCCCGAGGATCTTCTCAACCCGACTCTGGTAGCGTCCGGTGGCCCGATCAAAGCTGCGGTTAAACCAGCCGAAGAACCCGCCCTTGGTCTGGTGATCGCCTTTCAATGGCTTGAGCATGGTGGCGCACAATGCCGGCGTCAGGATCATTGCTACCAGCACCGACAACACCATCGCTGACACAATGGTGATGGAGAACTGGCGATAGATGGCACCGGTGGAGCCCGGGAAGAATGCCATTGGAACAAAAACGGCAGACAGTACCAGGGCGATCCCCACCAGGGCGCCGGTGATCTGGCCCATCGACTTGCGGGTGGCCTCCAGAGGCGACAGCCCCTCCTCGGCCATCACCCGCTCGACGTTCTCCACCACCACAATGGCGTCATCCACCAGCAGACCAATCGCCAGTACCATGCCGAACATGGTCAGGGTGTTGACTGAGAAGCCGAAGGCAAACAGCACCGCAAAGGTACCCAGCAGTACCACCGGCACCGCGATGGTCGGAATCAGCGTGGCGCGGAAGTTCTGCAGGAACAGGTACATCACCAGGAACACCAGAACAATGCCCTCGAGCAGGGTCTTCACCACCTCCCAGATCGAGATTTCCACGAACGGTGTGGTGTCGTAGGGATACACCACTTCCAGGCTGTCCGGGAAGTACTGACGCAGCTCATCAACACGGGCCTTGACCCGTTCCGCGGTATCCAGGGCATTGGCGCCGGAGGCCAGGTTGATCCCCAGACCCGCGGCCGCATTGCCATTGAAGCGCCCCTGGATGGCGTAGTTCTCTGCCCCCAGTTCAATACGGGCCACGTCGCTCAGACGCACCTCGGAGCCATCGGCGGTCACCCGGATCAGGATGCTGCCAAACTGCTCAGGGGTTTCCAGCAGCGTCTGCACCACGATGGAAGCGTTCATCTGCTGGGCTTCCACCGCAGGGGCACCGCCGAGCTGGCCGCCAACCACCTGGTTGTTCTGCACCTGAATCGCCTGGGTCACATCGGCGGGGGTCAGGTTGAATTCGTTGAGGCGGTTGGGATCAAGCCAAACCCGCATGGCGTAAGGGGCACCGAACAGCTGCACCTGGCCGACACCCTGGGTCCGGCTGATCGGGTCCTGAATGTTGGCGGCGACGAAATCGGCGATGTCCTCCCGGGTCAGGCTGTCATCGTTGGAGATGAATGCCATCACCATCAGGAAGGAATCCGACGACTTGGTCACCTGAACACCTTGCTGTTGCACCACCTGTGGCAGGCTTGGGGTCGCCAGTTGCAGCTTGTTCTGCACCTGGACCTGGGCGATGTCCGGATCGGTTCCGGCAGCAAACGTCAGGGTAATGGAGGCATTGCCGGAGGAATCGCTCTTGGAGGACATGTACAGCAGGTTGTCGATGCCGTTCATTTCCTGCTCGATCACCTGGGTGACCGAATCCTCCACGGCCTTGGCGGACGCACCGGGGTAGTTCGCCGATATGGTGACTTCCGGTGGCGCCACTGTCGGGTACTGCTCCACCGGCAGGAAATAGATCGACAGGGCGCCGGCCATCATCAGCACGATGGCGATCACCCAGGCGAAGATGGGTCGGTCAATGAAGAAACGCGCCATGGTTTAGCCTTGCTCCCCTTGCTCGCTGACGGCATCCGCCACCTGGCCGCCATCGACGGCCACCGGTCGCACGGAGGCTCCAGTGCGAATCTTCTGCAGTCCTTCCAGGATCAGCCGATCACCAACCTGCAGACCATCGCGGATCAGCCACTGGTCACCCACGGCTTTCTCTGCAACCACCTGACGCTTTTCAACGGTATTGTCTGCGGCGACCACCATGGCGATGGCCTGGCCATTGGGTTCGCGGCCAATGCCTTTCTGTGGCACCAGGATGGCTTCGTCCCGTTCCGCCTGAGGCAGGCGGGCACGAACGAACATGCCGGGCAAAAGTGAGTCATCCGGGTTGGGGAACAGTGCCCGCAGGGTCACTGAACCCGTGGTTTCATCCACCGCAAACTCGGAGAACTGCAGGCTGCCGCTCTGGGGATACGACGCGCCGTCCTGATGCACCAGGGTGACCGCAGCACGATCCTCGCCCACGGTTTGCAGCTGGCCCTCGGCCATGGCGTTACGCAACGTCTGCAGGGAGCTGTAAGACTGGGTCAGGTCGACATAGATTGGATCGAGCTGGCGAATGGTCACCAGCGCGTCGGCCTGGTTAGCCGTCACCAGAGCGCCAGCGGTCACCGAAGAACGGCCAATACGGCCGTCGATGGGCGCAGTGATGGTAGTATAGTCGAGGTTGATTCGCGCCGTTTCCAACGCCGCTCGGCTGGCATCGACCCGTGCCTGACCGGCATTGAGTGAGGAGCGAGCCTCGTCCAGCTCCTGCTGGCTGATGGCACCGGTCTTGATCAGGCGTTCGTAACGCTCGGCCTTGAGGCGAGCGGTCTCCAGGGACGCCTCAGCCGATGCCAGCTCAGCCTTGGCACTGGCCAGAGCGGTCTGGTACAGGCTGTCATCAATCTGATAGAGCGCCTGACCGGCAGTGACGGTCTCGCCTTCTTCAAACAGTCGCTGCTCTAGGATGCCGGTAACCTGGGGGCGAACTTCCGCTACCCGGTAGGGCGTGGTCCGACCCGGCAGTTCATTCACCACGGTGTAAGGCTGGGCCGACACCGTCATGTAACCCACTTCCGGCGCAGGCCGTTGACCGGCCGACTGCGGTTTGGACGGCTCACAACCGGCCAGTACCAACAGCGCCGTCAGTACGAAGGGAAGTTTATATTGTCGCATCAACAGTACCTCTGTTGTTGTCTGGCCTACGCCAACAGGTGCCGAA
Source organism: Marinobacter xestospongiae (assembly GCF_023156385.1). GTDB lineage: Bacteria > Pseudomonadota > Gammaproteobacteria > Pseudomonadales > Oleiphilaceae > Marinobacter > Marinobacter xestospongiae. Next base: position 136,498 of record NZ_JAKZAK010000002.1, read on the forward strand.
GAACACCTGTTGGCTGAAAGGCAGTTGAATCCGGGCGTTGACTGGGGGGACCGCCAGTCAACGCCCGATGGAGAATCAGGGAAAGCACGATCATACATACATCCATGAATGTATGTATAGTAGGTAAACTTTCGCACAATCTTTGAACAGAATCGCCAGGAGCAAGCCACGGCATGGCCAGACGCACCAAAGAAGACGCCCAGAAAACCCGCGAACAACTGCTGGATGCCGCCGAGACGGTCTTCCATCGCAAGGGCGTATCCAAAACCTCCCTCAACGACATTGCCGAGGAGGCAGGGCTGACCCGGGGAGCGCTGTACTGGCACTTCAAGAACAAGCACGACGTTTTCGAAGCCATGCTGGAACGCATGGACCTGCCACTGGAAATCCTGCACCAGGCCATTGCCAGCCCGGAACAGGAAGATCCCCTGGGCGAGATGCGCAAGTTCCTCTATTACCTGATGGGCGAGATTGCCAACGACCCCAAACGCCGCCGGGTCTATGAGATTGTGCTGCAGAAGTGCGAGCTGTCAGAGGAAAACGCGTCCCTGGCGGAGCGCCACCGCCAGGGCTTTGTCACCGCCTCTGAGCGGATGAGCCGGATTCTTAACAACGCCATCCACCGCCAGCAGCTGCCGGCCGATCTGGATGTGGAGCGGGCGGTGCTGTTCCTCCATGTCCAGATTACCGGACTGATCTATATGTGGTTGTTAAGGCAGGGGGATTTTGACTTTGAAACCGAGGGGCGACGGGTCATCGACACCTACTTCTGCATTCTCCACCGCGGTTTCGGTGAAAAAAACGACGGGTGACTGTCGAATCCAGCGGGCGCCGGTCGACCAGTCAGTGAAGACACTCTTTCACTGATTCAAGCCTGAAAAGGAAATCACCATGCCACAAGCAGCCTACATCAACCTGCCAGTGACCGACCTGGACCGCGCCATTACATTCTTTGCCAAGCTGGGCTTCGAGCACAATCCGCAATTCACCAATGATGAGGCAGCCGCGATCGTGATATCGGATCACCTACGGGTCATGCTGCACACCCACGAGAGCCTGACACGCTTCACCCGCAAAACGATCGTTGATGCCAAACAGGCCACCGAGGTACTGGTGGCGCTGCAACTGGAGAGCCGGGAAGCCGTGGACAGCCTGTTCACCAGGGCCATCCAGGCTGGCGCCAGTGAATACCGGGACACCGAGGACTATGGCTTTATGTACGGTCGGTCATTCGAGGATCTGGACGGCCATCTGTGGGAGCCGTTCTGGATGGACCCGGACCAGAAGCCCGAAGGCTGAGTGATAACCAGCCAGTGTTCCGAGCGGTGAATTCGCCGCTCGGAACACTAGGACGGCCGCACCGCCAGGCGCAGCCGTCGGCGAATCTCCTCCAGCCGCTCCCGGTTAACGCCAAAATCGGAATAGCCCACACGGGACGCCGAGCGGATATGAATCAGCCCCTCTTCCGGCAGGAAGTGAAACTCGACATCGTCCACAAACCGGAAGATGTTGGAGGTGGCCTCTGCCCTGAGATAGGTCTCGCCCTGCTCAACTATCCGCAGGTTGGGCTGGGAGGAGACCAGTACGGGCAATGAGTTCCAGGTGCCCAGGTCCCCCACCAACGGCGCAATGTAGTGCTCACTGTCCAGATTCTCCACCACGCTGCATACACAGTTGGGTGTCTCGGGACAGGGTGCCAGCCTCTGATCGTTCTGCAACCCCAGGTTATCCGGCGGAGTGCTACTGCAGCCCACCACCCAGACGCTGCACAGGACAACCACCAGCAATCGCAGCCAGGAAAGCCTGACAAGAGAGAAAAGCTCGTTCATGCAAATACCTTATCCGATCTTCCCTGATCCGCATGTCGCCGTAGCGACGGACGTCTTCCGTTAAGGAGCCTCTGCTAACTATAGGCCACTTCTCAGCCTGGTGGCAGGCCGGCTCCCACAGCAGGCCGGTATGATGCAGGTAATCCCGTGCCAGCTCCAGCCTCAATTCGTCGTACAAATCTCCGATGCCCTAACTGATTATCTCCGAACCACCGCCGGTCCCGAGGCCGATTCACACACAGGGCACGACCTCGAAGAAGAGCAAGGGAGCCTCTGATGGCCAAGCAGGCCAAACCTCACCGTATGGCTCGACCCACCCCGGACCACCCACTACGCTCAGTTGGCATTGATCACAAAAACAACAATGAGGAACAACGAATGAACAAGCTATGCTCTTCCCTTTTACTCACCACGGCCATCGGCCTGGTCGCCCCGGCGACCACCATGGCGGCCGGCAGTATCTCCATCTGCAGCGTGTCCGGGTGCTCTGAAACAGCCAGCCCCTGGGGCTGGAGCCGCTACGCCGACACCCGCTACCCCATCGTATTGGCCCATGGTATGGCGGGATTTTCCAGAGTTGGCCCGCTGGACTACTGGTACCAGATTCCCCAAGACCTGGCCCGCAACGGCGCCGACGTGTTCATTACCCAGGTGGCGTCGTTCGAGAGTTCTGAGGTCCGGGGTGAGCAATTGCTGCAACAGGTCGAGGACATCCTGGCTATCACCGGCGCCGACCGGGTCAATCTGATCGGCCACAGCCATGGCTCCCACTCCATTCGCTATGTTGCCGGAGTCGCCCCGGAACTGGTGGCGTCCGCGACCGCCATCGGCGGTCCCAACACCGGCTCGCCAGTGGCGGACCTGGTGGACGACCTGCGCACCAGTGAGGTGGGCGAAGCCCTGGAACTGGGGCCGGTGCTGTCTTCGGTGCTGAACGGCTTCTTCGGCCTGGTCGGACTGCTCTCCGGGGAGGCCTACGAGCAGGATGCCCTGGCCGGGCTGGCGTCGCTGACCACCGAAGGCGCAGCGGATTTCAATGCCCGCTTCCCGGCCGGCATGCCAGCGCTCAATGACCCCTGCGGCCAGGGCGCCGCCGAAACCAATGGCGTGCGTTATTACTCCTGGAGCGGTACCCGCACCCTCACCAACGTGGCCGATGTCAGCGACTACGCGCTGTCTCTGACTGGCCTGGCGTTCAATGGTGAAGCCAACGATGGGCTGGTTGGACGCTGTTCCAGTCATCTGGGCACAGTCATCCGGGACAACTACCGCATGAATCATCTGGATGAGGTGAACCAGATGATTGGCCTGACCTACCTGTTTGAAACCAACCCCAAATCGGTGTTCAGGATTCACGCCAACCGGCTGAAACAGGCCGGGCTCTGAGGCGACCCATGACTCCACCTTCTCTGCGCCGGCTGGGTGCCGGCCTGGTGGCCATCGCCGTTGTCGCCGGGGGCGGGCTGATGCTGGCTGGTCAGACGGACAAGCCGCCCGCCACTCTGGCGGCGTCAATCGCGGCGGCCGATCCTGGCCAGCCCTCGACGTTGCCGGCCACCACCGATACACCGCCCACTGCCAACGCAACATCACCGGATCTGGGCGAGGACGGCCTGTCGAATCTGCCGCCCTCGCTCCGTGGCACGGCGGTGGACGGCCGGCTGCAAGCCAGCGACGATGGCCGGCTGGTGATTGAGCACGCGGTTCGCCGGGTATTCGACTATTTTCTGTCTATCATTGGCGAAGAGCCCGCCGGTGTTGTCTTGAGCAGGCTCCAGCGTTACTTGCAAGCCAGCCTGCCGGCCAGCGCAGTGGTCGATGCCGAGCAACTGCTGGCCCGATATCTGACCTGGCAGGCAGCCGCCGGAGAGCTCGGTGACGGCGCGCCTCCTGCGGCCATGCAACTGCAACCAGAACAGATGCGGGCCCGTCTGGCGCTGATGGAGTCCCTGCAGGTGCAGCATCTGGGGGAAACGGCGGCGGCCGCGTTCTTTGGTGATGAGAACCGTTACAACCGCTACACCCTCGATCGCCTGGCACTGATGGCAAGGGAGGACCTTGCACCGGCTGAGCGCCAGCAACAGCTGCAACAACTGCGGGCAAACCTGCCCCCTGAGATTCGGGCCCTGACTCCCGGCCTGAGCCAGCCACCGCCGTCGACAAGCGTCGTCCAGACAGCAGCCGAACGCTACCAGAGACGGGCAGCGGCCTTCGGCGATGAGGCCGCCCAACGCCTGCAGGCACTCGATCAGAAGCGGGCGCAATGGGATCGGCGCCTTGAGCAGTGGCTGCAGCAACGGCAACAGATTCTCGCCAGTACAGGCCTCGATCCGTCCACACAGCAGCGTCGTCTGGCGCTCGCCAGACAGCAGCATTTCGATGAGCGGGAGTTACGGCGGGTGCTGGCGTTGGAGCGCCTGCGGGATAACCGGTCCGACTGAACCGCCGGACCGGCGGGACTAGTGTCCCGTCTGGTTAATTCGTTGACTTACTGAGCCACTGACAACCCGAAGAGCTAGGCGTGCTGGTGAAGGTTTGGTGGTTCCAAATCAAGACAGTACAACGACGCTATTCGGGTTGTCAGTGGCTCCCGAAGGGCTTGTCTCTGAGGGCTCTGAGCCTGTGTTGCCACTGTTTGATGTGGAACCACCACATCGGCACAGCGGCGCCTTGGTCAGAACCCTCAGAGACAAGCATTAAGTTAACGAATTAACCAGACGGGACACTGGGGAGCCTCTGACAAGTTCATTAACTCAGCGGGATTCGCTGGCGTGAATCAGGCTTTCAAGGTGGTAGGACAGCTCCACCAACTGGTTATGCTGAAGCTCCCGTAACAGCTTGTCGATGAGCTTGCGAATGCCCTTCTCCGCGGTATTGATACCCAGGTCCGCGGTTTTCTTGCTGACCCTGCCCATGGCCACCCGACCTGTGGGTTGGTGGTAATAGTTGACGATACTCAGATCGACGATTTCACACAGGGCGTCAATCACGTCATCGATGTAGTTACCAGGGTGCTCGTCAGTTCTCACCTGGGCAATCAGCCGCAGCGCCCGATCGTGCAGCTCACCATGAACGCTGAACACCAGGTGGGGCTCTTGCCGCTCCGGATGCAGCCACAGCATCTGCTCCAGATACAGGCTCAGCTCCCGCAATTCCGCCTCATTGCGTTTGCTGAAGAACTGCTTGATGACCATCTGGATCGCCCCCATGATCGCGCGAATGCCAGTGTCGGCCGATCGCTTCAGCCCTGGGGTCAACGGCACAATTTCAGTGGGTCGGTGGTAATAGCTCTGCAGCCCATGCTCGGTCAGGCGGATCACCACATGGGCCGCTTCTTCACTCAGCCGGCGGGTACTGCTGCCGCTATCGCTACGGATCTTGTCCGCCGTTGCCTGGGCATCGGCATGCAGTTGTTCATCGATGGGGAAGCCCCAAAGGGCCTTGGCCTGGCTCATTGTTGTTGTCCTGCGATCAGTGGGTCGATGGTGGAACCCCAACTATCCCAGAACGCCTCTGACGGGTACGTGGCCGAGCCGGAAGCAGGTCAAAGCCATCCCGGCCAAGAAGCGCCTGTCGGGCCAATCACGTAAAGACTGTATTTATATACAGCAATTCAGGTACACTCTTTTCCGAGTCAAACGCCACCCCGGCACCAACGCTGCCCAGGGGAACCAATGGAGAGACATTCATGGCCGTAAAAGCACTGTACTATTCAGAGAGGGATGGGCTGGACATGGCACTGAAACACCCAGACACGATGCTGTTTTCGTCCAAGGCCGATGCCGACGCCCGCGACAAGATCCTGGAGCTGGCGGAAGAGATTACCCAGTTCCTCCATAACCGGGTGGAGGGGCTTGGCGAAGAGCTGGCAGAGAAAGCAGCCCTCGCCATCGCAGAAGAGAAAGACCTGTTCGCCAAGGCGCTCAAGAAGCCCTCTTTGCTCAACGCCATAGCCGGCGACGACCGCAGCGACGAAGACTGAACCGCGGCTGAATCACGGACGAATAAGGGAAGCTGGCAATTCTGGCCACGCTATAATCCCGGTATGCTGGTGGACAGATACCCATGAGTTGGCTGCTGCCTGATCAGGCAGTAGCCGGTCCGCCAAAAAGGATCATGCCTTGACCCTGACCACACCCGCACTGCTGTTCCCCGCCATCTCCCTGCTGCTGCTTGCCTACACCAACCGTTTTCTGGTTCTGGCCCAGCTCATCCGCCAGCTCAAACAGATGGAATCCGAGAAGGAACGCAGCATCATCGCCCGCCAGCTCGGCATGCTGCGTAAACGCATCGTGCTGACCAAGCGCATGCAGGCTTTGGGCGTGCTAAGCTTTTTCGGCTGTACCCTGTCGATGTTTGCCCTGTTCCTCGGCGCACAAACCCTTGGTGTGGTCTGTTTCGGCATCAGCCTGATTCTGCTGTCGCTGTCCCTGCTCTACTCACTGTATGAAATCATCATCTCCACCAACGCCATCAATGTGGAGCTGGAGGATTTCGAGCAACGACAGCAACAGCAGAATTTGGACTAATCCCCAATCGGGTTGATGTCGTCGACGTAGCGGATCAGATCAGCCATGGTGAAGGTTCCCGGCACCGCCGACGGCAGGCTTGGCTGCCAATCCGGGCCGTCCAGCCACAGGTACGACTGGCGATCACCGTGTACCAGTCCAACCAGCACCTCAGACACGATGGTCGCGCCCACCGGCCCCAATCGCTCACCGTTTTCCCGGACTTCCGCCTCTTTCAGGATGTAATACCACAGCGGCGTAGCAGCATCGAGTCCCTGACGCCGGGCCTCATCACCATCCGGACCGGTGGCAATTTCCGCCGCGGTGAGTGGATTGCTGATGCCCATGGCCGTGGCGACGTCCTGTCCCGATGGCAGACCCAGCTGGACACCTCGCTGGAGATTGCGCAACGCCAGGTTGCCGCCACCACCGGGCAGCTCGTGCAGCTCGGGCGCCAGACGGGCGTCGATACGTCGGGACAGGTTGGTGGCCAGCCCCGGAGATTGATCCACATCGTAGAACCGGCGCCAATCGATGATCAGGGCACTGGGCAGGGACCGCACCAGGTCACCACCATCCATGTCATCCGGCGCCAGGTTGCCTACGATTGCGCCGGCCAGGCCGCTGAAACGGAAGATTTCCGGGAAATCAATCGGGCTGTATAGCCGGTTCAGATGGTAAGTCTGGCGCACCATGCTGTGGCCCAGACGATAGGCCGCTGCAGAAAACTCCACCGGCATGTACGGGGTTTCCTGGAATCGATAGAACTGCCGCCCATCGGCCAGAATGCGGGCGGTGGTACCGTCACCGCAGAGTTTTTCCATCCAGTCGTGAAGCACCAGCCATTGATAGTGCCAGGTGACCAGTCGTCGTGCCTGTTCGAAGCGCGCCTCCCGGGGAACGCCATCGGCCTCGAGTTGATCGCAAACCCGGTTGTGAAACTTCAGGAATGCCAGATGGGTCTGAGCCACCAGGAGGTTTTCGTCGTTGCGGGGATCGCCGATCAACGCCATACCCTCGGCACTGCGGGGCAGATCATTGCGGAAGTGGCCGGGAACAGAGCCATAGTGAATCCGCATGTTATGCCCCAACAGCAGCCGTTCCCCCCGAACCCGCGGATTGCCGGCCAGGCGCGCATACAGGTGAGGGCTACCCTCCGGCCCGAGACCATAGACATTGTCGAGATCCAGCGCCGGCGTGCGGAAGTTGGTAACACCCAACGGGTCCCGGCGGCGCTGGTTGAGGGATGCCAGGTCCAGGGTGATGTCGTGGTCAACAAACTGCCCGAAGTAGGTATAACCGGCCGGAATGTGGCGGTTGTCCAGCGCCGGGTCCACCGCGTCGGCAGCGACCATGGTCTCTGCCAGTGCCCGCAGTTTGTCTTCGGCAACTTCCAGTGGTGGCAAATCCGGGAACATACGGCCAAACATGCCAGGGTCATCATGGCCGGACAGGCGAGCCAGGGCTTCGGCCGACGGGCGGCGGCCACCACCACCGTGGCCCGGGCAACCCAGCCCCGGGGTTGGATGCATTAGGGTCCTTGTCATCGTTCACTCTCCCATGTGGTACGCATGATCCATCAAGGCAACCGACAACTGGCCACTGCTCCAGACCGCCAACCTTGGGACCGGTCGGCAGCATTAATGGTAGGTACTCTCAGATCGTGGTTCAGGCGGGAAACGTCGTGGTCTCGCCATGCCTGGCTGCTGTTGAGAGTTGATCAATAAGCTTCGCTTCGATCAAAAACACAGGGGCATAGCTCATGCCAGAACGGCAACTCGGCAGTAATATCAGTCAGTGTGGAAACGGGAGAAACCGTCAGCCAAGCCAGGGTGTCAAGAATGCCGACACCCCGGTGCCCCGTCCGGTCGTCTCGCTGACCAGACGGGGCTCTGACGGTCTGAAGCGTCAGCGGGCGCCGGAGATGCGGAACTCGCTGACCAGGGACTGCAGCTCTGCCGCCAGTCGCGCCAGATCCTCACTGCCCTGGGCGGTGTGCCCCGCCCCGGTGCGGGTCTGCTCGGCGGTGTCAACAATCTGGGTCAGGTTGGCATTCACCTGGTCCGCAGCCACCGACTGTTCCTCCGACGCGCTGGCGATCTGGGCACCCATGCCGGTAATGTGCTCGATCGCCCCACTGATGCGCTCGAGGATATCGGCAACTTCCACCACTTGGTCACGGCTGGCTTCCACGTCCCGCTGGCCGGATTCCATGGCGGCCACCGCCCGGTCACTCTCGCCCTGAAGCGCCGTTACCAGGGACTCGATCTCTTCGGTGGAATCCTGGGTGCGCCGGGCCAGGGAGCGAACCTCATCGGCCACCACGGCAAAGCCACGGCCCTGCTCGCCCGCCCGCGCGGCCTCAATGGCAGCATTCAACGCCAACAGATTGGTCTGCTCGGCGATGTCGTTGATCACCTGGATCACCCGACCGATGGACTGGCTCTGGTCCGCCAGACCACGAATGGTCTCGGAGATCGACGCCACTTCGGTCGACAGCTTCTGCAAACGCTCCCGGTTGTCGTTGCCTTTATTCCGGCCTTCGCTGGCCAACTGATCGGCGTTGGTGGCCGCCGCCTGGGCTTCACTGGCGCTGCGGGCCACGTCCTGGCTGGCGGCGCTCATCTGGTTCATCGCGGTCGCTACCTGATCGGTCTGCTCCGCCTGCAGGTCAATGGACTGCTGGGTCTGGTTGCTGACCGCTGACATTTCTTCCGCGGCCGAGGCCACTTCCGCAGTGGCACCAGACAACCGGCGCACCAATGACTCCATCTGGTCCAGCATGTTGTTGAAGGAGTCCGACGTTGCCGCCACCTCATCGGTACCCACGCTCTGCAGGCGCAGGGACAGGTCCGAGTTTTCGGCAATGCGATTGATCATTGCCCTCAGATTGCCAATGGGCCCGGAAATGGAGCGGCCGATCAACATCCCCACCACCAGTAGCACCACAATCAGGCCGATACAGGTAACGGAATAGATCAACACAACTCGATCGTGCAGTTCGACGGTATCATCACGAATCACTTCCGATGCCCGTAATTGCACCTGCATCAGTTCCTCGATGCGCGAGGTAACCGGATCAATGGCGTCGTAGAGAGGCCCGTCAATCGCATCCAGTTGACCTTCCGCATTGCCGCTTGTCCTCGACAACGCGGTGAGTGCATCAGCAATGGCCCGGTCAGCGCGCTGGAAATCCGTTTCCACCTGCCGGACCAACCGCGCTTCTTCCTCGGTCAGCCGGGTTTCGCTGTAACGCCCCCACTGGTCCTCAATGGTCTGCTGGGCCTGACGGATGCCATTGGCCGCCTCCGACGCCGTCATCCGGCCGGCATTGGCCTTGTTGACGGCATCAATGATCAGTACGGCGTAGCTGTCGGAAATGTTCTTTAGCTGTTTGAGTGGCACTATCCGGTCGTCATAGAGGCTCAAAACCCCCTGTTCAACCCGGGTGAAGGACGTCATGCCGTAGATGGTCACCGCGATCACCGCGATCACCGGCAAGGCGTAGGAAATCAGAAGGCGATATCGAATCGTTAGTCTGTTTAACACTCTCGGGAACCCCTGGACTGCTTATCGTTCTATTCATCTTTGGACAGAGGGGATTCCTTTCCGTATCAATGACCGCAGATACGTTGGATAGGTATAGAGGCTGAATACAGATCTCCACCAACAATCGCAGCTTCTGACCATCTTTATAGATCTAAAAATCGCATGTTGCCAGAACGAGGATATTAGCCAAATGTCGAACCTTGCAGTATGCGGGCTTGCCTACACAGGGGTTACCGAAATAACATTCAATGAGAATCATTAACTAACAGAGGTTCAGCCCATGTATATCGCCATGAACCGGTTCCGTATTACGCCGGGCAAAGAACAGGAATTCATCGAGATCTGGCAGGGACGGGACAGCTACCTGGACGAGGTACCCGGTATCCAGAGTTTCCACCTGCTGCAGGGCCCAAAACACGAGGACCACACCCTGTTCAGCACCCACACGGTATGGGATTCGGAGCAGGCGTTTATCGACTGGACCAAGTCTGAAGCGTTCAAGAAGGCCCACGCCAACGCCAAACCGGCCAAGGATCTGTACCTGGGACCACCCCAGTTCGAAGGGTTTGAATCGGTGCTGTAAGCAACATCGAACCACCCCGGCCGCCAGGGCCGGGGCTTAATTGCTGGAGTTCTAGAACCCGTCCAACACCAGTTTCCCCCGCACCTGACCGGATTCCTGCAGCTCATGAGCCCGCCGCAGGTTGGCCACCGAGAGCCCGCCCAGGTGCTGCCCCAGAGTGGTCCGCAGAATGCCCTGATCCACAAGGGACGCTACCTCCGTCAACAGCCGGTGCTGTTCGATGCGATCATCGGTGGCGAACATGGAACGGGTGAACATGAACTCCCAGTGCAGTGAAATGCTCTTGCGCTTCAGCGCCATCACATCCAGCGTCTGGGGATCATCAATCAATCCGAATCGCCCCTGGGGACGCAAGACCTCCACCAACGCTGCCAGGTGCTGTTCGGTACCGTTCAACGACGCCACATGGCTGACGTTGTCCAACCCCAGTCCCGCCAGCTGATCCGCCAGATCGTCGTGGTGATTGATGACATGGTCCGCCCCCAGTGTCAGCAGCCAGTCCCGTGTTTCGGCTCGGGATGCGGTAGCGATAACCCGGGCACCGGTCAGCTGACGGGCCAGTTGCACCAGGATCGATCCCACCCCGCCGCCGGCTCCGACCACCAGCAGGCACGGCGAATCCGCCGTCAGTAACCGTTCCGAACCGGCGGCCCGCCGCGCCAGGCCAAGGCGATCAAACAACAGTTCCCAGGCGGTGATGGTGGTCAGCGGCATGGCCGCGGCCTCGGCGTAGGTCAGGGTTTCCGGCATTCGGCCCACCAGGCGCTCATCCACCCGTTGATACTCGGCATTGCTGCCCGGCCGATTCAGGTCCCCGGCGTACCAGACCCGGTCACCCGGCTGGAATAACGTCACCTGTTCTCCCACCGCCACCACATCCCCTGCGGCGTCCCATCCCAGGATTCGGGGGCCACCTTCCTCCGGCGTGACGTTGCGGCGAATCTTGCTGTCCACCGGGTTCACCGCAACAGCAGCCACCCGGACCAGGACGTCGTGGGGACCAGGCTGGGGCTGCGCCAGGTCAAACGATTCCAGTGCCTCGGCACTGTCAATGGGCTGCGGGGTTCGATAGCCAATGGCCTTCATGAGTCAGCTCCTTCGGAGTGGTTGGCCGCAACGGCCGGATCAATGGTGGATGGATCAAAACGGGGATAATCGCTGTAACCACGCTGGTCTCCGCCAAACAGTGCTGTCGGGTCCGCAGCCGCCAGGGGCCAGTCGTGCAGCAATCGTTCCGGCAGGTCAGGGTTGGCCACGAACGGGCGGCCAAACGCCACCAGGTCCGTCAGGCCAGCAGCCAGCAGGTCGTTGGCGCGGTCACGATCATAGCCCCCGGCCACAATCAGGGTGCCCTTGAAGCGCTCCCGCAACTGGTGACGGAAGGGTTCAGGAATGACCGGCGCATCATCCCACTCCGCTTCCGACAGGTGGATATAGCCAATGCCCATGTCATTCAACCGTTCCGACGCCGCCAGGATGGTGTCAATGATGTCCGGACACGCCATGCCCCGGGTGGTGATGTACGGTGCCAGGCGCACGCCGACGCGCGCGGGGCCGATCTCTTCAGCAACCGCGTCCATCACCTCCAGCAGCAGGCGCAGGCGATTCTCCCGGCTGCCGCCGTAGCGGTCTGTGCGAACGTTGGAGGTGGTACGCAGGAACTGGTCCAGCAGATAGCCATTGGCCGCATGAATCTCCACGCCGTCCGCGCCGGCCGCCATGGCATTCGCCGCCGCCTGACGGTAGTCCGCGACAATGCCGGCCAGCTCTTCGGTCGCCAACGCCCGCGGCATCGGGCAATCCACCATGCCGCCTCCACCCTGACCATCGGCGACCCAGACCTGGGCCCGGGGGTCGATCGCGGACGGCGCAACGGGGGGCTCGCCATCATGGAAGCTGGCGTGGGACATGCGCCCGACGTGCCAGAGTTGTAACACCATACGGCCACCAGCCCGGTGGACGGCGTCGGTCACCCGATGCCAGCCATCCACCTGGGCCTCGGTGTAGATACCGGGGGTGAAGCTGTAGCCCTGCCCCTGGCGACTAATCTGGGTAGCCTCAGAGATGATCAGGCCAGCACTGGCCCGCTGGGCGTAGTAGTCGGCCATCATCGCTGAGGGAATATCGCCCGGTTGTTCGGTGCGACAGCGGGTCATCGGTGCCATCACCACCCGGTTGGGCAGGCTCTGGTCCGTCAGGGTGTAAGGCTGAAACAGGGGCATGGTCATCTTAGAGTTCCTCCAGGGAATCGATGGTTGTCAGGGGTGCTGCTGAGGCGTCCGCAGCCAGGGGAAGATCCAGTTCAATCACCAGGCCGCAGTCGAGGCGAAAGAACAGCTGCAACTGGTCAGTCTCTGGTACCCGGGCCTGTTCGAAGGGCACCTCAAGCTGCTGCAGTTGACGAATGACCTGGTCACCGGGCAGTTCGGCGCGGAACGCCAGGTGGCTGAGCTTGGCAGGCTCCGTCGCCGGTACCTCCACCACATGCAGCAACGCCTGGGAGCCGGCGTAGTGCCAACGGCCCGGGAAGGGAAACGCCGGCCGCGGACCTGGCACCAGAGCTAATAGCCGGGCCAGGATCTGCACATCCCGTGCGCCTTCCGGCGCCGTCAGGCTGAGGTGATCGAACTGCCAGGCAGGACTCGATGGGGCCCGGGACGGACCCGAAGGGGAATCGCTCATCGCGGGTGTCTCCAATCATGGGTGAGGCACCAGCTTATTAATCAATCCACGGTTGAAAAATCGCTTTAAAAGATAACCAGTTTCAAATATTTTTTGAATATGAAAGGCCTCCACGATCTTGCCCTGTTTGTCCGTACTGCGCATGCTGGCAGTCTCTCCGCCGCTGCCCGGCAGCTCAATCTCACCCCCGCAGCCGCCAGCGCCGCCATCAAGCGACTGGAGGCCGAGCTTGGCGTTGTGCTGTTCCTGCGTTCGACCCGCCGCCTGAGGCTGACCCTGGAAGGCGAGAGCTATCTCCAGCACTGCGAGCAGGCGCTGACCATCCTGCAGGATGCCCGCCAGGCCCTGCACAGTGGCCGGCAGGTCATCAGCGGCACGGTGCAGCTCACCATGCCCTCAGATCTGGGCCGAAACCGGGTTCTGCCGCTGCTGGACCAATTCCAGCAGCAACACCCCGATGTGCATCTGCAACTGCGCCTGAGCGACCGCCTGGCGGATATCTACAGCCAGCCAGTGGATCTCGCCTTGCGCTACGGTGAACCGCCGGATTCCAGCCTGGTGGCCTTACCGGTTGTCGCTGACAACCGCCGCGTGCTGGTGGCCACCCCGGGCTATCTGGAACGTCACGGCCATCCGCAAACCCTGGACGAGCTGGCCCAGCACAATTGCCTGTGTTACATGCGCGGTGACTACTTCCACGATCGCTGGCGCTTCTTCGCGGACGATGGACAGGAGACGTCGGTGCCGGTGCGGGGGGATCGGGTCACCGACGATGGTGATGCGGTGCGGCGTTGGGTGCTGGCCGGCTGCGGGGTGGCCTACAAGTCGACTCTGGATATCAGCCAGGAACTGGTCCGGGGCGACCTGATCCGCCTGTGCCCGCAATGGCAGGGGGAGCCAGCGCCACTGAACCTGGTGTGCGCGGACCGGCGCCAGCTGTCGCCAACGGTGCGAGCCCTGCACCAGTTTCTGGTCTCGCAGCTGCGCGACTGAAGACGAATTCGGTAAAACTCCGAAAATGTCGACGAAGTGTCATAAAAAATCCATAAACTTCCCCAAAATGCGGGTTACAACAACCAACGACTGATGGGGAAGTTCCAATCATGAAGCAGTATTCTCGACGCCAGTTCCTCAAGGCTTCGGCCCTCACCATGGGTGCCGTGGCGGTTTCCACCGGCCTTTCCGGCTGCCTGTCTTCCAGCGATGATGACCGCTCGATCTCATTCAGCCACGGGGTGGCCAGTGGTGATCCACTGCAGGATGGCGTTATGCTCTGGACCCGGGTCCTGCCCTCCGAAGATCTGGACAGGCCAGTGACCACCACCTGGGAAGTGGCGACCGATGAAGGCTTCAGCAACCTGATCCACAACGGTTCGATTGACGCCCGCCAGGAGCACGACTTCACCATCAAGGTGGATGTGCGCAACCTGGCACCAGGACAGACCTACTACTACCGTTTCCGCGCCGGCGACAAGACCTCCCTCACCGGCACCACCCGCACCCTGCCGGAAGGTGATGTCAGCAACGTAAAACTGGCGGTCATGTCCTGCTCGAACTACCCGGCCGGCTACTTCCATGTCTACGCCGCCGCAGCCCAGGAGCAGGATCTTGACGCGGTTGTCCACCTCGGTGATTACATCTACGAATACGACGGTAACGGCTACGCCACGGACGATGCCGCCGCCCTCGGTCGCACCCTGCCTGCAGACAACGACACCGAACTGCTGAGTCTGACGGATTACCGCAAGCGTTACGCCCTGTACCGCAGCGATACCGACCTCCAGGTACTGCACGCCCTGGTACCGTTCATCACCGTGTGGGATGACCACGAAGTCGCCAACGACACCTGGCGTGACGGCGCCGAGAACCACAACGACGGTGAGGGCGACTTCCAGCAGCGTAAACTCGCTGCCCTGCAGGCCTACTTTGAGTGGCTGCCGATCCGCCCTGTCACCGACGGCGATCAGGAAACCATTTACCGCACTTTCCAGTTCGGCGACCTGGTATCACTGCACATGCTGGACACCCGGGTGATCGGCCGCGATCAGCAGCTCGACTACGCCAACTACCTCACCGGCGATGGCATCAACGCGCCAGCATTCCAGGCGGACCTCACCGATCCGAACCGCACCTTGCTGGGAGCAGAACAGAAAGGCTGGCTGCAAAACACCCTGGCCCAGTCAACCACCACCTGGGACGCGCTCGGCCAGCAGATCCTGATGGGACGAATGATGCTGCCAGCGGAACTGCTGCTGAACTTCATCAACCCTGATCCCGCTACGCTGCTGCCCCAGTTCCAGGAGTTGGCCACACTGAAGGCCCGCCAGCTCCAGGGCGATCCCACCCTGACAGAAGCAGAGATTGCCCGCCTCACCACCGTGCTGCCATACAATCTGGACGCCTGGGACGGCTACTTCGCAGAACGGGAAGTGGTGCTGGAAACCGCCCGCAGCCTCGACCGTAACCTGGTGGTGCTGGCCGGCGATACCCACAACGCCTGGGCCAGCAATCTGAAAACGATGAACGGCGACACGGTTGGCGTGGAACTGGCGACTTCCTCGGTCTCCTCCCCCGGCATGGAGGAGTACCTGCAGCTGCCCATGGAGCAGGTGATGGGCGCCGAGCAGGCTCTCGGCCTGCTGGTGGATGATCTGCAATACCTCAACCTCAACCAGCGCGGCTACCTGGTGGTGAACTTCAGCCCGGAGCAGGTCACAGCGGACTGGCGCTTCGTCTCAACGGTGAAGAGCCCGGACTATCAGGTTGACAGCAACCGCAGCCAGCGCCTGAAAGTCCTGCCGGGGGCGGGCAATCGCACCCTGGTGCCGGTGGCCTGATTCCTGGCACCGGATAGCCGCCGACAACACTCGCCCCAGCCAACCCGCGCTGGGGCGGGTCATGATTTAAGTCATTGTAATTCCGAACCATAACCCCACACCGCCAAGCAATGCCGGTATAATGCCCGGCTTTCCGGCCCAGCGGGCCGGTCCCCCTTCCCTGTCCCTGCCTGGAGGATGCGCCCATGCCCTTGCTGCGCGGCTTTCTCACTCTTTTGCTGTTCCTGATTCTGGGGGAGCTGTTGCGCTACCTGTGCAACTGGCCGGTCAGCGGTGGTGTTGCCGGGATGATGCTGCTGACACTGTGGCTGATGATCACCGGAGATGTCCGGGATGACGTCGCCCAGACCAGCCAGCACCTGATTTCGCTGCTTATCCTGTTGATCATGCCCGGGGTGGTTGGCGTGTTCTTTCTCGGCAACCAGTTCGACGGCCAATGGCTGGCCATTGCCGCGGCCCTGGTGGGCGGCACCCTGCTCAGTGTACTGACCACTCTATTACTGCTGAAAGCGTTGGTGCCGCAAAAACCGGCGGAGGTCCCCCATGACTGAGTTCAGCGCACGATTACAATCCCTGTTCCCGCATCTGCTGGCGACACCGGCGCTGTCGGTATTACTGACCCTGATTGCCTACTTCGCCGGCGTCACGATTTTCCGCAAGCTGCGCCAGCCGGTGTGGTGCCCGCCGGTGCTGGTGGCCGCACTGTTGCTGGCAGGTACGCTCAGCCTGTTGTCGATCAGTTTTGACGACTATCGACGTGGTGCCGGCTGGCTATCGTTCCTGCTGGGCCCCGCCACCGTGGCGCTTGGCGTGCCGCTGTACCAGCAGTTCCACCACATCCGTGCCCTCTGGCGGCAAATTCTGGTCACCGTTCCGCTGGCCGCCACCATGGCCGCCGCCTATGCCCTGGTCATTGCCTGGGCTCTGGGTGGTAGCAACAGCGTGATGGCGTCACTGGCGCCCAAGTCGGTCACCGCTCCCATTGCCATTGGCATCAACCAGCAAATCGGTGGTTCGGTGTCGCTGCTCATGGGTAGCCTGCTGGTGACCGGGGTCGTGGCCTCGCTGTGTGTTGACCTGCTCAGTCGACGCCTCGGCATCGACGACGATCGCCTGATCGGCCTTACCCTCGGCATCAATGGTCACGCCATCGGCACCGTCCGGGCCTTTGAAATCAGCCCCACCGCCGGTGCGTTTTCCTCTCTGGGCATGGGGCTGACGGGCGTATTCACCGCAGTGCTGCTGCCCTTTGCGATGCAGCTGTTGGCCCTGACGGCAACCTGACGTCGCCGTTTCAGCCCTTTGCAAGGTTCGACCTGACAGGGTTCAATGGAGCCTTCGTGCGATGTATCCCTGTCAGGAGAATAATAATGACGAAGTTCCGAATTCTCGCCGTCCTGATCACCCTGCTGATGGCCAGCCCCATGCTCCAGGCCGCAGAGGACGAGGGCCAGTCACGGGCCGAAGCCACGGTGTTCCAGACACTGACCGAAGATGAACGCAAGGTGGTACTGGGCAACCTGCAGAACCTGCTGAGCAGTTCCATTGATGCGGCGCTGACACAGATCCATCAGCAGGGGGGCGTGAAACCCTTCGCCTACATCGGCGACTATGAAGGCCAGGGTCGATTTCTGAGATTTTCCGAGGATCAGGCGGTGCCACCGGACGTGGCCGTTCATGCAATCCAGCGCTCAGTGGTCAAAGCCGCCACCGACGGCACCCTGGCAGCCAGCCTGCTGTACGTCACCACCGGCGGGTCAGACCACCTCTCCAACGACACCCTCGCCCAGTTCCGCGCTGAAGCGGAAGCCGACGGCCGTACCCTTGAAGATCTTCGCTACCTGCTGATCGAGATGCAGCACCTGGCCGGGCTTGGCATTCTCCATGTCGTGCCCTATTGGCGGGAAGGTGAGGAATGGCAGGTCGGAGGCGCGATCCAGCAGGTCATTGAGCCTCGGCTGCACGATCTGGTCAAAGCCCGACTGCAGCCATCAGACACATAACATTGCAAACATTTGCAAAAGGTTACGGCCAGACGCTAGCGGGCAAGAACAGTTCTCGCTAACGTCTCGAGAGGAGTTGTCAGACAATCTGGCCTCTTATGACACAACATAAAAAGAAATAACGGACCAAGATACACAAAAGAAAAAGAATAGCTCGGGACACCAATCAGCAGGTACTAAAAACAATTCCAACTTCCAGAATTCCCCGAGGAGTCGAACAATGAAAACATTCAAAAAGCTTGCGTGTGCCACTGCGATCGCGTCTGCCACGGCCGCGCTGCCCGCCATGGGCCAGGGCCTGGTGCCGCTGGGCGATACCGACATGAGCAACGTTACCGGTCAGGCCGGTGTCACCATCGAAATGGACGCCAACGTAAACATTGACCGGGTAGCCTACTCCCAGAACGACGGTGGCCAGGGCCAGGGCGCCCTGCTGGTGGACAACATCCGCCTGTCTGGCTGGCAGAACGGCACTGACACCAACGGCAACCCGACCTACGATAACCTGGAACTGAAAGTTGACATCGACATCGCTGCCAACGGCGACGCCATCATCAAGCTGGCCAACCGCGCCTCTGCCGACCCGTTCAAGGTTGGTCTCGGCATTGACAGAATCGGCCTGGGCACCAACATGTCCGACCCGGTCACCACCACTCTGATCTCCAATCTGGAAGTCGAAGCCCTGGTGGGTACCACCACCATCACCGCCACCAACAACAACCCGTTTGCCGGTGGTGGCGACACAGGCTCACTGGTCATCGAATCTTCCTTCGCGGTGAACAACCTGGAAGCCGACGTCGACATGGTTGCGATGAAGCTGCGTGACGTTCGCGTTGCCGCCAGCGGTAACCTGGACACCCTCAAGAGCGGCGGTACCATCACCGACTCCATGCTGGCGACCAACACCGTCACCATCGGTTCCGGCTCTCGCCTGAGCGAGGCTGATCCCAGCAACCCGACCAACCCGCTGGCACTGCGCATGAGCGTGGGTGATTCCAACCTCGACGTTTGGATGGGTGACGTTCAGATCGGTGGCAAGAGCGTTGGCTCCGTCGCCATCCAGGGCCTGAGCATGGCCGGCACCGAAATCGCCGTTTACGGTCGCGACTGATATCCGGCTCAGGCCCTGGCACTCACTCGGGGGTGGCAGGGCCTGGTATCGCCACGCCGGCGCCACAAGCGCCAAGGCGATGCCCAGAACACAACCACAAAGAAGAGCAAGGACTGGGGGAGCGTGATCCGCTCCCCCGCTTCGTTTTAGGCAGCGAGTCTAACCAACCCCCAGCACACCATCGATCGTCCGGTTTTTCCCCGCCGCCTTGGCCTCTATAGAGGTAGCGATCCGCCTCATCAAACCAATGGTCGGCCGAAACGGGCCCGTTGACATGCACCATGCCGATGCTGATAGTGCGGGAAAACGCGCCCCGACCATTGCCCTCAAATCGCAGGGCAGCAAAGTTACGCCGTATCCTCTCCGCAACTTGCGTCAGGGCCTCCACCGGCAGATTGCGCAGCAGGATGGTGAACTCCTCACCGCCGTAGCGGAAGGCGCTGTCCTGTTGGCGGATATTGTCGCGGATGACCAGCGCCAGCTGTCTGATCACCTCATCACCGGTGGCGTGACCATAGGTATCGTTGATGGGCTTGAAGTCGTCGACGTCGAGAACCAGCAAGGCACGCTCCCCTTCCTGGTCGGCCAATAAACCCAACTGCCGGTCAAAGGCGGCTCGATTGCCAAGGCCTGTGAGCGGGTCCGTTTGGCTGAGTACCTGAAAATGCCGACGGGATTGGCGCTGTTCCCGGCCCCAGAAGAAAAGCCCAATGCTGACCAGTAGCATGCCCGCTGGAAACCCCAGGTTTTCAAGCAGCTGCAGAGACAGGGGTTGCATGAACAGCCATTCTTCAAGAGCGTCTTCCAGGCTGGCAATCACAATCAGGGTAAAGCCCGGATAGAGCCACCAGAAAACACGATTGGAGATCGAAAATGTATGCAGGAACACTACCCAGCTTCCTGCCAGCACCGTCATGGCCATCTCACTGAAAAAATCGTGCAACGCAATCTCGCTCCAGCTACGCAGCGGCTCGTCCTTGAACGAAATAGCGATCACCATTGCAACCAAGGCAACAAAAACCGAAAAGGTCACTCGCTTGAGATGCATGCAGAGGTAGGCTCCCGTACTGCCCGTAGCTTGGCCACAGTCGCTCCTCAAAGAGACAAGGGTGCTGGGCCTCCTTAAAGGTAGCCCAGCATCCCTACCCATGCATGGGATGGGTTAAGGGTAGTCAGTGTTCGGTGATCTCCGCAGGCTCGCGTTTCTCCGCATGCCGGGCAACGGCCCAGGCCACACCGCCGAGCAGCAACACAATGGCCAGGGTTTCCAGCGGTCGGGGCCAGCGACCGGCGTAGGCAAAACCGTAGATCAGCGCAAACAGAGGCTCAAACACGAAGACCTGACCGGTCAGAGTTAGCGGCAATCGGCGGGAAGCCGCATTCCAGAGAATGTTGGCCACCACCGATCCGGTAATGCCAATCACCACACTGATCCCCCAGAACAGGGTCCAGTCCCTCGCCTGCGTTGCCGCCACCGGCTCGGCCAGCAGGTGGTTGTAGCCGAGCAAGCCCAACGCCAGCAGGCCACAGGCGATCCCCACCAGATGCGACCATTGCTGGCTGGTGACCTGTTGGCGATGCTTGAGAGCACGGGCGTTGAGCACCGCATACAGGCTCCAGCTGAACAGCGCGGCAAAGCCCAGCATCAGGCCGCCAGCGGCCTCCAGCCAGGTCAGCCCGGCCGCCAGTGTGGCTTCCAAGGCATCAAGATTGATGCAGAGAATGCCCAGCAGCACCATTGCCAACGGCCAGACCAACCGAGCAAGCGGCACCGCACCTTCATCGTTGCGCCCCCACAGGGTCACCACCAGCGGCACCAGGCCCATGATCAACCCGGCCGGGGCAACGCCTACGCGCTGGATAGCCGCGGACAGCAGAATATAGAACACCACACTCCCACAAGCTGCCAGCAGCAACAGCAACAGCAAGTCCCGCCCGCTAAGCCGTCGCCATACCGTGACCAGTGCCGGAGACAGCAGCAACAGCGAGACCAGGCCATACACTGCAAACCGCCCGGCCGCGATCTCCAACGGAGTGAACGCCGACAGCACCACCGGTGCCACAAACATCAGCCCCCAACACGCCCCCGCTGCAGCGCCCAACAGTACCCCAGTCCGCATTGCCTTCTCCTGTGACCA
The DNA here is from genome assembly GCF_023156385.1 of Marinobacter xestospongiae. Taxonomy (GTDB): domain Bacteria; phylum Pseudomonadota; class Gammaproteobacteria; order Pseudomonadales; family Oleiphilaceae; genus Marinobacter; species Marinobacter xestospongiae. Next base: position 157,738 of record NZ_JAKZAK010000002.1, read on the forward strand.
ATTCCAATCGGTCACCGTACCGCTCAACGATGCATCTCAAGAAGCGACGATTACGCATTCAGCTATTCCAATTTGTCATAGCTGCTATACTCTTGTGCCGTCGGGTTGGCGCGCTGACCAGTCCGGACACCACGACACCCACCCCGCGGACCCCGGATGACATGGCAGCGATTGGTCGCCTTCCCCCACTCAACACCCTGATCTCCTTCGAGGCAGTGGCCCGTCGTGGCAGCATGACCGCAGCGGCCAGCGAGCTTCATCTGAGCCAGAGCGCTGTCAGCAAGCAGATCAAGACCCTGGAAACCCAGCTGGCCATCCCCCTGTTGCAGCGCCACGCCCGCGGGATTGTGCTGACCGCCGCCGGAGCCAGCCTGCTGGATGAGATTACGCCGGTGCTGAACAAGCTCCGCAACGGCGTGGAGCGGGTTCGACTGGAACATGACAGCACCACCGTCAACATCATTGCCACCCATGCGGTGGCCCATTACTGGCTGTTCCCCCGGGTGACCGAATTCAACCAGCATCACCCCGAAGTGACCATCAACATCCATTCCAATAACGCCATTCACCAAACCAACCTGGATGACTACGATTTCGGGATTCTTTACGGCCCCGGCAATTGGCCGCGACTGCACAGCGACCCGCTGTTTGTCGAACAGGTCTATCCGATCTGCCACCCGGATCTTGACGTGAACGAACCGGACGTTGTGGAACAGCTGATGAGCTATCCCCTGATCCAGCTCGATTCCCGGGCCTGGGACTGCATCGACTGGACCGCCTGGTTCGCCTACTTCGGGCTGGATTATCGGAGCCCGGCCAGTGCAGCGACCTTCAATCAGGTCACACTGGTGTACCATGCTGCTCTGGAGGGACTGGGGGTCGGTCTGGGCTGGAATTTCATGGTCCACCGTGCCATCAACACCGGTCGCCTGCGCCGGCTCGGCCCCTTCAGCTATATCTCCGGGTATTACGACTACCTCGCCTATAGCCGGGGACGGCCACTGAAACCCGCTGCCCAGACCTTCCGCCAGTGGCTGCTAGCGAATCTGCCGGACCCCATCGACGGCCCGGATATGGACAGTTAGCGGCTGCTTTGGCAGAGGCTTACCGAGCGTTACAAAGCACAACCGATTTGCAATGGATTCACCGCCGGATGCGGCCTACGGTGGAGCAGAGACAACAGCAACAACAATAACAGTCAGTACCAGGGACGGTCGGAGCAGCTTCAGCACCCATGGTCCCGGTACGGGAGCGTGCGATATGTCAACATCCGCCAACCATCTCCACCAGCGTCTGCAGGACGAAGCCGAAGCCATCACCCGGCTCATGCCCACCGCCATCACCCTCGCCACCATGGTCCGCCACCGCGCCATGGCCGCCTGGTTGCGCACCGAGTTCGAGGGCTACGGCGATCCCGCCAGCATCCCCACCTATCGGGCCGCCCTGCCCGGCCACCTGGTGGCGAACTCGCCCCAGTACGGCTGGATTCCCGCACCCATCGATGACGACCAGAAGACCCGGCACAACCATCTGGATGTCGGCGACAGCATCAAGGAACTGGAACGGGTGTGCCTGAACTGCAAGAAAGGCAACGGCCATCGGGTCACCTTCGACGACGACACCCTGAGAACGCTGCAGAAACAGGTGAACCTGACCGCCACCCTGGCCCTGACCATCAATCGGGATACCTACTGCCGGGTAATACGGGTTGTGCGAGGCGCGCTCTACCTGTGGTGCCAGGCGCTGCTGGATCACGGCCTGACCGGTGAGCACAACGCCTACACCTCAAAGGAACGCCAGCAGGTCGCCCATCTGGACACCCCGGAGGCGTTCTGGCGCAAGGCGGTCAAGCTGGACGGTGAACTGCCGGTACCGGACGTGCGGGAGGTCGGTTTCCTGCAACGGGTGTTCGGGCGCACCGGCTGAGCCGGCAGGCGGTCAGAAAGGTGTAAACCAGGGCTGTTGTGCCAGGTAGGTCTCAAGCGCCTCAATGAACGCCCGCGCCCTGACGGACATGGCCCGGCGATACGGCCACACCAACTGAAAATGGCGGTGCTGCCCCTGCCATGCCGGCAATATCCTGACCAGCTCGCCACTGCGAAGCTCTGCCTCAACGCCGCTGAGGGGCAACAGCGCCACGGCTTCGCCGGCCTTCAGCAGTTGCCGGGCCAGGGCAATGTCGTTGGATACGTGGGTATGCGCCTTGTTGAGAACAACCTGCTCACCCTCATCGCTGATCAGTTCCCAGCGGCTCAGCACATGGGTGGCCACCGAGGGCCAGCTGTTCAGGGCCTCCGGTCGAATCGGCAGTGATACCCGCTCAGCCAGTGCCGGCGCGGCCACCAGGACTGTGCCGGTATGCCCCAGCCGTTTCTGGATCAGGCTGGAGTCCGGCAGTTCACCGATACGGATGGCCAGATCGGCCTGCGCCTGCTTCAGATCAACGTAGCTGTTGCTCAGCTCCACGGTAAGCTCAATTTGCGGGTAGCGGGCGAGAAAATCCTGCCAGAAGGTGTCCATCGGCCCCACCGCCAGGTTGGTGGGTGCCAGCACCCGCAATGGCCCCTGCAGGCTGTTGAGGGTGTCGTTAAGGCTTTCCAGACGCTGATCCAGGGAATGCACGAACTCAGCGCACTCGTTGAAATAGGCTTCGCCCTCCTGAGTCAGGGTCAGCCCCCGTGGTGAGCGATGCAGCAGCCGACATCCCAGGTGGCCTTCCAGTGCGCTGAGACGCCGGGACACCGTGGCCACGGTGGTCTCCAGGCGCTGGGCCGCCGCCGTCAGGCTGCCGGACTCGGCGGTTACAATAAACAGCTTCAGTTCATCCAGCATGCTTGCAATATCGCAAATTAAGATTGGATTTATCAATCTACTTACAATAATGACGTCCTGCTAGTCTGGGAAACCCCTGATCAAGCAACCGGAGACCCGAGTCTATGTCCGCCAAATACCGCTTTTTCTTTTCCTTGCTGATGTCGCTGGTGCTGTCCGGCCTGATGACCGCCTGGGTCACCTGGATCAACCTGGGGCTTGTGGAAGGTTTCGTTGTGAAGTGGGCGACCGCGTTTGTCACCGCCTGGCCGGCGGCGGCTCTGATTTCGTTTGCGTTCGGGCCACGGATTCATCAGCTGACCCACTGGCTGACCAATCGCTGAGGTCACCCGACAGCCATTGCGGCAAGGCTCCTGCCAGTGCCGCAATGGCTGCTACCGATACGCTGGCGTCAAAGACCCAGTTTGTCGGCGACGTAATCGGCGTCCTTGTCACCCCGTCCGGAAAGGTTCACCAGGATCGTCTGCTCCGGTGACAGCGCCGGCGCCTCCCGAATCGCCCAAGCCACCGCGTGGGCACTTTCCAGAGCAGGAATGATGCCTTCCACCCGGGACAGGGTCATGAACGCATCCAGGCACTCCTGGTCACTGACCGACTGATAATCCACCCGGCCCAGGTCCTTCAGGTAGCTGTGCTGGGGACCAACGCCCGGATAGTCCAGCCCCGACGCAATCGAATGTACCGGCAGCGGATTGCCCTCGGCATCCTCCAGCACGTAACAGGCCATGCCGTGGATTTCTCCGGGTTTCCCCAGGGTCAGAGTAGCGGCGTGGCGGTCGGTATCGAGGCCGTCGCCGGCCGGCTCAACACCCACCAGCTGCACCTCATTGTCGTCCAGAAACGCCGTAAACATGCCAATGGCGTTGGAGCCCCCTCCGACACAGGCCACCACACGATCCGGCAGCCGCCCCTCACGTTCCAGGAACTGGGCCCGGGCTTCACGGCCAATCACCGACTGGAAGTCCCGCACCATGCCCGGGAAGGGATGCGGCCCCACCACCGAACCAATGGCATAAATGAAATTCTGCGGGTCCTTGAGGTACTCCTCGAAGGCACTGTCCACCGCATCCTTGAGGGTCGCGGTACCACGGTTCACTGGCACCAGGGTCGCCCCCAGGATTTTCATCCGGGTGACGTTGGGATGCTCCTTCTCGATGTCCACCTGTCCCATGTGGATCTCACAGGGAATGCCAACCAGCGCGCAGGCCGTGGCCAGGGCAACGCCGTGCTGACCGGCTCCGGTCTCGGCAATGACCTTGGTCTTGCCCATGAACTTCGCCAGCAGCGCCTCGCCCAGACAGTGGTTGATCTTGTGGGCGCCGGTGTGATTGAGGTCCTCACGCTTGAGGTAAATACGGGCCCCACCAAGCTTTTCCGACAACCGGCGGGCATAGAACACCGGACTTGGCCGGCCAACGTAATCCGCCAGCAGCATTGCCAGTTCCTGCTGGAAATCGTCCCGCTGGCGAATGTCCTCATAGGCGGCACTGATGTCGTCCATCACCGCTTTCAGTTCCGGCGGTACGAACTGTCCGCCAAAGCGACCAAAGAAACCCTGGGCATCGGGCAGATTGCTGAATGCTGATGAACTCATGACTGCGTTCCTGGCTGTGTTGGATGATTGGTGGGCGGACTGATAGCAAGCGCCCGGTGACCGTTGTGTGACAGCATCATACCCCGCCTCCGGCCAACCCCCAAGCCAGGCGCTCGCCACTAGTGGATGTCACTCAAGACTGTCACCGGACTGCCATGATCCAGTCACATCAGGCCAATAGGCTGACCCCGGAACAAAAACATAACACTTTGTAATTTAAATCATTTCAGTTCCGGAGTAATCAGAATGTCCCAGTTCAAGCGAGTTACTGCCCTGGGCTGTCTCAGCCTCGGCGCCCTGCTCGTCGCCGGTTGCGGCGGCAGCGATAACGACAGTCAAGACAGCAAGGCCATCGACATCACCCTGCTGCACACCAACGATCACCATTCCTACTTCGAGGGCCAGACCTACGACCTGGCACTGGATTACGACGCCAGTCAGCCTGGCGCGGAACCGGTACGGGTGGACCTCGGAGGCTTTCCCCGTATTGCCACTGCCATTGAAGACTATCGCGATGACCACACGCTGGTGCTGAACAGCGGCGAACTGAATGGCACCCTGTACTTCAGCCTGTTCAAGGGGGAAGTGGACTTCAAGGTGTTCAATCGCATCGGACTGGACGCCTACGAACTCGGCAATCATGAGTTCGACGAGGGTGAAGCCCATCTGGCAGAGCTGATGACACTCGCCGACTTCCCCATCATTGGCGGTAATGTTCACCCCACCGCCGACAGTCCTCTGTATGGGTCCAACATCGAGCCCTACGTCATCAAGGAGATTGACGGAGAACTGGTGGGCATCATCGGCGTACTGAAAGTCGAGAAGACCCGGGAGTCGTCCCTGGTCACCGATGCCGTTGCCTTCGACGACGAGATCGAGTCCGTGCGTGCCCACATCAACGAACTGAAGGGCAAGAGCGTCAACAAGATCATTGTGCTGAGTCACCTGGGCTATGAGTTTGATCAGGTTCTGGCGGCCAATGTCCGCGATCTGGACGTGATCATCGGTGGCGACACCCACGATGTGCTCGATGCCACCGGCGAGTTTGAGGGCATGGGCATCGACGTGGATGGCAGTTACCCCACCGTAGTCAACAACCCGGATGGCGAACCGGTCTATATCGCCCAGGCCTGGGAGTACGCCAAGGGCTTGGGCCGGATGAACATCAGCTTTGACGCTGACGGCCGTGTCACTACGGCAACCGGCCATGTGGAACTGCTGGTCGGCGATCGTTTTCAGATCAGGGATGACAACGGCGACTGGGTGGAAGCCAGCAGCGAACAGCAGGCAGGCATCACCAGCGCCATCGACAACCTGACCACCGTGCGACAGGTCGCCGAAGCGGAGGATGTACTGGCCCTGATCGCCCCCTATAAAGCAGAGTTGGAAGCCTACAAACAGGAGTCTCTGGGCACTGTGCTGGCCCCCATGCCGTTCACCCGGATTCCGTCTGACTTTGCCCCCGGTGAACAGCCCAGCGGTAGTTACGCCGCCCAGGTGGTGGCGGAGGCTTTTCTGAGCTACCTGCCCAAGGCGGATGTGGCCATCCAGAACGCCGGTGGCGTGCGGGCAGCTCTGGATGATGGCAATTTCACCGTGGCCGATGCCTATACCATCCTGCCGTTCTCCAACACCGTGGTCACCATCGATATGACCGGGGCACAGATCGTCAAGGTCCTGAACGAGGCCCTCGACTACGCCCAGGGCATTTCCGCCTCCACCGGCGCCTTCCCCTACTCCGCGAATCTTCGCTACGACGTGGTTCTGGGCGCTGAGGCCGGCACCGGCATCCGCAATGTGGAAGTGAAGGACAAGACCTCTGGCACCTGGAGTCCCATCGACGCCACCGCCACCTATTCAGTGGCCACCAACTCCTTCACCGCTCTGGGCAAGGATGGCTATGTCACGTTTGGCGAAGTACGTGCTGCCAATCCGGACACCTTTGAGGATTCCGACGTGGCCTACGCCGTACCGTTGCTGGAGTACTTCCGGGACGAGCTGGCGGACAACACCCTGCCACCGCTGGACCCGGCCAACTACAGCCTGAAGTCGGTCACCACGGCGCAGCCCTGATACAACACCGGAGCCCACTGGCCCCGATTGTAGTGGAGCGGGCGCCGGACATCCGGCGCCCTGCTGACCACGCTAGATCCGGAACTGTCCGGCCGTCTGTTGCAGGGAACGCAGCAACCGACCGATTTCCCGACTGGCGTCATCGGACTGTTCGATTGCCTGTTGGGTGTGGCCGGCCGATTCGCTGATGCCTGCCACACTCTCGCTGACCTGCCGGGCTTCCTGCCCCTCCTGCTTGGCGGTTTCTGCAACTGCCAGAGCGTGCTCCTGCAAACTGGCCAGTTGGCGCTGGATCTGCTCGAAGTGCTCATCCGCGTCCCGGAACCGGTCGGAGGCCGCGCCCACCTGGGACGATGCCTCGCCGATCAGGTTGACGGCCCGCTCACTGCCCTGACGCAGCCGATCAATGATGGCCTGGATCTCGGTGGTGGACTGCTGGGTACGACTGGCCAGGGTCCGGACCTCATCCGCGACCACCGCAAAGCCTCGCCCGGACTCGCCGGCCCTGGCAGCCTCAATCGCGGCATTCAGCGCCAGCAGGTTGGTCTGCTCGGCAATGGCCCCGATGACCGACAGCACCGAGCCAATCTCCTGACTCTGGTCGTTGAGGGCGTTCACCGCTGTGACCGCCTCCCCGACCTCGGCAACCATGCGATCCAACTGCTCACGGACTCCCCGGGACAGCTCAGCCGTAGCCTCACTCTCGCTGTTGACGTCCTGGACGGTACCGGCCATTTGCTGGATATCGTCCGCCACCTGGGCAATGCGATCAGACATGGCCACCATATGATCGGTCACCTGGGCCACCTCCTGCTGCTGGTGGCCTACTGCCGCCACCGCCCGCTGGCTGGCATCCCCCTGTACACCCGCCTGCTGCACCGCCGATTCCGCCGCTTCGCCCACCTGGCCCACCAGGTGCTGGATGCGTTCGATGAACTGGTTGAAACCATCCGCCATACGGGTCAACTCATCGCGACCACCCAACTGCACCCGACGGGTCAGATCTGCTTCCCCGTCGGCGATGTCCCACACCGCCCGGTCCAGGCGCCAGACCTTGGCCAGTACCCCGATACCCAGCACCACCGCCACCACAATCAGAAGCCCGAGACTGGAGAGGATCGCGAACAGCGACAGGTTACTGGTCAGATCGTCAGCCTCCGCCGAAATGGTCGCCAGTGCCTGGACATTCTGCTCACTGGTGGTTTCCTCCACCTGCGCCAACTGTTCCTGCAGCCGGGCGCTTAGACCGCGAGTGGCCTGATCCAGGGTCTGCCCCAGCACCTGGGTGCTGTCGTCAATCGTGGTGGTGAAGCCCGACGCAAACGCCTCCATCTGCTGATTGATTGCCTGCAGCGACAGACCAATGCGCAGTTGACCAATCACCGTACCCTGGGGCTCGATATTGGCGGTGATGATGACCACATCCGGGTCCCGGGACGCGGCATCCAGCACCTTGTTGGCCGCGCCACGACCCTCGCCGGCACGCATCAGCGCCTTCACCCGATCGTCGGTCCGGTCGACATAACGCGTCAGGCGCTCGCCGTACTGATCGAAATAGACGGCGAACAACACCGACTCCTGGGCATCCGCCAGCTCCACCAGATCGGTGAGACGGGGCACATCCCGGTCCCAGATCAGTGGTGCCGCCACTTCGGCCAGCACCTCAGCCAGACCCTCAGCCTTGGAGCGAACCGCCAGACGCAGGGTTTCAGAAATCTGCGCCTGCTGCTGCCTTAGCTGGCGATCAAGCTGCTCCGCCAGCCGCTCACTGGTCTGGTTCCGCATGCCCTGGAGCCGCTGACTAACGTCTTCCCGGGTCTGACCAAATGCCTGATTGACCTGTTCACCGCCCGCCTGCAGTGCCTGTTCCACCTGATCGGTCAGTGCCTCGACCTGACGACTGATCAGCCATTGGCTGACCACAAACTGCACGGCGCCTGCCAGCAGCAGTATCAGCAGCACCGGTCGCAACAGTCGGCTGTTGAACAGCCCTTTGAGAAAATGCGGAGTCATGCGGCCCCCTATCGCCGTTGTCGCCGTTGTCGCCGTTTGGTTGACTCACTTCCCTGAATGCTTACCGCCCTGTCGGGAAATCACGGTTCTGAGAGCCCCGATCAAGGAGCCCCGATTCACTCACTATAGTCAAGGAACCATCAGCCATCGCGCCGATTGCCCGAGGACGGCACTGTGCTATATTGGCCATCCTACCCACTGCCAAGGAGCACGCTTGATGATTGTCACCCACCCCGACCGGGCCATTACTGCCGGCTGAAGCCGCTGTCAGACCCTGTTTTGAAACGATCCACCCGCTGTGGTGCGTTCGCTCCTGCCTGACACCCTGCCTCTCATGCCCTCGCCCGGTCATTTGCCCTGTTAACCGGATCGCTTTGCGATTCTCTTTTTACAAGGCTTTCAAGACGCTGCGGCGTCGGGGGTATCAACGTGACCAATCACATCCAACTGGCCAACCTTGGCTGGCAACCGTTTTTTCAGCAACAACTGTGCCTTTCCGAATGGGAAACAACCGTGCCCGCACGGGTTACGGAACGCCATCGCTCCTGCCTTCAGCTCGCCAGCGGGCAGGAATCCTTTCAGATTCCCATCACCCCCTCTTTACCGGACGTGACGGTGGGAGACTGGCTGCTGCTAGATTCTGACCAGCGGGTACAGCGCCGGCTGGACCGCAAGACCCTGTTCAAACGACGGGCCGCCGGCCCTGAGGCCAGGGAGCAATTGATTGCTGCCAATGTGGATGTCGCACTGGTGGTATGCGCGCTTCAGGGCGACTTCAACCTGAACCGGATCGAACGCTACCTCAGCCTCTGCCATGAGGCCGGAGCAGAGCCGGTGGTGGTGCTGAGTAAAGCGGACCAGTTTCAGCAGTCGGAGGACTTTCGCAGCCAGGTTCAGGGTCTTGACCCTCTGCTCTCGGTGCACTGCCTGGACACCCGGGAACCGGAGCAGGTGCAGGCCTTGCTGCCCTGGTGCGGTGCCGGCACCACCGTGGTCATGCTGGGCTCATCCGGAGCCGGAAAATCCACTCTCACCAACACCCTGATGAACGCGCAGTGCCAGCGCACCGGTTCGGTGCGGGCCGGCGACGCACGGGGCCGTCACACCACCACCCGGCGGTCACTGCTGGAGATGCCCGGCGGCGCACTCGTGCTGGATACCCCAGGCATGCGGGAACTCCAGCTCACCGATTGCGCCCAAGGGGTTGCCAGTACGTTTGAGGACATTGAAGCCCTGGCGGCCCAGTGTCGCTTTCCGGACTGCCAACACCAGCAGGAACCCGGTTGTGCAGTTACCGGCGCCCTGGAGGCGGGTGCGCTGGACGCCCGGCGGCTCGCCAACTACCACAAACTGATCCGGGAACAGGCCCACAACACCGCCACCCTGGCCCAGCGACGGGCCCAGGACCGCCAGCTCAGCCGTAAATATCGGGGCGTGCAACAAGTACGTAATCGGCAGCGCTATGGCGATTAGCGCCCTACCTACGGAGCCTTAGCACAGACTAGCCAAAGGAGAATCAGCCCCGGGCCGGCATCAACGCCAGCCTGGGGCTGAAGGTACAGGCCACGGCCTCATACATCCGGCAGCGACACCCGGGTATCAAATTTATTGCGGCGACGGGAGATCAGGGTGCGGAACTTGCGCATGTTGTCGTCGGCATACAGTACTTCATCACAGAAGCGGTCATAGGCAACCATGTCTGGCACGTCCACGATCAGCACGAAATCCACTTCCCCGGTCACCTGATAACACTGCTTCACTTCCGGCGCGGCCAGCGCCCGCTTGAGGAAGCGCTGGTACAGATCCTTGCGGTCCCGTTCCATGGTGACTTCCACCACCATATGCAGGGCAATGCCCAGCTTCTGGGGTGCCAACAGCGCAACCTGGCGTTCAATCAGGCCCTGTTGGTGCAGCCGCTGCACCCGCTTCAGGCACGCCGAGGGCGACAAACCCACCTGCTCTGCCAGGGCCAGGTTACTGATGCGACTGTCATTCTGCAGCGCATCCAGAATGCGTAAGTCGAGACGATCCGGCTCATTCACCACAGGCAGCTCCCAAAGAAATAATTAATCGTTTGCATCGATTATTTTCAACAATATCGCTTTTTAAGACCGTCTAAAACGCAACAATTTGTTTAACGCTCCATAAACTGGTGACCAGTACCTGAGCGTGGGGGCCAACCCGGCGCCACCACGACAGTTTGAACATTCACCAACGGAAGCCCCGCACCATGCCAAAGACCCTCTTCGTCCACTGTCGCCAACTGCTGCTGGAAGCCTGGCAGGTCTATCTGACACTGCTGAAAATTCTGGTGCCGGCTTTGTTGGTGGTGGAAGGCCTGATCTGGACCGGCGCTGACCAGGTCCTCGCGTGGCTGCTGGCGCCGGTGATGGGCTGGATTGGCCTCCCTGTCGCTGCCGGACTGGTGTGGGCCACCACACTACTCACCAACATCTACGCCGGCATGGTGGTGTTCTTCGCCCTGGCGCCGGAGATGCCGTTGACGACTGCCCAGGTCACCGTTCTCGGCACGCTGATGATCATCGGTCACGCCCTGCCGGTAGAAGGCGCGGTTGCCCGCAAGGCCGGTGCGCCCTGGTGGCTGACCCTGCTGCTGCGAGTGGGCGGTGCCATTTTGCTGGCGTGGCTGCTCCACCTGGTCTACCAAACCGGCAACTGGCTGCAGGACACCAACCAACTGGCCTGGCAACCAGCCCCGACACCGTCCGGCGTGCTGCCCTGGCTGTATCGTCAGGGCACTATGCTCGCCACCATCTTTGCGGTGATTCTGGGCTTGATGGTGGTGCTCCGGTTGTTGCGTCGACTGGGCATCGAACGGCTGTTCCACGCCCTGATCTATCCCCTGTTACGGGCCATCGGACTGGGCCGAAATGCGGCCAACACCACCGTCATCGGCCTGACCCTGGGGCTGAGTTTCGGCGCCGGACTGCTGATCCGAGATGCCCGCTCCGGCCGCCTAAGCCATCGCGACGCGGTACTGACGCTGAGCTTCCTCGGACTGTGCCACAGCCTGATCGAGGACACCCTGCTGATTCTGATGCTGGGAGCGGATCTCTCTGGCATCCTCTGGGCTCGCCTAGCCTTTGCATTGGCAACCATGGCCCTGGTCGCCAGGTTCTATCCCAGGCCAGCTCACACCGAAGCCACGGCAGTGAACGGCTGATTAGGGAGCCCTGATCAACTCCCCTGTTGACGGGTTTTGACCTAAAGTCAGACAGAGCGGCATCCGTGAAAGACGGGGGCTTGCCCAACGTCAAGAAACGACGGCTGCAGCAGCGCCATAATGAGCGCAACAGACTGACCGGAGGTGCAGTACATGGAACTCAGCTTTCTAGGCGGCACCGGGACTGTCACCGGCTCCCGCTACCTGCTCAGTGATGACCGAAACCGGCTGCTGGTGGACTGCGGCATGTACCAGGGGGTTAAGAATCTCAGGCGACGGAACTGGTCACCCTTTCCGGTCGATCCTGCCACCCTCGACGCCGTTGTGCTGACCCATGCCCACATCGACCACAGCGGCTACCTGCCAGCGCTGGTCAAACACGGATTTCGAGGCCGCATTCACTGCACCCGGGCCACCCATGAACTGTGCAAGGTCCTGCTGCCGGACGCCGGCCACCTGCAGGAGGAAGATGCCCGCTTCGCCGCCCGCCGGGGGTTCTCCCGCCATAAGGAGCCCCACCCGCTGTTCACCGAGAAAGAGGCCCTGGCCGCCCTGGAGCACTTCGAGTCACACCCCTACCACAAGGCCTTCGAGCCGGTGAAAGGGTTTGAGGTCAATTTCTCGCCGGCGGGCCACATCCTCGGTTCGGCCTGCGTCCACGTTCGCCATGCCGGCCACGACCGCACCATTGTCTTCAGCGGCGACGTCGGTCGCCAGGACGACATGATCATGCGACCCCCGGAACCACTGCAACGGGCAGACGTGCTGGTGTGTGAATCCACCTACGGTGACCGCCTGCACCCGGACGATGACCCGGCGCAGGTGGTGGAGGAGATCATCAAGCGGACTGCCGAGCGCGGTGGTGTGGTGCTGATCCCGGCATTCGCGGTCGGTCGGGCGCAGATGTTGCTGTACCTGGTGCACTCACTGATGAAGGCGGGACGCATCCCCCGCTTGCCGGTGTACCTCAACAGTCCGATGGCCATTCGCGCCACCCGGATCTTCATGGACCATCACCGGGAACACCGGCTGGACCCGGAGCAGTGCCGCATGATCGATGACGGCACCCATTATGTCCGGACCGTCGAGGAATCCATTGATCTGACCGGCCGCAAGTTCCCGTCAGTGATCATCTCAGCCAGCGGCATGGCCTCCGGTGGCCGGGTGCTGCATCACCTCAAGACACTGCTCCCCGATCCCCGCAATACCATCCTGTTTGCCGGGTTCCAGGCACCCGGAACCCGGGGAGATGCGTTGGTTCACGGTGCAGGCAGGGTCAAGATCCACGGCGAGTACTGGCCGGTCAAGGCTGACGTTCAGAATCTGGACGCACTGTCCGCCCACGCCGACTACCGGGAACTGCTGACCTGGCTGGAGCAGGGTTCTCTGGCACCAGAGGCGGTCTACGTCACCCACGGTGAACCTGTGGCCAGCGATCAAATGCGTCAACACATCGAAGAACGCTTTGGCTGGCCCACCCGGGTGCCGGAGCTGTTCGAAAAGGTACGGATCTGATCTCGACGCTGATCGTTCCCGACGGATTGCAGCGTGAGTTAATTAGAGGTGCCTTTCGGCTACCCCTGCGCGCGGGCACAGCGCCCTTCGGCGAGTTGCCGCGCGGCGCTGGCTTCCAGCCGGGCCTGCTCCCGCGCCAGCAGGTCACTGACCTGACGCAGCTCGGCAATGCGCTGCTCCACCGCCTGGCGCTTTTCCGCCATCAGGACAGCACCCTCGGCGCAGTCGATACGGTCAGCCCGCAGTGCATCCAGTACCTGACGAATCTCCTTCAGGGAGAACCCCAATGACTTGAGCTGGCGCACCATGGCCACCCGGGCAACAGCCTGGTCAGGATAGTCCCGATAGTTGTTCTGCCGCCGCCCCACCTCCTGCAACAGACCGGTCTTCTCGTAATACCTCAGGGTATGGCGGCTCACGCCAGTGCGGCGCTCCAGCTCGGCAATGCGCATGCAGGCTCCTCATTCTTTGCAGCATTTCGTCCTTGACCTTAGAGCATACTCCAGCCTTTAGCCTGCTGGTATCGGTTCCGTCATCAACTCCCAAGGAGACCCATAATGACCATCCTGATTACCGGCGCCACCGGCTTCGTTGGCCGTCACCTGACCGCCCACCTGACCGCCGCCGGACACTCCGTTATTGCGCTGCTAAGACACACCGACCAGCTCCCCACCTTGCGCCGACAGGTCGCGGAGCTGGGGGGACAGGACGCTCTTCTCTCCGCCTTTCAGGGCGATCTCGACCACCCCCAACTTGGCCTCGCGGACGCCTTGCCACCACTGGCAGCGATCGTCCACCTGGGAGCCCGCTTCGGCTGGAAACTGCCGCCGGACGAAGCCCGCCAAACCAACGTTGAAGGCAGCCTCGCGGTGGCCCGGCTGGCCCAGAGTCAGGGCTGCCGCCTGGTGTTCATCAGTGGTTTCATGTTGGCCAATACCCGGCATCTGGCGGAACTCGGGATCAAACCCGAGGCGCCGGACCAGACCATCTGGGACCAGGTCTATCGCCGGGCCGGCGCTTACGAGGCCAGCAAGCTGGAAGGCGCGTTGCGGGTGCGCCAGTTTGCCCGTGACCAGCAGCTGGACTACGTCGAGGTGCAGCCAGCCACTGTGGCAGGTCACAGCCAGACCGGTGCCATCGACCGGACCCAACCCCTCTACAACCTTATCGACAATCTCGCCAGGGGGCGCCTGGCGCGGGTTCCAGGCACCCCGGATCACTGGCTGCCGCTGATTCCGGTCGACCAGCTGGCGCAGATGATCGCCGCCGCAGCCCTCGCTCCCCACCCGCCTGAGCAACTGCTGGCATTGGCGGACGATACCCCAAACCTGCAGAACACCCTGGCGCTGGTGGCAAAGACACTGGGGCGCAAGACGCCAACAGGGCACATTCCCAAAAGATTGCTGAGGCTACTCCTTGCCCTGCCGGGCATGCCACAGCTGATGAACACGTCGCCCGAGGCCCTGAACTTCATCCAGACCACCCGCTTCGATCTGAGCCAGAGCGAACACTTCCTAAAGACTCAAGCACTCCCGAAGCCAAGCACCGCGAACGCGGTGATTGCCAGCGCAAAGTTCTATTCCGAACAGGCCACTTCCGGCTGAGGACGGTAGGGTGACAGCCGCTACCAGATAACAGGGCCCTTCTTTAGGTTAGGCTCGCACACAGATCTTTACGCTCACACACCGGCTGGCGCACACTGACAGGAACGTGATGCGGCTTACCGCAACGGAAGCCGTGCGCTTACCGTGGGGCACTGGCGATGGTTCAGTTCCTGGAATCCAGACAGGGCATCCGGCTACTGTTAACGCCGAACCGCTCCCTCAGTTGGCGGGGGAATGTGATCATCTGGTGCCTGCTTTGCCTGCCGGTTCTGGCGGCAACGCTGGCTCTCACCCTTGCCGGGGCGTGGATGGTGCTGCCGTTCGCCGGACTGGAACTGGGGGCGCTCGCCGCCGGCCTTTACTGCACCTCCCGGGATTGCCACCGCAAGGAAGTGCTGACCATAGATCGTGATCTTGTGCGGTTGGAGAAAGGCCATTCCCACCGACAATGCCAATGGGAGTGGCCAGCCCGCTATACCCGCGTCTGCCAACAGACCAGTCACCGGCTCCTGCCGGCCAATCCCCGACTGTACCTGCAACACCGGAATACCCGCATACTGCTGGCCGGGTTTCTGAACCCGAGCGATGTCGATCGATTGCTGGTGATACTCGCCGGGGCCGGTCTTACCATTGATCGGCGTCAGTGAACGGGCCGCCCCACCCGGGTCGCCAGCACCAGTCCCAGCAGGATCAACCCGCCACCGGCCAGGTGATGCGGCGCCAGTTGCTCGTCCAGGAACACCATCGCCAGCACCGATGTAAAGACCGGCGTCAGGTACATGAAGACCGCCGACCGGGCCGGTCCGACTTCGTGTATGGCATGGTTCCAGAAACTGTAGGCCAGCAATCCGGGGAAGATGGCGAAATAGGCCAGGCTGGTCAGGTTGCCCTGGTTCAGCTCAAAACCACCGGAGTACCACACAAGGTCCACCAGATAGAACGGCAGGATCACCAGGATACCGATGGCAATCTGGACCGTCAGGAACGCCAACGCCCCCATCGGCACACGCTGTCGTCGCAGCAACACCGAGAACAGCCCCCAACTGAACACCGCGAGCACCATCACCAGGTCGCCGGTTTGCAGCTGCAGGGCCATCAGGCGCTGCCACTGGCCCTGGATGACCACCAGCACAATCCCCAGCACCGCCAGCCCGATCCCCAGCGCCTGCAGCGGCCGGGTCCGATCCCCCAGGATCAGCCAGGCAAGCAGAGCCACCATGATGGGGATGGTGGCGTTGATCAGCGCGATATTGGTGGCGGTGGTGGTCTGGGCGGCGACGTACAGAAGGGAGTTGAACGCCCCCACGCTGAAAGCGGATAGCACCAGCAATGAGCCCCAATGCTGACGCACCAGATGACGCTGGCGCCACACCGCCGGTGCGCCAAAGGGCAACAGGATGGCCAGCGCCAGGCACCAGCGCCAGAACGACATCGCCATGGGCGGCATCTGCTCCACCGCCGCACGGGCTACCACCGCGTTACCTGCCCAGAACAGCGGAGTCAGCACCAGGCCCAGATAGGCCAGGTGCCTTGATGACGAGCGGCCAGCAAGCACCGGGTTACTCACCGACCGGTCGGCCCAGCATCCTCGGTAGCACATTGTCCTGCGGTCGGCGACGATGCACCATGGCCAGCACGATGTGGCCCACGATCAGCGCCAGCAGCGCCCAGCCCAGGTTACCGTGCAGCCAGTTGCCCGGTGTCATCAGCCATTCGATCTTGTCCCCCTCGAACCCCGCCATCAGCGGCAGACCGAAGGGCTCAAAACTTCGACCGGAGCCGTATTGGCGCATCAACGCCAGCAATGGCACCAGAACCATCAGCAGGTAGAGCGCCAGATGCCCCAGACGGGCCGGCAGGTTCAGCGATGGCGGCCGACTGGCACGGTTGGCCAGGGCCCAGAACAGGCGCAACACCACCAGCACCATCAGCACCAGACCTAGCGGTTTGTGGCTGCCCCAAAGCAGGTTATCGAGGGCGGAATCCTCAAACAGTACCCGGGCAATCACGGTCAGAAACTGCCACACGAACAGCAACGCCATTCCCCAATGAAAAGCCCGACTCAGGCCGCCGTAACGGTTCTGGGTATCCCTGAACTGCATGTACTTCTCCTCTCATCATCCATTCTGCCGGATCATACCGGCGAGCCGGGAGTGACCGCCAGTGAGAGAAAAGGTTCCATAGCACCCTAACGGACTCCCGGTCAGCGCCACGTCCCTAAAACAGGGGATCGCCCAAGCCAAGCAGGAAAATGGCAACCAGCCCGATCACCCCCGCCGCCGTCAGGTAATAGGCGGTAGGAATCACCGTCATCCGCAAGGTGCGGCCCTCCCGGCCCAGCAGGCCCACGGTCGCCGAGGCGGCCACCACGTTGTGCACGGCGATCATATTACCGGCAGCGGCGCCCACCGCCTGTAGTGCCACCAGCAGCACACTGGATACCCCCAACAGTTCGCCAACACTGTACTGGAACTGGGACAGCATCAGATTGGACACGGTGTTGGAACCAGCAATGAACGCTCCCAATCCCCCCACCAGGGGTGCGAAGGCCGGATACAGCCCCCCCATCAGGTCCGCCACCCCGCGCGCCATGGCAATAGGCATGGAAGGCAGATCCGCCAGGTTCACCCCGGAGTTGATCAGGATACGCACCATGGGGATGGTAAACACCAGTACGAACCCGGCACCAAGCAGGGTGCGTGACGACTCCACCACCGCGGCCCGCATTTCCTTCAGATACATGCGGTGGAAGAAGAAGGTGATCGCAACCACCATCACCATGATCCCACCGGGCAGGTACAGCGGTTGCACCGCGCCGGAAATGCCCTGCTCCCCGAGAATGTTGCTCCAGCCAAAGCTCAGGTAGCTGGTAAACGCCGCCTTTACCTCCGGAATCACCCGTGACGCCACCAGCAGGCCGGCCAGCAGGATGTATGGAGTCCAGGCCTTGACGCCGGACATGTGCTGTTTGCTGGCTACCTGGTCCATGCTGATTTCAAGCTTGCCCATCCACTCGCTGGGCCAGTCTTTGGCTGGCGCGAAGTCCCAGGCTTGGCGCGGCATCAAGAAACCGGCACGGGCCGCCGGTACCACGATGGCCATGCCCACCAGGGCACCGATCATCGACGGAAACTCCGGCCCCAGGAAAACTCCGGCGACGGCGTAGGGCACCACAAACGAGACACCGGCAAACAATGCGAACGGAGCGACTTCCAGTCCCTCTCGCCAGGAGCGGTTACGGCCGAAAAAGCGCGTCAGCATTACACACATCAACAACGGCATCAGAATACCGATCACAGCGTGAATGATCGCCACCTCGGAGGTCACCAGGCGGAAGAACATCTCCCAGTCACCACCATTGGCCGCCATCTGCTGACCGATCAACTGCCGGTCCAGGCCGCCACTGACGCCAACGACAATCGGCGTGCCCACGGCCCCGAAGGAGACCGGCGTCGACTGGATCATCATGCCAATCATCACCGCCCCCAGCGCAGGAAAGCCCAGCGCAACCAGCAGCGGGGCCGCCACCGCGGCCGGCGTGCCAAAGCCGGAGGCGCCCTCAATAAAGCAGCCAAACAGCCACGCCACGATGACCGCCTGAACCCGGCGATCTGGCGTAATACCGGAGAACCCCCGGCGAATGGCCGCAATCGCCCCGGAGTGTTTAAGTGTGTTGAGCAGCAGGATGGCACCAAAAATGATCCACAGGATCGCGGCCGTCAGGATCAGCCCCTGCAGGGTCGAGGCCAGGACCCGGTTGACGGTCATATCCCAGGCCAGCAAGGCAATTGCAGCGGTGGCCAGAAACACCACCGGCATGGCAACACGGGCAGACCAGTTCAGGCCCACCAGCAGAATGCCGGCAAGAATCAGCGGCGCGAACGCCAGCAGGGAAAACAGAGTATCGGACATGTAGAGCTCCGGATGTGGTTATTGTCGTTGTTGCTCCCCCGCAACCTTGCAGGGGGTATCAGGAGCCCCGGATAGCGGACGGTTCCGGGGCAACCCAAGGTCTCGTCTGGCCGGGACACTATTCCAGGATCAGCACCACCAACTCTCGGGGGCCGTGGACGCCATAGGCCAGGGTCTGTTCGATGTCGGCGGTTTTCGAGGGGCCGGAGATCAGCAGGGCGTTGGTGGGCATGCCCTGTTGCGCCCACTGCTGCTCCGCCATCGCCTGGTGGAAGGTGTCGTAGACACAGTCTGCGGCCAACAGGACAAAATGCACCGGCGGCACCAGGCTCATCAGCCGCGGCTCCTGTGGAGTCGGCCAGAGCATCAGCGACCCGGTTTCAGCAATGGCACCAAGACAGCCGGTCAGTGCCGCCGCCACGTTATTGAACATGGCCGGCTTCCAGTGCTCGATGGGCTGTTCATACCCCAGCAGGGCCGGGGCTTCCCACGGCCACAGGCGTCGGAGTTCACGGCCATGCTCAACGTCCTCAGACACCAGCAGGTTCTCAAGCCCTTTAGCCTTCATAAGCGCGTAAAGCGTGTCAATCCACTGCTCCCTGGCCACCCGGTGGACCTCACCGTTGACCGAGGAAATCCGCGCTTCAAACCGGTCCAGCCGTTCAGCCGGCGTCCAGTTGCGATCCCGCACCACGGCGAAATCACTGGCCGGCACCGTCATCGCCTGGTCACCGCGACCTTCGCGCAGTCGGTTGAGAATGGCGGTTCGACTCTGATTCCTGGCGGTCTTGCCCGGGTTCATGACTGCTCCTCCCGGCGACGGGCCGCCATCAGCTGATGCAGGGTTTTGGCGGCCGGTCGCGGCGCCGTTCGATAGCGGGTCCAGGGACCGACGTTGCGGGGAGTCAGGGCACGGAAGCGCGTCATCATCCAGCCCGCCAGACGGTAGCGTCCGGGATCGGACGCCAGCCAGCGGTAGCCGTTCCAGCTGGCCTGTTCCTTCAGGGTACGTTTGACGCCATGGCCAGGTACCACCGACGGCCGCAGGCGATCACCGTCCACTGACTCCTTGCGCAGACGCTGCAGCAGCTTGGGGATGGGAATTCGCACCGGACATACTTCACCGCAGGCACCGCACAGGGTGGATGCGGATGGCAGGTCACGGGTGTTTTCCAGCCCCAGCAGATGGGGCATCAGGATCTTGCCGATGGGCCCGGGATAGGTGGTGCCGTAGGCGTGCCCCCCGACCCGGGCATACACCGGACAGTGGTTCATGCAGGCGCCGCAGCGGATGCAGCGCAAGGTGTCGAGCAGCTCCTGATCCTGGTAGATGGACGAACGGCCCGAATCCACCAGTACCAGGTGAACCTCTTCCGGCCCGTCTTTCTCATCGGCCTTGCGGGGACCGGAGATCATATTGAAATAGGTGGTGATGTGCTGGCCGGTGGCGGAGCGGGTCAGCAGCGCCAGCAGAGGCGCAACGTCTTCCAGGTGTTCCACCACCTTTTCGATGCCCGTCACCGCAATGTGGCAGGGCGGCACGGTGGTGGTCAGACGGCCATTGCCCTCGTTCTCCACCAGGCAAAGGGTGCCGGTTTCCGCGACCGCAAAGTTCACTCCGGAAATGCCCACATCCGCCTGCATGAAC
Source organism: Marinobacter xestospongiae (assembly GCF_023156385.1). Classification (GTDB taxonomy): domain Bacteria; phylum Pseudomonadota; class Gammaproteobacteria; order Pseudomonadales; family Oleiphilaceae; genus Marinobacter; species Marinobacter xestospongiae. Next base: position 178,113 of record NZ_JAKZAK010000002.1, read on the forward strand.
TTGTCCCGCAGCTGCTGCCGGGCACTGGCGGTCAGATACCCCACATCCCGCGAGCGTTCAGTGCCGGTCTTTTCATGCATCAGATCGGAGATTTCGTCGGTATTCTTGTGAATCGCCGGCATGATGATGTGGGAGGGCGTCTCCTCCGCCAGCTGGACAATGTACTCGCCCAGATCCGATTCCAGCGCCTCAATCCCCTCGGCCTCCAGGAAATGGTTCAGTTCCATTTCCTCGGACACCATCGATTTTCCCTTGATAACCCGCCTGGCGTCACGGGCCTTGCAGATGTCCCGGATGATTTCGCAGGCCTGATCACCGGTTTCAGCCCAGTGCACACGGATGCCCTGGAGCTGGCAATTGGTCTCCAGCTGTACCAGCAATTCCGGTAACCGGGACAGTGCCCGCAGCCGTACCGCCGCCCCGAGATCCCGCAGGGTTTCCAGCTCCCAGTCCTCGAACGCCGCCTGGCGTTTGCCCATCAGCCCATCCATGGCGGAGCGGAAGTTGCTGCGAATCTGCGGATTTTCCAGCGCCGAGCGAACCCGGGGGTGAAACTGCTGAACGTCGCTGTGAGCAGTATCGGTACTCATGCGTCCCCCCCCACCCGCTGCCACAGGAAGCTGGCAATATGCTGACCTTTCAGGGAGCGCTGCTGTTTCTCGGCGTAGCCGGCGATGTTCATCATGCAGCCACAGTCGGTCGCCAGGAAGGTATCGGCACCCGCCTCCTCAATGGCGGTGGTCTTGTCCGCCACCATCGCCTCGGACACCTCCGGGTGCCGTACCGCAAAGGTACCGCCGAAACCACAGCATTCCGTGGCCCGGGCCTGCTCAACCACCTCCACCTGCTGTAACTGGGCCAGCAGCGTCGGTCCGATGTCCCCGACCCCCATTTCCCGACGGGCGGAACAGGATGTATGCATGGCCACTCGAACCGGTTCGCCCCGATCCTCCAGGCGAATGTGGCAAACGTTGAGCAGGAAGTCGGTCAGCTCGAATACCCGCGATGCCAGGGCCTCGGCCTTGGCCTGCCAGGGGGTGCCGGCAAACAGCTCCGGATAATGCTTGCGCATCATGCCGCCGCAGGAACCGGCCGGCACCACGATCGGCCAGTCGCCGGGGAACAGGTCCAGCTGGGGCACAACCACATCCCGGGCCTGGTCGTTGAAGCCGGAACTGAATGCGGGTTGGCCGCAACAGGTCTGATCCTGGGGAAACAGCACGTCAATGCCTTCCCGCTCCAGTAGCTGGACCCCGGCCAGGCCTGCGTCGGGGTAGAACAGGTCCACCAGGCAGGTACCGTAGAAGTACACCTTGGCGGGCTTGGCTGGGTAGAGCTTGATGGTGTCGGTCATCAGGGGTCACCTGCTCGTTGTTATAATTGGTCTTACCAATTTACAATTGTCGATAGCCAATGCTAGTGAGCCGATTAACCTGTTGTCAATTTTTAGCCAACAACCATGCGACCTTTGTCTACCATCGCTGCCACAGAAACATTCCTGAGATAGTTTTTGTTCTTGATACCTGGACAAGACGGCATCCATACCGCTGAGCCTCTGAGCGCCACTGTAAACAGGCATCAGATTATTGGTATGACCAATTCTCATCTCCGTCCTGAATAAAGACGCCCGGGCCCGGGCTTTGGTATCCTTCGACAGTCAGCCAACCGCGACCGCAACCCATTGGCCACTCAGGAAGCCGACCACCATGAGCCAAAGCCGCCTGGAGACCCCAAGGCTCTCCGACGTCATCATGCAGCGCATGGAGAGCATGATTCTGGAAGGCAGTTTCAAGCCCGGGCAACGGCTGCCTCCGGAGCGGGAGCTGGCCACCCGGTTTGGGGTGTCACGGCCATCGCTGCGGGAAGCGATTCAGAAGTTGGCTGCCAAGGGCCTGCTGACCAGTCGCCAGGGCGGCGGCACCTTCGTCAGCGAACAGGTGGGCAGCTCGTTCAGCGACCCCCTGCTCGACCTGCTGGCCAACCACAACGAATTCCAGTACGACCTGCTGGAGTTCCGGCATTCCCTGGAAGGTCTGTCCGCCTACTACGCCGCCCTGCGTTCCACCCCCGCCGACAAGGAGCGACTGCAAGCCCGCTTCGAGGAACTCCGCGCCACCTACGAAGATCAGGACCCGGTTCGCGAAGCCGAGGCAGACGCCGCCTTCCACCTGGCCATTGCCGAGGCGGCCCACAACGTGGTGTTGCTGCACACCATTCGCGGGCTGTTCAACCTGCTGGAAAAGAACATCGTGGAGAACCTGAGCCTGTTGTTTGAGCGGGACAACTCCCGCAGCCAGTTGCTGGCTCAGCACCAGGCGCTGCTTGATGCCATTCTGGCGGGTGATGGCGAGCTGGCCCGCAAGATGTCTCACCAGCACCTGGTGTATGTGGAAGAGGGCCTGCTGGAACTGTCCAAACGGGAAACCCGATTGGAGCGCTCACTCCGACGGGTGCAGACCTCCGAGTAACCGCGTCCGCCTCACCCGATACGTGATTTCCGAAGCTTCCGGACATCCCAGACACCGGATGTCGGGTCTGGAATAATCACCATAAAAACCAGCAAGCCATTGATTAAATTTAACTTTTAACTGAACAGGGATTGCATTCAACAAACCTGCCACAACATCACGTTTAACCCGCGTCTGTGACGTCAGACACAAAAATACAACTTTCCCGCCCCTCATCCGGCAGTACCATTCCCCGCCTCCCTTCCCCAATGCACACGGAGTTTTCAATGGGTTGGTTAAACAATCTGCCGATTGCCATTAAGATCGCCATCGCCCCGGCCATCTTTGCCGTCTTCCTGCTGATCCAGGAAACCTACGCCATTTTCAGCATCCAGCGCATCGAAGCCGCCATGGCCTCGGTGACCGAGGACCTGGCACCCGACACCAATCACGCGGCTGACCTGATGGACTCCATGTACCGCTCCCGGATGGCGGTGATGGACTACCTGTCCGATCCATCCGAGGCAAAGGTCGACGCGTTCCGGCAATCCATTGCGTTGTGGGAAGAGCGCCTGGCGGTGGCCAGCCGCGAAATCAGCAACACCGCACGGGCAGCCAAGATCAAACGCATCGAAGCGCTGAAATCGGAATACCGGGATGTGTTCCTCAGCACCATCGTTCGCAACCAGGCGATGATCGAGGACGAAATCGAGAACAACCTCAGTGTCAATGGCCCGGCGGTGGAAGACGTGCTCAAGTTCCAGCAGGACAAGGCCCTCGCCGAGTACGACACTATGGCGGCGGTCGACATCAGCCAGACCATTCGCAACCTGCTGCTGGCGCGGGTATACGTAAACCGCTACCTGCGTGACAACAGCGAGCACAACGAGCAGTACTTCCGGGAAGACCTGGCCGCAACCATGGACCGGCTGCAGAAGCTGTCCCGGCACTACACCGACCTGACCGAAATCCTGCGACCGCAGATTGCCGCGTTTGAAAACTACATGGCCGGCACTGAGCGGGTGGTCAACGCCATCAAGGCCCGCAACGCCGGCAACCAGCGCCTGAACCTGATCGGACCGGAAGTGGCACAGCTGGCCACGGATCTGCGCGCCAGCCTGGTGGACTCCATGCAGGCCGCTACCGACAACGCCAACGAGGAAGTGGCGACCGTCACCACCAACGGCATCCTTCTGACGGTGATCGCCTTCGCTCTGAGCATTGCCGTGGCCTGGTTGGTGGTGGTGCGCCTGCGCAATGACGTCAGCCGCCTCAACGCCACCCTGGTCGACCTGGCCGACGGCGACGGTGACCTGACCGTACGCCTGCCCGCCGAAGGTCGCGACGAACTCAGCGACCTGTCCCGTAACTTCAACAAGTTCGCGGAAAAGATCCGTGTCACCATCAGCCAGGTTTCCCAGGCGGTGAGCCAGTTGGCAGAGTCGTCCCAGGCCCTGACCCAAACGTCCAACCAGGCCATGGAGGACGCCCGTCACCAGGAAAGCGAAGTTACCCAGGTGGCCTCCGCCGTGACCGAAATGGCTGCCAGTGCCAACGAAGTGGCGGAATCCGTCAACAGCACCGCGCAACAGGCCCGCTCCGCCGCCAACCAGACCCAGACCGGTCGCGGCCTGGTACAGGATACCCGTACGGCAATGCAGGCCCTGGCCAGCGATATGGAAGCCAATGCCGGGCTGATCGAACAGCTCAACAACGAAAGCCAACAGGTCGGATCGGTACTGGAAGTGATTGGGGCCATCGCCGAACAGACCAACCTGCTGGCGCTCAATGCCGCCATCGAGGCCGCCCGGGCCGGCGAACAGGGCCGGGGCTTTGCGGTGGTTGCCGATGAGGTACGTCAGTTGGCCTCAAGAACCCAGGAGTCGACCAGCGAAATCCAGACCATTATCGAATCACTCCAGGGTAAGGCGGCTCAGGCGTCCCGCTCCATGGGCGACAGTCTGGACGGCGCCCGTCGTACCGCCAGCCAGGCGGAGGAAGCGGATCAGAGCCTGATGGCGATTGCTGATTCGGTCACCCGGATCGACGAGACCGCCGCGTCCATCGCCGCCGCAGCCGAGGAACAGGCCAGTGTGTCCCAGTCCATCGATGAGAACGTCAACCGGGTTCACCAGATCGTTGAACGCTCCACGGCCGGCATCAACACCACGGCAGTGGCTATTGGACAGCTCCACTCCCTGGGCAACGAACTGCAGACCCTGATGCGGCAGTTCCGGGTCTGATCCCTCGTTTGCATGACCGGGCTGGGCCGCAACGACACCAGCCCGGCCACCTCATTGCTCCAGTTTGAAGAACGCCACGCTCATCTGCAGCCGGTTGGAGATGCTTTCCAAATCCTGCCCGGTGGCGCGAAGGTTGTTGTTGAGCTCAACCGTCTGCTCCCCGGCCGAGGTGATCCGGTGGATGTTACGGTTGATCTCATCTGCGACATGACTCTGCTCCTCCGCAGCACTGGCAATCTGGGCATTCAGGTCGGTGATCTCATTGACCGCCGACTGGATGCTGTCCAGCACCTCAATGGCAGTACGGGCACTTTTGCGGGTGTCGGCTGCACGGGTGTTGCTGTGCTCCATGGCATCGGAGACCCGGCCAACGCCTTCCTGGAGGTTCTCCACCATCGCCTGGATATCCCGGGTCGACTCGTTGGTGCGCTGGGCAAGGGAACGGACTTCATCAGACACCACGGCAAAGCCCCGGCCCTGTTCGCCGGCCCGGGCGGCCTCGATGGCGGCATTGAGTGCCAGCAGGTTGGTCTGCTCGGCAATGCCGTCAATCACTTCCACCACGCTGCCAATCTTCTGACTCTCGGACGCCAGCTGCTGGACAATGGTGACGCATTTCTCCACCTCTTCTGCCAGGGCCTCCAGCGAGCGGATGGTATCCCGAATGCGCAGTTGGCCGGTGTCCACTTCAGAGGACGCGCGGCTGGCCGCCTCACTGGCACTCTGGGCATTGTTGGCCACTTCGGCAACGGACGCCGTCATCTCGTTCATCGCCGCGGCCACCTGCTCAGTCTCGCTTTGCTGCTGGTTCGCAGCCTGGGCGCTGTCCTGGGTTTTCTGAACCAGCTGACGGGAGGTCTCGCGAATGGCGCTGACACTGCTCATCACCCCGCTGACCGCGTCCCGTAACTTGCGAATCATGCTACGCACCCGACCGAGGACACTGTTGGGTCTGAGATCGGCCGCCTCGTGTTCCAGCAGATGGCCCTCGGCAACTTCACCCACCACGTCATTGACCTGGCGCGGGTCCCCCCCCAACCGGCCATACAGCGCCTTGAGGATGAAGTAGGTCAGCACCACGCTCACCAGCAAGCCAATGCCAATCACCAGACCGATCACCCGGCCGATGGTGGCCTTCAGCTCCAGGGAGTTTTCATACTCCCGCTCTGCCACCCGCAACTGCAGCTCGATCAGCTGGGAGATCTTGTCACTGATGGGATCGATGGATTGATAGAGCGGCCCGTCAATGTCATCCAGTTGACCGGCACGGTTGCCCGACAACGCGGTCAGTTTCTGAACGGAGCGGTCGATCTCCTGATTGGCCGGCTGGAACAGGGTTTCCGCCTGATTCACCAGGCTCTGCTCCTGGGGCGTCAGGGTGGTGGCCAGGTATTGCTCCCAACGCTCATGAATGGACTGCTGGGCCTCCATGATCTGGTCTCTGGCGGAATCCACCGAGATCAGACCGGAGTTGGCCTTGTTGATGGCATCGACAATGCGGACAGCGTATTTGTCGGAAATGACCTTCAGGTCCCGCAGGGGCACCACCCGATCCTGATAGATGGTATGGATGACCTGATTGGTTTTCTGCAGACCCCAGGTGGACACACCACTGAGGACCAGCAACAGCAACATCGGTACAGCAACTGCGAGAATCAGCTGGGCACGGACACTCAGCGCATCGAGCAACTTCGACATACACCCTCCCTAAGCAGCCTTGACGGCAGGCCATGGAGGAACGGCCACGTACTGGTTTCGCGGTGTATCGAAGTCCGACCTTGCCCGTGCCGGGCGATCTTCCCGCAAAGGAGTGGAAGCCCGTTCGGCGTGGAACAGAATACGGATCGGGAAATCGGGCCAAGCGTGCCAGTGCCCAATCCCGGCCAGAGATGACCGGGGTCCTCCATGACAATGCGAGTCAGAGGCGATCCAATGCCTTCCAGAGCAACTGGGACAACGTTATCCAGCCTGGTGAAAGGCAGGTTCAACGCAGATTCAGTTCAAACACATCGAACTGGATGTCAACGGCCCCAGAGCAACCCCTGAAGGCCTCAAAGGACAAGCCTGCGAGGCGCTTCAGGCGTTGTTCTGAAGCCCCTTAAATGTAGTCAGTTCACACAGGTCCCGCAAATGACAGGGACGCTTTCCACGTCAACAAATGTAAAACATTCTCATCTATGTCGAGATAGCACCAGACTCAGGGACGATAGGTCAAAAACAGCATGAACCTGCCGAGACCATCCTGCCCAACCAGCGGGCTGTCACTGACGGTTTCGTCCAGCCACTCGTAATGGGCATGAGCACTGAGGGCCCACTGCTGATTGAACGGGTAGATCACCTGCATGGACGCCACGTAGTTCAGGGCGTCATCGGGAAGGTAGGGGTAGCGGCCGACGGAACGGTCGATGTTGTCGCCTTCGATGCCATAGAGGTAGCGACTGTATTCACGGTCCTTCCAGACCACACCACCGCCCAACCGCACCTGGAAGCCTTTGCCCCCCTGGTACACCGGGTGCAGGTAACTGATTTCGCCGCTGGTGCCGCCGGACTGATCGGTCACATCCTGACGCAACCGCACCACCAGATCCTGCCAGCGCAGATCCAGGCGGGCAACGCCCTCGCCATCGGGAGAGTCATAACCCTCAAACACCGGGTCGTCGGAAAGATCGTCGTCGGAGTAGAACAGGCTCTCATAGACCTCATCGCGGTAGTCCAGGCCAATGCCGACATCCACCGGCCACTCGGCGGGGGTCAGTCGATACTGGAACAGGCCGTACTGCACACCGAGGCGCCAGCGGCCATATTCGGCGCGGACATACGGCAGCGACTGATGCTGGGTTGGCATGCCCTTCCAGGGCGGGTCCATAACCAGTACACCGCCGCCAAATTCAAGGTTCCAGTCATCCGCCCGGGCCCACTCGGGGAGCGTCAGGCTGAGCGCCAGAACCAGCGTCGTGATCGATAACAGGGGGTGATTGGGCTTCATAACAGATCTGCCTTGGCTGAGTACGGGAATCTCAGGCTATCTCCCGGCCAGCCGGGCGGCATGTACCAAATGTCATGGCCTGCCGCGACAGGGCATCGGCCAGGTCCAACTGCTCTCCGCGCCCACCAGGCCACCGCGATAGAAACTGGCGCACGGACCCGCCGGCCAGTCCGCCAGATGCCAGGCCATCAGCACGAGCAGCAGTCCAAGCGGCAGCAACAGCACAGCGGAACGACGCACGACAGACTCCCGGAAGAGTGGAATGATCCTGAAGTCTGGAGCCGTCGGTGGTCTGCGGGCATGTATCAAATGTCACGGCCGAACGGCGGCGACGTTCGGGGGATGACATTTGTTCTATTTGGGTTCAGCCCCGGCCATGGAATAATGCCCACCATGACGTCATTACCCGCTACCCGTGCCCAACTGGTGGAGCTGTCACTGGGTCTGCTGACCTGGGGCACGATCACCCTGATCGCTCTGCACTTCTGGCACCAGAACGATCCCAACCTGCCGGCGCGGGTTGAGTTCAATCCCTCAACCCTGGTGGCGGTGGTGGCACTGTTCATCACCAACTTCGCGGGTTTCTGCTGGCGCCTGATGTCCCGACACCGGCCGCAGTGGGGGCTGGTGATCCAGGGCGCCTCTCTGTTGGTGCTGATATCACTGTTCCCCAGCGCGATGATCATGATTCTCGGCATCATGCTGGTGGGCCACCTGGGGGAATACCTGCGCCCCGCCGGTTGCCTGATGATCGCCCTGCTGCTGCCACTGCTGTACTACGTGCAGGCCAGTGAGCAATACGCCTGGATCAACGCTTCCATGCTGGGAATGTTCAACCTGTTTGCACTGCTGATCTCCAGCCGTCTGGTCAACGAACGCCGGGCCCGGGAAGCCAGCGCCCACCTGCTGCGGGAGCTTCGGGCCACCCAGACGCTGCTGTTCGCCACCGCCCAGCGGGACGAGCGCCTGCGCATCGCGCGAGACCTACACGACGTGCTCGGCCATCACCTGACGGCGCTCAGCATCCAGCTGGAAGTTGCCAACCAGCTCGGCAGCGACCCGGCCCTGCCCCACATCCAGAAAGCTCGCGACATCTCCCGCCTGCTGCTCAGCGATGTCCGGGAGGCGGTGTCCGACATTCGCCAGAGCAATGAGCTGGACATGGCCCAGGCGCTGAAGGCCCTGGTGCAGGACCTGAAACACCTTCAGGTCACCCTCAACCTGGAACCGGGGCTCAACATCCATAACGCCCGCGTCGCGGAGGCGCTGTTTCGCACTGCCCAGGAGGCGCTCACCAACAGCATTCGCCATGGCCGTGCCAGCCGCTGCACCCTGGACCTGACACGGGACGATCAAGACCGGATTCGCCTGGTGATGTCAGACAACGGCCACGCGCGCGCGCCCATCGTCCCAGGCAATGGCCTCACCGGGATGCGGGAACGGATTGAGCATCTGGACGGAACGCTGCAACTGAAGGCCGGTGCGGCGGGCTTTACCATTGACACAACCCTGCCGGACCCTGCCCCATGACCATTCGTGTTGCCCTGGTGGACGACCAGAACCTGATTCGGGAAGGCATCAAGAGCCTGTTGCAGATCAGCCCCGGAATTGAAGTGGTGGCCGAAGCCGACGATGGCGATGGTGTAATTGGACTGATCCACCAGCACCGCCCCCAGGTGATTCTGCTGGATTTGCGCATGCCCCGGGTTTCGGGACTGGAGGTGTTACAACAGCTCAAGGATGAAGGTCTTGAAACGCCGGTGCTGGTACTGACCACCTTTGATGATCACGATCTGGTGCTGGACTGCATCCGCCTCGGTGCCAAGGGCTACCTCCGCAAGGACGTCAGCTTCGAGGCCCTTACCAGCGCCATTGCCAGCCTCGCCAATGGCGACTCCTGGTTGCAGCCCGCAGTCACCTACCGGGTGGAACAGGGCAAACCCGAACTGGATTTCGACGACGGCCTGCCCAGCGAACCGCTGTCCAGCGTCGAGCGCCAGGTGCTCAGGCTGGTGGCCGCCGGCTATTCCAACCACGAAATAGCCGACGCTCTGTGCAAATCCGTCGGCACCATCCGCAACCAGGTCTCATCGGTCCTCGCCAAACTCAACGTTCGTGACCGTACCCGGGCGGTGCTGAAGGCGCTGGATCAGGGGTTGATCTGAGGCTACTGGTTCTTTACCAGCCGAATTCTCAGGGGCTTGCTCCGCTGAGTGCCGTCGCTGGGTGCACCATTGCGGAAGTCTACGCTGGTGGCGGCACCTGACATGTATGACGGGGTACTGGACCAGTACCCACCAACCTGCTCTTCGCCAGGGAACGCCGTGGTATTAAGTGCTGGATGGATACACCCAGACGCATACGCCCGACCGGCCCGCAAGCCCATCAGCTCGTCACTGTCGGGCAGTCGCCAACCGCTGCCATCCTCATCGTAGCGGGCGATGGCCTCTTCATAGGTCAGTTGCGCCGCTTCACCGGCGCAAGCGCCGTCGTTCCAGCTCATGCCCTCGGCGCAGCGTTTCCAGACCAGTTCCGTCTTTTTGTCGAGGACCTGATCCTCCATCAACGTAAACTGACTGTCGGGTGTGAGGCTTTCGCCTTTGCACTCGGGGGCCGCATAGACGTTCGAGGCCGACAACACAGTGAATGCCGACGCCATGACCAGGGCTGAAAATCGTTTCTGCATGCTGATGTCCCTTTCAACGTGGTGCTTACTCAGTAAGCCTGAAATTCGGTACCGTGCTGATCTTGCTCATCATAGGGACAGATGGCAACCCAACTCGCCCAGTCAAAACCAGGTTTCAGCATTGCCGACTGGAAGTCTCGATATTCCGAACGGGTTGCCAGCAAATAGCGATAGCGTTCATCTGATGACATATAGGCCACCCAGTAGGGTAGATAGCCGGGGTAATCCACTCCGAAGAAGTCCTCCCAGGACCTCACTTCGTCCAGATGCTCGGCAACAGTATTGCGGGGAAGTTTGGGCACGATGCGACTCAGTCAAGCTCTCGTTTTTTGCTCTCTGACAGTCTACCTGAAAGCAAGCCCATCGCACCTTGGCGGCGACAGAACGCCTATTTCAATGTCTCGCGCGAAACAGCAACTCGTGGGGTGCCATGTCGTTGTTGACTGCGGCCAGGATGGACGTGTCGAGGGCTGGGTCAGAGGTGTCGTAGAGGCCGCACTGGGCCAGCGCCCGGCGCAGCTGCACGGTGGGCCCGAGGTACTCGTACAGGACCCGGGCGCAGCAGGGCATACGCTCGCTGTTGTCGGAAACGCCGACCTTGAGTCCGGTCAGTCGGGATACCCGGTTGCGGAAACTGGGGAACAGGATGGTCTGGGTGATTTCATGATGGTTCAGGCTTTCGTAGTCCACCAGAAAGAGCCGGTCGGTCAGCAGGAAGGCAATGCCCTGGTAGCGGTTATGGCAGGGCGGCAGACCATGCTGAGGCCGCATCCGTTCGGTGCGCTGGAACACCACCTGACCGTCACGCTGCTCCAGACAAACCAGGTTGCGTAAAAGTTTGCCCGGCGTGGACATCGACAGGTAATACTCGAAGTAGTACCCCAGGTAACGCTCCAGCCCGGCCCGACTGACCTGGCTCAGCTGCGTTACGTGGTCTTCCAGCTCCGACTCCTGCTGTCCACCAGAGGCCATCGACGGCGGCCGGGCCTGAACCAGACGCTCAAACTGGCCATGGGGCATCAGGATCTCATGGACCTCAACCCCAAAGAACTCACACAAGCGCCGCAGGGTGTTGGCCGAGGGCTTGTACTGGCCACTCAGGTAACGGTTGAACTGGGGGCGATTGATGTTGAGACGGCGACAGACTTCCGCAATGGATTTGTAATAGCTGCACAGTAGCCTCAGGTTGAGGGCCAGATCTTGGTGGGTGCCGGATACTGTCATTGCATGGGCCTGCGCCGGGGACAACACTCTGCGCCGGTGCGACTCGACGCCGCAACTGCGCCAAACTGCGCCAAAGTAACGAATAGTGCGAAATTCTAACAATAGCGATGTGTTGTTTAAATGCGCAATTCCCGTAAGGGGCCGTTGAATGGCCTCTGGGTTTTCGCAGCCATTGCACCAGCCTCGTCGCGGTTCACGGTCAGGAATCACCCAGTCGTCATTCATCGGCTTCACATAACAATGACCAGTGGAGTTCGCTATGTTGGACGTTCTGAACGATTTGCTGTGGGGCAAGATTCTGATTGCCCTGCTGATTACAGTGGGTGTCGGCTTTACCGTTGCCTCGCGGTTTGTACAATTCCGCTATTTTGGCCGGATGTTCCGCATCCTTGGCGCCAGTCAGGCGTTCCAGCGTGACAAACACGGTCACCTCAGTTCCTTCCAGGCACTGGTCCTGTCGGTTGCCGGCCGGGTCGGTGGCGGTAACATCGCTGGTGTCGCCGTCGCCATCACCCTCGGCGGGCCGGGCGCGGTGTTCTGGATGTGGGTCGTCGGCCTGATGGGCATGGCCACCAGTTTCCTAGAATGCACCCTGGCGCAGACCTACAAACAGGCCGAGCCTGACGGTACCTACCGCGGCGGCCCGGCGCACTACATTGCCCGCGGCCTTGGCAAGAACTGGAAGTGGATGGCCGGCCTCTACTCCGCCCTGCTGCTGCTGACCTTCGGCTTTGGTTTCACCGCCCTGCAGTCCTACGCCGTTGCCACCTCGGTTGGTGACGCTTTCGGGGTTCCGGTCTACTACTCCGGTATTGCCCTGGCGCTGATCGTCGGCATGATCATCTTCGGTGGCGTCAAGCGGATCGCCCGGGTGGCGGAAGTGCTGGTACCGATCATGGCCGTTGGTTACCTGTTCCTCACCGCCGTGGTGCTGGCGCTGCACGCTGAGCGTCTGCCGGACGTGATCATGCTGATCGTCAACAGCGCCTTCGGCCTGGAGCCGGCTGTCGGTGGTGGCATCGGCGCTGCGATCCTGATGGGTGTGAAGCGCGGTCTGTTCTCCAACGAAGCCGGCCTCGGCAGCGCCCCCAACGTCGCCGCCGTGGCCTACGTACCGCACCCGGCCAACCAGGGCGTGGTGCAGGCATTCTCGGTGTTCATCGACACCATGATTATCTGCTCGTCCACCGCCTTCATCATCCTGCTCAGCGGCGTCTACGACCCGGCCGGTGCCAGCGATGTGGGCGGCGTCGCCCTCACCCAGGCCGCCCTGGCGGATCACATTGGTGACTGGGGACGCAGCTTCGTGAGCGTTGCCCTGGTACTGTTCGGCTTCAGCACCATCCTCTACAACTACTACCTGGGTGAGAACAGCCTCAACTACTTCAGCACGGAAAACCAGAACCTGTTCAATGGCTTCCGTGTAGCCATCATCTGCCTGGTGTGCTGGGGCGCAACCACCGACCTGGGCACCGTGTTCGGCTTCGCCGACGTCACCATGGGCCTGCTGGCGCTGGTTAACCTGGTGGCCCTGATCGCGCTGTTCAAGAAAGGCCTGCGCATCCTCAAGGACTTCGACGGCCAGATCGCCGCCGGCATCAAGCAGCCAATCTTTGACGCCAAGCGCTTCAGCGATATGAACGTCGACGAAGCCGCCTGGGATCTGGAGCCGGAAGACATCCAGCGTCTCAAGGAATACAGCGACAAGTCCGCCACCAGCGGCAAACAGGCGCAAGCCTGACCGGGAGGCGGCCCACCACCACGTGGGCCGCTCCCTTTTCCGTTTTCTCTCCCGTTTTCTACCCTGTGATCCCCGCGGATCACCGAAGCTACGAGTTCAGGCCCTATCATGACCACCCGCATTGAGCATGACCTGCTGGGGGACCTCGAAGTCCCCGCCGACGCCTGGTACGGCATCCAGACCCAGCGCGCCGTTGAGAACTTCGCCATCACCGGCGTTCCCATCAGCCACTTCCCGCCGTTCATTCGCGCCCTGGCGATGGTCAAATCCGCCGCCGCCCGGGCCAACCGGGATCTGGGCGTACTGCCGGCCACCAAGGCCAATGCCATCATCGAGGCCTGCGACGACATCATCGCCGGTCGTCTGCACGATCAGTTTGTGGTGGACCTGATCCAGGGCGGAGCGGGCACCTCCACCAACATGAATGCCAACGAGGTGATCGCCAACCTGGCGCTGGAAAAGCTGGGGCATGCAAAGGGTGACTACCAGCACCTGCACCCCAACGACGACGTCAACCGCTCCCAGTCCACCAACGACGCCTACCCCACGGCGGTCTGCCTGGCGGTGCAGTTTGCCGCCGAACCGCTGGAGCAGGCAATCCTGCAGCTCAAGCAGCAGCTGGAACGCAAGGGCCGGGAGTTCGCCGACATCGTCAAGATGGGCCGCACCCAGTTGCAGGACGCCGTGCCCATGACCCTGGGCCAGGAGTTCGAAGCCTTTGCAGTGAACCTGGGCGAGGACATTGACCGCCTGCACGAAGCCAGCCGTCTGCTGTGCGAAGTGAACCTGGGGGGCACCGCCATTGGTACCGGCATCAACACCCACCCGGACTACAAAACCCTGGCGGTGAAGTATCTGGCGGAGATTTCCGGCAAACCGATCGTGTCGGCCAGTAACCTGGTGGAGGCGTCCTCCGATATGGGCGCCTTTGTACTGTTCTCCGGCATCCTCAAGCGCTTTGCCATCAAGCTCGGCAAGATGTGCAACGACCTGCGCCTGCTGTCTAGCGGCCCCCGCACCGGCCTGGGCGAGATTCTGCTGCCACCGCGGCAGCCGGGATCGTCGATCATGCCCGGCAAGGTCAACCCGGTGATCCCGGAAGCGGTCAACCAGACCGCCTATCAGGTGATTGCCAGCGACCTGGCCGTCACCCTGGCGGCCGAGGCCGGCCAGCTCCAGCTCAACGCCATGGAGCCGATGATCGTCTACAACCTGCTGAACTCCATGAAGATGCTGGAATCGGCCTGCACCATGCTGGACGAGCGCTGCATTCGCGATATCCGCGCCAATACCGAACAGTGCGCCGCCCACGTCAACAACAGCATCGGCATCATCACCGCGCTGGTGCCCCACATCGGCTACGCCAACTCCACCCGCATTGCCGCGGAAGCCCTGAACACCGGCAAGACCGTGCGGGAGCTGGTGCTGGAGGAAGCGCTGATGGACGAGGCCACGCTGGATCAGCTGCTCAGCCCGCGGTCCATGCTGGCGCCCGTGGCGGTGGCGTCGTGACAGCCCGGGTTCTGGTGCTCTATACCGGGGGCACCATTGGTATGGTGCCGTCGGAACAGGGCTACGTGCCCTGCCCGGGGTTCGACGGTCGCCTGCGGGAAGAACTGGGAGAGCGTGCCGCGGAGCTGCCGGAGTACGACCTGGTCGAATTTGATCAGCTGATCGACAGCGCCAACCTGACGCCGGCGCACTGGACCCGTATTGTCCAGATGCTGGAAAAGCGCTGGCATGAGTACGATGGCTTCGTGGTCCTCCACGGCACCGACACCATGGCCTACACCGCCAGTGCCCTGTCGTTCCTGCTGCGGGGCTGTGATCGCCCGGTGATCATCACCGGCTCCCAGATTCCGCTGTCCCAGCTTCGTAACGACGGTGTCGACAACCTGGTGACCGCCCTGCTGCTGGCGGCGGACCGGCGCATCACCGAAGTCTGCGTCTGCTTTAATGGCCGCCTGCTGCGGGGCAATCGGGCGCGGAAAGTCCGCACCAGCGGGTTTGATGCCTTCGACTCCCCCAACGCCCCCTGGCTGGGCCAGGTCGGCATCGACATTGAACTGCAGGAAGATCTGTTGTTGCCACCGGGCACACCGGATTTCCTGCAACCGGATTTCGACCCGGCCGCGGTGGTGATGCTGCCGGTCTTTCCCGGCATGCCGGCACGCCTGCTGGAAGCCGCCTGGAACGCCCCCGGCGTCCGGGGACTGGTGCTGCAGAGTTACGGTGTGGGCAACCCGCCGGATGCCGACGAGGCGTGGATGGCATCGCTGGAACGGGCCTGCAACCAAGGCGTTACCATGATCAACATCAGCCAGTGCCAGCAGGGTGCGGTGTGTCAGGGCGTCTACGCCACCGGAGCGGCACTGAACCGGCTGGGCGTGGTGGCCGGAGCGGACCTGACCCCGGAAGCAGCCTTTGCCAAGCTGCATGTGCTGCTGACCCAGCACCGGGAGCCCCAGTCCGTGCGCCAGGCGCTGGCGCAGGTGCTCTGTGGCGAGCAGAGCTAGACAAGCTCACCGAAGCTGGCGAACCCGCGCCCACAGGGCGTCCTTTTCTGCCGGTGCCATGGCCTGAAGTCGGGTGGGGATATCATCCCGGGGATAGCCATCCCGTCGCAGCATCAACGCCAGCTCAAATTCGGCAATGGCAACAAAGCGGGTGCCACAACCACGACAGAACTGCCCCGGACCGGATTCACCGCACCAGAAACACGACCGAGTGGGTTCCGCCTGCTGACCGCAGGACAGACACAGATCACCACTCTTGTAATCCTTGGGCTGCCGGGCCTGACAGTGGGCACAGTGGACTACGTCCGGGCTGTCAATGGTGACCGTCCCGGCCGCTCCTGATGTCGCCGTCTCGCCCATGGCCCAGGCCATCACCCGTTCTGCCGCCTCAGCCTCGAGGCCGGTTACGGCCGCCAGGGTTTCCGCATCGCCGACCACGGCAAAATCCGCTTTGCTGCTGATGCCTGCCGCCGTCAGGGCTGCCAGCCCCTGGTCATTGACTCCCTTGGCCCGGAGAATGTTCTTCTCCAGAACCGACAATTCGGCGTTACTCACGTTGTACTCCTGCTATCCATCGTAACGGGGCCAGTGCCTGCCCCCAGGTTTTCGGCCCAGGTATGGTAGGCGCTTTCCCCCTGCTCACGCACGTATTTTTCAAGCCACTCAATAAAGACCCGAATCTTCTGGGGCAGGTACTCCCGCTCCGGATACACCACCCACACACCAAACCCGGGCGGTCGGTACGCCGGCGCCACTGGCACAATCTGCCCCCCGGCAAGCCAGTCCCGGGCAATAAAGTGCGGCACCTGAGTCAGCCCGGCCCCGGCCGCACACAGCTCGGCAAGGGCCTCGCCATCGTCCACCACAAACTGGCGCCCGGGGTCCAGCATCAGGGATTCCTCGTCACCCGGCACCATAACCGGCAGCACCCGACCGGTCTGCTGGAAACGGAACCGGACCCAGGGGTGGCGGCCAAAATCCGTTGCGGCAATGGTCCGGGTCGCCCCCAGGTAAGCCGGTGAGCCACAGATCAGAAAGTCCACCGGGCTGAGCTGACGGGCAATCAACCCGGACTCCGCCAGGGTGCCGCTGCGAATGGAAACGTCGATACCCTGCTCGATCATATCGACGTAGCTGTCATCGAACCGCACATCCAGCTCGATATCGGGGTAACGCTCGCGAAAGCCCGAAAGCATGGGCACCACATAGCGACGGCCGTAGGACACCGGCACATTGACCCGCAACCTTCCCGATGGGCTGTCGTTCTGTCGCCCCAGGTCCTTTTCACACTGGTCCAATTCGCTAACCAGCTGACGCACCGTCTTGGCGTAGTTCTGTCCCGCCACGGTGAGAGTCAGTTGGCGGGTGGTGCGGTGAAACAGCAACAGCCGCAGGTCTTCTTCCAGACGCGCGATCGCCTTGCTGACGGTTGACGGTGACAGCCCCTGCACGGCGGCCGCCGCTGCAAAACTGCCCCGGTCCACCACCGTCAGGAACAGGCGAATCAGATTTAGCTTATCCATTCGTGAAATTTCTTCACATCAGTTGCCATGATTGTGGCATTTAAGCACAGCCGGGGGCGCCATAGAATCCCAGGGAACTGGTCAGCAAAAGTCTGACTGACTACCCGTGCCCGCCCGTGACTCAAGGAGATTCCATGATTCATCGCTACCTGCTTCCTACCCTTCTCAAACGCACCCTGTTCGCGCTCTCACTCCTGCTGGTGGCTGCCTCAGCCCAGGCTGACAAGCGCATCGGCATCATAGTCTTCGATGGCGTGCTGACCTCTGACATCACCGCCCCGATCGAAGTCTTCGGCATTGCCAGCAAGAAAGCCTGGTTCTCGGATTACGACGTCATCACCATCAACGTGGGTGACGGCGCTACCGTGACCTCGGAAGAAGGCCTGACCCTGGCCGTTGACGCCCATCTCAGCGACCGCCCCGAAGTGGACGTACTGCTGGTCCCCAGCAGCTACGACATGGACCCGCTGCTTGAGAACAAGGACCTGATCGGTTACATCCGCGAGCTGGAGCCCAAGATCGAATGGCTCGCCAGCAACTGCTCGGGCGCCTTCGTACTGGCGGAGGCCGGCGTACTGGACGGCAGGAAAGCCACGACCTGGGCCGGCGGAGAAGGCGATCTGGAAGACGATTATCCTGCGGTGGACGTACAATACGACACCAACTACGTCATCGACGGCAACGTCATTACCTCCAATGGCAGCGTGGTGAGCTACGAAGCCGCCCTGGCGCTGCTGGCCCAGATGTCCTCGGAAGGCCGGGCTGACGAAGTACGTGCAGCACTGCAGATGCAACGGGTCTGGAAGTTGTGATGACGCTGGTCTGACCGGCGAATTGTCCAGACAAAACACTTCGTCACAGGGATACCTTGGCATCCCTGTGACGAATCCTGCAAAATCGGAGATCCGACCATTGTCCAAGCAAGGATCTCCGTCATGTCCGATCGCGCGGCCCATCCGCAGAAACTGCTGCTGTTCAGCCTGGTTGGAGAGCGCCCGTTTGCTCTCGGCACGCTGAAGGTTCGCGAGATCGTACCCTGCCAGCCGCTGACTCACCTTCCTCACAGCCACCCGGCGGTGATCGGCACCATGAGTTTTCGCGGTCGCGCGGTTCCAGTAGTGGATATGGCCGCTGCGGTAGGCTACCCACCGCTAAACGAAACCGAGCGCCAGCAAGGCTCCATCATCGTCACCGACGTTCAGCGCACAGAGATGGGCTTTCTGGTCCGTAAAGTCTCCAATATCATCGAAATTGACTGGAAGGAAGTGCGTTCGGCACCCAAGGGGCTGGGCAGCCAGGCCTTTGTGGCCGGCCTGCTGGAACGCGATGGCAAGCTGGTGCAGTTGCTGGATTTGGAACTGCTGCTGGCGAAGATCTACCCGGCCTCGGCGGAGGGTGATGAGGTCAACCTGACGGATGTCCAGAGCGAGCAGCTCAAAACCCTTCACATTCTCATCGTCGATGACTCCAAGGTCGCCCGTAAGCAGCTGTCTGACGTGCTCGACCAGCACGACATCTCCTACCAGGTGGCAACCAACGGTCAGGATGCCCTGCAGATGGTGATGAGCGCCAACGAGGGCACACCGGTGGATGTGCTGGTCAGCGATATCGAAATGCCGGAGATGGACGGTTACGAACTGACGTTCAACATCCGCGACAACCAGTCACTCAATCAGCCCTATGTCATTCTGCACAGTTCCCTGAACAGTGAAATGAGCGTGAGCTACGCCCGCCAGGTCGGTGCCGATGAGGCGTTGACCAAGTTCGATGCCGGAGAGCTGTTGATGGGCATCCTGCGCGGTATAAAACATCAGTGATCGACCACCCACTACCATCGATTAACGAATACAAGGACCGTACCCATGTCTTCCCAGAACAGCATTGCCACCGAGTTGCAGCGCCTGCAGGACATCATCCTCGATGAAGAGGCAAGCTTCAGCGGCACCGAAATGGTCAGTAATCTGGAGGCCTTGCTGGGCCAAGTGGACCAGCCCCAGGGCCCCATCGCCGGGCAGATCCTGAACCTGCTGTCGCTGGTGCAGAACAAGCGCGGCGACACCGATGAAGTACTGAAACACGGCGAAGCCTGCGTCACCATTGACCAACGAACACCGTTCCTCAATGACGAAAGCCGCTTCTATCTACACTACCGCCTGAGCTGTGCGCTGGAAGAAGACGACCAACCGGAACGGGCGATGATGTACCTGAACCTGGTTCTGCAGAACCCCGTCGCCGTCACCCTGGATGACGATCAACACCGGACCCTGGTGGAAAGCCTGGCTCGCCTGCTGCACGAGGCCGCTCATTTCGAGGAAGCCCTGGCGCTCAACACCAACCTGCTCGATCAGGCCGAGACCGCCGGCGAAACCAACCTGCGGGTGCTCAACAACCTGGCCCAGAACTGCTACGAACTGGGACGGCTGGAAGATGCGGAAAGTTACCTGCGTCAGCGGCTCGCTGCGGCCCAGGCTGCCGACGAGGAAGGCTTTGAAGACGCCTTTGACAGCCTGTTCCAGTTGGGCGTACTGAGCTTTGAAAGCGGCAACCCGGAGCAGGCCCGCCAGTTGTTTGAACAACGCCTGGCACTGGCCCGGAACCACGGTGATGAGTTCGATGTCAGCGAGGCTGAAGAAACCCTGGCGGAACTGGCAGAGCGCAGCTAGTGTCCCGTCTGGTTGATTCGCTCATCGGTTGCGCCGCCGATACCGGCGCTCGCATTCCAACACATTGACAACAGCGCCCCGCCCTCTGAATTCAGGGGGCGTTGGCCAGGCTGTTATCGTCGGTTTCGCCAGTCTCCGGGGTTCGGCGACTCAGCCCTACCATCATCGCCAGGACCAGCAGCAAGCCCGCAGACGCGGCATACGGCAAGACCGGCGACACTTCGTACGCCAGGGTACTGAGCAACGGCGTGACTACCATTGCCAGCCCCTGCACGGCGGTAACGGAACCAGCAGCGACGCCCTGCTCCCGGGCCGTTACCGAATTGGCCGCCAGGGTCTGGATCGCGGGAAACACCAGCCCCAGGCCCATGGCCATGACGCAGTAGCACACCACCAGCCCCACCACCGACGACAACAGCGACACCAGCGCAAACCCCACTGCCGCGATCAGTGCTCCCACACCGAGACAGAGCCTGGGTGATGCACTGCCAAACCGCGACAGGCCACCCTGCACCAGGATAAGGGTTACGCCAACGGCGGTGATTGCCATGCCCGCCGCCCGGGCAGCCTCGTTGGCAGGCAACGCCAGGCGGTCCATGGCAAAGAATCCAACGGTCATCTGCGCGGTAATCACCCCGCTCATGGCCAGCAACATGCCTGCCAGCGGTAATCGCAGACGGGGATCGGTCAGCCGTACCGGCGGTGCATCGCTGTGCTCATGGCGACCGTCCTTCGGCAGCACCCGCGCCAGCCAGATCATACCCAACAGCGGCAGCAGTGCTGCCACGTACAACGGCAAAACCAGGCTGTCCTGTACCAGCAACCCACCCAGCATGGGCCCCAACACCATGCCGAGGGCGTTGGCAGCCCCCAACCGGGCCATGATGCCACCCCGCTCCGCCGGCGCGGTGGTATCAGCCACCCGGGCAGCACTGACCGATGGCAGGGCGGCATAGAACGCGCCGACCAGGCCCCGGAACAGAATCATCACGCTGAGGGTCAACCAGGCTGCCGGCGGTTCGTCCAGCATAACGTCCAGACCCCAGGCCAGCAGCAGGTAACTGACCAGATACCCGGCAGCAGCCTGCAGCAGCACGGTTCTCCGGCCCCGACGATCGCTGCGCCGTCCCCAGACCCGGGCCATCAGCATCCACAGCACCCCCGAAGCGGTCACCACCAAACCACCGTGCCATTCCGACAGTTGCAGCTCGCGAATGATCGGGCCAATGACCGGGACGATGGCCATCATCGCGGTCAGGCAAAGGGTGTTAAACAGCAGAAGGGCGTTCAGTTCGGATCTGGCGGCAGTGCTCATGTCATGCTCTCCCTGGCAGCCTGGCGTCCAACAGGACCACCGAAAAGAGAATGATACTCACTAACAACAATACTGTATAGCGGAAGGTCAACCGGCGAACGGTTTTCTGAACGTCCGGTACTCTGCCTGTGCCCGATCGAGTGGTTGGGGCTTGAGGATCACAGTCTGTCCCGGCTGGCACTGGGCCAGTCGGCTACAGGCAAGTGGCGTCAGGGTACCCAGGCGCGGGTAGCCACCAATGGTCTGGCGATCATTCAGCAGTACGATCGGTTGGCCATCCGGCGGTACCTGCACCGCCCCAAGCGCAATACCTTCGGACACCAGATTGCCAACCTCGCTGTTAAGCACTGGACCAGCCAGGCGGATGCCCATCCGGTCAGAACGGCTGTCCACCGTCCACTCGGCGTTGAACGCATCAAACAGGCTGCGGCCACTGAATGCCCCAATCTGCGCGCCTGGCACCAGCCCCAACACCACCGTCTGACGATAGTCCGGACGCTGCTCCCGTGGCACCTCGAGGACGCTGGGCGCCGGCGACTGAGCTGGGGTGCTTACCCTCAAGGCGTCACCCACCGCCAGTTGACGGCCCTCACCATCGTGGCCTCCCAGGGCTTCCCGTGCCACCCCGGCACGACTCCCCAGCACCGGTTCGGCATGGAAGCCACCGGCAATCGCCAGGTAGGCCCGCATCCCCTGCCGCGGGGCGGCAAAGCCCAGCACCTGACCGGGAGCCAACTGCAAGGTACGCCAGGGAGACAACGCAACGCCGTCGATGGTGGCGCCAAGATCTGCACCACACAGCGCCAGGGTGAGATCCCGGGACGCCTGCAGCTGCAAGCCCCCGAAGGTCACCTCCAGCGCCGCTGCCCCCCAGGCATTACCCACAAGCTGATTGGCCCAGGCCCAGGCGTGGAGGTCCACCGCACCACCCTGGGTAATCCCCAGGTGACGCACGCCAAACCGACCTGCATCCTGCAACGATGCCAGCGGACCGGCCTTGATCACATCCAGCGCGACAACGGGTCCTGAACTCATGACGCCTCCAACGGGGTGGTATCACCTCCCAGACGCAGAAACTCCTCACGGCTGACGGGGACCATGCGTACCCGGTCGCCCACCTGCAAATAGCTCATCTCGTGGCGATGACGATCAAACAGGGTGACTGGCGTACGGCCCAGCAGATTCCAGCCTCCGGGCGACACCGCCGGGTAGGCCGAGGTCTGGCGCCCGGCAATGGCCACACTGCCCCGGGGTACCCTGGGGCGCGGGGTGGCCAGACGAGGCGCCTCCAGGCGCGGGTCCAGCGAGCCCATGAACGCAAACCCTGGCGCAAAGCCCAGGGCAAACACCCGGTAAGTGGTCTGGGTATGCAACGCCACCAACTGCTCCAGACCCAGAGCACGGGCGTCCGCCAGGGTGGGCAAATCCGGCCCGACCGACGGGTCATACCACACCGGCAGCTCCTTCTCTGAACCCGAGGCATCGGACTCATCCGGCGCCAACTCAGCCAGCACTGACTGCAGCCTGCGCTGGGCCTGATCCGGCGTCAGCATCAGTGGGTCGTACTGCACCAGCAGCGTGGTGTAGGACGGCACCAGATCCACCAGCGCCGGGCCAAAGGCCGATTCACACTGCCGGGCCAACGCTGTGACCCAGGGCAGGTTGGCCTCGTCGATGGTGTCGAACAGACGCACCAGCCAGCCACCCAGGCCAGCATTCTCGATCCGGGGCGCGTTCATGGCTGGGCCATCCGCTGCCCAAGGGCCACACGGATGGCCCGGGCCGCCGCAATGGAGGCCTCGTTGTCGCCATGCACACACAGGGTATCTGCCTTCAGGGTCAGCGGCTGGCCATCCACCGACTGGATACTGCGGCCTTCGGCGAACCGCATCGCCTGGTCAACAATCACCGTTTGATCATGATGCACCGCCCCGTCGCGGGTCCTTGCCACCAGGCGACCATCGAGGTGATAGGCTCGGTCTGCGAAGGCTTCAAACCACACCGCCAGACCATGATCCTGCGCCAGCGCTTGGGTTGGCTCCGGGTCGGGCGTGGCTGGCACCACCACGATCAGAGCCGGATCGAACGCCCGCACTCCGCGCATGACCGCCGCCAGCAGCCGGTGATCCCGGGCCATGTCGTTATACAGGGCACCGTGCGGCTTGACGTAGCTCAGGGAAGCGCCCTCCGCCCGGCACATCGCCGCGAGGGCACCGATCTGGTACAGCACCAGATTTTCGACCTGCTCCGGGGTACACGCCATCGACCGCCGGCCAAAGCCGATCAGGTCCGGGTACGCCGGGTGGGCGCCGATACGGACACCGTGACGGACCGCCAGCTGGACAGTGGAACGCATAATGTCCTGATCGGACGCATGGAAGCCACAGGCAATGTTGGCCAGATCCAGCAAAGGCACCAGGGCCGGATCATTGCCCATGGTCCAGGCTCCCAGGCTCTCACCCACATCCGCGTTCAGTAGCAGTTGCGTCACAGTGTCTCGTCTCCTCGTTACCGGGCTGTCTCAGCAGCAGCCCTGTTGTTTGATCGCGGCCCAGTCCACCTTCGGTGCCTGGCGGCCGTGACGTCCCCGGTACGGTGCGTACTCCGGGGATTGCCAGCCTTGCAACCGCTCCGGCGCTACCCGGAATACCTCAACCCCGAGGGGATTGCAGGTCTGCAGCGGGTCCTGCGCGTTCTCACCCCACAGGTCCACCGACAGGTCGCCTCCCGGGCAGCAGGACATGGCACACAGCACGTCGATTTCCGCGAAGAATTCCAGGTAATCCCCCGGGCGCGCGGGGCAGGCCTTCATGAAGTACTGGTCGTCGCTGTTCAACCCGGTGCACTGGAAGATGTTCAGCACATCGTGGACATCAAACTCCGTCAGTCCCCAGGGCTCAACCGCCCGTACCAGGTTGGAATGGCAGTGAAAATCAAAGTCCTCACCGGTCAGCAGGCGGTTGACGTAGGGATCACAGCGGGTACCGAGCAGGTCGTGAACCCGGCCACCTTCGTCGTCTACCCCATAGTTTGCCAGAGTATCGTCGATGATGGTGGCCATTGGCCGCAGGTAAGGCAGCGTCGACCACAACCGGTCGTAGGTGCTGATGTGGGCCCGCTGCAGCTGGCGGGTGCGGGACGCCCACATGCGCTCCCGCGGGTTATGCAGGCTCCACATGTTGAAGTCCCCGACCTGCGGACCGTCGGTGATCCGTACCCGGAACACGTGGCCGGCTGGCACCGTCCAGGCCAGACCGTCCCGCATTGGCACGGTGTGGGTTGCCACCAGCTCGCGGTCGCCAGCGGCGGCAGTCAGGCCATCGTAGAACGTTTTATCGACATCCAGCACCGAACCTTTGGTGGCGCGGTAGGCAGCAGGTACATCAGACATGGCAGGATTCCTCCTTGTTGTAGCCGGAAACAGGATTGGGAGTCGCTGACCCGGACGGTTTGAACGCCGCCAACAGGCCATCGAACTGGCGGGCCTCGCGTTCGCCGTCAGTCAACAGACTGACCGCCACCACGGCCCAGAAAGAAAGAATGAAGCCAGGAACCACCTCGAACATGTCGAAGATCCCCGCCGGACCACCGGTCAGTGGTTTCCACACGGCGACGGTGGCAGCCCCCACCACCAGGCCGGCAATCGCACCGTTGCGATTCATCCGGCGCCAGAACAGCGAGAGCAGGATGACCGGCCCAAAGGCTGCGCCAAACCCGCCCCAGGCGTAAGAAACCAGGTCAAGGATGCTGCTGTTGCGATCCATGCCCATCACCGTCGCCAGCAGCGCCACCACAATCACACTGCCACGGCTGAGCCATACCAGCTCTTTCTGTTCTGCCTGAGGCCGGATCAGGCCACGGTAGATGTCTTCGGAAATGGCGCTTGAACACACCAGCAGCTGGGAATCGATGGTACTCATGATCGCTGCCAATACCCCGGCCAGCACGAATCCGGCAACCCAGGGGTTGAGCATGGTGTCAGCCAGCACAATGAACACCCGCTCGCTGTTCTCCAGCTCACCACCAAACCAGTAGTAACCCAGCGCTCCCACGGCCACTGCGGACGCCATGGTAATGGTGGACCACACCAGGGCGATTCGCCGGGACACCCTCACGTCCTCACGACGACGCAACGCCATGAACCGCACCACCACATGGGGCTGACCACAGTAGCCAATGGCCCAGCCCGCCAGGGAAATCATCCCCACCACCGTCAGGTCCTGAGTCAGGCCTGCCAACGGTGCGATGGCATCGGCATTCACTGCCGCTGTGTCGCCGTTGACCAGCGCCAGCAAGGTCATGATGGCAACCGAGAACAGCGCAGCGGCCATCATGATGCCCTGGATCAGGTCGGTCCACGATGCCGCCAGAAAGCCCCCCAGAAAGGTATACGACACGATCACCGCCGCCCCGAGCCAGAGCGCCAGGGTGTAATCGAGCTCAAACAGGCTCTCAAACAGTACCGCGCCCCCGACCAGGCCGGCAGACACGTAGAAGGTGAAAAACACCAGCATCACCACCGACGACACCGTGCGCAGAATGCGCTGGCTGTCGGCAAAACGGGCTTCCAGATAATCCGGTACGGTCAGGGCATTGCCGGCGGCCTCGGTGAACACCCGCAGGCGTTCGGCGATAAGCGACCAGTTGAGGTAAACCCCGACCAGGGTCCAGATCGCGATCCAGGCCTGGGAAAAGCCGCCGGTAAAGATCGCGCCCGGCAATCCCATCAGCGCCCAGCCACTGAGATCGGAGGCGCCAGCGCTCAGCGCTGCGACGCTCGGCGGCAGGTTGCGGCCACCCAGAATGTAGTCAGACAGGTCACGGGTATTACGGTAGAAGTAGACCCCGATCGCCAACATCATCAACAGATAGATCGCGAACGAGATCAGAACGGAGGTACTCATGGCTCACCTCTTGGAGTAGTTATTGTGGATGAGCAGGTTATCGGCAAGAAAAACTAATTAAAATTGACTAATATTGGCAAAATACATGAATCTGAGTCACCAATGGCCCGCCCAAGCTTCTCCTCACTGAAAACCTTTGAAATCGTCGCCCGTCTCGGCAGCCTGCGGGCCGCCGCCGAGGCGCTGCACATCACCCAGTCCGCCGTCAGCCACCAGTTGCGGCGACTGGAAGAAACTCTGGATCTGCAACTGATTGAAAAACAGGGACGGGGCATTCGTCTGACCCCCAGGGGAGATCAACTGGCGGAAGGGTTACGTGCTGGATTCAGTCAGATTGATGCGGCGCTGGATGCCCTGGCCAGCGACCAGGCCCGGGAACGGTTGCGGGTCAGTTGCCTGCCCTCCATTGCGGTGCGCTGGCTGATCCCCCGCTTGAACCGCTTTCGCAGCCTGCATCCGGAAGTCGCCATCAGTTTTCAGTACATCGACATCGCCAGCAGTGAGGTGCCGCCGGACATCGACGTACAGATCACCTGGTTTGACGGCGATCCCCGCGGTCGTTGCGACCGTACCCTGCTGTTTGCCGGAGACACCGTGCCAGTGGCCAGCCCCCATTACCTGCAGACCGTCCAGGCCATCACCCAGCCCCGGGACCTGCTGCGCCTGGAACTGCTCCATGACGAAACCCGGGACCCATGGCGTTACTGGTTCCACAGCCAGGGCCTGAATCCAAGCCACCTGGACCAGGGGCTGCTGTACCAGGACTTCAACCTGCTCAGTTCGGCCGCCATCGCCGGCCAGGGCGTGGCACTGTGCCCGCCCAGGCTGATCGAGACCGAACTGGCCCAGGGGACGCTGGAAGTGCTGTTCGGCACCCGCGCCAACACCACCCGGGCCTATTGGCTGTTCAGCCACCCGGCGCCACGGCCGGCGGTGCAGCAGTTCATCGACTGGCTGACCGTCGAGGCGGCGCAGCCAACGGTCAGTCGCTGAAAGCGTCCTCAAGCACAGCGCGGCTGATCTCCGGCGTCATGTCGCCCTGCTCGGACAGCGCCACCATGCCGTGAGCCTCGAGGGCCGAAACCACATCACCGATCTGATGCGCCTGAACCCCGTACTGGCTCAGCCTCGTTTTCACCCCCAGGGACTCAAAGAAAGCGCGGGTTTTGGCAATCGCCTGGTCAATCCGCTCCTCCTCACTCCCCGAAGATATGTCCCAGACCCGCTCGGCAAACTGCAGCAACTTCTCACGCTTCTGGTTTTTACGGGCCTTCCACACCGACGGCAGCACAATTGCCAGACTCTGGCCGTGGTCGATGCCAAACAGCGCCGTCAGTTCATGGCCGATCATGTGCGTGCTCCAGTCCTGGGGTACGCCGGCACCGATGAAGCCGTTCAACGCCCAGGTCGCAGCCCACACCAGGTTGGCACGGGCTTCATAATTCTCCGGCTCCGCCAGGGTGATCGGGCCGACCTCGATCAAGGTCTTCAGAATGCCCTCGGCGGTACGATCCTGAATACGAGCGTTGGCGGGATATGTCACGTACTGTTCAACAACGTGTACGAACGCGTCCACCACACCATTCGCCACCTGGCGCTGCGGCAGGGTGAAGGTCAACGTCGGATCAAGTACCGAGAAGGCAGGAAACAGCAGCGGACTCATCACCGGCCATTTGCCTCCCTGATGAGACACTACGGCGCCCATGTTCATTTCAGATCCGGTGGCCGGCAACGTCGCTACAGTGCCCAGAGGCAAAGCCTCAGTCACAGGAAGACCCGCAAAGCCGTGGCCCAGCAGGTCGGCCGCGTTACCATCGTACGGCGCCGCGGCGGCAACAAACTTGGTGCCATCCATCACCGAACCACCACCGACCGCCAGCAGGAAGTCGATGCGCTCCTGTCGAACCAGCTCCACCGCCCGCATCAGCGTATCGAATTGAGGGTTCGGCTCAATGCCAGCAAATTCGAAGACCGCCCGCTCCCCCAGGTTCGCCAACACCCGTTCCAGGGTGCCATTACGCTTGACGCTGCCGCCACCGTAGAGCACCAGCACCCGTGCATCCGCAGCAATCAGTTGGTCCAGCTCAGCCAGACGATCCTTGCCAAATACGATCCGCGTTGGATTATGAAAATCAAAGTTCTGCATCATCTACTCTCCCATCAGGTTACAGGTAGTATGATACGTACGCCGACCGTTTCAGGAATGGGTAAAACCATCTCTTGAATGCCTAATACGATCAACTAAGATCTTTTTGGGCATTTATGATGGAATGCTAGAATGGCGCGGAAAGACCACCTGGGAGCAAGCAACATGACACCATTGGCCGCCGTGCTGGAGCAACTGGCTGAAGGCGAGGGATACCATCCAACTATCCTTAATGGTGTTGGTATCTTTCGCAGCGAACGCTCAAATCAGCGGGAGCCGCTGTGCTACCGGCAGGGCCTCATCATCATGGCGCAGGGCACTAAACGGGTGTACCTGGAAGACCAGGTGTATGAGTACAACCCGGATAACTATCTGGTGCTGACGCTGCCGGTACCGGCCGACTGCGAGGCCATCACAGAACCAGGTCGCCCTCTGCTGTCCCTGGTGATCGACATTGATCTGACCATGCTGCATGAGATTGTCCGGGTCTTTGACGACTGTGGCCGCAACCCGGTTGCCGGCACCAGAGAACCGGAGCGTAGCCTGTTCGTATCCCCGGCTGGAGCCGATTTCCGAAGCTGCGCCCTGCGCTTGGCCCGAGCCCTGCAGGACCCGGTCAAGGCCAAGGTACTTGGCCCCGGACTGGTACGGGAGATTCTGCTGCATACCCTGCAGGGACCGGGCGGCTCGTCACTGATGGCGCTGGCCCGTCACAACACCAGCCTATCGAGACTGGAACCGGTGATGAAGTACATCCATACCCACTTCGCCAACGCCCTGGACGTGGAACAGCTCGCGGCCATGGCCAATATGAGTTCACCCACGTTTCACCGCAACTTCCGCAAAGTGACGTCGCTTTCACCGATTCAGTACATCAAACGCATTCGCCTGACCCGCGCCCGCGACCTGCTGCTGGATCAGCAGGTTCAGGTGGGCCAGGCGGCATCAGAAGTGGGCTATGAAAGCCCCAGCCAGTTCAGCCGGGAATTCAAACGGTTCTTCGGGCAGCCACCCAAGTCCATGGCCGGCGGCGCGAGCGTGCCGCCAGGGAACCACCACGCGCCGGCACTCTGACGCCGAGGCCAAGAGCCCCAGAAAAGCTAAGTACAGCACAGCAGGTCATCGAACCAACCAGAGGGGGCGCTAGCAAAATCGGGCATCTGGTCAATACTTGCACCATGTTCAACGCAACCCTGAGAAGGAACACCATACCTTTCGCTGTTGGGAGCACGGCCGGTTCCGGGGAGAGCTGGCCCTGGCAGGGCAAACGCGATGTATCGATCACCAGACTTCCAAAGCCACCTGGAGTTGATCTATCAGGCCATTGGGTCGCCTGGGCGCTGGCAGGCGCTTATCGAAACGCTAAAGCTTGATATCAACGCTTCCATGGGGCTGTTCTCGCTTGAGGACAAGCTCACCGGCAAGCCTCTGCAGATGCTCTATTCCGGGTTTGCGAAACAGGACCTCGAAAGCTACGGCAAGCATTACTACGACATGGATGTCTGGAGTCAACGGTTGTTTGAAACTGAGAGACCCCAGTTCGTGGCATCCGATGAACTGATGCCCTTGCGGGAGTTTAAACGGACGGGTTTCTACAATGAGTATGCCCGCCATCTTGATATGCACCACGCCACGGGCAACTACCTGATTACGGAAGGCAATGCGGTATTACGGGTCGCCTTCCAGAGAAGCCAGTCACAAGGCCCCTTCCAAACCGCAGAAACCGATCATCTCACGCAATTGCGCCCCCACATCCGGCGAGCCATCACCATCCAGGGTGACCTGGACCGCAGTCACAGTTCAGAGCACCGCCACAAGGCGTTGCTGGACAGCCTGGGTGATGCCGCACTGGTGCTGGACGTCCATGGCACCATTCTGTACCACAATGACGCCGCTGACAGGCTGGTCGGCAGTGGCTCGGACCTGGTTGCTGTTCGGGGCAGGTTGCGCCCCCGAAACCCGGACCTGAGGTCTCAGTTCGGCTTGGCACTCCGTGAAGTCACGCAGCAACTCCAGCCTGTTCGCTATGTTCACACCCCGGATTTCAGACTGATTCTTGAGCTCTCGCCGTTCCAGTGGCGCCAGAGCCTTCTGGGAGTCCCGATTGCGACCAGCATGTGCGCCCTGGTTAAGATCAAGGGCAGCCATCCTGCCCCCGCGGAGGCAATTCAGCGACTTCAGTTGGCCTTCGGCCTGAGTGGCCGGGAGGCCAACGTAGGCTATTGGCTTACCCGTGGCTACACACCAGAGCGGATCGCGGAGCAGGAAAACCGGACCGTACACACGGTACGCTCACAGATAAAATCCATGACAAGGAAACTGCAGGCCACCGGACAAATGGAGCTCGCGCTGGTGCTGTCCCAGGTATTGAACTGACGAGTCACCTTCTGCAGTTGCCCTCCCTCCCCGCTGTATTCACCGCCCCGTATGACGACGCCCGGACCGATCCGGCGCTTCAGGATTTCACCCATATGGGTGAATCGCACCGACATGAACAACCGTTAATCTTGTTATCGAAGGAGTATGGACAGAAGTCGCAAAAAAGACCGTCAAAAGGAAACCCTTACCATGTCTAGCATGACTCTCTCGCAGAAAACGCTCCCAATCCTGGCCACACTGCTGGCCGCGGGCACACTCCACGGATGCGGTGGATCATCAGACGATGACAGCAACACCAATCCTCCTGAGCCGGAGACACGAACCGGCATTTTTGTTGACAGCCCAGTGATCAATATTGGCTATCGCACCGACTCCCAGGCCGGTACCACCAATGAACTGGGCGAGTTCAAATACCTCGAAGGCGAGATGGTCACCTTCTTTATTGGCGACCTGGAATTTCCCACCGTACCCGCCAGTGCTGTCGTCACACCGCTGGATCTGGCCGGGACCAACGATACTCATAATCAGGCCGTAACCAATATGGTTCGACTGTTGCAGTCGCTGGACGAGGATGGAGATCCGGACAATGGCATTGTCATTCCGGAAGGGGCGGCGGCCAACAGCCTGGCCGTGGATTTTTCCGTCGACCCGGGGCAGTTTGTTCCACTGGTGACCAACCTGGTGGCCAACTCCGGCTCCGCGACGACCTCCCTGGTCGCCGAGGCCGAAGCCCGTGACCATTTTGAGGAGCAACTGGTCAGCTACGGCGTTACCTTCGGCACCCTGGACGGCCTGTGGCGACTGGACTCCGATGGGGACGACCTGACCGCTGTGGCCTTTATGTCCGATGGCTACTACATCTTCACCAATTACAACTCTCAGCAACCCGATTCCGAGAACGGTATGGAGCAGGGTAACTATGCACTGGACTCAGGCACCGGCGAATTGACCACAACCCAGTTGTACGACCTAAACCCCGGTTATGGCCTGTCGGAAGACATCGGCCATTTCGCCCGGGTCTATGGCGACAAGCTTCACCTGATATTTGATGATAATGGGGACGGCCTGGCCGACAACTCAGAGACAGTCATTTTCTCCAGAGTGACTTCGGACCAGGAAGTGGGACTATGGGAAATGACGACGATAATCGGGGAAAATGTGACGGGGGATGACAAGGTAAACTTCATGTTCTTCAACGACGGACGCTATATCCACTCGGAATACGGCCCTGAAATAGAAGCCGAAGAGGCGGGAGTCGAACTGGGTAACTACACCATTGATCCGGTAACTGATCAGTTGTCCGTTTCAGCCCTGCTTGACAGGAACGATGGCCGGGGACTCTCGGCTCCCGGAGCTGAGCCGTTTCTGATGTTCGCGACAGTGGACGGAGACCAGCTGTCCCTGGTGCTGGACGACAACGAGAACGAGGTCATCGACGAAGGCGACATTGCTTTGATCTTGTCCCGTCAGTAATCGTTTTGACCGGCCCCACCAGCCATGGCGGGGCCGTCGTGCATCAAAACCATACACCTGCGATAGGCGCTGTCGCCTTTGCCGAGCGGCCCCTAAACCCGATAGCGCTGAACCTCATCGGTCAGTTCGCCGGCGAGTGCTTTGAGCTGCTGGGTGGCGTGACCAGCCCGTTTAGTACCCTGAGCCGTCTGCTCGGAAATGGCCACGATCTCGTGCACGTTCTGGTTGATGGTCTCGGACACGCTGGTCTGTTCCTCGGCGGCGCTGGCAATCTGGGTGTTCATCTCGGTGATGGTTCCTACTGCCTGAGAAATGCGCTGCAGCGCCTCATTGACCTGCCGGGTTTCATCGGCGGTGGCCTCACTCTGCTCGCTGATGGTACCGATCAGCTGCACCGCCCTGTCGGCGCCCTGCTGCAGCTGCTCGATGGTCGCCTGAATCTCCTGGGTGCTCTGCTGGGTGCGGCTGGCCAGGGTTCGCACCTCGTCCGCCACCACCGCGAACCCCCGCCCGCTTTCACCGGCGCGGGCGGCCTCAATGGCCGCGTTGAGCGCCAGCAGGTTGGTCTGGTCCGCAATGTCGCGGATCACTTCCAGTACATTGTCTATCTGGCGTGAGTCCTCGCCCAGCTTCCGGATCACCTGCACGCCCTCTTCCACTTGCCGGGACAGCCCGCCAATCACTTCAATGGCCTGATACAGCACGCCCTGGGCGTCCGACACCTGCACCGACGCATGGCCGGCAGCATCGGAGGCTTCCGCCGCATTGCCCGCAACCTGCTGCGCTGCCGCCGTCATTTCGTTCATCGCGGTGGCGACCTGGTCACTCTCGGACTGTTGACGGGCCACGCCCTGCTCCGCCTCCACCATGACGCCATTGAGCTCGCCAGCGGTCTCATTGAGCGTGTCGGTGGATGCCCGCACCCGACTGACCAGAGCCTGAACCTGATCGGCAAAGCTGTTGAACGCTTCCGCCAGCTGGCCCAATTCGTCACCACTGGCGACCTCCAGCCGCTGGGTCAGGTCGCCGTCACCGCTGGCGATGCCATTCATCGCGGCAACCGCAGACTTCATCGGTCGGATGATGCTTCGCACCACCACCAGTGCCAGGAATACGATGATCGCCAGCGCCACCAGCGAGGTGGTCACCGAGCCGAAGATCGCCTCTTCCAGCGAACTGCCAACCCGCGCCTCCATGCTGGCCACCTGGGCCTCCAGGCCGTCCACCCAGAACCCGGTGCCAATCATGATGCCCCACTCCGGCAGCATCTCGGCGTATCCCAGCTTCGGCGCCACCTGACCACTGTCCGGGTGCTTCCAGCCGTAGGGCACGTAGCCACCGCCGCCACGGGCGACTTTGACCAGTTCACGAATCAGGTAGGTACCATTGGGGTCCTGGAAGTCCCACAGATTGCGGCCTTCCAGCGCCGGGTTGAGACCATGCATCACCGCTGTGCCACGGGTGTCATAGGCAAACAGGTAGCCATCACTGCCGGAGTCATCAAAGCGCAGCTGCCGCAGGATCTTCCAGGCCTGTTCACGGATTGCGGGGTCGTCCGCCGAGCCGGGCTCGTCGTAGAGGTGCTGGATGGAGGTCTTGGCCAGTTGCAGATAGTTGCGCAGCTCCTGCCGCTTGCTGGCCTCCATGTCTTCAGAGAAGCTGGTCACAGCCTGGTCGCCGATGGCGCGGGCCTGGTTCAGGTTGTAGCTGGTCAGCAGGCCGGTCAGCAGGATCACGGGCACGAGTGCCAGCAGCAGCACCCGGGTCTGGATGGTCAGGTTTTTCATGGCGGCAATCTTCCCGTAGGACTGGGGCTCAACCGGCGACGCCGGCATGGCAGGAGCCGATCAGGGCTCCCCTCAAAAAAAGATTAGCAACGCTACAGAAAAACGCGCCAAATAGTCATTGAGGAATCCCCGTAGCGGTTTACCGCAATCGACGGACCATGAACGCCAAACCATTCCCGCCCGGTGCCATGGCACCGGGCGGGGACTACTGAAACAGCACTGTTGCTGGAATCGCGGGTTCAGATCACGCCAAAGGCCAGCATGGCATCGGCCACCCGACAGAAGCCGGTGACGTTGGCGCCCAGAACGTAATCACCGGCCTGGCCGTACTCGCGGGCGGTCTCGTCGCAGGAACGGTGGATGTCGATCATGATGTCCCGCAACCGCTGCTCACTATACTCGAAGCTCCAGGAATCCCGGGACGCATTCTGCTGCATCTCCAGCGCACTGGTGGCGACGCCACCGGCGTTGGCGGCCTTGCCCGGGCCAAACAGCACACCGGCCTCGCGGAAGTTCCGTACCGCCTCCGGTGTACACGGCATATTGGCACCTTCCACCACCGCCAGAACCCCGGACTGGACCAGCTGACGGGCAGCGGATTCGTCCAGCTCGTTCTGGGTCGCACACGGCAAGGCAACCTGACAGGGCACACTCCAGATTGAGCCACCCTCGACAAAATCGGTGCCACTGCGTTTGCGCTCGGCATAGAGCCCGATACGGCCCCGCTCCACTTCCTTGATCTGGCGCAGCAACTCCAGGTCGATTCCCGCCGGATCGTAGACGTAACCGCTGGAGTCGGAACAGGCCACCACCCGGCCCCCCAGCTGGTGCACTTTCTCCATGGCGTAGATCGCCACATTACCCGAGCCGGACACCACCACCTGCTGCCCTTCGAGACTGCGCCCCTGGGTTGCCAGCATCTCTTCCGCAAAGTACACCGCCCCGTAGCCGGTGGCCTCCTTACGCACACGGGCGCCACCCCAGCCCAGCCCCTTGCCGGTGAGCACACCGGATTCATAGCGGTTGGTGATGCGCTTGTACTGGCCAAACAGGTAGCCCACTTCCCTCGCACCAACGCCGATGTCACCCGCCGGTACGTCGGTGTACTCCCCAATGTGGCGATAGAGCTCGGTCATGAAGGACTGGCAAAAGCGCATGATTTCATTGTCGGACCGTCCTTTGGGATCGAAGTCCGCCCCACCCTTGCCGCCACCGATAGGCAGCCCGGACAGGGCGTTCTTGAAGATCTGCTCGAAGCCCAGGAACTTGACCACTCCCAGGTTGACCGACGGATGGAATCTCAGGCCGCCCTTGTAGGGCCCCAGAGCGGAGTTGTACTCAACCCGGAACGCCCGGTTGATCTGCACAGTGCCCTGATCATCCACCCACGGCACCCGGAAGATGATCTGCCGCTCCGGCTCGCAGATGCGCTCCAGCAGCTTGGCCTCGGCGTACTCGGGGTGGCGGGCAATCACCGGGGCCAGGGTATCCAGCACCTCGGTCACGGCCTGATGAAACTCGGGCTCGGCCGGGTTGCGGCGAACAACATCTTCCCTCAGGGCCTCCAGGGCATGGGTGTTGTGCATGACATCTCCTTATCACGTTTTTTGGCTGTGGATGTTTTTTTGACTGTGGATGGTTATTGGAATTTGGTTGTTTTCGGGCGCAAGGGGCCCGTCCGATTACTCGGGTCGGGTCACGCTGACGATCTTCAGATGCAGGATCTTGCCGCCACTCATCGGCCAGTCGATCCGATCACCCACTGACAGCCCCAGCAATGCCGCACCGGCAGGCGCGAACACCGATACCTGGCCGGCGCCAGCGCTGGCCTGATGGGGGTATACCAGGGTCAGATCGTGGGACTGACCGTTGCCCTCGTTGACAAAACGCACCAGCGAATTCATCGCCACCACGCCCTCGGGCAACTGGTCCGCCGGTACCAGTTCCGCCCGTTCCAGTTCTTCGGCGAGGCCCTCCAGCACATCGGAGTCACTGTCGTCCCGATCGAGCAGGGACATCAGGCGGTTGTAATCTTCTTCGGTCACCGTAATGGCAGGTAATTCAGACATAGCAATCCCTCAAACACGCAGGTTCGATAACAGGTGGATCAGCAATCGATTTGGGAAACCGATGCGGCAGTCAGCGCATCAGTCAGGCTGGAGGTTGTCGCCGAATCCGCAGCGACAACACGGATTCAGCGAAGGGAATGGCAGAGGGTCGGGCACCCGAAAAACCGGATCGCGGCGGCCCGGTTCTGGAGCAGGTTGGTAACAGTCAAACGCTTACAAAACATCTTGATCAGGGTCCGCGATCCTTTGAATAGAACCCCCAGTGTTCAAGAAGCCGGGCGACGGGTCAAGTAGCAAAGCGAACCTGTATCAATCTCACCGTTCTGACGGTGATGCCGGAACACGATTCAGTTCGGCACCCTGGGCTGACCGGCGAAACAGTGTCTGCCGCGCCACAGCCCAGGCCTCACCGCGCCCGACGAGCAACAGCAGCGCCAGACCACCCGGCACCAGCACCAGCACCAACAGCGGACCGATGACATAGGCGTAGATCAGTAGATAGGGCACAAGCACCACCGCCATGGCCAGGCGTTTCAGGGATTCAAAAATCGACATGATGACCTCCGGTTAAAATTGAGCGCGCTCATAATGCTAATTTGAGCACGCTCAATTTACAACTTATACTGACCCGGTGTTCCGCTTCACCCAACAGAACCGAAGGCCAGCAGCCACCATGCCAGAACCCAGCAAACGCCAACGTACTCGCCAACAGATCCTCAACGCCGCCTGGCAACTGTTTCGCGAGCAGGGGTACCAGGACACCAGCACCCGCCAGATCGCCCGCGCCGCCGGTGTCGCTGACGGTACTGTGTTCAGTCACTTCGCTACCAAGCTGGAGCTGTTACAAGAGGGAATGCGGATTCAGATTGACCAGGTGCTGGCCGATGCCGAGCAACAGGACCGCAGCCACAGCGCCGCCGGCCGGTTACTGCATTTCGCCGACTACCTTTACCGGTTCTACCTGGCACATCGGGAGTTCAGCCGGGAGCTGTTGAAGGAGATCGTCTGGCAGCAGGACTACTTCAGCCCGCAACTGCTGGCCTTCCGGCAACGCCTTGAAGCGGCGGACGACCACCCTGCCCCGGCCCGGGCCGAGGTGATGCTGGACTTGTACTTCATGACCCTGATCCAGGGCCTGAACCACCCCCGGCTGGAAGCCGGGGATCTGCTGGCGACCCTGGCGGGTAAAATGGAGATTCTGGGGAACGGGGTCCCCGGGCAGACAGGTCAGTAACGTATGGCAGGGGGACAGTAAGGTAGGCAGCGACCGTCAGGAACGCCGCCTGCACTCAGCGTTCACGTCAGGCGCTGTCGCCCCAGCTGATGGTTCGGGGCTGGTCCTGTCCTTCGGCAAACAGATGGGCGATATCGGGCACCGCGTAG
Organism: Marinobacter xestospongiae; assembly: GCF_023156385.1. Lineage (GTDB taxonomy): Bacteria > Pseudomonadota > Gammaproteobacteria > Pseudomonadales > Oleiphilaceae > Marinobacter > Marinobacter xestospongiae. The sequence continues at coordinate 215,598 of NZ_JAKZAK010000002.1, forward strand.
CAACGGTCCCCCCGGCGAGGCTGACGGCGATTGAACTCGGCGTGGCTGATTCCCACCTCCCAGACATCCTCGCTTTGCCAACCCTGGGCCTTGAGCTCCACCCGCACCTCGGAGCCAATGAGGCTGACGGCCTCAATACAGAACGGGAAATGCGCCTGCTCCGACGGTTCGCTGGTCAGCCGCACTTCATGGGGCCGCAGGTAGAGCTGAGCCTCGGACCCTGACGGCGATTCCGGCAGACGGACCCAGGCGTCTCCCTGCACCAGCCGGCCTTCCTTAAGCTGGCCGGAGAATTCATTCACCTGCCCAAGAAAGTCGAACACGAACCGGCTTTCCGGTCGCGCGTACAGTTCGGTCGGTGCATTGACCTGCTCCACCCGACCATGGCTCACCACCACCACCTGGTCAGACAGCTCCAGCGCCTCCTCCTGATCGTGGGTGACGAACACACTGGTGAAATGGAACTCATCATGCAGGTTACGCAGCCAGCGACGCAGGTCTTTGCGTACCCGCGCGTCGAGGGCGCCAAAGGGTTCGTCCAGCAGCAGGATACGGGGCTTGGTGGCCAGTGCGCGGGCCAGTGCCACACGCTGTTTCTGGCCACCGGACAGCTGGGCCGGATAGCGGTTGGCCAGGTGTGGCAGCTGGATCATCTCCAGAAGACGCGCCACCGTGGCCCGGATCTCCGGCTTTGGCGGCCGCTGCTTCTTGGGCAGGGACTCGAGGCCAAAAGCGATGTTCTGGGCCACCGTCAGATGACGGAACAGCGCGTAGTGCTGGAACACGAAGCCGACATTCCGGTCCCGGACATGAAGCTGACTGATGTCTTCGCCACCGAACAGGATGCGCCCCCGCTCGGCGCTCTCCAGACCGGCGATGATGCGCAGCAACGTGGTCTTGCCGGAGCCGGACGGCCCCAGCAGTGCGGTGATCTGCCCTTCCGGAATGGTCAGGGAGACATCATGCAGCGCCTGGAACTGGCCATAGAACTTGTTTACCTGGTCAATCTGGATACTCATTTTTCCGTCCTGTGTTCCGGCTGCAGGTCCCGCTCACGGGCCTGGTGCCATTCCACAAAGCCTTTCACTGCCAGGGTCAGAATGGCAATGGCCGCCAGCAATGAGGCGCTGGCGAAGGCCCCCACAATGTTGTAGTCCTGGTACAGCAACTCGACGTGCAATGGCAGGGTGTTGGTTTCGCCACGGATATTCCCGGACACCACCGATACCGCGCCGAACTCCCCGACCGCACGGGCATTGGTCAGTACCACACCGTAGATCAGCGCCCATTTGATGTTGGGCAGGGTGATGTGGCGGAACACCCGCCAACCGGATGCCCCCAGTACCACGCCAGCCTCTTCTTCCTGGCTGCCCTGCTGCTGCATCAGCGGAATCAGCTCCCGGGCCACGAAGGGGCTGGTGACAAACACCGTGACCATCACGATTCCGGGCCAGGCAAACATCAGTTGCAGATCGTACTGCCCCAGCCAGCTCCCCACCCAACCGTTGCGCCCATACAGCAGCAGGTACAACAACCCCGCCACCACCGGTGAGATGGCGAACGGAATGTCGATCAGGGTGATCAGCAGTTTGCGGCCGGGAAACTGGAAGCGGGTCACCGCCCAGGCCAGCGCCGTGCCGAACACCAGGTTCAGCGGCACCGTGACCAGCGCCACGAACAGGGTCAGGCCGATGGCGTGCAGGGTGTACTCATCCCCCAGGTTCGCCATCAGGGTTCCCCAACCAGCACTGAACGCCTGGCTGAAGATCAGCACCAGCGGAATCACCAGCAACACCAACGTAACCGACAACGCCAGGCCGATCAGCGTCCACTTGATCAGCGGTTTCGAGCCGACCTGATGACGGGCAGATTCAGCCATGTTAGCGACCCTCCAGACGGCGCAGGAAGCGGGCCTGCCAGAGGTTGATGGCAAACAGCAGCACCAGTGAGGTCAACAGCACCACCGAGGCGATGGCACTGGCAGCGGCGTAGTCAAACTCCTGCAGCCGCACGTAGATCATCAGACTGGTCACCTCACTGACGTAGGGCATGTTGCCGGCGATGAAGATCACTGCACCGAACTCACCCAGGCTGCGGGTAAACGACAACGCCGCACCGGTCACCAGCGCCGGCCACAGGGCCGGGAAGATCACCTTACGGAAAATGCGGCCATCGGAGGCGCCCAGGCTCATGGCCGCCTCTTCATCCTCCGGCGACAGCTCCTCCAGCACCGGCTGCACCGTACGCACCACGAAGGGAATGCTGGTGAAGGCCATGGCGACGACGATACCCACGGGGGTGAACGCCACTTCCAGCCCCAGCTTGCTCAACCACTGACCGTACCAGCCGGTCTCGGCGAACAGAGTCGCCAGGGTAATACCAGCGACCGCCGTCGGCAGGGCAAAGGGCAGATCCACCATGGCATCCACCAGGCGCTTGCCCGGGAATTCATAGCGCACCAGCACCCAGGCCAGCAGCAGGCCAAACAGGGCGTTGAACAGGGAGGCCGCCAGGGCCGCGAGCGCAGTCACCTTGTAGGAGGCCACCACCCGCGGGTCACTGATCACAAACCAGAACTGTTGCCAGCTCATGCCAGAGGCTTCCACCACCAGACCGCTGAGGGGCAACAGCAGCACCATGCTGACGAACAGCAGCGAGATACCCAGGCTCAGGGTGAACCCGGGCAGGACCCGCTTATTGCGTTTAACGAGGAAAGGGCGCGGTGTTGCCACAGCGCCCTGGGTGACGGTTTCGGTCACGGAGATGTCCTAGCGACGTTGCAGTTGGTCCAGTTTGCCGCCACTGGCGAAGTGCGTCTGCATGGCGTTTTCCCAACTGCCGGCGATGTCCTGAATAGGCAGCAGTTTGACCTCTGGGAAGCGGTCAGCCACCTCCGCCTTGACGGTCTCATCGTGGACCCGGTAGTTGAAGCCGGACAGCAGGCGCTGGGCCTCTTCACTGTACAGGTGCTCCAGGTAGGCCTTGGCCAGATCCAGGTTGCCGTTCTGTTCGGCGTAGTCATCAACCCAGGTCACCGGGAATTCGGCCAGGAAACTGACTTTCGGTGTCACCACCTGGTAGTCATCGCCCAGTCGGTCAACAATGTTGAGGACTTCCGACTCGAAGGTCAGCAGCACATCACCAATACCACGCTCGATAAAGGTGGTGGTGGCACCGCGGCCGCCGCTGTCGAAGACCTTGACCCGGCCCAGCAGGCTGGAGAGGAAGTCATCGATCCGTTCCTGGTCGTCACCAAAGGTGTCCTGAGCGTAGCCCAGCGCCGCAAGATAGGTATAGCGGGCGTTGCCGGACGTTTTCGGGTTCGGCATCACCAGATCAACGTCCTCACGGACCAGATCGTCCCAGTTCTCAATGCCTTTGGGATTGTCCTTGCGTACCAGGAAAGCCATGGTGGAGTAATACGGTGAGCTGTTGTTCGGCAGCCGCTCGGCCCAGTTCTCCGGCAGCAGGTTGCCACGCTCGTGGATGATGTCGATGTCGGTGACCTGGTTGAAGGTCACCACATCGGCCTTCAGCCCCTGGATGATGGCCTGTGCCTGACGGGAAGAGCCGGCGTGGGACTGGCGGATGGTGACATCCTCTCCCTGGGTCTCCTGCCAGTAAGCCTGGAACTGTTCGTTGTAGGCAGCGAAGAGTTCACGGGCAATGTCATAGGATGTATTCAGCAGTTCCCGGTCAGCCGCCAGCACAGGCTGTGCCGCCAGGGTGACCGCGACCGCGACACCTTTGAGAAAGTGTTTCATGGTATCTACCCCAGTCCGGTACGTGGAAAATCGTGTAAGGGCGCCTAAGCTACCAGAAGCACTAAAAAACGAAAAAGCATAAAATAGGATATGGTTATTTCTTTTTTGAATTGAATACCCCGCCCCGCCTCCCTGTCGTAGAGCCATGCCGTCACCGCCCTGAGGCCGGGCATCAGGGCATCAGGGCATCAGGCAGACGTCGTTCTTGTTGGCCTTCTTGACCCGATACATCGCCTCGTCCGCTCTGCGGATCAGATCCTGTCCCTGCTGATCTCCGCCCCGACCGGTGCAGATACCAACGCTGGCACCCACCCGCACCGCGTCTCCCGATGCCAGGGCGACAGGCCGGGTAATGGCCTCACGGAACCGCTGCCCGATCTCCAGCACACTGGCTTCCGAGGCGATGTTCTCTGTTACCACCACAAACTCATCGCCGCCAAGCCGTGCGACACAGTCACTGTCCCTCGCCTCCTGCTGAAGCCGTCGGGCAATCTCCTGCAGCAGGATGTCACCCGCTTCGTGGCCATACTGGTCGTTCACCGGCTTGAATCCATCCAGATCAATCAGGATGACCGCTAACGGTTCATGGCGGCGCTGTGCCCGCTGCAACGCTTTTTCCAGATGGGTCATCAGACCATAGCGGTTGTAGAGCCCGGTCAGCGGGTCCTCCACCACCCGACGCTCCAGCTGTGCCTTGGCCGCTTCCAGCTCGGAAGTTCGCAGTGCAACCCGGTGCTCCAGCTCCCGTTCCTGACGCTGCAGCGCCATGACCAACTGACGCTGGGCCAGCTCCTTCTGGCGCTTGAACTCATTGAAGCGGGCAGCCAGGCCGAAGGACAGCAGGAGCATCTCGATGGCGGAGCCGATCTGGAGGCTGTAGACCGTGAGGAAGTTGGACGGTATCCAGCCCAGGTTGCGCACCGACAGCAGCGCCGTCCCCACCAGCAACAGCAGCCAGGCCAGCAGGTAGATCCGTGCGGCGGGAATCCGGTGGCGGACACCGGCCACGCCACTGGCAATCAGGAACACCGTCGTCAACACGCCCATGGCGGACATGATCTTCAGCGCGCCCTGCACCGGTACCACCAGGGTGATCAGGGCGGCCCCCCACCAGCAAATCACCATGACCGACAGCACCCGGTCCCAACGCGGCGCGATCCGCCGCATGTCCAGGAAGCTGCGGGCAAACATCACCGCCAAAGTCGCCGCCAGGGTATAACCGGTGGGCAGGATGCGATTGCCCCACTCCCCGACCAGACCTGGCCACAGCAGCAGCGGCCCCAATCCATTCATGCTGGACGCGGCGATGCCGAAGCTGAACACGAACAGCGAGTAAAGCAGAAAGGTGCGATGCCGGGTGCCGAGAAACAGCAGAAAATTGTAGGTACCCAATGCCACCAGCATGCCGAAGTACAGCGCCAGCCAGACATAGGCCTGATCGCTGTCTTCGTAGAACTCGATGGTCGGCGCCAGCCGGGCGTTGAGCGTCATGCTGGCGTGGGTGGTCACCCGCAGGTACAGGGTTGCCCGTTCGCCGGCGTCGAATGACAGCGGAAACACCGGCTTGCGGTGCGCCACCACACGATCTGCGGGGGTCAGGGTGCGTCCGGAGCGCATCTGCTCAACCGTACCGTCGGTATTGACCCGATACAGCCGGATGTCGTCCAGGTAGGCGTAGGTAAACTCAAGCATCCGATCCAGCCGCTGACTGGATCGGGATTCCACGTCGACCCGCATCCAGTAAACGTCTGGCGTATAGCCCTGGTGAAGATCCCCAGCGGCCGCCAGGCGGAAAAGCCCGGTGCCGGCACGCACTTGGTCGAAGCTCAGTTCGCCTCCCGGGTCCCTCAACAACGCGACATAGCCATCCAAGGACTGCGCCAGACCTTCATCCAGCACCAACGGGCGTTCCTCGCTCCAGGCCGACATTGCCAACAGCACCAGCCACACCACAGCAAGGCACTGAACACCCATACCACAACCACCAGACCGCAAACGCACGTCCCCCTTCCGACCCCACCGTAGGATCACATGACCCGGCGGCGGGAAGTATAGCGGCTAAGGGATGTTTCCGGCAGGTAAGGCGACGGAATTGTCCGTCCAAAATGGTTCGGGGCGGCAACTCACCGCCCCGCACCGGGGGGCAGAAAATTACCGGTTAAGCAGCCACTCAGAACGATCCAGCACCCGGCGATTGATGCGGATTTCAGCGATATCACCAGCGAACAGATTGCCCGGCTCCCCTTCCCAGCTGTTAATGCCAATGGACCAGGGTTGCCCGGGTTCAACCAGCAACCCCTGTTGCTCACCCACACCGGTGCGCATCACCAGAGAGCCATCAACGTACATCTGCACCTTTTCACCATCATTGATCAGGGCAATGTGGTACCAGTAGCCGTTCATCACTTCCCAGGACCAGTTATCCGGGCCTTTGCCATTCTGCGAGGTGCTCACCCACTGAAACTCTTTCAAGGACGACACGTTCAGTCCAAGAGATGCATCGCCACCACTGCAATCCACCTGATGGTAGTCGCAAACCCGGGAGATCTGGGGACGATGGTTGAGGATACCCGACCACTTGTTATCTTCGGACGACCAATCCTCCGGCAATCTGACGATTGCTTCGATGGTGTAGGTTGGCAGGTAGCCCGCATTCCCCGATTCACTGGTACTGAAGGTCAGCCCGGGTGCTTCGGTGGTCAGGTAGTACCCGCCAACACGGTTATTGCCACGGAAACTGGCGGCACCGTCAGCATACCCAAAGGGAGCCGGCTCATTCGTCAGGCTGAAGTAGTTCGAAAGGTCGCCCTGGGGATCATTGAAAGACGCCAGATGCAGGCTGTTGCCGTTACCGGAGGCATCGAGGAACTCGACGTTTCCATTGGTGGTGGTTGCACGGTGGGCCTCATCCAGAATCCAGTAGGCCTGGGTGTCGTCAATATTGCCGGGTTCGTCGTCCACAGCACCTTGGTTGAAGGCACTGAAGCGGGCATCAAAATCCATTGGCACACTGAACTCCCAACGGGACAGCTCATCCTGTGGCTGGCGTTGCCCCTCGGGAATCGCTGCCACCCATGGTGAGAAGGAACGAAAATCCAGCTCGTCGTTGGCGGCGTCAAACCCCACCAGCTGCATCATGCCATTCCCGCCCCAGAAGCCGGATTGGTAGTCCACTACAACCATCACCACATCGCGGCCATAGTCGTTCTTTCCCACCATCATTGCCTCGCCATGGTGGTGACCGTTAAACGTCAGGAAAATCTGGTCGTTACTGCGAATCAGACGATCCCACAGCATGGCACCATGATCGGTGAAGATCGCCGTTTCGCCGTCACCCGCAATATTGAGCAACTGGTGAGTGGTGAGAATCACGGGCAAGTCCGGATGCTGATCCAGCACTGACTGGGCCCAGGTGACGGTCTGCTCCGAAGACCGCCAGTCCAGCGCCAGTACCAGATACTCCCGGCCACCGGCTGAGAATATGTGGTAACTACTGAATCCTGTACTGTCTGTGCCCTGGAACGTGGTGAAGTTGCCAGCCTGCAACGACGCCGGGAAATGGTTGAGGTAAGGCTCCGACGCCAGCGACCTTTCATTGTCCCACTGGCTGCTGTCCATTACATCGTGGTTTCCAGGCAGCACACTGTAGGGCGTATCAGCATTGGCTTCCAGCACCTGCATGGCCTGTCGGGCATAGGTCCACTCGGAGGGCTCGTCCGCCTGATCAACCACGTCGCCCAGGTGAACGGTGAAGGCGATCCCTTCCTGCCGGTAGTTGTCGGCAATCCATTGAGTCTGGGCCAGAAACCGCTCTGGCGAATAGCGGGCATACTTCTGGGTATCTGGAATCACCGCCAGGGTAAAATCTGCGTCACTGTCGACCACCGGTCCTGTGGTGCTGTTTCCAGAGCTGCCGTCACCACCACAGGCAGACAACATCAGACTCATGGCGATGGGCAATCCGCCCCGCCACCACGCATTGCGGGATAGACACTTCATAGTGAGACTCCTGACTATCGAATGAACGAAGCGCCACCCTAGCCAGAAGACGTTAAAATTGTATGAATATAAAGCCCAGAAACTTCAAAGAATAAAAACATCAAAACCAAATATAAAATAGTCAAATTTTAATTTATAAGTGAATCTATATTTTATATACGAACCGTCCAGCTTTATTGGCCTGCCAGGCAATCACTGGGATTACGCAGCGGACAGGCGGTGAGGGAAAGACACCCGCAACCAATGCACTCTCCCAATTGATCCCGCAACATGGAGAGATCGTGGATCTTGCGATCCAGCAGATCCCGCCAGCGACTGGACATGGCCTCCCACTGCGCCGGCGTCGGAGCCTCGTTGGGCGGCAAGGCATCCAGCGCCACCTTGATGTCCCTGAGGGGTACGCCGGTCTGCTGGGCGATCTTGATGATCGCCACCCGACGCAGCACATGGCGGGAATAGCGGCGGTGGTTGGCGTTGTTACGCCAGCCGTGAATCAACCCTTCAGCTTCATAGAAATGCACCGCCGACACCGCAATCTCGCAACGCTTGGCCACCTCCCCCGCACTCAGGGCCTGCTTGCGACTGTCGATTTTACGGCTCGGTAACTTTCGAAACTCCATGGCTTGACCTCAAGTTGACTTGAGGTCTTAGAGTGCCGTTCCTCCCCCCCTTGGCAAGCACAAAGGAACGTTATGGAACACACCTTGCAACCACCCGCTCGGACATCCCTGTCCCTGCTGACCTTCACCGGCCTGTGCGTGCTGGTCGGCCTCAACCTGCGGCCATCGCTGGCCGTCATCGGGCCACTGACCGAACATCTCCAGCTCGCCCTGGCGATGAACTACACCCAGATCTCCCTGCTCACACTGTTGCCAGTACTGGTGATGGGCCTTGGCTGTTTCGTCGCCATGCCGCTGGCCCGCCGCCTGGGGGTGCATCAACTGGTGGGCATTGCCCTGGTGCTGATTGCACTGGCTGACCTGATGCGACTGTTCGATCTGGGGTGGTTGGCGTTCCTGTCCACCGCACTGCTCGGTGGTGCCGGCATCGCCCTGGTCCAGGCATTGATGCCCGCAATCATCAAACGCCAGACCGGCGAACGCATGGCCATCACCATGGGCTGGTACATCACCGCCATCATGTGCGGCGCGGCGCTATCCTCTACTCTGGCTCCGATTCTCACCGACACTCTGGACAGCTGGCGTCACAGCATGGCGAGCTGGGCACTGCTGGCGGCCGTCGCAGCGCTGTTCTGGCAGGGCAATCGTCGTGGTCTGGCGCTGCCGGCGGAACACCGCAGCCACTCACCCCGGCCAACGCTGGTGCCTGGACGCAGCGCCGCCCTGGCCGTGTTTTTCGCACTGGCGGGCACCGGCTATGTATGTGTGCTGGCCTGGCTGCCCCCTTACACCATGGATCTCGGGTTCAGCGCGGTGGAATCCGGTTACCTGCTGGGGTACCTGACCTGTGTGGAAGTGGTGGCAGGTCTGCTGTTTCCGTCTCTGGCCCAACGCAGTACCGACCGGCGACCGGTAATTTTTCTGGTACTGGGCCTGACCATGGCGGGCTTTCTGGTACTGGCCCTGATGCCGCAGACCCCGTCCATCCTGGTGCCGCTGACGCTGCTGGGGCTGGGTATTGGCGGGCAGTTCCCGCTGGCAATGATTGTGGCGATGGATCACCATCCCGACCACCAGGTGGCTGGTCAGATCGTCGGACGGGTTCAGGGTTATGGCTACACCCTGGCGGCCTTCACGCCGTTGCTGGCAGGGGTCACACGAGACCTGCTGGGGACATTCGTCGATGTCTGGCTGGTATTGGCCGCCGCCTACGTCCTGCTGTTCCTGTTGGCGGCAGAGTTCAACCCCCGCCACTATCACCGGCAGTTCCGGTGACAGTGGCGGTAGGGTGATGGAAGGAGTGTAAGCTCCGGTTACTTCACCAGTCCCTGGGCCCGCGCCATGGCGTAGGCCGCCTGGGGACCGGTCCACAGGGATGGCAGGATGATCAGCGACACAGGTATGGCGGTCAGCACGATAAACTGCTGCAGCACCCCAATCTGACCGCTGCCCATGTACAACAGAATCGCCGCCATGATCGCCATGGCCGCGCCCCAGAAGGTCCGTACCAGGAAGTGGGGCTCGTCATGGCCGGTACCAACCATGGCGATGCAATAGCTCATGGAATCACCGGTGGTGGCAACAAAGATGGTGGTCAGCAACAGGATCGCCGCCGCCATGAAGGTGCCACCTGGCAGAGCCTGAGCCACAGTCAGGGTGGCCACATCGAAGGAGAAGGCATTCAATGCTTCGGTCAGGTCAATGGCACCGCTGAGCTGATAGAACACACCGCTACCGCCGAGCAGGGTAAACCAGATGGTGGTGGCGATCGGCGCCAACAGCGAAATGGCCAGGATGGTTTCGCGGATGGTGCGGCCTCGGGAGATCCGGGCCACAAAGATGGACATCAGTGGGGTGTAGCCAATAAACCAGGCGAAGAAGAATACCGTCCACCATTTCATCCACCAGTCCGGGGCGGTTTCCGAGGTCACGGTGGCCATATCAAAGAATGAGGTCATGTACTCCCCCATCCCGGACAGATAGCTGTTGGTAAGGAACAGCGTCGGGCCGAAGACGAAGATCACCGCCGCAATCACTAACGCCAGCACCACGTTGAAACGGCTGAGCAACTGGATACCGCGATGGACGCCGCTCATTGCGGACGTCATGTAAACCCCTGCCAGAATGGCGAGGATCACCAACTGGGCACCATAGCTGTCGGCAAAGCCGAACAGTTCGTGCAGCCCAAAGCTCATCTGGGTTGCCAGGAAGCCGATCGGCCCCACTGTGCCGGCCACCACGGCAATCACGCAAAGCGCGTCCACCACGCCGCCAACCCAGCTGGTCAGAATCCGTTCACCAAATACCGGGTACAACAGGGTTCGGGGTTGCAGTGGCTTGCCCTGAACGTAGTGGGCATGGGCCAGCACCAAAGAAGTCAGCGAACCAAGCACCGCCCAGGCCAGCAAGCCCCAGTGCATGAACGACTGCGCCAGTGCCGGCGCCACGGCCTCCGCGGTCGCCGCCTCGGTATCGAACACCGGCGGCGTCACCACAAAGTGGTAGACCGGTTCACCCGCGGCAAAGAACACGCCGCCACCGGCCAGCAGCGTACAAAGGATCATCGCCAGCCAGCGGAAGGTACCGATCTCCGGCTTCGCCAGATCCCCCAGCCGGGCCGCGCCCGCCTGACTCAGGGCAACGCCCATGGCGATGAAGAACGTCAGCAGCAGCAGGAGCTGAAAAAACGATCCCAGATTCTTCGCGGTCCAGGCAAATCCCTCGCCTATCTGTGTAGCCACCCATTGCGAATCAGCCAGTGAAAAGCCGATGAAGGCAATGATGAATCCCATGGTGAGAATCAGAACAACCGGATCACCCAGGTGATGCCAGCGGGATGGTGCAGCGGAAGAGCCAGACGCTGCCGACGAGAGAGTGGTCATAAAAAAGCCAGTTTTTTGCAAATGGCCGCGCACCCTAAAGGCCACGGCCATTGGCTTCAACCGGTATTTCCCCTGACACGGGGGGATTGGGCTACCAGGGAGGCTCCCATTAACTCCGAATCGTCCCTGCGCGATCCGGAGTTAATCTGAGGTTCCCTAGTGTCCCGTCTGGGTAATTCGTTAACTTAATGAGCCACTGACAACCCGAAGAGCTAGGCGTGCTGGTGACGGTTTGGTGGTTCCAAACCGAGACAGTACAACGACGCTATTCGGGTTGTCAGTGGCTCCCGAAGGGCTTGTCCCTGAGGGCTCTGAGCCTGTGTTGCCACTGCTTGATGTGGAACCACCACATCGGCACAGCGGCGCCTTGGTCAGAACCCTCAGAGACAAGCAGTAAGTCAACGAATTAACCAGACGGGACACTAGAACTGATAACTCAGACGGCCATACACCGAGCGGGGCTCGCCCGGCATGCTGGAGGAGCGCCAGTAGTCAGTATCCAGCAGGTTGTGCACCGCCAGGGTGGTGCTCCAGTCACGCCACTGCCAGCCCACCATCGCATCAACACGGGTAAAGCCATCCAGGTGCGCGGCGGAGCCGTCGCGGTTGTAGTTGTAGCGGTCACCCAGGTGAGTCACGCCCAGCTCGCCATACCACTGATCGTCCGGCACATAGCGCACAAAGGCATTGCCAGTGACGTTGCTGGTGTTGTCCAGATGGCGCCCTTCCTCAGCCGGATCGGCGACATTATCAACCACCTTCGCGGACATCACCCCTACCGAGCTGCGCAGGAACCAGTGATCAACGATCTGGCCAATCAGGCTCAGCTCAATACCCCGGGAACGCTCCTGGCCCCGCTCCGCCCAGCGGAACGGGTCGTTGTCCGGGTCAGGACGGTAACGGATGTTGCGGTGTTCGATCTGGTACAGCGACACCGTGGAAGTGAGTCGTTGATCCAGCCAGTCACTTTTCAGGCCGATCTCGTACTGGCGGTTTTCCTCAGGATCGGTGTTGAAGGTGTCGCTGTCGGCGGTGGCACTGATGCCGAGGTAACCCTGGCCGCCATAGGGCGAGAAACTCTGGCTGTAGGAAGCGTAGGCGGTATGGTCCCGGGCGAGGTCCCAGACCACACCGGCGCTGGGGCTGAATACGGTGTCGTCATAGCGGTTGCTGACATCATCAATGTTGGTGGTCTGGAACTCGTAGTCATCGATGCGGGCGCCCAACATCACCTTCAGCGCCGGAGTCAGCCCGATCAGATCCTGCACGAACAGCGATTGGGTCTCGGTCTCATGGACGTTGTCGAAGCGGATCGGTGCATTGGCCCGGTCCGGGCGCGGCCAACTGGACGGATCACGGGGATCAATGTTCACCAGGCCGCTGACGAAGCCAACCTTGGGCACCCGCTCCTCACGACTGTCCTCCAGGCCCAGGGTAATCTTGTGACTCAACGGACCTGTCGTCACCTCACCGGTCAGGCGCAGGGTGTTGGTCAGCGTCTTGTTGTCGGTTTCCTGCCAGGCGTAGTTGCGGGACAGCAGGCCGTCATCTTCGCTGTAGCGGCCAGCGTAATGGTGATCAAAGTTCTGCTCGGCCTGGCGGTAGCCGATCAGCCAGCTGATTTCCCAGTCATCGGCAAACTGGTAACCGAGGCTGGAACGGACAAAATGCAGGGTATCCTCAACGTAATCCCCGGGGTGGGCGAAGCCGGTGTGGTAGTCGATCCCCATGAGATCGTAGTCCGACTTGCTCGGCCCACGGTCCGGTACTCGCCAGGCGTTGTCATAGGTGTATTGGGCTTCCCACGTCAGGCGACCATCGTCGGAGGCCACCAAAACGCTGGGTGACAGCATCTCATTCTCGCTTTCGATGCCGGAGCGGAAGGCGTTGGCCCGGCCAATCTCACCGGTAAGCCGAACCGCCACGTTGTCGTTCACCACCTCGTTCACATCCAGCGTTGCGCTGCGATCGGCCCAGGAACCGTAGTTGACACCCACGACCCGTGTGGGCGTGAAGTTGGCGGACTTGCTCACCAGGTTGATCACCCCGCCACCGGTGCTGCGCCCGTAGAGTACCGACGCCGGCCCCTTGAGAATCTCGACCCGCTCGATGTTGGCGGTGCTCCGTCGCACCTGGCCACTGGAGCGGATTCCGTCCCGGTAGATGTCGTTGGCGTCTGCCTTGAAGCCCCGCAGAAAGATGTTCTCCCCGCGCATGTCGTAGCTGGCATCCACACCGGCGTTGCCCTCAAGGATCGAGCTGAGGTCATTGGTGCCGTAGTTCTTGTTCTTCTGGATGTTGATGACATCGATGGTCTGGGGTACCTCGCGAATCGTCAGATTGTTGCGGGTGACGTTCGCCTCTTCGTAGCCAACGTACCCCTTGGTCTGACTCAGTTCCGACGTCGCCTCCACCAGCAGCGTCGGCAGAGTGGCGGTGTATCCCGGGCTGTCAGCCACAGCAGAGACCGGCTGGGCCAGCCCGGCAACGAACAGAGATAGAGTAATCGTAGGGTGAGCGGGTTTGACACGCATGGTTGCGGGATACCTCGTTGATCCGGTCATCGAATGGCCATGAGGCAGCCCTGGTCCGACCGCCTCAAATTTCGGGCGGCAAACCTACCACAATTTAATAATAATACAAATGCGAATTGTTGTTATTTGATGATTGAGCAAAGCCTGCTCTGCCATCCTGGCGCTGGCCATGGGAATCCGAGAGTCGGTAACTGACCGACCAGTAAAGGAAAAGCGCCCCGCTGACCTACTGCGTCGTTCTGGGAAGATGGTCAGGCCGCCGGGAATCTGGCCTCTGCCTGAACTTCGTTCATCTTGCGCAGGACCAAAGGCACAAACAGCGCGAAGCGAGCGTTGAACTCCTGCTGGGTCAGCGCCATTTCCAGATTGTTAACCATCGTCACCCAGCAGAACGCCAGGTTGTCTTCCAGATCGTCACCGTTGGCGTCAATCTCGAAATCCAGCGCCTTGAGCAGATTCAGATGATCCCCGCGGGACAGGTAATCGGTGGTGCGCAGAAGTGCCAGTGCCTTCAGGAAGAAGGGCCTGGTTTTCATGAGGTTAGTGGCGAGGTAAGACTCCTCGGGCGCCATGCCCTGAAGGGTCTCGAATACATCGGCCATGCAGTTCTGGATGTCGGCGTCGATGGCTTCAGGCAGGTTTTCAATTTGCATGGATAACATCCCCTGTTACTGCGGATATCCGCTGTTCAGATACCAATACCACCCAGGGAATCGGCGCCGGCATCTTAACACGATCAGCTGTCACGCCTTATACGAAGAAGTGACGATCGTGGCTCAGACACCGGAACCTGAGAGGGTCGCTGATCAGCACGTGACCAGCGCCCCGGAAGCCATCAGGACAACCAGCCGAAGCGGTCTTCCACTCGACCGAACTGCAGGTCGGTCAGGGCCTGGCGAAGCTTCTGGGTGTGCGGACCCATGCTGCCGTCGCCAACCACCAGGCGCTCACCACGGCACAGCAGGTAACCAACACCGGACAACACCGCGGCAGTGCCGGACAGGAACGCCTCACCATCCTTGATCCAGTCCTGGATATCGTCAACGGTAAAGTCCTCTTCGCGAACCTCGTAGCCCAGGTCTTTTGCCACGGTGATCACCGAATCCCGGGTAACACCGTCAAGGAACGAGGGCGCCAGCGGTTTGGTCAGCAGGCAGTTGTCCTTGAGCAGGAAGAAGTTGGATGCGCCGGTTTCCTGAACGTCACCGCCAGGGCAGAACAGCACCTGATCCGCGCCTTCGTTCTCCCGCGCTTCAATCACTTGCCGCAGGGCAGCAGCGTAGTTGCCACCGGTCTTGGTCTGGCCGGTACCGGGTGCGCAGCGCATGGCTTCCTCTTCCACCTTAATGGTCAGCGCCTTGGCGCCACCGGTGAAATAGTCACCCACCGGCGAGCCCAGCACGTACAGCAGGGCATCACGGGACGGTGCGCCGGCGGCACCAATGTTCGCCTCGGTGCCGATTAGCGTTGGCCGCAGATACAGCGCCTTGGGCGGCTCCGGCATTTCGGCGTCACACTCCGCCAGCATCTCACGGACCATGCTTTCCACCACCTGTTCACCGGGGAACGGCAGGTACAGCTGCTTGGCGCTGCGGCCGAAGCGGGCCATGTGACGATCCAGCCGGAACACACGGGTGTGACCATCCGGCGTACGGTAGGCTTTCATACCCTCGAAACAGGTACTGGCGTAATGCAGGACGTGAGCAGCAGGATGCAGGGAAATCGGCGCCACCGGCACAACCCTGGCCGGCTGCCAGACACCGTCAATGCATTCGGCCACCGCCATCTTCGAAATAAACTCTGTTCCAAAGGCCCCGGTCTGCCGTGGTGCCTGTGCCTTGTTGGGGGACGAATCCGCCATTCTCTGCTCCTCCCGATACGCAACCTGATGTCTTGATAAGCCCACCATTATGACCCTTCATGGCCCGGAAAAACAGATACAGAGGCTGTTGGTTAAGGCAGTACACCTTCATCAAACAGATCAACTCTGGCCGTTTTCTGCTCGCAAAAGGTCTGCGGAGGTCAGCTGAAAGAACCGCTCCGGCGGGCGATAACACTCCGGCAACTGATCACTGCCCCACTGCGCCAGGGCCTGCATCACCGGCAGCAGCGCCGCGCCCCGGGAAGTGAAGTGGTACTCGTAGCGACGCGGTCGCTCCTGGTAGAGCACTTTGCGGATTAGACCATGGTCGGAGAGCTTGCGTAGCCGGCTGGCCAGGATGTTGGTGGGAATCGCTTCCGCCACCTCACTGAACTGGCCGTAGCGATGCCGACCCAGCGCCATCTCCCGCAGGATTACCAGACTCCAGCGATCCCCCACCAACTCCAGGCCCCGGGCCAGTGGGCAGTACTGGCCTGCTGACCGGGTGTCATCCGGCACCGATGAGCGATCGACAGGTTCGGCCAGATCGGCGCGTTGAGTGGTCGCAGAGTTCGGGTCAGGAGAGGAGCTGGGAGAGGTCATGGTTGCAGTTTAGAGGCACCAATAGTCACTTGCAATACGCAAGTCATCTAGCGACACTAAAGAAACTTTCAAAATGAAAGTGACCTGTTCCGACAAAGCAAGTACTAGGAGACAACCATGCTCGGCCCTACCCCAGGCTCACACCACTGGAGCGAACGCACCAACGGTGCCATGACCACCCGCGAGAAGGCACACGTTATCTGGCAACTGATCCGCACTCAGGTCGACGAGCAGGCCAGCCGGCTGTGCTATCGCCTCAACCTGTCTCCAGCCCGTCGGCGCAAGGTTTCACTGGAGGCTATCCGACGCCCGGACACCGGATTTTCCCGCGAGTGCGAGGAATTGGCAGCCAGCCGCTATTCCCCCGCGCTGCTGGCGCATTGTTACCGCACCTGGCTGATGGGCGCGGTAGTGGGCCAGGCGCTGGCGATCGAGGCCGACCCGGAACAGCTCTACATCGCCTGTCTGCTGCACGACCTGGGCCTGACCGCCCCCAACCTCGACTGCGCCTGCGACACCGGTTTCCAGATCCTTGGTGCCCGGGAAGCCTGGCGACTGGCCAAGGGACAGCAATGGAGTGATGACGACGCCAGCCGGCTGTACGAGGCCATCAGCTACCACCTCAACCCCTGGCTCAGCGCCCGCCACCACTCAGCCGAGGCACTGCTGCTCAAGTACGGCGCCCACATGGACGTCGCTGGCGCCTACCGGCACCTGGTGCCAGAGCCTCTGCATCAGCAGATCCACCACCGCCACCCCCGCCACGGGTTCCGTGAGGAGATCGTCACGTCCATCGATCAGACTCCGCACCGCCCGGGCAGCCACGCCCACTTCCTACGCCGCTGCGGCTTCAGCAAGCTGGCCGCCAATAACCCCCTGGACCAGCGACTGCGTTAAGACGTCACCAATGATGCCAGCAACGGCCGAAAATGGCTGAACGGCGGATACGCCCGCTCAGGGTCCTTACCCTCATCATCCCAGTGGCGCACCCGCACACAGGCCTCCAGATAGGGATTGGTTCGGAACGCCGCTACTTCGGCCTCGTTCATCGGCCCGCCCTGCAGCTCCAGGGTATACACCGATGCATCCGACAGCCGCTGGAAGTAAGCCGGGTCCACCGCGCACAGGTAGCGTTTGGTGGCAACATGCTGGCGAATGGGCTCAACCACCTCGGGGGGGAAGAAGCGGGCCAGGAAGTTGGCGCCAGCTTCCTCGTGGTAGTTGTTGGTGCCTTCCATCAGAACATCGTCCGGTATCTCATTGGTGTAATGTCCGAGATCGTGCAACAAGGCCGCGGCCACCATCGCGGCCGGCGCACCGTCGCGTTCGGCGCAAGCCGCGGCCTGGAGCATGTGCTGGGCCATCGACACCGCCTCGCCCAGGTACGACTCCGCGCCCCGACGCAAGAAGATGCCTTCAATGAAATCCACAATGGTGTCCCGGGTTGGCAATGGCTGAGTCATATCGCTCTCCCCATGGCGGCTGGCCGGGTTTCCCGTTGCAACACGGCCAGGGTGCTGTAGAGACCATCCAGGTCGGCATAGGCGCCCTGGAGATGGCGCTCGCCGCCGGCCTGATAGCCGGTGCGGGCGTGCATGATTCGGGTATTGTCGAACACCATCAGATCGCCCGGGTTGAGCCGGAACGTCAGTTTCAGCTCTGGCCGCTCGAGAATGCGGGCATAGTGTCGGTAAGCCCGATAGAACGGCTTGATAACCGCCGGGGGCAGCATGATCGTATCGATGGAGCGGTTGTTGTAACGCACCTTGGTGATCCGCCCGCGATCGTCCAGCTCGATCATCGGCACCCGCGAGCGCAGATCCGTCGAGGCATCCTGAAAACGGTAGTTGAGATAGTGACCGGTCAGCAGTTCGAAATCCTCCGGTGCCTCTTCCCTCAGAATGGCGGCGGCGCGAAAGCCATCCACCAGAATCGAGTCGCCGCCTTCGGTGGAACTCGCCAGGCAATGCAGCAACTGCACGGTCGGCACCGGATCACGATAGGGATTATCGGCATGACAGCCCAGCCCCAGGTTGCTGAACGCTAGGTTGTTGGGGTCCACCACCGAGCGCACGTCGAATAACTCGCCGTAGTTGGTCTCACGGACGAAACCGAAACTGCGGATGACGTCCAACACCGCCCCACTCTCACAGGGCACGTTGCCGAGCAGCGCAAAGCCCAGCGTCTGCACCGACTGCAGGCAGTCCCGACGGACTTCCCGTGAATGGCCATACTCGTCATAGTCTGTCTTGGCCACGCCACCGCTGAAGCAGCTGGCCTGCCATAGGGTCTTGGCAGATTCGGACCGGTCATCCCAGGGTTCGTTCAGGGTGTAGCAGTGACGTCGCAACCACTGCGCCTCAAAGATAGAGCGGTGGCCATCCGGCTCAAAGACCACCTCCAACCGATCCTCAGACAGGCGATTGACCTGCCCGATCGACAACGACTCCGAAAAGTCGCTGACATTGACCAGACGCTGACCGTTGGCCGGGTGGCGGCTCGCCGACATCTGGCAATGGTCCCGCAACCACAAAGCATAGAACCCACTTTGCTGGCCGTCCGCCCACTCGATCACCAGCTCGTCCGGCACAAACCGGACTTCTTTCAACATACTCACAGCGTTCTCCTCAACGTGTCTTCCGGGGGCTGCTCAGCTCAAGAAGCTGAAAGCCAACTATCAGGAAAACTTATTCACAGAAGATGTCACTTCTGTGAAATCACCGCAGAGTTGTTGATAAAAGGCTAGCAAACGGATAGACATACCAGACAAGCTGAAACAGTGAGTTAGATTTTCTTATGGAAAGAGGCACCTTGCCCTCACTGAACGCCCTCCGGGCCTTCGAAGCCGCCGCCCGTTATGAGAGCCTCACCCAGGCTGCCCGGGAACTGGGTGTCAGCCAGGCCGCTGTCAGCCAGCAGGTCAGGCTGCTGGAAGACCACCTGGGGCAACCGCTGTTCCTGCGCCACCCCCGCCGTCTTGAGCTTACCGACACCGGCCGGGCCTATCTGCCCATCCTCAGCACAGCGCTTACAACTCTGCGGGAAGGAACCCAGGCGCTGTTCGGTGACGACGCCCAACGCCCACTGACGGTTCGGGTTGCCGGTAGCTTTGCCCGTCAGTGGCTGGTGCCCAGGCTGCCCGAACTCTACCGCAAGCAGCCCAGCCTACGACTGCGCCTGCTGGCCATCACCTGGCCCTCACAACACACCCTGGAAGGCGCTGACCTGGAGATCGCCAATGGCTATGGCGACTGGCAGGGACTGGAGGTGGAACGCCTGACCCGGGAACACTGGTTGGTGGTGGCCGCCCCCGGATTCCCGATCCGGCATGGCGCGGCCGATCTGAAAACACGGCTGCACAGCCTGCCCCGGATTGCGGTGCAGGGCTATCGCGAGACCTGGCAGCAGTGGCAGCAACAGGCGAACATCGCCGGCACCCTGCCCGAACCGATCATGGAAACCGACACCACCAGCCTCGCCATTGAAGCTGCCAAGGCCGGTCTCGGTCTGCTGCTGGTGCGGTCACTGCTGGTGGAGCAGGCCCTGGCGGATGGGTCGCTGGTGCAGGCCAGCCCGGTCACGCTGGCCAGCGATGGCGGTCATTACCTGGTTCGGGAAGCCGGACGCCTCGTCCGCCCCGGAGAAGCGGCATTCTGCCAATGGCTCAGGCAGGAGCTGGGTGGGTAAAAGAACAGACGGGCGCCATTGCAAGGCGAATGGATAGCGAGCTAGGAGCCCAGATAGTGATGCAGCAACTGAATCACCAACAGCAACGCCAGGGCGGGAAAGAAGAATCGACGGTAACGGGCCAACTGCTGACCATTGTCTCTGGGGGCGTAGCGTTCAATCAGGGGTACGATTACGACCAGTACCACAAACAGGACTGCAAGAATCGTCAATAACACCATGGCACCGGGCTTCCTTGTATGGCCGAACTACATTGCCCTGCCAGTGTAAGGGAGGCACAGAAGCCGCGACAACCGCCGGCACCCCTCCCGGCGAAATGCCGGGCAGCCACAAGACTGCCCGGCCGGTGATATTCCAATCAGGCCTGGGTTCTGCGACGACGCAGATACAGACCGGTCAGACCAAGTCCGAACAACGCCAGGGAGCCAGGTTCTGGCACCGGGTCACCCGGATCGTTGGGGTCCTGGTTGGTGATCTCTTCCACCTTGATGTCCACGAAAGACTGGGTGAAGGAGTCGGCGTCCAGGCCACCACTGCGCAGGATATTGAGGTTCCAGGCGGCCCCGCCGGTGGCGGTGGCCAGATCCACGTAGTCCGTTTTGGTGGTGCCAAATCCGCTGCCAATGGTGCCTTGGCCGGCGCATTCGGTGTAGCCACCGCTGCCATCGGCCTCGTAACCATTACTGTCGCTGTCGATACCGATGGCGCCGGTGGTGCTGGGCGAACAGCCGAAGTTGTTGTTGACCACTACGTTCAACAGAGCGCCCAAGCCGCCCATATCAGACAACAACCCGTTAGCGGTGAGGGTATCGCCAAAGGGAGCGTCCCGGTCCTCATCCGTCACCAGCACAAAGTTGACCGCGCTGTCGGAGCGGAAGCTGAGATTGTTGATGGCCCAGTCGATGGCGCTCCAGCCATCTTCAAAACCACCACTGGCTACCAGGGAGCTGGTAGCGGTCGCAAACTGGGCTGCGGAACCCCAGTTCTGGATACCGCCGGTGCCGGCGTCCATGTCATGGGGGTGAGGTGCCTGGCCAGTGCCATGCAATGATGAACCAAAGCCCACCAGGGAATACTGGTTGGCCTGGGAACCACCGACACCTTTAGCCTGCAAGCCACTTTCGAGGCTGGAGATCATGTTGCCGAGCCAGGTATGCTCGCCGGCCATGGAACCGGATTCGTCCACCAGAAAAACCACGTCGGCGCTGATGGGCGCCGCAAGGGAGGATGTACTGGCCAACGCCAGAGCAGCTCCCAGTGCAAGAGTGTGTTTCATTCGTCTATCTCCTTTATGGGTCTTATTACTGCTGCCTGCACTTAAGCTTTAGCAAGAACCCGACCAGAAGCATTTTTCTCAATAATTACTGCTAGATAGACGATTTAAAACACGACACTCTGTTAGCTGCGTAAACAATGCCGACATATCCTTCAGGATCAGCGACGGCGGCGTGATTGCGCCAGACAACGCAACACGATCCGCTCCGCCGCCAGCCGCTCGCAGGCGGCTATGGCCAGATCCCGCTCCAGCCGCAATCGCCGCAACTGGTGATGCACTTGCCCTGGGTGCGCCACGTCCGTTTTCCGCACACCACTCGCCCGCGCTATTGATTCGCCTGTTGCCATAACCCCTGCCCTCCTGATCGCCAGTGATACCAACGCTCGATGCGTCGTAACTGCAAACAGGCTACAGGCGGATTCGGGCCAGCCAGAGGCACAGTGGTGATGAATTGTGGCGAGAATCGGGGGAGAGAGGCAGCCACCGAGCGTTTCGGTGGCTGCGAACAGCAGGGCTTACTTGATCAGGTGGAGAATGTAGGGCATACGGAAAGTTTCGCCCTTGGTGGTGGCAACCAATCCAAGTATGCAAACCACGATGTGCAGAATACCGATGATCGGGAACAGCAAGACACCGATTACGACAAAACTCAGAACAATAGCCACCATGGATGCGATGAATGAGGTAATCGACCAATTCAGCGCTTCCTTGGCATGATCCAGTACATAGGGATCGTCTTTCTTGACGATGTACAGCACCAGGCAGGGAATGAAGCCAAAGAAAAAGGTACCAATCCAGTTCAACAGCGCCAGGTTGCGGGAATCCTGACTGGGTTCCGACAGCCCGGTACCGGCAGCAGACTCCGTCTGGGCCTGGTTTTGTGCTTGGGCTTGAGCCTGAGGCTCTGGCTGTGCAGCGGGGGCGGCCTGCGGCTTGGGCTCCGGCTGCTCAGGGGACGACGGTGATTGCGGCGAGGGGTCAGACATATCTACTCCTTTTGATGGGGACCATATCCTTTGCGGCCATGGCATTACGCCTTTGCCCTGACCAGGCACTGGCCAGGCGAGGCAGGCCCCTACTATACGGCAGACCCGCGGGCTTGAAAATTCAGTTTCGTACGGTGCTGACCACGGTCGACGCAATAACCTTAAGACACCCTGGCCGGCAGGTGACTGTAAGGGGTGTCTTGCCTACCACCTCACCATCCGCGGTCACGGTCTTGGGCTTACGGGTACCAATCCGGCATTGCCGCCCCTTCAGGTGAAGCAGTGTGCTGGTGCGACGCGGCGCCTGCCGGTTCAACCGTACCATCACAAAGGTCAGCAGCAGCTGTAACAGGGGCCGGGGCCTCACCGCAATCACGTCCAGCAAGCCATCGTCGGCGGCCGCCTGGGGGATTTCATTGCCACCGCCATAGAAGGCACCGCTGGCCACCGCGACAGACAGCCAGCGGCCACTCACCTGCCCCCGATCACATTCAATGGTGGCACGGAAGCCCCGCTTTGCACCGAGCTGACGAATCAGCTCCACACCGTAGCTGAATCGCCCGAGCAGTCGCTTGCGGCTGCCGTTTCCGCGCCGCACTGGCAGGGTGCCCAGACCGACATGCGCCACATTGAGAAAAATCTGTTCACCGAAAACCGCCACATCCACAGCCCGGGACTCACCCCTGGCAATGAGTCTGCATAGGGCATCCGGATCATCCGGCAATGCCAGATTGCGGGCAAAATCGTTGGCCGTGCCCGATGGCAGGACCGCCAGGGTCGCCCCGGTGTCCGTGCAGACGCGGGCACCAAGGTTCGCCGAGCCATCACCACCGGCCACCATCACCACATCGCCTGGCCCCGCCTCCTGTTGCCAGGCCGGGTCGTCAAACTCACAGCACCGCGGCTGCTCAATCCCCGCGGCCACCAACGCCGATACCCAGAAGTCACGCCCCCGCCCGCCATCACCGGCTTGGCCGTTGGCCACCAACCAATAGGTCATTGCACGGTCTCCCCCGATATCCTGTCCGACTACAGAGCCTCCCAGCATAGGAGCATTGAAGACCGGCGGCGATTACGGTTGCGCAAGGCGGGAAGGAATCGTGGCGAGCAGATCCGTCAACACGGAACAATCGGGAACGTTCAAGCCTGGGGCTGTCCGATGTCCGGACAGCCCCGGCAATAAGGGGGCGGGCCGTCAGTCAGGGATGAATGCCCAACTGGAAGCTCCCCTGCAGTTGATCGCCCGTGGCGGTGCTCAGGTTGTAGCTGCCACTGACGGTATACAGGCCAACACTCCTGATGGTGACGCTGCCACCGGTGACCACGATGTTCGAGCCGACGCCGAAGGCATCGGATTCGGCGTACGCCACGACGTAGCGGCCATCGGTACCGGGATCAACAGAGTCCAGCACTGAGTAGGTGCCGGCCTGCTTGCTACCGCCGTAGAAGTTGAACATTAGCTCGATATCATCGTTGCCATAGGGCGCAACCACCTCGGTTGACCAGTAGGTCTGGGTGCCGTTGCCATACGGCAGGTCACCGCCACCGGGGAACTGGTCGCCAAAGTCATCGGGGAAACCGGAGGTGGTCACCTCCACATCGGTGATCATCCCGCAGACTTCGCCGGTACTGGCAAGATCCGGAAACTGGGCAGAAGACATCGACAGCTGCCCCTGGTGCCAGGTCGTCTGACTGGAAATCTTGTCAAACTCGGCCGCCCAGAGAATGTTGCCGTCACAGGTCAGGGTCATACCAAGACCACCACTGTCGAGCCGGTAATACTGGAACTGCTCATCCTGGCAGAACGGATTGTCATCGTCCGACGGGTCGAACTCGTCCTCATCCACCGGCTCGGCCACGTCCTCGCCGCAGCTGCGCACCAGCAACTGGCCACCCTCGGACAGGAACATGGTTTCGGTGACGAAAGAGCCGGCGGTCTCGGAGGTAATCTCATTGCCTAGCAACGTGAACGAGGTAGCCGCATCCATCACCACCAGAGTCCGCCAGATTCCCGAGCCAACACTCTGCATATAGGACTCCACCTGCGCCAGGGTCAGGTTCTCACCATCAATGACCCCGGGCTCCAGCCGCCCCTCAAGCTCGAAGCTCGCCAGGGTTTCACGGAAGTGCGCCAACGCCTGTTCCCGGGCAACCATACCGCGGGCGCCCGAGTTGGTTGCAGCGGTCAGTTCATCCAGCGCGGCCGTCACCGCCGCGTCAGCTTCAAAGGCGGCCTCGGACTGGCTGAAATCAATACTGCGGCCCTCCGCCTGGCCACGAACTGACGCGGTAATCTGGATACCATTATCGGGATTGCCATCATCATCGATGGTCTGGATAAAGCGGACCATGTTCACCACCGTCGGGTGGCTGTCATCCACCGCATCGGCGACCAGGTCGATGGGGCTGACGATGTCATCCCCGGTCGCCTGGCCCAACTCAATGCCACCGATGTAGAAACGGACAGTCTGGCCGACCACATACTCGAAGCGGCCCTCGGCGTCAGTCACACCACTGCTGTCGCCGGCGGTGTATTGCAAGCCGGCCACCGGAGCGTCGATGAACACCCCCTGCTGGGTAGTGCCGCCCCCATCACCACCGCCATTGTCGCCGCCGTTGCCGTCGCCACCGCCGTCATTACCGGAACCACCACCGCTGCTGCCACCGCCGCAGGCGGCCAGCATCAGGCTCAGACAAAGGGCCCCCAGAGGCCCACTCATTCGAAGAACCATCGTCTCCCCTCCTTTGAATACCAAACCTCAACCCCGGCAGGCACGCACAAACCCGCAGCCTGCACCGCCCACGGGAGCACCAGAGTGATAACGCTTGAACATTCACCAGGCCCCTTTGAGGTTAGGCCAGTCTGTCGCCGTTGACGCCTACGAATATGCGTAGTGATGAATTGTCATAGGTAGTGATAGTAGTGATGGGTAGTGATGGATAGCCATGGGTCGCCATCCGCGGCTTTTCAGGCCATCCCCAACACCAACGCCTGGCGCGGTGATTGCTTCAGCATTGCACTGAGCCTGGCTTCGAAAGGAAACGACGGACGTGCACTTCGACGAGTTTTTTCGACGCAGCAACGCCGCCTCCAGCGTCGATGAACTGCTGGCCCTGTACCGCCATGCCCTGGTAACACTGGCCAGCGACCCAGCGGGCGGGGACCCGCGGTTACCGGACAGAACCGACCGTCTGACCCGTCAGTTCCAGGCCCGCTACGCCCGTCTGGCGATACCTCATACTGAGAATCAGCCGCTCAGCGTAAAAGAACTCGACGTACTGCGCTGGTGCGCCCAGGGCTTCACCCGCCAGGAAGCCGCCGACCACATGCGCCTGTCCACTCATACCATCGACTTCCACCTGCGTAATGCCATGCGCAAGCTGCAGGCACGAAACTGCACCGCAGCGGTGGTGCGGGCGCTGGAACTGGGTGTGTTGCAGCTTTAGGGCGGCAGAGGCACCAGAACCGGGAACCACCATCCCGGTTTCGTCAGCGCTGCGGACACGGCAGAATAGACACACAGCCGGCTGTCCGGCGCCCCTATCCCGCAACAGAGAGTCCGCATGAACCCGATCATCGACCAGCTCAGTCGTCATCGCTCCATCCGCAAGTTCCAGCCACGGGCCATTCCACGGCAATCCCTGGAGGCGTTCGTCCGCGCCGGACAGTGCGCGGCGACCTCAAGCCATGTCCAGGCCTACAGCATCATCCACGTGGTGAACCCTGAAAACCGCGCCAGGCTGGCAGAGCTCGCCGGTGGTCAGCCCTACATTGCTGAATGCTCGGATTTCCTGGTGTTCTGCGCCGACATGAAACGCCCCACTGAAGCCGCCGAGCGCGCCGGTGCCGACGTGGTCCGGGGCATGACGGAACAGCTGTTGGTGGCCAGCATCGATACCGCCCTGATGGCACAGAACGTCGCCATTGCCGCCGAATCGGAAGGCGTGGGCATCTGCTACATCGGCGGCATCCGCAACAATCCGGCGGAGGTCAGCGAGCTGCTGCGCCTGCCGGAGCATGTCTATCCGGTGTTCGGCATGTGTCTGGGCTACCCGGACCAGGACCCGGAAGTGAAACCGCGGCTGCCACTGCCCGCCATCCTCAAGGAAGACTACTACCAGGATGCCCGGGACGCCGAGCTGGTGGCGGAATTCGACGCCACCATGCACCGCTATTACCAGGTTCGCACCGGTGGCAACAAGGACAGCAACTGGTCCGAACAGCTCAAGCCGCTGTTCACCAGCAAGCTGCGTCCCCACATGCAGTCCTTCCTGCGGGACCGGGGGTTCGGCAAGCAGTAAGGCGCCTCTGGCAGACGTCACCCCGCCGGCAACGCCGCCTTCAGCGACTCAAGAAACAACGACAACGCCAGGGGTTGGTGCCGGCGGCTACGATAAAGCCCGAAGACGCCCAGCGGTTCCGGCTCCAGTTGCTCGAGCACCGGCACCAACTCACCGGCAATCAGACTCTGTCGCACCTCCAGCTCCGGCAGCAGGGCGATCCCCATGCCGGCGCGGGCCGCATTCGTCAGTAGGGACGACTCGTTGGCGCTGAAGTTGCCGGCCACGTCCAGTGCCAGTCTTTCGCCATCAGCCTGCCGAAAATGCCACAGCCCGCGACTGAAATGGCTGTAGTGCAGGCAGTTGTGCAGCGCCAGCTGTTCCGGCGCCGCAGGCCGACCATGCCGGGCGAGGTAGTCCGGACTGGCGCAAAGCACCGACTCGCAGGCGCCCAGTCGGCGGGCAATGACGTTCGGATCAAGGTCATTGGTGATCCGAATCGCCAGATCAATACGCTCCTCCACCAGATTGACCGCCTGGTTACTGACATGCAGATCGACGGCCATCGCCGGGTAGCGGGCCAGAAACGGCGATAGCCAGGGCATCACCATGTGTTCGGCGGTGAAGCGGGCACAGGCCACCCGTAACCGCCCCGCCGGCGTCTCCGCTTCCTGCTGATCGGCAATCCGCTCGGCCACCTCCACCAGCTCCCGGCTCTGCTCCAGCACCCGCTCCCCTGCTGCCGTCAGCGACAGCTTGCGAGTCGAGCGATGCAACAGCCGGGTACCCGCCCAGTGTTCCATCTGTTCCAGATAACGGCTGACCATCGGCCGTGACATATCCAGTACCCGCGCCGCGGCGCTGAGACTGCCCTGTTCACAGATACGATTGAAAACGATCGCGGCCTTGACCCTGTCCATTCACTCACCTGCTCGATTTTTGCAACAAACCATCAACGACAATGGGGATTCTGTTTCCTGATACGAAACCTAGAATAACGCTCCATCAGAGACATCACGACCGGAGCACACCCCATGTCCCACACACCACCACGGTTCCACTGGATACTCGACCCTCTCTGCGGCTGGAGCTATGCCGCCGCGCCGCTGCTGGAGACCGCGCTGGAACGCTTCCCGGGCCAGCATGCGCTGCATTTCGGTGGTCTGTTCCACGGCCCCAGCCGGCGACCGGTGGATGACACCTGGCGTGACCAGGTGCTGGTCCACGACGATCGGATCGCCAGCCTCAGCGGCCAACCCTTTGGCGACGGCTACCGTCACCAGCTGCTGCGCGACCCAACCCTGGTGCTGGACTCCACCCCGGCCATCCGGCGGGTGCTGGCGATCCAGCAGAGCGTCGGGGCAGATACCGCGGCCCGGGCTTTCAATGCGCTCCAGCGGGGCTACTACGGCCATGGCCGCAACATAACCCGCGAAGAGGTCCTGAATGAGCTGCTGGCCGCTGACCAGCTCTGGCCAGAGGCCGCCGAACAGGTCTGGACAAACCAATCCGGGGCGGACCTTCAGCACCACCTGTCCGCCACCCGCCAGCGCCTCGCCGAGCTTGGCGGTCAGGGCTACCCCACCCTGGCCCTGGCACTCGAAGGACAGCCCTGGCACCGCATTCGACTGCCGAACTTCTACGGCGACAAGCCTGGGTGGCAGCGTTTTCTGAACGAACTGCCCAACCTGTAAGCCCCATGATTTGAATAACCAAACACAAAGGTACTTATGATGACCAATACAAAACTCCTACTTGCCACCACCGCCCTGCTCGCCAGCACCAGCACCCTGGCTGCCGACCTGGACCTGACCGTCTACAACCCGGGCGAGGCAGGCATTTTCCCCGTCACCTCCACGCTGATCACCGGACCGACCGAGGCGATGCTGGTGGATGCCCAGTTCAGCACCACCGAGGGCGACGAACTGGTGGACCTGATTCGCGCCAGTGGCAAAACCCTGACCACCATCTACATCAGCGGTGGTGATCCGGACTTCTATTTCGGGCTGGAGCCACTGGTGGCAGCTTTTCCGGACGCCGACGTCATCGCCAGCCCGGCGGTGGTTGCCCACATCAACGCCACCAAGGCCGGCAAGATCGAGTACTGGGGGCCCAAGCTGGGAGAAGGCGCCCCGGAACAGGTGATGGTGCCGAATGTCAGCGAGCGTACCGAGTTTCTGGTGGACGGCGAGCCGGTGGAGGTTCATCACATCAACACCCACCAGGCCCACCTCTGGTTGCCGGGCGAGGAAACCATCCTTGGTGGCGTGGCGGTGTATGCCGGTACCCACGTCTGGACCGCAGACAGCCAGAGTCGTGAAGCCCGTGACCAGTGGCAGGCTGTCCTCAATGAAATGATCGAGCGCCAGCCCCGGCAGGTCATTCCCGGCCACTACCTGGGCCAGCGGCCTGACGGCGCGGACGCGGTGGTGTTCACCCGCGACTACTTGCAGAACTTTGAGCAGGCTCTCACCGATAACGACAGCGGCGATGCCGTCATCAAGGAGCTGAAGGCCCGTTACCCGGACCTGCCGGGAGAGGATTCCCTCACCATCAGCGCCAAGGTCAACACCGGCGAAATGGACTGGTAAACCAGCGCCTGTCGCACACGCACAGCAGGCCGGTCACCAGCCGGTACCGGTGCGGGATGCCATGCAGCCGTGAACCGACGGCTGGATGGGCCGAACAATGTCCAGGATGGACGGGGCGTTGCGCAACCGTAAGCTGCATCCACCCGCCGGATTCCCTAGCATGCCGACCTATTGATTGCTGAAATCGCCGGGAGGTACAGACAATGACGGTTATGGGCATCCGGCTGTCGGTGCGTGAAGTCTTTGCCAGGCTGTTCTCGCTGATGTTCTTTGCGCTGTCCGCAGGCATCGTGATCTCAACCACGGTGACGGTCATCAGCAACCTGGGCAGCGGCCAGGACACCATGCCAATGCTGATACAGGTGATCAACAGCAGCATTATCGCCCTCGCCGTCTACGAACTGGCGATGGTCATTCGCTCCGAATACAGCGGGCCGTCCGGCGCCCACGATGTGGTCACCATGCTGCGACGCACCCTGCCCCGGTTTATCGGCACCGCCTGTGTGGCGATGTCACTGGAGGGACTGATCATGATCATCAAGTACAGTCAGATGGACATGGCGGGCAACCTCTACTATCCGGTGGCGATCATCATCAGCACCGCGTTCCTGCTGGCTGCCCTGGGGGTGTTCCTGAAGATGACGCCGGACCCGGAGGCCCGGCCTGACGGCGCCGGTTAACGACCCATGGCGTAAAACTCGTCGTTGGCACGCATGTTGGCAACGTTTGCCATCCGGTTGGAGAGGCCAAAGAAAGCGGCAATCGCGGCTATGTCCCAGACGTCCTCTTCATCAAAGCCGTGAACCTTGAGCGCCTCGATGTCGGCTTCGGCCACGGCATGGGCCTGCTGGCTGACCTTGAGGGCGAAGTCCAGCATGGCTTTCTGGCGTTCGCTGATGTCGGCCTTGCGGTAGTTCACCGCGACCTGGTCAGCGATCAGCGGGTTCTTTTCGCGAATACGCAGGATGGCACCATGGGCCACCACACAATACTGACACTGGTTGGCATTGCTGGTGGCCACCACGATCATTTCCCGCTCCCCCTGAGTGAGGTTGCCGGGCTTGTCCATCAGGGCATCGTGGTAGGCGAAGAAAGCCCGGAACTCGTCCGGACGGCGGGCCAGCACCAGGAAGACGTTGGGCACGAAGCCGGCTTTTTCCTGTACCGCCAGGATGCGGTCGCGGATGTCCTGCGGCAGGTCTTCCAGGGTAGGCGTGTCGAAACGGCTGATCGGGGGCATGGACGTCTGAACCATACAGATCTCCTTGAATCGTCGGCAATCGGGAATCGTCCGCTGATTGCTGACGCTTTGTTGTTTTTGGGAGATTCACTGTAATGGCAACCGCCGCAGAACACGAGCGTTGAAGCCTCGCTGGCGACTCATGCATTGGTCGTATGCGCACGGGAATCCGGTTGCGAACTGAACGGTTGCAATTTGCACTCAAAAGAATACGGTCACGAATGCACCACAACAATCCTGCAGGGAGATAAAGGACATGACGAAACAAGGTATCACCGGAGTTGTGCTCGCCTCAGTGCTCGCTTCCACCGCGGCCCATGCGGAACTGGGCTACACCTATGCCGAGGGTGGCCTCGCCATGCTCGATACCGACACCGACGACACTCTGTTCGGGGTGGACGGTCGCGGGTCGTATCAGATCAACCGCAACATCTTTGCCTATGGCGGCCTGAGATTTCTGTCCGATGACCTCGACTACACCAACTGGTACCTCGGCGGCGCCTATCGTCACGCCCTGGATGCCCGCACCGATGTCTGGGGCGGCGCCAATCTGGAATACCAGGAAGTGGAGGCGGACAACTGCCGAGGCTTCAGCGGCTGCTCCAAAGACGATGTGGCACCGGCCATCCGTGGCGGTATTCGCCATCAGCTGGACGACCGCATCGAGGTGGGAGCCAGTGCCCGCTATGTCTCCGGCGACCTGGATTACTTCGGTCTCACCGGACAGGGGCGCTACAAGATCCAGCGCAATCTGAGCGCAACCGCCGAACTGGACATCCAGGATGGCGAGCTGGGATTGTTTGGCGGCGTCACGCTGTTCTTCTGATCGCCCCGCCGTTGCAGTTGCCTACCATCCAGGGTGGCCCGGAGCCGATCAGAGCGACTCCGGGCCACCCTTGCGCCAGTTACGCCATCCGCCTTAAACTGGTCACCTCTTTCCTGACTGGAGTATGCACGCCAATGAAGTAAGTCCTGCCATCAACCGATTTCTGAAAATCCAGCCCCATGGCTGGCGGTTTGATAGGACAGGCGGCGTGCCTCTTCGCAACAATTCCCGAGTATCCCGTGCCGGTGTGGCCGCCTGTTCCCGATGGACCTGTTTCCAAAGGAAGAACAACGCCCATGCCCACCTCATCCCCCGTAGTCGACCTGATCGGCCTGTCCCACGGCTTTGCCGATCAACAACTGTTTTCACCCCTCACCTTTACCCTGGCATCCGGCCTGACCGGCCTGGTAGCGGACAACGGCGTCGGTAAATCGGTGCTGCTCAGGCTGCTGGCCGGGGCGCTGACTCCCTCCGAGGGCCAAATCCGCTGGCACCGGGATTGGCACTGGGTAGATCAGCAGGCCGCAGTGGCAGGCCCCAGGGTTGCCGAGGCGCTGGGTGTCGGCCCGCTTTTCGACAGCTGGCAACGGCTGGAACACGGCGAAGGCGATGCCGAGGACCTCACCACCCTCGCAGACCGCTGGCACCTGCCGGCGCAGTGGCAGCAGCAACTGGCCTTCGCTGGCCTGACCTGCCCATTGGACACCCCCGTAGCGACCTTAAGCGGCGGCCAGAGGACCCGTCTCGCCCTGTGCGCCGCCTTCGCCCGGCCACAGGCTTTCCTGCTGCTGGATGAACCCACCAACCATCTCGACCAGGACGGCCGGCTTTGGCTGCTCAAGACGCTGAGGCGCCATCCCGGTGGCGCTCTCATTGCCAGTCACAACCGTGCCCTGCTGCGGCAGGTCGACCAGATTCTGGCGCTGACGCCCCGGGGCCTGCAAGTGTATGGCGGCGGCTACGACGACTACCGGGCAGAGCAGGAGCGTCAGCAACAGGCGCTGAGCCAGCGGCTGGAGCAGCTGTCCCGCGAACGACGGCAACGCCAGCAGCGACAGCAGGCAGCCCTGGAAGCCGCCAGTCGTCGCAGCCGCCAGGGCCGCCGGTTACGACGGGACGGATCGCAAAGCAAACTGCTGCTGGACGCCAGCAAACAGCGGGCCGAGAACAGCATCTCCGGCCTCAAGGACAGCCACCGGCGCCAGCAGTCGGTGCTTACCGAATCGATTCGCGACGCCCGGGCCCAACAGCAGATCAAACCCAACCAGCATCTGGCCCTGAGTTCAGGCCAGGAGCCCGGTGGCCGTCGGCTGTTCCTGCAGGACCTGGTGCTGAGCCATGGCGACACCACCCCCATCACCCTGAGTGTACGGCAAGGTGAACGCTGGCGCGTTCAGGGCGCCAATGGCAGTGGCAAGTCAACCCTGCTGCAAACCATCGCCGGCCGGCTCGAGCCGGCATCCGGTCAATGTCAGCGTAACGGACGCTGCCTGTACCTGGATCAGCAGCTGTCCATCCTCGACGACCAGGCCACCGCCCTCGACAATCTCCGGCGTTACCAGCCGAACCGCGGGGACAGCGATCTGCGCACCCAGCTCGCCGGCATGAACCTCACCGGCGACCTGGCCCTGACACCTACCGGCCGGCTCAGTGGCGGCCAGCGCCTGAAAGTCGCGCTGCTGATGGTGGCCCCGACCGACGACACCCCGGCACTGCTGCTCCTGGACGAGCCCGATAACCACCTGGACCTGCCCTCACAGACCCTGCTGGCCAGTACCCTGACCCACTACCCCGGCGCGCTGCTGCTGGTATCCCACGACGAGGACTTCGTGGCCGCTGTCGGAATCGATCACAGCCTGCTGCTTCAGGACGGCCTCAATAGGCCATGATAATGACACAGCTTTCGCCGATAGCGCTTGCCAAGCCCCGAAAGCTGATTAAACTGTGACCGGTTCAAACTTTGGGGTGCCCCTGAACGTCATGCATCTGATCTCATTCGATATCTTCAGAACCCTCGGCTTTCCTGACACTACGGTGATCAAGCCCGAGCGGTTCCTTGCTCACAAGGAAGAGCTGCGCCAGGCAGACTGGGTGCTGTTTCCGGAATACTGGCAGTTGAACGCCCTGGTGCACGGTCTCAAGTGCCGGGTTTTTCCCAGCGTGGCCAGCTACCGCATTGGCCACGACAAGGTGGAGATGACCCGGGCGTTCGAGACCGTTGCCCCGGCCCACGTACCCTGGACCCTGATCGAAGCCAATGGCCCCCGGGAACGCCAGGAGGTCTGGGACACCATGCCGTCGCCCTTTGTGGCGAAACTGCCACGGGCAAGCATGGGGGAAGGTGTGTGGCTGATTGAAAGTCGCCAGGACTGGCAACGCTACTACGATCGGACCGACGTCCTCTATGCCCAGGAATATCTGCCGATTGACCGCGACATCCGGGTGGTGGTGGTCGGCAACCGGGTGGTGACCGCCTACTGGCGCCAGCAGGCCGACCAGGGCTTCTACAACAACGTTGCCCAGGGCGGTCGCATCGACACCAGCCCGGTTCCCCAGGCCGCCTTGGACCTGGCGTTGCAGCTTGCCCGGGACCTGGAGGTCGACCACGCCGGCTTCGACATCGCCATGGTGGGTGATCACCCGTACGTGTTGGAGTTCAACCGCCTGTTTGGCAACCAGGGCCTGGCCGGCAACGATCGTCTGCGGGATGCCATCCTGAGCTATCTGGAGAGCCGTACCACACCACGGGACCCGGACTCGCCGATCGATCCCGAGCCGCCGCTGCCGGTGGCGGTTTAGTCTACTTCAGCGCCGGCCACTCACCACCAGTGCCACTCCGGTGACAGAGAGTACACCGCCGGCCATGGCCAGCAGTCCCAGGCGTTCGTCGAAGGCCCAGTACGCCTGTAAGGCCGTCACCGGGGGCACCAGATAGAACAGGCTGGCCACCTGATTGGCCGCCCCCTGGCGGATCAGCCACATCAGCAGCAGAATGGCGCCGATGGATACTCCGAACACCAGCCACGCCATCGACAGCTGCAATTGCAGATGCCACTCCACCTCGCGGCTCTCGAAGCCGAAGGCTCCAACGGCAAAAAAGGTAGCGGCAGCGGCATACTGGATCAGCGTCCCCGGAACCAGCTCTGCCTGGGCGCCGTAGCGTTTCTGGTACACCGTGCCCAGCGAGATCCCCACCAGCGACAACAGGACCCATCCCAGGGTCCACACCGGAAAGGTCTCCATGGCCGCTGCTGCAGGCCCCATTTTTTCCAGGATCACCAAGGCGACACCGGCCAGCCCCAGCCCGAGACCGGCCCACTGCCGCATCGCAATACCTTCCCCCAGCAGGAACACGGCAGCCACGCCCGTCACCAGCGGCTGCAGACCGACGATCAGCGACACCAGACCAGAGGGCATACCTCCCTGAATGGCGTAGTACACCCCGCCCAGATAGAACCCATGTACCAGCAGCCCGGTCACCGCCAGATGCCCGGCAACCTGCCAACCAGGCCAGCGCACCCGCAGCCAGGCGGCCAGAGCAAGCAGCAGCGCCATGGTCAACAACATGCGAATCAGCAACAGGGTAAACGGTTCGGCGTAAGGCAGGCCGTACTTGGCGCCAATGAAGCCGGTGCTCCAGAGCCATACAAACAGGGTCGGGATCAGGTAGGTGTAGAACAGCGACCGCATGGCACGACATCTCCTTGATCGAAACCGCCCACCTTACCCCGGTTGGGCGAGTCGCAACAGCCGCGAATGGTCGCAAGCAACGCAAATCAATTCCGACAATAGATCTCATTTGATAACGATTATTGATACCTATATGATCCAGCTCCTGACTGACTCCAGCGGCCGGATTAGGCATGAAAGCAACCTCCACCCTCAACCTTGTCGACCTGTTCCAACGACATCGCCGGGAACTTCACATCTTTCTGACCCGCAAACTCCGGGACCGGGAAACCGCGGCGGATCTGACCCAGGAAACCTTTGTGCGGATGACCGAACAGCTACAGCAGCGTCCCGAACGTCCGATCACCCACAGCCGCTCCTACCTCTATCGGACAGCCAGCAACCTGGCGGTGGATCATGTGCGCCGGCAACAGCGCAACCCCAATGACGTCTGCGACCCGAATGACCTGCCCGAAATCCCCGACGACCTCCAGGTGCCGGAACGGATGATCGGTGGCCGCCAGCAACTCGACAGAGTGGCCGAGGCCATGACCAGACTGCCACCGATGACCCGTGAGGTGTTTCATCTGACCCGGGTCCAGGGGCTCAAGTACCGAGAGGCCGCCAGGCAGTTGGGGGTATCGGAAAGCACCGTGCAGAAACACCTGACTGCGGCCCTGGGTACGGTCATGCACCACTTGGGGGAAGAGCGATGAATCACCCGTCTGCTACCGCCGACACCGTGCAGCAGGCAGCCATCGACTGGGCGGTGATCTGCGCCGATGGCAACCTCTCAGCCACCCAGGCGGCCGATTTCAAGTCCTGGCTGGCTCAGCACCCGTCGCACCCCGGGGCTTACGACGACGCCTGTCGGGTGCTGCAGTTGATGACAACGGCGGCCAAGCAAGCCGCGCCCCCACCGGCAACGGTCACCAACCGCCACACGGTGGTCAAGCCCCGCATCAGCTCGCCGGCACTGGCCTTGGCGGCGTGTCTGATGCTGGCCATGCTGCTTGGGGTTGGCCTGATGCCAGAGCGCTATCAGGCACTGACGGCCGATTACCACACCGAACGGGGGGAAACTCTGCCCCTGACCCTGGCCGATGGCAGCGAGGTGGTGCTCGGCCCGGACTCGGCCATGGATGTGATGCTATCGGCTCAGCAGCGGCGGGTTGAACTCCTCCATGGCGTGGCCTGGTTCCATCCGGCCCCGGCCAAGGATGGGCAGAGACCGCCGTTCGAGGTGGTGGCTGACGACACCGTCACCCGCGCTCTGGGCACCCGATTCGAAGTGGAACGGCTACCGGCCCAACTGCTGGTCACCGTTACCGAGCATCAGGTCGCCATCGCCAGTCATGGAAAACAGGCGCCGCTGGTACTGAATGCCGGGCAGGCGGTGCGTATTCATCCGGATGGGCTCCGGACACCGGTGCCGGCGGCGCAGGCAACCCTTGCCGACTGGCGCCAGGGTACCCTGCGATTCCAGCAGGAACCGCTGAGCCATGTGCTGGCCCGGCTGCAACGGTATTATCCAGGCCAACTGATACTGCTGGGAGACGCCAAGGGGCAACGCCCGATCAGCGGCGTCTTCGACCTGGCACAGCCAGAACAGGCGCTGGCAACCATCACCGACAGCCTCGGTCTGACACAGCAGTCGCTGACGCCCTGGCTGACCCTGGTGTACTGATGCGCCGGCAGGGTCGCGGCTGGCTGCTCCCAGTCTGCCTGATCGCGGCGTTGGCTGGCGTTGGTCAGGCCGGAGCGGTTACCGACCACAGTCCAGGCAACCACACGCAGGAACTGAACATCCCCACCCAGCCGTTACCCGCGGCGCTGCTGGAACTGGCAGAACAGGCTCGACTGCAACTGGTCTATGACGCCAACCTGGTCCCCAACCAGCCGGCACCGTCACTGATCGGGGCCTATACCCTGGCCCGGGCCTTTGAAATCCTGCTGGCGGACACCGGCCTGCACACACGTTTCCAGAGTCATCGGCGGGTGCAACTGGCGCCCGATCCTGCTCCAGTGCAACCGCTGCCCACCCTGGTGGTCAGTGCAAGCGGCTACGAGCAGTCGCTGCAGCAGGCTCCCGCCGCCATCACCGTGATTGACCGCGAACAGCTGATGACCCAACCCTTCCGCTCGCTGCAGGATGCCCTGACCGGCATCCCCGGCGTCAGCATCGCCGGCGGTCGCCATCAGGAAGGAAGCGGCGTATCCATTCGCGGGATGGAGTCGGATCAGACACTGATCCTGGTGGACGGACGCCGGATCAGTTCGGCAGAAGCCAATCCCCGCGGCGGCGGCAATGACCTGGAGAGTCACTGGGTCCCTCCGGTGGCCGCCATCGAGCGGATTGAGGTCATCCGGGGGCCGATGTCGTCACTGTATGGTGCCGACGCGGTTGGCGGCGTGATCAACGTAATCACCCGTGCCGTGGCCAGCAACTGGTCGACCAGTCTGGTTCTTGGCCACACCGCCGCCCTGGTGGGCCAGCAGGGCAATGCCCATCAGGGCAGCGCCTACGTATCCGGCCCGCTGCTGCCTGGCCGGCTGGGGCTGCAACTCTGGGGCAGCCAACAACAGCGCCAGGAAGATGCCTTTGAGAACGGCGCCCAGCAGGGCCGCCAGCAGCAACTCACCGGCCGGCTGTGGCTGGAAACCTCCGACAATCAGCGCTGGATGCTGGAACTGGGGCAGGCCCGGCAACACTACGACCGTCATGCCAATGCCAGCGGAGCGGGCCAGGACCGCCGTCGCCACTACCGTCGACGCAGCTGGGCACTTGCCCACCAGGGCCAGTGGCAGACGCTGGATACCCGCCTCCAGCTCTACCGCGAACACACCTCACGGCAGGCCCCGCTGTTCCAGCGCTACCTGCCAACCAGCGTCACCCATACCATCGCGGATGGCCAGCTCACCGCCTATTTCAGATCGCATACCACCACCCTTGGATACCAGTGGCAGGACACCACCTCCAGCAAAGCCGATTTTCGCAACCTGCAGGTGCCGGACAGCCTCTGGGGCACCCGCTCCGTCAACCAACAGGCCGGGTTTGTGGAAGACGAGTGGCGCTTCGCTCCCCGGTTCACTCTCACCACCGGCGTGCGACTCAGTGACCACCAGATCTACGGCCTGCACTGGAGCCCTCGCAGTTACCTCAACTGGCGCCCCGCGCCCCACTGGACGCTAAAAGGTGGCATCGGCACCGGGTTCAAGGCGCCACAGCTGCGGGAAATGGATGCCTCCAGCGGAGCCCCCCAGGCTCGGGGCGCCATCCTTGCGCTGGGCAATCCGGAGCTTTCACCGGAGCAAAGTGTCAACACTGAGCTCGGCGTCTACTACCAGCGGCCGGGGCTCAACGTCAGTGCGACCGCATTCCACAGCGATTTTCGCAACAAAATCATTAACACCGCCTCCCACCGGTTCCGTGACAGCGACGGCCACCCCATCGCCGTACCGGCACTGACCTGCCAGCCCGGTGACCCGGCCACCCGGGATTGCCCGGCCTGGGGCACCTGGCTCAACCTCCCCGGCGCCCGGGTCCAGGGTCTGGAGCTGCAGGGCCACTGGTCCCCCGATCAGCGGCTGACCGCCAGCCTCAGCTACACCTACACCGACTCCCGTCTGCGCAGTGGTCGCCTGCACGTCACAACCCCCGCTGGCGAGCGCCTGCCGTTCCAGCCAGCCAACGTACTGGCACTGGCCGGTGAGCCCCTGGCCGCTGTTCCTGCCCACCAGGCCTGGCTGAAACTGGCCGGCCAGCTCAGCGAACATCATCCGTTACGGGGCCACCTCCAAGCGAGCTACCACAGCAACCTGACAGCGGTCAGCTTTGGTCAGGGCAACCAGGTCCGGGTTCAGCCGGCGTCACTGACCACTGTGGACCTCGGCCTGTCCTGGTCACCGTCCAGCGCCGTGACCGTCAACGCCGGCCTGGATAACCTGTTTGACCAACGCCGGTTCCGGCTGGACCGGGTCGACGATCCTCGCCGGTACCAATACCCCGACCCGGGCCGCCGGCTGTGGCTCGAGCTGACGGCGGAGTTTTAGCGAGCCGCTAATTAACTCCGGAACACCTCTGGCCTGCAGATCAGCATTTTTTATTACGCGCATTAAAACCCAATACGTCTCACTTACAGATGCGAATAGCACTCGACACAGATTGCTTCAACCTGTCTGACCATCAAGGAGACGCCTGCATGACCCCAGCCCGCGCTATCAGACCGCTTCCCGGCCGCCTGGCCACCGCCATCGCCCTCACCAGCCTCAGTGCAGCCGCACAGGCCAATACCACCAGCCTGCCAACCCTGGTGGTTACGGCCAGTGGCTACGAACAGGAAGTCGCCGAAGCCCCTGCGTCGATCTCGGTCATCAGCCGGGAAGAGCTGGAGTCCCGGGCCTATCGCGACGTCACCGATGCCCTGCAGGATATTCCAGGCGTCA
The DNA here is from genome assembly GCF_023156385.1 of Marinobacter xestospongiae. Classification (GTDB taxonomy): domain Bacteria; phylum Pseudomonadota; class Gammaproteobacteria; order Pseudomonadales; family Oleiphilaceae; genus Marinobacter; species Marinobacter xestospongiae. Next base: position 254,863 of record NZ_JAKZAK010000002.1, read on the forward strand.
GCATTGAAGGCGGCCCGGGCGGCAAGGCCACGACCGCTGAGGTTTCGATTCGCGGCATGGATTCCCAGTACACCCTGATCATGGTGGATGGCCGCGCCCAGGGCTCGGGCCAGGGCTACTACAACGGCGAAGGCGGAGGCGCCGAGTTTGGCTGGCTGCCTCCGCTGTCTGCGATTGAGCGAATTGAGGTCATCCGGGGCCCCATGTCGTCACTGCACGGCTCGGACGCCCTCGGCGGTGTCATCAACATCATCACCCGCAAGGTGCCAGGGCAATGGCGCGGCAGTCTCACGCTCGACACGGTGATTCAGGGCAATTCGGCATCTGGCGATCGCCGCGAACTGCGCTACTACCTGGGCGGACCGCTGGTCGCGGACACCCTGGCGCTGACGGTGTATGGTTCCCGGTTCCAGCGGGATGAAGACGAGATTGCCAACGGTTACCGTGAGCGTGACAAGGAGGACACCACCGGCAAACTGACCTGGACACCATCGGCAGACCAGGCGGTCACGCTGGAGGCCGGCTATGGCAAGCAGCAGTCCGAAGGCACCGAGGCCGGTGTTGGCCGGGCTTCTGACAAGGTGCTCTACCGGCACCACCAGTCCTTCAGCCACGAGCTGCACTGGGGCAGCAATGAGACCCAGAGCTATGTGCAACGGGAAACCCTCGACAACCAGACCCAGAATGCCGTGTACGAACGGGTAACGGTGGACACCCGCACCAATTTGCCGTTCAACAACCATCAACTGACGGTGGGGGCCCAGTACCGTACCCAGGAAACCGAGAACCCGAGCCGTGCCAAACTCAAGGCCAATCTGCAACGTTGGGACGCCGCGCTGTTTGCCGAAGACGAGTGGTTCCTCAGCGACGACTTTTCCCTCACCGGGGGCGCACGCTGGGTCAAGGACGAAAACTACGGTAACGAACTCACGCCGAGGCTGTACGGTGTTTACCGGTTGGCACCGGAGTGGACCGTCAAGGGCGGAATCAGCACAGGTTATCGCACACCCGATCTCAAGGAAGGGGATTCCCGGTGGGTGGAAGGTGGCGGAGGTCCACGGGTCGACGGCGCCGATGTCGGCAACTCCGACCTCAAGCCGGAAACCAGCCTCAACTACGAGGCAGGCGTGGCCTGGGACCTGACCAATGGATTCTCCGGCAGCCTGACAACCTATTTCACCCAGTTCGACGACAAGATCGAAAAGCCGTTGATCTGTGAGGAAAGCGCCCCCCAGGCCTACGACTGCAGCTATCTGGGCATCGACTACCAGAAGGTCTACCAGTACCAGAACGTAGAGGAAGCCGAACTCAAGGGTGTGGAACTGACACTGGGGTATCGCCTCGGTGCCGTGCAGGCCAGTGCCAACTACACCTTTGCCGACAGCGAGCAGAAGACCGGCGCCAATGCCGGCATTGCCCTGAACAACCAGCCACGGCACCGGGCCAACCTGGGTCTGGACTGGCAGGCCACAGCGGCGCTGAACGTTTGGGGTAAGGTAAAGTACAAGGGCGAAACCCTGGAGACCGTCGGCCGTCGCGGCGTTAACCAGTACCCCTCCTACACCTTCGTCGACACCGGGCTGAACTTCCAGTGGGGCCGCCACGCTCAGCTCTACGCCGGGGTCTACAATCTGTTCGACAAGGAAATCCGCTACGATGAATACAGCAAGGTGCTGGACGGTCGCCGCTACAACGCCGGGGTGGTATTCAGTTTCTGACACTCGCTGACCAACCACTCAGGAGAGCCGTTTCAGAGTCGGTACCGTATGCTGGGGGCATATGTTCATAGTCAGGAGACCGTTATGTCTGCCCCCATTCTCATCACCGGTGCCGGCCAACGCATAGGGCTGGCCTTTGCGCACCACTGTCTGGCCCAGGGTCAGCCAGTGGTAGTCAGTTACCGCAGCTACCGTCCGGCGGTGGATGCCCTGCAGAAAGCCGGCGCCGAGTGCCTGGCGGCGGATTTCTGCAGCGACGCTGGCATTGACGATTTTATCGATCAGGTAAAAGCCCGCAGCAACGGCTTACGGGCCATCATTCACAACGCCTCGGACTGGATGCCCGAGACTCCTGAGCGCTCCGCGACCGAGACCATGCAGGCGATGATGCAGGTTCACGCCATGGCGCCCTATCGCATCAACCTGGCGCTGCAGAACCTGCTGACCTCCGGCGATGGCCCCAGGGACATCATCCACATGACGGATTATGTGGTGGAGAAAGGCAGCGCCAAACACATCGCCTACGCCGCCAGCAAGGCGGCCCTGGCCAATCTGACGCTGTCTTTTGCCCGCCTGTTGGCGCCCCGGGTCAAGGTCAACAGCGTGGCGCCGTCACTGATCTGCTTCAATGCCGGCGATGATGCTGCCTATCGCCAAAAAGCACTAGGCAAGTCATTGCTGCAGATGGAGCCCGGTGAGGCGGTGGCAGTGCAAACGCTGCAGTTCATCCTAGACAACCCCTATCTCACCGGCCGCACCCTGGCCCTGGATGGCGGTCGCCACCTGGCCTGAGCACGGGGCAGAGAAGCCGCCAATCACGCCAGAATGGCGTCCGGCGATTCTGGCAGGATCTGGCCACCGTCCACCACAATCTGCTGACCGGTGATGTAGCGGGCTTCCGACGACGCCAGGAAGCAGGCCGCGTGACCGATGTCCTCCGGGGTACCCAGCTGGTGGGTGGGCACCGCTGCGCGCATCTGCGCCAGGTAGCTTTCACCCTGGGCCTGCAGACCCTCGGTCAGCACATTGCCCGGCATTACGGCATTTATGGTGATGCCGTCCTTTGCCACTTCTAGGGCGGCGCTGCGCATGAAGCCCAGCTGACCGGCCTTGCTGGCGCCGTAGTGACTCCAGCCCGGAAAGCCGGTGATCGGCCCGGTGATGGAGGAGGTTATCACCACCCGACCGTAGCGCTGCTGGCGCATCGGCACCAGGGCGGCCTGGACGATCTGGAACATGCCCTTGAGGTTGACCGACTGGACCTGGTCCCAGTCGTCGCCGGTCATCTCAGCCAACGACGCCTGGGGGAAAATGCCGGTGTTGGAGCACAGAATGTCCAGCCGTCCAAGGCGCTCCGTCACCGCCGCTACCGCCTGCTGGCAGTTGGCCGCGTCGGTGACATCCAGGCAGACAAACTGCCCGCCGAGCTCCCGCGCCACCTGCTCACCAGCCTCCCGGTCGATATCGCCGATCACCACCATCGCACCCGCTTCATGCAGTACGCTGGCAATGCCGCGGCCAATGCCGTGAGCACCACCAGTGACCAGAGCCACCTGTCCATCCAGCCTGAACATACCCTTACCTCCTGATTCTGTTTCTGTGAGCCGTTACAGCTATCATCCGCATCGCCGTTGTCGGGCGACACGTCCTGTGTGCCTGCGTATATGGGAGTCAGGGTATCAGTCCGGAAAGGCGGCTGATTGACCCCGGTCAACGCCCGCGCCCGAAGCAGGCGTTTTGTGATACTTCACCAAGCCATCGTGACGCACTTGTGACCTTTGCGTGAGGAACCGCTCCTGCCACCGGCGACACACTGGCAGGCGAGCAAATAAGGAGGGTCTCACCATGAAGCTCACACGCGCAGTCACCACCGGCCTGGCCATCCTGGGCCTAACGCCAGCCCTGGTCCAGGCAGCCGACCTGACGGTCACGATCGAAAACCTCACCCGGGGCGTTTACTTCACACCATTGGCGGTCGCGGCCCATCCCGAGGGCAGTCAACTGTTTCAGACCGGCCAGCCGGCCTCCACACAGATCCAGGCGATGGCCGAGGGTGGGGACATCAGCGGCCTCGCGGGCCAGCTAAGCAGCCTTGGTGCCACCCAGGCCAACAACCCCGCCGGCGGTTTGCTGGCCCCGGGTGCCAGCGCCACGGCGAGCCTGAATACTGACGGCACCGCCAACACTCAACTGTCAGTCACTGCCATGCTGTTGCCCACCAATGATGGCTTTGTCGCCCTCAATGCCATCGACATTCCCACCACACCGGGCACGTACAGCTTCTATGCCAACGCTTACGACGCCGGTACCGAAGGCAACGATGAAGTTCGTGGCAGCGGTTCTCCGGGTGAGGCCGGTTTCCCGGTGCCCCCGCCGCTGGAGCCGGTGGTGGGTACTGGTGCCACCGGCATCACCGCGGCGGCGGAAGGCTTTGTCCACATCCACCGCGGTGTACTGGGGGACAGCGACAATGGTGCCGGCCCGTCCGACATCGACAGCGGGCTGCATCGCTGGTTGAACCCAGTGGCGCGGATTACCGTGACCGTCAATTGAGGGAGGTGCATCATGAACCGCAAAGCCAACCTCACGGGTACGTCGGGGGTGTACCGATGGAGCGCCATCCTCGGCATCACGGCCCTGACGACTCTGCTCGCAGGCTGCCCATTTGACGGCGATAACGATAACGTTAACGATAACAACAGCGACACCGATACCTTTGAAGTCACCATCACCAACCTGACCGCCGGGCAGCCCTTTTCCCCGGCTGCCGTGATCTTCCACGGTCAACACTGGCGCGCGTTCACCACCGGCGAGCCGGCGTCCGTAGCACTGGAAACCCTGGCCGAAGGCGGCAACAACGCCAGCCTGCTGGCCGAGGCTGCCGATGCCAGCCAGGTGTATGGCCACGCCAGCGGTCACGGCCCCATCGCGCCCGGAGCCAGCGAAACTGTCACCATCACACTGCCAGAGGCCCACAATCGCGATGGTCTGTCGGTGTCGGTACTGACCATGCTGGTGAACAGCAACGATGGCCTCGCCGCGCTCAACGGAGTGTCGCTGCCGGCGCTGGAGGAACGCCAGAGCCTCCACTTCACCGCCTTGAGCTATGACAGCGGTACCGAAGCCAACACCGAGACGGTCGACACCATTCCCGGCCCGGCCGCCAGCGGTGGGGCGCAGGAAGGCTTCAATCCGGTGCGGGACGATGTCCGGGATGCGGTGGCTCTGCATGGCGGCGTTGTCACGCAGGATGACGGCATGACCGGTTCGGTACTGCGCGCTCAGCATCGCTGGGATCACCCGGCCATGCGAGTCACCGTCGTTCGCACTGACTGACGTGGTAAGCACTGAGTCGAGTGGTTCGTTCTGGGTCGACGGATCACCACAACAGACCCGGTGTTCACCGCCCGATGCATGACAAAAACTGGAATCCAGATCGCTTACTCTGACTGGCCGACACGGTATACTGTCGGCCAGTCACGGCGGGTGGTGGAGGACCAGGACTGATCTTCCACACCGGTATTGATCCGCCAGTCAAACGTAAAGGACGTCCAGCGCATTACCATGACCAGCAACCACGGCCTGCTGGCCCAACTCCCGGCTACCCTGATGCTGGTGGTCTCGATGATGATGACCACCACCACCCTGGCAGACAGCGTCCGCCGCATCGTCCATCCGGACGGTTCGGTAGAATTCACCAACGTCCGCGGCAGCCAGGAGCGCAAAGCTTCAACCCGCAGTGAGGTGGTCTACCGCTATCAGGACCAGAACGGCGTGGTGTCGTTCAGTGGCGAACGCCCCGAAGCGGCCAGCTACGACGTTATCCGCTTTCACTGCTTCGCCTGCAACCCGTCCTCGACGGTGAATTGGCTGACCACGCCGCTGTATCGCTCCCCCTACCAGCAGGAAATCCGGGCCGCCGCCCGGGAGCACGACGTTGATCCCGCCCTGGTGCGGGCAGTCATTCACGCCGAGTCCGCCTTCAATCCCAAAGCCCTGTCCCCCAAAGGCGCCCAGGGGCTGATGCAGCTGATGCCGGGCACCGCCCGGGATCTGGAGGTTGGCAACGCGATGGACGCGGCCGAAAACATCCGTGGCGGTGTGCAATACCTGGCGTGGATGCTGAAGCGGTTTGATGACGACGTTACCCTGGCAACGGCCGCCTACAACGCCGGCCCAGGCGCGGTGGAGCGTTACGGCGGCATTCCGCCCTATGCCGAAACCCAGGCTTATGTCGAGCGGGTCGGTATCCTCCATCGCCGCTACGGTGGGTTCTAGAGAACCACCTCCCTACCCTCCTTCCCGCGAACCATAACGGTGACGCAACGACGCTGGCACCTGGGCCAGCAGCCGCTGTACCAGAACCTTCATGGCATAATCGATTGGCGTGGTATCCAGACCCGGCTCCATCGTCGCCAACAGATGCGCCACCGCTTCCGCCGTGGCCAGGTAACCCGGGCCAGGCGCCTTGCGGATGATATAACGGGATGGCGGCGGGGCGACGAGATGGTAGCTTGGCAGGGCCTGTAACACCGGATTCAGGTGCACCAGTTTCGCAGCCTTGCGCCAGGTGCCGTCGAGCACGATCCAGTGGTTGATATCACTCGGTGGCGCGCTTTCCAGGGGACGGCTATCAGGGCCAGGAAACAACAGCCCGACGCCAGAACCAAGGCTGTCGGTATCAACCCCGCCCCGGGCCAGCTCCACGGGTGATTCGCCAATACAGATGCGGCAGGACTGCAGACACTGCGCCAGCACCCTTACCGTGCCCTTGGCACGACCGACCTCTGAGGGATGCTGCAGAATGGTGATGGCCGTCTCATTGGCGACCGGCCGGCAGGCGTCGCAAACGCACAAGCGGGTATGCAGGCCGCAGAGGTCACACAGGGTTCGCGACATGGTGCCGGGCCGTCAGGAGTCTCAAGGCTTGGTGCCGTTGTTGATGTAACGCTGGGTAAAATCGGCAATGTACTCCTGCACCCGACCCTCACCCCGCATTCGAACCAGCGCATCGGCAAACGCCTCCCGCAATTCCGGGGTGTTGCAGCGGGAACGCTTGGAAAAGGCGATGTAGAGATTCTCGACGCTGACAAACAGACCGGACGACTGGAAATCCTCCAGCTCCCCCTTGCTCGCCAGTTTTACCCTACCCTGCAACGCCTCGTAGAGCACGTAATCGACCCGGCCCATGAGAGCCATCTTGAAAGCCTGCTCAATCGAGCGGACCCCTTCTATTCGCAGGTTCGCTTCCGCGTAGGCATCGAAGGCCTGGCCAAAACTGTTGCCAAACAGCGTGGCACCGGTGCGTCCCTTGAGGTCGGACCACTGGCGATAATCGAACGCCTCGTCACGGGGCATCCACACCACCGTGGGAATCGGGGCCAGCGAGGGCACAACATAGTCCAGGTATTGCTGACGTTCATCGGTCAGAAAGGCGCCCGCCACCAGATCAATGCGACCGGTGCGGGCAGACTCCAGAGTGCGGGACCAGGGGCCGACGTGACGCACCTGAATACGAATGCCCAGCTCGGCAAACAGCTCTTCCAGAACCGCCGGCACCGCCCCGATGACCCGGTCCGGCTCGGCAGGATCGCGCCACAGGAACGGCGGATACTCCGAGTTACCCGCCACCAGCAGTTCATCACAGGCCGGTGCTTCCTCGGCCTTGGCCGGCAAAGCTGACACCAAGCACCACACCACCATCCAGAGGAACGCAAATCGTCTCTTCAACCAACGGTCAAGAAGCATCGTTATCTCTGATGGCATGGTCTATCCAGTTCAAGCGGCGGAGTGTCAGGGTATCAAGCGGGCAGGTGCGTCCGGCTTACCACAACCCTGTCGGGCCTGTTTGGCGAGGCAATTGTCCCAAACTATAGCAACTTACAGCAATTGTGAAATATCGATATGTACAACCCGTCCGCACGGAAGCAAAAACATCCATACTCTCTCGTCACTCCTGACTTTAGAAGCTTGGCATTTCACTTCCAACAGCATTTCTGACAGATATCAATTCTGCTTCCGGTTCCAAGATGCATAGAAACCTACTCTGGTAGCGTGGCTGTGGATGAGAGAACTAAGGAGAATGAACGATGAAAGGAATACGGCTGTCTCAACTTGGGCTGGCACTCGGCATTGGCCTGGCCGCCTCAGCCCAGGGGGCGGACCTGATGACACGGGCGCAGCAGACGTTCGATCCAGTACCGCAGTATCCTGCCAGTCTCGATGGCAATGAACTGACCGAAGCCAAGGTGGCGCTGGGGAAAATGCTGTTCTTCGAACCGCGGCTGTCTGCCAGCCACCTGATCAGCTGTAACACCTGTCATAACGTGGGCATGGGCGGACACGACTACCTGCCCACGTCCATTGGCCACGGCTGGCAGAAAGGTCCCCGCAATTCGCCCACCGTGTTCAATGCGGTGTTCAATGCCGCCCAGTTCTGGGATGGCCGGGCCGCCGATCTGGCGGAGCAGGCCAAAGGCCCGGTTCAGGCTGGGGTGGAAATGAGCAGCACCCCGGAGCGGGTGGTTGCAACTCTCAACAGTATGCCGGAGTACCAGCAGCGCTTCGAAGACGCGTTTCCGGGTGACCAGGCGCCGGTGACCTTTGACAACATGGCCACGGCCATTGAGGCGTTCGAGGCCACCCTCACCACCCCCAACGCCCGCTTTGACCAATACCTCAGGGGCGATCAGAGCGCGCTCAATGAACAGGAACAAGAGGGCCTGGCGCTGTTCATGGACCGGGGCTGCGCAGCCTGCCACGACGGTGTCAACCTCGGCGGCCAGTCCTACTTCCCGTTTGGTCTGGTCACCAAACCCGGCGGCGATATCCTGCCCCAGGGCGACAAGGGGCGCTTTGCGGTGACCGAGACCGCCTCGGACGAATACGTGTTCCGTGCGGCTCCGTTAAGAAACATTGCCCTGACCGCGCCCTACTTCCATTCCGGAGCCGTTTGGGATCTGGAAGAAGCCGTCAGCGTGATGGGGACCGCCCAACTGGGCACGAAACTGGAACCAAACGAAGTTGAGGCCATTGTCGCCTTTCTGGGAACCCTGACCGGGGATGTACCGAAGATCGAGTACCCGGTGTTACCCGTCAGCACTGGCACCACCCCGAAACCCGATCCGATGGTGCCCTGATCGGCAACACAGAGGACCGCCTGAGCTCTGTTACTGCCCGGAATAACACGCCGGCCTTTCGGACCCCGTGCTATTCCGGCTCGCCCTCCTTTGGCGTCACCCGGGTGGCGCGTTTTCGTTGACGTTTCTGGCCATACATGCGCCGGTCTGCAACATCCAGCAATACATCAATCTCACGACCATCTTCCGGATAGACCGCACCACCGATACTGGCCCTTATCGGCAGAGTCAGGCCTCGGAAATGGCTGGGCTGGCACAGGGCATCCCGGAGGCGGTCAATCACCGGTTCCAGGTTGCAGTCCGCCGCCAGCGGGGATAAGACGGCAGCAAACTCGTCACCGCCGATACGGGCAATGGTATCGGTATCCCTCGCGGCCTGATGACAACGCTCAGCAAATGTACGGATCAGGGCATCGCCCACCTGGTGGCCATGACGGTCATTAACTACTTTAAGATCATCCAGGTCGATCACTAATACCCCCAGCGGTTCTTCCGACCGTAGACACTGGATCAGCTTGTTACGAAGACGGTCCATGAACAGGGAGCGGTTGGCAAGGCCCGTCAAGTCGTCATGAGTGGCCCGATAAAAAAGTTCGTCGCGGTCGTACTTGCCAGCAAAATACATCGCCGAGGCCACCAGATCCGACAGCAGCACCAGCAGTTGGATGTCGGCGGCCGCAAACTGGTTGGGTTCGGAAGACAGGGCCTTGAGCACACCGATCACATCGCCGTCATGTTTCAGCGGGACCAGCACCATTGACCGCAAGCCAACCTTGCGGCAGGCGGCGCGGTCCACCCGTTCGTCGGTTTCCGAATCATTGCTCAGGAGGGCCCGGCCGGTGCGGGCGCACAAACCAGAGATGCTGGCGTCCTGTTGAAGCCGAAGGCCCAAGTAAGGTTTCGCCGCACCTGAGGCGGCGCGATACACCATTTCACCGTTCTCGAGCAGTTCAATAACGGCGCCATCGGCCTCAACCAGCTCCAGAGTGCGGTCGACCACCAGACTCATGACTTCACCGAGATTAGGTCCCAGTCGGACCACATCGGTCTGCAGTTGGATTACGTCATTCAACTGGTCTGGCGTTGGCATGTCGCACCTCGCGGCAATGGACGGCTCAAGGCGACAACCTACCAACCTCCCTGTCGCCGGGCATCCTGCACCAGACCCGGTGTGCCGAAACGAGCGAAGCGTTACCTTCAGCCTAATCCGCAAGACAAGATTTGTAAAAAACTACAGAGTCTCACCCTATTTACTCCGCAGAAAGCTGGCGAACAAAAGCCTCCAGTGCCCTACTTGGCTCGTCCCGCCACACCAGGTGGGTCCGATTGCGGGCCAGCGCCGGCGGCAGGCGGTGGCGCTGCACCTGCGCTCCCAGGGATGCCTGATCCAGCACCGATTCAGGCACAAAGGCTGCGCCAGCACCAGCCGCAACGCAGGCGACAATGGCGTGGTAGGACCCAAGATCCAGAAACCGCCTCGGCGACACTCCACCTGCTGCCAGCCAGTCCACCAGACAACGACGGTAGGAACAGCCATGGGGAAAGGCCACCACCGCCGCAGCCCCCAGATCCTCTGGTCGCGCTACCGGCGGATGGTCGCGGGCGGTGATCAATACCAGGTTTTCGGTGAACACCGGGTGGACGGTCAACCCGGTGCTGTCGAAAGGCTCAGACACAAACGCCGCTTCAATCTCACGATGCCGCAGCCATTCCAGCAAGGTACCGGTGCTGCCGGTGCGCAACTCCACAGCGATATCGCCATGTTCACGATGGAAGGTCGACAGCCGCGACGGCAATCGCACCGCCGCGGCGCTTTCCAGGGAGCCCAGCCGAAGCTGCCCACTGACCGCCCCGCCCAACATCGAGCGCTCGGCCTCCTCGGCCAGCTTCAACAGGTGGTCAGCATGACCCAGCAGCTTGTGACCGGACTCAGTCAGCACCAGACCACGGCCCTGGCGCCGGAACAGCTTCTGGCCCAACCGCTCCTCGAAGCGGCGTACGCGGGTGGTGATGTTGGATGGTACCCGGTTCAGGGTTTCCGCCGCCCGCACCACACCGCCACCACGGGCGACTGTCTGGACAATGAGCAGGTCTTCCAGGGTTATAATTCTCATTTTGAGAACGCTCACAACAATTAATTCAATTTTATAGTATCGATAATTGACGTCTAATGGCGAGCCATGAATACCTTTAACCTGTCAGCTCCCCGTTCGCGTCCGGCCGCGCCCCTCTTTGTTGGCCTTGTCGCCCTGGCCGTCGCCATGGGCATTGGCCGATTTGCCTTCACGCCCCTGCTCCCCCTGATGCTCCGGGACAACCTGCTGGACCCAACGCTAGGCAGTCAGTGGGCCACTGCCAACTATCTGGGCTATCTGGTGGGCGCGCTGACAGCCGCACGCTGGCGCCATCGCGTGGCCCTGGGCCTGGCGATCGGGCTGACCGGCATCGCCGGTCTCACCCTGATGACGGCGTGGCCTACGCTTACCCGTCTGCCGATTACCGGCCTTCTGCTGCGGTTCAGCTGTGGTGTGCTCAGTGCCTGGGTACTGGTATGTGCCTGCAGCTGGTGCCTGAAGCAACTGACAGCACGGGGCAGCGCAGCCAAGGCGGGCATGATCTACAGCGGGGTTGGCGCGGGCATCGCGGTGACCGGCACCATTTCCTGGCTTGGCGGCACCCTGGCGGCATCCACCCTTTGGCTGGTGCTGGGAGCGATTGCGATGCTGGGCGCCCTGCTGGTCATGGGGCGATTGGGAACAACCGGCAACACTCACATCCAGAGTGACCAAACTGGCCGCGCCCATGATCAGCCTGATCCAGGTCGTCATTGGGGCCTGATCGTCTGTTACAGCCTGGCGGGCTTTGGGTACATCCTGCCAGCAACCTATTTACCGGCCATGGGCCAGACTCTGACGGACAATGCCCTGCTGTTCGGCCTCAGTTGGCCGTTGTTTGGGGTCGCGGCGATGATATCGGTGGTGATCGTCACCCGTTGGCTGTCGGCTTGGTCTGACCGCAAGCGCTGGGCCCTGGCCCAGACTGTACTTGCAGCCGGTGCCGTGGTCCCCGTGCTGTGGCCGTCACTGTCGGCTCTTGCGGTCTCCGCGTTGCTGGTTGGCGGCACCTTTATGGTCATCACCATGGCGGGGCTGCAGCTGGTCCGGTCGCTGGCACCCATCAACCCGACCGCCTTGCTGGCGCGAATGACCGCCGGCTTTGCCTTTGGCCAGATCGCCGGCCCCGTGCTGGTCACGCTGCTGGCCTCTGTTTCGCCACTGCCCATGCCTCTACCGTTGACGCCAATCGAACAGGCCAACGTTCTGGCAGGCGGCCTGTTGGTCGTCAGTGCCGGTTGGCTGTGGTGGGGCAACCCGACACCGGGCCGGGTACACTGCCCGACCGGCCATTCTTCCCAACGCACGTGAAAGGTATTTGCATGACGGCTCTGACCCAACGATTACCGCTGCGGTTCCCCATTATCCAGGCGCCTATGGCAGGCGTTCAGGGCTGGGAGCTGGCGGCGGCAGTATCAGACACCGGCGCGCTGGGCTCCCTGCCCTGCGCCATGTTGACCCCGGAAGCGATCCGCAAGGCGGTGTCACAGATCCGCGCGAGAACCACCGGCCCCATCAACCTGAACTTCTTCGCACATCAACAGCCAACCCCTGACCCGGCGGCCCAGGAGGCCTGGCTGTCGCAATTCAGACCGTTCTATCAAGAACTGGACGTTCCCCTGCCGGCGGGGCCGAGTGGTGCCAGTCGACAACCGTTCAACGAGATCCTCGCCGATCTGGTGTGTGAGCTTAAGCCAGAGGTGGTGAGTTTCCACTTCGGTCTGCCGGCCCCGGCTCTGATGACCAAGGTCAGGGACAGTGGCGCCCTGGTACTGTCGACTGCCACCACCGTCGCCGAGGCCCGCTGGCTGGCCGATCACGGAGCGGATGCCATTATCGCCCAGGGCTGGGAAGCCGGCGGCCACCGCGGCCTGTTTCTGGATCAGGACATCAGCAACCAACTGGGAACGTTCGCATTGCTGCCCCAGGTGGTAGCCGCGGTTGATGTGCCGGTTATTGCGGCGGGTGGCATCGCCGATGCACGGGGTGTGCGGGCGGCCATGGCGTTGGGGGCCAGTGGTGTCCAGGTTGGTACGGTCTACCTGCTCTGCCCTGAGGCCACCACGTCTGCGGTACACCGGGCCGCTCTGCAGAGCGACGCCGGCCTCACAACCGCCGTTACCAACGTGTTCAGTGGTCGACCGGCGCGGGGGATCGTCAACCGCATGATTCGGGCACTGGGCCCCATGAGTGATCAAGCGCCGGCATTCCCGCTGGCAACCGCAGCGTCAGCACCTTTGAGGGCAAAGGCGGAAAGCCTGGGCAGCGGCGATTTCAGCCCGCTCTGGGCCGGCCAGAACATCAGCGGTTGCCAGCCACTGCCAGCCCGGGCGTTGACCCAGGGGCTGGCCGAGGGGCTGACGTAGCCAACACGGAACAGGACCTACTCAGACTCCCAGGCTGTGCTAGCTTTAACTGGGGCCAGCCTGAAGCGGCGGGCCATACCGGTCAAGGGAGTGAGTCTGTGTCCATCTATCAACGCGTGATTGCCGCCTGTACGGGCTTGGTGCTGCTTGCCATCGTCTCCATGACGTACCTGTCTTACCAGAAAGGCAGTGACGTGGTCAGTGACTCGGTCAGGGAGCGCCTTAACGCCATTGCCACCCATCAGCAGGGCAAGATAGCGGAAGTGATCCTGGCCTGGCAGGACCGGGTGGCACTGATTGCCAGTCGTACCCAGCTGCGCATCAGCCTGCAGCGCTACGGCATCATCGCGCAGCAATCCGACCAGGACAAAATGGCGGCCATACTGGCCGACGCCCAGCAGTCGGTGCGGGCCGTTCGCAGCATCCAGGTCTCGACCCTGGACGGCAGGGTTGTCGCATCCGCGGGCGAGCCGATTCAAACCATCGCCAGAATGATCGAGTTCTCCTCCCGAGAGAACAGTCCGGGCCTGATCAACCTGGCCTCGGACCAGACCGGTCACCTGTTTGCCACGCTCAGCCAAGCCATGGTTATTGACGACGTGGTGGTCGGCAAGGTTCAGGTCACGCTGTCCGCTGATGAGCTGCTGCGGACCACCGCCGACACCACCGGATTGGGCCAGACCGGCGAAACCCTGCTCACTGCCCGAAACAGACAGGGTGAAGCCTATCTGCTGACACCACTGCGACATCGTCCCGAGTTCTACCTGCAGCCGCTCCGGGAGCTGTCCAGCCCCTTTGCGGCGAGCCTGAACGGAAAGTCCAACGCCACGCTGGAGGCCGCCTCCGACTACCGGGACACGGTTACCATGGTGGCCCTGCGCCCTTTGCCCACGCTCGACTGGCAACTGGCCGTAAAAATGGATCACGCCGAAATACTGGCGCCGGTGTCCGACTTTCGCACCACCGTCGCCATGGCCGCAATCTCGCTGCTGATCGCGGCCCTGTTACTGGGCGTGCTCATCGCCCGGGCAATTGCCGGCCCGGTCACGCGGCTGGCCGAGGAGAGCCGGCGCATTCTTGGCGGCGAGTACGATCTGAGAACCACCGAAAACCCACAGGCCGGCCGGGAAATTCTGGATCTTTCCAGAGCCATCAATGAACTCACTGACATGCTGATCCATACCAACGCCTCGCTGGAACGGCGGGTGGCCGCTCGCACACAGGAGCTGGAGCAGCTCAATGAAACCCTGGAACGGCGAATTCTGGAACAGGTGGAGGCCCGGCAACTGATCGACCCGCACAGGGGGCAGGCCGATCAGAGTTGATCCGGAGGTAACCCGAATCGCCTCAGGCCATCGACAGGTCAGACATTGCGGCCTTCATCTCATCCTCGGTGACGTCACGGATGTGGGTCGCCAACGACCAGCGGTGCCCGAACGGGTCAACCACAATGCCATAGCGATCGCCCCAGAACATGTCTTCCGCCGGCATCACCAGGGTCGCACCGGCGGACTGCGCCGTTGCAAGGGCGTTGTCACAGTCCGCGACATAGCGGTGAACAGTCACCGGCGTCCCGCCCAGGGCCTGCGGGGAGCTGGGCTTGCCATCGGCACAGAACTCCGGAAAGTCGTCGCTCATGAACAGCACCTGCGATCCAAGGCGCATGGCCGCATGGAGAATCTTGCCGGTCTCCGGGTGAACCGAACGACTCAGCTCTTCGGCGCCAAAGGCTCTGGCGTAGAACTCAATGGCCTGATCGCAGGGATCACAGACAAGGTGGGGAATCAGGCCGGTCATGCCGTCTGGAATGGGGTTGGTCATGGGATGCTCCTTGGCCCCGCTAAGGGCAAGTGGGTGTGGAATGGGGTCCTTCTCGACAGAGTCGAACGGCGACTCGGAAAATCGACAGCTCCTTGAGCATAGGCCGGCTTTTTTTGCTCAGGACCGAGCTTTAAGGAGCCTCTGATCGCGCAGAGACGATTCGGAGTTCATCAGGCGCTCCTTAAAAGTCGATATCCACACCTTTACCACTCACCAATCGCCCCAGCCCACGGATCAGCCAGATCAGGCACTCAACCGGCAATTCCAGCACCACTTCCAGCACATCCAGCAATGGATGCTCCTGATCACGCTGCCCCCGTTTCCGGCTTGGCCAGATCAGGTAGGCCAGACCGAAACAGAGGGCCGCAAGCACCAATAAAGCCCAGCCCGTGGGCGTCGACACCAGACCATCCCAGATCAGAAAACAGGCCCCGAGAAAAACGCCGGTGGCAACAACGATTCGCACAATTTCCATGGCTACACGCGATTCCCTGAAAGATTGAGAAGCCTATCCTAGCGTCCGGACAATGCCGAATAGAAGATGCAGACAAAAAAGCCAGGGCAAGTGCCCTGGCCAAGGAGTGACTCAATCGGAAGTCGGGGCGTCTAACTGCACGTCAGAAGTCGTAGTTCAGCGCCAGCTGCAGGTTTCGGGGTTCGCCCCACCAGCCCTGACTGTAGAAGCCGACCTGTTCCAGGTACTCCCGGTCGAACAGGTTGTTGACGTTAAGCTGGGCACTGAGCTGGTCGCTGAAGGTGTATCGAGCCATCAGGTCCGCCACCACGTAGCTGCCCTGGCCGACACGCACCTTACCGTTGGGGTTGTTGGCACGGGTGAACACCTCACTCTGCCAGCGGGCACCACCGCCCACCCGAAGCGCTCGCCAATCGCCCTGGAGCTGGTAGGCAGTGAACAGCTTGAACTGCTGACGGGGATGCAGGGTGTTGACCCGCTCATCATCGGCATCCCGGGCGGTGGCCAGGGTGTAGCTGGCACTCAGACTCCAGCCCGGCGCCAGACGACCCACCAGTTCCGCTTCCACCCCTTCCACCGTGCCGCCATCAACCGGACGGTAGGCCTGGGTATCCGGACGGCCCTGCACCGGCACATCAGGGATGGCCTCGGCGAGGTTGTCCTGCTCGCTGCGGAACAGGGCCAGGTTGCCGTCCAGCTGCTCCGCCAGTGTCGCCTTCACACCCAGTTCGTAGTTGCGACCGGTTACCGGGTCCAGCAAATCGCCGTCCGGATCGCGCTTGTTCTGGGTCTGGAAGATTTCGGTGTAACTGACGTAGGTGCTGATGCGATCGTTGATGTCGTACACCACACCGGCGTAGGGGGTAAGCTCATTGCTGTAGGAATAATCCCGCTCTTCGCCGTAGTAGACCTGTTCGAGATCCCAGTTGCTCAAACGCATGCCAAGCACCAGGTGAAGAGGATCAGCCACCGACAGACGGGTGACCGCGTAGGCACCACTCTGCACCAGCTTGCTGTCATCGTTACTGTTGAACTGGCCCCAGGCCGGCTCGTCCACTACATCTCCGCGGCCGTTCAGATAGCGGCCAATTTCCGGCCCACCGTCGGCTGGCAGGGCGACGGTCATGTCCAGATCGTCTTCCATCCGCATCCAACCCACCGCCAGCTCGTGCTCCCGGCCAAACAGTTCAAACGGACCTTCGGCGGTGAAGTGCAGGTCCTGGCGGCTGCGGTGGCCACGGTAGTTGGCGAAATACTTGGTCATTCCCTCACCCGTCTGCTGATCGGGGTAACCGCCACGGAACAGGTAGTTCAGGCCATAGTTGCCGTCGTCATAGCTGTAGGCCGCTCGCAGCCGCCAGCCATTGTCGAGAAAGTGGTAGATGTCGACAAAGCCGCGGGTGGTCTCATTGAAGAAGCCGGACCAATCAGTGTTGTTGGCGGCCGAGCGGTCAAAATCGGTGCGGCTGCCATCGGCGTGAAACAACGGGAAGCCGGCGCCTGAGCCGTCCGTCTGGTTGTGCTGGTACTCAACCCCGAGGGAAATCTCCGTGCCGGTCGCCAGTTGAGTATTGATGATGCCGTAGTAGGTTTCCCGCTCATCCCGCAGGTTATGAACGTAGCTGTCACCGGTATCGCGGACCGCGATCACCCGGGCGGCGGTACGACCATCCTCACTCAACGGTGTGGAAACATCCGCGGTAATACGCTGCTTGTCCCACCGGCCCACGCCGACTGACGCATTGGCCGCAAACTCCGGCAGTGGCTTCTTGCGGATGAAGTTGACGCTGGCAGACGGGTCGCCGGCACCGGTCAGCAGACCGGTCGCGCCCCGCACCACCTCGATGCGGTCGTAGATCGCACTGTCCCACTCGGTATCACCAAAGTTCCAGAAGCCCTGAATCGGCGTCAGCAGGCCATCGAACTGGTAGGTTTTGATGGCGTAGCCGCGGGCGGAAAAGCTCACCCGGTTGCTGTCCCGGCGGGTCATCGACACACCCGGCGCCTGCTGGAGAATGTCGCCACTGGTACCCAGCGCCTGATCCTCAATCTGCTGGTGGGTCACCACACTCACAGCCTGAGGCGTCTCCTTGATCGACAGTGGCAGACTGGTGGCGGTGGTGCTGGCACCCGGCGCATAGCTCGAGCGCTGCTCGGAATCGGCAGCCAGCTCGCGACTGGTGATCTCCACCGTCCCCAGCTGAATCACCTCATCCCCGGCCAGCGCCTGCGGACTCGACAGCAAGGGAACAACCACCAGGCCAAGACAGCCGGCGTGGCGAACGGACGACAGATAACGATACTTCGAGGGCATCCAGTGACATCTCCTTTCCATGGCAGTATCGGCAAAGGCTTGGCAGCCAACGCCCGCAACCACTGCCAAAAGCCAGTGAATCAAGGGACACATCGCCCCTTAATGCAAATCATTATTATTCAGTAATTATTGCCACAGAAGCTATGGGAAACGACAGGATGTCAATTTGAGGCGACAACGCAGTCAGCTGCCAAGCGAAGCTACCGCCGAACCAACTGACTCGGCGGCAGGCCATAGCGGCGACGGAACGCCGCCGTCAGGTTGGTGGCATGACGATAACCGGTGAAGTGAGCGGCCTGTTGCACGCTGTAACCCTGCTCCAGGTAACCTCGTGCCAGCTCCAGCCGACGCGCCTTGAGGAACTCAAACACGGTCTGGCCGTACACCGCCTTGAACTTGCTGCGCAGGCTGCTCGGACTCATGGCCGCCAGCCCGGCCAGCGCGGTCATGGTGTAGTTGTGTTGCGGTTCCGCGGCCAGTCGATCGCGGAGATCCGCCAGGCGGCGCCGATCCCGCGGGCTCACGGGCGACCCCGCTGTGGTCTCTTCAGCCCCCTGCAGGCCCAGGGACAGCAGTTGCAGGCTGAGCCCCTCCAGCCATAGCGGTGAGGACTGAGGCGCTGTCAATGCCTGGGCGAGGTAATCCGGCAGTTGCCACACCTGTCCGCGGGTCTGGTGGCCGGCGGCCACTTCCAGCGCCGTCAGCGAGGCGGCATCCACGCTCAGGGTCAGCACCTTGAGACGCTGTCCGCGGCGCTGCCGGGCATCGAGCCGCGCCTCCTGCTCCATATGGAGCGTGGCCACCGTTCGGTCCGACAGTTCCATGGTCTGGGACCCCAGTGAGAGCCCCACCAGCCCTTCCAGAACCACCACCAGGCACAGCGGCGCAGGATTGAGCGAACGGGATTCGTAGGTTTCCAGCACCTCCACGTCCGATAGCACCAGCTGCATACCGGGCCGGAAGCTGAATTCCTCGACCTGGCCGGAAAGTATGTCCGTCGGTGAGGCGTTGTCCGGGTAGCGATAGTCCAGGGCGAATCGTTCACCAAACTGGCTCAGATCACGATGACTAAAGGTGCGGGAAGCGGAATTGGGGGCGACGTGGGGTATGGCGGTTTCGATCATGACGGGGCATCAGAGACTCTGAAATGGTTTTCCAAGTGGCCACGGCTGGTAAAGCTCGGCCAAATCCATCCCAGAATACCGCACACCATTATCAAACGCTATATAGACTCATTTTCACTTAAGTAGACTCTGATTGAGTCTTAAGAACATAAACAACAGACAAAAAAACCGCCTGAACGCAGAGCATTCAGGCGGTTCCGTAATCACCGCGCTATGTAACGGCTTTACTCGGAAGCAGCAATCAGACTTGCGTTGCCACCCGCCGCGGTGGTGTCCACACACAGGTGACGCTCGATAACGAAGCGCTGGTCCAGGGTCGGCTCGGTGATCAGCGGCAGCAGGGCGCCGTCGCGACGGGCCAGTGCCTGACGGTAGGCCTTGAGCAGATCCTGCTCGGCCACACTCACCACCGCCTCAAAGCCAGCTGCAGACACCAGGGCTTCCGGTGCCAGCAGGCCTTCAGCGCCCACTACCGGCAAGCCGGCATTCGCGGCCTGGCTCACCACGTCGGCAACCCCCGGCGCAATCATCACCACCTTGTTGCCCTGGGACAGCGCCGTTGCGGCCTGCGCCATGGCGGACTCACGGTCCGGTCCCAGGCACAGGATCACACCACGGGCATGGCAGGACAGACGGTTGAGTTCCCCGGTCGGTCCCGGCATTTCTTCATAGCCGGTGTCCAGCGGTGCCGGTACCTTGCCGAAGATCGGCCGCAGGGCCTCAATCCGCGCTTCCGGTGCCAGCGCCTGCTGGCCTTCCAGCTTGTGGATCAGGCCACGCAGCTGCTTGGCATCAACCGCCTTGGCAGAGCTGTCCGCCGCCCGGGACTCGGTCCCGGCTTTCATGAACCGGCGCACATACTGCGGGCCACCGGCCTTGGGACCAGTGCCGGACAGCCCCTCACCACCGAACGGCTGGGAGCCCACGATGGCACCGATCTGGTTTCGGTTGACGTAGGTGTTACCCACCTTGATACGGCGGGCAATGCGATCCACCCGGTGATCCACCCGGCTGTGGATACCGAACGTCAGGCCATACCCCTTGGCATTAACGGCATCGACCACCTGGTCGATGTCACGGGCCTCAAACGTGGCCACGTGCAGAACCGGCCCGAAGATCTCTTCCTCCAGCTCCTCAATGCCGTTCACCCGAATCACGGTGGGCGCCACAAACAGGCCCTTCTCCGGTACCGGCAGGCGTTTGAGTACCCGGCCCTGCTTGGCGAAGCGATTGCAGTGGGCTTCGATGCGGTCCTTGGAGGCCTGGTCAATCACCGGGCCCACGTCAGTGGACAACAGCCACGGGTTACCAATTCCCAGCTCTTCCATGGCACCGAACAGCATTTCCAGCAGGTGGTCGGCAATGTCTTTCTGGACATACAGCATCCGCAGGGCGGAACAGCGCTGGCCGGCACTCTGGAACGAGGACGCCAGCACGTCGCGCACCACCTGTTCCGGCAGCGCTGTGGAATCGACAATCATGGCATTGAGGCCGCCGGTCTCAGCAACCAGCGGCGCGTCCGGCGCCATCTTCTCAGCCATCACACCGCTGATGCGCTGGGCCGTCGCGGTGGAACCGGTGAAGCACACTCCGGCCAGACGCGGGTCGGAGGTCAGCGCCGCCCCCACAGTGGCACCGGTGCCCGGCAGCAGCTGGATGGCGGCCTTGGGAATGCCGGCCTCATGCATCAGCTCAACCGCCCGTACGGCGATCAGCGAGGTCTGCTCCGCCGGCTTGGCCAGCACCACGTTGCCGGCAGACAGGCAGGCCAGGACCTGACCGGCGAAGATCGCCAGCGGGAAGTTCCACGGTGAGATACAGCACATGATGCCGTGAGCCTCACCACTGCCCTGGTAACGGATACCTTCGTCAGCGTAGAACTGGGCAAAATCCACCGCCTCGCGAATCTCGGCAATGGCGTCCAGCAGGGACTTACCGGCCTCACGGGTAGTCAGTGCGAACAGTTCATCGGCGTGGGCCTCGAACAGGTCGCCAACCTTTCGAATGCAGGCGCCGCGCTGCTCGGCGGACATCACGGACCACTCCTGGAAACCACCCTGGGCAGCGGTAATGGCGGCGTCAATATCCGCCTCGGAAGCCTGGGTCACATGCCCGACCAGGTCGTCCGGATCGGCCGGGTTACGCACCATCTGTACTTCGGTGCCCACCGCGTCCACGGCCATAACCGGACCACCGGTCCAGCGGTGACTGCGGTATTCGCCACGGCCACGCTCAATCTCGGCGACGGTGACAGGATCGGTGATGTCCCAGCCCTTGGAGTTACGACGCTCACTACCGAACAGCGCTTCCGGGCGCACGATAGCCTTACTGGCGATGTTGTCGCCCATGGCGACCACCACGTCGATCGGGTCCTGGGCAATCTGCTCAGGGGTGATGCTGGTATCGACGATCTGGTTGACGAACGAGCTGTTGGCACCGTTCTCCAGCAGCCGGCGCACTAGGTACGCCAGCAGGTCACTGTGCGCACCCACCGGCGCGTAGATCCGACAGGGCACGCCGCTTTCGCGGATGACCTGGTCGTGCAGGGATTCCCCCATGCCGTGCAGACGCTGGAATTCGTAGCAGTCACGGCCCTGGGCCAACTCCAGAATTGCCGATACCGAGTGGGCGTTATGAGTGGCGAACTGCGGGTAAATGCGGTCCGTCATGCCCATCAGTTTCTTGGCACAGGCGAGGTAGGACACATCGCTGCAGGCCTTGCGGGTGAACACCGGGAAGCCTTCCAGCCCCATCACCTGGGCTCGCTTGATCTCGGCATCCCAGTAGGCGCCTTTCACCAGTCGCACCATGATGCGACGGTCGAGCTTTTCAGACAGCGCGTAGAGCCAGTCCAGGGTAAAGGAGGCGCGCTTGCCAAAGGCCTGTACCACCACACCAAAGCCGTCCCATCCGGCCAGCTCCGGGTCCACCAGGATTGCTTCGATCACATCCAGGGAGAGGTCGAGACGGTCCGCTTCCTCGGCATCAATGTTGAAGCCCATGTTGGCATCACGAGCCATCTTGGCCAGTTCCAGTGCCCGGGGCACCAGTTCTTCCATCACCCGCTCCTTGTGACCGAACTCGTAACGGGCGTGCAGGGCGGACAGTTTGACCGAAATCCCCGGGTTCTTGCGGACATCGCCGGTGCAGGCCGGGCGGATACGGTTGATGGCGTCGGCGTAGGCGCGGTGATAGCGCAGCGCATCGGCGTCGGTGCGGGCGGCTTCGCCGAGCATGTCGTAGGAATAGGTGTAACCCTTTTCCATATAGGTCTTGGCGCGATCCTGGGCTTCGTCGATGTCACGACCCAGAACGAACTGACGGCCCATCTCTTTCATTGCCTGACCGGCAACGGTGCGAACCACCGGCTCGCCCAGGCGCTTGATCATCTTGCGCAGGGTGTCACCCACGCTCTGGCGCTCAGAGTCTTTCAGCAGGTTGCTGGTCATCAGCAGCGCCAGGGTGGTGGAGTTGATCAAAGACGAAGACGCCTTGCCGACGTGGGCGCCCCAGTTACCAGAGGTGATCTTGTCTTCAATCAGTGCGTGAATGGTCATGTTGTCCGGCACCCGCAGCAGTGCCTCGGCCAGACACATCAGGGCAACGCCCTCTTTTGTGGTCAGGCCGTATTCGGACAGGAATTTTTCCATGATGGTGGGCTTGGCATTGGCCCGCACGGCTCGCACCAGATCCGCAGCGCGGACAGACATCGCCTCGCGTTCCGCCTGGGTGAGCTGGGCTTCCGCAATCAGCCCATGAATCACCTGGTGTTCGTTGGCCAGGTAGTGGTCACGGATGTTTTGACGGCACTCGATCAGATCGGGAGTCACTGACTGCTGCGGGTTCATTGTCATCACCTCATCATTGTTGGTCTCACCGCAGCATTCTACCGATGCACAGAAAGTCGATTTCCCTTTTAGCCCGCCAACGACCAGCCACTTGGACTTTATTAATGCCAAAATATCCGGATATGGATTAAAATACTGTGAATTTTAGGCAACCAGACCTTCACCCAAGCACAGGTGCAATCCCTTATGGCCGACCTGGACCGAATCGACCACTCCATCCTGCGGGAACTCCAGAAGAACGGACGCATCACCGTCACCGACCTGGCGTCCCGCGTCGGGCTGTCCAAAACGCCCTGCCAGGTCCGCATGCGACGGCTGGAGGAACAGGGCTATATCACCGGCTACACCGCCCTGGTAGACCAGGCCAAGCTGGGACTGAATCACATCGCCTTTGCCCAAGTCACCCTGAACGACACCAGCAGCAAAGCCCTTACCGCCTTCAATAATGCGGTACGGGACATCGCGGCGGTGGAGCAGTGCCATATGATCGCCAGTAACTTCGATTTTCTGCTGAAGGTCCGTACCCGCAACATGACCGAATATCGCACGGTGCTGGGGGAGCAGATCTCTGCCCTGCCCCACGTGGTGCAGACCAGCACCTTCGTGGTGATGGAGAACGTCAAAGACCGGGGGATGTAGGTCTGCCAAGAAAGCAGAGGAGAAATTGAAAAGGGAAACAGGAAAGGAAGGTTCAGGCAGCGGGAGCGCCGGCAGCGCCCCGCTGGGATGAGCCTCAGGCCCGGCTGAGGAACTTGCGGTCTTCCACGTTGACCTTGATGCGGTCGCCGGTGGAGATGTGCTCCGGAACCTGCACCACCAGCCCGGTGGACAGGGTTGCCGGCTTGGTCCGGGCCGTAGCGGAGCCACCCTTGATGGACGGGTCGGTCTCGGTGATTTCCAGCTCCACCGTGGTCGGCAGATCGAGAGCCACCGGTGCGTCGCTCACCAGAATGACCATCAGCCCCTGCATGTCTTCAGTAATGAACAGCAGCTCGTCTTCAATGGACTCCTTATTGAGGCTGTACTGGCTGAAGTCCTCACTGTCCATGAACACATACTCTTCGCCATCCGAATAGGAGAAGGTCGCCGGCCGACGGACCAGGTCCGCCAGATTCAGCATGTCCGAATCCTTGAAGGTCTGGTCAAGCTTGTTGTTGGTCACCACGTCGTACATACGCATGCGGTAGAGGCTACCGCCAGCCCGGCCCTGGGGCACGGACCGTTCAATGTCCTTCACAAAGTAGACCCGGCCGTCGTATTCCACCGCCGAGTTCTTCTTGATCTCACTTGCTCTTGGCATTGTCTCTCACTCCTAACCAATCTCGGGGACCATGCATGGCCCTGCGTTGCCGCTTAACGGCGATCTCGGGTAGCTGATATACCACGAAGCCGCGCCACAATCGACTGCCCGGCCCCGATTGCCCTGATTCCGCAGCCTCGTTAAAGTGTTTAAGGAGCCTCGGATTAACACCGACACCGGCACACGGAACGAACCGGCATGATACTAGCAATCGATGTAGACTACAGAGGCACGACCGCCAGCGTCGCGGGTATTGCCTTTCAGCACTGGCAGGACAGCGAAGCCACAGGCATTTACCAGTCACAGGTCGACAACATCGCCGACTATGTGCCTGGCAGCTTCTACAAACGGGAACTCCCGTGCATCCTCACATTGCTGCGGGAACACGACCTCAAGCCGGACGTGATCGTGATTGATGGATACGTGTATCTGGATGGCAAACACCAGCCCGGCCTTGGGAAACACCTCTACGACGCCCTGGACGGCAGTACCATCATCATCGGCGTCGCCAAGAAACCGTTCCGGGACATTGGCGACGACTTCGCCCTTTACCGCGGCAACAGCAACACCCCGCTCTACGTAACCGCCGAAGGCATCAGGCAGAACGACGCCTACCAGGCCGTGCAGCAAATGCACGGCAAATACCGCAACCCGACACTGCTCAAGCAAGCCGATCGGGTTTGCCGGCGCATCAACCTGTCCTGACACCATCAACACATCAGCCACTAAAAACCGATATGCATTCAGTCATCGCTTCACTATGTCTTCTATTGATTGCTGCGGGAGTCGTTGTTTCGATTTTTGGGCTGCCATTCCTCGTGTCTAAATTGACAAGACTAGAAAACAAGGAAAGGCATTGGTGGAATCTGACTTGGAGTTATATAGCCCAAGAAGGCGCCTATCTGAGGTACTATCTGCTACCTGTACTCGGAGCACCAACTTTCCTTATTTTTCTATTTTCCACCAACCCCTCGGCCGATACGACTCCTTTTGTCGTCGCCATGCTGCTTTGCAGTGTCGCTGTTCTCGCATTCAACAAAAACGTCAGAAAAGCGCATCAGGTGGATGCAAAGCTCAGAATGTGGACCTGCCTCTACCTCGTCGTACTGGTCTGCAGCTTGGCTATTCTTCTCACAGGGCCTTTTGGCCAAACGTTATTGCTTCTATGTTGGCCCATATTGTCACTACTATGGGGGTTCAGGGTTCTGGTCAGTCATGTATCCGCAACCGACTCGCCCCTATCAAAAAAGCTGCCACAACATAACGAGAACAACCAACCGAGCATTAAACACAGGGAGCTATGCGAAGAAAACGCCCCAGAAAACCATCCCGACTCGGACGGTTCTTGACCCGGGAAGTGGATGTGGAGTTCAAGAGCCGCAAGGACCAGTCGCTCTATGACTTCGTGAAGGAAAACGGCCAGGACTGGAAATTCATGGTGTTGTTGATCGGCGTCTGTGTTGTGCTTACGCAGTTTGGCTTTTTTGACAAATAGTGCCTGAAAAGAACCTCAGGGAGCCTCTGATTAACTGAATCGTGCCCGATAGGCGCCCGGGGACAGTCCGGTGTGTTTCCGGAACAGTCGACTGAATGAACTGACATCCTCATACCCGACAGCGCGGGTAATGGTCTCGAGACTGTCGCGGCTGGATTCCAGGCGTCGCCGGGCCGCTTCCACCCGCAGCAGCTGCAGGTAATTGGTGGGGGTATCGCCGGTCGCGAGGCGGAAGCGACGCAACAGGGAGCGCTCGGTCAAGCCGGCCTGCAACGCCAGGGCCGCCAGTGGCAGGGATTCGTGAAACCGCTGTTCCAGCCAGTCCTGCAACGCCAGGATGGTGTCATCCGAGTGGTAGCGACGGGTTTGCAGGACACTGTAGGGCGCCTGGCTGGTACGCCCGGCATCGATGACGAAAGCCTTGGCCAATTCGCGGGCCACCTGGGCCCCGGCCAGCCGTTCCACCAGATAGACGACCAGGTCCCACCAGGCCATGCCACCTCCGGCACAGGCCACTGGGCCATCCACCGTTACCAGGCTGTCCGGTTGCAGCTGCACCCCGGGGTAGCGCTGGCGAAACTGGCGGCTGAAGCCCCAGTGGGTGGTTGCCCGCCGCCCGTCCAGCAGGCCGGCTTCAGCCAGCAGGAAGGCGCCGGTGCAGTTGCTGGCCACTCTCACGCCACCACATTCACCCACCGCCAACCCGGCCAGCCAGGTCACCAGCGCGCTGTTCTCCGCCAGCACCGCCTCAATCGGCCCGCCAATGGTGGGGATCACCACCAGATCGGCCTCTGCCGCTTCAGCCCATGCCCCGTCTGCCAGCAGACCAATGCCATTGATACAACGGCAGGGAGCTCCATCCCGGGTCAGCAGTCGGGTCTCAAAGTGACGTTGGGGAGCCTCACCGTGAATCCGCGCCCAGGTAACGCCGGCAAGCCGGAACAGGTCGATCACGCCGGTGATGGCGCTGGCCAGGGCGCCGTCAAAACCAATCACGGTGATGGTCTGCATGGTGTCTCCGTAGAATCCGATCATGTGGCGGGATTGGCCAATATTATGTCAGAAATGCCGGTTCCGTGAGAGCAGACAGTGTGAGAGGCTTGGTGCCATGCTCAGTAGCCTCCGGTTCCCGGGGGCTCGCCAAGGACCACACCCGGGACACAACTATGACCGACACCCTGATTGATCGCCGCGACCTGGCGTTCCAGCTATACGATGTGATGGACACGGAAGCCCTGCTGCAGCGGGAGCGATTCCGGGATCACAGCAAGGACACCTTCGACGCCGTCATCGAAACCGCCGACCGGATGGCGCGGGAGACCTTTGCCAATCACAACAGCGCTGCCGACAAGGACGAACCCCGCTTCGTCGATGGTGAGGTGCAGATGCTGCCCGAGGTCAAGCAGGCGTTCGACGCCTACGCCGAAGCCGGCTTCCTTGCCGGCCGTTACGACGAGGCGCTGGGCGGTATGCAACTGCCGGAATCCATCATGGCGGCCTGCAATGGCTTCTTCACCGCCGCCAACCCGGGCACTGCCGGCTATCCATTTCTGACCACGGCCGCGGCAAACCTGATCCGCGTTTTCGGCAACGAGCAGCAGCGCAGCACTTTTCTGCCACCGATGCTGTCTGGCCGGTTCGCTGGTACCATGGCCCTCACCGAACCCCACGCCGGCTCCAGTCTGGCGGATATCCGCACCTCCGCCTCTCCCACCGACCAAGGCCATTACCTGATCAAGGGCGCCAAGATCTACATTTCCGGCGGTGAGCAGTCACTGACGGACAACATCGTTCACATGGTACTGGCGAAGATCAAAGGTGCGCCGGCCGGCGTCAAAGGGATCTCCCTGTTCATCGTGCCCAAGTTCCGGGTCGATGCCGACGGCAACCCCGGAGAACGCAACGGCGTCAGCCTGGCCGGGCTGATCCACAAGCTGGGCTATCGCGGCACCACCTCCACCGCGCTCAGCTTCGGTGACGACGCGCCCTGTCACGGCTACCTGGTGGGCGAGCCCCATCAGGGCCTGAAGTACATGTTCCAGATGATGAACGAGGCACGCCTCGGCGTGGGCTTTGGCGCGGCGGTGATAGGCTACCGTGGCTACATGCACAGCCTGGCGTACGCCAAGGACCGCCTGCAGGGCCGCAAGCCCTCGGAGAAAAACCCGGAAAGCCCCCAGGTTCCGATCATCGAACACGCGGATGTGCGCCGCATGCTGCTGGCCCAGAAGGCCTACAGCGAAGGCGGCCTGGCCTTGTGCCTGTTTGGCGCCCGGCTGATGGACGACCAGCACACCCACCCCGATCCGCAAAAGCGGGAGGAGGCCGGCAAACTGCTGGATCTGCTGACGCCGGTGATCAAGGCCTGGCCATCCGAGTACGGCCCCAAAGCCAACGACCTGGCGATCCAAGTGTACGGCGGCGCCGGCTATACCCGGGAATACCCGGTCGAGCAGTGCTGGCGCGACAACCGGCTGAATCCGATCCACGAGGGTACCAACGGCATCCAGGCCCTGGACCTGCTGGGCCGCAAGCTGTGGCAGGACCAGAGCCATGGCCTGCAGATCCTGCTGCAGGAGATGCAGGTGGATCTCAAGGCAGCCACCAGCGAACGCTGCCAGCCCTGGGCGCTGTCCCTGAGCGAAACCCTGCAGCAGGCGGTCAAGGTGACGCAAACCCTCGGTAAGTCACTGATGGGAGGCGATCCCGATCCAGCCCTGGCGAATGCCTCCTGCTATCTGCACCTGTTCGGCAACATCATCGTGGCGTGGATGTGGCTGCGCCAGGCCAACGCTGCCATCGACGGCCTCGCCTCCGCCAGCTCCGACGCCGACCGCCATTTCTACAACGGCAAACTGCAGGCCGCCCAGTACTTCTTCCACTGGGAGCTGCCCACCGTCGCCCAGGACCTGGTGCTGCTGCGCAATCAGGACAACACCTGCCTCAACATGCAAACGGAGTGGTTCTGATGTCACTGGTCAAGGTAGAAAGGCAGGGGCATATCCTGCTGATCGGGCTCAACCGCCCTGACAAAATGAACGCCATGAACCGGGCGATGTACCACCAGATCGCCAGCGCCTATCACCAATTGCAGCATGACCCGGACCTGCGGGTGGGGCTGGTGTACGCCGAGGGGGATCACTTCACCAGCGGTCTGCAACTGGACGACTGGGCCGGGGTATTCGCCAACGGTTCCGGCATTGCGCCCGGCGAAGGTGAGCTGGACCCGTTCCACATCACCGGTGAGGGCCTCACCAAACCGGTGGTGTTCGCCGCCCAGGGCATCTGTTACACCTGTGGCGTGGAAATGATGCTCAACACCGACATTCGCGTGGCTGCCAGGGGCACCCGGTTCGCCCAGCTGGAAGTCAAGCGGGGCATCTTTGCCTGCGGTGGCGCCACCATCCGCCTGCCCAGGGAGATTGGCTGGGGCAACGCCCAGCGCTACCTGCTCACCGGCGACGAGTGGACTGCGGAACAGGCCTACCAGTGGGGGCTGATACAGGAACTGGTGGAACCGGGCGAGCAGTTTCAGGCCGCCCTGGCGATAGCTGAGAAGATTGCCCGGGCAGCACCGCTGGGCGTCAGCGGCAGCCTGGCCTCCTCCAAGCTGGCGGTCAGCGCGGGTCAGGAAGCCGCCAAGCAGCGGCTGTTCCCGGACCTCCAGCCGGTGATGGCCAGCGAGGATGTGAAAGAAGGTATCCAGTCATTCCTGGAACGCCGGGAGGCGGTTTTCCGGGGCTGCTAGTCCCTCGCCTCAACGCAAGACTGGCCGGGCCCCACGGAGCCCGGCCGTTCAGCGTTTACCAGCGATAGCTGACGTTGGCAACCACTTTGCGGCGTTCGCCGTAGTAGCACTCATCGCTGCCACAGGCCGGCAGGGTTTCGCGATCGGTGAGGTTGCGGACATTCAGGCTGAACAGCCAGTCCGGCAGCTCGTAGCTCACCAGCGCATCCACCAGGGTACTGGACGGTAGCGGCTTCGGCGCCTCTTCCTTGGTGCCGTCATTGGAGCCGGTATAACGCACCCCCAGCCCCAGCTTCAGGCCGTTGTCCAGTCGATAGTCCGACCATACCGACACCTGGTGCTCTGACACCGCCAGGTCCTGTTTGCCAACCTGGGCGGCGTTGGCGCTCTCGGTAACGTCTGCCTTGGGAATCCAGCTGTAGCTGGCATGGAGGTTGAGGTTGTCGACCGGTTCCGCCTGGGCCTCGAATTCGATTCCCCGGATGGTGTTTTCCCCGGTCTGGCGCGGTCCACCGGAACTCCACTCCCACACCACGTAGTCGCTACGGACCGTCTCAAACGCGGCCACGGCGTAACGGGCACGATGTCCCAGAGGCTGGTAACGGGCCCCGAGCTCGTATTGGCGACCGGTTTCCGGCTCGAAGGGCTGCCCGTTCTCCGGATTGATCGTGGTATTGGGCATGAACGATTCGGAATAGCTCAGGTACGGTGCGAAGCCGTTGTCCGCCACATAGACCAGACCCGCCCGACCGGTAAACTCATAGTCGCTGTTGTCACTGCGGCTGTTGCTGTTGAAATCCTCATTGTCCACAGAGGCCTGGTCATAGCGCCCACCAACGGTGACAATCCAGCGATCATCGAACTTGGCCTGGTTCTGCAGGTAGATACCAGACTGGTGCAGCCGGGTTGTCCCATTAATGAAGGGATCAGCCAGTTCGACGCTCGCGCCATACCGGGGTGCGTACAGGTCCAGTGGCGCCACGGTGCCGCCGTAGTTTGCCAGCACGTCCATCCGGGTGTACTGGTAGTCCCAGCCCAGCACCGTGGTGTGGTCCCAGCGGCCCAGTCGGGTCTCTGCCAGCAAGCGGGTATCAACCGTCACCGAAGTGGCTTCCTCATCGCTGGCAAACGGTGTCCGGTTCACCACCCGGAAGTTCTCGGCGGCCGCCGGGTCCGCTTCGTTCTGGGTGACCCATCCGTTGGACCAGATCACACCGTAGTCCAGATCAAAGGTACCGTAACGGGCGTTTTGCTGGACTCGCAGAGAATCGGTCAGATAGTGCTCGAACTCATACCCCAGCATCCACTGGTCCTGGTGGTACCGGTTGAAATCCGGCTCCCCCAACAGGGTGGAAATCGGAATGTCGCCGTTCGGGTTCTCCAGCAGCGTGCCTTCGGTTGGGTAGCCATGCCAGACCGCGCCGGTTCGCTCACGCATGTACTGGCTCAGCAGGGTCAGCCGGGTATCGTCATTGGGCTGCCAGGTTAGTGACGGGGCCAAGAACAGGCGATCATTCTCCAGATCAGCCGTGGACAGTTCGGCGTCCCGCAGCAACCCGGTAACGCGATACAGCCACTGCCCCTCCTGATCCAGGGCGCCCGTGACATCCACCGCCAGCTGTTTGTGATTGTGGCTGCCCAGTTGTGCACGGATCTCGTTGGGGCCATCGCCTTCCGGGCGCTTGCTCACCAGATTGACCACTCCTCCGGGGCCGCCCTGGCCGTACAGCGTGGAGGAGGGGCCTCGCAGCAGCTCGATCCGCTCCAGACCGTAGTTTTCGGTTTTCCAGAGCCCCCAGTTGCCGCTGTTCCGCAGTTGCAGGCCATCCAGATAGAAGCCGGGGGAATAGGCGTCTGCGCCCCGGATGTAGAGCCAGTCGTAGTGCGACTGGTCCCCCCAGGGTGCGGTGTTGACCCCGGGGGCGTAGGTCAACGCATCCGCCAAACTTTCACTGCCGATAGCATCGACAAAGTCCGCCGTCAGCACCGAGATCGACTGGGGCGTTTCCATCAGCGGAATATCGGTCTTGGTGGCTGAGGCGGTGCGATGGGCGACGTAGCCCTCCACCGAACCCAGAGCAATCTCCTGAACCGCTTCGGCACTGATGGTCAGAGCCGGCAGTTGGCGCCGGGAACTCTCCGCCGCGCCGCGCTTGACCGAATAACCACCGGACTCCGTACGGCTGACCACACAGCCGGTGCCCGCAAGCGCCTGCCGGATGGCCTGCTCAACCGAATAGCTGCCCGCCACTCCCTGGCTTTGCAGGCCGCCGACCTGAGCAGGATCAAACGACAGCGTGATCCCGGCCTGACGGGCCAGTTGATTCAGTACCGACGACAGGGCACCGGGCGCAACATTGAACGACGCCTGGTGTGCTTCGGCGGCCGGACTCTCGGCCATCACCGGCACCGCCATGCCCAGGCCGGAAGCGGCAATGGCAACGGCCAGCAATGAGCTGCGGTGAATCCTGATTGTCCCGGAAGGACGAGGAGAAAACGTGACTGGCATTGGAGCACCTCGACGATGAGTTTCGATTTCGATTCGATGTACTACTTAGTCGAAGCGCCCCATGCTCAGGGGACAAGCAAATGCGAATTATTTATCTTCAGCTTCTACCAACGGAGACCCAGTACGGTGTGACCCGGGTCACCTGAAGATCAAAAACCGCCTCCAGCACTTCCAGCGCTTGATCGCTTTTATCGGTCAGGAAGACCCCGGAAACCTCTAGGTTCGCCACCGCATCGTCACAACGTAACAACCCGGGACGGTAGCGAGCCAATTCGGCGAGAAACGCCCGGAGCGGCCAACGGTCAACAATCAGCTCACCACGACGCCAGGCCAGGGCATCAGGCGCCAGCGCCTCAACCTGGCCGGCCCGACTGGCGGTAAAGAGACAGCGCTGGCCATCACCCAGCAGGGCCGGTTCCGCTCCGGACGCCGGCTCAACCACCACCCGATCTTTCGCGACACAGACCTGGTCGGCATCCGCCAGACAGCGCACCGAAAACTCGGTACCAAGGGCCCGCACCCTGCCCTGGTCGGTCACCACCGATAAAGGTCTGACGGCATCCGGACCGGTGGCTACAAACACTTCTCCCTGGTAGAGCCGGATCTGGCGCTGCCGCTCATCAAACTGCACATCCAGAGCAGTGGCCGTGTTGAGGATCAAGGTGCTGCCATCGTCCAGCACCAGCGTCCGCTGTTCGCCGATGTCACTGCGGTAGTCCGCCAACCAGAGGTGACGCTCACGAACGGCGTATCCCAGCGGCAGCACCACACCGAATCCGGCCAGGGCCTTGAGCACGGCCCGGCGACCGACACGGGGCCGGGCCAGCACCGGTGCCGCCAGTCCCGCCGGCACCCGCTCGAAATCCTGGTTCAGCTGACAGGCCGCCTGCCATACCCGCTCGTGCTCAGGGCTTGACTGATACCAGGCCTGGAAAGCCTGCTGCTCATCGTCCGCGAGCGGGCCGTGATCCAGTCGCACCAGCCAGTCCGCGGCCTGCTGCAGCAGTATCTGGCGATCCACGGTCACACCATCAGATCCAGACATAGGACAAACGCCTGTTGCATGTATCGTTTCACGGTTCGTTCAGACACCTTCAGCTGGTCACCGATCTCGGCATAGGTCAGCCCCTCCAGGCGGGACAGCAGAAACGCCTGGCGAACCGGGCCCGGCAGCTGCCCCAACAGTCGATCCAGCCGTTGCAGGGTTTCCAGAATGATTTCCCGTTCTTCCAACGGGAGGGTGCAGGTATCCGCCCGTTGCGCCAGAGCCTCCTGATAGGCCTGCTCCACCGCCCTGCGCCGAAAGAGGTCTATCATCAGGCTGTTTGCAGCCATGCGAAGGTAACGGCGCGGATAACTGATGGAGAAACACTGATCTTTCTGCTGCTTGTGAATGACCCGAAGGAACGTTTCCTGGGCCAGATCCGCAGCCATCTCCGAGCAGCCGGTCTGCCTGCTCAGCCACCGCTGAAGCCAGTCATGATGGCCAGTGTAGAGAGCGTTGATATCCCGTCGTTGTGCCAATTCATCGGCGGCCATAGCCTTCTCCCGCATGCAACATGTCGCGGATTAGAACACAAACAGGAACGATTCGCATCAACAGCTTTTTGATCAGCGTGTGTCGATCATGGGTATTCAGGTGTCACGCCGCCTGGACTGTGTACCAGCCGGCGTGACCGCCAAGGCGATGATCAGAGGGTCTGGAGGTAGGTCGCCACCGCCGCAATGTCGTCCTCGGACAAACCGCTTGCGATGCCGATCATCGGCGAGCTGGAGCTGGCCGGGTCCATATCCTGGAACCGGTTGAGGGCATTGCGAACGTACTCCGCTGGCTGCCCTGCCAGCCTGGGCATGTTGCGGAAACCCTCAGCAGCGCGGCCATGGCAATTGGTGCACACGGAGGCAAACACCTCGGCACCGGCTTCCACCTGCCCGGCGTTATCAGCCTGCCGGGCCTTTGCCTCCTGCTCGCTGTAGTAGACCGCTATGTTGATGCGATCTTCCAGCGTCAGGATCTTCGCCAGCCTGGACATGACATAGTCTTCCCGGGTGCCGTCGGCGAATTTCTCAAACTGCTCGAACAGGTACAGCGGGTGCTGTGCCGCCAGGTTGGGAATGTAGTCCCGCTTTGAGTTGCCATCCTTGCCGTGGCAGGAAGCACAGAAGGTAATCCGCTCAAGGCCTGCCTGGTAACTGGCGTCATGCAGCTCCGGGTTACCCAGGATCTGGTTCAGCTTGGCCATGGCCTCGTTGACGGTAGACTCCGCGTGCGCCATGGACGCCAGACCGAAACATCCGATTATCAGTCCGTAAAACCAGTTCCTTTGAACCATTGAATACCTCGCTATGCTAATGGATAGCAGGTTAGCCCCTCCGAATTGAGACAAACTTGTCTTATATCAATTCATTGCAAGAAAGCGTCCCTGGGAAAGCGACTTCAACCGACGTCGGATCAAAGTGGCTAATTCCTTACCATGCTAAGCATATTTCATTTCCCATCAATGGCAATCCAACCCCATCGCACATTGGCGCTTCGGTAATGCCTGGCCTACCCTTTAACTGATCACTTATTAACCACCCAGTTCTGCCGTAATTTGATACTCGGGCGGGCGGAAACGCATTTGGATCATCGACACCTCGACCCGCCTACTTACGCAAATCAGCAAACAAGGAGCCAATCAGATCCCTGCCAACAAGTGACCACAGCATGGACCGACGGATTGGACTCATAGGAGGAGCCCTAATGAAACACCCCCATACCCTGTTCGCATCGTCAGCTTTTCTCGCGTTAACTGTCTCAGGCGGGAGCGTTTTTGCAACCTGTGTACCAGAGCCATACATTGGCTCAGTTTGCACAACCGCAGCCAACTTCTGCCCGAGGGGCTATAAAGAGGCTGCCGGGCAGGTACTTCCTATCTCCAGCTATACAGCCCTGTTTTCATTAATCGGAACACAATATGGTGGCGACGGCAGAAGCACCTTTGCTTTACCTGATTACCGTGGACGCAGCGGTATCGGGCAGGGCACTGGTCCAGGCCTGCAACCAGTGCGGCAAGGTAACATGGCGGGCAGGGAGTTCATTACCCTAACTCTGGCCAACCTGCCTACACACAATCACGCCGCCTCGATCACTAGCCTCGGCAATGTCGACGTCACCATTCCGGTGCTACCGAATTCGGGCAGCAATACCGTGACCCCCTCTTCCACACAGAACTACCTCGCCGCTTCACCAGGAGGACCCAGTGCAGCAGCGATATGGGCTGCCGCAGCCTCAGATCATCTGACCAATGTAGGAGGCGTAACCACCAGCGTCAGTGGTTCCGGTACTGTGGCGGTAGGCAATGCCGGCATGGGCCAGGACTTTAATAACCGACCGCCCCAGGTTGCCATGCGTTATTGCGTTGCAATGACCGGGATTTTTCCACCCAGAGACTGAAGTCAGCGGCTCAGATCGATTGAGCCGCTACAGTTCGCAACCAATAGGTGATCTTCGTCACACAATGGAACACAAAGACCACCACATTCACCGTGTCCGAGCCAAAAGAATTGACTAGATTTCATAAAGCGCTCAAGCGCACAACCAAAGGGAGGCCACATACCTCCCTGTCCCTGCCACGACTCGTCTGTCACCAGTTCTGAAACGGGCCCAGGCAGAACAACGTAGTTCACGGAGAGCTCATGATAGCCCCAAGGCAACCCGGCGTTGCGGTATTTGATCCAACACTGCCAGACGTGAACGTGCTTGCGTCTGCTGCAATGCAGCAGGGGCTGGTCCCCATTTACCTCGCCCAGGACTGCGATAGCCTGACCCGGCTTGTTCATCAATTGCAGGCTTTGGGAGGAACACAACAACTGCACGTGTTCTGCCACGGCGAGCCAGGCAAATTATGGCTCGGCACGACATATCTCGATCAGCACCAACTGCCACTGCGGAGTGGCGATATTCAGCAACTCGGTCAGTGGCTAAGCCATGGCTGCCTTCTCTATAGCTGTGAAACGGCGCAAGGTAAAACTGGGCGGCAGTTTGTTGCACAACTAGCTCAAGCATTGGGTAGCAACGTATTAGCATCTAGCCATTCGATTGGTCGCACCCACCCCTACAACTCAAACTGGCAACTCGATTATGGTGCCCAAAGACTTCAGCAAGAAGTTATCAAGGTGCCGGATTATGCCCACCAGCTGGCCGCCACCACCTTGACTTTTTCCTCCAATGATGGAGACGCCCTGGACGATGACCACATCGCAACAGATGGAGAAGGCGGCTCCGAAAACATAGATGGCATTGAGATACAAATATATAGCATTAATTCAAGTATAAACCGGGTTGGGAGTAGTGAATGGTTCCCTGCTTCTGGCGCTGGTGGTAACACACTAAACTCTTCCGACGGTTTTAGTGGTATCACTACAGATTTTCTAGAAGGCTACGGTGGTGAAGTATACGGCATGGTCGTTAAGAGCAACGGCTCTGAATTCAAGTTTAATGGTTTCGATTTTTACGATTGGGGCAACCAGACCGGCGAAGCGATGAGCATCGCTGCCTATCGCGATGGCGCCATGGTAGCTGGTAGCACCGTCAGCTTTAATGCCAACAACAACACTTCTCGTGTTAACCAAGATGTATCCGGAAACACCAATTATCAAAACGTCGATGAGGTACGGATATTCTTTAACGATGGTGCGGGCTATGCTGCCATAAACAACATCATCATTGATGATGCAATTTCGCCGAACACGCCACCAAGCTTAGGCGGAACGCCTGCTGACGATACCGCCATCGAAGACGTCGCCACCGCCATTGACTTATCCGCCTATAACATTACTGATGCCGAGCTTGATGATCCCATTACGCTGACTCTGAGCGTTGATCGCGGCACCATCGCGGCGCTGGGTGGTAATGGCACCGCCAGTGGCGTCACCGTCGCCGGCTCGGGCACCAACAGCATGACACTGGCGGGGGCGGAAGCGGATTTAAATATCTTTCTCGATAATACCAGCAACATTCTCTATACCACCGCCTCAAACGACACCACCGCCGCCACGCTGACGGTGACTCCGAACGATGGCACTTCCAACGGCACGGCCGATACCGTCACCATTAACATCTCTGCCGTGAACGATGATCCGACGGTAACAGGGTTGGCGAGCGACATTACGTTTACGGAAGATACCCAGGGCAATGTGGATCTGTCTGCGGCGACCTTCGCGGATGTGGACAGCAGCAACGTCACCGTCACCCTCACGGCCAGCGAAGGCACCTTCGCGACCCCCGCCGATGGCGCCGGTGTTGGCGGAGGTGTCACAGAAACACTGGTCAACGCCACTACCATCACCCTGGTTGGAACGGCTGCAGACATCAACACCTACCTGGACACGGCCAGCAACATCCAGTGGACGGGAGCCAGCAATGACAGTGGCAACGATGCCTCCACTTTCACTGTCACGGCCAATGATGGCGATGGCTCGGGTGATGTCGCCCACGGCACCATCAACGCCGACATCACCGCCGTCAACGATGACCCGACAGCGACAGGGTTGCCGACCGATCTCACCTTTACCGAAGACACTCAGGGCAATGTGGATCTGTCGCCCGTTTCGTTTGCGGATGTGGACAGCGCCACCCTCACCGTGACCCTCACGGCGAGCGAGGGCACCTTTGCCGCCCCCGCCGATGGCGCCGGTGTTGGCGGCGGCGTCACAGAAACACAGCTCAACGCCACTACCATCACCTTGGTTGGAACGGCTGCAGACATCAATACCTACCTGGACACGGCCAGCAACATCCAGTGGACGGGGGCCAGCAACGACAGTGGCAACGACGCCTCCACCTTCACCGTCACCGCCAATGATGGAGACGGCTCGGGCAACGTTGCCCTCGGCAGCGTCAACGCCGACATCACCGCAGGTAACGATGCGCCAAGTTTGGATGCCGCTCAGTCGCCGGTATTAACCGCCATCGACGAAGACGCCGGTGACGACGATGGCTCTGGTGCCGATGGAGATGACGACGGTGCCAACAACGCCAATAACCCGGGCACCAGCGTGGCAGCTATGGTGGTCGATGGCTCGATTACCGACGTCGATGGCGGTGCGGCGGAAGCCATTGCCGTGACTCAGGTCGATAACACCAATGGTATTTGGCAATACAGCACCGACAACGGCACCAGTTGGAATAACTTTTCCGGCACCACTGGCAGCAGCGTCGATCTTACCGCGACAGCACGGTTGCTCGATGGCAGCTTGGGCGGCGGCAGTACTCAGCTAATTCGCTTTGTGCCCGATGCTAACTACAGCGGCACAGCCACCATTACTTTTCACGCCTGGGATAAAACCTCCGGCAGCGCCGGCGGCACCGCAGATGCCTCAACGGTTGGCAACGCAACGTCGTTTTCCACCGCCTCAGATACCGCCAGTGTGACCATTAATGCGGTGAACGACGCACCGGTATTTACCGGTCTGGATGGTACACCCAGCTATACCGAAGGCGCCGCGGCGGTGCCGCTGGATGCCAACGCCACCATCAGCGATCTGGAGCTGGATGCTTTAAACGGCGGCAACGGCGATTATTCCGGCGCCAGCCTTACGATTGCCCGCAATGGCGGCACCGATGCGTCGGATCTGTTCAGTGTGCTCAGCGGTGGCAATTTGACCGTCGCCGGCGGCCCCAATGGCGGTGGCACCGTGACCGCTGGCGGTAACGTAATCGCCACCATCGCCAACAC
>NZ_JAKZAK010000020.1 GCF_023156385.1 Marinobacter xestospongiae
AAAACCAAACGGTTGCCTTTCGATTCCGAGCCCGCCTGACCGGCTTGCCCCTCGAAAGAGATGCGCATTCTACAGACTTCTCGGTGGTCGTCAACAAGGTTTTTGAAGAAATCTCAAAAACCTTGTTAAGTGAGCATGCTTCAGCCCAACGAGACCTTAATAGCGGCGGCGCTGCGCATCGCTTTATCCTTGGCCTCCTCTACGGAATCCCCTTTCGCCAGGGCCACTCCCATCCGACGGCGACCAGACAGTTCCGGTTTACCAAACAGCCGCAGCTGTACATCGCTTTCGCTCAGCGCCTGCTCAAGCCCAGAATAGGCAGGAGCCGTCGACTCCCCTTCGGGCAATACCACCGCAGACGCCGCCGGCCCAAGCTGGCGAATCGACGGAACCGGCAACCCAAGGATCGCCCGGGCATGAAGCGCAAACTCCGACAGGTCCTGGGACACCAGAGTGACCAGGCCAGTATCGTGTGGTCGCGGCGACACTTCAGAAAAATAGACATCATCGCCCCGCACAAACAGTTCAACCCCGTATATCCCATAGCCACCGAGGTTCTCTGTTACCGCTGCGGCGATCTCCCGGGAACGAGCCAGCGCCTTGTCGCTCATGGGCTGAGGCTGCCAGGACTCCCGGTAGTCGCCATCTTCCTGACGATGGCCGATGGGGTCGCAGAAGCTGACACCATCACGATGGCGCAACGTCAACAGCGTGATCTCATAGTCAAAAGGCACAAACCCTTCCACGATGACCCGTCCTTTACCCGCACGCCCACCGGTTTGGGCATAATCCCAGGCGGCCTTAAGCTCACTTTGGTTCTTTACTGTACTTTGTCCCTTACCGGACGAACTCATCACCGGCTTAACCACCAGAGGCAGACCAATGGCTTCCGCCGCTGCCATGAAGCTCTCTTCGGAATCCGCAAACTGGTAGGGCGACGTCGGCAGTCCCAGCTCTTCCGCTGCCAGCCGGCGAATGCCTTCACGGTTCATGGTCAGGTTCACCGCCCGGGCAGTGGGCACAACGTTGTAGCCCTCTTCCTCCAGGCGCACCAGTTCGGGTGTTGCGATAGCCTCAATCTCCGGCACGACCAGATTGGGGCGCTCCTGCTCAATGACCTTCCGAAGCTGCTGCGCATCGAGCATATCGATGACATGGCTACGATGGGCCACCTGCATGGCTGGCGCATTGGCGTAGCGATCCACCGCGATCACTTCCACCCCCAGTCGCTGCAACTCGATGACCACTTCCTTGCCGAGCTCTCCGGAACCGCACATCAGTACCCGATAGGCGTTGCCTTTCAGTGGCGTTCCCAGGCTGACCGTTGAATCCATGCTCACGATGCTTACTCCCCTATTGATAGATGATCTGTTGCCGGACTGACGCGATCAGAGCGAGACCGCCCGCTCCCGCTGGGCGACCTTGACCAGAACTTCCCGCTTTTCGTCATTGCTCATCTGGGTCCAGCGCAGGATTTCATCGCCAGTGCGATGACAACCAATACAGACGTCCTGCTCATCCAGCGCGCAGATACTGACGCAGGGTGAAGCCACCCGGTCCTGTCGATTCACTTCAGTCTCCTATTACCTTCAAGCTGGAACGATAACGCTCACCATTCTGAACATAGTGGGCAGCGCTCAGTTCCAGCATTTTCTTCTGGTTATCGTTCAGCTCTTTTTTGATTCGCCCCGGTGAACCAATCACCATCGACCCATCCGGCACGACCATACCTTCGGGAATCAGGGTGTTGGCACCGATCAGGCAGTGCTTGCCAATCCGGGCCCCATTCAACACCACCGCATTGATGCCAATCAGCGAATAATCGCCAATTTCGCAGCCATGGAGCATGGCCTTATGGCCAACCGTGACACCACGACCCAGCGTCACCTTGATGCCGGCATCGGTATGGATAACGGTCCCGTCCTGCACATTGCTTTCAGGTCCGATGGTAATCAGGTCGTTGTCACCGCGGATCACAACGTTGAACCAGACGCTGCTGCGCTCCTCCAACACTACGCTACCAATAACGGTGGCGTTCTCCGCCACAAACTGCCCTTCGCCGCGAAACTCAGGACGGCGATCCGCCAGTTCGTACAACATACAGTCTCTCCTCATCGTTATTTTTATGACGCGGGAACCCCCGTGGCCGCCCGAGCTGGCCAAACCATGCCGATTGGCAGCCGCCGGTCAGGGGCGCCTTGGCTCCAACAGGTCGATGCCGGCATCGTACACAGCATTCAGGAAGTCGACCAGAATGATCGCTGACAACCCCCAGATCTGATAGCGATCCCAGCGGTAGCAAGGCACATGAAGGGTGTGATTCAAAAAGGTAATGACGTCGGTCCGCTCACGCTCATCGGCAAGGAAGAACTCGATGGGCACCTGGAAGATGCTTTCAATCTCCGCCGGGTTGGCCATCAGCTCCGAGTGTTTGGGAATCACGCCGACAAACGGCGTCACCAGAATGCCATGACGGGACATCACCTGACTCAAGGGCGCCACAACCTGCACCAGATCCGGAGCCAGCCCGATCTCCTCATGAGTCTCCCGCAACGCGGTCGCGGTCAGGGAGGCGTCATCGCTGTCCCGTTTACCACCGGGGAAAGCCACCTGACCGCGATGGGTCTTGAGGTTGGCAGAACGCAGAGTAAACACCAGCTCGGGATTGCCAGGGTTATCGGTTACCGGGACCAGCACACCAGCTTCAGGGTAGTCCAGCGCCAGCTGTCGGGGGGCATAGCCAGCCAGGCGTTCGGTTAGAAGGTCTCGCAATTCACAACTCCCTAATGCAGAAAAGGAACAGATGAGACAGCGGCGGATGAGGGGGATACACTGTTCCGGCATCCACCGGAACAGTATACGAGGAACTCAATGAAATACTGCAGCAGTTGCGGCCATACCGTCGAGCACCGAATTCCGGAGGGCGACAACCGTCCCCGCTACGTATGCCCCAGCTGCGAGACCATACACTACCAGAATCCCCGTATCGTCGCCGGTACCGTGCCCATCTGGAATGGCCAGATATTGCTGTGCCGACGGGCTATCGAGCCCAGGTACGGTTACTGGACCCTGCCTGCCGGTTTCATGGAGAACTCGGAGACCACCCTGGAGGCGGCGGCGCGGGAAACCTGGGAAGAGGCCCTGGCTGACGTCAATATTGACGACCTCTACACCATCATCCACGTTCCCCACATCGACCAGGTCCATATGTTCTACCGGGCCACGCTGAAGAATGGCGAATATGGGGTGGGAGAGGAATCCCTGGAAAGCCGGCTATTCGGGCTGGACGAGATCCCCTGGGATGACATCTCGTTCCCCACGGTCAAACGGACTCTGGAGCTGTTTATTGCCGATACCGACAATGAACACTTTCCCGTCCACGTCAGCGATATCCGCTTCCGTCTGGGCAAAAAGTAATCATCGCAGACCGACGATCAGGGTAACTCTTCCAGACGATACACTTCGTAGGCCGGTTCCTCGTAAGGGTGCGCGGCCTTCAGGGCCTCAACCGCGCGCGCGATCAGCCCATCCTCACAAACCAGCTCAACCTTGTACTCGCTGACGACTTCCAGCTCGCCGCGCTCGCCCAGAAACGGCTGACTACCATCCAGCGGCCGAAACTGGCCCTGCCCCAGAGTTTGCCAGGCGCAACAATCGTAATCGCCAATACGACCCGCCCCCACCTCAAACAATGCTCGCTTGGTTTGTTCCAGGTGAGATTCCGGCACAAAGAAACACAGCTTGAACACACACGCCTCCGTTGGCTGCCTGGACGGTTCGCATCCGTCGTCTATATTTTGTACAAACCAATCAACCAGAGAGTTACCCACAGATTCTGTGGATAAGTCTGTGGGAAAATTTGGGGTAGAGCCTCTAATCCCCCAGAATTACTGGCATCAAGACAAATTGGCGACAAATTCACCTAATACAATAAGTTCATTAATTTCAACAGGTTACTTGACTGCTCCCGGCGATGGCAAGAAACGGGCGCAATCAGGCGACAGAGGCCATAACGGCGGGATGGAATGTGCATAAAAATCGCGAGTCAAGTAAAAAATCAACGTTTATGACCAATTTTTCTATTGATTTTTGACGCAGGACTGCATCAAACCGCGACACATTTCCTCTCCCTGGTAATGAATACAAAAAAACCGGTCATGGAAGGTGCCTTGCCCGCACCGCCCATGACCGGTTTTAGTTCAACCGCCGGAATCCGTCAAACCGGATCAGCCAAGCCAGCGCCGGGCATTGCGGAACATCCGCAGCCAGGGACCGTCTTCACGCCACTCGTCTGGACGCCACGAGAACTGAGGTGCCCGGAATACCCGCTCTGGGTGGGGCATCATGATGGTGACCCGACCGTCCTGGCTGGTCACACCGGAAATACCTGCCGGCGAACCATTGGGGTTGTACGGATAACGCTCGGTCACCTGGCCTCGGTTATCAACGTAACGCAACGCCACCAGTTGGTCGCCGGCCAGCTGTTCAGCCGACCCCGAGGCAAACTCGGCACGCCCCTCACCATGAGCCACAGCAATCGGCATGCGGGAGCCGACCATGCCATCCAGGAACGCCGAGTTGGACTCTGCCACCTCAACCATCGCCAGGCGCGCCTCGAACTGCTCAGACTGGTTACGCACGAAGCGCGGCCAGCCGTCGCTGCCGGGGATCAGCTCGTGGAGGTTGGACAACATCTGGCAGCCA
This sequence comes from Marinobacter xestospongiae, assembly GCF_023156385.1. Classification (GTDB taxonomy): domain Bacteria; phylum Pseudomonadota; class Gammaproteobacteria; order Pseudomonadales; family Oleiphilaceae; genus Marinobacter; species Marinobacter xestospongiae. Next base: position 4,705 of record NZ_JAKZAK010000020.1, read on the forward strand.
TTGCACACACCAAGGGTCAGGGTGTCATCGCGATCAAAGAACGCAGCGAACTGGTCACGTACCCGATCGTTGAACAGGATCGACTTGGCCCAGCCCTCGCCCGCGCCCAATACATCACCATAGGAGAAGCCGCCGCAGGCTACCAGAGTCTTGAAGCCGTCCAGACTGACCCGACCGGACAGCAGATCGCTCATGTGAACGTCGACTGACTCGAAACCGGCCCTATCAAAAGCGGCGGCCATTTCAACCTGCCCATTGACACCCTGCTCACGTAACACGCCCACCCTTGGACGCTGTCCGGTGTTGATGTATGGCGCTGCCACGTCTTCGTTGATATCAAAAGTCAACTCAGCGTGGAGACCCGGGTCTTCGGCGTCCAGCAGGTTATCAAACTCTTCCTGGGCGCAATCGGCGTTGTCCCGCAGCGACTGAATGCGGTAGCTGGTCTCTGCCCACAACCGCTGGAGCTCAGCACGGGGTTCATCAATGACCGGATCATCCCCAAAGGTAAACCGCACCCGGTCGTCCACATTCAGCGTACCGATCACCGAGGTATGTTCCCCCAGCCCCGCTCCGGAGAACTGCTGCAGCACAAATTCGGTGTCTTCCCGACGAACCTGAATCACCGCGCCCAGTTCCTCGTTGAACAGCTCACGGGCAAACTGGGACGATTCTTCCGCCAGACCATCCAGCTTGGCATCAATGCCAACGTGGCCGGCGAACGCCATCTCCGTCAGGGTGACGAACAGCCCGCCATCCGAACGGTCGTGGTAGGCCAAAAGCTTGCCATCACTGTTGAGACCCTGGATCACCGCAAAGAACGCTTTCAGATCTTCAGGATCGTCCAGGTCCGGTGCCACCGCACCCACCTGGCCGTAGACCTGCGCCAACGCGGAACCACCCAGACGGTTCTGGCCGGCCGCCAGGTCCACCAGGATCAAATCGGTTTCACCAGCGTCAGAGCGCAGCTGCGGAGTCAAAGTACGACGCACATCAGTCACCGGCGCAAAGCCACTGACGATCAGTGACAGCGGCGAGGTCACGCTCTTCTGCTCACCGTTGTCCTCGTCCCAGACGGTCTTCATGGACATGGAATCCTTGCCGACCGGGATGGCAATTCCCAGCGCGGGACACAGTTCCATTCCAACCGCTTTTACGGTTTCGTAGAGGTTTTCGTCTTCACCCGGGTGACCGGCTGCCGCCATCCAGTTGGCTGACAGGCGAATATCGGCAATCCGCCCAATAGGCGCTGCCGCCAAGTTGGTGATGGTTTCACCCACCGCCATGCGACCGGACGCAGGCGAATCAATCGTCGCCACTGGTGTGCGCTCACCCATCGCCATGGCTTCCCCGGTGGTGACATCAAAAGAGGTCGCCGTAACCGCCACGTCACTCACCGGCACCTGCCAGGGACCAACCATCTGGTCACGGGCGACCAAACCGGTGATGGTGCGATCACCGATGGTGATCAGGAAGCTCTTGCTGCCCACCGAAGGCAGCCGCAACACGCGCCGGATGGCGTCGCCCAGATCAATCTCGGAACTGTCAAAGATCGGCTTGGTAAACGAAGAGCGAGCGACACTGCGGTGCATTTTCGGCGGCTTGCCGAACAGCACGTCCATGGGCAGGTCGACCGCCTTGTCGTTGAAGTAGGAGTCGGCCAGCTCCAGGTGATGGGTCTCGGTTGCCTCACCAATCACCGCGTACGGGCACCGCTCGCGTCGACAGATGGCGTCGAAACGCTCCAGCTGGTCTGGAGCCACCGCCAGCACGTAGCGCTCCTGGGACTCGTTGCACCAGATTTCCAGTGGTGACATGCCAGGCTCGTCGTTGGGAATATCCCGCAGCTCGAACTTGCCACCACGGCCACCGTCCTTCACCAGCTCAGGCATGGCGTTGGACAGACCGCCGGCGCCGACGTCGTGGATAAAGCTGATCGGATTGGCCTCGCCCATCTGCCAGCAGCGGTCAATCACTTCCTGGCAGCGACGCTCCATTTCCGGGTTGTCCCGCTGGACCGATGCGAAGTCCAGGTTCTCATGGCTGGAACCGGAATCCATGGAGGACGCGGCGCCACCACCCAGGCCGATCAGCATCGACGGTCCGCCCAGCACAATCAGCTTGGCGCCAACCGGGATGGTGCCCTTCTCAACATGGTCGGCACGGATGTTACCCATGCCACCGGCAATCATGATCGGCTTGTGGTAGCCACGCACTTCCTCGCCTTCCGGTCCGGCCACCTTCTCTTCAAAGGTACGGAAATAACCAGCCAGAGCGGGACGACCAAACTCGTTGTTGAACGCAGCGCCCCCAATCGGCCCCTCGATCATGATATCCAGGGCCGAAGCGATGCGGTCCGGCTTGCCGTAACCGCCTTCCCAGGGCTGGGGATCGTTTGGCAGATTCAGGTTGGACACAGTAAAGCCAGTCAGACCCGCCTTGGGTTTGGCGCCACGTCCGGTTGCGCCCTCATCACGGATCTCACCACCGGAACCGGTGGCAGAACCGGCAAACGGCGAGATAGCGGTGGGATGGTTGTGGGTTTCCACCTTCATGAGGATGTGAACATCTTCCTCATGGTAGCGATAAACACCGGAATCGGCTTGCGGGTAGAAGCGCCCCGCGCGACTGCCCTCGATCACCGCAGCATTGTCCTTGTAGGCCGACAACACGCCTTCGCCATTCATTTCATGGGTATTGCGTATCATCGCAAACAGCGACTTTTCCTGAGCCTCGCCATCAATATCCCAGGACGCATTGAATATCTTGTGACGACAGTGCTCCGAATTGGCCTGGGCAAACATCATCAGCTCGACGTCGGTCGGATCACGCTGCAGGCCCGTGAAGGCCTCAACCAGGTAATCCACCTCATCGTCCGCGAGTGCCAGTCCCAGCTCACGGTTCGCCTGCTCGAGCGCCTTGCGACCGCCAGCCAGAATACTCACCCGATTGAGGGTCCGCGGCTCCTCACGATGGAACAGCAACTCGGCGCCGCCCATTTCATGGAACACCTTCTGGGTCATACGGTCGTGCAGCAGAGTAGCGATCTGCTCACGCTGCTCCAGTCCCAGCTTGGCAGACGCCTGAATATAAAACGCTGTGCCCCGCTCAATACGACGAATCTGCTTGAGGTTGCAGTTACGGGCGATATCGGTTGCCTTGCTGGACCAGGGTGATACCGTACCCGGCCGCGGAACAACCAGGAACAGAATACCCTCCGGCTCTTCCACCGCCACGCTCGGGCCGTAGGTCAGCAGTCGGGTCAGAACCTGCTCTTCCTCGGGCGCCAGCGGCGCATCGAGGTCTGTGAAGTGCATGAATTCCGCATAGACATGAGCCACCTCAGGAACAGCAGCCTGGAGCTGGGCAAGGAGTTTCTGAGAACGGAAAGGCGAGAGCGCCGGAGCGCCGCGAAGTTCCAGCATGGTTTAAACCTGTATCGCGCGAGTCTGGGAATCAGGCGTGTCCCGCCAATTGAGCCGGAACACCTGTCGATCTGAACGGCGGCCATAATACTGGAAAGCGCTGCGTGGATACAGAGACCAACGGCGGGGAATCCGACCAATGCAGGATTTGTAAATCGCCGCCCAGCCCCCACACTGGTGTTATCAACTGGCCACGCGGACCAAACACGTCAATGCAGCCACTTCAGTACCGTGGATACCACGTACAATACGCCAAGTTTTGCACAGTTTTTAATCAGCGCAATTGACCCGACGTGACAGCTGGGCGAGTATTCAGTCAGGCAAGGATCGCCTACCCGCGTGCTGTCCGGGGCGACCAACCAGGCATCCGTGAGGAAACCAGGGGTTGGACATCACGATCGTTTCGGCCTGAGTGAGGCACCATCACCTCGGTACCGTCGTACGGGAGACAATGGATTTGGCAACAATTCAACACCTGCTGAGCGGGCAGTACTGGCAGGCGCGCCTGTTCTGGCTGACGCTGTTCAGCTCGCTGCTGATTGGTGGCTGCTCACGCCCCACGACCCTGGCTGAAATCCGGTCCGAGGGTGTGTTGCACGTCATTACCCGCAATGCGCCCTCCATCTATTACGAAGACCGGGATGGCCCCGCAGGCTTCGAGTACGAGCTGGCCAAGCGCTTTGCCGATCACCTGGGCGTGGAACTCCGGGTTCGGGTCGCCGACGACAACACCGAGATCCTGTCGGTGCTTGATCGCAATTACGCCCACATTGGCCTCGCCGGCTTTGCCGACAACCCGGTATACAGCGACCGATTCCGAGCCGTGCCCATTGGCCTGAGCGCGGAATCAGTGGTGATCTACAATCGCGACACCCCGCGCCCGGAATCCGTGGCTGATCTGGCCGGCACGCCGCTGCATCTCATTGCCGACAGTAATCACTTGCCTCACCTCGAAGCACTGAAAGCTGAGGTACCTGGATTGGAATGGCAACAGCACCCTGAGCTGGATGCCGCCGGTATCCTGGAACGGGTGGAATCGGGAGAGTTGCCGGTGGCTGTGATCGCCTCCAACGAACTGGCGATCAACCATGTGTTCTTTCCTGCCGTGAAAAAAGCGTTCAGTCTCAACGAGCCTGAGAACCTGGCCTGGCTGCTGCCAGCGGAGCAGGACCCATCCCTGGTCGAGGCGGTTGAAGGCTTTCTTGGTGAACTGGCCAGCGATGGCACCCTGGCCCAACTGAAAGAGCGCTACTACGGCCATCTGGATCGTCTCAATTACGTCGGCGCCCGCACCTTTGTTCACCACGTTCGTAACCGACTGCCCCGTTATGAAGACCTGTTCCGGGAGTTCGCCGATCGTCACGATCTGGACTGGCGACTGCTGGCGGCCATCGGCTATCAGGAATCCCACTGGCGCCCCAATGCGGTCTCGCCAACGGGCGTTCGAGGCCTGATGATGCTGACCCGCAACACCGCCAGCTACGTTGGCATCGACAATCGCCTGGACCCAAAACAGAGTGTGGAGGGTGGCGCCCGCTACTTCACCATGGTTTACAACCGCATTCCCGATCGCATCCCCGAGCCGGACCGGACCTGGTTTGCGCTGGCATCCTACAACGTTGGCTTTGGCCACCTTGAAGATGCCCGCCGCCTCACCGAGGGCGCCGGCAAAGATCCTGATCGCTGGATGGACGTGAAGGAGTTCCTGCCATTGCTGGCCCAGAAAGAGTGGTACAGCAAGACCCGGTTTGGTTACGCCCGAGGCTACGAGCCGGTGATCTATGTGCAGAACATTCGCCGCTATTACGACGTGCTGGCGTGGATGCGGGACCCGGCCCAGAACACGGAACACCTGGCCAGCCAGGAGGTGCCCTCGCTGTCGGAAGACATGGTGATCGGCGAGGGCCAGACACTGGATGACAGCCATCCCAGCCTGCCCAAATCCCTTGGGGTGACCCCTCCCACGCTGTAGTCGGCACTGGTTGCCAGTACTGTTCGCCGGTATCGGCAGTCAGTGTGGGTAGTCAGCCAGGCCCAACTCATCGTCTTCAGGCCCGGTGATCTCCAGCGCCTGTTCCACCTGCTCGCCGCTGAAGCCCCGCTGGGAAAGGAACCGGGCCTGGCGCCCCTTCTCTTTCCAGTCGTCCCGAAGGTCCGTCAGCCCAAACCGTCGCCGCCGGACAGCAATTGCCTGTTGCCGCCAGCGGTGCTCGGACACATCGTTTATACACGCCGGAGTGAAACGGATGCCTCGCTGTTGCAGTTCGCTGCGAATCCGCAATGGTCCATAGCCCAGTTCGAAGCGCTGACGAGCGTACACATCGGCGAATCGCTCGTCGCTGAGCCAGCCTTCAGCCTCGAATTCATCCAGAACCGGATCAATCACACGGCTGTCCACCCGCCGTTGTCGCAGCTTGGTGGCCAGCTCGAACCGACTGTGTTCACGCCGCGCCAGCAGGCGCAGGGCGATGGATTTTGCCAGCTGTTCCGGATCCTCCGGTTTACCCCGATTTGCCAATTGACTCTTCCCGCCCGCACGAACAAAGCGCTAGACTAGCGCGCGATCACTCCCCCAACCGGACTCCGGCGCAGCCGGCAGGACCGATGAGTGGTGCCGGCCACAATGGCCGGACACCGATGTCTGGGGAGCCTCTGAACCACCCCGGATCGTCCTGGACGATCAGCGCGGTTCACCAATAAGCCGCGACTTTGCAGCAATGGCCGAGGCCTTTCAAGCAGTTGCGACACAAGCGTGAACGAGGCTGGTTATCCGCGGGCAATGTGGTGTGGCGCAAGGGCTCCCGGGTTTCAACATTAAGGATACCGCTATGGCCGCATTCATCCAGAAGCTGTTCAAGAGTCGCAAACAACCGACTGCCCCGGCCCCCAAGGCCGCCGTACCAGAGGCCGAACCGCAACCGGATCGACAGGATGAACTCAGGGCCGAGCAACAACGCCAGTTATCAGCCTCTCCGTCAATTGAGCAATTGGAAACACTGGCCAGTCAGGGGGTGACAGCGGACATCCGTCGTCAGGCTGCCCAGGCCATCGACTCTCCGGACGCCCTGCAACGCCTGCAAAAACTGGCCAAAGGGAAAGACAAAGCCGTCTTCCAGATTGCACGCCAGAAATTGCAGGACCTGCGCCAGAGCGAAGAGGCGGAAGCCAGGCTTCAGACCCGCATTCAGGCACTGATCCAGAATGCCCGGGATCAGGCCCGCAGTGATGATACCAAGCTGTTCCAGGCCCGGCTCGAAGCACTGCACCAACAATGGCAGGAGGTTAGCCAGCAGGCCAGCCCCCAGAACAATACCGACTTCCTCAGCGCCTTCCAGGCATGCCGCGAACGTGCTGACGCCCTGAAGGCGGAAGCGGCAGAGCAGGCACGCCATATCGACCAGGCCCGCGAGCGGGCGGATACCTTGGGCCTGCTGGAGGACACCCTTTCAGGCCTCCGCCAGCCCGGCGAATCCTCTCCCTCCGTTGCGTCACTGGATGCGCTGCAGAAAACCCAGGAGAACCGCTGGCTGGAAGCGACCCGGGAGACCAGCGTCGACAAGACCGAACAGAAGCGCTACGAATCCGCAATGCAGGCTCTCAAAGCCTACCTGGCAGCGGCCCGACGGTTGAGCCAGAAAACCGCCGACATAGAGGCCCTGACCTCCCGCGAGGATGGCGACGAGCAGAGTGCTGCCATCAAGACGCTGCTCAACGACATTGACTGGCCGACTGGTTTCCCTCGCCCGGAACCTATTGAGACCCTGGTGGCTCAGCTTCGGGCCCGCCAGCCAGCCCCGGCCCCGGTGCAGCCCGCCGATGACCAGAAAGCCCTGGTCAAGGAGCTGAAGGCCACTCTGGATACCCTGGAGCAGGCCCTGGAAGCGGACCGCCTGAAGGACTCCCGCCAACTGTTCAAGAAAGCCCAGCAACAACACAAAGCGCTGTCTCAGCACAATGGCAGGACACTCAACGCCCGCCTGCAGGTGCTTGGCGGTCGCCTGCGGGAACTCAATGACTGGCAGGGATTTGCAACCCAGCCCAAGCAGGAAGCACTCTGCGAGCAAATGGAATACCTGGCGGAACAGCCCATTGAGCCTGAAGCCAAGGCCGAACGCATCCGCGAACTGCAACACGAATGGCGCAACCTCGGCGGTTCGTCAGATCGCAACCTGTGGACCCGGTTCAAGCAGGCTTCTGATCGTGCCTATGAGCCGTGCAAGGCCTATTTCGCGGCCAAGTCCGGCCTGAAACAGAACAACCTGCAGAAACGGGAAGCCATTTGCGACGAGCTGCAGGTATTCGTCGACAACGCCGACTGGCAGAGCGTCGACTGGAAAGCCGTCGACCAGATCCTGCGGACCGCCCGCAACGAATGGAAAGCCGCCTGGCCGGTGGAGTTCCGCGACAACCGGTCGGTGCAAAAACGTTTCGACGACCTGATCCAGCGTATTGAAGCGCCACTGAACGAAGAACGTGGCCGTAACGAAGCCCTGAAGCAGGACATCGTTGACCGCGCCCAGGCACTGATCAGTCACGAGCCCCTGCGGGATGCCATGGATCAGGCCAAGGCCCTGCAAACCGAGTGGAGTGACATTGGCGTTACCCGTCACCGCGAGGACCGCAAGCTCTGGCGCGCCTTCCGCCAGGCCTGTGACGACATTTTTGCCCGTCGCGAAGCTCAGCGCAATCAACAGGAACAACAGTCCCGGGAAGCGGAAGACCAGTTGGAAACCCTGCTGACAGAGACCGCTGCCCTCGATGGCCTGGCGCCCGAATCTGCGCTGGTGGACGCCCGCAACCGTCTGCAAACCCTGCAGCAGTCGCCACTGTCGAAGGCCATGGCTGAACGCGCCCGTTCGGAACGGGATCGGCTCACGGTGCTGCTGGAGTCCGCCAAATTCAGGGCTCGTGTGGAGCAATGGATGGATCTCGTCAGCGGCGACGGCGAACCGGAGCAGCAGAAGAAAGACTGGCAGAAACGCAGTACGGAGCTGCAAGCACTGTCGGCCCAGGACATCGTGATCCGCGCCGAAATCCTCACCGAGACGCCGTCACCGGACAGCGATCAGGCCCAGCGCATGGAGATCCAGGTACAGCGCCTGTCCGAAGGACTCGGCGGTGGTTCCAACTCCGGCAGCACCAGCGACCAGCTGGAATCTCTGGTCGCCGCCTGGTGCCTGACCCAGGCCTCGGAACAGCGAACGCCTGAGCTGCAACAGCGCCTGTTGCAGGCACTGAAGAACCTCTAACGCCCCTACTCGTCCGTGCCCGGCTCCCGCTGGTTGGTACGAACGAACGCGTAGGCCCGGTCAACCTCGGACCGGGCCCGCTCCTTCATTTCCTCCAGCTCCTGGTCGGACAGGTAAAACCTCATGTCAATGGTGTGACGGTAGTAACGCGGCGGCAGCTGGTTAAGCGCAACACACATGACATCGGCCAGAAACGCCGGATCATCCTCCGGCTGTCGCGCCGCCTCCAGCGCATCGGCGACCAGGCGCTCGTTAAAGTTATCTATCGCATCAAGTAACGACATCGGCTCGCTCCTCCCGACCACACCATTGGTTAACCTTCTCAGCTGGCCAACCTACCGGAATCGCGCATCTCGCACCGGAATGTCAACGCAGCCTCCCTAACCATAGCCTCCAGACCCCACCGCAACCAGTGCGGACTGCCCGACCTGAGCGCTTTCGCTAATTGGATTGGCAGAGCCTGTCATTACACAGCCAAGGAACGAACCGCTATGGTTAGCGACCAAGACTAACAACACCAGAGGAAACAACATGAGCACCGAGGCCTACATCTTCGATGCAGTGCGCACGCCCCGAGGCCGTGGCAAGAAAGACGGCGCCCTCCACAGCGTCAAGCCCATCACCCTGATGACCACCGTCCTCAACGCGTTGCAGCAGAGAAACAGCCTGGACACCGCTCAGGTTGATGACATCGTCCTGGGCTGTGTCACCGCTGTGGGTGACCAGGGTGCCGATATCGCCAAGACCGCCGCACTGGCCGCCGACTGGGACGAGGCGGTTGCCGGCGTCACCCTCAACCGTTTCTGCGCCTCTGGACTGGAAGCCGTAAACCTGGCGGCGATGAAGGTCCGCTCCGGCTGGGAAGACCTCGTGGTTGCAGGCGGCGTGGAAGCCATGTCCCGGGTGCCGATGGGCTCCGACGGCGGAGCCTGGGCAATGGACCCGGCCACCAATCTGCACACCGGCTTCATGCCCCAGGGCATTGGCGCCGACCTGATCGCCACCATCGAAGGCTTCAGTCGCGAGGATGTCGACCAGTTTGCCGTGCGCTCCCAGCAGAAAGCCGCAAACGCCTGGGAAAAGGGTTATTTCAGCCGCTCCATCGTGCCGGTAACGGACCAGAATGGCGTCACTATCCTGGATCGCGACGAACACGTCCGTGGCAACACCACGACGGAGTCCCTCGGCCAGCTCAAACCGTCATTCCAGATGATGGGAGAGATGGGCTTCGATGGTGTCGCGCGGGAAAAATACCACTACGTTGAGCAGATCAACCACGTCCACCACGCCGGTAATTCCTCCGGTATTGTTGATGGCGCCACAGCCATGCTGATTGGCAGCGAGGCCAAGGGCAAGGAGCTTGGTCTCAAACCCCGCGCCCGGATCGTCGCCACCGCGGTCACCAGCACCGACCCCACCATCATGCTCACCGGTCCGGCCCCCGCCGCCCGCAAGGCGCTGGCAAAAGCCGGCATGACCGCTGACCAGATTGACCTGTTCGAGGTCAACGAAGCCTTCGCATCGGTGGTCATGCGGTTCCAGCGGGAACTGTCCGTGCCCGATGACAAAGTCAACGTCAACGGCGGCTCCATTGCCATGGGCCATCCCCTGGGCGCCACCGGCGCTATCATTCTCGGCACCCTGCTCGATGAGCTCGAGCGACGCGATCAGCGTTTCGGCCTGGCCACCCTGTGCGTGGGCGGCGGCATGGGTATTGCCACCATCATCGAACGCTGCTGAGCCGACGACCGAACCTGACAGGAGAACCGATTATGAGCGCTATTCGCTACGACTTGGGTGCTGACCAGATCCTCACCCTGACCATCGACATGCCGGGCCAGTCCGCCAATACCATGAACGCGGAGTTCCGCACCGCCCTGACCGAGACCGTAGAGCGTGTCCGCGCTGATCTCGAGGGTATTCGCGGCATTGTCATCGCCTCCGCCAAAAAGACCTTCTTCGCCGGCGGCGACCTCAACGAACTGCACCAGGTAACCCGCGACCAGGCCCGGGAATTCGAGTCCATGGTGGACGGACTGAAGGGCTCCATGCGGGCACTGGAAACCTGCGGCAAACCAGTGGTCGCCGCCATCAACGGTACTGCCCTGGGCGGCGGACTGGAAATCGCCCTGGCCTGTCACCACCGGGTCGTGCTGGACGATGACCGCATCCAGCTGGGTCTGCCGGAAGTTACCCTGGGCCTGCTCCCGGGCGGTGGCGGCACCCAGCGCCTGCCGCGAATGATCGGTCTGGAAGCGGCTTTCCCGTACCTGATGGAAGGCAAGAAAGTGGCTCCCAAAGCGGCCCTGAAAGCGGGCATCGTCGATGACCTGGCCACCTCCGCCGATGAGCTGATCAGCAAGGCGCGGGCCTTTATCGATGCCAATCCCAGCTGCCAGCAGCCCTGGGACAAGAAAGGCTTCAAGCTGCCCGGCGGCGCCCCCCATCATCCGGCCATGGCCCAGAAACTGGCCATCGCACCGGCCATGCTGAAACAGAAAACCAAAGGCTGTTACCCGGCACCGGAACGTATCCTGTCGGCCGCGGTAGAAGGTTGCCAGGTTGACTTCGACAATGGCAGCCGAATTGAAACCCGCTACTTCGCCGAACTGGTGATCGGCCAGGTTGCCAAGAACATGACCGGCACCTTCTGGTTCCAGCTCAACGCCATCAAGGCCGGAGGCAGCCGCCCCCAGGGCATCGACCAGGCCCGCTTCAGCAAGGTGGGCATTCTGGGTGCCGGTATGATGGGCGCAGGCATTGCTTACTCCACCGCCACCCGCGGCATCGACGTGGTGCTGAAGGACATCTCCGCGGAGAACGCCGAGAAAGGCAAAAGCTACTCTGAACAGTTGCTGGCCAAGAAAGTCAGCCGCAAGCGGATGACCGAAGACCAGAAAGCGGAGGTACTGGCGCGAATCACTGCGACAGCCGCAGCCGACGATCTGGCCGGCTGTGACCTGATCATCGAAGCCGTGTTCGAGGACAGCGACCTGAAAGCCAAGGTTACCCAGGAAGCTGAGCCTCGACTCACCGACAACGGCATCTTTGCTTCCAACACCTCCACCATCCCCATCACCCAGTTGGCAGAGGCCTCCGGCAAGCCGGAGAACTTCATTGGCCTGCACTTTTTCTCACCGGTGGACAAGATGCAACTGGTTGAGATCATCGTGGGCGAAAAGACCTCCGACGACACCCTCGCCCGGGCCTTCGACTATGTGCTGCAGATCGGCAAGATCCCGATCGTGGTGAACGACAGCCGTGGTTTCTTCACCTCGCGGGTGTTCGGCACCTTCGTCAACGAGGGCATCGCCATGCTGGCGGAAGGCGTTCACCCGTCCAGCATCGAGAATGCCGGTGTGCTGGCAGGCATGCCGGTCGGGCCCCTGGCGATTTCCGACGAGGTCAGCCTGACGCTGATGCAGCACATTCGTGCCCAAAGCCGCAAAGACACCGAGGCCGCCGGAGGCACCTGGGTTCCCCACCCCGCGGAAGCCGTGATCGACCAGATGGTCGAGAACCAGGGCCGCAAGGGCAAGGCCGCCGGTGCCGGCTTCTACGAGTACCCGGAGAAAGGCAAGAAGTTCCTCTGGCCGGAACTGGAAAATCTGTTCGTCGACCAGGAAAAGGCTCCTCAGGTCCAGCTCCAGGACCTGAAAGACCGCATCCTCTTCATCCAGGCCATTGAAACCGTTCGCTGCCTGGAGGAGGACGTGCTGCGCTCGATCGAGGACGCCAACATCGGCAGCATCTTCGGCATTGGCTACGCCCCCTGGACCGGCGGTGCCATTCAGTTTATTAACCAGTACGGCCTGCGTGATTTCGTCAACCGGGCCCGCGAACTGGCCGACCAGTACGGCGACCGCTTCAGCCCTCCGGCGCTGCTGGTGGAGAAAGCCGAGTCCAACACCCCCTTCAAGTAATCTGATCCCTGCCAGCTTCCCGACCGGGGAGCTGGCCCCTTCCCTCCCCAATTTGCAACCCCTTGTTTTCACGAGATCTCTCTGTATGCTCGGGGGCGGCGACAACCGTCACCATTGATGTACAGATTGTCACCTGACAGCCGTTGTCGACTATGGCAACCGGGTAGGCGCTTGCCTACAATGAATGAAGGGTCTTTGAATATCCCCAACCGTCTGTGCCTGGTGCCAGCGGACATCCCGGGGGTATCCAAAGGCGTCTTCAAAGATTGTCGCTCGGGGTCGTGGCGTGGCATCTGAAACAGTCTCAGGAGCGTAACGGTCAAGGAAGCTCCCCGGCGGGGTCCACCCCCAGAATCAGGTAATTACAATGATGAAGATTACGGAACGTAGCAAAGCCCGTCGCGGATACACCCGGTCAGGAGGACTGGGCAAACTGGGACGGGGCGTGGCAATTGCACTGATGACCGGCATCGCCCCGCTGGCGTTGCATGCCAGCATTGATCGCGAAGCCAGTTATGAGCCCGTCTCACCGACGGTGGATCAGGCCCGCGCCAACATTCTGATCGCCCGCCAGCTACAGTTCACCCACTTCCGTGATCTGTCCATCGACGACAGCCTGTCGAGTGAGGTCTTCGACGCCTACCTCGACTATCTGGATGGTCAGCGGGTCTATCTGACTCAGCAAGACCTGGAGCGCTTTGAACCCCTTCGTTTTGGTCTGGGTGCAGCCCTCAAGACCGGTCGCCTGCAACCGGGTTTCGATATCTACAACACCGTGCAGCAACGTGTGATCGAGCGGCTGGAGTTCGCACTCGAGCTGGTGAATCAAGGCATTGACCAGCTCGACTTCGACCGAGACGAATCGCTGCTGCTGGACCGCTCCGAGGCCAACTGGGTCGCCAATCAGCAAGAGCTCGACGAACTATGGCGCAAGCGTATCAAGAACGCCGTGCTGGCACAGCGCCTTTCCGACAAGAGTGATGAAGACATCGAGAAGAGTCTCAAGCGTCGCTACGAGAGCCAACTCAATCGCTCGCGTCAGGCCCGCAGTGAAGACGCCTTTCAGGCCTACATGAACGCCTTCGCCGGCATGTGGGACCCGCACACCTCCTACTTCTCGCCACGCACCTCGGAGAACTTCAACATCAACATGAGCCTTTCCCTTGAGGGCATCGGCGCCGTGTTGCAGGGCGACAACGAATACACCAAGGTGGTTCGCCTGGTCCCCGGTGGACCGGCCTCCAAGCAGGGCCAGTTGCAGCCGGCAGATCGCATTGTCTCGGTGACCCAGGAAGACGAAGACACCCCGGTCAACGTCATCGGCTGGCGCCTGGACGAGGTGGTGGACCTGATCCGTGGCCCGCGCAATTCCGTGGTCACCCTGGAAGTCATCCCCGCCAGCGCCTCCGATGACAGCATGACCCGCACCATTGCCATCAAGCGTGACCAGGTCAAGCTGGAGGAGCAAAGCGCCAGCAGCGAGGTGATTCAGCTCCAGCGCGACGGCAGCAACTACCGTATCGGTGTGATCACCATTCCCACCTTTTACGCCGATTTCCGGGCCATGCAGAAAGGCGACCCCAACTACAAGAGCACCACCCGCGATGTCCGTCAGCTGATCGATGAGCTTGAAGACGACGGGATCGATGGATTGGTGGTGGACCTGCGCAACAACGGCGGCGGCGCCCTGCACGAGGCCAACGACCTGGTGGGCCTGTTCATTGATGAGGGTCCGACGGTACAGATCCGCAACGCCAATAACGACGTGCAGGTGCTGACCGACCAGGACCCGACCGTGTCCTATGACGGCCCCATGGTGGTTATGGTCAATCGCATGAGCGCATCCGCCTCGGAGATTTTCGCCGGCGCCATCCAGGACTACGGCCGCGGCCTGGTGGTGGGCTCCCAGACCTTTGGCAAGGGCACCGTTCAGGCGGTACGACCGCTCAACCACGGCCAGCTCAAGATCACCCAGTCGAAGTTTTACCGGGTTTCGGGGGGCTCCACCCAGCACAAGGGCGTGGTGCCGGACATTGAGATTCCGTCCCGCGTCGACTTCTCCCGCATCGGTGAGGACGCCCTTGATCACGCCCTGCCCTGGGACCAGATCGAGGCGGTGCCCCATACCCGCTACTTCGATTTCAGCGGCATCATCGACCAGCTTCGCAAGAATCACGACGAGCGTTTTGCCACCGATCCGGAGTTTCAACTGCTGCAGCAGGAGATCGACTTCCTCACCGAGCAGCGCGCCCAGGACTACGTCAGCCTGAATGCCGACGTGCGCGCGGTTGAATTGCAGCAGATCGAGGATACCCGCCTGCGCATCGCCAATGCCCGCCGGGAGATTCAGGGCGAAAGCACGTTCGAGACGCTGGAGGAGCTGGAAGACTGGCAAACCGCCCAGGCTGCCGATCCGGACGGCCAGGAAGACGAGCTCGACTTCATCCTCCGCGAAGGGGGCCACATCATGGCCGACATGCTGGAACTGGATCGCCGACTGGCTTCCATTGGCGCCATGGAAACCATTGCCGCCCAGGCCAACTGACCGGCGCGGGGAACCGACTCATGGCCAAAGACGACAGCCAGAACCGGGCCCGTGCCATCGAAAGCCTGCTGATGGACGCCATGCACGCCATGACGTCCATGGAACAGGTGGAGCGCCTGGACGATCCGGCGCTGTCACCGCCCCCCACCGGCCCGGATCGTTCCGGGCCGGCCTCCAGCCGCGAAGACTCCCTGTTTGATCGGCTCGCAGGCCTCACCGGTTCGGCCCTGCGCTTTGCCTCCCGATCCACCGATACCTCCATCCGCCTCGGCAAGGCCCTGATGAAATCCCAGGACCAGCTCCGCATGATGCTGGCAGCGGGTCAGTCCCTCAGTGATATCCGTCAGGTGCTGGGGCTGACCCTCAACGAGATGAGCGACGCCCTCAACCTCCGGGACAAGTCGGTGCTGGAGGCGATCGAAAACGGCACCGCCACCCTGTCGTTCGAACTGATCCTGCGACTGGCCGCGCTGGTGGCCCGCAACGACCCGATTCCATTCATCCTGCGTACCGCACGCACCTACAATCCGGAAGTCTGGCAGCTGCTGAACGACTGGGGAGTCGGCCGACTGCCATTGCAGTTCGAACGGGAACGCCAGTTCATCAACATTTTCCGCAGCCACGATGATGCCAGAAACCTCTCCGACGAGGGGTTCCAGAAGGTACTGGAATTCACCCGCCAGAGTTTCGAGATGTCACTGCATTTTGTCGAAGAGCAGGAACAGGAAATGGCCCGCTGGCGGAACGCTCAGGGCGGCGAAGACCCGTCCGAGAACAACGAGCCCCCGACGGGAAAATAGTCCCTAAAAGCCCCCTTAAAGCAGACGCCTGAAGCAGTTCCCAAGAGGCGTTTTCAGCAAACGCCGGTCAGTGTGCCCCGAACACCGCCGCCATGGCGGTCGGGCCAGGCTGCTCGATCACCCCCTTCTCGGTAACGATGGCATCAATCAGCCCCGCGGGTGTGACGTCAAACACCGGATTGAACACATCCACCTGCGCTGGCGCCAGCGGCTGCCCCTGAACCTGACGGACCTCATCGCCCCCGCGCTCTTCGATGGGTATCGATTCTCCAGACTGCAACGACATGTCCACGGTGCTCGACGGTGCCACCACCATAAACTTCACGCCGTGATGGCGCGCCAGCACCGCCAGGCTGTAGGTGCCAATCTTGTTGGCGACGTCGCCATTGGCGGTAATGCGGTCAGCGCCCACCACCACCCAGCGGACGTCCCCCCGGGCCAGGACCCAGGCGGCAGCCCCATCGGCATTGAGCGTGACCGGAATGCCATCGCGGGTCAGCTCCCAGGCGGTCAGCCGACTGCCCTGAAGCCAGGGACGGGTTTCATCGGCGTACACCCGTTGCAGCCGGCCACACTCATGAAGGCGACGAATCACCCCCAGCGCGGTACCGTAGCCTCCGGTCGCCAGGGCACCGGTGTTGCAGTGTGTGAGTACTGAGAACGGAGCCTCCTCCGCCATCACCGAAAGAGCGTGATCCGCCATCGCCAGGTTCGCGGCCAGATCTTCCCGATGGATGGCCTCGGCGGTCTCGGTCAACCGTGCCCGGGCGGCGGCCAGATCCTCACAGTCATCCAGTACGGTGGCAATCCGCTTCAAGGCCCAGAACAGATTAACGGCGGTCGGGCGTGACGCCGCCAGTACCCGCGATGCCTCGGCCAGGTCGTGGCGCCACTGATCCGCCCGCGCCTGTTGCGCGGCCAACGCCATGCCATAGGCCGCGCTGATGCCGATGGCCGGTGCACCACGCACCACCATGTCACGGATACAGCTGGCCACCTCGACGGCAGAAGCCAGGCTCAGCCACTGCTCCTGCCCCGGCAACAGACGCTGATCCAGCAGTTCCAGGCGATCGCCAAACCAGCGGATGGCCACGGTACCCAGAGTACGGTTCTGGGCATCGCTCTGCGCACCGCCCTGGGAAGCGAGGGCCAAGGCGGGATTGAATTCGGACATGGGCAAACTCCAGCTCTGGGGGAAAGCCGTCAGTATACGTTAGGAAGTCTGTAGGCTGGAGGCCATTCCCCGCGACCGTTATACTTTCCAGCCTGATGACGGACAGGCCACGGTGAACTCGGCCGGTACGCGACAACAACCGGTACGCGACAACAAAAGGGTATGCAATGACGTCAGACTCCGGAGTCTCCCCCAAAACCATCCATGCCGCCGATCTGCGCATCGACGCCCGCTGGGTAATCCCCATCGAGCCAGCCGGTGTGGTGCTGGAACATCACGCCGTGCTGATTCAGGGTGATCGCATTGCCGCGGTGATTCCCCAGCAGGAAGCCGACACCGGGTACCGCGCCAAGGAAACCATCCGCCTGGACAGTCACGTGGTGATGCCGGGGCTGATCAACCTTCACGGCCACGCCGCCATGTCGCTGTTTCGGGGGCTGGCGGATGACCTGCCGCTGATGACCTGGCTCAACGACCACATCTGGCCCGCCGAGGGCCGCTATGTGGACGAGTCCTT
The DNA here is from genome assembly GCF_023156385.1 of Marinobacter xestospongiae. Classification (GTDB taxonomy): domain Bacteria; phylum Pseudomonadota; class Gammaproteobacteria; order Pseudomonadales; family Oleiphilaceae; genus Marinobacter; species Marinobacter xestospongiae. The sequence continues at coordinate 22,338 of NZ_JAKZAK010000020.1, forward strand.
TATCTTCGACGGCACCCGGCTGGCTATCGCCGAAATGCTGCGTACCGGCACCACCACCTTCTCAGACATGTACTTCTTTCCCGAGGTGGTGGCGGAACTGGCCCACGATACCGGCATCCGCGCCCAGGTATGCTTCCCGCTGCTGGACTTTCCCACCATGTGGGGCAGCGGTCCTGATGACTACCTGGCAAAAGGCACCGCACTGATTGAGCGCTGGCAGGGCGACGACTACGTCGCCCCGGCCATCGGTCCCCACGCCCCCTACACCGTTTCGGATGAGCCCCTGAGACAGTGCCTGGCGCTGGCTCAGGACAAGCAGGTGGCCATTCAGATCCATCTTCACGAAACCGCCTTTGAGGTTTCCGACGCACTGGCCAAGACCGGTCGACGACCGACCGAGCGCTTGGCGGAACTGGGGCTGCTGGGCCCGGGACTCCAGTGCGTACACATGACCCAGATCGACGATACGGACGTTCGCCTGCTCCGGGAGTCTGGTGCCCACGTGGTTCATTGCCCGGAATCCAACCTCAAACTGGCCAGCGGGCTGTGCCCGACCGAACGCCTGCGTCAGGCTGGTGTCAACGTCACCATCGGTACCGACGGTGCCGCCAGCAATAACGATCTGGATCTGTTCGGCGAAATCCGCACCGCCGCCATGCTCGCCAAGGTGGTGGCGGATGACGCCGCCGCACTGTCCGCCCACCAGGCCCTGGCCATGGCCACCCTGAATGGCGCCAAGGCGCTGGGGCGGGACCACGAACTGGGCTCACTGGTTGCCGGCAAACGTGCGGATCTGATCGCCGTCGACCTGGGCGATCCGTTCCTGCAGCCAGTGTATGACCCGGCTTCACATCTCGTATACAGTAACCACAGCCGCCAGGTGAGCCATAGCTGGATCAATGGCGTACCTCAGGTTCAGGATGGCCGGTTAACCCGGATCGATGTTCCGGACCTGATGTTCAAGGTTCAGGCCTGGGCCGACACCATCCGCTCCGGCCAGACCGGCTGACACCGCTATCCGAATCGCGGCCCCGGCCCGATCGCCCGACTGGAATCGACCATGACCAATCAGAACGTAGACCGCAACGAAGTCGCCAAGTTTGAAGCCCTGGCCAGCCGCTGGTGGGACCCCGGCAGCGAGTTCAAGCCGTTGCACGACATCAACCCGCTGCGCCTCAATTACATTGACCAGAAAGCGCAACTGGCCGGCAAGAAAGTGTTGGATGTTGGTTGTGGTGGTGGCCTGCTTTCCGAAGGCATGGCTCGGCACGGCGCCCACGTGACCGGCATCGATATGGGCGAGGCGCCCCTGTCGGTGGCCAAACTCCATGGCCTGGAGAGCGGCGTCAAGGTTGACTACCAGCGCATCACGGTGGAGGAACTGGCCGCCGATCCTGCCCATGCCGGCCAGTACGATGTGGTCACCTGTCTGGAAATGCTGGAGCACGTGCCCCAGCCGGACTCGGTGATTCGGGCCTGCGCCGCCATGCTCAAGCCCCGCGGCCACCTGTTCGTCTCCACCATCAATCGCAACCCGAAGTCGTTCCTGTTTGCGATTGTGGGCGCCGAGTACGTCCTCAACATGCTGCCCAAGGGCACCCACGAATGGCGTAAGTTCATCCGGCCGTCCGAGATGTCCGACCACCTCCGCCACGCCGGTCTGGAAATTCGTGATCTCACCGGCATGACCTACAACCCGATCACCAAAAGCTACCGTTTGGGTCGGGATGTCGACGTCAACTATCTGATGCACGCCGTCGACCCGCGCGATCCCGCTGCTGACAGCAACAACCCGGAGGCCTCGGCGTGAGCCGCCGGCCGTCCACGGTGCTGTTCGACCTGGACGGCACCCTGATCGACACCGCGCCGGATTTTATTCGCTGCCTCAATCTGCTGCGTCAGCAGCGGGGGCTCCCCGCGCTGCCGGCGGAGCAGATCCGCCGCTCGGTCTCCAACGGTGCTCGGGCAATGATCGACGTGGGCTTTGGGCTTGGCCCCGATGATCAGGACTATCTGGAACACCACAGCGCGTTCCTGGACCTCTACGAGGACGGTGTCGCCGAGGAAACGACCCTGTTCCCCGGCATGGAGGAACTGCTGGTCTGGCTGGAGGGGGAAGGCATTCCCTGGGGCATCGTCACCAACAAGCCCGCCCGCTTCACCACCCCCCTGCTGGCAGCCCTGGCGCTGGATGACCGCTGTGCCGCGGTGGTCTGCCCCGACCACGTCAGCCAGCGCAAGCCCCATCCGGAGTCGATACTGTTGGCCTGCCGCCAACTGAACGTGGTGCCGGATCACGGCATTTACGTAGGCGACCACCGTCGCGACATCGAGGCGGGCCGCAACGCCGGTATGACCACCATTGCCGTGCGTTATGGCTATATCGAGCAGCCTGAGGAGGTTGATCTCTGGCAAGCCGACGAGGTGGCCGCCACGGTCGACGAGCTTGCAAAGCTGATACAATACCGCTGATTGACGGTGGGACGTTGACCGGACGGCCCGCTTCACCGAATTCCGACCACGGAGACCCTCTATGCACGACTACCAAGCGCCGGCTGACCTGCTGAAGGATCGAGTCATCCTGGTAACCGGCGCCGGCAGTGGCATTGGCCGGGCCGCCGCCCTGGCCTACGCCGCCCACGGCGCCACCGTCATCCTGCTGGGCCGCACTACCTCGAAACTTGAGGAGCTCTACGACGAGATCGAGGCTGCCGGTTACCCGCAACCCGCCATCGTTCCGATGAATCTGGAGGGAGCGGCGGTCAAGGAATACGAAGAGATGGCGATGACCATCGAGGAAACCTTCGGGCGCCTTGACGGCATCCTCCACAACGCCGCCATCCTCGGCACCCGCAGCCCGGTGGAACTGTACGATCCGGAAACCTGGAACCGGGTAATGCAGGTGAACGCCACCGCCCCCTTCCTGCTGACCCGGGCGTTGATTCCACTGCTGCGCCAGTCCGACGGCGCCTCGGTGATTTTCACCTCCTCCGGTGTGGGTCGTCAGGCCAAGGCCTACTGGGGGGCCTACGCAGTGTCCAAGTTTGCACTGGAAGGGCTCAGCCAGCTGCTGTCCGATGAGCTTGACGATGAACGCCACAACGTCCGCGTCAACAGCCTGAACCCCGGCGCCACCCGCACCAACATGCGAGCCCACGCCTACCCGGCGGAAAGCCCCCAAAAGAACCCGGCACCGGAAGAGCTGATGCCGATCTATCTTTACCTGATGGGTGCGGACAGCAAGGGCGTCAACGGCCAGCAGCTGGACGCCCAGCCCAAGCCGTAACACCGGATCGCCCATGGAAATCACGTTCTACACAACTGCCCAGTGCCACCTGTGCGAGCAGGCCGAAGCGCTGCTGGTGGCCACCCCGCTGCCGGGTCCGATCCCGGTGGAGGTGGTGGACATCGCCGAATCCGCCGAGCTGGTGACGCGCTATGGCACCCGCATTCCGGTGCTCCAGCGCAGTGACACCGGCGCCGAGCTGGGCTGGCCCTTCAACCAGGCCCAGTTGATCACCTTCCTGCAATCCTGACGCCCACGCTACCGAACGATTGAGGACTCTGTTTCCCATGTTGATGGTTATTTCCCCGGCCAAGACCCTGGACTACGATAGCCCGCTGGCCACCGATCGCCATACCCAGCCGGACTTTCTCGACGATGCCTGCGAACTGATCGATCAGCTCAAGGAACTGGAGCCCCATCAGGTCAGTAACCTGATGCACATCAGCGACAAACTCGGCCAGCTCAATGCCGAGCGTTTCCGCAACTGGCAACTGCCATTCACTCCCGATAACGCCCGCCAGGCGGTCCTCGCCTTCAAGGGCGACGTTTACACCGGGCTGCAGGCGGAAACGTTCAGCGACGACGATTTCGAATTTGCCCAGGATCACCTGCGAATGCTGTCCGGCCTCTACGGCCTGCTGCGACCGCTGGACCTGATGCAGCCCTATCGCCTGGAAATGGGCACCCGGTTCGAGAACCGGCGTGGCAAGGATCTCTATGCCTTCTGGGGAGACCAGCTGACCGAGGAAGTGAACCGCCTGCTGGCAGCCGATGACGGCGTGCTGGTCAACCTGGCCTCCAACGAGTACTTCAAGAGCATTCGCAAGAAAGCCCTCGACGGCCGCCTGGTCACGCCCCAGTTCAAGGACTGGAAGAACGGCCAGTACAAGATGATCAGTTTCTACGCCAAGAAGGCCCGCGGTCTGATGTGCCGCTACGCCATCCAGAATCGCATCCGCCAGGCGGAGGACCTCAAAGGCTTCGACCTCGAGGGTTACCGCTTCAGTGCAGAACAGTCGGATCAGAACAACTGGGTATTCCTGCGCAAGGAAGACTGACCCTTTGATGTTTCAGAGCTTAGCGTGCAAAAGGTGACTACATGAGTGAAGCAGTATTCTCCCAGATCGCCATGGTGGTGATGCTGACCGGCCTGATCGGCTGGATGGGCTTCATCGTCTGGGATCTGGCCAAGAAATCCCAGGCCGGCCGTTTCGGCACCATCGCCCTGTTCATTGTGCTCGGCACCGGCGTCATGGGCTTTCTGATCAAGACCGTGCTGGTCGAAGTCATGAATCTATAGCCGGCTTTTTCCTTTCCCTTTACGGTCACCGGTGGTGGCCGTATCATCCTCCCCCCAGTAAATTTGCCAACCCAGCTACCGGCCAACCCCGGTTGCGGCTCGGCCGCCAGACCGATGAGGACCCGATACCATGTGGTTTCGTAATGCCCGCGTATACCGTTTCAGCAAACCTTTTGAAATCAGCGCCGAGTCGCTGGAAGAGCAGTTGCAGGCCGACGCCTTTCAACCCTGCGGCCCCCAGGAGATTTCCCGCCAGGGCTGGGTTGCACCCCTGGGCAAGCACGGCGATCAGCTGGTCCACAGCGCCGGCGGCTATCACCTGATTACCCTGCGCAAAGAAGAGAAGCTGCTGCCAGGGCCGGTGATCAAAGAGCTGATGGAAGAGCGGGTGGAAGTGATCGAAGCGGAACAGCACCGCAAGGTCCGCCGCAAGGAAAAAGACGAAATCAAGGAACAGGTCACCCTGGAAATGCTGCCCCGGGCATTCTCCAAGAACCGTCGTTGCTACGCCTACCTGGCGCCCCAGGACGGTCTGCTGGTAGTGGATGCCAGTTCCGCCAAACAGGCGGAGGATCTGGCCTCGTTCCTGCGCAAGAGCCTGGGCTCACTGCCGGTGCGGCCGCCGGCGGTAGAACAGGCACCGGCCTTTACCCTCACCGGCTGGCTCACTGAAAGTATCGATCTGCCTGCCACCCTGACACTGGGCGACGAATGCGAACTCAAGGACCCGTCCGAAGACGGTGGCGTGGTGCGCTGCAAGGGCCTGGACCTGCAGGGGGATGAGATTCGCAGCCATCTCGACGCCGGTATGCAGGTCACCAAACTGGCCCTGACCTGGGAGGACAGCCTGTCCTTTATCCTCGACGAAGAACTGGGCATCCGCCGGCTCAAGTTTGGCGATACCCTGCAGGAAAAGCTCGACGACGTGGAAGCCGACGACGCCGTGGCCCGCTTTGACGCCGCCTTCTCGCTGATGACCCTGGAGGTTTCACGGCTGGTGCCGGGCCTTCTCGAGGCCCTTGGTGGCGAGGACCGCTCCGCGATCATCGAATCGGAGTAAACGGTCCGATGTCAGTGGGAGTCGCTGCTCAGGCGCTCCCGCTGCCAGTCTTTCTCCGGCTCGTTGAGCACCAGCCGCAGGTCCATCACTTCCTCCTCCCGGTTGTAGCTCACCTCAAAGCCCAGATGTTCCGCCAGCGCCAGCATTGGCCGGTTGTCCGGCAACACGTTGCCCACCATTTCCATGGTGCCCCGGGAACGGCAGTAGTCGATCATCTTCTGCATCAACGCCACTCCCAGGCCCTCGCCTTTCATCTTGTCGTGCACCATCACCGCGAACTCGCAGCGCAGGTTGTCGGCATCAGTCCAGACCCGAACAGTACCGAGAGTTTCCTCGCCCTCGCCGTCCTCTTTCGGCGCGTTGGCGATGAACACCATCTCCCGGTCGTAGTCGATCTGTACCATCTGCGCCACATCCTCGCGGGAGAAGTGCTTGCGGAACTGGAAGAAACGATAGCGGATCGACTCCGGTGACTGGATCTCGTGGAAGGCCCGGTGGGCCGGTTCATCTTCCGCCAGTACCGGTCGGATAATCACCCGGCGACCAGACTTGGGCAGAACAATCCACTCCTCAAGCTCACGGGGATAGGGCTGAATGATCGGGCGTCCCGGGGTATCGGAGACATCGATGGCCACATCCACCGCGACCGTGCCCTGCTCGTTGAACAGCAGTGGTGAAATCTCCAGTCCCTTGATTTCCGGGTTGTCGATGACGATCTGGGACAGCGTCACCAGGGTTTCCGCCACCGCCCGGATGTCCTCTTCCGGTCGCAGGCTGTACTCCTGCAGCAGCTTGTACATATAGGTGCGCTGCAACAACTGCCGCGCCAGCACCATGTTCAGTGGCGGCAACGCAATCTGCCGGTCGGTCATCACGTTGATCTGGGCACCGGCGGCACCACACACCACCAACGGGCCAAAATTGGCATCCCGGGTGATGCCGACGCTGAACTCAATGCCCCCCACATGCTGGTAGGAGTGCTGGACCGCAAACCCGAGGAAGCCGCTGTCAGCGTAGAAACGCCGGTACTCCTCCATCAGGATCTTGCAGGAATCCAGAATCGCTCCCTCACTGTTCAGGCCCTGGATGGTGGATTTATAGCGCCCACGGCCGGTGCGCTGCTCCATGAAAGGGTGACAGGACAACTCGTGAATCAGGGTGACATCCACTGGACGCCGCTCGACAGCAAAGGCTTCCAGCACCTCCTCAACGTCATCGCAGTAGTAGGTCTCGATGGTGTTGAGACCATAGTCACGGATCACCTCCCGCGCCTCCCGGTTGGACAGGTGGCGACGTTTTGATCGCAGCGTGCGCAATACCAGCTTGCGGGTGTGGCTGTGATCAGCGAAGTGATCGGTAAACGACTCCGGAGTCTCCGACAACAATCGCTGCACCCGCTGGTGATTGACGTGCTGCATGAAGGCCTTGACGGCCTTCTCCGGAGAAAAGAACGATGGGATGCCAGCGCGATAGAACTCATCCCGGGCTTCCATCACCGTGCTCTGCCCCAGCCAACAGGTGAACACATTGAGCCGGGTGCCCTTCACCGCCTGCACCACCGCATCGGCAATCTGCAGGTTGTCTTCGGTCAGGCTGGGGGAATACATCACCAGTACATTGGCCACTTCCGGGTCCCGGGCCAGAATCTTGACGGCCTTGGCGTAGAGTTCCGGCGATGCATCGTAGTTGAGATCGATGGGGTTGCGGCGGGTCCAGTACTGGGGCAACAGGTCTGCCAGTTCATCAATGGTGCGATCCGACAGCTTGGCCAGCTGGCCGCCGGAACGGGCCAGCCGGTCCACCGCCAGTACGCCAGGGCCAACGCCGTTGGACATGATCGCCAGGGACTCCTGGCGCAGCGGCCGCATCCGGGTCAGGGTTTCCAGCGCGTCGAACATCTGGCCCAGGCCATCAACCCGCAATACACCGGCCCGCTGCAGCACCGCGTCGAAGATCGGGTCAGTACGGGTCAGCCCCACCGGCAGGTCATAAGGGAACCACTCTGATTCCGGCACCCGCCCACTCTTGACCGCGATCACCGGTTTGGTACGTGATGCCACCCGAACCGCCGACATGAAACGGCGGGCATTGGGGATGTTCTCGATATGCAGAAGGATCGCCCGGGTCTTGCTGTCCTGAGCCAGGTAATCGATCAGGTCATCGTGATCGATGTCCATGCCATCGCCAAGGGTCAGAAAGTAGGAGAAGCCGACACCGCGGGCAAACGCCCAGTCGATCACCGAACTGGCGATGGTACCTGACTGCCCCACGAACGCGACCTTGCCGGGAATCGCGCCCATGTGCGCGTATGTGGCGTTAAGGCTCCTGGCCGGCACCATCAGCCCGATGGTGTTGGGGCCAAGCACCCGGATGCCGGTATCCCGGGCAGCGTCGCGCACCGAGTACATCAGCGGCTGACCGGTCTTGCTGTGGGCCCGGGACATCCCCCCGGTCATCACGATGGCGGTGCGCACGCCCTCTTCCCCCAACCGGCGGATCATCTTCGGTACCGTGTCCGGCGGCGTACAGACGATGGCCAGATCCGGCGTGAAGCCCATGCGTGATACTTTCTTGACGCAGGGCACACCGTGAACATCGTCGTAATCGCTCTGGTTGATCACTAGCAGGCGGCCGGGATACCCGCCCCCCATCAGGTTACGCAAGACCATGCCGCCCAGGCTGTCGGCCCGCTCTGAGGCCCCGACAACAGCGATGGATGACGGATTGAACAGGTTTTCCAGATAACGGGTACCCAAGCTCGGGACTCCTTGCGGCGATGACTTCAAGGCGTTGTTTTACACTATCTTAGGCGCTCGGGATTTGATGTAAAACGGATTTATGCGTGATTGCAGATGAATGGCGGAAAAGCCGCCGACAGGCGATGCCAGAACGGTCCGATTGCGCTGGCCAGGTCATGACAATGCGACGACCGATTACGACCAAAGAAACAGAGCAGGCTATCGATATCCTTGATAACATGGGATAAACAAAACCGCCGGCAAGCCGGGACAAACATGACCACAGCCTTCTTCTCACACGACGATTGCGCCAAACACAACATGGGAGCGGAGCACCCAGAGTGTCCTGAGCGGCTTTCGGCGATCATCAGTTATCTCGGCGACACCGAGCTGATGGGTACCCTGGATTGGATCAAACCCGAAGAAATCACCCGCGACCAGTTGCTATCCGTACATCCTGATCGCTACGTCCAACAGCTCGACATGATGCAACCGACACACGGCCGCATCTTCACCGATCCGGACACCGCAATGATGCCCGATACCCTGCGCGCTGCCCGGCTGGCCGCCGGCGCCAATGTACAGGCGGTGGACATGGTGATGAGCGGACAGGTCACCAACGCCTTTGTCTGCGCCCGGCCCCCCGGTCATCACGCGGAACGGTCCAAATCGATGGGGTTCTGTTTCTACAACAACATCGCCCTGGCGGCGATGCGGGCCCTCAACTTCCATGGCCTGGAACGGGTTGCCATCGTCGACTTTGATGTCCATCAGGGCAATGGCACGGTCGACATTGTCCAGGGCGATGAGCGCATCCTGATGTGCTCCAGTTTCCAGCACCCCTTCTACCCTCACTCCCACGTTTACCGTCAGGCCGACAACATTATCAACACCCCGATTGAGGCGAACACTTCAGCGGCGGAATACCGTAAGCGGGTGGAAGCCGACTGGCTGCATCGGTTACAGGACTTTCGCCCCCAGCTGGTGCTGGTATCGGCGGGGTTTGATGGCCACCGGCTGGACCCGATGGCCGAACTGAACCTGGAAGCGGAAGACTACCGCTGGCTCACCGACATGCTCACCAGCGTCGCAGCGGATCACGCCAATGATCGCCTGGTGTCGACGCTGGAAGGTGGCTACCACCTCAAAGGTCTGGCTGAAAGCGTAGCCGCCCACCTGGAAGGTCTGGCCAGCATTCGTTAGCGCAACAGCCCCTTCCAGTACACCGACATCAATTCGAGAACCGGCGATCAGCCGTTGCTGGGGCTACCGCCGTAACCGTTGGCCTGCTGCAACTCAGGCCGGTCCCCCTGACGCTGCAAGCGGATGGTGGTGCGGCGGTTTTCAGACAGTCGTGACCCCGCCGGGAAGCGGTCGCCGTGGGCACGGGAGGTAATCATGTCCTCGGGCACACCGCGGGCCTTGAGGTATTCCACCACCACCTCGGCGCGTTCTTCCGACAACGCCCGGTTGTGGATTCGGCGACCGGTGCGGTCGGTGTGACCATCTACAAAAATCCGCTCGACCGTGGGATCGGCCTGGATATAGGTGGCAATGTTATCAAGCAGGGTGCGATCAGCCTGGGACAGTCGGGCACTGTCCACCGCAAACGGAATCCGCGAGCGCTTGATCTGGTCATAGTTGGCCGGCAGCAGCCCGCCCGCACAGCGGCGATAGCCATCGTACTGGTTGGCAAAATTGATGTTGGACACCCGTACCCGAACCGGGTCCGGACCATACCAAGCCTCACGGGTGACCGTGGGTGCCATACCCCGCAACAGTCCCTGAACCAGCTGCATGGTGTGGCGAGGCCCCAGCGACAGCGGCCGCTCACTCTCCTCCACCTTCACCCGGGCGACTGGCATTGGCCGCGCGCCCGGCCGCCAGGACGGCGCTTCCACCGACACCGAGGCCAGTCCCGGCTTCATCATAGGCAGCTGCGGTTCCAGGTAGAAACGCAGGGATTCGCCGGCACGATGCTGGAAGATGGCCTTGCCATAGCCCGGCACATCGTGACTCAGGGTGCAGTCAAAGACCGACTCCGACAGATACCATTGGCTGTTCTCGATGCCGGCGCCAAAGCTGCCCGCCGATACATTCCCCGACACCCCAAGGGCGGTCAGGGCAATGGCTGCTGTGATGGTGGAAATCCTGAGCATGGTCGTATCCGCTGGATGCCTGTCCGTTGTCTTTGTACTCGTATCGGCTGCTGACCCGCGTTCTTTAGCCATCCATCACCAGGATTTTGAATAATGTCTCAAGAAGCACGTGGCAGTGGAATCCCAGGTTGAGCAAGGCGCCTCCGGTCTGTTCTGGTATACTCCCGCCCACGAAGTAATCAACACACATGGGCATCGATACCCACGGCTCCATCCGCCAGGCCTGGCGGAAAGGCGCCCTGCGACCAGGACACCGGACATGACCAACACCCTCACCCTGACCCGCCCCGACGACTGGCACCTGCACGTACGCGATGGCGACATCCTGAACGACGTGGTACCGGCAACGGCGCGCTGTTTTGGTCGGGCCATCATCATGCCCAATCTGGTACCGCCGGTGGTCAATGTCGAACAGGCGATGGCGTACCGGGATCGTATCCTGGCCGCCACCCCCACCGACAGTGGTTTCGATCCTCTGGTAACCCTGTACCTGACCGAGACCACCAGCGCCGAGGACATTCACGCCGCCCGGGCCGCCGGCATTGTGGCCGCCAAACTCTACCCGGCCGGCGCCACCACCAATTCCGCCTCCGGGGTCACCGACATCCGCAACATCGACCCGGTGCTCGCCGCGATGGCGGACTGTGGCATGCTGCTGCTGGTGCACGGCGAAGTGACCGACGCCGAGATTGATATCTTCGATCGCGAAAAAGTGTTCCTCGACCGGGTGCTGGCCCCTACCCTGGAGCGGTTCCCGACCCTGAAGGTGGTGCTGGAACACATCACCACCGCCGATTCCGCCGAGTTCGTACAGCAGCACAGCGGCGACAACCTTGCCGCCACGCTGACGCCCCAGCACCTGATGTACAACCGTAATCACATGCTGGTGGGCGGCATCCGCCCGCACCTGTACTGCCTGCCGATCCTCAAGCGCAACCGCCATCAGCAGGCGTTGCGGGACGCGGTGGTCAGCGGCAACCCGCGCTTTTTCCTGGGCACGGACTCCGCCCCCCACGCCCGTGACCGCAAAGAAGCAAGCTGCGGCTGCGCCGGTTGCTACTCCGCCTACGGCGCCATCGAACTGTACGCCGATGTGTTCGAGGAGTTGGGCATTCTTGACCAGCTGGAAGCCTTTGCCAGCTTCAACGGCGCCGACTTCTACGGCCTGCCCCGCAACACCGATACCATCACCCTGGTGCGGGAGCCGTGGAACATGCCGGAGCGTCTGCCACTGGCCGGTGGTGACATCGTGCCACTGAAAGCCGGTGAGACCCTGAACTGGCGCCTGGCCGAGGCCTGAAGACGGGGCGAGAAGGACGCCCCATATTCGTCAACGACATTTGAAACCTAGGAGTCCCAGTGACTGACGACAACAACGCCCCCCACCCCCTGTCCGCCCGATTTCGCGGATTCCTGCCCGTGGTGGTGGATGTGGAAACCGCCGGCTTCAACGCCCGCACCGATGCCCTGCTGGAAGTGGCTGCGGTTCTGCTGACCATGGATGATGACGGCACCCTGCGACGGGGCGAAACCCACGTCCAGCACCTCGACCCCTTCGAGGGCGCCAATCTGGAGCAGTCGGCGCTGGACTTTACCGGCATTGATCCCTGGGATCCCAACCGGGAAGCCGTGCCGGAGCGGGAAGGTCTGAGCGAGATCTTCAGCCCGATCCGCAAGGCGGTGAAACTGCACGACTGCAAACGTGCGATCCTGGTTGGTCACAACGCCACCTTTGATCACAACTTCCTGTTTGCCGCCGCCGCCCGTGCCGACATCAAGCGCAATCCGTTCCATCCGTTTTCCACCTTTGACACTGCTACCCTGGCCGGCCTTGCCTACGGCCACACGGTACTGGCCCAGGCCTGCAAGCTTGCCGGCATTGCATTCAGCAACAAGGAAGCCCACGCAGCGGCTTACGACGCCGAGAAAACGGCCGATCTGTTCTGCGGTATCGTCAACCGCTGGCGTGACCTCGGCGGTTTCCCACCGCCCACCCTGGATCCGACCGACGTCTAAACTGAACACCGCGGCGTCCCATCCGACGGGGCGTTGCGGTCATCCTTCCCGGTCAATGCCACGCGCTGCTGCTTGTGTGCTATAACAGGCCTTTTCAGCCAGGGAGGGAGTTCCATGGGGGTGCAGTTCCCGGCACGCCGGTATTCACCGTTTGTCGCCTTGTTGGCCAGCCTGTCCATCGCCACCAGCCATGCCGCCCCACTGGTCACGCCAAATCCTACCGTGGTGGCCGGCGATCAGCCCTATTACACCCACGATGTACGCAACACCCGGCTGATCTATACCGAACAGAACCAGGCCTTCGCGGCCCGGGTGGCGGAACTGCAAGCCACGCTGCAACCGCGATATGAAGCCAGCTTCGGTTTCTCCCTGGGGGAGCGGCTCTACGTCGCTCTGGCGTCGGATTACAACCAGGTTGCCAACGGTTTCTCAACCCAGTTTCCGGTCAACCGCCAGGTCAATTACGGCGGTGGTGCGCTCAGCGTCGACCGGTTCGCCACCACCTCCTGGCTCGATACCCTGATCCACCACGAGACCGCCCACAACTACCAGACCAATGCCCGTAATAACCCGGTATCCCGGGGGCTCTACGAATTACTGGGCGTCGGAGCCCTCTACACGCCAGTGGTGCCGGCAATCACCCCCAACCTGTTCGAGTCCTCGTTCATCCTGGAAGGCAACGCTGTGCTGAACGAATCCTGGCACGGCAATGGCGGCCGACTCTACAACGGCCGAATGAAGGCAATGACCCTGCTGCAGGCCAGGGCCGGTCAACTCACCCCGGAGCGGCTGTACAACGAACCGCTGGCGTTCCCCTATCGCGAGGCCCACTACGTCTTTGGTGGTTATTACCAGTACTATCTCGCCGAGCGATTCGGGCTCGACCGTACCAACCGCTACTTTCTGAACCGCTCCGAGTACTGGCACTGGCCGCTGCTGGTCAATGCGCCCACCCGGGACACCTTTGGCCACAGTTTCAACACCCTGATCAATGACTGGAGCCGAACCCTGGCCAACGAGGCCGCCACCATGAACCTGGTGTCCGGTCCTCCCCTGGCCCACTCGCAAAGTGCCGGCTACCTCAACCGCAACGACAACGAGGTGTTCTTTCTCGCTCAACCCAACGGTGTCAGGGCACCGGAGCTGGTGACCATCAACCGCAACAGCGGCGCGGTTCGCAAGCAGCGTCAGTCCTATGCCCTCGGCAAACTGATCGAGCATCAGGGAGAGCGTTATGTCCAGGGCAGTCGCCACACCTGCCCCAACCGCATTCACCAGGGACTGTTTGATGCCAGTGCGCAGATCCTTGCTGGCACCGAGGGCCGTATCGTTCAGGGCTATCTGTCCGATGGCCGGGCGGTGTACTTTGATGTTCCCAGCTCTTTCAGTGAGCCTCAGCTTTACGTTGGTGACCGTTTCTACCGAGAAGTGAATTCCTCGGTACTGATCGGAGCCGATGACGCGCTCTACTACTTTGTGCAGGATGGCCGTGAGCGAACGCTTTACCGTAATCACGAGCCACTACTCAGCCTGGACAGTTACTACGGCCGCCTGGCAGACATCGACAGTCGCGGGCGGATCTACTTCATCACCAACACCAGGCACGGTTCCGGGCTGTTCCGCACTGACGGCCGGGGCATTGAACAGGTCCTGGCCGGCGACAACGTGGCCGACGCTAGGTTGCTGGATGACAACAACGCTGTGGTCATGGCGGTGACCCTGGACGGCTACGAGTACACCCGCCAACCACTGCGCCCCGTGGCAGGACAGCCACATGCGCCAAAGCTGTTTTGGGACCGCCAGCCAGTGCCGGAGACTGACAACGTGGCCGCGACATCCGTCGCCAATGGCAGTAATCCGGGGGTTGAGCATCGCTACCATCCCCTCGGCAACCTGCACTACCAGGGCACCGAAATCTATCTCTCCACGGTCTCCACCCGCCATCGGGATGGCGAGGACGACGACCACTGGCTCTACACCCTGAACGCCCAGTTTGCCGACCCACTGACCCAGAATCGCCTTGGCGTGTTCGCATTGCGGGACGGCGACCTGTCTCACCTGGCCGGCGTGAGTTACACCAACAGCCAGTATCCGGTGCTGGCGGGCGTGCGCGGCTACGGCGTGCTGGACGAACAACTGGAAGACCTGGAAGTGCCCGACGATTCCCGCGGCTTTGGGGTACGGGCGGAACTGCGCTGGCCGTTCCTGCGAAACGGCTACTGGTACGGCGAAGCCAGCGGCTTCCATTATCTGGACTACCGCAAGCGGGAACGGGAGCCAACCGGCGGACAGCTTCAGGTCAGCCGCACCGAACAGTTCGGTCACAGTTTCTACCCCAACAGCCGTGCCTTTATTCAGGGCTTCGCGGTGAACGACCGCGGAGACAGCGTAAGCGGCGGTACCCTGGCCCTGGCCACCGATTTCCCCGCACAATTCTATGGCGGTGTCAGCGGCAAGTACGCCCGCAGCGACGCCAGCGTGCACCACGGCCAACGTCGCGGGGTCTTTCTCGACAACGCCCCCGACACCCTCAGTGACGACCCCAGCCTGCTGGTTATCCCCGGCCTGGTGGGCGCCACCTATGCCCGGGAGGCCAACTACGGCGAGGTTCACCTGGCCAAGGTCCTCAATCTGGACGCCTATTCCTTCCATTTTCCCCTGAGCCTGCGGCGGGAGGCCCTGTCGCTGCGTTACCGCCATGTTGATACCCGCGACGCCACCCGGGGCGGAGACGTCAGCTTCAACCAGTTTGGGGTGGGCCTGACGCTGGAACTGGTGGCATTCAACATCGCCCCGATCCGGGTGGGGGTGGAGTACACCCGCAGCGACGATACGCCGATGACCGACCGGGACAGTGTCAGCGCCCTGCTGCAGTTGGGATTGTAAAGGTCTTTGCCATGTCACGAACGGAGCGCCTGCTCGACATCCTGCAGATTCTGCGACGCCATCGCCGACCGGTGAGCGGGGCGGTATTGGCGCAGGAAACCGGCGTATCCCTGCGCACACTCTACCGCGACATCGCCACACTGCAGTCGATGGGCGCGGAGATCGACGGCGAACCCGGTATGGGCTATGTCCTGAAACCGGGGTTTCTGTTGCCACCACTGATGTTGTCACCCACAGAAATCGAGGCCCTGGCCCTGGGTCTGAAATGGGCCAGTCAGCGAACCGACGCCCCCATGGGCGAAGCCGCCCGCAACGCTATGGCCAAGGTCGGGGCAGTGCTGCCACCGGAGCTGCGCCATCGCTTCGAAGATGACGCCCTGGCGGTGATTCCCCGCTGGGAAGCCGCGGAGCGGGAAGACCTGCCAGTGATCCGTCAGGCCCTGGGCGAGGAGCGCAAGCTGTTGCTCGGCTACGCCGACCAGCACGGCGCCCGGAGCGAGCGCGTGGTCTGGCCGATCACCGTTGGCTACATGGACGCCACCCAGATCCTGGCCGCCTGGTGCGAACTGCGTGGCGACTATCGCCACTTCCGGGTCGACCGCATTGAACACGTCACCCTGTTACCGGCAAGGATGCCAAGGCGGCGCCGGGACCTGCAGAAAGAGTGGCGGGACACGATCCTGCAGAACCGTCCTGCAGCACCGTCCTGAAACACCCTGCTGACAAAAACTGACAGCAGACCAGGGTACAGTCTCTCCACACCGAAGGCGTCAGTCCCGACGCCCAAACACCGCAAGGAGACCGACATGACCAGGGAACTGCAGTTCTACACCAACCCACAATCCCGCGGCAACATCGTGCACTGGATGCTCGAAGAGCTGGGCCAGCCCTACACCACTCACGTGCTGCACTATGAAAACACCATGAAAGCACCGGAGTATCTGGCCATTAATCCTATGGGCAAAGTCCCCGCCATCCAGCACGGCGATGTGGTGGTCACCGAAGCGGCGGCTATCTGTGCCTACCTGGCAGACGCGTTCCCGGAGGCTGGACTTGCTCCTACCAACCGCGGCGAGTACTACCGCTGGCTGTTTTTTGCCGCCGCCTGTGGAGAGCCTGCCATGAGTGATCATGCCACCGGCTGGGACGCCAACACGCCGGAACTGCAGAAACGCTTTGGCTACGGCAGCTTCGAGCAGACGTTTGAGGTCATGGCGGACTGGCTGAGCGATCGCACCTACGTGGCAGGCGACCAGTTCAGCGCCGCCGATGTCTACGTGGCGTCACTGCTGAACTTTGGCATCCTGTTCGATCTGATCCCCAAGAAGCCGGTGTTTGAAGCCTATCTCAAACCCCTGCTGGCACGCCCCGCCAAGCAGAGGGCGGAAGAACAGATCCTGCAGTTGATGGCGGCTGAAGCCGACGTGGCCGGTTAGAAAAGGAAAGATGCCAGGACGGCACGGCAGCGAGCCGTCCTGCTCGTTCAAACAAAGCCTGGCGTGCGAATACCGAGCAGCAGGCCGGCTGCTTCAGTCCGAGTTTCCGGCACTCGAAGGTAGCCGTCTGAACAACGCGACCAGAAGCAACCCAATTACCAGCCCGATGAGACTCCAGGGGTAAGCATCGCCAACAAAATAATCCCCGAGCACCGCACCAAAACAGAAACCACCAACCCCGAACCGGAAGCACTAACGCCGGAGTTGTCTGGCTCGTTTCTTTCTTTGCCTCATCGCCCGTTCACGACGGTAGGGCTCCAGTATCGCTTCGGCAACGTCGTCTGCCTGTTCTCTGGATATCACTACCACCTCCCTGCTCTCTTGCATGATGATCGAACGCTTTATCGGATCTAATGCCGGCACCTACCCTGTGGCGGCGATGACGTCTGCATTGTAATGCCTAAGAGCACGGACTTCCTGCAACAGCCGCGCCCCATTCCACTTTGGCTCTACTCCACCCAGGCCGCCCTGCGGTCAACCAGCGCCGGGAGCTTCCGCCACCAAGCCTGCCCGGGAGCCGGTTGTCGACGAACGTCATCAGGGGTTTTGTCGCGGGCGTGATAGTGGTGTACGAACTCCATTCCCAGATAATTTACGGTATGGATGAACGGGTCCACAAAGGCATGGGGCGCATGCTTGGTGTAGCTGGTTGACAGCAAAGACGCCTGTTTTCGGCGCAGTTGCCTCAGTTGTTCCCGCAGCTCGGGCGGATCCATGTACTCGGTCAGGCGATCAAAGAAGGCCTTCATCTGCGGTGTGGTGTTGTACCAGTAAACCGGGGAGGCAAACACCCAATGCTTGAAAGCCAGCAACTCGGTGACCAGGGGCCTGAAATCATCGGCCTGGTCCGGCAGGTCGTAACGGTAGGGATTGATACGATAGTCGTTGAGCACAATGACCCTGGCGTCCAGTTTGCCAGCCAGAGTCTCTGCGGCCTGGCGGGTATTACCATCGGGTCTCGCGCTGGAAAAAATGATGACATGCGGGTTCATTTCGCCTTCCTCTCAGATCAAGTCAGGCACAGCCTAGGACCTCAAGCCAACTTGAGGTCAAGAGCCTTTATCAGCATGCCCGCAGATCGGGCAAACATCCCAACTCCACCTGGCCCGCCAGCGAAATTCCAACCATACTGCCGGAACCTCAACAAAACGGTGCAAGCGAAGGGAGACGCTGTATGACCGAACTGATTCTGACCACCTTCGACTGGGTGCCCGACATTCCCCGTGGGTATGTTCGGGATCTACGCGTGCGTTGGGCACTGGAAGAGGCCGGACTTCCCTATCGGGTGGAATCCACACCCTTCAGCGAACGGGGCGAGGCACATTTTGCCCACCATCCGTTTGGTCAGGCTCCCTGGCTGACCGATGGCGATCAGTCGATCTTCGAGACGGGCGCCATCCTGCTCCACCTGGGTGAACGCAGTGAAACTCTGCTGCCATCCGACCCGGCCGCTCGCAGCGATGCGATCCAGTGGGTGTTTGCCGCTCTCAATTCGGTTGAGATGGCCACCCTGCCCTGGTCCCTTTACAAGTTCTCCGGCGACGAGGAAAGCACCCCCGGGCGCGACGTCCTGGAGGGGTTTCTAGCATCTCGCCTGGAGCATCTGGAAGGCATTCTGGCCAACCGTGACTGGCTTACTGGTGGCTTCTCGATTGCCGATATCCTGATGGCCGATGTGTTACGACTGGTTGACCGGTTCGATGGCCTGGCCGAGGCTCCACACTGCCACGACTACGTGTGTCGGGCCACGGCGCGGCCGGCCTTCAAAAAAGCCTACGCCGACCAGATGGCACACTTCGCAGCGGCGGACTGAGTCGCCAGATTGGTGATCCAGTGTGACTGAAAGCTCAGCCCTGTTTCTGACGCCATAAAAAATCCCCGCCGAAGCGGGGTTCTCTGAGTCAGCCGAAACCTGTCTTACAGGCCTTCAACTTCCTCACTCAGGTACTTGGCCACGCCTTCGGGAGACGCGTTCATGCCCTTGTCGCCCTTGTTCCAGCCAGCCGGGCACACTTCACCGTGCTCTTCGTGGAACTGCAGGGCATCAACCAGACGCACCAGCTCGTCAATGTTACGGCCCAGTGGCAGGTCGTTGATGATCTGGGAACGTACGATGCCGTTCTTGTCGATCAGGAAGGCGCCACGGAACGCCATGCCACCTTCGGATTCCACGTCATAGGCCTTGCTGATGTCGTGGTTCATGTCGGCGGCCATGGTGTATTTCACTGGGCCGATGCCGCCATTGTTGACCGGGGTGTTACGCCAGGCGTTGTGGGTGAAGTGGGAGTCGATGGATACGCTGATCACTTCCACGCCACGCTCTTTCAGGGCATCCATGCGCTTGTCCAGGGCAATCAGTTCAGACGGGCACACGAAGGTGAAGTCCAGTGGGTAGAAGAAGATGATTGCCGGCTTGCCCTTGATGGTATCCGCCAGGTTGAATTCATCGACGATGCTGCCATCGCCCAGTACGGCAGGAACGGTAAAGTCGGGAGCCGGTTTGCCTACGAGTACGCCCATGGTGTGATCTCCATATGATCTGAGTTGGGGTGTTGCCGGGTCCAGCCCGGCGTAATGATCTGTTGCTACGGGGATATTGCGGCAGACGACTGCAAATTCAACCCGTCATCGGCGCACTATACCGAGGGTTTTGTCACAGCGTGATGAACGTCAGGCAGCAAACAGCCAATAAAAAACCCCGACGCCAGCGCCGGGGTTTCTTTACAGCCGGTTGAATTGCCCGCCGTTACCAGTAGATCCCCCGCATGATGGCCGCAAACGCCACCTGCTCGGTGGACACCTTGGGCTTCTCGCCGGATTTGGTGCCAGCCGCCGCGGCGGTATCCGGGAACATCCGGTAACCGGTGTTCATCACAATCTCACCCATCTTCGGCGCCAGGGCGTGGAGCACCTGGGCGAAGATCCCCAGGCGGGTAGCGATGCGCTTGGGCCGATAGACGATGGCGTCTGCCACCATCTGCGCCGCTTCCTCTGGCGTCAGGGTGGGCACCGAGTCATAGATCTTGGTGGGCGCGATCATCGGCGTCTTCACCAGCGGCATGTTGATGGTGGTGAAGGTAACGTTGCGATCCGACCATTCTGCCGCCGCACAGCGACTGAACGCATCCAGCGCCGACTTGGAGGCGACGTAGGATGAGAAGCGGGGCGCATTGGTGAGGACACCAATGGAGGAAATGTTCACCACATGGCCCCGGTTGTGCTCCAGCATCGACGGCGCAAAGCCCATGATCAGCCGCACGGCCCCGAAGTAGTTGAGCTGCATGGTGCGCTCAAAATCGTGGAAGCGGTCAAACGACAGCGCCAGCGAACGACGAATGGAACGGCCGGCGTTGTTCACCAGAACGTCCACCTTGCCGTGGTTGTCGAGCACGGTTTTGACGAACCGGTCGCAGTCGTCCATGTCAGCGAAATCACACTGGTAGGCGTGGACGTTGCCGCCCAGCTCTTCCAGTTCCGCCACCACTTCATCCAGCTTTTCCTTGGTGCGGGCACCAATCACCAGCACCGCACCGGCTTCGGCCAGCTTGCGGGCCGTGGCCAGACCAATACCGGACGTGGCACCGGTGACCACACACACCCGTCCTTCGACCGTACCCTTGAGGGTACGATCCTTGAACAGGTCCGGGTCCAGGTGACGTTCCCAGTAGTCCCAGATCGCCGGTGCGTAATCCGGCAGCCGGGGCACCTCGATGCCGGAGCCCTTCAGCACCCGCTCGGTTTCCCGGGCATCAAACCGGGTGGGGTAGTTGATAAAGGACATCACCGAAGGCGGAATGCCCAGATCGTCCAGCACCGCGCCCGTCAGGCGTTTGACCGGCGGCAGATTTTTCAGGCTCTGGCGGATAAACGGCGGCACAAAGCCAAACATGCGGGAATCGATCCGCATCGCCATCCGCGGTGCATGGCCGGCGTCGGAGAAAATATTGAGAATCTCACCCACTTTGTAGGGGTCGGTGTCCACCAGATGGAAACACTGACCATCTTCACCTTCGGCATGGGCTATGTGATCCAGCGCATCAACCACAAAGTCCACCGGCACAATGTTCAGGCGGCCGCCTTCAATGCCAATGGTCGGCACCCACTGGGGAATGGCGTGGCGGATCTTCTGGATCAATTTGAAGAAGTAGTAGGGGCCGTCCACTTTATCCATTTCACCGGTGCTGGAATGGCCGATCACCATTCCCGGGCGGTAGATCCGAAACGGCACTTTGCAGCTCTCACGCACGACCCGTTCGGATTCGTGCTTGGTCAGCAGGTAAGGATGGTCAAGCTTTTCCGCTTCCTCGAACATGTCTTCGCGGAAGGTGCCCTTGAAAAGCCCCGCCGCAGCGATGGAGGAGACGTGGTGAAAGCAGCCGGCCTGCATCTGCTCAGCCGCCTCCAGGGCATGACGGGTGCCTTCAATGTTGGCCGTTTGCTGGGCATCTTCGTCGGCGCCCATGTCGTAGACCGCCGCCAGATGGAAAAAGTGATCCACCTTGCCCCGCAGCGCTTCCAGTTCGGCACTGGCAATGCCCAGACCGGGACGGGAAAGATCACCAATCACCGCCTTCACCCGATCCGAATCGGCACCCCAACGTTCCCGCAGACGCTCCAGCTTGTCCTGGGACTGCTCCCGCACCAGCACGTGCACCGTGCCGCCTCGGGCAAGCAGTTTTTCCACCAGAAAACGACCAATGAAGCCGGTACCACCCGTCAAAAAGTAATTCATAGCTTGTCCATCCTGCTTGGGGAGTGCGGGAAGGTTCGCCTGGTCAGCTTCCGGCTCGGACGCCCTCAGGCCTCACCACCTCACTCCATTGATTCTGTTGTTATGTCCTTGCTGTTCAGGGCTGCCATGGCGTCACGCGTAGCCGGCACCAGTGCAGCAACCGGGTTAGGCGCCCCAAAACGAGTAGGATTGTACTTTAGTATGACTGACAAGTATTCCACTTTATTAGAGTCTTTACTCTTTTATCTTATTGATTTGAATAGAGTATCTGCTCTACATCCCTGTGACACACTGCACACTTCCAGAGCCCGGGATCACCGCTGAAACGGTGACATCCACCAGGCACATTGCCAGAGACTAGCACAGCAGCAGGCGCTGACCGCAGCCACCCGCCACGCCATTACAAACCAGACATGCAAGCCCCCGCCGGCAGTGCGATAATCCGGGGCATCACATTCCCGACTACCTGCAACCGACGGATACCGACATGTCCCAGCAAGATCCCAACGCCCAACGTTATATCGCCATCGCCCGGGCCTGCCTGAAAGCCATCAACGACACCGCCGCCGGAGACAGTTCCCGGGAGCAGAAAATCCAGGCGGTGTACCAGGCCATCGACGACGCCTTCCAGGCCGAGTTCGCCGAGTATCGCCAGTCTGTCGCGGTGATGGCTTCAGTGCTGGAGCGCATTGGTTCCGGCCAGCTGGACGCCGATGCCGCCGCCAAGCTGGCGCGCAAGACCTTGGACCAGCAACCGGAAAGCACCCGCAACGCCATCATCCACTGACCTGATCGCGAGAGCCGAGCATGCCGAGAACCGCCTTTTTCACCCCGGGCCTGCCCCGGGCCCTACGCTGGCTGCTGTTGACCCTGACCATGACTCTGTTGACCTCCCCTACCCTGGCCGCGCAGACGCCGGTCAAAAGCAGTAACGATCGCAACCACTACCGTCACCTGACCCTGGAGAACGGCCTGCAAGTGCTGCTGGTTTCCGCGCCAGGTTCAGAAAAGGCCGCCGCCTCGCTGAACGTGGCCATCGGCAGTGGTGATGATCCCGCAGATCGCGCCGGCCTCGCCCACTTCCTTGAGCACATGCTGTTCCTGGGTACCGAAAAATACCCGGAACCGGGCGAATACCAGCAGTTCATCAGCAGCCACGGCGGCCATCACAACGCCTTCACTGCGTTCCGGGACACCAACTACTTCTTCGATGTACAGGCCGAGCACCTGCAGCCGGCGCTTGACCGCTTTGCCCAGCAGTTTTCCGCACCGCTGTTCACCGCCGATCTGGTGGAACGGGAACGGCGGGCGGTGCACTCCGAGTTCACCGCCAAAATGCGGGAAGACGGTCGTCGCTTTCACGCCGCCAAGAAAGAGGCCTTCAATCCGGACCATCCCTACACCGGTTTTTCCGTTGGCAACATGACCACCCTGGAAGACACCGAAACCAACCCGCTGCGGCCTGACCTGGTGCAATTCTGGCGCGAGCACTACTCCGCCGACCGGATGACCCTGGCGGTGTACGGCCCCCAGACCCTCGACCAACTGGAGGCCATGGTCCTGCCACGCTTTGGCGCCATCGAGAACCATCAACTGGGCACCAGCCGTGACTACCCATCGATGTTCCGGGACGGCGATCTGCCAGCTCTGCTGCAGGTTGAGGCCCTGCGGGACCTCCGCACCCTGACCCTGTCTTTCCCGATTGCGTCACAGATCGCCAATTACCGCACCAAGCCTGCCAGCTACGTCGCCTCCCTGCTGGGGCACGAAGGTCCGGGCAGTCTGTTCGATGTGCTCAAGACCGCGGGCTGGGTGGAGTCCCTGTCCGCCGGTTCCGGTACCGATGACGGTCACCAGGCCACCCTGGAGCTCAACATGTCGCTGACACCCAAGGGTCTGGAGCATCGCGATGACATCCTCGGCCTGACCTTCGCCTACATCGACCAGGTGCGGCAGCACGGCATCTCCGAACAGCGCTTTGAGGAAATGCAGCAACAGGCCACCATCAATTTCCGTTTCCAGGAGAAGCAGGAGCCGATACACCGGGTCACCCGGCTGTCGATGGAGTTGCGCCACGTTGCCCCGGAAGATGTCTTGCGGGCGCCCTGGATGATGGAGCGCTATGACCCGCAAGGGTACCGCGCTGTACTGAACCAGCTGACCCCGGACAACGTGCTGGTGTCGGAGCTGTCGCAGCAGGACCTGGGCGACGATGCCCCGACCACCGCCTGGTACGACACCCCCTACCGACTGGTTCCGCTGGATACCGAAGCACTGACCACACCGGCCGGGATGGCCGATCAACTGGCACTGCCGGAACCCAATCCCTTCCTGCCGGAAAACCTGGAACTGGTGGCCGGCGAGACCATGGATCAGCCGGAAATCATTGCCAGTGACGATCTGCTGACCACCTGGTACGCCCGCGACACCCGTTTTGATACGCCCAAGGCCAACGTCTTTCTCAGCCTGCGCTCGCCAGTTGCCCGGGATACCGCCCGCGACGCGGTGTTGTCGAAGCTGCTGGTGGACGCCATCAAGACCAACCTCAATGCCTGGGCCTACCCCGCCCGGCTGGCCGGGCTCGACTACAGCCTGTATGCCCACCTGCGGGGATTGACGCTGCGAATTGGCGGCTACAACGACAAGCAGCATCGCCTGCTCACCCGCATCCTGCCTCAGATCGCCAACCCCACCCTGGACCCACAGCGGTTTGCCATTGCCCGGCGCAACCTGCTGGACGCCCTACGCAACAAGGCCCAGGCCCGCCCGGTTCAGCAACTGGCAGACTTCATCCAGACCAGCCTGATCCAGGGTGCCTGGCCCACCGACGCCCAGATTGCCGCAGCAGAAGCGGTCACCTTTGAGGAACTGCAGGCCTATGCCCAGCGCTTTACCCGGGCGCTCGATCCGGTGCTGATGGTGCACGGCAACGTCACCGAAGCCTCGGCCCTGAACCTGGCGGCGCTGGTGAATGCGCTGCTGCTGACCGATACCCGACCGGCGCAGGTTGCCAGTCGTAGCGTCCGTGCCCTGCCCGACGGTGAAACCCAAGCTGCGGTGGCCATCGAGCACCCGGATACCGGCTACACCCTCTACAGCCAGGGCGAAGACAGCAGCTTCCGCGAGCGCGCCCGCTTCCGCCTGCTGGCCCAGGTGATCGGCAGTCCCTTCTACGAGGAAATCCGTACCCGCCGACAGCTCGGCTACATCGTCTACGCCACGTCGTTTGAGATGCTGGAAACCCCGGCTCTGGGGCTGGTGGTGCAGTCACCGGAGGCCTCGGCAGATGACATCGAGGTGGCCGTCACCGACTTCACCGAAGCCTTCGATCAACAGCTGACGGAACTGACCGAAACCGAGTTGGCGCGGGAGAAACAGGCGGTGATCAGTGGCCTGCTGGATCAGGACCGCAAGCTGGGCGATGCCTCACAGCGGTTCTGGCGGGAAATTGACCGGGAGCAGCTGAGTTTCGACTCACGTCAGCGCCTGGCCGATGCGGTGCAGGCCATTTCGGCGGAGGAATTGCACCAGACCTTCCGTCGGGCCTTGCTGGAGCGCGCCCGGGCCCTGCGGGCGGTCTCCACCGACCAGCCCAGCGACGACCAGTCCAAGGCCATCCAGCAACTGGTGGAGCAACTCACCAGTCAGCCGGCGGTGCCTGCCAGCTGATCGACATACCGGGGCGTCCCAGGATGACGCCCCGGTATCACCAGCCGTTCTTCCCCGAAACGCTCACCCCTCCGGGGCTTCCGCCAGCTCCCGCAGAAATCGCTGCCAATCCTCCGGTTCGTCGACATCCCAGCGCGGCTCCAGGCAGGCATGACTCAACCCCAGCCGGTCGAGCCGGTCACGGGTCTGCACCAGAACCCGCCCACTGCCCCACTCGATGTCATCGAGCATGGCCGGCACCGTCCGTTTTGCCGCCAGCAACACGTAACCACCGTCGTCCGAAGGCCCCATGACCACATCGTGCCGATCCAGCAGTGCCAGGGCCGCCTGCACATAGCGGGCCTCCACTGACGGGCAGTCACTGCCCACAATCACGGCCTTATCATGCCGCTGCAACGCCAGTTCCAGGGCGCCGTGCATTCGCTGCCCGAGGTCATTGCCCTGCTGGATGCACTGGCTGACTCCCAGGGTTTCCAGGTCGGCCAGAATCGGGCCGGCCGCCACCGGAGGCGCCACCAGGGCGCGGTCCCACCAGAATTGCAGGGGCAGCCTGGCCTCCGCCAGGTTCGCCAGCACCCGCCGCGACAGCCGGACATGGGCGTTCATCGCGCCCTCATCCCCCAGCAGGGGGCTGAGTCGGGTCTTTACCCGGCCAGGCACCGGCCACTTGGCAAACTGCATGACCACCGCTTCGGGCGACGCGCATTCGGGACGAGGGTTCTCAGTGTCGGACATCGGATCGGTAGGCTCGTGCAAGGGATTCCGGCGATTCGCCGCGCCAGTAGCGCCAGCGCAACCGCCACATTAACAGGATGGTCCGCCAGGCGCCCTGCTGTTCCCAGCGGCGACTGTCGGTGATCACCGGAGGGCGGACACACCGGGGACGGGACGCCAGCCGCAGTCGCCGGCTCAGTTCCACGTCTTCCATCAGCGGGATCTCCGCATAGCCGCCGAGCGCCTCAAACACAGACCGGCGGACGAACAGCGCCTGATCCCCGGTGGCGATGGCTGTCAGCCGGGAGCGCAGGTTCATCAACAACGCAATTACCCGGAACAGGGGACGCTGGCCGCTGAGGCGGACATCAAACCGACCCCAGACCTGCTGACCCGCAGCCACGGCAGCTGCCTGCGTCAGCGCACCATCGGGAAGACAGGTATCGGCATGGAGAAAAAGCAACACCTCGCCGCAGGCCACCTTCGCACCGGCATTCATCTGCCGCGCCCGGCCCGGCTCAGCAATCAGCAGCCGGTCGCACCAGCGCTGCGCCAGCGCCGCCGTATCGTCATCGCTGCCGCCATCCACCACAATCAGCTCATGACCCTCGGCACGAAGTGGTTGCAGCAACCGCAACGTCGCCTCAATCCCGGCGGCTTCCCGCCAGACCGGCATCACCACACTCACCTTGCAGCGTTGCGACAAACCTTTCTCCAACCTCCGCACCGACGATCATTCACCGGGCGCCTTGAGACCCACCGCCGGTATCGCTATCATACCGCGGACTTTCCCCAATGCCCCCGTAGCTCAGTAGGATAGAGCGAGCGCCTCCTAAGCGCTAGGTCACAGGTTCGATTCCTGTCGGGGGCACCATCAATTTTCTTGTATCCATTTGCTCCCAGTATCTCACTGCAAAATCTCGAAGTTATCCGGCCGGTTCAGGCGCCAGTCGTAATCGATGTAGCGGATGGATTCGGTTTGCTTCACTGCCTCGGCTACGGCAGGGGTAGCCCATTGACTGATGAATGCCTGCTCGGAGCCGGCGGCCTGGATGAAGTCGTCTTCGTACCACTTGAACAGTTCGGTCAGGTAGAGCGTGTCACCCTCGACCCGCAAATGGCGGCCGGTGTTGAAGGCGCGGCGGGTGTTTTCCGCGAGCAGGGTTTCCAGGTTGTCGGCGGTGTAGACACGGGCTCTGAGCGGTGGGCAACCAACCGAGGCACAGTTGACGGCGAAATGGACCCGGGCATCCTTCCAGCCTTTGTCAGCGTAGGCCTGACCCAGCAAGATGCCCTTCTCGATGTCGTTGAGGCTGTAGTTTTGTCCACCCACATTAAAGCGCTGCCGCTCAAACACGTTGTCAACAAAGGGATTCAGCCGGCCACCGTAATCCCAGACGGACGACACCAGAGCCCCCTCCGGCTGCTCGCTCAGGATCTGGGCCAGCATGAAGAAGTTGTAGGCGTTGATCCAGAACGCCACTGACGCCTCACGGCCTTCCAGCTCACCTGGGTTGAACTCCCTCAATGCCTGCTTCTGCGCCGACAGCCGCTCCATCAGCCCCTCGCCAGTCAGGGCCGCGTCGTAGTCGAAGGCCGACACCAGACCGTTTTCCGGAAGGGTTTTCTCCACCAGATGGTCCGACAGCAGAACCTGGTAATGGCGGTAGACCGTGGCGTTCACATCGGCTGCGCTCACAGCCGGCCAGGCCAGCAGCACAGTGAGCAGGAGCAGAATCTGTCGATATCCCATTGGAATTCCTTTCGCAGGTGCATAGACGGCTTGAGTGAGCCGTGGTTTAAGGTGTTTGGCGATCGCAGACGCGCCATCACGCTCCGGATTCGTCACTTCAGACACCGCCAGACAGAGAATGTTACACCGACCGGCGTCGGATGCCCCATCACCGGTTTTCCACCGCTGCGCTTGGGAGTACCATGATCGGTCCCCCACCGTTATCACTGCATCACAACACCGGGTTTTCGTTATGTCGCTGAAGTACCGCATTATTCCTGTCACGCCGTTCCAACAGAACTGTTCCCTGCTATGGTGCGAGGACACCCTGAAGGCTGCCGTTGTCGACCCCGGTGGCGATCTGGAACGGATCCAGGCGGCAATCAATGCCGAAGGCGTGACGGTGGCGAAGATTCTCCTCACCCACGCCCACATTGATCACGCCGGCGGCACCGCCGAACTGGCGCGGGCGCTCGCTGCGCCGATTGAGGGTCCGCACCGGGAGGACGAATTCTGGATCAAGGGACTGCCGATGCAGAGCCAGATGTTTGGTTTTCCCGAGCCGGACGTGTTTACCCCGGACCGCTGGCTCGACGATGGCGAGGAAGTGACGATCGGCAACCAGACGCTCAAGGTATTGCACTGCCCCGGCCATACTCCGGGGCATGTGGTGTTCTATCATCCGGAGTCGCAGCTGGCGCTGGTCGGCGACGTGCTGTTTCATGGCTCCATTGGGCGGACCGACTTTCCCAAGGGGGATCACCCCACGCTGATCCGGTCGATCCGGGAAAAGCTGTTCCCGCTGGGGGATCAGGTCAGCTTCATTCCAGGCCACGGCCCAATGTCGGACTTTGGCACCGAACGACAAAGCAATCCCTTTGTGGCCGATCACCGGGGATAACGGAGGCGAACCATGACAACAAGCGTCTGGCTGGCATTCCTGGTGGCGGCGGTGCTGATCAGCATCTCCCCCGGCGCTGGCGCGGTGAATACCATGAGCAGCGGCCTGCGTTACGGCGTCCGCAACAGCCTGCCGGCAATCCTCGGCCTGCAGCTGGGCTACGGCGCCCAGATCCTGCTGGTGGGACTGGGACTTGGTGCCATCATGGCCTCGTCCGCCTGGGCATTGGTCGTCATCAAATGGCTGGGGGTTGCCTACCTGGTGTGGCTGGGCTGGAAGAAATGGCACGAGAAACCGGTGACCTCCGGCGATACCGAGAACGCCAGCGAGGCTGCCAGCCGCCGGTTCTGGCAATCAGCGCTGGTCAATCTCACCAACCCCAAGGCGACGGTGTTTCTGGTGGCGCTGTTTCCCCAGTTCCTGCACGCCGGAGAAGCGCACGGGGAACAGTTGGCGATCATGGGGCTGACGCTGATCGTCGTGGACTGCGTGGTCATGCTGGGATACGCCCTCTTGGCCAGCCAGTTGTTCCGCTGGATGACCACCCCGGAAAAACAGCAGTTGATGAACCGGGTGTTTGGCAGCCTGTTTGTCGCCGCCGCCGTCGCCCTGGCCAGTTTCCGCCGCGCCTGAAGGCCGGCGGTCATCTACCGCAGGGTATGGCTGAACACCAGCCCGCCCCACAGCATCACCCGGTCGGCCTTGCCACCTTCCACTTCCGATGACTGCGCCCGCAACACGTAACTCAGCCGCCAGTCCCGGGCGACCGACAGGGTGTACCCTACCCAGGCTTCCATCAGCGTCGACCGAACCCGGCTGCGATCGATGGTATGGCGACTGTCGCGAAACTGACCTTCCAGGAAGACGTTGTAGGCGCGGGCCTTCAGCGCCACACCCGCCCACAGATAACTCTCATCACCCGAAGCCACGCCCAGGCTGGATTCATTGAGGCGTTCGCCGTAGGCCGTCAGTTCCGGATTAAACCGGTGGTCCGGTGACGAAATCAGGCCGTTGCGGTAACTCAGCGCCATGCCCGCCTCGGTGAGGTACCCCAGCGAGAGGTAATAGGTGGTCTTCCACCGTCCCCGACCCTGGTTGCGACCGTGTAGATCGTGGTAGCCGAGGTGGTAACGGAAGGTTGGCTCGCCACCGTCGGACACCTGGTTGTCCCAGCCTTCGGCCCGGAAGTTACTGAGAATTCTGTGGGTCTGGCGCTGCCCGGCCTCAAACAGGTCCAACCCCAGCAGGCCCAGGGTCAGGGACGAGGTCCAGGCATCGCCACTGCGCGGGTCCCAATAGATGCGTCCGGCCGCGAGATACAGCAGGCTGGCGTAAGGACGGTCGTTCAGGACCACCCGGGACGTGGTGATCAGGTCCGGGGTAAAGCCGTAGATACCCAACTCGATGGAGGGCACATTGCGCGCTTCCTCCGGCAGGTAGCTTGCCAGCGGCCCGGTACGATCGAGCCAGCCCAGGCCATCATCGAGTGGCCCCCAGAACCGTCGTCCACGGTGGCCGGTGTAGGTCAGGGCCATGCCTGCGGTGAAGTCCCGATCGTCCTGATCCGGCCCAAACAGGTCGTTATCCATCGACAGCGCCCACACCGAGGTATCACCGTCCTGGCCGGCAGCGACCGCGCCGGTGGAAGCGGCCAGCAACAGCCAGATTCCCCCGTGCCACAACGCCTTAATCGCTGCCTTCATCGCCACGCTCTCGCCGCACTCCTGCCGCCTTCCTGCCGCACTTCTGCCACCCCCTTGCCGCCAGCCTGCCACCGGCCGGCCGGACGCATCCGCTGCGGCCGGTCAGTCACCACCATCGAGTCCCGGAGAACCCGCTGTCCCGTCTGGCGAACGCGACGGCGTTACTGTCACTATGGTTGAGGGTGGCGAGGCTGTCACGACAGCGACTCGGCCGAGAGCGCAGCCAACGTCAGGCTGCCTGCGAACCGTCCTCCTCGACACTGGCGTTGTCCGCATCCCCGGCCTGATGGCGGGCGGCCACTTCGGCGGCAAACTCGCGGTACTTGGCCATCAGTTCCTCCTTGCGGTCCGGGTCCCAGTTGATTCGGCTGAGGTCGCCCTTGTAGTGCTCGATCACCCGCTTGTCCATCATCTCGTACCACCAGGTCGGCACGTAGGCCGGCATAATCATCGACGCGTAGCCACCCGGCAGCTCCGGCACATTCTCGAAGTTACGCAGCGCCTGGAAACTGCGGGTCGGGTTGGCGTGATGGTCGGAATGACGCTGCAACTGGTAGAGGAACAGGTTGGTCACCACATGGTTGCTGTTCCAGCTGTGTTCGGGACGGGTACGCTCATACTTGCCGTTGTCGTCCTGCTGACGCTTCAGGCCGTAGTGCTCCAGGTAATTGACGGTCTCCAGCAGGCTGGCGCCATAAACCGCCTGGGCCGCCAGGAACGGCACGGCGCGTGGGCCGCAAAGCAGTGTGGTGGCACCAAAGAAGCCGGCACTCATCGCCCACCCCTGCAACAGCTCGTTGTCCGTTGACCAGAACGACTTGCCACGGCGTTTGAGGCGGGCCTTTTCGATCTTCACCGCGGATTTCATGCCGCCCAGCACAGTGCGCGGCAGGAATTTCCAGAAGCTCTCTCCCATCCGGCTGCTGGCGGGGTCCTCCGGGGTGGCGACACGGCGGTGGTGGCCATAGTTGTGTTCCACCACAAAGTGGGTGTAACCGGTGGGCGCCAGCGCCGCCATCGCCATCAGCTTGTTCAGCTTGCTGGATTTGTGGCCCAGTTCATGGGCGGTGTTGATACCGACGCCATTGATGGCACCAACGGTCAGGGTCAACCCCACCTTGTCCGCCAGCGGTGTTTTCTTGCGACTGGCCAGCCAGGCCCCGAGAACGGTCATGGCGTACTGGGTGGGGATGAAGGCCTTGACGATGCGGTCGTAATACTTGTCATTCTCCAGCACCTTCACCGCAGCCTCTGGAGGATTACTGGCGTCTTCGCCGATCAGCTGGTCCAGCGACGGAATAATGCCGTGCACCAGCGCCGGGCCGGTCCAGGCCAGGGCCCGCAGCTTCTTCGGCGCAATGGCGTAGCCCGTCAGCGCTGCCAGCCCAATCACCGGCAACCCCGGCCCCAACAGCCACAGGTAGCGTTTGGGGTCCTTCCAGTCACTGCCATCCTGCGAATCAGCCCGCGAAGACGGCGCCGGCCCCGGCTGAAGCTCGTCGGGCTGGAGGGTTTCGGCCGTTGGCTCAACGGATGATTGGGACACCTTGGCATTCATGACTTCTCTCCCATTATTCAAAATTGACTTATTGTCTGACAATATTACAGTAGATCAATAAATCGGTCCCTGTCCAGTGGTCGATGCCACTTTTGCCAACCAATACTCCCAACGCCCTTGCCAGGAACACCGCTATTGCTGACTATGCCGGTCTCCCCCACACCAGACCCGTGATCCGATGCCAACCTCATCCGTGATGCCAGTACTGCTGGCGCTCTACATCGCCCAGGGCCTGCCCTCCGGGCTGTTCGCCCATGCCCTGCCAGTGTTCTGGCGACAGGCCGGTGTCGATCTGGCCTGGATCGGCGCACTCAAGCTGCTGGCCCTGCCCTGGGTGCTGAAGGCGCTATGGGCACCGATGGTGGATCGTCGGCTTCAGCACGGCAGCCCACCGGGCCGGTGGGTGGGCGTCCTGCAACTGACCGCCGCCTTGCTGCTGGCCACCCTCGCCCTCTATGGCATTGCGCCATCAGGCCCGGGCATGGCGCCGGTGCTGATGCTGATACTGGCCATCAACCTGCTGCTTGCCACCCAGGACATCGTCACCGACGGTCTCGCCGTCCGCGCCCTGCCCGCGCGCTGGCGCGGGTACGCCAATACCCTCCAGGTGGCAGGCTACAAGGTGGGGATGCTGGCCGGAGGTGCGCTGTTACTGGTACTGGCGGATGTGCTGCCAACAACCCAGGCGGTGTTGATGCCCGCACTACTGCTGGTGGTGCTGTTTCTGGCGATCCGCAACGGTCGGCTGCTGACACAGACGGTGCCTCGCCAGGACAGTGAATCCGGTTGGCAGGCTGGCCTGATGGGCTTGGTGAGTATGCCCGGCATGGTGACCTGGCTGGGGCTGATGGCCAGCTACAAGGTAGCGGACGCCCTGGCCTCAGGCATGATTCGCCCGCTGCTGACCGATGGCGGCTGGAGTAGTACGGCAATTGGCGAATTCACGCTCTGGACATCGCTGGTGGGTCTGTTGGGCGCAGCCCTGGGTGGCTGGCTGTATCAGATGCTGGGCAGCCGCCGCAGCTTGCTCGCAGCCGGGCTGGCCCAGGCCGTGACCATCGCCGGCTGGGCGCTGGTGGATCAGGCCAGTGCGGACCCGCTGCGGGTCTATACCATCGGCATGCTGGAGCAGCTGGCCGATGGTGCCTCCACCGTGGCCCTGTTCGCGGTGATGATGAGCCTGTGCCGGCGGGGCTGGGAGGGCACCGACTTTACCGTGCAGGCGTCGCTGCAGGTGGTGGCGGCCGGTCTGTTCGGCGTTGCCGGCGGTCTGTTGGCGGAGGTTGCCGGCTACAGCACGCTGATGCTGATCGCCGGCGGTTGTGGTGGTGTGGCAGTCGTTGCGCTGGCCGTGTCCGGACGCCGACTGGATCAGTTACCCGCCGGCCAGAGTGCGCCGGACCAGTAGAGCCCGGCCGCCAGGTAATTGACCGGCTCCGCCGTGGCACGATTGCGGGTCCATTCCAGCCGCAGGCCGAGGCCGTCCTGCAGTTGGTAGCGGTAGCTCACGGCCCATTGGTCAGGGTCATGGCCGGCGTGATTGAGTCCGGCCACGGCCGCCAGATCCGGGCCGGCCACTCCGGTCAGATGGTTGTCCAGTACCAGTTTGGTGTAACGCAAGGTCAGTGCCTGACGCCGCCAGCGCAACTCGGGCTGCAACCACCAGCCCCGGTAATCCCCTGACAACGCCGCCTGGCGGGTTGTATCCCGCAGCGTACCGGACACATCCACCTGAACAAATTCCGCGGCCAGCCCCGCAGACCAGTCACCACGTTGCCAGGCCAGCCTTGCCCCGGCCCCCTGGCTGTCCTGGTCACCATCAAACCGCAGCGCATCGGCGGCGGTGTCACTATCACCACCGTGACTGTGACCACCGGTGTAGCGGCTGTCGCTCCGGTCCCGGGCCTCCGCCCACTGCGCCCAGGTGCCCAGCTCCACCTGCCAGGCGCCATCTTGCCAGCGCCAGTGCAGGAACACATCCCGGGCACCGCCATCGTCTCCCGCCGTCGCCGGGAACTGGCTGCCGCGCCAGCCTTCCACCCCCAGGGTGATTCCCGCCCAGGGCGTCACCATCAGGCGCGCGCCCTCATCAACAACGTGGCCGCCGTAGAAGGCGTCATACACCAGGTTGTTGTCACTGAAGGGCCGGGCGTAGGCGTGGCTCAGGTTCTCCGTTGAGAACCGGGCTTTCATGCGGCCGGCCTCGATCTGAAGGCCCAGCGAGTCCGCCAGCCGATAGCCCACCAGGGCCTCTTCCAGTTCGATCTCACCGGCATGGTGGGAACCGATATCCAGCCGGACATGGGTCCGTTCCCCGGCGCGCCAGTCCAGCTGGACGCTGGCGGCATCCAGGGTAAATCCCTGCTCCGAGCCCAGAGCCTCGCCGCCCATCAGCACGCCTGGCACCTGCCAGCGGCCGCTGTCGGCAATCACCGAATCCCAGCGATGACTGGCGGAGACACCAGCGCCAACACTGAGCGGGGAATCCTCCCGCTCGCTGGACACGATGCCATGAGCCGTTGCCACGGCAGGCAGCGCCAGAGCCATGGCAGCCACCAGGCGACCGCGTCGACAGCGGCGTTTGGACAGGATGGAGAACACGGGTGTGGTCATGGGGTCGCCTCCCAGGGATTGGAGAATCGGGGGTCTGCGATGAAGCTGAAATCGGTCAGGCTGTTGAGAAAAGCGATGAGATCCTCCTGATCCTGCTGGCGCAGCTCAAAGCCGTTCACAAAGCTGTCCTTGAACGGGTTCTGGCGGCCATCGCCCGCCTCGGGGCCAACGGCAATCTGGCGCCCACCGGCGGCGTAGAATTCAATGACTTCAGCCAGATCCGCCATGCTGCCATCGTGCATGTACGGCGCCGTGAGGGCGATGTTACGGAGGGTGGGAGCACGGAACTTGCCCATGTCGGAAGGATCACCGGTAATCTCGAACAGTCCCTGGTTGTCCTCCGGATAATCACCGCGACCGCCGATGTTGAACAGCCCGGTGTTGTGAAACGGCCGCTCGATAAAGCTCATGGTGCGATCCAGGGTGGAATCGCTTAGGTGGTAGCCGCCATGGCAGTGGAAGCATTCGAGCTGTTCGCTGAAAAACAGCGCCCGCCCCCGCCGTGCACTGGCGTCCAGGGCCTGCAGGTCCCCACGCTCATGACGATCAAAGGCGCTATCGAACGACACCATACCGCGCACAAACGACGCCAGCGCCTTGACCACGGCGGCCATGTCAATCACTGAGCCCCGCCCCGGGAAAGCCGCCTCGAACAGCGGTGGGTACACCGGCTCGTCCCGCAGCCGCGTCAATACCGTTTCCAGGTTGTCGTCGTTGATGCCCTGCTCTACCGGCGTCTCACCAAACAGCGGCACCAGGATCTGCTGTTCCAGCGTCAGCAGCGACGGGTTGGCCCAGGTCAGCGTGGCATGGTAGGCCACGTTCAGCAGCGGCTGGGCATTGCGGGGATGGACCTCGCCGGTGGAGCCCGTGGGCGTGACCAGGCCGTCACTGAACCCCTGAGCCTGCAAGTGACAGTCGGCACAGGCCTGCGTGCCGTTGCCGGACAACCGACGGTCGTAGAACAGGTGACGACCAAGCTGGAACTTGGCCTCGGTCATGGGATTGTCCAGGGGCTCCAGCGGTAACGGCGTGCCGGCTGGCAGGCGCCAGTCGAACGCGGTGGCGGTGGCCCCCTGGTCGTCAAACGTGGTTTCGCCCTCGCCGCCACAGCCGGCCAGTGCCAGCAGCCCGCAAGCCGCCAGCACCATGTTCAGCCATGGTCGACGATGGCGACGGATACAGCGCCGCATCGTCCGGTTCCCCTACTTCAGGCGGAAAGCCACCTGGTTGAGTTGGGAATCCGGTGTCCCAGACGCCAGATCCAGCCCCAGAGCGGCAAACACCCCCGCACACTCCGGATCACTGACCCCGGACATACAGCCCGGCGCACCACCATCGTCAACACCATCCAATGCGGTGGCCACCATCGCCGCGTAGTCGATCACGATGGTGTCCTGGCCCGGTGTGAAGGTGTCGAACCGGACCTCGGGCCGGTTGCCCCGGTCGCAGCTCACGCTGTCACCGGCTTCCGGATCACCCGCACAGTCGGTACTGCCAAGGTGCAGTTTGAAATCGTCGCCACCGGCAACGGTGACATCCAGCCGCATGAACTTGTAACCGCTCTGCCAGCTCCAGTGCATGGTCGGCACGTTCAGCGGCGTGGCGGCATCTACCAGGTTGGTGTGGTTGAGCGACTCCGGCAGGCCGATCTTGAACTGGACGCCGTCGATGCGCTCACCCTCGTTCAGCGCCACGGTGCCCGTGACGTCGGTGTTGGGCGTCTGCGGCACCGTGCCGCAGGAGACGAAATCGCGGAAATCGAGCAACGCCACGCCACTGCCCTGCCACAGGGTATCGTCCAGGGTCAGGGGCAGCTCACGCTGCTGGCTGGTGGTTACCCGGACGTCGTGCAGGTAAAGCCGGAAATCTTCCAGTTGCACATCCACCCCGGCACCCAGTCCGCTCAGCGTACCGTCACAGGTCACCGGGTCGTTGCTGCTGTTGTAGACTGCTTCAAACGGCAGCGACACAGTGGTGTCGGTGGGACCGCGATCGTCGGACGACGACGATGAAGAACCACCACAGGCCGCGAGCGTACCGGCCAGCGCCAGCGCAGCGGTAACCGGCAGGCGGCCTCGGACAGCGTCAGATGGTTGGCAAATGGCGTGGACAAAGGTCATTTTTTTCATTGGGTTATCCTGATGCTTTGATTTTCTGGCCCGTCGCCAGCGCCGCCAGGCCTGAAACCCCAGAGCCGGGGCGGCTTAAACGGCAGATTGGCGAACACACGGGCAATGGCGAACCCACACACAAGCAGGGTTCGGACTAGTGTCCCGTCTGGTTAATTCGTTAACTTACTGCTTGTCTCTGAGGGTTCTGACCAAGGCGCCGCTGTGCCGATGTGGTGGTTCCACATCAAACAGTGGCAACACAGGCTCAGAGCCCTCAGAGATAAGCCCTTCGGGAGCCACTGACAACCCGAATAGCGTCGTTGTACTGTCTCGATTTGGAACCACCAAACCTTCACCAGCACGCCTAGCTCTTCGGGTTGTCAGTGGCTCAGTAAGTCAACGAATTAACCAGACGGGACACTAGGCAATCAGGATGGCAGGTGGCGCCCGGCAGTCCGGCAACAGGCGGTCCGGCCTGGAGGCGCTTTGATGAAACGCTGGCGGCAGCCGCAGAGACTGGCCAGCGGCGTGCTTAGAGAACACCGGCAGGGCCGCCAAAGCCGCCACCTGGCCGCCCACCGAGAACAGGCAGTGAGTCTGGCTGTGCTCCGGGTCTGCCGGGGCGTCGGACGGGGCGGCGGCGAAGTCCGCCAGGTTGAACAGTTCCGTGGCCCCCGGGATGGGGTCACCACAAAAGCCCAGGGTTGGCAGCCCGTCGTCCCGGGCCATGGGCATATAGCCCCTGGGAGCCAGGCTCTGGACCAGAAAACAGCACAACACCAGCAACAGCCAGAGACGCTGTCGGTTAAGCAATGGTGTGTGTGAGTGCGATTCCATGCCACGGCTGTCCATTCAGCGGCCGCCCACTCAGGGACAAACCGTTCAGGGTTGGAATAATGAGCGGATTAAGCCACAACCACCGGCCATCAGCAACCGTCGGCCGGCGGCGCCAGCTCCCCCGGAATTGGCCGGCACGGAGTTTGCTTAAACCCTTCTCAGTACTGTTTTTTGGCAGGATTTCCGTCGACACCGGAGGACAATTGCCGTGTCCCTACTCACATCCCTGGCGCGGATGAGCGCCAGCCTGCAGCAGGCCGCCAGCCAGCGTACCCAGCCCCAGGCCAGCGCACCGGCCGAGGCCAAAGGCGCGGAACGCGACAAATCGCCGCAGGACGACGTTACCCTCACCGGCGGACCCTTGCCGCGAGCGTCCAGCAAGCTGGCCATCGCCCAGTACAAGACCAGCATCAGTGAGGATTCGGGATTCGTCAAAGAAACGTTGCGGCATAAAGTTGCCGAGTACGGCATCCACCCCGGCACCCGGATTGCCGTCAGCAGGGGCGACGATGGCCGGCTGCAGCTACAGGCGGCCATTCCGGCGGAAAAACGCCAGCAGATTGAGCAGGACCTCAACAACAACCGCGGCTTTCGCGAGGCATTCCAGCGACTCAGCACCCAGGAGCCGACGGTGGCCTTCGTTGACACCGCGCTGAAGCTCAATCAGGCCTACGGCGTCAACAACCCCCTCCTCGATTCCCTGGTCAGCGAGAACCAGCAGTTCAACGGTCTCAACGATCTGGTGCACCGCTATGACAAACTGCGCCAGACCGTCAGCGCGCAGCAACTGGAAGCCGCCGGTCAGCTAGCCGATGCGGGCTACAGCCTGAATACCCGGGCCTGAAGCGCCGCACTCCCCGGCAACGGCTGATGACTCAGCTCTGGAACGGCGCAGGGTCCCCTTTCCCAACCCGAGTGACTTCCGGCACGTCGTCCTGCATGTTGACGACCGTGGTGGCTTCCAACCCGCAGAAACCGCCATCAATGATCAGATCCAGCTCATGCTCCAGGGTATCCCGGATGTCGTAGGGGTCGGTCAGCGGCTCCGATTCCCCCGGCAGGATCAGCGTGCTGCTCATGATCGGCTCGCCCAGCTCACTCAGCAGTGCCTGCACGATGGCGTTGTCCGGCACCCGCAAGCCGATGGTGCGGCGTTTGGGATGCAGCAGCCGGCGCGGTACTTCGCTGGTGGCATCAAGAATGAAGGTGTAGGGCCCGGGGGTGTAATTCTTCAGCAGACGGTACTGGGTATTGCCCACCTTGGCGTAGGTGCCAATATCTGACAGGTCACTGCACACCAGGGTGAAGTTGTGTTTGTCGTCAAGACGGCGAATCCGTTTGATGCGATCCGCCGCCTGCTTGTCGCCCAGGTGACAGCCAATGGCGTAGGCGGAATCGGTCGGGTAGACAATCACCCCGCCTTTGCGAAGAATCTCCACCGCCTGGTTGATCAACCGCTTCTGCGGGGTTTCCGGATGTATCTGGAAAAACTGACTCATAATGATTGCCCTATTCCTTGAAGGCCGGATCGCGCTTGGACCCACCCATACAGTTTGGCGATGCCGGTGACACGCCATCCTGGGCCGCCCATTCGTCGGGGGTATACAGGTGCAGCGCGAGGGCGTGGACGCCTGCTGCCATTTCCTCCGCCAGCAGGCGGTAGATGGCCTGGTGGCGCTTGACCTTGCCCTGACCGGCAAAGGCCCCGGACACCAGGGTCACCTTGAAATGGGTCTCCGAGTTGGCCGGTACACTGTGCATGTGGCTTTCGTTCTCGACGCTCAGCTCCTGAACGTCAAAACCCTGCTGCAATTTCTCTTCGATGGTCTGCTGAACGGACATGGACCGTCTGCCTCCTCCCTCGAACTCAGTTAAATCATTCACCCGATCGGTGTTCGGGTTAGTCTACGCTCTTCCCGTCAGTCTACTACAGCGGCCCCCTTCCCGGCTTGACAGTTTCCGGCCAAGAGGCCATCTTCCCTCCCCCAGACAGCTTCCGATCCCCCCGTGAACGGCGCAATGGCGCGGTTTTCGCCATCGCTGCACGGATCGGCAGCCAGCCAATCCGTCCTTACCCTGGTCCATTACGCCCATGCGCCTCTACATCGCCGAAAAACCCAGTCTTGGCCGAG
The DNA here is from genome assembly GCF_023156385.1 of Marinobacter xestospongiae. Lineage (GTDB taxonomy): Bacteria > Pseudomonadota > Gammaproteobacteria > Pseudomonadales > Oleiphilaceae > Marinobacter > Marinobacter xestospongiae. Next base: position 61,984 of record NZ_JAKZAK010000020.1, read on the forward strand.
CCATCGCCGACGCCCTGCCCGGGCCGGTGGAGAAAGGCCCTGGCTGGTTGCGCTGTGGCAATGGCGAAGACCGGGTGACGGTGAGCTGGTGCATCGGCCACCTGCTGGAGCCGGCAGAACCGGGAAGCTACGACCCGCGCTGGCAGGCCTGGCGCCTGGACGAGCTGCCGGTGTTTCCGCAGCAGTGGCAACTCAGCCCCCGGGAATCGGTCGGACAACAGCTGAAGGTGCTCGGCGCCCTGATCCGCAAGGCCACCACCATCGTCCACGCCGGTGACCCGGACCGCGAGGGCCAGCTGCTGGTTGATGAGGTCCTGCGCTACTTTGGCGCCCAATGTCCGGTAGAGCGGGTATTGATCAACGACCTCACGCCCAAAGCTGTCGCACGGGCCCTCGCCAGCCCCCGGGACAATCGCGAGTTTCGTCGTCTGTCCCACTCGGCGCTGGCCCGACAGCGGGCAGACTGGCTGTACGGCATCAACCTGACCCGCTTCTACACCCTGTCCTGGCAACAGCAGGGCGAGAGCGGTGTTTACTCGGTGGGTCGGGTGCAAACGCCGGTGCTGGGGCTGGTGGTGCAGCGGGACAAGACCATCGCCGAGTTCGAACCCAAACCGTTCTATCGGCTGCAGGCACTGGTGCGTCACCTCGATACCGAGCCGGGCAGCCCCATCTTCGCCGCCCGCTGGCTGCCGGATGAGCGCTACCGGGACCACCTCGACGAAGAAGACCGGCTGCTGGACGAAGGCATCGCCCGCACCATCGCCAGCGAGGTGGAGGGCCGGCCGGGCCGGATCACCGAATCCCGCTTTCGCGACCGCAAGGAATCGCCGCCACTGCCGCTGTCGCTGTCGGCGCTGCAGATCGAGGCCGGCAAGCAGTTCCGCATGGGCGCCAAGGCGGTGCTGGATACCGCACAGGCCCTCTATGAGCGCCATCAGCTGATTACCTACCCGCGCTCCGACTGCCGCTACCTGCCGGAGGAACACTTCTCCCAGGGCCCTGCAGTCATGCAGGCGATTGGCCGGGTACAGCCCAACCTGGCAGATGCCGTCTCCGGTGCCGAGGCCAGCCGCCGCTCCGCCGCCTGGAACGACGCCAAGGTGGATGCCCACCACGCCATCATTCCCACCGCCCGGGTGGTGCAGGCATCACGGCTGACAGACGCGGAGCAGAACGTCTACAACCTGATCGCCCGTTATTACCTGATGCAGTTCTACCCGGCCGCGGTTCACCGGGAAGGCCGCCTGACCCTGGCGATCGGCGACCACCGCTTCCGCGCCACCGAAACCGCCGTGGCAGAGCCCGGCTGGAAAACCCTGGAGCTGCGCCAACAGGAGGCCCGGGGCGAATCGCCAAAGGCGCCACTGCCAAGGTTGCAGGAAGACGACCCGGTGATCTGTGACAGCACCGACATCAAGCAACGGATGACCCAGCCGCCGCAGCACTTTACCGACGCCACCCTGCTGTCAGCGATGACCCACATCGCCCGCTTCGTTAGCGACGCCGAACTGCGCAAGACCCTACGGGACACCGATGGCCTGGGTACCGAAGCCACCCGCGCGGCGATCATCGAAACCCTGTTCAAGCGGGACTACCTGCACCGGGACAAACGCCACATCAAGGCCACGGAAAAAGGCCATAGCCTGATCACCGCGCTGCCGGAGGCCATCACCCAACCGGACATGACCGCCACCTGGGAAGCCACCCTGGACCAGATCCGTCAGGGCGAAGGCGATCCACGACAGTTTCTGGAGCAACTGAAACAGCAGATCCAGCAATACCTCAATACTCCCCTGGCTCCGGAGGGCGACCAGACCGGCACTGCGGTACACTGCCCGAAATGCCGGGCACCCATGCGGATTCGCGAGGGCAAGTTTGGCCGTTTCCACGCCTGCAGCCGCTTTCCCCGCTGCCGGGGCACCCGCCCCATCGAAGACAGTCAGCCCCAGGACGGCACCGGTGAACGGCCCATCCCCTGCCCCCACTGTTTCTCGCCACTGGTGCGTCGCAAGGGTCCGAAAGGCTGGTTCTGGGGGTGCAGCAACTACCCGGCCTGCCGCCAGACCGTCAGTGACGACAATGGCAAGCCGGCACTGCCACAACCATCCTGAGAAGCCTTCCATTGGCTCCCCGGGCCGGGGCTGAAAAGATTGCGCTACAGCAAGCTGGACGCGCTTTTTAACGCAACTCTACACTTTGCAACTGACCCGGAAGTAACAATTTGTCAGAATACAGTCAGGCTGAGGGCACCCGCGTCCATACGACGGCGCCGGCCACCGGCCTGACGAGCAACAGGAGACACAACAATGCACATCGCTCTGCTGGAAGATGAGCAGGAACAGGCCCAGCATATCCAGGCCCTGCTGACCGAGAACGGCCACGCCTGTGAGGCGTTTGGCACTGGTCAGGCGTTCCTGAGTTCGGTCCTGCACCGGAGCTACGATCTGCTGATCCTCGACTGGCAGATTCCGGACATGACCGGCATCGATGTGCTGCAGAACGTGCGGGCGCAGCTCAACTGGCGTATCCCGGTGGTGTTTCTGACCCAGCGGGACAGCGAGCAGGACATCGTGCGGGCGCTGGACGCCGGCGCGGATGACTATCTGTCCAAACCCGCCCGCCAGGCGGAGCTGCTGGCCAGAATCAACGCTCTGGCCCGGCGCACGGGCCCAGAGTCCGAACGGGAGAGTCTCCAGTTCGGGCCATTTACTATCAATACACAACAGCGGACCATCACCCTGCACGGGGAAACGCTGACACTGACCGACAAGGATTTCGACCTGACCCTGTTCCTGTTTCAGAATCAGGGCCGGCTGCTGACTCGAGAAATGCTGCTGGAAAGGGTTTGGGGACTGACCAGGGATATCAACACACGCACCGTGGATACCCACATGAGTCGGTTGCGCCGACGCCTGGGCCTGAATCCGGACAATGGCTTCCGGATCAAGACCATTTACCAGCGCGGTTACCGCCTGGAGGCGCTCGATCCGGCATCAGGGGAGCCCACGGTACAACCTGAGCAGAGCTAGTATGACCGCCAAGTCGGCGTCCTGGAATCGATCACGTGTTGCCACCCTGACCCTGCTGGGTAGCCTGCTGATGCTGGCCGCCGGACCATTGCTGGCAGAGTGGTCCATTGCCCGCGGCTCAAACGTGCAGGGCGCCACCAATGCGGCCCCAGCGCCCCGCGGCACCGACTGGCTGTATACCCTCAAAGCCGGCGAGCAACTGGATACGCTGGTGAGTGAGCTGCTCAAGGAGCGCTACACCGCCCGCCAACTGATGCGTCACAACCAGCTGACACCGGATGCCCGGCTCGCCCAGGGCGACACCCTGCGTATTCCCCTGGCTTGGCTCAAACAGCAGCCCGATCCGGCAAGAGCCCTCGCGGTCAGCGGCAATGTCGGCGTGGTCTCCGCCAGCGACGGACGTCAGCGCCCACTTTCGGTCAACAGCCTGATTCGCGCCGGCGATGAAATCGTCACCCGCAATGGTAACGCCACCGTGGAACTTGCCGACGGCTCGGTGATCCGCATCAGCCCCAACTCACGGCTGATCTTCAACAAACTCACCCAGTACGGCAAGGCCGGCATGGTGGACATTCGTCTGCGTCTCGACCATGGCGGCATCAGCACCCAGGTGGAACCGCTGCTGGAAGGCGGTGCCCGCTTTGAGGTGGAAACCCCATCTGCGGTCGCCGCTGTGCGCGGCACGGTCTTCGCCATGCAATCCCGTCCGGGGATGACGGCGCTGCAGGTTACCGAAGGTACGGTGACCTTTGGCCCCCATGGCCAACCCCAGAATATCCCGGCCGGATACAGCGCATCCGTCGACAGCACCAGCCCCGGCCAGGTCCAGATCCGTCGACTGCCTCCGGCGCCGCAGGCGGAATCCCTGCCACCCAACCTGCAAAGCCTGCCGGCGGAGCTGCGCTGGGCCGACAATGGCGCCAGCCGCTACCAGGTTGATGTCTTTGACACCGACAGCGGCGAGTGGCTCAAGAGCACCACCGTAAGCCAGACCACCTACAACCTGGATTATCTCGACAACGGCAGCTACGACATCCAGGTCGCGGCCCTCGATGCCCGCGGCATTGCCGGTATGCCGGCCAGCCAGACCGTCGACATCGACCTGCAGGCCCGCGCCGCCCAACTGCTGAGCCCGGAAACCGGCACTGCCATCGATGACGACATGCCGGAGTTCAGTTGGCAGTATCGAGGCAGCAACGAAGTCGCGCGGGTCGAGATCTCCGGCAGCGAGGACTTCAGCAACCTGATCGCCACCAGCGAGTGGGCGCCGGACAGCACTGCCCTGGCCAACAAGCCATTGCGCCCGGGCCAGTACTACTGGCGGGTGGTGACCGAAGCCGGCGGCAACTCGGTGGCCAGCAGTGACGCGCGTCAGTTCGTGATCAACGGCACCCTGCCGCCAGTACGCATCCTCAGCGTCAACTACATCGACAGCCAGGTGCGCATCTTCTGGCAGTCGGTGGATACCGCCACCGGCTACCTTCTGCAACTGGCAGAAGGTCCCGAATTCCGCAACATCGTCAAGGAAGCCTCGGTGGACGACACCACTGCAGCCTTGCGCTTGATTCCCGGTAGACGGTATTTTGTCAGACTCAAAGCCCTGTCTGACGGCCCGCTGGCCAGCCGATGGGGGCCGGGCAGAGAGCTGTTTATCGAATAGCTCGTGCTGACACTCACACCGCTCGATACCCACGCTACATGACGAGAGACAGGCTTCCGCAACGCAACGCTTTCTGGACCCTCAGCCTGTCTCTGCTTCTAGCCCTACTGCTGCTGCAGACCACCACCATTCCCCAGCGCATCAATTTCTGGCTCTACGATGCGCTGATAACCACCACACCGTTGGCGGCAGACCCCAACGTTGCCATTGTCGCCATCGATGAGCACAGCCTCGACCAGTTGGGCCGGTGGCCCTGGCCCCGCCGGCGCCACGCCGAACTGGTGCGCCAGCTCACCGCGGCCGGCGCCGACGCCGTGGTGTTTGACGTGCTGTTTCCGGAACCCTCGGCGGATGATCTTGCCCTGGCCGACGCCCTGCGCAATCACGGTCGGGTGGTACTGCCCGTACACCTGTCGCCGCCAGCGGAGGATGATCCCATTGCCGAGCACCTGCCGACCTCCCGACTGGCGGGCGCGGCGGCGGCACTGGGCCACGCTCACGTCGAGCTGGACACCGACGGTCTGGCCCGCGGGCTCTACCTCTACCACGGCCTGGGGCGGTCGCTGTGGCCCAGCCTGGCGCTGGCGGCGGCGCAGCTTCAGGGCCAGGGGCCCGGCCCAGAACCCGGAGATGCCGGCAACGCCGCTCCCTACGTCAATGTCCGGGCGCAATTCGTCGCCGTGCCACTGGCCGGCGGTGCCGGCACCTTTCCCACCTATTCCTACGCCGACGTCCTCAGCCAGCCTCCGCAACCGGGCCTGTTCCAGGGCAAGACGGTGTTCGTGGGCGCCACCGCCTCCGGCTTCGGCGACATCCTGCCGACGCCATTCTCCAGCCTTGCCCGGCCAATGCCGGGCGTGGAATACCACGCCAACAGCTACTCGGCACTGACCCAGGACGCGATGATCCACCCGGTCACCGAGCTGGTTCCCAACCTGCTCTGCCTGCTGGTACTGGTTGGTGTCGCCCTCACCCTGCCACGCCTGAGACCGGCCCAGACCGTCGCCTTCACCATTGCGCTAACCGCCATGCTGGTGGGGCTCTTTGCACTGTTTCTGCTGGGGCCCCGACTGTGGCTGCCGGTGGCCAACAGCCTGCTGGTGCCGATACTGGCGTTTCCGGTCTGGAGTGCCCGCAGGCTGGCCATGACCAACCGTTTCCTCAACCGGCAACTCGACGAGCTCGGCCACAGCCCACAGCTGTCACTGTCAGAACCTGCGACCCGTCACCCGGCGACCCTGCTGGACCAACTGAAAGCCCTGCTGGCTCCTGATGGCTGGTATCTGGCCCACGCGGAGTCAGCGGAAACCCTCAACGCCCACAATCTGGACGCCAGCCAGCGGCCACCACTGACGGCTCCGGGGCAATGGGTGCACACCAACAACCAGAGTTGGGTACGACTGGTGCGCGGCGACCAGGCCTTTGATCTGGGGCTCAAGCTGCCGGAAAACCTCGGCCGGGGCGCCAGCCAACGCTACCTCCGCCGGCTGACACTCGACCCGAACTACACCCCCAAACCCATCGCCGGGCCCAAGGAAAACATCTCCGCCCGCATCGAGCGGGTGCGGCAAGCCACCGAGCGCATGAACACCATGCAGCAGTTCATCCGTGAGAGCTTCGAGCGGATGCCCGACGGTGTGATTGTGACGGATGAGCTGGGGGTGATTGTGTTCGCCAACGGTCATATCGAAGAGTGGTTTCACGAGCCCCGCCCCAGCCTCGACGGCCTGCCCCTGGCCAGGTTGCTGCAAGGCCACGACCCCAGGGACAACCCGCCCTGGCAGGAAACCGTGTCCGAAACCCTGACCCAGCGTCAGAGCCGGACGGTGGATTTGCGGGTGCACGGGCGGGATTTCCTGATCCACTTTGCCCCCTTTGAAATTGACGACACTGCCCAGAACAGCATCATCGCCAATATCTCGGACATCTCCGAGCTGAGGGAGCAACAGCGCCAGCACCGCGAGGCCATCGACTTCATCTCCCACGACGTTCGCTCGCCGCTGGTGTCACAGCTGGCGCTGATCGAACAACTTAAACGCAATCCCAGCGAAATCCAGCCGGAACAGCTCGACCAGTTGGGTCGCCTGGCCCGTCGCAGCTACCAGCTGGCGGAAGAGTTCGTACAGTTGGCCCGGGCGGAGCAGCTCTCAGAAACCCGCTTTTATGAATGCGAGTTTCTGGCCATTGTCGAGAACGCCCGGGACAGCGTCAGCGAACAGGCCTTCGACAAAGGTATCCGATTGGCCCTGCAGGGCAGTGAGGATCTGTGGCTCAACGGCAACCCGGAACTGCTGGAACGGGCCGTGATCAACCTGCTGACCAACGCGGTGCAGTACAGCCCAGCCAACTCCGTCGTAACCATCCAGGTGTTCGAAGCCGGCCACCAGGCCTGCCTCACAGTCAGCGATGAGGGCTGCGGCATTGCCCCGGACGAACTTCCCCACCTGTTCGATCGCTACCGTCGGCAGAAAAGCAGCGAGCTGTCAGGCAATCGCGGTGCAGGGCTGGGCCTGTCGTTCGTTCACGTGGTGGTGGAAAAACATCGCGGCCAGATCGAGGTGCAATCCAGCGTCGGCCACGGCTCCACCTTCACCATTCGGCTGCCGGTTGCCAATCCGTTGCCGCACGGACCCTAGTGACTCAAGGACCCTAGTGACTCAAGGACACTAGCGACATAAGGACCCTACTAACGATGTATGTGCCGGAGCATTTTCAAGAGAACGACCAGTCCCGATTGCTGGAACATATCGAAACACTGGGCTTTGGCATTCTGGTGCTGGCGGACAGCCAGGGCATTGAGGCCAATCACCTGCCCTTCCTGCTCGACCGACCACCCTCAGGAGGACCGGTCAGGCTTGCCTGCCATGTCGCCCGCAATAATCCGGTCTGGCAGCGACTGGCCCCCGAGATGAAGGTGCTCGTAGTCTTTCAGGGTCCTCAGGCCTATATCTCGCCATCCTGGTACCCAACCAAGGCCGAGCACGGCAGAGCTGTTCCCACCTGGAACTACCTGGCAATACATGCAGAGGGCCCGGCGAGAGCAACCACCGATCCATCCTGGCTCCGCCACCATCTCAGTCAGCTCACCGATCATCATGAGCGCCACAGGAGCACTCCCTGGCAGCTCAGTGACGCACCGGAGGCCTTTACGAACCGGCTTATGCAGAACATTGTCGGCATCGAGATTACCATCGACACCCTCGTCGGCAAGACCAAGGCCAGTCAGAATCAGCCAGAGAAGAATCACGCCGGGGTAATGGCGGGTCTGAACCAGGAACCATGCAGCAATGCCCACGAGATGGCTCGGGTGATGGCCGATGAGAACTGATTGCGGGTAAAGCAGTCACTGCAGGAAAGCAGGGTTGATCGCAGGAGAAGCATTCAGAACTTATAACGCCGGGAGCAAAAGCGCCTCAGCTGCACCTTCTGCAGCGGCAACCCGCCCCGGCTGGCACAAATAAAGGGTCGATCATAACGCCACAAGCTGGAACGAAAAAAGCCGGTCAGAGACCGGCTTTTTTCAAATTGGTAGCGGGGGCTGGATTCGAACCAACGACCTTCGGGTTATGAGCCCGACGAGCTACCAGACTGCTCCACCCCGCATCAAAACTTGTCTCGCCCTGTTGTGAGCCAGCGGCATTTGCGCTGATTCGGGGTAGGCGTCACCCCATCGAGGACGCGCATATTAAGGAGTAACCCGGCAAAAGTCAAAGCTTTTTTGGTGGAGAATCCATTTATTTATGGCGACGCGGTCAATCGCGCTCGAGGATTGCCGTCACCCCCTGCCCGCCGGCCGCGCAGATGGAGATCAGACCACGGCCACTGCCCTTCTGCTCCAACAGCTTGGCCAGGGTGGCGATGATTCGTCCACCGGTGGCGGCGAACGGATGTCCGGTGGCAAGGCTGCTGCCCTTGATGTTCATTTTGGCGCGATCAATGCTGCCCAGCGGCGCCTCAAGTCCCAGGCGCTGCCGGCAGAACTCCGGATCTTCCCAGGCCTTGAGCGTCGACAGCACCTGGGCTGCGAAGGCTTCGTGAATCTCGTAAAAATCGAAGTCCTGCAAGGTCAGGCCGGCACGCTCCAGCATGCGGGGTACTGCATAGGCCGGCGCCATCAGCAACCCTTCCTTCTTCTCCACGAAATCCACCGCGGCAACCTCGGAGAACGTCAGGTAGGCCTGCACCGGCAGATTGCGGGCCTTGGCCCAGTCCTCACTGGCCAGCAACACGCAGGACGCGCCATCGGTCAGGGCCGTGCTGTTGGCGGCGGTCATGGTGCCATTGTCGCGATCAAAACAGGGCTTGAGACCGGCAAGCTTCTCCAGTGAGGAGTCCGGCCGGAGGATATTGTCTTTGTCGAGACCCGCCAGCGGGGTGACCAGATCGTCGAAAAAGCCTTCATCATAAGCGGCCGCCAGCTTGTGGTGACTCTCCACCGCCAACTGATCCTGCTCGTCACGGGGGATGGCCCACTCGTGCGCGGTCACCTGACAGTGATCTCCCATCGACATGCCCGTGCGGGGCTCACCGTTCTCGGGAATCGTGGGTACCAGGTGGCTGGGCCGGAACCGGCTGAGAATTTTCAGACGCTCGCCGTTGGTCTTGGCGCGATTCAGATCCAACAGAATCTCACGCAGCCCCTCACCGAGACCGATCGGGGCATCCGAGGTCGTATCAGTGCCGCCGGCAATACCACAGTCAATCTGGCCCAGAGCAATCTTGTTGGCCACCAGAATCGCCGCCTCAAGGCCAGTCCCGCAGGCCTGCTGGATATCATAGGCACTGGTCTCCGGGGCCAGACCGGAGCTGAGCACTGCCTCCCGGGTCAGGTTGAAATCACGCGAGTGCTTGATGACGGCACCCGCTACGACCTCGCCGAGACGCTGCCCCTGGAGCTCGAATCGATCCACCAGTCCCCGTAAGGTGGCGGTCAACAACTCCTGGTTGCTCAGTTTGCTGTAGGCGGTGTTGGAGCGGGCAAACGGAATGCGATTGCCACCGATGATCGCCACCCGGCGCACCGTCCCATTGGCGGCCGATGTCTGGCGGCGGTTCGAGGTGGATGCCTTGCGGGAAGTCGTTCCTTTGCTTTGAGCCATGATCAAGTCCTGCGTTTGGAAACGTTCGAATAAGATAGCAGCCAGTCTAGCGCCCACCCGCATCGCCTCATTGGCAGGCCTGACACCCCCCGGGTCCGGTTGAGTCAATCCAAAAAAAGTCAGGAGCCTTAACCTACGGGGCAAGCACGGCGACCAATCTGGCCAAACCGGTGACCGAACAACGCTCCGGCGATCACCAGCCAGCGCCGCAATCCGGCTGTCCGGTGCCATAATGGCGGAAAGCCGTTTCACTCTGATCATCCATCGCAAGTCACGGAAGAGGAAGACTCCATGTCCGACCTGTACCTGAAGTTCGTCAACACCCCGGTGGGCAAGACCGCCGCCCAGTCTCTTGGGCTGCCCTCCCCAATCCCCCTGAAACGCTGGCAGCGGGCCGACCAGCCTTTCCTGGAAGGCGATGTGCTGGTCGGGGCAGCCAATGGCGGCAAGGCAATTGCCGATCTCGGCGCCATTCTCAACGCCAGCCCGGCCCGGGTATTTCACGTCTCTGGCGCCGAGCGTCTGGAGGATTCTGCCAAGGCCGGCAACAAGGCCAAGCCCCTGGCTCTCGATGGCGAAACGGACACCCGCTTCAGTGCCCTGGTGTTCGATGCCTCCGGCATCAAGGACACCGCCGATCTGCGCGCGTTGTATGATTTCTTTCACCCCAGCATCCGCAAGCTCGGCCGCAATGGCCGGGTGCTGATTGTCGGCCAGGACCCGGCGAGCTGCCGGGCCGCCCCCTACGCCGCCAGTCAGCGTGCACTGGAGGGCTTTACCCGCGCCATCGGCAAGGAAATCGGCAAGAAAGGCGCCACCGCCAATCTGCTGTGGCTGGCCCCCAATACGGAGCATCAGCTGGAATCGAGCGTTCGCTTTTTCCTTTCGCCCCGCTCAGCCTATGTGTCCGGTCAGGTGGCGCGAATTGGCAAGTCCACCGTCACCGCCAGCGCCACCAACCCCGTGGCCCCTTTAACCGGTAAGGTTGCACTGGTGACCGGCGCATCCCGCGGCATTGGCGAATCCATCGCCGACACCCTGGCTCGCGATGGCGCCACCGTGATTGGCCTGGACATCCCCGCCGCGCAGGAAGAACTGCAGAAGGTGGTCAGCCGGATTGGCGGCAAGGCACTGACCTGCGACATCACCGACAGCCAGGCACCGGCCATGATTGCCGGGTTCATTCAGGAGACGTTTGGCGGGATTGACCTGGTGGTCCATAACGCGGGCATCACCCGCGACAAGACCCTCGGCAAGATGCCCGAGCACTTCTGGGATATGGCCATTGCGGTCAACCTCACCGCCGAGGAACTGATCGACGAAGCACTGCTGAAGCAGGATTTGTTGCGGGAGAACGGACGAATTGTCTGCGTTTCGTCCATCAGCGGGATCGCGGGCAATTTTGGCCAGACCAACTATGCCTGCGCGAAGTCCGGCGTGATTGGGTATGTGGAAGCCATGGCCAAGCAACTGAAGAAGGGCATCACCATCAACGCCGTGGCCCCCGGTTTCATCGAAACCCAGATGACCGCAGCCATGCCCCTGACCATTCGCGAGGCCGGGCGGCGGATGAACAGCCTGTCCCAGGGTGGACTGCCGGTGGACGTCGCGGAGGCCATCGCCTGGTTCTGCAACCCGGCGTCAGTCGGCGTTAACGGCAACGTGGTGCGGGTCTGCGGCCAATCACTGATTGGTCGATAACGCGCTCGCCATCACAGGCCAGCCGGGAGTTCGCCTTCTGGCTGGCCCAGTGTTTACCGACCACTCAGATCCTTAAGAGGCGCTGGAAGCGATCTTTCGGCGGAAAAGTGAGGAAAACAGAAAACCCAGACACGACAAAACCCCGCCCAAATCATTCAGGCAGAGTAAGTAAAGAAATGCGGGAAAATGGTGGGTGGTACTGGGATCGAACCAGTGACCCTCGCCTTGTAAGGGCGATGCTCTCCCAGCTGAGCTAACCACCCAGACAACAAGGAAATGGCGGAGCGGACGGGACTCGAACCCGCGACCCCCGGCGTGACAGGCCGGTATTCTAACCAACTGAACTACCGCTCCGCAGCGATACCAAATTGTGCTTGCCTTCAAGCTCAGATGAACTCAAAAGCTCCGGAATTGGTGGGTGGTACTGGGATCGAACCAGTGACCCTCGCCTTGTAAGGGCGATGCTCTCCCAGCTGAGCTAACCACCCAGTCCCGGAATCACCCGGTTGAGATGTGTTGTCTCGACCAGATGAGTTGCGCATTCTAAGGATTTTTTCGGGCCTGTCAAACCTTTTGCCAAACTTTTTTCAAAAAACTGAAAAAAAGCCAAAATCGTCTATATTTCAAACACATCGAGCAAAAACCAGACAACCAGAACCGCTCCGAACAGCATCAACAGCTACTCGGTCGCCGACCTCCCCGTATGCACCTGCCGGCGCACAACCTTCATGCCATTGCGCCGCTGGGCGGCCAACCGGTTCTTACGCTCCAACACCAGCCGGCTCACTCGTGCCCGCCGGGCGTCCGGCAACGCCTGACTGGCGAGGGCGCGATTCCACTCGTCCAGCCGCTGACGCAACGACTCGGCATTTTCCGTTACCTGTTGCTGCCATTCCGGCAGCCGGGCTTTCAACCAGTACCGCAGCTCATCCCAGCGGGAATGTCTCTCAAACATGCTGTGTTCCTTGCCTTACTTCAGCATGGGATCAGTCTAGTCACAGATCTCCATGCCAACAACGTTCCCTCTCATCTAGCAGGTGCCTCTTGACCCTCGGTCTTCAGAATGGCCACCAGCCCCCGGACTGACGGGCATCCTCACGCTCCCTTTCTGTTTCCAGCCGGGCATAGGCCTCCTCACGGGCTTCAATACGCTGATCCGTCTCCAGTTCGGGCTCATCGCCTCCAAACGGCCAGTACCAGGGCGCAGGCTCATAAAGGCCGGTGGACACCAGACGGGCGAGTTCCTCGTCTCGCTCTTCCTCAAGTCGGGCGAGATCACGCTCAAAATCGGTGTCCTCATTCTCCCGGACAATGGACGTCGCTGCGTGATTGGGAGCCAACAGATCGCTGTTCAGGAAACGGGTGGAGACCAGTTCATCCGCCGCCATGGCGACCTCTCGGGTGACCAGCTGCAGGTCGCCGTTTGCCAGTGGGTGCTCCGGATCAAGATCGGGGTGGCGGGTCGCGGGCTCGGTCAGTTCGTTGTAACGCAGGTAATAGATGCGGCCGGGTTCGACCGTCAGGGTGGCGTCGGCGATCAGACTCAGACTGAAGTGGCCCAGCCCCTCCAGTCCGAGCAAGGGACGTCGCATCGCGATATGACGCTCTCCCGGGCTCACCTCCAGCCAGGTAAAGCTGTCGTTGCGAATGTTGAAGTAGTGCTGGTTGTCAACGTAAACGCTGGGCGCCTCAATCTCGTCCGCCGCCCACTGGGAATGGGTGCGATAGAAGTAGATCAGCGCGTTATTCTGGCTCCAGGCGTCATTGTCGATATGCACGAAGTCCGGTCCAGATACCGGATGCAGAAAGGCTCCGGTGCTCTTACCAATGGACTGGTACACCTGACAGCCAGAAAGCAGGGTCAGCAGCAGGGCAAGGGAAAGCGCTGAGGCGGCGCGGGTCAACCTGGGCATATTCATTGTTATCAATCTCTTGTGCCAGTTTGCGTGCCCCGACATGGTAGCAGCACCGGGGTCCGGGAACTGAGAGCTACCGCAAGAGATGACTACGTTTTGTTACATGGCCCAGGATGACACGGTTAGGCTATGGCTGTGCCACCTGTGCCCGCAGGGAACTGACCTCGTCCGACAGTCTCACCAGCCGCGACGTCAACTGAGCACGGGAAGCATCAATTGCCTTGACGGTCTGCTCCAGCTCCGCGATCCGTGCTTGCGCACGCGACAGGTCGCCAGCGCCCGCCTGTTGCTGGCCCTGACGCTCCAGCGCCTGAAGCCTACTCTGGACTTCGGCATCAGCTAACTGGCGCTCCTGCCGGAAGCGCTGCAGACGCTGCTCGATGGCCTGGGCCGTCTCGCCCTCGAGTTCCGACACCTGCTGCGCCACGGCAGCGAGCTGCTGCTCCAACGCTGACTGCTGACTGGCCAGCTGCGTTTTCAGTTCCTTGAGCTGATTGGTAAAACGCTGTGAGGCCGTGTTGGCCTGCTGCTCCAGATCGGTCAGTTGGTCATGCTGGGACGCGAGCGTTCCTTTGAGGCTGTCGATGGCAGTGCTGTGTTCAGCCAAAGTTGCCTTGTTACGCTCATTGGCGACCACCCACAGCTTTCGGATCTCGCTGTCGGTGGTGTCCAGCCGCTCGCCATGGGAAGCCAACTGCTCTTCCATGGAAGCGCCGGTCTCCGCCAGGCTCTCGCCGGTTTCACTCAGTTCCCCTTCAAACCGGGCCAGAGCCAGCTTGCTTTGCCGGGCCCAGTAATCCGCCTCCTCCAACTGCCCTTCCAGGGCCGCAATCCGTTGCTGCTGCTGCCAGCCCAACGTCCCGCCTGCCGCGATCGAGGCCAGGACCAGCCCCCACAGCACCAACGGTCGTCCGGCCGGTTTTGTCGGAGACGCTTTGGTCTTGGCGGCAGGTTTTGCAGACTTGGCGCCCGCCTTGGCCGGCTTTTCACTCTTTACCGGCTCGCCTTCCCGCAGTGTCGGTGGCGACTCAGCCTTATCGGGTTGCTTGCCTCTGAGTTCATCGTCATCGGGACGAAGGGATTCCATACGGGCCTCGGCTCCAAAATTTCAACAGCTTGTGGGCTTCTGATGATACCCGGCGACCCGCCACCAACCAAGCAGCATGGATAAGACCTAATAATGATGGGAGGCTCCGACCATCGACCGTGATCGCAGTGTCACATGGATGCACCAGTGTCTGGTTCTTCTATTACCGCCATACTTTTCACCGCCGGCATCCAGGTACCGCCAGCGCCGCCGCTCAGTGCTATTTGCAAGCATTCACGGCAGTACCTACAATGGCCGGCTTTCTTGACAAGCTTCGGGACTGCTTCTTATGCAACCGCTGGTAGGACTGATCATGGGTTCCAAGTCGGATTGGCCGACCATGGAACACGCTGCTGTAATGCTCGACAAACTGGGCGTACCTTACGAAACCCGTGTGGTATCCGCTCACCGAACCCCTGACCTGCTGTTTGAATACGCCAAGACAGCCGCCGACCGTGGCCTCAAGGTGATTGTCGCAGGTGCCGGGGGAGCAGCCCACCTGCCGGGGATGGTTGCCTCCCAGACCGCGCTGCCGGTGCTGGGCGTCCCGGTACAATCGAAGGCGCTGAACGGACTCGACTCGCTGCTGTCCATAGCCCAGATGCCGGGCGGAATTGCCGTCGGTACGCTGGCCATTGGTAAGGCAGGCGCCACCAACGCTGGCCTGCTGGCCGCGCAGATTATCGGAACCCAGGACGACGAGGTTCGTCAGGCCATTGAGGCATTCCGGGCAGACCAGACCCAGACGGTACTGGACAACCCGGACCCGGCGGCCGACTGAGTCACGCCCGGGTATCCAGTTTACCGACTTATTGGATACTGATAACTGTTGGAGTCCCCAATGCGTATTGGAGTGTTAGGCGCCGGCCAGCTCGGCCGTATGTTGGCCCTGGCTGGCTACCCGCTGGCCAAGTCCTTTGTGTTCTATGATCTCTCCGGCAGCCCCAGCGCCGGCCTCGGAGAGGTGATTGTCGACCGTGAAGGCGACTACCTGGATGACTTCCTGAACCGGGTTGACCGGGTTACCTACGAATTCGAACACCTCCCTGTAGACGTCGCCGAACAGATAGCCTCCCTCAAACCGGTACATCCATGTCCCCGGGCACTGAAAGTGTGCCAGAACCGGGAAGCGGAGAAGACCCTGTTCGGCGAACTGGGCATCCCCACCCCCCAGTGGCGCATTGCCGACAGCGCGGACAGCTTGCGCCAGGCTGCCGAAGAACTGGGATGCCCGGTGGTCGCCAAGTCCAACACCGAAGGCTATGACGGCAAGGGCCAGGCGGTGCTGCGGGATCCCTCAGACGCGGAATCTGCCTGGACTGGCATTGGCCATCCGCGCCTGATCGTGGAGAAGTTTGTCGAGTTCTCCCGCGAGGTATCGATCATCGCAACTCGCGGTGAAGATGGCGAAGTCGCCTACTACCCTATTGCCGAGAACAGCCACCACGAAGGCATCCTGCGCTATTCCGTGGCACCGGCGCCAAAGATGGCCGCCGATATCGATGATCAGGCCAAAAGCTACATCCGCGCCCTGCTCAACGAGCTCAATTACGTTGGCGTCCTGACGCTGGAACTGTTCCAGACTGAGGACGGCCTGGTGGCGAATGAGATGGCCCCCCGGGTTCACAACTCCGGTCACTGGACCATCGAAGGCGCCATGACCAGCCAGTTCGAAAACCACATCCGAGCCGTCAGCGGCCACCCCCTGGGCAATACCGATGCCCGCGGCTACAGCTGCATGATCAACATCATCGGTGAGCATGGTGACCTGGACGCGATCATGCGGTTGCCCTATGCCCACCTGCACCTGTACAACAAGGCGGAGCGGCCTGGCCGCAAACTGGGGCATGTCAACATACTGGCCGACAGCTATGACGAGCTGCGCTGGCGCGTCAAAAACTGCGCCAGCTTCCTGCCGGGCTGTCCGGAGTTCGACGTCGACCTTTGAGGGAGATGAGCCGTTTTTGACCAAACGGGTTGAAATGGTATTTTTCATCCCAATATTGCAGCCTTAGAGGGCCCACCAGCTGTATCTGGAAGGTTGGGCCGCTGACTGAATGGCTAATAATACCGTTGTCGGTGACCCTGGATGTCGCCGATCCATTGAGAGAAACCTGGGAGAACGACCTCATGGCATTTGAACTTCCTGCACTGCCTTACGAAAAAAACGCACTGGAACCGCACATCTCCGCAGAGACTCTGGAATACCATTACGGCAAGCACCACGCCACTTACGTCACCAAGCTGAATGGCCTGGTGGAAGGTACTGACGATGCCAACAAGTCCCTGGAAGACATCATCAAGACTTCCAGTGGCCCGCTGTTCAACAACGCAGCCCAGATCTGGAACCACACTTTCTACTGGCACTGCCTGAGCCCGAACGGTGGTGGTGAGCCGACCGGCGCCGCCGCGGACGCCATCAACGCCGCGTTCGGTTCGTTCGAGAACTTCAAGAAGGAGTTCAACGACAAGGCCGCCAACAACTTCGGCTCCGGCTGGACCTGGCTGGTCAAGAAAGCCGACGGCAGCGTCGCCATCGCCAACACCAGCAACGCCGAAACTCCGCTGACCACTGCGGACAAGCCGGTGCTGACTGTCGACGTTTGGGAACACGCCTACTACATCGACTACCGCAACTCCCGCCCCAACTACCTGGAGGCATTCTGGAACCTGGTGAACTGGGATTTCGTTAACGAAAACCTGGCCTAATCCCCACGTTCCAGCCGATCGTTGATCGGTTGTCGTGACAAACGCCCGCCTTTGCGGGCGTTTTTTGTTTTATTCGCCCCGTTTATCCATCCGCTCCGCCTCCCCCGCCCATCCAGACGACCACTGTTACTACAAAGCTACAATTTGAAATATGCTTCCGCCCCAAAATCTGGCACAAATACCCCTCTATTATGTATGGGGAATCAAGTGTCCCGCCTGGCCGGGCTATCGCTGTCACTTATTTGTGCGATGCGCTAAAGTGCTTTAATGAACTTTTTCTGGTTATTCAGGCGTCTTTGGTCAACCAATGGGGCCTCTGACTAACCGGCAGGGGGTTCCGGGGACGCAATGATCCGCCCCACCCTGGACCTGAAAATCACACCGACTCTCTGGGACGACACTTGACTGCAAACCGGCTCATCGAATTTCATGTGTTCCGTACGCCAGTCTTTATCGGGCGGGAAATAACAACAATGAACGGTACTCGATGAACACTTCCTTCAAGATCGAACATCGTCTCGGCTACCGCATCCTTCGTTGGGTACTGTCTATCGCCCTGGTCTCAGGCATCCTGCTGAGCGCCAGCCAGATTGTTTTCGACGCCCAACGGGTCTCGGAAGACCTGGATCGTCAGGCGGAACAGACCATGGCCCTGGTCCGGGACGCCGCCACGCAGGCGGTTTTCAGCATTGACGACGACCTCGCCCAACAGGTGGTTGACGGCCTGTTCCAGCAACAGTCGGTGCGACTGGCACGTATCTGCCATCCCGACGGCGAGCCGCTCGGCGCCCACAGCCGACCACTACTGAAAGCGCCCTATCGACCGCTGACCGACACCATCTTCCAGAACGAGCGCACCTATCGTATCGATCTGGCACGCAGCGAAGAGCCCGACATCAGCTACGGCTATCTGGAACTGCGTTACGACACTGGCCCCACTGCGGCCAGTTGGCTGGAACGGGCCACCATGACCTTTGGCTCTGGTGTCGCCCGCGCCATTATTCTGTCGTTGGTGCTCTACATGGTGTACCACCTGTTGCTCACCAAACCCCTGCTGAAGATCATCCATTCCCTCACCCAGGTCGACCCCTCCCAGCCCGATGACCGCCTGATCGACCCGCTCCCCGGCCACCGCCGGGACGAGCTCGGCCTCTGGGTGAATGCCACCAACAACCTGCTGGTGGCGATTTCAGACAGCCAGAACAAACACCGGGAAGCCGAAGAGCGGGTTAATCGACTGTCGAGATTCGACCAGTTGACCGGCCTGCCAAGCCGGGAATACATGCTGGGCCTGCTGCAGTCCGCCATTGAGGAAACCCGTCAGCAGGGCAAGGTCCTGGCGGTGTTCTGTTTTGGTATCGATGACCTCAAGGGCATCAACGAACAGTATGGGTACGACTCCGGTGACCAGATCCTGCAGAGCATTGCCGACCGCCTCGAAGGCAGCTTCAGCGACGGCCGCTTCCTCAAGGCCCGGCTTGGCAGTGACCAGTTTGTGGTGATCGAGAAGAACCTGCGCGATGACTACCAGGCCACCATCACCGCCGATCGACTGCTGAGCCTGTTTGCCCAGCCTATCGAAGCCAACAACCAGCGCATTCCTGTCACCGCCACCATCGGCGTGGCGCTGTTCCCCGACGACGCTTCCGAACTGGATCGCCTGCTCCAGCTGGCGGAACAGACCATGACCCTGGCCAAGACCGGCACCCGCAACAGCTTCCAGTTCTACGTCGCCAGCGTCGACCAGGAAATGCGGGCACGGAAGAAACTCGAAAAAGACCTCAACATCGCCCTGCAGAAAAACCAGTTCTACCTCGTCTACCAGCCACAGGTGAACCTGGAAACCGGTCGGGTGATCGGTGCCGAGGCGCTGATCCGCTGGCAACACCCCGAGCGCGGCCTGGTGCCACCCGACGACTTCATCCCGCTGGCCGAACTGAATGGTCGCATTGTCCCCATCGGCGAATGGGTGCTGGATCAGGCCTGCCGCCAGGCCGCCGAGTGGGCCGATCAGGGCACACCACTGCGCATTGCCGTCAATCTGTCCGCGGTACAACTGCGTCAGGACACCATTGTCGACACCGTTCTCAGCACCCTGGTACGTCACCAGATTCCACCCGGTCGGCTGGAACTGGAAGTCACCGAAACCAGTGTGATGACCAACCTCGAGGACGCCATCGGCAAGCTGCAGCAGTTCAAGCGCGAAGGCATCCAGATCGCCGTTGACGATTTCGGCACCGGCTACTCGTCACTGACCTACCTCAAGCGCATGCCGGTTCAGCATCTGAAGATCGACAAGCAGTTTGTCCGTGATCTGCTGGTGAACGAAGAAGACACCCGCATCGCCAACACCATCATCGATCTGGGCAAAAGCCTCAACCTGTCGGTTATCGCTGAAGGCGTGGAAACGGCCGAGCAGGAATACTACCTGCAACAACGGGGTTGCCAGCTCGCCCAGGGCTATTACTTCAGCAAGCCATTGCCGGCCGGGGAATTCCAATCGTTTGTCGCGAAGTTCCACGGTAAAATGGCGGAAAGTAACGGTTAGGGCCGCCCGATGGCGCCCTGCCCTGTCCACTCCCAATGACTTGAGGACCGCCCATGACTTCCACCCTGATCGGCATTGCCGTCATCGCCCTGGTGGTGTTCTACCTGGTATTCATCTACAACCGTCTGGTCGCCCTGCGCAACGAATTCAAGAACGGTTTCGCCCAGATCGATGTACAGCTCCAGCGTCGCCACGACCTGATTCCCAACCTGGTGGAATCCGCCAAGGCTTACCTCAGCCATGAGAAAGAGACCCTCACCAAGGTCATGGAAGCCCGTAACGGCGCCGTAGACGCCCAAAAGGTAGCCGCACGGGACCCTGAGAACGGCGGCAATATCCAGCGTCTGGGTGCGGCGGAGAACATGCTGACCAAAGCCCTGGCCAACTTCTACGCAGTGGCTGAAAACTACCCGGATCTGAAAGCCAACGAAACCATCCAGCAGCTGATGGAAGAGCTGACCAGTACCGAGAACCGTGTGTCCTTTGCCCGTCAGGCCTACAACGACGGTGTAATGACCTACAACACCTTCCGCGAACAGTTCCCCAACAACTTCATTGCCGGCTTCTTTGCGTTCAAGCCGACCGCGCAACTGCAACTGGAGAACCCGGAAGCCCGTCAGGCGCCGACTGTGTCATTCTGAGCAACCTGACTGGAACGGAGTTCTGCTGACATGGCCAGCCCCGGCTTTTTCCAGCGCCAGGCTCACGCCCGGCGCAATACCCTGCTGCTGGTATCACTGTTTCTGGTGGCGGTGGTGCTGATCACCCTGGCGGTGTGCCTGGTGGGTTACCTGGTGACCAGCGGTGAAGGCGCTCGCCCATCCCTGCTGTCCTGGTTTGGCAGCGTCCACGGCGTGGTCACAGCCGGCACGGTCTCCGGCCTGATTCTGCTGGTGTCGCTGTTCCGCTGGCTCGATCTGTCCCGCGGCGGTGCCCGGGTGGCAACCATGGTCGGCGCCCGCGCGATCGACCCATCGACCCGGGACGCCGACGAGCGCCGTTTCCGTAACGTGGTGGAAGAAATGGCTATCGCCAGCGGCGTGCCCGTTCCCCAGCTTTACGTGATGGATCATGAAACCGGCATCAATGCGTTTGTCGCCGGCTACAGCCCCGGTGAAGCAGTGATGGTGGTGACCCATGGCGCCCTGACCCAGCTCTCCAGGGATGAACTCCAGGGCGTAGTCGGCCACGAGTTCAGCCACATCCTCAACGGCGACATGCGCATCAATGTTCGTTTGATTGCGATCCTGGCGGGTATTCTGATGATCGGTCAGATCGGCAGTCACCTGATGCACAGTGCCAGCTTCCGTTCTTCCAGTCGCAGCAATGAACGTGCTGCGATCGGCATTTTCGGCCTGGCGCTGCTGGTCATTGGTTACGTTGGCGTGTTCTTTGGTCGGCTGATCCAGGCCGCGGTCTCCCGGCAACGGGAAATGCTGGCGGACGCCTCCGCGGTGCAGTTCACCCGTAACCCGGAGGGCATTGCCTCCGCCTTGTTCAAGATTGGCTACAAAGGCAGCTTTCTGGAAACCACCAGCCATGCCTCCGACATGAACCACATGTGTTTCGGCGAAAGCGCACGAATGAAACTGACCAGCCTGCTGGCCTCTCACCCCCCGATTGACGAACGCATCAATGCCATCGAAGCCGGCATGCTGGCACGACTGAAGAGTCGCCACCGCGATACCCGACCATCCGCCAGCCTGGACCCGACCGCGCAATCCGGCGCAGCAACCGAAGGTACGGCCGCCATGGCCGGGTTCCAGCCCGTCACTCCGAGAACCGGTCAGCGCAACCTGTCCGCCATCGCCACAGCATCCGTGGTGGCCGCCCCCGTCGAGCCGTTATCAAACCAGGTCGGTACCGTCACCACAGGCGGTGAGCAGTTTGCCGAAGCACTGCTGAAACAGCTGCCCGCCACCTTCCGGGAACTGCTCTACACCCGTTCGGGAGCGGTTCAGCTGTGCTATGCACTGCTGATTCACGCTCGGGATGAGACCGACCGAAGCAAGCATCTGGCGGCATTGCCTACCCATCCTCTGTTCGGAGCCCAGCCCGATCTGCAGGACAAGCTGATACCAACCCTGAACACACTGGGGGCGGTGGTCCGCTTTCCGGCCCTGGAACTGGCCATGCCCGCCCTGCGGCGACTCGATCCCCAGGAGCGCCAGGAGCTGATCCACGCCGTCAATCTGCTGGTTCGTCAGGATGGCCGGGTCACCCTGTTCGAGTTCGCCCTGGTGAGTTTTCTCCAGCGCCACCTGGCCAACGATGCCGAACGACTGGTGAAAACACGCTTTCGCAGCTATCGTCCGGTGGAAAACCACTTGCGAACCCTGTTCGGCCTGCTGGCACGGGCCGGAACCGCTGACGCCAACGAAGCAAACCGAGTCTACCGGGAAGCCATGGCCGGGTTCGTCTCCGTGAACGAAGACGAGACGCCGGAGGCCAAAGTGTCCATCCGCGACCTGGCTAGCGCTCTTACCCACCTTAACGGCCTCTCGCCGCTGCTCAAGCCGGCCATTATCGATGCCTGCGGCCACTGCGTTACCTTTGATGGCGAGGTAAAAGCCATGGAGTACGACATGCTGCGGCTGGTGGCGGATCAACTGGACTGCCCCATGCCACCCATCCAGATCTGATCTTTCGGGACTGAAAAGGCGACTCTCCCAGAACGACAAAAGCCGCACAGGTTACCCTGTGCGGCTTTTTGCTGTCACCGGCAGCCCATTGTGCAGACTGCCACAGCGCCACCTCAGTCGGTGGCGGCCTCAGTTTCCAGGCGGGCCCGACGGGCCGGATCAAACAGGCTCTCAATGTCTGGCGACTCCACCTCAGGCAGGCCCATCTTGCGACGGATTCCCAGATCCACTTCCCACAGGCTGTTGAACTTGTCGGCCGTGGCCTCAACCGCTTCCTGTTTGTTGAACATGATGGTTGGCCGCAGGAAAACGAGCAGGTTGCGCTTGACCCGCTTCTCGGACTCGGACGAGAACAGCCGACCAATAAAGGGAATATCCCCCAGCAGGGGCACCTTGCTGCGATTGACGGTGTAGTCGTCCTTAATCAGACCGCCCAGCACGATGGTCTCGCCATCGTCTGCCAGCACGGTGGTCTTGATCTCACGCTTGTTGGTGACGATGTCGGAGGCGTCGTCGATGCTGTCCCCGACATTTTCCGTGGTCTGCTCGACCACCAGACGCACCAGACCGTCGCCACTGATGGTGGGGGTCACCTTGAGGGTCAGACCCACGTCGCGACGCTCGATGGTGGTGAACGGGTTGGCACTGCTGTCGCCGGCGACAACAGACTGACCGGTTCGGAACGGCACGTTCTGACCAACAATGATCTCGGATTCCTGGTTATCCAGCGTGATGATGCTGGGCGTGGACAGCAGGTTGGCCGCTGCCGAAGACGACAGCGCCTGGATCAGAATCCCCCAGGACAGGCCATCCTCGTCCCGCTGGCCACCCCCGATGGTGATGCCACCTGGCGCCGGGCCAATGAAATCATCATTCACGATGCTGCCAATGACGTTGCTCAGACTCACGCCAAGGTTGCTGAAGTTGGTCCCCAGCACCGGCGTGGAGTTGCCGGATTCATCAGCCACCGCCAGCTGCACGCCCAGATCTTCGCCAAGCTCGTCGTTGATCTCCACGATGGCCGCTTCGATCAGCACCTGGGCGCGGCGCACATCAAGTTCGCCAATGATCATCTCCGCTTCCTGCATCATCGAGGGCTCACCCCGCAGGACCAGGGCATTGAGCCCTTCGTCGGCAAACACCGAGAAGCTGCTGTTGCGACTGCTGGTATTGCCCGATGCATTGCCGCCCGGCGCTTCCGCCGCGACGTCGCCCATCACCCCTTTGATGATCTCCACCAGATCCTTGGCCACCGCATGGTTGAGCCGGATCACCTTGGTGGTGCCGCCAGTGGCGGAGGGCTGGTCAAGCTGCTGGATCAGGCCGCGAATCTTGTCCCGGAACGCTTCGTCACCCCGCAGGATCAACCGGTTGCTGCGCTCGTCGGCAGTGACGCTGTACTTGCGAGAGGCATCCTGGCCACCGGCATTGCCAAGCTCCGCTGGCGCCAGCTCCTGCAGCAGGGTCACCATGTCACCGACCCAGGCTTCCTGCAGCTGGATCACCTCCACTTCGTATTTGGAGGGGCTGTCCAGCTCCTGGACGATCTGCTGGATACGGACAATGTTGGACTGGTGATCGCTCACGATCAGCGCGTTGGCGGCCGCCACCGCCGCCAGGTGACCATACTTGGCGACCAGGGGGCGCAGGATGGGCACCAGCTCGAGGGCATTGGCGTTGTCCACCTGGATAACCTGAGTCACCAGCTGTTCCGACGGTATCTCGGTGAAGCCATCCAGATCCTCCGCCAGCTGTTTGGCGTCCACCTGCTGCACCACCTTGATCACTTCCTCGCCGGGGATGGCGGTGAAACCGTGAACATGGAGCACCGCCAGGAACAGGTCGTAGATCTCATCACGGTTCATCGGGGCACTGGAGAGTACCGTCACCTTACCCTTGACCCTGGGGTCCACCACGAAACTGTAACCGGTGATGTCGGCTACCTGGGTAACAAATGCCCGAATATCGGCGTCCTTGAGGTTCAGCCGCCAGGTTCCCTCCTGACCATGGGCCACCGACATCAGTGGTAGCAGCAGGACCAGCAAAAAGGCCCGAACGAAGGGAGTCTTAAGCTTGTTCATGCAACGATCGCATCCTGTACCGATGAAACCCGATCCCGGGCCCCGAAAAGTTTCCTGTTTTCATTGCCGGACCATCCTGGCCAACCCTTGCCTCAGGCACCGGTTGGAGGCTCAACGCCACTGCGCCGGCAACGCATAGCTGACGGTAAACCGGGCACCGTCCCGCACAATCTCGATTTCGACCTGGGACATACTGCGCCAGCTGTCGAGCAACGCTCGATCCTGCTGATAGTTGCCCAGGGTCTGGCCGTTTACTGCCGTGATAATGTCCCCTTTCTTCAGGCTGGCTGCCCGCAGCATGGGGTTGGAACCATCGAACTCGTAGCCCGGGGCGCTCCCATCCTGTACCGGTCGCAGACCGAAAGCAACCAGTGCCTGGGCTCCCTGGGCGTCCAGCCTGGACTGCACATCCGCCATGAAGCGATCGGGAGAGGAGGTATTCACCGGCTCGGATTCGGTCACCAGCTCCTGCTCGGACTCTTCAAACGTCAAAGTCTCAAACAGGCCGTTACGCTTGATCAGAATACGCTGGGGTTCCACCTCCACCAGCTCGGCATTCCCCGGCAGGGTATCCCCCACCCGGTAATGCTCTGTCGTGCCGTCCGCTCCTGCAACTATAGCACCGGAGTCCTCGGCACGCTCTGCCACCAGAACCCCCTCCAGGCGCAGCCTGAGCCGGGTTTCCGGGGCGGACTTACGTACCGATTCGGCCACCGGCTCGGCGCGGGAAGCACGGCCAAACAGGTCAAACGCGGCCAGGGGCTGGGACATCAGTTGGCTATCCTGCTGCGACGTCGCCCCGTCCACGGCCTGAACGCCGGTATTGACCGGGTCCTGCCAAAGTACCAACCAGGTCATTCTGGCCAGCACCCAGGCGAAGTACACCACCAGCGCCAGCAACAGCAGATTGGCCAGCCGACGACTCCAGCGTTCCGTCTTTGACGCTACCATCAGAACCGGCCTCCAGGCAGCAACGGTTGCTGCACCTTGAATACCACATCGCCAGGAGCCGCTGCACCGGACCAGGGCTGGCCCGCCAGATCGATCAACCGTTTGTAGACCTGAACCCGCAACTGACCATTTCTCAGAATATCGGCTTCAGCCGCCGGAGCCTGTTCGCCCTGCTGGCGAATCTTCAGCGACACCCCAGCCTCGGACTGGTTGAGATCCGCCTCCATGGCCGGGAACTGGGCGCTCTGCCGGGTGTCCCCCATGGGCCAGGTCACCTGACCACCAGGCCAATATCCCATCCCACGCGCTTCGGTGAGGCGATTATCAGCCCAGGCCAGTTGCAGCCGATTAATGCGGACATCGCCCTCCAGAATGGCACCACCGCTCTGACGGATAAGGTCTTCGAATTCAGCAATATGGAGACGGCCTCGGGCATCCAGCGAAGCCGAGAGTGGCCACCCCAGGGTGACATCGCCACTGAGCTCGGAGGCGGCGGTCGCCAGCTCCAGACGCACCGGCAGTGCCATCGCCGAAAGGCTTGGTAATCCCAGGGCCCAGTCTGCACTCAGCGCCCGCCCCTGAAAACGAAGGCTGACCTGACCATCCCACACCGTGCCGGTGACGGCCTGTACTTCCAGCCCCCGGGGCAACCGGATCTCCTGGCGAGCCTGCTGCCACGCCCAACCGGCCGGCACGGTCAGGACCAGGCCAATGCCGTAAACCAACAACGCCAACAGCACCAACAGCACGACTTTGCCGGGACGCAGAAAGGAAGACGGGCGGGATGAGGACATAGTCTATGGGACGGAGCTGACAGATGGCCCCCGAGTCTAACAAAGCCTGTCGGTAAGTCCATGGACAAGATACAAAAAACCCCGCGTGAAACGCGGGGTTTTTCAGGGTGTGAAGCCCGGCACACCGGGCTTCGGATGGCTGGCGAGCTTACATCATGCCGCCCATGCCTCCCATACCACCCATGCCGCCCATGTCAGGCATGCCGCCACCGGCTTTCTCGTCTTCCGGCTCGTCGGTCACCATCGCTTCGGTGGTGATCATCAGACCAGCTACGGAAGCCGCTGCCTGCAGGGCAGAGCGAGTCACCTTGGCAGGGTCAAGGATACCCATTTCCAGCATGTCGCCGTAGGTTTCCTTGGCCGCGTTGAAGCCGAAGGAGCCTTCGCTTTCGCGGATCTTGGCGACAACCACAGAGGCCTCACCACCGGCGTTGGTGACGATCTGGCGCAGCGGCGCTTCCATCGCACGACGCAGGATGTTGACACCGGCCGCCTGCTCGTCGTTTTCGACTTCCAGGTTTTCCAGAGCGTTCAGGGCGCGAACCAGCGTCACACCACCACCGGCAACGATGCCTTCTTCAACGGCAGCGCGGGTAGAGTGCAGCGCATCTTCAACGCGAGCCTTCTTCTCTTTCATTTCCACTTCGGAACCGGCACCAACCTTGATCACGGCAACACCACCGGCTAGTTTGGCAACACGCTCCTGCAGCTTCTCCTTGTCGTAATCGGAGGAGCTTTCTTCGATCTGCTTGCGGATCTGCTCAACACGCGCTTCGATGTCGTTCTCGGCACCAGCACCATCAATAATGGTGGTGTTTTCCTTGGTGATGTTGACACGTTTGGCGGTGCCCAGATCGTCCAGGGAAGCGTTTTCCAGGGTCAGACCCACTTCTTCGGAAATCACAGTGCCGCCAGTCAGGATGGCGATGTCCTGCAGCATTTCCTTGCGACGATCACCAAAGCCCGGCGCCTTCACGGCAGCGACCTTGACGATACCGCGCATGTTGTTGACGACCAGGGTCGCCAGCGCTTCGCCTTCGATGTCTTCGGCGATGATCATCAGCGGTTTGCCAGCTTTGGCAACGGCTTCCAGAGTCGGCAGCAGCTCGCGGATGTTGGAGATCTTCTTGTCCACCAGCAGGATGAACGGATCTTCCAGTTCAGCGGACATGTTGTCCTGGTTGTTGATGAAGTACGGAGACAGGTAGCCGCGGTCAAACTGCATACCTTCAACCACATCCAGCTCGTCTTCCAGGCCACGACCTTCCTCAACGGTGATCACGCCTTCCTTACCCACGCGCTCCATGGCGTCAGCGATGATCTTGCCGATGGTTTCATCACCGTTGGCGGAAATAGTGCCAACCTGAGCGATGTTGCGGCTGTCGTCGCAAGGCTTGGACATGTCACGGATGGCCTTAACGGCGGCCTGGGTGGCCTTGTCGATGCCGCGCTTGAGGTCCATCGGGTTCATGCCGGCAGTGACGGCCTTGATACCCTCGTTAACGATGGACTGGGCCAGTACGGTAGCGGTGGTGGTACCGTCACCGGCGGTGTCGTTGGTCTGGGAAGCAACTTCCTTGACCATCTGGGCACCCATGTTCTCGAACTTGTCTTTCAGCTCGATTTCCTTGGCGACGGACACACCGTCCTTGGTCACGGTCGGCGCGCCGAAGGACTTGTCCAGTACCACGTTACGGCCTTTCGGGCCCAGGGTTACCTTGACGGCGTCTGCCAGGATGTTAACGCCCGCGACCATACGCTTGCGTGCACTATCACCGAATTTAACGTCTTTAGCTGCCATAGTTCCTAATTCCTGTTCGTAAAACCGAATTGTCTGGTTTCAGCGGGCCCCGGCTGTGGGGACCCGGCAACGTCAGTTAGCTGTGCGGATCACTCAATAACGCCGAAGATGTCGTTCTCGCTCATGATCAGCAGGTCTTCGCCGTCAACCTTTACGGTGTTGCCGGCATACTGACCAAACACCACGGTGTCCCCTACCTTGACGGCCGGTGCACGGGTTTCGCCGTTATCGAGAACACGGCCCTCACCCACGGCGATCACTTCACCCTGGGAAGGCTTTTCCTTTGCGTTACCCGGCAGCACAATGCCACCCGCAGTCTTCTCTTCTTCTTCCTTACGGCGCACGACGACTCGATCGTGAAGCGGACGAATTTTCATTGCTCGATATCTCCAATAGTCAGGTTGTCTTTGGCAATGACATTTGCGTTAAAAACCGGAGTGCATAACCAACTGTTTTTCCAGCAGGATTAAGCACCCGCGGTGATCTTGTGGAGTTTATCTGGGGGTCAGGCCACGGTTTTCAATCCCCCCAAATGGAAAAAAATCACTTTTTTTCGATGTAGTCACGGTCGCGCTCGGTCTCATCGCGGAACTCACCCTCGATGATGTCACTGTCATCCGGTCGGCCAGGACCAAACGGACCAGGACCCATGCCGAACTGAAATGTCTGGGCCTGACCACGGACCTGCATGCGTTTGAGCGCCTGGGCAGCGAGCCAGTGGCGGGAGCCTGGCAACAGGCAGAGAAAACCAACGGTGTCGGTCACAAATCCCGGCGTTAACAGCAAGGCGCCGCCAACCGCCAGGATCAGGCCCTCAGCAACTTCCCGCGCCGGCAACTCGCCACTGTTGAGGCGCTGATTGGCACGCAACAGCGTTGCCAGCCCCTGCTGCTTCAGCAACGCCGCACCAACGACCGCCGTCAGCAACACCAGGGCAATGGTGTTCAGCGCGCCAATGGCCGCCCCGACCTTGATCAGTATCGCCATCTCAACGATCGGCATAATGATGAAAAGCAAAAGAAAAACGCCCATAGATCGGCCTTTGGTTGGAATAGGAAAGGGGGGTGGGTCTGATATACTGCCAACACCCCGTTTGTTAGGGAGCTTCCGAATGCACCCTGGAACCATGCCGTCCAACGACACGAGCGGGCCGGTTATAAGGGCACATTCGGAGACTCTCTCCATTTCTACAGTTAGGGCGAACCATGAAACTTCAAGATTCCGTGATTGCAATTACCGGCGGCGGCCAGGGCCTTGGCCGCGCCATGGCTGAGTACCTGGCCGCCAAAGGCGCCAGGCTGGCACTGATTGACTTGATGCAGGACAAGCTGGACGACGCTGTTGCTGCCTGCCAGCAGGCCGGTGGAGAAGCCCGGGCCTATGTCTGCAACGTCGCCCGTGAAGAAGACGTCGAGAAAACCTTCGCCGCCATCAGTGCCGATTTCGGCCAGCTTAACGGTTTGATCAACAACGCCGGCATTCTCCGCGATGGCCTGATGGTCAAGGCCAAAGACGGCGAAATCACCAAACGCATGAGCCTGGCCGAGTGGCAGGCCGTCATCGACGTCAACCTCACCGGCGTGTTCCTGTGTGGCCGGGAAGCCGCCACCCAGATGATCCAGAACGGCGACCAGGGTGCCATCATCAACATCTCCTCTATTTCCCGCGCCGGCAACATGGGACAGAGCAACTACTCGTCGGCCAAAGCCGGTGTGGCAGCACTGGTTCCGGTTTGGGCGAAGGAACTGGCCCGCTACAACATTCGGGTGATGGGCATCGCACCGGGCTTCATTGAAACCGAGATGACGGCCTCGATGAAACCGGAAGCTCTGGAGAAGATGACCGCGGGCATTCCCCTCAAGCGCATGGGCAAACCCGACGACATCGCATCGGCCGCTGCCTTCATCTTTGAGAACGACTATGTCTCGGGCCGGATGATTGAAGTCGACGGGGCGTTACGCCTGTAAGGAGCACGTCATGCGGACAGCGCTCGCCAACTGGCTTCATGACACCCTGGACCGGGGGCAGCAACCGACGTTGCCCCCACCGGTGGCTCTGTTTCATTGCCAGCAGCCCCAGCACATACACAATGTGCCCCTGCACTACCCTTCGCTGATCTTTGTTCTGGACGGCGTCAAGCAGCTGCATCTGAACGGCGAGCTGCAGGAGGCGCAGGCGGGCGAGGTCATCATGCTACCGCCCGGCCACATTGCCCTGGCCAATCTGCCACCGGCCGATGGTCGCTACCTGGCGTTGACCCTCGCCCTGCCGGAGCCTCCGCCAGCCGCCGAACCACAGGTCCCCCAGCAGGCCCGTTGGACTCACCCCGCACCGGCTCCCATCTGGTTGATGCTGCAGCAATGGATTGATGGCCACCACCAGCACTCTTTGCCGGAGAACTGGCACGCCGGGCGCAGCCGCGAGATCCGCGATCACTTGCTTGACAGTGGCAACGCTGACCACCTGACCCGCTACCAAACCTCCGCGCCACAACAGGTGCTGTCACTGATCTACGGTAACCTTAGCAAACCCTGGCGACTGGCCGATGCCGCCCGCCAGCTCTGCTGCAGCGACTCCACCCTGCAACGGCAGCTGGCCCGGGAGGGCACCAGCTTCAGCGCCCTGCTGGAAGAAGCGAGAATGGTGTCGGCATTGGGCATGCTGCAAGGCAGCCAGCAACCGATCCAGTTGATCGCCGAGAATGTGGGTTACCAGTCCGCCTCCCGGTTCGCGGAACGTTTTCGCGACCGCTTTGGCCTCCTGCCCAGCACCCTGCGGGACACCCATCAGCGCCAGGATGACGTGAGCAAGCGATAACATGAGGTCAGCAGGCGACTGAGCACCGGCAACAACCGGCACACTGTCTTCCTCACTCACCAAGGGAGACCGTCATGACTGACCGATCGCGTTTTTTCCGTCACCACCGTCTGTTACCGCTGATTCTTGGCGGCATGCTATCCACTTCAGCCCTTGCCGACAGCTTCCAGTTGCACAGTCCGGATCTGGGCGACCCGGCCACCATGCAGTCCCGATTCGTCTTCAACGGCTTTGGCTGTCAGGGTGACAACGTCTCGCCGTCCCTGCGCTGGGACAAGGCGCCAGACGCCACTCAGAGCTTTGCCGTCACCGTATACGACCCGGACGCCCCCACCGGCAGCGGCTGGTGGCACTGGGTCGCCTTCAATCTGCCCGCCGACACCCGCTCTCTGGCCAGTGGCGCCAGCAGTCAGGGCGCCTTGCCGGAGGGCACAGTGCAGAGCCGAACCGATTACGGCAAACCCGGCTATGGCGGCCCCTGCCCGCCCGAGGGCCATGGTCCTCATCGTTACCAGTTCCGGGTCTACGCCCTGAACGTTGAGAGCCTGCCGCTGGATGAAAACGCATCTGCTGCCATGGTCGGGTTCATGCTCAACCATCACGCTCTGGCCACCGCCGAACTGGAAGTCACCTACGAGCGGTAGCACAATGACACACCGCTGCCGCCCAACGCCGCAGCGGTGTGTCATTAGCAGAGAATCAAGAGGAGAGGATGGAACCCAGTCGCGAAGAGAAGATCTGGCAGGTTGTGTTTGCCATTCCACCCGGTTGCGTTGCCAGCTATGGCCAGGTGGCCGACATGGCGGGTCTTGGACGACAGGCACGACTGGTGGGACGGGTCCTAAGCCAACTGCCGGATGGTCACGCCCTACCCTGGCACCGAGTGCTCCGCAGCAATGGCCAGATCGCCTTTCCAGAAGGTTCGGAACGCCATCTGCAGCAGGTGGCACTGTTACAGGCCGAAGGCATCGACGCGGGCCGCGGCCGGGTCACCATGAGCCAGTATCGGTGGCAACCCTAGGAGGTCTCAGCCACCGCTGCCCCGGACTTGTCTGGCGCCATGGCATCCAGTATTTGGCCGTGGCGAATCAGGTACAGCGCCAGCAGGATGGCCGGGATGCCCATCACGCCCGCCAGCAGGAAGAACTCGGCGTAGCCATAGCCCTCCACCACCAGCCCCGAAAACCCGCCAAGGAACTTGCCGGGTAACGTCATCAATGAGCTGAACAGGGCGTACTGGGTCGCGGTAAAAGCCGCGCTGGTCATAGAAGACAGCCAGGCAATCAGTGCCACGTTGGCAATACCACCACTGAGATTGTCGGCGCTGATCACCAATGCCAATGCGCTGACGCTGGGTGGATACTGAGCCAGCACCACAAACAACAGATTGGTGGCCGCCGTCATGACCGCCCCCACCAACAGAATTCGCCGCACGCCATACTTCACCACCAGGATGCCACCCGCCATGGAGCCGGCAATGGTCATAAAGAAGCCGAACAGCTTCGACACATTGGCGATCTCCACCTTGGTGAAGCCCATGAAGTTCAGGTAGAACGGGTTGGCCATCACCCCCATGGCGATGTCGGAAATGCGATAGACCGCTACCATTACCAGGATGATCAACGCAAACTGGCGATAGCGCCGGAAGAAATCCAGGAATGGCCCTGCCACCGCTGCGGAAAACCAGCCAGCCGCCCGCGCCAGCCAAGGCTGCAGGTGAGCGCGTTTGAGAATCTCTTCCTGTACCCGCTCGGCGATGTCCTCCGCCGCCGTAAAGTGATTGACCCGGGGCTCCGGCACACTCAGCACCGTCACCACACCAATCCCCATCAGCAGCGCCATGACTTCGTAGGAAACCTGCCAGGACCACAGCTCGGCTATGTAGAGCGCTCCGGCCCCCGCCACCAGCAGGGCCAGCCGATAGCCAAAGATATAGGTTGCCGCCATGGCGGCCTGAAGGCGCTCACTGGCAATCTCAATGCGATAGGCATCGATCGCAATGTCCTGGGTGGCGGAGGAGAATGCCACCACCAGACCAAACAGCGCCATCATCTCCGGAGCCCTGCCTGCATCCACCTGGGCCATACCATAGAGTCCGGCGGCGATCCCCGCCTGGGCCAGCAGCATCCAGCTGCGACGCTTGCCGAACCAGCGATCCAGTAACGGCAATCGCAGCCGGTCCAGCACCGGTGCCCAAAACACCTTGATGGAATAGGTAATACCAAGCCAGCTGAAGAAGCCGATGGTGGCGATCTCAACCCCGATGTCGGCAAGCCGGGTATTCAGCGTTGAGAACACCAACAGGAAAGGCAGACCCGCGGAAAACCCAAGGAACAGCAGGGTAAGGACCTGCCAACGGGAATAGATCTGGAACCAGGCCTGGACGTCAGGCAAGCGGGCCTTGATGCGGATAACGGTGTCTCCGGGTCAGTCGCGGAAGTTGTTGTACTGCAGCGGAATGTCGAGCTCGGCTTCCTTGAGCAGGGCAATGGCGGTCTGGAGGTCGTCCCGCTTCTTGCCGGTTACCCGGACCTTGTCGCCCTGGATGCTGGCCTGAACCTTCAGCTTGGCGTCCTTGATCATCTTGACGATCTTCTTCGCCATGTCCGTTTCAATGCCCTGTCGCAGGGTGA
This sequence comes from Marinobacter xestospongiae, assembly GCF_023156385.1. Lineage (GTDB taxonomy): Bacteria > Pseudomonadota > Gammaproteobacteria > Pseudomonadales > Oleiphilaceae > Marinobacter > Marinobacter xestospongiae. The sequence continues at coordinate 95,455 of NZ_JAKZAK010000020.1, forward strand.
AGTGCTGCTTGACCAGCTTGCCGGCCTTGCTGTCACCATCCTCGGCGAGGGCTCGACTGTCGATGTTACGTTTGGCGAACGCCATCCGCACCATATCCTGAAGCTGCTCCAGCTGGAAATCTTGCTCCGCGCTGATGGTGATGCCCTTGTCGTCGTGTTCAATCTCGGCTTCGACGTTCTTGAAGTCCCAGCGATTGCCCAGATCCCGCCTGGCCTGATCGACCGCGTTGGTCACTTCGTGCATGTCGATCTCGGAAACAACGTCAAAAGATGGCATAGTCCTAACTCCCAAAATGCGGAGACCGTCACGCTCAGGAAAGCCGACCCGGGTCGAATCCGCAGGTTTTACAATTGTGCACAGCAGGGATGCGGCGATTGGCTATAATGGCGTCTTTAATTTAATGCGACCAGCAACCGCGACTGGCGGCGCCCCTAGTGTCCCGTGCGGTTAATTTATTGACCTACTGCGTCGTTCTGGGGCTCTTGGCCAAGGCGCTAGAGCGCAGATGTGGTGGTTCCACATCAAGCGCTGGCAACACCGGCCAAGAGCCCCAGAGCGGCGCCCTTCGGGAGCCACTGAAAACGTTGATAGCCGCGTTGAGCTAATTCGATATGGAACCACCATACCTTCATCAGCGCGCCTTGCTCTCAACGTTTTCAGTGGCTCAGTAGGTCCGCAAATTAACCGCACGGGACACTAGGCTCTGTGCAAAGGTGCCCAAGCATAGCAAGACCAGCCGGGTACCGCATCTGAACAATGGATTGGTGAGCCGTAAACAATGCCTAACCTAGATCTTCCGATTCTCGTCGTGGACGACGCCAAGTTCAGCAGCATGGTGGTCAGTCGCGCCCTCCGCCAGGCTGGCTATCGTGACGTCCGTGTCGCCAACAACGCCCCCGCAGCCATCCAGCTGATGGAACAGCGTCCGGTCAGCATCCTGATCGCCGACTGGCTGATGCCTGAAATGGACGGACTGCAGCTGACCGATCGGGTCCGCCAGCTGGATGAACAGACCAATCATTACACCTACACCATCCTGCTGACCGCCAAGGAAAGCATGGAGGCCCTGACAGAAGCATTTGATCGCGGTGTCGATGATTTCATCTTCAAGTCCGACATGAGCAAGCAGCTGATCCCCAGAGTGTTTGCCGCCGACCGGATTGCCGATCGACAGAACGCCCTGCTGCGGGCCAACTCGCTGCTGGTGGAGAACAATCGCGAGCTGGAAGCCAGCAATATCATCGATCTGGAAACCGGCCTCTGCAACAATCGCTACGCCCGCGAGCGGCTGGGCAAAAGCCTGCGCCAGGCAGAGGCCCGTGGCGGAGCCTCAGGTTATGTGCTGTGCGGCATCCGCAACTGGCAGGAACTCAAACGCCGGCACACCCCAGCCATCATGAGCGAGCTGGCTGTCGGCATCGCCCGGCGCCTGGGCCACCTGATCCGTCCGATGGACGCGCTGTGTCGCGTCGGTGACAACCAGTTCGCCATCGTTGCCCATTTCAGCAACAGCGATCAGTGCTCAACCACCACCTTTCGTCGCATCTTCGACGGCATCAACCACAAGGCGCTGAAAACCACCACCGGCTACCTGTCGGTTGAAGCGGGCATGGTGCTCTGCAAGGCCGATGCACAGTTTGGCACACCATCGGTTCAGGACATGGAGCGCGCCGCCGTCCAGGGGCTGATGGAGGCGTACGAAACCCGGCGTTTTACCGAAACCCGCCCAGACGCCATCGCCCCCTGACCAACGGCCCCGAGCCAAACTGACGGCAGCCGGTACCGGGCAACATCACGACAGATGACGCCACATTCTGTAACAGTGGGACACAGATCACACACAGACAGTCAGCCCCACCCGACGTATTCTTAAATTGTGGATTCAAGCAGTATCCCCCCATGGCGAGGGAGTTCGAAGTCCCCTCGCCGCATTATGGGCGGCGCTTCCACAGAATTCAGGATTTTCAGGCAAATTTTGTTTATCCTTATTGGATTGAGGCCGGCCACGTTGTCGGCCTTTTTGTTTTGCCTGCCACCCCCATATCCCCATCGACACCACCCTGAATTCGCTATACCCTTAGCCGACTCCCTCAGAAAGACAATCATTATAATCAGTGGGTTAGGAAGTATTGCACGGCTCTTGCGCAGTTGGCACACCGACACTTTTCGCGCATTGAAGCGTTTCTGAAGCCCACGACCAGCACAAGTGGTGTGGTATGAACCCTCTTGGAACCGTTTCTGTCGCTGCCTTGCGCCAATACGTGCGCGCCGCCCAGGCCAACCAGTTGCCGGTGGGAGACCTGTTGCGGGCTGCGGGCATCGCCCCAGCCACTCTGGACAGCGATGATGGCCGAATAGATGGCTCCCAGCTTCAGGAATTCCTGTACCGGCTGTGTCAGCACAGCCGCGACCCTCTGCTGGGACTGAAAACCGGCGATTTCGTGCAACCCGGCTCCTACAGTGTGCTTGGCTACATCACCATGAGCTGCGCAACCCTCGGGGAAGCCGTCCAGCGCATCGCGCCCTTCGAAAAACTGGTGGGCGACATGGGCACGACCACCCTGGAAGATCGGGGCGAACAAATTCGCCTGACCTGGCACTGCACCTACCAGAACCCCATCGTCCGCCCACAGCTGGTGGATAACGTCTTTGCCTCCTGGATCAACTACGCCCGCTGGCTGGCGGAACCCACCCAGGCCTCCCCAACCGCCGTGTATCTACAGCGCCCGGCGCCGAGCGGGGATTCTCTGCGGGAATACCAGCAGCGCTGGGACTGTCCGGTGTTTTTTGACGCCGGCGAGGACGCCATCGAGTTTGACAAAAGCCTGCTGCAGACCCCATTGCGCCAGCCCGACCCGGTGCTCCGCAGCACCCTGGAGCGACACGCCCAGCAGCAATTGGCCAGCCTGCAATCGGCGAGCGAACTGATCAACCAGGTGCGCAACAGCATCTACCAGAACCTGCTTGAAGGGATTACCCGACAGGACATGGTGGCAAGCAGCCTGGGGATGACCAGCCGGACACTGCAACGCAAGCTGAGCCAGGAGGACACCTCCTACCAACAGCTTCTGGACGACGTACGACAGGACATGGCGGAAGACTACCTGAGCCGCACGACGCTTCCGATACCGGACATTGCGTTACGCCTGGGTTTCAGCGAAACCACGTCGTTTCACCGCACCTTCAAGCGCAGGGTCAACATGACACCCGGAGAGTATCGGCAGAAAACAGCGGAGCAGAAAGGGAAGGATTGAAGAATGGGAGGGAAGAAAAGTGCCACTCAAGAAGCGAGCGGCACAGGGCAGACCAGCCACCCTGCGCCATGATTCACCGCGTTACAGCAGGTTACGTCCTTTGCCAGCGGCAATCCGCAGGCGCAACGCGTTCAGCTTGATGAAGCCTTCGGCGTCTTTCTGATCGTAGGCACCCTGATCTTCCTCGAAGGTGGCGATCTTCTCATCAAACAGGGAATCCAGAGACTTACGGCCTACCACTTCCACGTTGCCCTTGTAGAGCTTCAAACGCACGGTGCCGTTAACGTAGGTCTGGGTCTGGTCGATCAGCGCCTGCAGCGCTTCCCGCTCCGGTGACCACCAGTAACCGTTGTACACCACCTCGGCGTAGCGCGGCATGATGCTGTCCTTCAGGTGCGCGACTTCACGATCCAGGGTGATGGACTCGATTGCCCGATGAGCGCGCAGCATGATGGTGCCACCCGGGGTTTCGTAACAGCCACGGGACTTCATGCCAACGTAGCGATTCTCAACAATGTCGATACGGCCGATACCGTTGTCTCCGCCCACTTTGTTCAGGTGCGCCAGAACCTCATGGGCCTTCATGGCCTGACCGTCGATGGCGACGATGTCACCCATCTCATAGGTAAGCTCAATGTAGGTCGGCTGATCCGGCGCCTTCTCGGGCGACACACTCCAGCGCCACATGTCTTCTTCGGCTTCCGCCCACGGGTCTTCCAGGACCATGCCTTCGTAGGAAATGTGCAACAGGTTGGCGTCCATGGAGTAAGGCGACTTGCCTTTCTTCTTCTCCACCGGAATGTTGCGCTCCTCACAATACGCCAGCAGCTTCTCGCGTGAGTTCAGATCCCATTCCCGCCAGGGCGCAATCACATGAACGCCAGGCTTGAGGGCATAGGCGCCCAGCTCAAAGCGTACCTGATCGTTACCTTTGCCGGTGGCACCGTGGGAAATCGCATCTGCGCCGGTTTCGTTGGCAATTTCAACCAGTCGCTTGGCAATCAGCGGACGGGCAATGGAGGTGCCGAGCAGGTATTCGCCTTCATAGATGGTGTTGGCACGGAACATCGGGAAGACGTAGTCACGCACGAACTCTTCGCGCAGGTCTTCGATGTAGATCTCCTTGACGCCCAGCGCTTCCGCTTTGGCGCGTGCCGGTTCCACTTCCTCGCCCTGCCCCAGGTCGGCAGTAAAGGTGACCACCTCACAGTTGTAGGTGTCCTGCAACCAACGGACGATGACGGAGGTGTCCAGGCCACCGGAATAGGCCAACACAACCTTTTTAATATCAGACATACCTTGCTCCAGACTGAACAGGATGGATTATTTGAAGCCACGCTCACCGTTCCTGACCGACAGAACAGCGACCAGGAAACGCAGGGCTTTAAACATAAGGGGCATTATTGTACGGCAGTCAACGGCTTCCGGCCAGACAGCCAAAGGGGGAAGACCAAGCCAGCCATTTAAGGAAGGTGAAAGATCTCGGCCAGATCGCCATTCCGCCGCATGGTTTCCACCGCGCGGCGTAGCTCCGGCACCAGATCATCCCGGGATGAAGCCCGCGACAGGTAGAGCGCCCCATCCTGCTGCTGCAAGGCCACGCTCAGCCGAAACCGCTCAGCCCCCAGGCCCATCTCGTGCAACGTGCTGAAAAATGACTGATCACTGGCGACCAGGGCATCCACCCGCCCCCGCAGCAGCATTTCAACCGCCTGCCGCAGATCCTTGACGGCCACCTTGCGGATGCTGTCATCCCGCTCGAAAGCTTCGCCGTAATAGGTGCCACGAATGTAGGCCACAGTCCGGCCGGCCAAGCCGCCCCCCAAGGACAGCTTCAACTGAGAATCAGCCAGCCCCGCCAGCAATACCCGAACCTGGATGACAGGCGCTACCAGAATACCCGCCTGCTCTGTGGTCGGGCTTTCATACAGCACCGCAAGATCCACTCGCCCGGATTCCAGCTCCCGGATCACCCGACGATGAGGCCTAAGGACATTGTGAAAGGTTTTGCCGATCAACACGGACAGTCGATCGTAGAAGGTTACGAGGGTTCCGGCCAGTTCGCCGGATTCGGTGCGGTAGCCCCAGGGCCAGACATCCGCGGAAGCCACCCGTAAATCGACCCCGGGCGTGGTACCGCCGGGAAGATCCCCGGACGGCGTCGAGACCTCAGCCCTCGCCTGCGAATAGGGCAGAGCCAACATAATTGCAAAGACAAGCGTACCGATCAGGCTAAACACAGTACCTCGAATTGCCGAGGCGCACCCCGGGCAAAACGACCCTGGGCACGCCAATCCTTGTTCAGACGGCCTGCTGCTGTACCACTTCCTCGCGAATGCCGTCCCACCCTTCCTTGATGGAGCGCAACAGCTCGATCACTTCGTCCAGCCGGGCGACATCGTTCGTCAGACTGGCTTCCAGCAGGGCCCGCTCCATATACTCGTAGAGCGAATCCAGCCGCGGGGCAAGATCACCGCCCTGATCAAAATCCAGAAAACTGCGCAGGCCACCAATGATCTCAATGGCCTTGTTGATCAACCGGGCCTTGCCCTCGTAATCCTTGACCTGAATGCGGGCCTTGGACATGTTGATGCGCTCGATGGCACCATTGTACAGCAACTGGATCAACCGGTGCGGATCAGCATCGGTGATGCTGGTCTGGGTATTGATACGCTGGTACTGTTGAAGCCCCTTCATCGTTACCTCTCCAAATTCACTCGGTTAACTTTTGCCACTGTTCTGCTGGGGCGCAAGGGACGCCAGCTGCTGACTCACAAAGCTTCCGGTGCTGTTGAGCTGGGCAATCAGCGAATCCGCCGCGGAAAACTGGGAAATCAGTCGTTCCCGAAACGTCTCCATTCTCAGATCCAGATCCAGCCGCTTGTCTTCAATGTCCTCCAAGGACTGGTTCAGACCGTCGGTGCGGCTGGCCAGTGTGCCATCGCTGCCCAAGTGGGTCTCCAGAACGTCAAGAGCTTTGGTGGCGATACCCTCAACACCGTCTTCCGAACCAAACAGTGCAGCGACGGAATCCGGGTACTCGTCCAGCTTCTCCTTGAAGACCTCTTTATCAAACTCAAGCTTGCCGGTATCCGCGTCAGTCTTGATGCCAATATCCGCCAACATCCGCACCGGGCTGTCCTCGAGGCCCTCGGGCACGTCCACCAGCAGGTTACGCAGGTCCCGCTGGATGGAGCGGATCGCCGAGTCCCCGGTTAACACGCTGCCCTGCTCAGTTTCAGCGTTATAGCCCGATGCCTTTTTAACAATATCCTGAAAGGCGTTGTACTTGTCGACAAACGCCTGCATCCGATCAGCGACCTCATCCGGGTTCTCCGTCACGCTGATGGTGGATGTTCCCGTTGACTTCAACTCGAACGTCGCCCCGTCGACGACCCCCTCCACCGAATTGCTGGAACGGCTGATGGCAATGCCGTTGACTTCCAGCAGCGCGTCCTTGGCCGCCACGGTTTCATTCATGTTGGACGCCGAGCCGTTGAAGGCGAGCTGGGACAGCCCACTGGCGTCGGTGTCGCTGCCGTCACCGTCACCGGAAACGGACACTTCGATGGCATTGTCCAGCCCGGACTCCTCGGAGGACATTACCAGGCGGAAACCTGACCCGGTGTCGACGACACCCGCGGACACGCCGGCGCCCGCATCGTTAATGGCTTCGGCAATGCCTTCCAGGGTGTTGTTGGAGCTGTCGATGGTGATGTCGGTGGACTCACCGCCAACATTGATGGTCAACGTACCGGTACCGACCGCGGTAGTATCCCGATCAGCAAAGTCATTGGAAGCGAGCGATTGCGCCTGGGCCAGCTGAGTGACGTTGATGTTGTAGCTGCCGCGGGTGATCTTGCTCTGATCGACATCGAGACCAACCACGTTTTCGTCACTCGACGCCGCCGTAAAAGCCCGAAGACCATCCGGCTTGCTAAGCGCCTCCAGAGGTGATTTCAGACCTTCCAGAGCGCTGCGAAGGGCACCGTAGGCGGAAATCTTGGTTTCATACAGCTGCTGGTTACGATCCAGCCGGGCCTGTGTCGGCGTACGCTCGGCAGCGACCAGCTGGTCGACCAAATCCATGCTGAACAGCCCGGACCCGGCTCCCAGTGAAGTGATACCTGCCATGCCTGTACCTCCCGACGTCGTCGTCTTCTTGATCAGTTAATCCGCGTATCGGCACCTGGCGGCAAAACTTTACCGCCCCAACTGCATTCCTTGCCGTTCCATGTTGTGCGCCGTTGAGCAGGCCGGCAATCTCCCGCCCATTTTCGGCGGATTGGTCAGACCTTGATGTCAAACAGCGTCAATGGTTCGTCCTGCTGCAATTTCTCGGCCAACCTCATAGCAACTTCATCCGGAATCTGCCGGATAACCTCATCGGTCTGCCGGTCCATGACTTTCACCACCGTCTTGCCGGAATCGTCATCGACAGAGAACCGCAGGTCACGCTGGACACTCTGCACGTAATCGTTCAGTCGGGAGACCGCCTGGTCGACCCGCTCACTGTCCTGTTCCTGCTCTGCGGCCCGCTTCTCCTGCGCGACAGCCTGCTCGCGTGCAACGGCAGCTGCGGACGCCGCTGATGCATTTGAGGGTTGCTCTGAAGCCGTCGATCCCTTCTGAGGCGACCTCACACCAGCTTCCGCCGTACCGGCATTACTGGTGCGGGAGGACTCCCCGGAGGACTGAACCATCTTCAGATCCAGGTTGTTTAAACCCACTTCGTTCATAGCACACCCCGCTATTCCCTAACGGCAAAAGACCGGCCTATCCCACTGGACAGGCCGGTCGATTTTAACCCGTTACCCGGCCTCGATTACTGAAGCAGGGACAGGACCTGGTTCGGACGGGCGTTGGCCTGTGCCAGAACCGAAATACCAGCCTGTTGGAGCACGTTCGCTTTTGCCAGCTTAGCACTCTCGGCGGCAAAGTCCGCGTCGAGAATTCGGCTGTTGGCAGCGCTGGCGCTCTCGATGTTGGTGGCCAGGTTGTTAATGGTACTCTCGAACCGGTTCTGCAACGCACCGAGGTCGGAGCGGAAGGAGTTCACAGAATCGATAGCAGTGTCCAGGGTTGCCAGAGCACTGGAGGCGCCAGAAGCGCTGGAAATATCCACATTAGAGATATTCAGACCGCTGCTACCAGTCCCCATGTCCTGATCGAATGAGAAGCTGATGGTCTCACCAGACTCTACACCAACCTGGAAGCTGACAGCAGAACCACCGTTCAGAGAGCCATCCAGCACAGACTGGCCATTAAACTTGGTTTCGGTGCTGATACGCTGAATTTCGTTCAGTCGTTGCGTAACTTCGTCCTGCAACAGCGAGCGGTCTTCGTCAGTCAGGGAGCCGTTGGCCGCCTGCACCGCCAGCTCACGAATACGCTGGAGGTTGTTGATGGTTTCGTCCAGACCACCTTCAGCGGTCTGCGCCATGGAAATGCCGTCGTTGGCATTACGCTGGGCGACGGTCAGGCCGCGAATCTGGGTGTCGAACCGGGTGGAGATCGCCAGACCGGCGGCGTCGTCCTTGGCTGAGTTGATACGCAGGCCGGAGGACAGACGGGTCAGAGACTCGTTGGACAGGCTCTGGGAACGGCTAAGCTGGTTCTGAGCGTTGATGGAAGCGATGTTGGTGTTGATACCGAGAGCCATAATGCATCTCCTCAAACAATTCAGGTATTGGTAAGAGGTCTGGCGCCCTGTCAGTGTTTGGGGTACGCCGCCCTGCTGTAGTGCTTAACGGCGCCCCCGAGAATTCCTTTAGAAAAAATCCGGACTACTTTGTAAACAAATGTAATAGCCCACTAGCCCTCATCGTCACTGGCCATGTCCGGCTCAGGACTGTAGAAATGCATGCGACTCCAGGGGTCATCGACAATATCCTGTGGATTGCGACTAACCTTGAGGAAGTGTTCAGGAAGCTCCTCAAAAAGGGATAAGAAACCTGCTCGCCAAGCCTGCAAAAAATCCTTCAGCTGCGCATCATTTCCCGACAACCCATGACAAAGCGCCGCGCTTGCAAAATGCAACACGGTGCCCCGAAGCATCTGATTGGCGTACTTCTGGACAGCGGTTACAGAGCCCTGCCCCTGCCTGGGCTTGAGTGTTGCCATCGTCCCCCTGAGCTCGTTCACCAGCAGCACCAGGTCCCGGCGCCCCCCCAAGCGAGCCTTTTTGACTATATTGATAAGGGTACGGGTTTCTGATCGAAACTCTTCAGCCATCGCGTCAATCTGGTCATAAAGGTCGGTTGGTTCGAGATCGAACGTGGCCACCTCATCAACCGGCAGGGCCTCTGACTCGCCATCCTCACTGAACTGCCTCACGGTTTCAGAAGAATCCGGCAGCCATGTGGTGCCTTCTATTTCTGCGCCGTTCGAGCAGTTATAGAAGCTGACGTCAGCGCAACCAACCCGTTCAATAAACTTCTCGGCAGATCGTTTGGAGGCGTAGTAGTCAGAGCGTGTCAATACAGTGCCACCATCTGCTGCCGGCACAGTGAAAGACGACTTTGCGCGCGCTGAGTGGGCCGTTTTAAGCTCTTCAGAAAACGCTGAGTCCGAACCACTGCCATACACCGAACCAGACGAATGGTCTTTTCCTTCACTTTTGAAGCCGTAGTCCGTGCCAAACAGGAAAAATCGGGTATACCCCAAGGCATACCCAACGGAAAGCGCTGCATTGGTACAGGTTGGATTACAATCAGGGAGTGCCGACGACTCCAGCTGCAATAGGCCCGGGAAATAGTTGTCAGTCTTAAAGAAGAAGCGGACTTGGTCAAACAGCTTTGGCACCCAGGGGTTGACCTCATTAACCGCAAGCAGCGTTATTCCTTTCAATGCTTCAGCTTCGTTTTCTTCAATCATCTGACATATGACGTGACTGGGATCGAGCTCCACCTGGAAATCCGGTTTGATGCCCGCTGACAACAGCGCCTTCAACGCGGTCCCGGCAGAAATGATGACGAAATGATCCCGCATTTCCTTTAACTCCTGAATACGTTCATCCAGGGAAGGACCGCTCCCCACAACAGCAAGGGCTTTGGCGCGAGCGGAAGCCGCGCTCGGATCAATGCATGTCATACCAGCACGAACGTTCTGGATGGTATTCCGGAACCGCATCAGCTCATCGTCATAGTTCGCCCACTGCGAGGGAATCAGTGCAACATCCTTGGCGACATCCATCGCCACCTTGGCAAGTTCCACATCAGCCAAATGGTTGTAGTAAATGGTGGAATAAGGATAAAGCGGCAGAGTCGCCGCCAGATTTCTCGACAACAGCTCCCGCATATCGGCTTCGGTGTTTGCGAAACCAATGGCGAAACTGATGGAATACCCCTTACGCTTGAACCTGGAACAGATCTTTTCCCAGTCCACCGTAAAGAGGCTTAACGCGAACTTCTCAGGTTCCCGCTCAACCACGATGGCATTGACAATGTTAGCCCTCGACACCAACGCCTCAATGTGAAAACCCAGACCACAGCCAAGAAATACAACCGACGGAAAAACATTACCCCGAACATACCCTGTAAATTCCCCGTTTTTCTCGACCGGGCTACAGTCCAACACCTGACGTAGCGTACCAAAGGCAAAGCGCCGACTTTTTGCCTCATCGGGCCAGGCAGGGCGAAAGCTGACAATGGGCTTATCGTCCGGGTTTTCCTGAAGGAATCTACGAGCCTCATCTTCGGAGTACTCCCTCGCCAGTCCCCGATAACAGGACTTGCCATTGACCGTCATATCCACATCATTCTTACCCGGTGTCACCACCAGCTCAGCTCTGGTCAGCATCATGTTTTCCAGAATCTGGTAGACCCTAGGCAGATGCAGCTTGAAGTAATTCAGGTTCTTCTCTTTTCTGCGCAGATAGACCTGAGCGGGGTCCTGATGGTTTTTGGACATAGGTTCTCCAAAGAAGCGAAACCGGCGAAGGCGCTGGCGGAGCCCCTCCACCGCACCAACAAGCCGCATGACAATCAACAGAATGGTAGCAAAGCCTACAAGGGATGTACCCCGCAAACTACCCCATCCCCCCATCCGCCCGAGGGGACACAGAGCTGTGCGATCTCACCCTCTCGCAACCGCCCCTGGCACCGGCAAAAAAAGCGGCAACCCTCTTCCCATCGCCATGAATTCGTCGCTCTCTATCCAGGACAATCATCTACCAATTCGGAAAAGTCATTGCCGATCAATAATTTAAAGCTAAGATCAAAATCTGGCACGAAGATCGCTTTACCTGCTCCAACGCCAAATGTTTTTGCCGGCGGCAGGCAACTCGAAGGTCCGGGTATACGTCGCAATCGGCATCTCTGAACAGGGAGACTCGACATGCCCCAGATAATCAACACCAACATTGCGTCACTTAATGCGCAGCGAAACCTGAATGCCACCCAGCGGGACGCCGATACCGCTCTGCAGCGCCTGTCATCCGGTTTGCGGATCAACTCCGCCAAGGATGATGCCGCCGGTCTGGCCATCTCCGAGAGGTTCCAGTCCCAGATCACCGGTCTGAACATGGCCCGACGAAACGCCAACGACGGCATTTCCCTGGCGCAGACCACCGAAGGCGCACTGGATGAAATCACCGCCAACCTGCAGCGGATTCGGGAACTGGCCGTGCAGGCGGCAAACGCCCCCAACAGCAACACCGACCGCGTTGCACTGAACCGGGAAGTGGAACAGCGTATTCAGGCAATCAATCAGATCGCCAGCCAGACCTCCTTCAACGGTCTGCGGGTGTTGGATGGTTCGCTGCCAACACAAACGTTCCAGGTTGGCGCCAACACCGGTGAAACCATCAGCGTCAACGGGCTGGATGCGCGGGGCAGCCAGCTTGGCTCCATTATTGGCGCGACCTCGGGCCTTTCGGCAGCCGTGGTGAGTGGCCAGACCGTCGCTGACATCTTTGCCGACGGCGGTACTGTAGACTTCACCGTTGACCTGCCAACACCGCCCTCAGGCACCACCACGGTTCAGATCAACGATGCTTCGTCTCTGGAGGACGTACTCGGCCAGGTGAACGCCGTGAGCAGTGAAACAGGTGTTCGGGCTTTCCTTGACCGAGGCAATAACGAAATCTATTTCTCGTCGGAATTCGATCAGGCCTTCAGTGTCGATGTCACCGTGGCTGGCGGCACCACGTTCAATGTGACAACCGCGGTGCCTGCCGACCAGGTATCCGTAAACAGTCTGGACGTATCGACACAGGACGGCGCCGACTTTGCAATGATCTCGCTGGACTACGCTCTGGATCAGATCAACAGCCTACGTGCAGAACTGGGCGCGGTACAGAACCGTTTCGAGTCCACCATCGCCAACCTGTCGACCACCGCAGAGAACCTGTCAGCGTCAAACAGCCGCATACGGGATGCGGATTTCGCCGCAGAATCGGCGGAACTCGCCCGTACTCAAGTATTGCAGCAGGCAGGACTATCAGTGCTTTCCCAGGCCAATGCCCGGCCGCAGCAGGTACTTCAGCTGCTGCAAGGCTAAAAGCCTGACAGACGCCGTCATATCTCGTATCGTTAACGGGTTCCACTTGGGGCCCGTTTTCGTTTACACAGAAGAAAGATCAAACTTTGACCCACCCCGGCGCCCCAACTGACTGAGCTGAACCCAGAGTTATCTATATGAAACGAGTTCTCGTTACTGGTGCTGGCGGCTATATTGGTAGCGTATTGGTGCCCAAACTCCTTGCCAATGGCTACGCTGTGAGGGCCATTGACCGCTTTTTCTTTGGCTCAAACGTACTCGAAAAAGCCCCTAATCTTGAGATCATTCAAGAAGACTCTCGCCGACTGAGCAGCAGGCAATTTCGGGATATTGACGCAGTCATCGACCTCGTTGCCATCTCGAATGACCCTTCTGGCGAACTGTTCGAAGCCGCCACGTGGCAAATCAACCATGAGGGACGCGTGGCTACCGCCAAGCTGGCTAAAGCCTCAGGCGTACCAAGGTATATTCTACCGTCTAGCTGTAGCATCTATGGTTTTCAGAAGGAGGTCGTTGATGAAACAGCCCCCACCAACCCACTCACTGTTTATGCGCGGGCCAACGAACGAGCTGAAATTGACACACTCAAATTATGTGAAGACGACTTTTCGGTAACTGTATTGCGACAAGCGACTGTATTTGGTTTTAGCCCAAGAATGCGATTTGACCTAGCCATCAACGGCATGACCTATGGCGCTTTCGCCAACCGCTGTTTGCCATTAATGCGAGATGGCACTCAGTACCGACCAATGCTTCACGTGCAAGATGCAACTGATCTCATGCTGAAGCTCCTGGAGACAAAGCCATCGCTGATCAATGGTGAAATTTTCAATGTAGGTAGCACTGCGAATACCTATCAGCTGGGATCGCTCGGCAAGGAAATTGCGGAGCTTGTCTCTGAAATTATTGATAGCCCCGTCGATATTGAATGGTATGGCGAACCAGACCATCGTAGCTACCAGGTCAGCTTTTCGAAAGTTGAGCGCACTCTGGGTTGGCAGGCCCGCTGGAATGCGGAAAAAGGGTGTCGGGAGATCGTAGAGAAGCTCCGATCAGGCCACCTGAACAGAACAAGCCAGACGATTACACTTGACTGGTATCAGCAACTCAGCCAGTGGCACCAGATCATCCGAAGCGTTGAAATGTATGGCGGCATTCTGGATATAGATAGAGGCAATCAATGAAAGGTATTGTTCTTGCCGGAGGTACCGGCAGCCGGCTCTACCCGATTACTCATGGGGTAAGTAAGCAGTTGCTGCCAATCTATGACAAGCCAATGATCTATTATCCATTATCGGTTCTAATGCTTGCGAATATTCGTGAGATACTGATCATCAGTACGCCGCAGGACCAACCTGCTTTTGAGCGGCTGCTGGGCAAGGGAGAACAGTTTGGTCTAGAGCTCACCTATAAAGAACAGCCAGAGCCCAAAGGCATTGCCCAGGCCTTTGATCTAGGTGCTGACTTTATTGGCAATGATTCGGTATGCCTGGTTCTTGGTGACAATATCTTCTACGGCCAGGGCTTCTCTCCCAAACTGTTACAGGCGGCCAAGCTGACCAAGGGAGCAAAGGTCTTTGGATATCAGGTCAAAGACCCCGAGCGCTTCGGCGTCATTGAGTTTGACAGCAATCGTCAGGCACTGTCTCTGGAGGAAAAACCAAAACGACCAAAATCTCACTTTGCCATCACCGGACTGTATTTTTACGATAACGATGTGGTTGATATTGCGCGAGGACTAAGCCCGTCCACACGAGGTGAGCTGGAAATCACCGCCATAAACCAGACCTATCTGGAGCGGGGAGACCTTTCGGTTGAGGTGCTAGGAAGAGGATTTGCGTGGCTAGACACCGGCACCCATAGCAGTCTGCTCGAGGCAGCCCAATTCGTGGAAACGATTGAAAAGCGACAGGGCTACAAGATCGCTTGCCTGGAAGAAATCGCTTTCAAGCGAAACTGGATAACCGCCGAACAGCTTCTAACAGCAGCGGCCAGATTGGAGAAAAGTGCGTACGGTCGATATCTAAGGGATATCGCCAACGAAACCTGATTCGGAAACCACCCTTGACGGTAAGACTTGCGTTGCCCCCTGATGTCAGACAATAACCGCAGCACTTTGAGATAACGAGGTAGGGGAAGGAGGGTCGCTGCCGGTACCCTCATT
>NZ_JAKZAK010000021.1 GCF_023156385.1 Marinobacter xestospongiae
ACATCGGCACAGCGGCGCCTTGGTCAGAACCCTCAGAGACAAGCAGTAAGCTAACGAATTAACCAGACGGGACACTACGCTACCGCCGTTCCACTTCGCCACCCCGAGACCGTCGCCCCATGTCCCAAACCGGCCTTTTCCCCCTGCGCCTGCCGGCGGTCGACCGTCGTCTTTGGGCCCTGGCCTGGCCGTTGATGCTGACCAATCTCACGGTGCCCCTGCTGGGGCTGGTGGATACCGCCGTGCTCGGCCATCTGGACCAGCCCGACTACCTTGGTGCGGTGGCCATCGGCGCCAACCTGTTCACCCTGCTGTACTGGACCTTCGGCTTCATGCGGATGGGCACCACCGGGCTGGCAGCCCAGGCCTACGGCCGCCGCGATGACTTTGAGCAGACTGCGCTGCTGGTACGTTCACTGGTGCTGGCACTGACCATTGGCGGCCTGCTGATCCTGCTGCATCAGCCGCTGATCCGGCTTGGTCTGTGGCTGATGAACCCCAGTCCGGAGGTCACCGAACTGGCCCGCGACTACGCCGCCATCCGCATCTGGAGCGCCCCGGCAGTGCTGTGCCAGTACACCCTGGTGGGCTGGCTGATCGGCACCCAGTACCCTCGCGGGCCAATGCTGATGCTGATTGCCGCCAATACCCTCAACATCCTGCTGGATCTGCTGTTCGTGACGGTTCTGGGCTGGTACAGCAACGGCGTGGCCCTGGCCACCGTGGCAGCGGAGTACACCGCCTCCGGCCTCGGCTTCTGGCTGGTGCTGCGACGGGTGCCGGCAGGCCAGCGACTGGGCCGGGCGCTGCTGGGCCGACTGGCGGACTACCGCCGCATCCTCCAGGTCAACCGCTATATCCTGGTGCGCACCGTCACCCTGCTGCTGGTGCTGGCGTTCTTTACCGCCCAGGGCGCCCGCCAGGGCGATGTGGTCCTCGCCGCCAACGCGGTACTGATCACCTTCCTGATGGTCATCTCCAACGGCCTGGACGGCTTCGCCAACGCCGCCGAGGCGATGGTCGGGGAACGGGTGGGGCAGGGCGATCGCGACGGTTTCTACACCGTCTGCCGCAGCGCGCTGCGCTGGACCTTATGGGGGTCGGTGCTGTTTACCGTGGTGTTCGTGGCCGCCGGCCCCTGGCTGATCAGCCTGCTCACCAGCATCGATTCCGTGCGCCACACCGCCTGGCACTACCTGCCCTGGCTCTGGTGTCTGCCGCTTGCTGCCATGGGCGGGTTCCTGCTGGACGGCATCTTCATTGGCGCCACCCGCACCCGGGAGATGCAGAACACCATGCTGTTCTCGGCCCTGGTGGTGTTTCTGCCGCTGTGGTGGCTGACCACCGACTGGGGCAACCATGGGCTGTGGTTTGCGCTCATTGGTCTGATGCTGGCCCGGGCCGGCAGCATGGCCTGGCTGTTCCATCGGCATCACCAAAATGAAACCTGGTTCACATAAACCGCCGCGACAGGCAGTTTGGTGAAAACCAACTACACTTGCTTCAGGAGGCCAGCAACCAGTTCTGGAAACGGCCCGACGGCAGGCATGACGTGGTAGCCAGCCCGTTCGCCTGGAGCATCGACAGCACCGAACAAGGGGAGGCGCCTTGCGACCCTACTCCGTTCAGTTAACGGCATCTCCTGATATGACACCAGCAGTAGTGCTCGACATCATTGACCAGGCGCGTCGGCAGGAAGCCCGTTCCGGTGAGTTTTTCCGGCTTTTGAGACTCAAGGCGGAAGAGCTGCCTGACAGCATCGCGGTGGAGGGTTACCAGCCCGCCACCTGCCTGTTCCAGTTCGCCCTGGAGTACATCGAGATGGCGCCCCGGCTGATCGACTTCGTCGATACCTGCGCCAGCGATGCCGGCTGTGCCGATCTGTTCGTCCCGTTCATCGACGCCGCCACCCGGTACTTCACCCAGCCGTCGCCGCTGTTGGCCCGCTACGAGGGCCTGGACAGCCTGCTGGTGCGCTCCTATCTGTGCCACCGGCTGATGGAGGAAATGTATGAGAACAATCGTTCCACCCGCTCCAGCCAGCTGGTGGACATGGAGGCCACCCGGGCCAACCTGTTGGTACATCAGCTGATTGGGGAGCCATTCTCCAACGAGCTGGATCAGTCCATCGTGGTGACGGTGATGCAGATTGCCGGCACCCCGGATTACTACGAGCTGGACCTCAATCCCTTCGTCCAGCAGGCCCGCCAGGACGCCTGGGACTGGATGCGGGACTACTGGGAGAACCTGTTGGTCCGCAACCACATCCGCTTCTCCCTGGGAACGCTCTGACCCCCGGTCCCGACAGGAAGCCGACGGCCATGACACCACCGCCCATGCGCACCAGCCGATGCGGCCTCTTGCTCCTGTGCTGGCTGTTGTTGGCAGCTACCTGGTCGGCCACGGCACTGGCCAGTGGTCTGACCCTGCGCTTTGTCGACGCCGGCAGCGGTGAACCGGTGTCGGACGTGGTGGTGGTCGCGGTCTCACCGTCGGAACCCAACCCGGTCAAGGCCGAAATCGAGCAGCGCGACCGCCAGTTCCGGCCCGGAGTGCTCACCGTACCGGTCGGATCAACCGTGGACTTTCCCAACCGCGACGACACCCAACACCACGTCTACTCCTTCTCACCCGCCAAACCGTTCGAACTGAAACTGTACGCCGACCGGCCCGAGGCCCCCATCCGCTTCGATACTACCGGCGTGGTGGAGCTGGGCTGCAACATTCACGACCACATGCAGGGGTTTGTGCTGGTGACCGAGGCCGCTCAGTCCTGGCGCTCCGGCGCCGCCGGGCTGGTCACCCTGCCCAGCCCCAAGGCACCGCTGACCCTGCGCTACTGGCATCGGCGGCTGCCGGACAACACCCGGTTCCAGCCACTCACCCTGGGTGAACCGTTGCCCGCCCACCATCGGATCGCCCTGGAACTGCAACCACCGCCCCCGGCCAACAACGCTCTCGACCGGCTGCAACAGCGGTTCCGGGAGCTGTAGATGCTGAGGGTGGGGGAGATCGGATTCCGCGGCCGTCTGGTACTGACGCTGACCACCCTGGTTATCCTGGTGGGGTTGTCCATTGGCGTGCTGACGATGGTGCAGCTGTTTGAAGATGAGAAGCAGCGGGCCATCGCCCAATTGACCGTTGCCGAGCGGGTGGTGAAGGCGGTGCTGGAGAACCGCGCCGACACCCTCCAGAACCAGCTTGAACTGGTGAGCCAGGACTTCGGCTTCCGTGCAGCGATAGCCAGTGGCGAACGTGCCACCCTCGACAGCGCGCTGGCCAACCACAGCCAACGCGCCGGTGCCGATCTTGCCCTGGTGCTGGACCGCAACAACCGGCTGCTGGCAGCCACCCAGGCCCTTGGCGCGGAACTGCCGGCGCCCTTCCTGACGCTGTTGGACGCCACCGTGCCTCCGGCAAACAATCGCGGCTTTCTGGCCTGGGGCGGCGACGGCTACGAGATGCTGCTGATCCCCATTGAAGCGGCCGGACTGCGGGCCCGACTGCTGGCGGGTTTCAAGCTCAATGCCGCACTCACCAGCAACATTCGCCGGCTGGCCGGCACCGACATCGCCTTTCGCCACCATGACCACTCAACCGGCATCGATCAACTGCTCGCCAGCAGCCTGGCCAACCCACCACCATTGCTGCACAGTCACGAGCGCGACCTGCCCCACAACGACATCCATTTCTTCCAACGGCTGATTCATCTGGGACAGACCGGGGATGAGGACTTTGACGCCATTCTGATGATCGATCGGCGGGACGCCCTGAACAGCTATCGCCAGCAGGCCATCAAGATCTCGGCACTGATCGGCACCAGTCTGCTGCTGGCCATTGTGATTGCGGTGCTGGCGGCCCGGGCACTGGGTAAGCCGATTCTGTCCCTGGCCCACTACGCCGCCGACATTGGCGACAACCTCAACCCACGGGCACCGGCCACCCCAAGCTACGGTGAACTGGCGGTACTGGAAGACACCCTGGAGAAGATGCAGCGCAAGATCCTGCAGCGGGAACAGCGCATCGAATTTGCCGCCAGCCATGACGAGATCACCGGCCTGCTCAACCGACTGGCCATGGTGCAGGCGCTGCGCAAACGCCTGGAAAGAGGCGATGAGGTCACGGTGGTGGGCATGTCGGTACAGGCCCTGAGCGAGATCAACGACACCCTGGGGCTGAGTTTCGGTGACAAAGTGCTGACAGCTACCGGACTGCGCCTGCAAAGCCAGGTGCCACCCCCGGCAATCTTTGCCCGCACCGGGGCCAACGAGTTCGTCGCGCTGCAGGAGCGGCTCGACGGCCACCGTCTGGAAAACCTGATCAAGGCTCTCAAAGCCAATGCCGAACAGCCGCTGCAGATCGAGCAGACCCCGTTCTCGGTGCAGTGCCGGTTTGCGGTGCTCCAGGTCCCACGGGATGCCACCACCGTGGATGAAATTCGCCGCCGGCTCAACCTGACCCTGGAAGCCGCCGGCCATCGCAGCGACCGGGTGGCCTTCTACACCCCCGGCGAGGACGAGTTCCGGCTGCGGGAGCTGCGGCTGATCCAGGAGCTGCAAAGCGCCATCCGCAACGACGGCCTGCACATGCATTACCAGCCCAAGGTGGCATTCGACAGTGGCGAGCTGGTGCAGGTGGAGGCGCTGGTACGGTGGGTGCACCCGGAATATGGCTTCATCTCACCGGACGAGTTCATCCTGCTGGCGGAACGGTCCGGCCAGATTCACGAGCTGACCCGCTACATCCTCGGCCAGATTGCCCGCGATGCCAGCCAGTGGTGGTATCGCGGCCTGCAGATCGGCCCTGCCATCAACCTGTCGGCACTGGACCTGTCCCGTCCCGAACTGGTGGACGACGTGCTGGCCATATTCGCCAACTATCCCGGCGGGCTGTCGTCCGTGACCATGGAAGTCACCGAAAGCGCGGTGATGGAGGACACCGTCACCGCCCTGGAAACCCTCACCCGGCTGCGCAAGGCCGGGGTGAAACTGTCCATCGACGATTTCGGCACCGGGCATTCCTCGCTGTCCCAGTTACGCAAGCTACCGGTACAGGAGCTGAAGATCGACAAATCCTTTGTGCTCGATCTGCAGGAAGACGATCAGGATCAGTGGATTGTCCGCTCCACCATCAACATGGCCCACGGCCTGGGGCTGCGGGTAGTGGCGGAGGGTATTGAGAACCTGACCAGCTGGCAGCTGCTGCAAAGCTGGGGCTGTGACCTGGGGCAGGGCTATTTCCTGGCCCGCCCCATGCCGGCGGATGAGCTGGCCGGCTGGGTACGAACCCTGGCGGAGAGCCGCGATGCCCTGATCCCCCACACCAACACCGAGCCGACGGAGTCCGACTCATGACGGCCTTTCGCCTGGTGCTTGCCTGCCTGACCCTGCTGCTGAGCACCGCCGGTCAGGCCAGTCCGGGCAGCCGGCTGTGGGCCACCGGGGGCGTCACCACCATTGACGGCAGTGCCGGCGGTGGCCTGGTGCCCTGGGCCCTGCTCAGCGGTTACGCCAGTGATCGGGAATGGGGCGGTACTCTGGCGTTGTCCCGGCTGGAAAGCGACGACTACAGCCTCGATGTGGCCGCCGCCTCATTCAACTGGCGTAACCGCCTGGAGCTGAGCATCGGTCGCCAGACCCTGGACCTGGACAGCCTGGTCTTCGCCCTCAAGGAGGATTTCGGCCTGGAGCAGGACCAGCTGCGCCAGGACATCGTCGGTGCCAAACTGAGGCTTTGGGGAGACGTGCTCTACAGCCCTCTGGGGCAATGGTCCCTGGGCCTGCAGCACAAACGCAACCGGACCTTCCTGGTGCCCGAAGCCATCGGCGCCCGGGACGACCAGGGAACCGATGTCTACCTCAGCGCCAGCAAACTGCTGTTTGCCGCGGTGCTTGATCGCAACCTGCTGCTCAACGCTACGGTGCGGGCCACGCGGGCCAATCAGGGCGGTCTGCTGGGGTTTGGCGGTGACCGTAACAACGACCATGAACTGATGGCCGAGGCCAGCGTCGGGGTGTTCCTGAACCGGCACTGGCTGGTGGGCCTGGAATATCGCCAGAAGCCCGACAACCTGACGTTCGCCGACGAGCAGGACTGGTGGGACCTGTTCCTGGCCTGGGTGCCGGACCGCCGGCTGGCGGTCACCGCCGCCTGGGTCGACCTCGGTGACATTGCCGGCCTGCAGCACCAGCAAGGTGCCTATGTGTCGCTGCAGGTCAGCTTCTGACCGCCACCAAGCAGGAGGACGCCATGACCCCCATTCGCCCCTGGCTGCTGATCCTGATACTGGCCGTCACGGCAGGCTGCCAGACACCGGTCGCAGCGCCGGACGACACCCTCTACCAGGATCTGGGTGCCCGCAGCGGCATCGCCGACGTGGTGGAGGAGTTGCTGTACCTGATCGTTGACGACGACCGCATCAACCGCCAGTTCCGCGGCCTCGACGTGGTCAGCTTCCACCGCCACCTCACCGACCAGTTGTGTCAGCTCGCCGGCGGCCCCTGTACCTACAGCGGTCGCGCCATGCGCCCCCTGCACGCCGAGATGGCCATCACCGACACCGAGTTCAACGCGCTGACGGAGAACCTAGTACTGGCGATGGAACGCAACGGCATAGCCACCGGCGTCCAGAACCGGCTGCTGGCGCGGCTGATAGCGCTGTATCCGGAGGTTCGTAATCTTTGACAGCCAAGACGCCCGCGGTAAGCTAGACAGGTCTATAACCCTTCACTGCGCCGCCGTCACTAGGAGACCCCCTTGCTGGATAACGCCGATCTGGGAAAACTGATCATTCGCCTGACCCTGGGCTGCCTGCTGCTGTTCCACGGCATTGCCAAGCTGCTCAACGGTGTTGGTTTCATCGAAGGCCAACTGGCCAGCCATGGTCTGCCGACCGTGCTTGCCTACGGCGTCTATATTGGCGAGATCCTGGCGCCGTTGATGGTGATCCTGGGCTACCAGACCCGCATCGGGGCACTGATCATCGTGTTCAACATGCTGGTAGCCATCGCGCTGGTCCACACCCATGAGCTGCTGGCGCTGAGTCGCAGCGGGGGCTGGGCGCTGGAGCTGCAGGGCTTCTTCCTGTTCACTGCATTGGCGGTGATTTTCCTCGGCCCCGGTCGCTACAAACTTAAGAACTGAGCAAGGCCATCATATTATGACCCCATCCGTCGCCATCGGCCGCTACCGCCACTATAAGGGCCGGGATTACGAAGTGCTGGGCGTGGCCCGTCACAGCGAAACCGAAGAGCCACTGGTGGTCTACCGCTGCCTCTACGGTGACAACAGCCTGTGGGTCCGCCCGCTGTCGATGTTCCGGGAAACCGTGGAAGTCGCCGGCGAACTGGTGCCACGATTCGCTTACCAGGGGCCCATGCTGAACCCCAACGCCGACTGAAGCGTCCACCGCCCCCGCTTTGACTCGCGGGGGCAAATCCTGCACATTACCGCCCCGTCACTTTTGTCCACGGGGCCCGCCGGCACGGCCAAGGCTCCGACCAACACCCGGAGTCTGCCATGAATGCCGTTGTTGCCGCGGTCGGGATCATGCTCGTACTGAGCCTGTGCCGCATTCACGTCGTCGTTGCCCTGATCATCGGCGCCATTGCCGGTGGCCTGATCAGCGGCCTGTCTCTCGAAGCCACCATTGACGCCTTCAACAGTGGTCTCGGCGGTGGCGCCACAGTGGCGCTGTCCTACGCCACCCTGGGCGCGTTCGCCGTGGCCATCGGCAAGTCCGGTCTGGCCCACGCCCTGGCCGATAAAGCCCTGGCGCTGGTGGGCCGACAGGACGACGGCAAGGCCGTTACCGGTATCCGCCTGCTGATCGTGGGCCTGCTGATCGCCGTGGCGATGTCGTCCCAGAACATTCTGCCGATCCACATTGCCTTTATTCCGTTGGTGGTGCCGCCGCTGCTGTACGTGATGGCGAAACTGCGGATGGATCGCCGGCTGGTGGCCTGTGTCCTGACCTTCGGCCTGATCACCCCCTACATGTTCCTGCCGGTGGGTTTCGGTGGCATCTATCTGAATGAGATCCTGCTGGCCAACGTCAACGACAACGGTGTTGCCACCGACGGCCTCAATGTCATGTCCGCCATGGCGCTGCCGGCCCTGGGCATGCTCACCGGCCTGCTGGTGGCGGTGTTTGTCAGCTACCGCGGCAACCGCGACTACGACCTGGAGGCCATTGGCCAGACCGAGCGGGTAGACGTCAGTTACAGCGGCCGCACCCTGGTGATGGCACTGGTGGCCATTGTCGCCGCGTTCGTGGTGCAACTGTGGCTGGGCTCCATGATCCTCGGCGCGCTGACCGGCTTTGTGCTGTTCAACCTGTCCGGCGTGGTGAAGTGGAAGGAGGCCGACGACCTGTTCACCGAAGGCATGAAGATGCTGGCGATGATCGGTTTCATCATGATCGCCGCTTCCGGCTTTGCCGAAGTGATGCGGGAAACCGGCGAAATCGCCTCACTGGTGGAAGGCTCGGTCGCAGCCATTGGTGACAACAAGGCGCTGGCTGCCTTGCTGATGCTGGTGGTGGGGCTGCTGATCACCATGGGGATCGGCTCGTCGTTCTCCACCATTCCCATCATCGCCGCCCTGTACGTGCCGCTGGCCCTGGAGATGGGCTTCAGCCCGCTCGCCATCCTGGCACTGGTGGGCACCGCAGGCGCCCTGGGGGATGCCGGTTCCCCGGCGTCGGACTCCACCCTCGGCCCCACCGCCGGCCTCAACGTCGACGGCCAGCACAACCACATCTGGGACACCGTGGTGCCCACGTTCCTGCACTACAACCTGCCGCTGCTGGTGTTTGGCTGGCTCGCGGCAATGGTGCTCTGACGCGCCAGTGTCCCGATGGCACTGGCGGTGGATCGCCGTCAGTGCCAGTAGGACCAGCTGTCCATGTAGTAGTCGTGGATGGTGGGGCTGTCCAGGGAGCTGACCGCCACCGATCCCGTCGGCCTCAGGTCCCGCTCGAAGGTCAAAGCTTCTGCCACGGTGGTCTGATCCAGGTAGCGGGTTTCTACCTCAATGGGTTTTGGCGTCAACGAACCCTCAGCGACCCGAGCGTAAACAAAGCCCCATTCACCAAACGACGGCACCTGCACGTGGTAAGGCACCACCTGGGGATAGCCGGCAGCGTCCAGTGACGCCTTCACCGACCAGAACGCCTTGGTGGCGAAATACGGGCTGGTGGCCTGGGTGGTGAAGATGCCTCCCGGCGCCAGATGCTGGCGCACCAGGCGATAGAATTCCCGGCTGTAGAGTCGGGCCAGGGACACGTTGTTGGGGTCTGGCAGGTCCGCCAGAATCACATCGAAGCGCTGCTGACCGCGGTCTAGGTACACCATGGCGTCCTCCGCCACCGTCGTCACCCGGGGGTCATTCAGGCTGTTACCATTGAGCGCCCGCAGCCGCAGGTCCTGCCGCGCCAGCGCCACCATCGCCGGGTCCAGGTCCACCAGGGTGATGGTCTCCACCGCAGGGTATTTCAGCAGCTCACGCACCGCCAGGCCGTCTCCGGCCCCCAGCAGCAGCACCCGCTTGGGCGCCGGATGCTGGGACAGCGGCACGTGGACCAGGGCTTCGTGGTAGCGATACTCATCGATGGAAGAGAACTGCAGGTTGCCGTTGAGGAACAACCGCAGGTCTTCCTTGTAGCGGGTCATCACGATGGTCTGGTACGGGGTCTGTTCGCGGTAGACAATGCGATCGCCGTAGAGGCTGTTGGACCACTGATCCAGCAGCCCCTTGGAGAACACCAGCAGCAGCACCAGGAACGCCGTCACGGTCAGACCAGAGAGCCCAAGGATACGACGTCGGGGCAACGCCAGCTGGGGCGCGAAATACCACAGGTTCAGCAGACCCAGGGCGATGTTGAGCAGGCCAAACACCAGCGACGACTGGAACACGCCCATCCACGGCAACACCAGAAACGGAAACGCCAGGGTGGCCAGCAGGGCCCCCAGGTAATCCAGCGACAGCACGTTGGACAGGTTCTTCGCCAGGATGTCCTGGTTCTCCAGAATCCGCGTCAGCAGCGGCACCTCCAGCCCGGTCAGGGTACCCACAAGGACAATCAGCAGGATCATGGTGGGCTGGATCAGATCGGTAAAAGCATAGGCCAGGTACATGAACGGCACCGACAGGCCACCGATCAGCCCCAGCACCAGTTCCACTGCAATGAACGCCAGTAACAGATTGCCGTTGATCCAGCGCGACAGCCAGGACCCCAGGCCCATCGCCGCCATGTACAGGCCGATGGTGATGGAGAACTGACGGATGCTGTCACCGAGAAAGTAGGACGCGGTGGTACTGATCAGCAGCTCGTAGATGATCGAGCACAGCCCGGCAATCAGGATCGAGCCAATCAGCACCCGCTTCTGCCGCAGCAGCGCCTGGTCGGAGGTGGTCACGCTGGTCATTTGCCGTAGTGAATGCCGCTGCCGCGGTCACCGGGACCGCCCAGACTCTGGTTGCGGATACTCTGATTGGTGTAGTAGTGGCGTGGCCCGCCGAAGTACCACATCGAGGGGCCGTTATGGTAACCGCCGTAGCCGGCATAGCCGTAGCCATGGCTGCTGCAACTGAACAGTCCCAGATAGATAACGGCCAGCAGGGCCAGCGCGACACCGGTTTTCAAAGGCATGGTTTACATCCGTGTCGGTTAGTATTCGGAGATCATTTCTTGCAACTGGGCGCGGTGACGCAGCACCAGCAGCACCACCAGCAGGACAATGGCAATGATCGCACCTACCCGGTGGGGTATGGCACTCATGCCACGGGTGTCCGCCTCAACATCGAGGTAACGGCCGGCGCGCTGGCGCTCACTCAGATTGTCCTCGGTGGTGACCTGCAGGTAGTACTCACCAGGGCTGGGGACAGTGATCTTGGCGTCGTAGCGGGAATACGCCTCGCGCCAGTAATAACCCTCGGAATCCACCCCTTCCTCGAACCACAGGCTGTCGCCAAACCCGGTCAGGTAGCGCTTGTCCTGATCCAGCAGGCCTAGCGTCACCGAGCTCCAGCTGTTGATGGGCAGGTCGGCGGCCACCGAGGTGTGCAGCACGGTGTTATGGTCATCGATGTGGATCGGCCCGACCAGGCCGCCATTGAGGGACAGCTGTTCACGCTGGTGCTGATCCCCCGGCAGCCAGCCAATGACCAGCGAGGTGATCAGGCAGAGGACGCCGAACAGCAGCAGCAGTCGGGCCAGCGGCAGGTCTTCTAGAATTGAACGCATGGACTCACCCGATCATGAAGAAAAGAACTGTGGCAAAACTCACCGCCAGGGTGCACTCCAGCAAGCCGGCGCCGGCGTTGCGATCCTCGGCGATTTCCTTGTTGAGGTCGTCGTGGCTGATCACCACCCGATCGAAGAAACAGCGGACCAGGAACAGGTACAGGAACACCCCCAGCAGGTTGATGCCAAGCCAGCCCAAGTTGTAACTCCAACTGACAAAGTCACCGTTGAGGGACGCCAGAATCACCAGTCCGATGGCCACCATGCTGCCGCCAAACCCGAGGCCAGCGGCCAGGTTGCCGTCACCGATTTCCCGGTGGATGGAGTAGGGGGTCAGACGCTCATAGAGACGGCTGAACAGCAGCAACGCCAGTTGACCGACCAGGTAGAACACCAGCGCCGTCAGCACACCGCCGTCCTCGCCGTGGACCGCGCCGGCCACCACCAGGCCGGACGCCACGTAATTGGCCCCCTGGATCACTCCGGCAGAGACGTTGTGGTGGTCACGGATGGCCGTCACCATGGAGAAGCCGCGGAACACCAGACGATCGTTGAGAATCCGCGACAGGTTCAGCAGCGCCATCCCCAGCAGGGTGTAGCCGGCCACCGCCAGCAGATCCCACAACAGCCCGGCACTGGGGCCCAGATAGGCACCACAGAACACCGCGGTAAAGCCGATGTAATAGCCCGCCAGACTGGTGGCCTGGGCCAGGTTGTCCTTGCCGGTAAGCTGATGTTCCAGGTTATAGGGGGTGAGGAAGCGTTTCAGGTACTTCGCCACCAGAAACATCAGCAGGAACAGCGCCAGCATGGCCGCACTGCGGAAAAACGGGGTCACGAAAGGGGCAATAGACAGGGTCAGATCCAGATCCATGGGCTTTACTCCGGGTGGCTGGTTCGATAGACCCGAATACGCTCGGGGGACAGGCGCTGGGACAGGTAGACCCGATACTCCTGGTCCCAGCGTTCAATGCTCAGATCGTGGCGATCGTCCTCGCCCTCCAGATCCCAGAACACCAGGGTCTCCGCGCGGGCACTGTCGCCATTGGGCAGGAACCGGGCCCGGCCCTGTTCCCCCAGGTGAAAAACGCGGCCGTCGAACTCGACCCGCGCCCCCGGCTTCAGCTGTTCCACCGCCTCCGCCGCCAGTCCGATTTCGTCCAGTCGCAGGCGCTTCAGGGTCACACTGGTTTCCAGCTCGTCGTCCCGTTCCACGTCCAGCCACACGGTGCCGGAACCGCTCTGGCCCTCCAGTTCGTACCAGCGGTAACCGTCCTGGTCGTAAACATGGCGGGCGGTGACCTCGACGTCCCGCGGGTCGAGGTCGTCGCCGAAGGGGGGCAACTGGATCACCCCACCCACACCGACCTGCTCAATCCCACCGGGGCCGGTCGGGGCCGGTGCCGAGACACCGCCCCCCTGATTCGACCATTGTCGATAGGCCACGTACGCCAGCACCACCAGGACAGCCAGCAGCAACAGTTCCAGCACCATGACGATCAGGCCCCCGAATCCGTCTTACCGGATGAGGCCGCCATCTCCGCTTTCAGCTTGGCCAGGGCATCGCTGCCGGAGGCACTGCCGCCAAGAGCCTGGTCAATCTCGTCATCCAGCGAACGGGAGCTGCCGATCATGCTGCCGTAGGATTCCGCCAGAGCCTCCTCTTCCTCCACCTTGGAGCGCATTTTCTCCAGGGTGGCAATGGTGGAGGAGGAGTCCACCTGGGCCATCTGGCGGTTGATCTTCTTGGTGGCACTGCTGACCTTGGCACGGGCCTTCAGGGTCTTGAGCTCGTTCTCCCACTGGCCGATCTGGCCCTTGAGATCCTGGATCTTGTGCTCCAGGTCAGCGGCCAGACGGTCGTACTTGTCTTTCTCACCACGCTGGCGTTCCGCCTGTTGCTGAGCCTGGCCCTGCTGCTCCAGCGCCCGGGACGCCAGGCGGTCGGCCTCGGCCTGGTCGAGTTCGCCGCTGGCCGCTTTCTGTACCAGCGTCATCGCCTTGACCTTGTAGTCCTCAGCCTCGGCGGTGGCGGTTTCCAGCTCACGGCGACTGCGGATCGCAATGGCCTTGACCTCGGCCAGGCTCTGAATGCTCTTGTCCAGGTCCCGCTTCAGGTCGCGGATGGCCTGCTCGCTCATCTTGATCGGGTCCTCAAGCTGATCGAGGGCGGAATGGGCTTCGGCAGAGCCGAACTTGAACAGACGTTTGAACAGGTTCATGCGACCTCTCCTCCTTGGCGGGCGTAACGGATCAGCTGGTCGGCGTGTTCCGCCAGCATCAGGCTCAGGGCGTTGATGGAGCCTTCGAGTTCGTTCAGGTCCAGGTTTTCCAGTTGCAGGGTATCCCGGAAAATCAGCCGGGTACCGGCTTCATCCAGGCACAGCGCGCCGTGGACCAGCTCACGATTGATCTGCAGCAGGGTGCGGTAACAGTCGGCATCCGCCGCCGGCAGATCGGCGATGACCTGCTCGATCACCAGAATGTCGTCCTCGCAGTCCAGCACCAGGTGATGGACACCCTGGCGCGGGGCCTCAACGACCACCAGCTGGTCATCGGCGTCTTCACTCACTACCGTAACCGGCAGTTGCTGCAGGTACTGCTTAACGGTCTCAAACGGGGTTGTCATGGATCAGTCGCTCCTTGGTTGATCAGGGGTAGCGGTCAAGTCGGCGAGGGCCTCGCGAACCTGGTGCGCCGTGGGTATGGCTTCCTCCCGCACCATCAGGATCAGTGCGCTGGCACTGAAACGATGGTCCGGTGCCGGATGGCACTCAACATGGCCGGTATCAGTGACATAGGCCATCAGCGTGCCCATGCCAGCGGTGAGCAGCTGGCATGCCACGTCAGACCACTGCACCTGATGCAGCGTCACCGGGTAGCGCATGGTGTGATCGTCGTGGTGGGTGAACAGGTTTTCCAGGATTTTTTCCGCCCCCGGCGCCACCAGCGCCCGCACCAGGATCTCCGGATAGGCACGGACCGGTCGCAGGGTGGTGTTGGCACCGGCCGCTTCGGCCCGCCGGCGATTGTCCTCTTCCACACTCTCCGCCACGGTGTAGGGCAGACGCTGGTGGCACAGGTCGTTCAGCTGCATCAGCACATCCAGGGTGACACTGTCGGATACCCGGCTGTACTCGTCCTGGGCCAGCACGATGATGGCACGGGCGTCCGCCGGGTCCACCGCCGCCAGTGACGCCCGATCCGAGGATTCACCGTGGTAGTGAACCACACCCTGTTCCCGCAGCCTCGCCGGCAGGCCATCCGGAAAGGCGTCGGTCAGAATCAGCACCGGCCGGTCGGCAAACTGGTCGGTGGCCCGGAGCTGGTCCACCAAGCGCTGGAAATAGACCGCGGGGTTGCGCGCAGGGCTGTTCACGATCAGTACATGGTCTTTCATACGCCATCTCCACAGGCCTTTGATCATGTAGTCTTTTTGCTTGAGACGGTAATCGATGTAGTCGCTGGCCAACTGCGCCAACAGGGTAATACCGGCGAAATAGAGCAGAACGGTGGTGGCCAGACGGCCGGCAGGGGTGGCGGCCGACAGATCGCCGTAGCCAACCGTGGTCAGCGTGGTCAGGGTCAGCCACAGGGCATCCCCCGGCGTCAGTCCTTCGAGCAGGACCATAGCCAGCACATGCAGTCCCGACAGCCCCAGCAACCAGGCCAGGGCGCGCTGCAGCCGCACCTTCATGTTGCGGTCCAGATGGCGGGTGATGTTTACGTGAGCCCGTCGGCGAAGCAAGAGACGAAGGAACATGTTGACTGACACACCCAATCCCTGAGTGCTGCTGACTCCTGTCTGACATCCTGTCGTGGTGATCCATTGGTAGCGGGCAATATCCGGCCCGATGCGCGGGCCTATACTAACGCGTGCAATCCAGGTTTGCTACGGGGGAACATCAGCCACACCCGTAGTCCGGAATAAAAGGGCTCCCTAGTCCTCCTGGCCGGCCTTAAAGAACACCACCTGTTTGACAGTGTGATCGTCGCGGTTGCTGCGCTGGTTGACCCGGGTGTCGAGTTCGGCGACCTCGGCCTCACCCTGTTTGTCGTGGTAGCCGCAGGCTACGCATTCGCGGAACTGGCCGTCGTCGTTGCTGTACATCACGATCTTGTCCATCTCCGCACAGCGGGGACAGACCGCGCCGGCGATGAATCGTTTGGGGCTCGCCATCAGTCTGCTCTCATCAATTGGTGTGGTCTGCCCGGGCCCGGCACCAAGGCCGGGCCCGGAATCTCAGGCGGCGTCGCCGGTGATGCCGGACTGCCGCAGCAGGGCGTCCACTTCCGGCTCGCGACCGCGGAACGCCTTGAACAGGGCCATCGGTTCCTGTGACCCGCCTTTTTCCAGAATGTTCGCCAGGAACGAGTGGCCGGTCTCCGGATCGAAGATGCCGTGCTCCTCGAACAGCGAGAAGGCGTCCGCCGCCAGCACTTCCGCCCACTTGTAGCTGTAGTAGCCGGCCGCGTAGCCGCCGGCAAAAATGTGGGAAAAGCTGTTGGGGAAGCGGTTGAAGGCCGGGGACTCCACCACCGCGATCTCACGACGCACCTGACGGTGCACTTCCAGTGGCTGCACCGGCGACTGCGGATCAAACTCGGCATGGAGCCGGAAATCGAACAGCGAGAATTCCAACTGCCGCACCATCTGCATGCCGGACTGGAAATTCTTCGCCGCCAACAGCTTGTCCAGCAGTGCCTGGGGCAGGGGCTCACCGGTCTCGTGGTGGCTGGCAATCAGTGCCAGGGACTGCTGATCCCAGCACCAGTTCTCCAGGAACTGGCTGGGCAGTTCCACCGCGTCCCAGGCGACGCCGTTGATACCGGATACGTCCGCCACTTCCACCTGGGTCAGCATGTGGTGCAGGCCGTGGCCAAATTCGTGGAACAGGGTGGTGACCTCGTCGTGGGTCAGCAGCGACGGCTTGCCATCCACCGGCGGGGTAAAGTTGCAGGTCAGGAAGGCCACCGGCAGCTGCAGGTGGCCCTGCTGGTTGCGCCAGCGGACCCGGCAATCGGCCATCCAGGCACCACCGCGTTTGCCCTGACGGGCGAACAGGTCAAGGTAGAACCAGGCGATGGGCTGACCGTCGCGGCTGATGCGGTAGGCGTGAACGTCCGGGTGCCAGGTTTCCACTTCGGGCTGGGCCTCAATCTGCACACCGAACAGCTTCTCAGCCACCGCGAACAGGCCCGGCACCACCTTGTCCACCGGGAACCAGGGCCGCAGGGTTTCCTGGGAGATGTCGTAACGCTGCTGACGCAGCTTCTCGCTGTAGTAGCCGATGTCCCAGGCTTCCAGTTCCTCCACCCCGTAGGTGTCACGAACAAACGCCTTCAGCGCCGCCACGTCCTGCTCCGCCACCGGCTTGGAGCGGGCCGCCAGCTGGTTGAGAAAGTCCATGACTTCGTCAACGCTACGGGCCATTTTGGTGGCCAGCGAGCGTTCGGCGTAGTTGTTGAACCCCAACAGCTGGGACTGGGTGTGGCGGCGCTTGAGAATTTCCGCCATCACCTGGGAGTTGTCCCACTTGCCAGCGTCCGGTCCCATGTCGGAAGCGCGGGTAACAAAGGCCTCGTAGACGCGACGACGCAGATCACGGTTATCACCGTAGGTCATCACCGGATAGAAACTGGGGAAATCCAGGGTGATGACGTAGCCGTCCAGGTCGCGCTGACGGGCCGCCTGACGGGCACCCTCGATGGCGGTTTCCGGCACCCCGGCCAGCTCTTCCACGTCGGTAATGTGGCAGTACCAGTGCTGGGTGGCGTCGAGAACGTTGTCACTGAACTTGTTGGACAGCTCCGCCAGTTCCCGCGACAGGTGGGCGTAACGCTGCTTCTGCTCGTCCGGCAGATCGACACCGCCAAGACGGAAATCCCGCAGGGTGTTCTCAATCGCCTTGCGCTGGTCCGGGTGCAGCTCGGCAAAATCCTCCCGCGCGGCCAGGGCCTTGTAGGCGCCACACAGCTCGGTGTTCTGGCTCAGCTCGGTGCCGTACTCGGTGATCTTCTCGAGGCAGTTCTTGTAGGCCTGGCGGGTGTCATCGCTGTTCATCACCGCATTGAGGTGGGAGATCACCGCCCAGGCGTTGTTGAGGCGATCATCGAGCGCCTGCATCGGCTGGGCCAGGGTGTCCCAGGTCGGCTCCTGCTGTTGCGCCAGATCCTGGATCTGCATCCGGTTGTCACTGAGAATCTGGTCGATTGCCGGCTCCATATGCTCGGTGCGGATGCGGCCAAAGGCTGGCAGCAGGTCGTCGGTCAGCAGTGGGTTAGTCATAGGTCCCCTTCTCAGTGCTCGCATTGTCAGGTAATTTGATTGCCATCCGGCCACCCGTTTCCGGGGCGCCCGACTCCACAGGAATACAGAGGTATATGTAATGGCGAATGTCCGTTCTCACAAGGGTACCACGCCACAGTTTGGCGCACGCACCTGGGTCGATCCCAGTGCGGTGGTGATCGGCGATGTGGTGTTGGGGGACGATTGCTCGGTGTGGCCGATGACGGTGATTCGCGGTGATATGCACCAGATTCGCGTCGGCAACCGCTGTAGTCTGCAGGATGGTTCCGTGCTGCACATTACCCACGCCAGCGACTACAACCCCGGGGGCTGGCCGCTGATTCTGGGTGATGACGTCACCGTTGGCCACAAGGCCCTGCTGCATGGCTGCACCATCGGCAGCCGGGTGCTGGTGGGCATGGCCGCGACCATCATGGACGGCGCGGTGGTGGAGGACGAAGTGATTGTGGCGGCTGGCTGCCTGGTGCCACCGGGCAAGCGCCTGGCCTCCGGCTACCTGTACGTCGGCTCCCCCTGCAAGCAGGCCCGGGCACTGACGGACAAGGAGCGTTCCTTTTTCAAATACACCGCCGCCAACTACGTCAAACTGAAGGACGAGTACCTCGCCGACGGCGAGACCCCATCCTTCGGATAAAACCACGGGGTGAGTAACCACCCCGCGTTCATTCCGTTACTCCCCGTCTGCTTCCGGGGCCGGACGGTGGCTCATGGCGTCAATCCATATCGGGTTGGAGAACGCCTGTTTGCCCTCGCTGTCTTCCACCACGACGGCGTAGAAGGTGTCGCCATCGACGGTGATATCGAACTCAGCCCGGGCCTGGGTCGGCGCATCGTCAAACTCACGCTCGGCCACCACCTGGCCACCGTCACCAATCAGCTGGATCGTCGCCAGGCCGTTGGCGGCCGCCAGATCAAAGCCCAACGTGGTCTGCTCGCCCTCAGGGTAGGTCAGATCCTCGCCGAACAGGTGATCCGGATACACCAGCGGACCAAAGGTCACGAAGGCATGGCCGTCCCGCAACGACGCCACAAAGCTCTCCGCACTCACTTCACCAGCCACCTGGGCATAGGCCCGCACCGAACCGGAACGGTGCTGCCAGACGTCGTGGACATCGGAGCCGGCGCTGAGGTAAACCCGCTCACCATGGCTCCAGTGGTCCCAGGCCTTGCGCAAGGTCTTCTCATACTCGCCTTCGGCGTTGATCTCCATCAGGTCAAAACGGGGGAAGTAACCACCGGTGGCGGTGCCGTTTTCCAGATTGGTGTAGTAGCCGTACTTGATGTACGGATGGTTGACCTGAATGGCGTCGGCACCCAGCGCGTCACGCTGGGCAATGATGTCCTGGATCGGCGCTTCACCGGAATTGATCTGGTAGTCCGCGTTCGGGTCGATGGGGTAGGGATTGAAGTGGCCCCAGGACGCCGAGATCTCGATCGACGGGATGAACGGCACACCACGGGCGGCCGTCAGACGTGCGGCCTCAGCCAGGTTGCGGGTGGTGTCGTGGTCCAGCAGCAGTACCAGGTCCAGGCCGGCGGACAGCTCGGAGCGGATGGCGTACTCCGGCGGCGTGAAACCGTCCAGCACATCGGAGTGGTGGTGCATGTCGGCGGAGTACCAGTCACGGCGGTTGGGTGCGGTGTTCTGGTGAATGTCCACCACCTCCTTGGCGGTCTCTCCGGAGCTGACCTGCACCTGCGCGCGGGTGGCCTGGCTGAGGAAGTTCTCACCGTGGGCGACCTCAAACACATAGTCCCCCGGCGCAATGGCCACTTCCCGCTGGCCAACCTCGTTGAGCTCGGTGAAGTAGGTGGTCTTGCCCAGGAAGCCCACCAGTGGCATCTGGCCCTCGCGGATGGTCAGGCGCGCGTCCCGCGGCTCGCCGCTGGCGCTGTCCTGAACCTGGAACCGCACCTTGCCCGGCGCTTGCACGTCGTTGAAATCCACCTGCTGCCGGCCATCGGCGGTCACCGTGATCGCCACCGGTGTGCTGTCGGCGTGACTGCGCGCGGTGGCGTAGAGCTGATAGTCGCCAACCGGCAGCTGCAGCTGATAACGGCCCTGATCCCCCAGAGCCCAGGCATAGGGCTGGCCATCACGTTCCACCACGATCACCGGGGTGGTCACCGGATCACCGCTGGCGGTTTCCACCTGGCCAGACACCTGACCGGCCGGCAGTGCCTTGCGTTCCACCTCGGCGGCAACGGCGCGGGCAATACTGCCATCCGGCAGCACCTGAACCCAGCCTTCAAAAGTGCGGGACGCTCCCGGAGCCAGATCGTGCTGCAGGTACAGGTCGCGGGCGTCGTAATCGATGTGGCTCATGTAGGGGGCGTGCAGGACAAAACCCCAGTCCTCATCGTAAGCGGCGGACCAGTCGGCGAAAGCCTGATCGGTCGGACCTTCCTCGGCGCCGTGCATGCCTGCCGGGCCGAACAGGTGACCACCGTCCGGCCACATCACGTAACCCGAGAGGATGTCGTCGTAGGCCTTGTCACCGTCGTTGGCCATTTCGGTGACCACGTGGATGCGGTCCGACCCGGCCGCCAGGGTGTAGGTGGTGGTCAGCTGGACGCCTTCCCAGTCACGGCGAACTTCCACCACGCCCCGCTCAGGGCCGTCCTCGACGATAGTGAATTCCTGGTAGGTGGTGGGCCAGCTGGACCAGTTGTTGGGGATGAAATCAATCAGCGACACCTTGTCCCGGGCCGGCTCGCCGTTGTGCACCGGCGCCGCATCGATAATGCCACCCGGTGCCACGCCCCAGGGCGGAGCCGAATCAACGGCGATGGACGCCACCAGGTGGTCGTTGCGGAGCTGGATATCGGTGCTGGCGGTGGCATCACCACTGCGCAGGGGCGTGGGTCCGCGTTCAACCGAAACTCCGGCCAAGGTCTGGCAGCCGGCAAGGGAAAGACCCAGGGTCACACTCAGGGTTCTCGCCGTCGACTTGAATGCTGTCTGCATGAAATCTTCTCCTAGCCTACGTGTGTTGGCGGGCCGTGTTGGCATCGTTGTTATTGCTTGGTGGCAGCCCGAACGACAGGCAGGGTACGAGGCATTGAACGGTCGTTCAATGTTGACAAACGGAAATATTGATTAATCGTTCAATCAAAATAAGAGTAGATTAGTGCATTTTCGACGCAGAACCATTCCTTGATGTCGATCAAATATCAGCCATTGAAAAGTCCGCAAACCGCTCCTATAACCCCCTTAGACACGGTTCACGGAGTCCGTCCAGTAGGCGCCACTGTGATGGGGCTGTTCCGGGAACGAAGCTGATGTCTGACACACCGATTTCAGATTCGTAGGAGGAGTTTCATTATGAGCAACATTACCCGCTGGAACCCGATGGGCGAGTTCGAAGACCTGTTCGACCGCTACCATCGCTACTTCAACCTGCCCCGCACCAACGGCGAACGCGAAGGTATGTTCAGCCGCAGTGACTGGGCACCGGCGGTGGACATCAAGGAAACCGAGTCCGCCTTCACCATTGAGGCCGAGCTGCCCGGCATGAGCCGGGAGGACGTCAAGGTTACGGTCCACGATGGGGTACTGACGATCCAGGGCGAACGCCGCAAGGAAGAGGAGACCGGTGACAAGAAGCACCACCGGGTGGAACGGGTGTTTGGCAGCTTCACCCGACGGTTCACGCTGCCGGACAACGTCGATCAGGGCAACATTGGCGCCAGCTTCAAGGACGGTGTGCTGACGCTGACCCTAAACAAGGTGGAACCGCCCGAGCCCAGGGCCATCGAGGTGGACGTGCACTGATCCACCACGGACCGGGGAGCCCCTGCGGGCTCCCCATCGATTCGATCAGACGTCGGCCAGCTGTGCCGATGTCTTCGCTCCAGCCTGCTTCAGTGAGGCTACATAGGCGGCACTGCGTCGGTGTTCGGCAATATGGTCGAGAATGGTCTGACCTTCGCGGTTACGGGCGTTCAGGTCCCGGCCAGCATCGACAAAGAACGCCACCAGGCGCTCGAAATCCCCTTCCCGCAGGGCCTGGTAGGCCCGGATCAGTACAAAAAAGTCGGCGTTGTCCTGGCTGTCGTAGGGGCTCAGGTCGAGAAACCCGCGAATGCGCTCGTCGCTCAGTTCCTCACCAATGACCTTGGGTTGCTCGGGTCCACTCATGGATACTCTCTATCAGCTGTCGTGTTCGATTGGCGGCTGCATCTCATTGTGCAGTATGAAAATACCAGGGGCGACAGTATACCGGCCAGCTGCGGGTGGGGTTATATGAATTGCGTCTGAGCACCTGACCGGGAGTCATAAGTAGCGTTGCCGTCAGGGCAGAATCTCCACCGGCAGATCGTCAGTGGCCACGCTGTCCGAGCAGGTGGGGTTACGGATGGAGATTTCCACCCGGCGGTTCTTGGCGCGGTTTTCCGGGGAGTCGTTGGGGGCCAGGGGATTGGTCTCGGCGCGCCCCGCCGCGGTGACCCGCTCGGCTTCCACCTCCTGGCTCAGCACCAGCTCATGCACCACCGACACCGCCCGGGCGGCGGACAGATCCCAGTTGGAGCGGAACCGGCTGCTGTTGATCGGGCGGTCATCGGTATAACCCGCCACCAGTACTTCGCCGGTGCAACCCGACAGCACCCGCACCACCTTGTCGATGATGGGGATCATGCTGGGCTTGATCTCGGCTTCCGCCGACCGGAAGGTGGCTTCCTCGGCAAAGCGGATCACCACTTGCTGACTGTCGTAACTGACGTTGAGGTCTTCCGCCAACACCTGGGGCTCCAACTGCTGGATCAGACGACCGGCCAGGTCCACCACCCCGGCCGGTACCGTGGTGGGCGCCTCACCCTGATCGCGATCATCGATCAGCTCCGGCTGCTGGATGGCGGTGTCGGAGGGCTCTGGCAGGGACACTGTATCGGTTTCGATCAGGGTCAGGGGGGAACCGCCAACGCCGTCGTCGAGCACGTTGTTGCTGCCAAACGCCACCGCCATCGACTGGGCCATCATGCGGTATTTCTCGGCATCCATTTCAGCAAACGACAGCAGCAGGATGAAGAAGGTCAGCAACAGGGTGGCCAGATCGGCAAAGGTGGTCATCCAGGCCGGGGAACCGCCCCCCGCCTTCTTCCTGGTTGCAGGCTTCTTCAGCACCGGACTCAGGCCTCCCGTTCGGGAATCAGGCCCTGGCGTTTTTCCGGAGCCACGAAGGACGACAACAGCTCGGTCATGACCCGCGGGTTCTCGCCGCGCATGATGCTGCGCATGCTGGTGGCAATCAGCAACTGGTTACGCTGCTCGTCCTCGGCCTTGAGCTGCAGCTTGTCCGCCAGGGGCAGGGCGATCAGTTGGGCCAGGAAGGCACCGTAGAGGGTGGTCAGCAGGGCGATTGCCATGGCCGGGCCGATGGATGACGGATCATCCAGGGTATTGAGCATCTGCACCAGCCCCACCAGCGTCCCCAGCATGCCGATCGCCGGCGCCGATTCACCGATACCGCGGAACACCCGCTCGGAGACTTCGTAGCGTTCGGCGCACTGCTGGATTTCCTGGGCCAGGGCTTCTTCCACCAGCTCCGGGGCATGGCCATCGACACACAGGTTGATGGCCTTCTGCAGGAACGGGGTGTCGGTTTCGTGGCTCTCAAGGCCAAGAATGCCATCCTTGCGCACCACCCGCGCCAGCTCACTGACCTCCAGGATCAGCTCCGATGGCCGTGCCACCCGGTCGGTAAAGGTGGCAGATATGGCCAACCGGAAAGCGCTGGCTACCGACGCCAGGCGGAATTTCACCAGGGTCACCGCGATGGTGCCACCCAGCACGATCGCCAGTCCCGGCAGGTTGAGGAACGTCAGCAGAGTGGCGTTCGCCAGCATTGCCAGGATCACGATCAGGATGCCGGCCAGCAGGCCAACGAGGGTCAGTATGTCCATGGGATGCCTTTTGCCCTTACCTCAACAGCAAGCCAATTCCGCAGAAAAACAGAATGTTATCTGGCAAGCATAGCCGAACCCGGGCGCCAGTGTTAAGGCGCCTGACAATGGAGCGGCGGTCAATGGCGGATCAGCTCCGCAACGCCGCCATCACCGGCGCGGTTTGCGGGCATACCCCCCGCCAGATCCGGAACGATTCGGCGGCCTGCTCCACCAGCATGCCCAGGCCATCCACCGCCTGCGCCGCGCCCTGATCCAGGGCCCACTGGTTAAACGGCGTCGTGGTGGCAGCGTACATCATGTCGTAGACCTGGGTGTGGCGGTCGATCACAGCCTGGGACAACGGGGGCAGATCGCCCTGCAGGCTGGCGCTGGTGCCATTAATGATCAGGTCAAACGGCTGATCCGGGGTTTCGAAACCACAGGCACTCAACCCGGTCTCGCCAGCTTCGTCGGCAAACAGCTCCACCAGGGCCTGGGCACGGGATATCGTGCGGTTGGCCAGGATCAGCGAGGCCGGCCCGGCGGCCAATAGCGGGCCCAGCACGCCGCGAACCGCACCACCGGCACCCAGCACCAGCAGCTTGCGGCCAGCAAGGGTGATGCCGTGATTCACCGTCAGGTCGGTGACTAGCCCCTGGCCATCGGTGTTGTCCGCCACCAGATCGCCGGCTTGATCCCGATACAGGGTGTTGGCAGCCCCGGCTTTCTCCGCCCGCACTGCACGCCGGTCCGCCAGCGCCCAGGCCTGTTCCTTGAACGGCACGGTGACATTGAGACCACAGCCACCGGCGCGGAAGAACTCCGCTACGGTGCCGGCAAAATCGTCCAGCGGCGCCTGGATGGCGGTGTATTCCATGGTTTCACCGGTCTGCCTGGCAAACAGACTGTGAATCCGCGGTGACTTGCTGTGACTGATGGGGTTTCCCACCACGGCGTAAAGATCGTTGCTCATGGTTGCTCCTGTCAGTGGGCGGTCAGGCGTCCGCCAGCCAGTCCCGCGAGGTCAGGTAGTGTTCGGTCAGACGTGCCTCCTCACTGCCGGGCTCAAAGCGGCGATCGTAGTCCCAGCGTACCAGTGGGGGCAGCGACATCAGGATGGACTCGGTACGCCCACCGGACTGCAGACCAAACAGCGTGCCCCGGTCATACACCAGGTTGAACTCGACGTAGCGACCACGGCGATAGAGCTGGAAGTCACGCTGGCGTTCCCCGAACGGGGTGTCCTTGCGACGGTTCACGATGGGCTCATAGGCCTCGATGTAGCTGTCCCCCACCGACCGCATGAAGGCAAAGTCCTGATCAAAATCGCCGGTGTTGTGGTCGTCGAAGAACAGGCCACCGATGCCCCGGGGCTCGTCCCGGTGCTTGAGGAAGAAGTAGTCGTCACACCAGTGTTTGAACTTGGGGTACAACGCCTCACCAAACGGCTGGCAGGCGGCACGGGCCACCTGGTGCCAGTGCACGCAGTCGTCGTCGTAACCGTAGTAGGGGGTGAGGTCATAACCGCCACCGAACCAGTACACCGGGTCTCCATCCTTGGGGGTGGCGATGAAGAAGCGGACGTTGGCGTGGGACGTGGGCACGTAGGGGTTGTGCGGGTGGATCACCAACGACACCCCCATGGCCTGCCAGGGTGCCCCGGCCAGGTGCGGCCGATGGGCGGTCGCCGACGGTGGCATGGTCTCACCCATGACGTGGGAAAAATTCACGCCCCCCTTTTCAAACACCGCCCCGTCGGCAATGACCCGACTGCGGCCGCCTCCGCCTTCCTCACGGGTCCAGGCATCGGTATCAAAGCCGGCTTTGCCATCCACCTGGGCCAGGCGCTGACAGATGCGATCCTGCAGGTCGAGCAGGTAATCGCGAACGGCGGTGGTATCGGGCTGAGCGGTTAGGGACATGGAAAACTCCTGACGGATCGGCCTAGCGCAGTCGCCGGCCGGTGGTGATATCAATGATCTGGCTGGGTTGGCGGGACTCGCCAAGGGCGCCGGGCACCAGCCAGTCGAGTCGGTCGGCAAAATAGCGGCGCACCTGCCAGGCATGGCGCGCCGGTTGACGCCCTGCCGGGTTGCAGGACGTCGACACCAACGGCATGCCGGTGCTCTGGCACAGGGCCTGTACCAATGGGTGGGCGCTGACCCGGATGGCAATGCTGTGATGTCGACCCCGCACCCACGCCGGTATCTGCTCCAGCGGATCCGGCACCACACAGGTGACCGGGCCGGGCCAATGCTGCAGCGCCCGCTGACGAATCTCCGGCGCCAGTGGCTGCAGCAGGAACGCCACCTGGTCCAGGGACCCGGCGACCAGGATCAGGCCCTTGTGCCAGGGGCGCTGCTTCAACGCCAGGATGCGTTCCACCGCCTCCCGGTTCCAGGGATCACAACCCAGCCCCCAGACCGCTTCGGTGGGGTAAGCAATGACGCCACCGCGGGCGACGGTGCGGCGGACACAGTGACGTTGCCATGAGTTGAGCGAGGGGGATTGCTGGGACATGACCACCTACCTGATGTCACGAACAGTTTCTGGGGAGCCTCTGAATCGCTCCGGTGATACCCGCTTGGCACTGTCAGCGCAGGCGCTGGTAACCACCAGGCACCGACGCCACCAGCCCCTGCATTTCCAGCATCAACAGCGACTGCAGCAACTGGTCGGCGGCCAGACCGGTGGCCTCGCAGAGGGTATCGGTTGACTGCGGATCATACCCTAAAGCCTGCAGCACCGCGATTTCCCGCGCTGGCAGATCCTCCTCGGCAGCGCTGCCGCCAGCGTCAGATTCGACACTGGCGGGAGAGGGTGAGGGGACGGGGGAGGACGCCACCTGCCAGCCCCCCAGCTCCTCCTCAATATCGGCCACCGTTTCCACCAGCGCGGCACCCTGACGGATCAGGCGATGGCAGCCCTGTGCCTGGGGGTTGCGTACCGACCCGGGCACGGCGAACACCTCGCGTCCCTGCTCCAGCGCCAGCCGGGCGGTGATCAGCGAACCACTGCGCAGGCTCGCCTCCACCACCAGTACGCCGCGGCTGAGGCCACTGATCAGACGGTTGCGCTGGGGAAAGTGGGCGGCGCGGGCCGGCGTGCCCGGCGGCAGGTCAGACACCAGCAGCCCCTGCCGGCGGATCTGTTCACTGAGGGACCGGTGCTGGCGGGGGTAGTCGACATCCACGCCGGTACCGACCACCGCCAGGGTGGGATAGCCGGCGTCCAGCGCGCCACGGTGGGCGGCACCGTCGATGCCCAGCGCCAGCCCGCTGGTGACCAGGTAGCCCCGCTCGCTCAGGTCGGCGGCAAACTCATGGGCCAATTGCAGCCCGGTCGGGGTAGCGTTGCGGCTGCCCACCAAGCCAATCTGCGGCCTGACCAGCAGGCGGCGATCACCCTGCAGATAAAGCACCAGCGGCGCGTCGTGAATATGACGCAGGGGTTCCGGGTAATCGTGATCGCCCCAGGTCACCATCTCAATGCCCAAGGCCTGACAGCTGGCCTGTATCTGCTTCAGCGCAATCAACAGTGGGTGAGCAGTATCCTGCGCCTGCCAGGCCCGCAGCGCCTCACGGGTTTTCTGCGGCAGCGCGGCGGCCTGCCACACCGCTTCGGTGGTGGCCAGCAGCTCCAGGGGGTCGTCAAACTGTTGCAGCAGCGTCAGCCGACGCTTGCGGCCCAGTCCCGGCAGTCGGGCCAGACACAACCACGGCAGGGTATCGGATTGGCTGGTCAAAGCAGACGATGCGACGGGCATCGCTGGTGAGGTTGGGGGCATGGCAGCATCCTTGTTGCGT
This sequence comes from Marinobacter xestospongiae, assembly GCF_023156385.1. Lineage (GTDB taxonomy): Bacteria > Pseudomonadota > Gammaproteobacteria > Pseudomonadales > Oleiphilaceae > Marinobacter > Marinobacter xestospongiae. The sequence continues at coordinate 27,248 of NZ_JAKZAK010000021.1, forward strand.
AGCGCCGTCCTGGCGAAAACCCGCAGTATGCCATAACGCAAGAGGGAGGCACCGGGCCTCCCTCTTGTTTGTTGATTACCCGTTGTTTGTTGATTACCAATTGTTGGTTGATCAGGCCACTGCGCAACCGGTCAGGGGTTGCGCACCTTGTCGCCCAGGGACAGCGGTCGGGTTGCTGTCAGGATCAGGCCGTAGCTCATCTTCTCGTAGGACTGGAACACCATCAGCAGGCCAGCACGCTCATCCGGCAGGGCGATGGTTTCCTTGGTGACCGGATCACGCACCAGGTTGCCCTTCTTGAACACCGCCAGCACGTTGCCCGGCACCAGGCCTTCACGCAGGCCGCGGTTCAGGGCCACCACGTCGAACTGACCAATCTGGGTCACGCCGTCTTCCACCGACAGCATTTCACCTTCGATCTCGTTCTCTGGCGAGCTGGGGGTGAAGGTGGTGGTGATGCTGCGGTCCTCACCGGCCAGCAGGCGATCGCCAATGCGGACTTCCTCACTGGAGCTGGTCACCCGCATGGTCAGCACGTCACCGGTTTCCTTGGTGATCTCACCTCGGGCAATCGCCCGCGCTTCCAGACCCAGGAACTCACCGGTCTGGGGATCAACGAACTCCTTGCTGCGGCGGAAGATACCAACGTTGTCGGCCGGTTTCTCACCACGGGCGTAAAGCTTGTCGCCGGCCCCTGCCACAATGCGGCCATCCTCACCCTCAAGCACGTAGGGCGAGCCATTGAGTTCGGTCACGTCGACAATGCGGGTGTCGGACAGGAAGCCACTGATGGCATCCAACGGGATTGCCGGAATCGGGGTATCAATAGGCTCGGAGCGAATCTGCGGCGACAGCTTGATCACGCCATTGCGGTTGACCTTGGTTACCCGCGGCTGGCCGTCGATGTACACCAGGGCCAGCTCGTCACCCGGGTAAATCAGGTGAGGATTGCTTACCTGGGGATTGACGTGCCAGATCTCTGGCCAGTACCAGGGGTTGTCGAGAAAGCGGGCAGAGATGTCCCACAGGGTATCGCCCTTGACGACGGTGTACCGATCGGGGTGATCATCCCGGAGATCGGGCCCGGCCGCCTGTGCCCAGGTGGTAACCAGCAGCATGCCAGCCGCCAGCGCGTACAGCAGATTCCTCATTGTGTATGTCCTTGATCGCGTGCCTTCATCGGTGGTTTTGATCGCGGGTCGTCCAACCGCCGCTCCTCGCGTCTCCCTCTACTATAGAAGAAGTGACGCAAATTGTGATGTTATCTTTTGTTCTTCCAGTAGATTCTACCTATCAACTGGTTAGTTTGTACTCAGTCGTGAAACTAAGGGATAATAGCGCTGTCTGAGCCGGTAAGCACTCATCCTGACACGAGTCACTTTGGGGCTGACGCACTTCGGGCCTGCGGCGGACAGGGCGCACCCTGATCCCCCCGCAGCCGGGACTACAGTCAGCCCGAATACAATTAGCCCGAATAGTAGTGGACGGGCGGCGAATTGACCCTCTACACCGTCGCATTTCTGGCATGATAACCGATCTCCCGCCCTGTCGGGCAGGGGCGAATCACCGTTATAATGGCCTTTTCGCCGGTCCGTACCGACACACGATCCAACAGTAAAGAACCGACACGCTATGATCCTAGACATCCTGGAATACCCTGACCCCCGGTTGCGCACCGTTGCCAAGCCGGTGACCGAGGTCACGGACGACACCCGCAAGCTGATCGACGACATGTTCGAGACCATGTACGATGCCCCCGGCATCGGCCTTGCGGCCACCCAGGTCAACGTTCACCAGCAGATCATCGTGATGGATCTGTCCGAGGATCACAGCGAGCCACGGGTGTTCATCAACCCGCAGGTGGACGTCCTCGACGGCGACTACGAGAAAATGCAGGAAGGCTGCCTGTCGGTGCCCGGATTCTATGAAGACGTCGAGCGCATCGAGCATGTCCGCATCAAGGCTCTGGATCGCAACGGCGAGCCTTACGAACTGGAAGCCACTGGCCTGCTGGCGGTGTGTATCCAGCACGAGATGGACCACTTGAACGGCAAGCTGTTCGTGGATTACCTGAGCGCCCTCAAGCGCAACCGTATCCGCAAGAAGCTGGAGAAACAGCACAAGATCCGTGCCTGATCCCGCCACGGGATCGCGCCAGAACATCGACAGCCAACAAGACCGGGTGCCAACCCGGTCTTTTCGTATCCACCGACACAGAGACCACCAACCGTGCGAGTTGTCTTTGCAGGCACCCCCGACTTTGCCGCCACCGCCCTCAAGGCCATCCTGGCCACCAACCACGAGGTGGTGGGCGTCTACTCACAACCGGACCGTCCCGCGGGGCGGGGCCGCAAACTGACCCCCAGCCCGGTCAAACAGGTGGCGCTGGATGCCGGTGTGCCGGTGTTCCAGCCACTCAACTTCAAAGACAGTGCCGATCGCGACCAGCTGGCAGAGCTGGCGGCGGATGTCATGGTGGTGGCCGCCTACGGCCTGATCCTGCCACAGGCGGTGCTGGATACCCCCCGTTATGGCTGTCTCAACATCCATGCCTCACTGCTGCCACGCTGGCGCGGCGCGGCGCCGATCCAGCGGGCGATTGCCGCCGGCGACGACCGCACCGGCATCACCATCATGCAGATGGACGCCGGCCTCGACACCGGGGCCATGCTGTTGACCCGGGAAACCGCGATCCAGGCCGACGACACCGGCGGCAGTCTGCACGACCGCCTGGCGGACCTGGGCGGCGAGGCCATTGTGGAAGCCCTGGCACACCTCGACACCGGCTCGCTGCAGGCCGTTCCCCAGGATGACAGCCTTGCCAACTACGCCCACAAGCTCAGCAAGGAAGACGGTCACCTGGACTGGACACGCCCGGCGCTGGAACTCAATCGGCTGATCCGCGCCTTCAATCCCTGGCCGGGCTGCTTTACCGATCTTAACGATGACAGCGGCCAGGCCCCTCAGCGTATTCGCATCCACGCCGCTGGCGTCCTCGATGGAGGCGGGGATGCTCGTCCCGGCACCATCCTGCGGCGGGAGCGGGACGGTATCGACGTCCAGTGCGGCCAAGGTGTGCTGCGGCTGACCCAGGTGCAGCTGCCCGGCGCCCGGGCCCAGAGCGTCAACGACCTGATCAATGGCGGCAAGGCCCTGCTGCTGCCTGGCCAGGAGCTCAACTAGATGGCCCACTCATTGCTGCCGCTGCGGGCGGTCGCCGCCAGAGTCCTGCTGGCGGTGGAACAGGGTCAATCCCTGTCCCAGGCGCTACCACCGGCCCTGGACCAGGTGGAAGATGGCGAGCGATCCTCACTGCAGGCGTTGTGTTACGGCGGTTGCCGCTGGTTCCACCGGCTCGACGGCGAGCTCGCCGAACGGCTGCGCAAGCCCCTGCGCAAACAGGACCGGGTGGTCCATCACCTGTTGGTGGTGGCGCTGTTCCAGCTCCGCTTCAGCCAGCAGGCCGACTACGCTGTCCTCAATGAAACCGTCGAGGCCTGCCGCGCCCTTGCCAAACCCCATCTTACCGGCCTGGTCAACGGCCTCCTGCGCAAGGCCCTGCGCGACGATTCCCCCGCCGACATCCGGGACAACCCGGCCCGGCACTACAGCCACCCTGACTGGCTGGTGGCCAAGCTGCAGCACAACTGGCCCGACGACTGGACCGCCATCCTTGATGGCAACAACAGCCAGGCACCGATGACCCTGCGGGTCAATGCCCGTCGTGGTAACCGTGAAAACTATCTCGCGCGGCTGCAGGCAGAGGGCATAGAGGCTTCCGCCACCCGCTTTGCCCGCCACGGTCTGCAGCTGGCCCGACCGGTGCCGGTGGACCGGCTGCCCGGATTTGCCGACGGTTCCGTCAGCGTGCAGGACGAGGCCGCCCAACTCAGCACTGACCTGCTGGCGCTGGCCCCCGGTCAACGGGTGCTGGACGCCTGCGCCGCTCCCGGCGGCAAGACCTGCGCCCTGCTGGAACAGCAGCCGGACCTGGCGGAGGTGGTCGCCATCGACCAGGCCAGCGAGCGTCTGGCGCGGGTCGAGGAGAATCTCGAGCGGCTCGATCTGGACGCCCGCCTGGTGGCCGCCGATGCCGGCGACACCGAGCAGTGGTGGGACGGCCAGCCGTTTGACCGCATCCTGCTGGACGTGCCCTGTAGCGCCAGCGGCGTGATCCGTCGCCACCCTGACATCAAGCTGTTGCGGCGGGAAGCCGACATTGCCCCGCTGGCAAAGATCCAGCTCGAACTGCTGGCCGCCATGTGGCGGATCCTGGCACCAGGTGGACGGCTGGTGTACGCCACCTGCTCGGTGTTCCCCCAGGAAAACCACCGTATAATCGAGCGGTTCCTCAAACAGCAGGACGATGCCCGGCTGGTGGACCTGGACGTGCCCTGGGGCCGCCCGATGCCCGCCGGCCGCCAGCTGCTGCCCGACCCCCTCAGTCACGACGGTTTCTATTACGCTGTGCTGGACAAACCGGGCGGGCCGGACGCGCCCGCCGACGACAGGTGAACCGTAATCCGGCACTGGCCGGTACAGGGAACTGAACCATGAAAATCATCATCCTGGGTGCCGGCCAGGTCGGCGGCACCCTGGCCGAGAACCTTGCCAACGAAGCCAACGACATCACCGTGATCGATTCAGACGGCGCCCGTCTGCGGGAACTGCAGGACCGTCTCGACATCCGCACCGTGCAGGGCAGGGGATCCTACCCCACCATCCTGCGCCAGGCCGGCGCCGACGACGCCGACATGCTGATTGCGGTGACCAACAGTGACGAGGTCAACATGGTGGCCTGTCAGGTGTCCGGGGTTCTGTTCAAAACCCCCACCAAGATCAGCCGGGTGCGGGCCAACGCCTACCTGGCCCGCAAGGAGCTGTTTGCGGACCAGGGTTTCCCGGTGGACGTGCTGATCAGCCCGGAGCATCTGGTCACCCGTCACATCACCCGACTGATTGAATACCCCGGCGCGCTGCAGGTACTGGAATTCTCCAAGGGTCTGGTACGGCTGGTGGCGATCCGGGCCACCAAGGGCGGGCCGCTGGTCGGTCATGAGCTGTCCTACCTGCGCACCCACATGCCCCGCATCGATACCCGGGTGGCGGCCATCTTCCGCAAGGACCGGCCGATCATTCCCCAGGGCGATACCGTGATCGAGGACGGTGACGAGGTCTTCTTCATCGCCGGCACCGACCACATCCGCTCGGTCATGAGCGAGCTGCAACCACTGGAGAAGCCCTACAAGCGGATCTTCATCTGCGGCGGTGGCAACATCGGCCAGCGCCTGGCCCACACCCTGGAGAACCGTTACCAGGTCAAACTGCTGGAGCGGGACCGGGAGCGCTGCGTGATGCTGTCGGAAAGTCTGCGAAAGACTGTGGTGCTGGAAGGCAATGCCGCCAACAAGGACATCCTGCTGGAAGAAAACATCGAGAACACCGATGTGTTCTGCGCCGTCACCAACGACGACGAGGCCAACATCATGGCGTCGCTGTTGGCCAAACGACTGGGCGCCCGCAAGGTCCTGACGCTGATCAACAACCCGGATTACGTCGACCTGATCCAGGGCGGCGACATCGACGTTGCGATCTCCCCCCAACAGACCACCATCGGCAGCCTGCTCACCCACGTCCGTCGTGGCGACGTAGTGAACGTTTACTCACTGCGCAGAGGCGCTGCTGAGGCCATTGAGGCCATCGCCCATGGCGATCACCGGTCCTCCAAGGTGGTGGGCAAGCGGCTGGATGAAATTGCCCTGCCGGAAGGCACCACCATCGGCGCCATCGTCCGCCACAACGAGGTGCTGATCGCCCACGACCACCTGCGGGTACAGCCCGATGACCACGTCATCCTGTTCCTGGTGGACAAGTCCCGTATCCGTGACGTCGAACGGCTATTCCAGGTGGGGCTGACCTTTTTCTGACGCCGTTGGGATACGCTTCACAGCCGTTCCGGCCCGTGCCGGCGGGGCGCGCCATCGCGGCTTAGAAAAGCCGGCGACAGCAGCGTATAATGCGGCAACTTTACATTCGCTGCGTGCCGAGGGTTCAGTCCGGTACGCCACACACAGACCGATAGCAGGCAATCGTCGTGACAGACAAGGCAACTCTCAACGGAAGCCAGGACCTCAACACCTTTCAGGGACTGATCCTGGCGCTGCAGAATTTCTGGGCGCAGCATGGCTGCGTCGTGCTCCAGCCACTGGATATGGAAGTCGGTGCCGGCACCTTTCACCCCGCCACTTTCCTGCGGGCCATCGGCCCGGAGACCTGGAACGCCGCCTACGTGCAGCCCAGCCGCCGTCCCACGGACGGTCGCTACGGTGAAAACCCCAACCGCCTGCAACACTACTACCAGTTCCAGGTGGTGCTGAAGCCGTCGCCGGACAACATCCAGGAGCTGTACCTGGACTCCCTCAAGGCCCTGGGCCTGGACCCACTGGTCCACGACATCCGTTTCGTTGAGGACAACTGGGAATCCCCCACCCTGGGCGCCTGGGGTCTGGGCTGGGAAATCTGGCTCAACGGTATGGAAGTCACCCAGTTCACCTACTTCCAGCAGGTCGGTGGTATCGAGTGCTACCCGGTTACCGGCGAGCTGACCTACGGTCTGGAGCGCATCGCCATGTACCTGCAGGGCGTGGACAGCGTCTACGACCTGGTGTGGACCCAGGGCCCGGACGGCGTGGTCACCTACGGCGACGTGTTCCACCAGCAGGAGGTGGAGATGTCCACCTACAACTTCGAGCACGCCGACACCGAGTTCCTGTTCCACTGCTTCGACGTCCATGAGCGCGAGAGCAAGCGCCTGATCGAAGCCGGACTGGCACTGCCGGCCTATGAGCAGGTGCTGAAGGCCTCCCACACCTTCAACCTGCTGGATGCCCGCCACGCCATCTCGGTCACCGAGCGCCAGCGTTTCATCCTGCGGGTACGCACCCTGGCCCGAGCCGTTGCCCAGGCCTACTTCGACAGCCGCAAGGCCCTTGGCTTCCCGCTGGCACCCGAGGCCCTGCGTCAGGAACTGCTGGCCGACGACGAACAAGCGAACGACTCTGCTAAGGGGAACGCATAACCATGGCAACACAGGATTTTCTGGTCGAACTGGGTACCGAAGAGCTGCCGCCGAAGGCGCTGAAATCCCTTTCCGACGCGTTCACCCAGGGCATCGTCAACGGGCTGGCTGACGCCGGCATCGATCACGGTGCGGTGGAAAGCTTCGCCGCCCCCCGTCGCCTGGCGGTGCGTATCCGCGATCTCGCCGATGCCCAGCCGGACAAGCCGGTGGAGAAACGCGGTCCGGCGGTCAAGGCCGCCTTCGACGACGCCGGTAACCCCACCCGCGCCCTCAATGGCTTCGCCACCTCCCTGGGGGTCACCCCGGATCAGCTCGACACCCTGGAAACCGACAAGGGTGCCTGGGTGGTTTACCGCACGGTAGAGCAGGGCAAGCCCACCATTGAGCTGCTGCCGGCACTGATCGAGAAATCCCTGGCGGCGCTGCCGATCCCCAAGCGCATGCGCTGGGGCGCCTACCGCACCGAATTCGTCCGTCCGGTACATTGGTTGGTGCTGCTGTACGGCAACAAGGTGATTGATGCCCCGATCCTCAACCTGACCCCGGGCAACCAGACCCGTGGTCACCGCTTCCATTGCCCCAAGTCGCTGCTGATTCCCACCCCCAACGACTATGAGGTGGTGCTGAAAGAAGAGGGCCGGGTACTGGCCAATTTTGAGGAACGCCGTGACGTGATCCGTGCCGGTGTGGCTGCCATCGCCAAGAATGAAGGCAACGGCCGCGCGGTGATCAACGACGACCTGCTGGACGAAGTCACCGCCCTGAATGAGTGGCCGGTACCGCTGCTGGGGCGCTTCGAGGAGCGCTTCCTGGAGGTGCCCGCCGAAGCCCTGATTTCGTCGATGGAAGAGCACCAGAAGTACTTCCATGTGGTCGACGATAATGACCGCATGCTGCCGCTGTTCATCACCGTGGCCAACCTGGAAAGCAAGGACCCGGCGCAGGTAGTAAGCGGCAACGAGAAGGTGATCCGGCCGCGGCTGTCCGACGCTGCCTTCTTCTACGAGACCGATCGCAAGACCCGGCTGGAAGACCGAGTCGAGCAGCTCAAGCCGATCGTGTTCCAGGAAAAACTCGGCAGCCTCTACGACAAGTCCGTGCGGGTCGCCGCTCTGGCGCGCAAGATTGCCGATGCCATCGGCAGTGATCCGGCGCTGGCCGAACGTGCTGCCATGCTGGCCAAGACCGATCTGGTCACCGAAATGGTGCTGGAGTTCACCGACCTCCAGGGCATCATGGGTCAGTACTACGCTGAGCACGATGGCGAGCCGGCCGACGTTGCCAAGGCGCTCAATGAGCAGTACATGCCGCGCTACGCCGGTGATGACCTGCCCACCACCCTGACCGGCTGCGCCGTGGCCCTGGCCGACCGCATCGACTCGCTGGTGGGGCTGTTCGGCATCAACCAGCCGCCGTCCGGTACCCGTGACCCATTTGGTCTGCGTCGGGCGTCCCTGGGGGTCCTGCGGATCATCATCGAGCGGGCCCTGCCGCTGGATCTGCAGACCTGCTGCGAGTGGGCAGCGGAGAACTTCACCGTGCTCAGCGAGCAGAAAGTTGCCACCACCGTTGTCGACTACATGCTGGAGCGCTTCCGTGCCCACTACGACGAGCAGGGCATCGGTGCCGAAGTCTACCTGGCGGTGCATGCCCGCCGGCCCACCCGGCCTCTGGACTTCGATCGCCGCATCAAGGCGGTGGAGGCATTCCGTCAGTTGCCGGAAGCCCAGGCCCTGGCAGCGGCCAACAAGCGGGTCTCCAACATCCTCACCAAGCAGGGTGGCGACAGCATTGGTGAAAGCGTCGACACCAGCCTGCTGCAGGACGGTGCCGAACAGGCCCTGGCGGATGCCGTGGCCAAGCAGGCCGACGCGGTACTGCCGCTGTTCGAGCAGGGGGACTACGGCTCTGCGCTGAGCTCACTGGCGGGCCTGCGCCAGCCGGTGGACACCTTCTTCGAGGAAGTGATGGTGATGGCGGAGGACGACGCCGTTCGCAACAACCGCCTGGCGCTGCTGAACCGTCTGCGCAACCTGTTCCTGCGGGTCGCCGACATCTCACTGCTGCCGACCGCCAGCTAACACGGCAATGCTGGTCATCCTGGACCGGGATGGGGTCATCAACCACTACGATGGCAGCTACATCTGCTCGCCAACCGCGTGGTTGCCCCTTCCCGGCAGCCTGGAAGCCATCGCCCGTCTCTGCCATGCCGGCTACACCGTGGCCATTGCCACCAACCAGTCCGGCATCGGCCGGGGCTATTACGACGTCGATACTCTGGAGGCCATGCACAGCAAGATGGCCGATCTGCTCAAACCGTTGGGCGGCCGTATCGACCTGATCGCCTACTGTCCTCACCATCCCAATCAGCACTGCCATTGCCGCAAACCGTCCACCGGCCTGCTGGAGCAGATCCGCCAACGGCTCGGCCTGAGCACCCTGGCTGGCACCCTTATGGTTGGCGACAGCCGCAAGGACCTGGAAGCCGCCCTCGGCGCCGGTTGCCAACCCTGCCTGGTGCGCACCGGCAACGGTCGCGAAACCGAGCACCACCTGCGGGAACGGCCTCTGGCGGGCGTGCAGGTGTACGATAACCTGGCAACCCTGGTCGACACACTGCTTGCCACCAGCCGATAAAAATTTCTCCGCTGGGCACTGGCAAAAAGCCGCTGTTTCCGTATAATACCGGCCGTTGTTCGGCGTGTAGCGCAGCCTGGTAGCGCACTTCGTTCGGGACGAAGGGGTCGGAGGTTCGAATCCTCTCACGCCGACCAATCTTTCCCTCCCTGCTTTATCCCTGTTTCATTCGTCCTGTTTCTCTACCAACCAAACCGGTTGCATGTACGTTCACGCGCGCCGCTCGTTCACACACGGCAGCCTCCGTTCACCCGCAGTCACACTTCGTCGCCAATCCACGCTAAACTGGGTGCCAGTTTTGACACACACTGTCTGTTCCCCATTGCGTGCCAGGAATCCTGGCTGATAAGGATATAGCATGAAACTGAGCCCCCAGCTGACCGGTCTGATCACCGTTGCCACCCTCCTGGCCGGTTGCAGCAGCCAACCGTTGAGTGTTGGTACCGACGATGTCTGTGGCAGCCTGCAGGCGTTGATTGCCGATTACGATGCCGACTTCGCCAGTTTCCGCGGCAAGGGGGACAGCTTCATCGCCGGCACTGTTTACCGCGCCAAGACCGAATTGATCGAAGGTCACTGCCAGATCTGGAGCTGGGGTCGTGGCGATGCCGCCTACCTGTGCGCCGCCACCAGCCCCAGTCTGGACATTGCCAAGAGCCGTCACCAGCAGGCGCTGGCGTCGGTTAAAAACTGTCTCGGGCCGCAGTGGCAGGAAGAGGGCGACTGGCGCCAGCGCGCCGGTGAGACCGACGGCTACGCCTCCCGATTCCGTGCCCCGGACAGCGACGCCCTGGTGTCGGTACAGACCACCGTACAGCTCGGAGGCCCGGTACGGCACTACACCAACTTTCTCTACATTGGCGGCGAGTCCCGGGCGGACCAGCCCCGCAGTCGGTAGGTACGTAGCCAGGTGGATAGGGCAGGGCAGTGGCCGGCCCGGACAAAGCCCTCAGATATAGAGCCACAGAATTGAAACGACAACCCGTGCAGGCATTTCCATGACCCAGACCACGAACACCACTCCCACCCACAAACCTCGTCCCTGGGTCGATCTGCTGGTCAGCATCGTGATTCCGTCCGTGATCCTGATGAAGCTCAGCGGCGACGACTACCTCGGCAGCACCTGGGCGCTGGTCATTGGCCTCGCCTTTCCGTTGGGCTGGGGGCTGTTTGAGCTGCTCCGCTACCGCAAGTACAACTTCATTGCAGTGCTTGGGGTGATCAGCGTCGGCCTCACCGGCGGTATCGGTCTGATGGAGCTGGACCCGCAGTGGCTGGCCATCAAGGAAGCCGCAGTGCCGCTGCTGATTGGTCTGGCGGTACTGGTGTCCACCCGCACCCAGTACCCGCTGGTGCGTACGCTGCTGTACAACCCGTCAGTGTTGGATGTCGACAAAATCCAGCGGGCACTGGTGGAACGCAACAGCGAAGCCGAGTTTGAAGCAAGGCTGTTGAAGGCCAGTTACCTGTTCAGTGGCACCTTCTTCTTTTCCTCCGCGATGAACTACATTCTCGCCAAGTGGATCGTCACCAGCCCGGCGGGCACCCAGGCCTTCAACGAAGAACTGGGACGAATGACCCTGGTGAGCTACCCGATGATCGCGATTCCGTCGATGGTGATGATGATTGCCATTTTCTACTACCTATGGCGCACCATCCGCCGCCTGACCGGCTACACCCTGGAAGAAGTGATGTCGCCGCACCTCCATGGCAGCGAACAGCCCGACGGCCCGTCCGAATCCAACAAGGGGCGGTAACGCCCCCTGTTGTTATTGGCTATCTATCAACAACGATCTGTTACCGACTATCTATTATCAACTACCTGTTACCCAACGAGCTGTTATCAACTGCTGGTGACCACCAGCCCGATATCACAGCGGGTTGGTGACATGTCCCCCATCGACCGGGATTACCGTTCCGGTCATGAAGCCTCCGGCCTCGCTGGCCAGTAGCAGCAGCGGGCCACTGAGATCCTCCAGTTGCCCCAGTCGCGCCATCGGAACCTGGCGCTGGATGTAACGCTGGCCCTGCTCGGTGGCAAAGAGTTCGTCGTTCATTTCGGTGCGGAAATAGCCCGGAGCCAGGGCATTGACCCGGATTCGGTGTCGGCTCAGCTCTACCGCCAGCGCCTTGGTCAACTGCACCACACCGGCTTTGGCCACCGCGTAGTGGCTAAGATCCCGACCGACCCTCAAGCCCAGGATCGACGCGATGTTGATGATGCTGCCGGGCTGCCCCTTCTCCACCAAACGGCGACTGACTTCCCGGGCCAGGAACCAGGCACTCTTGAGGTTGGTGTCCATCATCCGGTCCCAGTCCGCTTCCGTGGTCTCCAGGAACGGACGAGGGTCGCCAATGCCGGCGTTGTTGATGAGGATCTCCACCGGCCCGAACTGGTTTTCCACGGTAGTCAGGGCAGTCAACACCGAGTCACTGTCGGTCACATCCATCGCCACCGCCAGGGCCTGGCCACCGGCCTGCTCAAGCTCGCTCACCAGTGATTCCAGGCGCTCCAGACGGCGCGCCGCCACCACCACCCGGGCACCGGCCTCGGCCAGTACAGCTGCGAAATGGCGGCCAAGGCCACTGGAGGCACCGGTCACCAGGGCCACCCGGCCCCGCAGGCTAAAGCGTTCGTTTGTCATTGTTGTCTCCTTGTGACGGCATGGGGTTCCAGCAGCTTATCCGAGCCCGGCACAGGGCGCCAATGGCTATCCACAGTGGATTGCTATCGCCTTCACAAGAGCTGATTCACAGACACAAAAAAGCCGGCCCAGGAAATCCGGGGCCGGCTTTTTGTCAGTGCCGTCTAACACTGCACGGGATCAGACATCCAGATTGGTCACCTCAAGGGCATTGGTCTGGATAAAGTCCCGGCGGGGTTCGACGTCGTCGCCCATCAGGGTGGTGAAGATCTGGTCCGCGGCGATGGCGTCCTCGATGGTCACCTTCATCATCCGGCGGGTTTCCGGGTCCATGGTGGTTTCCCACAGCTGCTCCGGGTTCATCTCACCCAGTCCCTTGTAGCGCTGGATGTTGAGGCCTCGCTGGGCTTCCTTCATCAGCCACGCCAGGGCGCCCTCAAAGCTCAGCACCGCCTGTTTGCGCTCGCCCCGCTGGACATAGGCGCCTTCCTCGATCAGGCCATTCAGCGTCTCGCCCATGCGGGCAATGGCGGCGTAGGAAGCTGACTCGAAGAACTCGTGGTTGAATACATGGGCGTGGGGGATGCCATGGATGTAGATCACCACTTTCGGCAGGTAGAGCTGACGCTCCTCGTCCTTTTCCACAGAGAAGGTGTATTTGGTGCCGGTGCGGGTATCCAGGGACAGATCCTCGCCCAGGGAACCGACCCAGGCGGCAACGGTGGCTTCGTCCTTGAGGCTGTCGACGGTCAGGGTCTCGACCTTGAGCATCTCCTGCAGTACCCGCGCCGGGTAGGCCCGGGACAGCCGCTCAATCATCGCCATCACCGCCTGGTAGTCCTTCACCATGGTTTCCAGCGCGGAATCCTTGATCGCCGGCGCTTCGGTGTTCACGAACAGCTGGGCGCCTTCCAGGGCGCTCTGGGTGAGGTACGCTTCCTTGGCCTTCTCATCCTTCAGGTACTGTTCCTGTTTGCCCCGTTTGACCTTGTACAGCGGCGGCATGGCAATGAAGACGTGGCCCCGCTCAATAATTTCCCGCATCTGGCGGAACAGGAAGGTCAACAGCAGGGTCCGGATGTGGGAGCCATCGACGTCCGCATCGGTCATGATGATGATGGAGTGGTAGCGAAGCTTCTCCGGATCGAACTCCTCGCGGCCAATACCGCAGCCCAGAGCAGTGATCAACGTGCCGACCTCGGCGGAGGACAGCATCTTGTCGAAGCGGGCTTTCTCGACGTTGAGGATCTTACCTTTCAGCGGCAGGATCGCCTGGGTGCGACGTTCACGGCCCTGCTTGGCACTGCCACCGGCCGAGTCACCCTCCACAATGAACAGTTCGGACAGGGCCGGGTCTTTCTCCTGGCAGTCCGCCAGCTTCCCGGGCAGGCCGGCAATGTCCAACGCGCCCTTGCGACGGGTCATGTCGCGGGCCTTGCGAGCCGCTTCACGGGCCCGGGCAGCTTCAATCATCTTGTTGACGATCTGCTTGGACTCGTTGGGGTGCTCCTGCAGGAAGTCGGAGAACACCTGGTACATCTCCTGTTCCACCGCGGTTTTCACCTCGGAGGAGACCAGTTTGTCCTTGGTCTGGGACGAGAACTTGGGATCGGGCACCTTGACACTGATGATCGCGGTCAGGCCCTCGCGGGCGTCATCACCGGAGGTGGCTACCTTGGCTTTCTTGCCCAGACCTTCGTGCTCGATGTAGTTGTTCAGGGAGCGGGTGAGGGCAGAGCGGAAGCCTGCCAGGTGGGTACCGCCATCCCGCTGGGGAATGTTGTTGGTGAAGCAGAAGATGTTCTCCTGGAAGGCATCGTTCCACTGCATCGAGACCTCCACAGCAATGCCGTCTTCCCGTTCCTTGTTGAAGTGGAAAACTTCATTGATGGGGGTCTTGTTGGTGTTCAGGTGCTCAACAAAGGCCCTCAATCCACCCTCGTACTCGAACACTTCTTCCTTGCCGCTGCGCTCATCCTGCAGACGGATGCGTACGCCACTGTTGAGGAACGCCAATTCACGCAGCCGCTTGGCGAGGATGTCGTAATGGAATTTGATGTTGGTGAAGGTCTCTTCAGAGGGCACGAACTGGACTTCGGTCCCGCTGCGGTCGGTGTCGCCCACCACCGTCAAGGGGGCGTTGGGCACGCCGTGGGTATAGACCTGCTCATGAACCTTGTTGTTACGGCGGACCGTCAGTTTCAGGGTCGAGGAGAGGGCGTTGACGACCGACACCCCGACGCCGTGCAGACCACCGGACACCTTGTAGGTGTTGTCATCGAACTTACCACCGGCGTGAAGCACCGTCATGATCACTTCCGCCGCAGAAACCCCTTCCTCCTCGTGCAGGTCGGTGGGGATGCCACGGCCATTATCCCGCACGGTGATGGACTCATCCGGATGGATGACCACCCCGATTTCCGAGCAATACCCCGCCAGGGCCTCATCGATGGAGTTGTCCACCAACTCGAACACCATGTGGTGCAGGCCAGTACCGTCATCGGTATCCCCGATGTACATCCCGGGGCGTTTGCGCACCGCATCCAGGCCTTTCAACACTTTGATACTGGAGGAGTTATAACTCTGTTCACTCATTAGACGCTCCTAAAGCGCGGGGCTTATTCTTCCGTCAATCGGCCATGTTCCACGTGGAACATGCGGTATTCCGGCAGGCTGTCCTCCCGCCACAACTCGTCCGGACGGGGTCGTTCAATGGATGTCATGAAAACCTGACACCGAAGTTCGTGCAGCTTGTTGGCCAGCATGGCGCGGTGGCCCAGATCGAGCTCTGCATTGATGTCGTCCAGCAAAAACGTGACCTGCTTGCCGAGGCCAGACAACACCATGCCCTGGGCGATCTTCATCAGGATCACCAGGGTTTTCTGCTGACCACGGGAAAAGGTTTCTGCGACGGGACGTCCCTGATAACGTAACCGTAGATCGGCACGATTGGGCCCATACAGGGTATGGCCCATGCGCCGTTCCTGCTCCCGGTGAGACACCAACACATCGACCAGGGACTGTTTCACGTCCCATCCCGGATAGAAGTCCACTTTCAGGCCGTCCACCCAGGGCGTTTCCACCTCTTCCAACAACGTCTCAAACGCCTGCTGGAAGGCCGTAACCGCTGCCTGTCTCGCTTCCGTTACCTGCTCCGCGAGAACGCCGTACTGGCGGTCCCAGACCCGGAGCAGGTGATCGTCCATTCTACCATCTCTGAGCGCCTGATTCCGCTGTGAGGTCACTCTTTGGCACTGCTGCCAGAGACTCGCAAAGGAAGGTTCCACGTGGAACACTGACCAGTCGAGAAACTGCCGACGTTTGCCGGGGCTACCGCCAACAATCTCGAACACGCCCGGGTCGATAACCGACACCGGCAGCAGACGGGCCAGTGACGACAGGCTTCGTACCGATTCGCCGTTGTGGCGAAGCAGTGTTTCCTTGTCCGCCAGATCCCGGGCAAACCCGACGCGATGGGCAACCTCGGTGCTGACCATGTCCGAGGCATCCGTGGCGCCGTTGTTCAAGGCTCCAAACACGGTAAAGCGTTTCTCGCCGTGGCAGCACACCGCCTGATGGCGGTGAACCCGGAACGAACGCCCCAGCCCGAGATAACCAATGGCCTCCAGGACGCTGCTTTTGCCACTGCCGTTCTCTCCGTGGATAAGATTGAACGCGGGAGAGAAGTCGACGCCGTCACCGGTCAGATTACGGAAATGCTCGGTCTGAAGTCTGATCAGTGCCATTGAGACGAAACTACCTGAATGGAAGGGAAGAGAAAGGGCATCACACCGGGACTCCGGGCCAGCATCGCCGGCGCCTGATCTGACACCAGCGCGTAGACGCTGTTGCCGGGCGTCCCGGGAGCCGCTGAGGAGGTCAGGGTCCGCGAACGACTCATTCAGCCAAAACGAACACCAGGCCCAAAACAGCAGTTTACTAGATGCCATGGTCGCAAATCGAACGTTGCTGACCCTTTCGCCGCTTTTGTCTGTTCCTACCATCAACGATGCCCGGTGTACCTCTGATTGACTCCGGGTCACCTCTGGTCTTCAGAACGGCTCACACTCAATGCAGGGCATTGCAGAGGAAAACTGGCTGCCTTCAAAGAAGGTGCAACGCCGAGAGTGGTTTGTCCTGGTGGCCCCAGTGCGCTTTTTCTTATAGCGGCGGCTATCCATGCGGCCCAGACCAGTCCCGATGAACCGTACCAGCAGCTACCGCGCTCAGACCACTCAGAGCCGATCCGGAGTGAATCCGACTCATCACCGTATGTGAACCAGTTGCCTGGCTTGAACGCATGCCCGCTGTTCCCCCGATGGCCTTCCAGAGAACAGTCGCCGGTCGGCGCACTGTGATCACCAAAGGAGTCTCGAGAGACCTCCGAATCAGTTCGCTAGAACGCGACCTGTTGCGGTAGAGCGACATTCCGCGCCATTGGCGGTTGTCCTTTGGGCGGGCCACTCGTAGGGACCGGAGAACGAACGGTCCTGCGGCGGAAAACGCCCGGCCCCTTCGTTTCCATCCACAAAGCGTGGCCATCGCCGGAAATCCGGGAGTCGTACGGCCGAGACCCGGACCAAACGGCCGCATCGACCCCCACCGAATTGCTTGCTGTGGATAAACCATGGACTGGGGACTGGGGGCAGAGGAAAACCGAACACAGGCAATGTAAAACCACCGTTCATAGTTAACGAGATTCACCGTTAAACGGCGTGTCGCCCACGGACAACCTTTTCCGGACAGCGCTTCATTCATCCACAACCACCCAGATCATCTTCCTGTGGAAAACAAACCACAAACGGTGCGAGCAGAACGACGTCAGTATCCCCAGCGAGCGCTGGCAGCCCGGTAAGGTTATGCACAAGATGTTCAGGATCACAGAGCGACCCGGATCTGTCTGAACGGAACGTCCAGGCCCCCTCACGATCGGAACGGAACTCGCCCCACTGGCGGATTTGCCCGGTTTAGCCTGGATTCGAATAAGGGCAGTGACGCGAACGGTTGGCGAACACGGCGGAAAAGATATCCACAGTTATACCAGGAAAACCGGTCGGGCTACCTGGCACCGGAAAAACGCGGGTATGAACCGACAATCACCGGCCCGATAACTGCGGGCAGCTCAGGAAAAACCGTCAAGAAAACTATCCACAGCCAGCCAAACCGATCCGGCTCGACCTTGTTCTGTTGATAACCGGAAAACCGTACCGAGACGACTGTTCGGGCCAGAGCATACCCGCGCCGGAGTTTATGCTGTGGATATGCACAGTCCTTGTGGATAGACCCGGGGCTGATGATTTTATGACCCAAAATGCTCCTGAAGAGCGCCATCGACAGGTTCACTCTCCCGCAAGGAGCGGGAACACTGAACTTTCCAAACACACCGTCTGTAGGGCTGAGCTGCGGACAAACCACGGTCTGTGGACAACTGGGGCTTTTTGACGATTGAAAGACAGGACTACACACAAGCTATCCACAGAACACAAGGAATAACTGTGGTTACGCTGCAAAACGTTATGCACAGTGTCCGCAAAGCCAAAGCAGATGATCTGCGAATCGACGGTTTGTGGATAAACTTGCTGGGGGCGGAAGTCAGAGACGGATGGTGAACAGAATGTGCCAACACCGGCGGACAGCCGGCGGTTGGCAACACCCCTTAAGCGATCAGTGGAGCAGGGTGAGGCGATCGTCCATGAACACATCCATTTCCGGCGCCAGGATATGGACATAGCGATCAAAGTAGAGGAACTGCTTCAGCAGCAGGGCAAACTCGCGGGGAAAGTGCAGGCCGTGGCCTTCGCCGATCTTGACCATGTCCATCAGGATACTGTTGACGTCGTCTTCAGCCTGATCGGGCTGATAGCTATCCATGTCCGGAACCATCCGGTCCATCTGCTGATACAGTCGCCGCAGGTCGTCGGCAAGATCCGCCGCAACCACCGTCTGCCGGGTCACTCCGATACGGATCATGGCGTCGGCCACGCCTTCAAAGTTGCCCACCATCACCGCGGAAATAAAGTCCGAGACCGCTTGCCAGGTATCGGGCCGAATGCGGCCAACGATGCCGAAATCGATAAACCCGACACGGCCATCGGTCAGCACCATCAGGTTACCGGCGTGTACATCGGCGTGGAAGAACTCGCACTGGGTGAGGCTGGCAAACCAGGTATTCATCGCGGTTATCAGGGTGCGTTCAGGATCACGGGCGTAACCGCGAATACTCTCCAGATCCGTCAATGGCACTCCGTGGAAGCGTTCCATGGTGAGTATCCGCCGGGTACTGGCGTGTTGGTAGACACGGGGAACCGTCGCATCCTCATTATGAGTATTGTGAAGGAAATCCCGGAATACCTGGAGGTTGTTGGCTTCCTTGATGAAGTCACACTCCTCCATCATGGTGCGCTGAATTTCTTCCACAATGCCGGACATCGAGGTCCAGGACAGCTTTGGCGCCAGGGTCTCGAGAATCCGCGCGGACACGTAAAGAAAGTTCAGGTCGGTCAGCAGGATGTTTTCCACACCCGGCTTCTGCACCTTGATCACCACCTCTTCTCCACTCACCAGCCTGGCCGCATGCACCTGGGCGATCGACGCCGATGCCAGAGCTTCGGGCTCGATTTGGGCAAACACCTGATCAATCGGCCGATCCAGCTCGGCGGCAATAATCCGGCGAATGGTGGCAAACGGCAGGCTTGGGGTCCGGTCCAGACAGTACTGGAATTCCTCCACGTAGGCCTTGGGGAAAAAGGTGGGGGAACTGGCGATGAACTGGCCCAGTTTGATGTAGGTCGCGCCGAGGGATTCAAACGTCTGGCGCAGCAGACGTGGCGCCGGGGGACGATCCCCCAGCGCCCAGTTGACACCGGTGCGACCCAATACACTCAGGGTCTGGCCGATTCGAAACGCGCCTTTCAGGCCATTGGTCACTGCGGTCATGATGGATATCCTTGCTGCCATGATGTCTCTGTGACGCTCTCTGTCTCAGGGCCTGACACGCCCGGCTCGATTACAGCCGCATGGGCATGACCACGTACAGGCAACGGTTGTCGTTCTGTGCCTCCAGCAGGGCACTGCTGTTTGGGTTGGCCAGGGTAATCTTGACCTGGTCTTCGTCCAGCGCATTCAGGACGTCGACCAGATAGCCTACATTAAAACCAATCTGCAGGGATTCGCCCTGATACTCCACCGGCAGCGCGTCTTCGGCCTGTTCCTGATCCGGGTTGTTGGCAAACACCTGAAGCTGGTTGGGCGCCAGGTTCAGACGCACACCGCGGATGTTTTCGTGGGACAAAATGCCCGCCCGCTGCAGGGTATTTTTCAATGTCGCCCGGTCTGCCAGTACGACCTTGTCACCGCCGCGCGGGATCACCCGGTTGTAGTCCGGGAACTTGCCCTCGATCAGTTTCGAGGTAAAGGTGTAGGCGCCGATGGTGGCCCGCAGATGGTTGTCGCCAATCACCAGGGTCACCGGCGTTTCCAGATCGTCCACCAGCCGTGCCAGTTCCAGCACCCCCTTGCGGGGAACAATAACCTGGCGCAGATCGGGACAGCCTGTGGACAGTTCCAGGTGAGCCATCGCCAGACGGTGGCCGTCGGTGGCGACCGTGCGAACGTGGGAGGCGTCTACTTCCAGCAACAGGCCATTGAGATAGTAACGCACATCCTGCTGCGCCATCGCGAACGCGGTCGCATCCAGCATCCGTCCCAGTTCCTTTTGCGGCAACTCGAGCCGGAAACTCTCGTCCTCGTCTTCCACGTTGGGGAAATGCTCCGCCGGCAGGGTGGAGAGGGTAAAGTGGCTGGCTCCGCAGTGCAGGTGCAGGCGATCACCCTCCAGCGACAGTTCGATCGGCGACTCGTCGCCCAGGGCGCGGCAGATATCCGCCAACTTGCGGGCGGGTACGGTAATCCGACCCGGCTGGTCGACGTGTACCGGGGTGACCCGGCCGACCAGTTCCACTTCCATATTGGTGCCGGTCAGGGTGAGGGTATTGCCCTCGGCGTCCAACAGCACGTTGGACAACACCGGCATGGTCTGTTTCCGTTCCACCACCCCGGCGATGGATTGCAACGGGGTAAGCAGGGACTCGCGGCTGATTGTCAGTCTCATGGCTGGCACTCGGTCTACTGGTTCGATGGGTCTGTGAATAATCGTTCTGTTTACGGCTTGCCTGGCGTCGGCCGGTCCCGGCGCCGGTCCCTCAGGTGGTCAGCAGCCGCATGAAGTTCTGGTAGTCTTCGCGGATATTGGGATCGGATTCCTGCAATTCCACGATTTTCTTGCAGGCGTGCAGAACCGTGGTGTGGTCCCGTCCGCCAAACGCCTCGCCAATTTCCGGCAGGCTGTGATTGGTCAGTTCCTTGGCCAGCGACATCGCCACCTGACGGGGACGCGTCACGGTGCGGGTGCGCCGTTTCGACAGCAAGTCTGCCACCTTGATCTTGTAATACTCTGCTACGGTGCGCTGGATATTGTCGATGCTGACCTGCTTTTCATGCAGCGCCAACAGATCCTTCAGGCTCTCGCGGATGAACGGCGGCGTGATTTCCGACCCGGTAAAGTGGGCGTTGGCAATCACCAGTCGCAGCGCCCCTTCCAGTTCCCGCACGTTGGAGCGGATTTTCTGGGCAATAAAGAAGGCCGCTTCGCTGCTCAGACGAACATTGGCCTGTTCCGCCTTTTTCATCAGGATCGCCACCCGGGTTTCCAGCTCCGGCGGTTCCACCATTACCGTCAGGCCCCAGCCAAACCGGGACTTGAGCCGCTCTTCCATATCGACGATTTCCTTGGGAAAGCGGTCGCAGGTCACAATCACCTGCTGGCCGCCTTCGAGCAAGGCGTTGAAGGTATGGAAAAACTCTTCCTGGGACCGCTCCTTACGGGCAAAGAACTGGATGTCATCAATCAGCAGCGCGTCCACCGAGCGATAATAGCGTTTAAACTCATTGATCGCATTGAGCTGCAGCGCCTTGACCATATCCGCCACGAACCGTTCCGAGCGCAGGTACGCCACCTTGGCGCCCGGATTACGGCGAACAATCTCGTTGCCGATGGCGTGCATCAAGTGGGTCTTACCCAAGCCCACGCCGCCATAGAGGAACAGCGGGTTATAGGCACCACCGGGGTTCTCTGCCACCTGCATCGAGGCCGCCCGTGCCAGTTGGTTGGACTTACCTTCGACAAAGGTTTCGAAGGTAAAGCCTTCATTAAGGAAGCTCTGATGCTTGATGTCCCCTTCCACCTGCACCGGCCGCCGTTCGCTGTCATTCCTGGTTCGGGCAGCGGTGGTCTGGGCCAGCGACTGGGTCTTCGGCTCCACCACCGTGGCAGCCACACCGGCTTCCTCTTCGGTGACACTGCCGGCTTCCTCATCACTGACTGGCGTCGGCGTCTGCACCGCCGCCGGCTGGGATCGCGCCACCGGCTCACTGGCCTTGGGCGCCGAGCCCACTTTCATATGAACCCGCGGGGCCTGACCACCCTCCAGATCCTTGAGTACTTCCTCTATACGGCGGAGGTACTTTTCATTCACCCAGTCCATCACGAACCGGTTCGGGGCAAACAGCATCAGCTGCCCGTCGCGCTGATCCGACTGCAGCGGTCTCAGCCAGGTATTGAACTGCTGCGCGGGAAACTCATCCCGGAGTACTTCTAGACATTGATGCCAAATGGTCTGCGGCACGTCGCCCGCCTCCGATGCTTATAAACGCCAGCGAGAACACCTCTGGTCACCGCCAGAAACGTCGTCGTGGAAAAGGTAATCCCGGATTCTACCCTGCCAAACACCGCCAGGAAAAGGGCACCAGGGCGGTCATTCACAGCCTGTGGAAATCTATAATGATGTTTTTCAGCTTGTTGCAGACTTACCGACAGCGTTGTGTACAGATAATCCGCTACAGAAAAGTTATTCACAGGACCCTGTTGGCACCCGGGGTCAAACCCTGTGTCCAGACGTTGGACCCATCATGGCATAACTCGTCCAATTGCCCTGGTCACGTTTTATCCCCAATCCCCCCGACGGTTACCCACAGCCCTCAGAGGCACTAGTCAACCCGGTTGTCATCGTTGCAGTTTTTTGATTTAAATGGCGTTTTTACAGGTATCCACAGAATACCTGTTGCCCTATAACAGTAATAAATATCTTTAAAGAGAATAAAAAAAGACCTATTGGTTTAATTAACTGATCCTGTCACCAGCCATCGATCCCATCCCCACTGACCCGAAATTGCTGCGAACAATGTCCTGCCCTGAGCAAGCATTTCCTCACACCACACGTCATGTCACTTTTGATGACATATTAGATGATGACGGGGCCATACGATCGCTGACCTCCACCACCGGTGTTGCAGCAAACGTCCGGTCCATTGCCAATCAGGCTGACCACGGTTCCTGGCCCTGATCAAAACTTCGGCAATCCGTAACTTTCACCGCACCATCAGGCCATTGAATTAGACTTGCACTTGCCCTAGAATGCCGCTCCTGTTTTGGCTGTTCATTTTGCAGCCAGCAACTGAACATCCAACTTCTGTAACGTGAGAGCATTCCCATGAAAAGAACGTTTCAACCGAGCGTCCTGAAGCGTAAGCGTGTTCACGGTTTCCGTGCCCGCATGGCTACTGCCAACGGCCGCAAGATTCTGGCTCGTCGCCGTGCCAAGGGTCGCGCTCGTCTGTCCGCCTGATCGGACAGTCTGCAGCTGCAATGAATTCCCTGTCGTTTCCCAAGAACGCCCGTTTACTGCGTCCGGGGGACTACGGCAGGGTATTCGATAACGTCCAGATCAAGGTTCCGCACCGCCATTTTCTGGTTCTGGCATCGGCTAATGAGCTTGGTCGACCCCGTCTTGGGCTGATTTTCGCCAAGAAGAACCTGAAACACGCGGTCCAGCGAAACCGGGTCAAGCGACTGGTGCGCGAAAGCTTTCGTCAGCACCCTGACCTGCCTGCCGTTGACATCATTGTGTTGGGCCGACAGGGCCTGGCCGGCATTGAAAACGCCAAACTGCACGACATACTGGACGAACTCTGGCAACGGTTACGGCGCAAAAGCCTGGCCAGCAACCAGCCAGCACCACCGGTCAACGCCCAAACCCGCAATTCCGGGACGGCTTAGGGAACGGGTCCATGCGCAAACTGCTGCTCCTGCCCATTCGTTGCTACCAGTACGCAATCAGTCCCATGATGGCGAGTCATTGCCGTCACTATCCGACCTGTTCCAACTACGCCATCGAAGCCATCGAACGCCATGGTGCGGTTCGCGGCTCATATCTGGCGGGTCGACGATTACTGCGTTGTCACCCCTGGTCACCCGGCGGCTACGACCCGGTACCA
Organism: Marinobacter xestospongiae; assembly: GCF_023156385.1. Lineage (GTDB taxonomy): Bacteria > Pseudomonadota > Gammaproteobacteria > Pseudomonadales > Oleiphilaceae > Marinobacter > Marinobacter xestospongiae. Next base: position 50,942 of record NZ_JAKZAK010000021.1, read on the forward strand.
CCGTCAACGCCCACACCGCCCTCTCCGGAAGGCAGTTCCATCCGCTCTGTTAACGCCAACCAGACGACACAGTAGGTTTATGGACATCAAACGCATTGCTCTTTACGCCGGCCTGGCGATTGTCAGTTACCTGATGGTACTGGCCTGGAATGAGGACTATCACCAGCCCCCAACGGCCCAGGTAACCAGTGAGTCCAGCGCGCCAACCCTGGCTTCTGCCGACGGCAGCGAACCTGTAGCGACAGGCGATACAGCGGATGAGGAATTCACCACACCGGAAAGTACCACCACCGGTCTGGCGAACGACGCCAATGCCAGCCAAGTGTCTGATCAGCTGATTACCGTCACCACCGATGTCATGACGCTGACCATTGACCGGGTCGGCGGCAATCTGGTGGAAGCCGAGCTGCTCCACTACGAAGACGATCTTAATAGCGGTAACCCACTGAAGTTATTGCAAAATAATGACCAGCGCACCTACATGCTGGAAAGTGGTCTGATTGGTCGGAACGGCTTTGACAGCCGGCGTAATGGCGATACTCCGGTGTACGCCAGCGAGCTGAGCCACTACCAGCTCGGCGACGATCAGGATCAGCTGACCGTCGATCTGGTGTTCACAGCCGACAGCGGGGTGGAAGTCACCAAGCGGTACGCCCTGACCCGGGACAGCTACCAGGTTGACGTTCGCTATCTGGTGAACAACCAGTCCGACGCCACCTGGCAGGGCAACTTTTCCGGCAAAATTGTCCGTGATCGCAGTCCTGACCCCACTGCCCAGAACAGCATGGGCATCCGGGCCTTCCTGGGCATGGTGATGAGTTCTTCCGAGGACCCATACGACAAGCACGATTTTGACGATCTGCGGGAAAACCCCATCAACCAGACGGTTCATAACGGCTGGCTGGCGTTCCTGCAACACTATTTCCTCACCGCCTGGGTGCCGACCCAGGAACAGGCCAACCAGTTCCAGACCACCATGCGCGGTGACCTGGTGGTGATGGGCTTTGTCAGTCCGGCCACCGTGGTTGAGCCTGGCGACAGTGCCGAGATCGGCGCTACCGCCTACGTCGGTCCGAAGATCATTGATCGCCTGGAACAGGTTGCACCGAACCTGGATCGCACCGTCGATTTCGGCTTCCTGTTCTTCATCGCACTGCCACTGTTCTACATCCTGGAATGGTTCCACAGCCTGGTCGGCAACTGGGGTATGGCCATCATTCTGCTGACGGTGCTGGTCAAGGGGGTATTCTTCAAACTCTCCGCCACCAGTTACCGGTCGATGGCACGGATGCGGGCGGTAGCGCCACAACTGACCCGTCTGCGGGAACTGTACGGCGAAGACCGCCAGCGCATGTCCCAGGAAATGATGGCGCTGTACAAGAAAGAGAAGATCAATCCACTGGGCGGCTGTCTGCCGATCCTGGTGCAGATGCCGGTCTTCATCGCGCTGTACTGGGTCCTGTTCGAGAGTGTTCAGCTGCGGCATGCGCCGTTCATGCTGTGGATACACGATCTGTCGGTGATGGACCCCTATTTCATCCTGCCGATCCTGATGGGCGCCAGCATGTTCCTGCAGATGAGTCTCAACCCGTCACCGCCGGACCCGATGCAGGCCAAGATCATGAAACTGATGCCACTGGTCTTCACCATCTTCTTCCTGTGGTTCCCGGCGGGTCTGGTACTGTACTGGCTGGTGAACAACGTGCTGTCGATCAGCCAGCAGTGGTACATTACCCGCAAGATCGAAGCCGAATCCGCGGGCAAGAAACACTGACGGCAGCCTTCATCGCCGTTAGTTATCCACAGGGGCCCCTTTTCAGGGGCCTTTGTGCGTTCTGTCCACAGCCAGGAGCTGTCGATGACCACCGACACCATTGCCGCTATTGCCACTGCTCCGGGTCAGGCCGGCGTGGGCATCGTCCGGGTTTCCGGGCCAGCGGCCAAAACCATTGCTACCCGCCTGCTGGGTTTTGAACCTCGGCCCCGCTTCGCCCACTACGGCCCGTTCTGCCAGGCCGACGGGGCGGTGATCGATGAGGGCATCGGGCTGTTTTTCCCCAACCCGAACTCCTTTACCGGCGAGGATGTGTTTGAACTCCAGGGCCACGGGGGTACCGTCATCCTAGACCTGCTGTTGCGGGAAGTGTGCAGCCTCGGGGCCCGTCTGGCCCGCCCCGGAGAGTTTTCCGAACGCGCCTTTCTCAACGACAAGCTCGATCTGACCCAGGCGGAGGCCATTGCCGATCTGATTGAGAGCAGCTCCGAGCAGGCGGCCCGCTGCGCCGTGCGCTCGTTACAGGGGGAGTTTTCCCGCCGCATCGACACCCTGGTGGAGGCGCTCACCCACTTACGCATTTACGTCGAGGCCGCCATCGATTTTCCCGAGGAGGAGATCGACTTTCTTGCCGATGGCAAGGTGGCCATCGATCTGGCCGCCATCATGGCGGATCTGGATACCATCCTGGCGGAGGCCCAGCAGGGCAGTATCCTCCGGGACGGCATGAAGGTGGTGATCGCCGGTCGCCCCAACGCCGGCAAATCCAGCCTGCTCAATGCCCTGGCGGGGCGGGAAGCGGCCATCGTGACCGCCATTGAAGGCACCACCCGGGACGTGCTCCGGGAACATATCCACATCGATGGCATGCCCCTGCACATCATCGACACCGCCGGCCTGCGGGACAGTCCGGACGAAGTGGAACGGATCGGTATCGCCCGCGCCTGGGACGAAATTCGCCAGGCCGATCGCATCCTGCTGATGGTGGACGCCACCACCACGGCCGACACCGAGCCCCACGCCATCTGGCCTGACTTTATCGACCTGCTGCCGGCGTCGGCGCCAGTCACGGTGATCCGCAACAAGGTGGACCTGTCCGGTGAAGCGGTGGGCGTAGTGGAAAACGCCAGTGCACCGGTGATTCGGCTGGCGGCCAAATCCGCCAGTGGCCTGGAGGTGCTGCGGGATCACCTCAAGCAGTGCATGGGCTTTGCCGCCACTACCGAGGGCGGTTTCCTGGCCCGGCGGCGCCATCTCGATGCCCTCGACCGCGCCCGCCAGTCACTGCTCGAAGGTCAGCAGCAGCTCGACGGCTACGGTGCCGGCGAGCTGCTGGCGGAAGATCTGCGCGCCGCCCAGGATGCCCTGGGGGAAATCACCGGCACCCTGACCCCGGACGACCTGCTCGGGAAGATTTTTTCCAGTTTCTGTATCGGCAAGTGACGTGGTGAAAAAGGGTTATCCACAACAACCAAAAGTAAACCAATGAACTTTTTCTGCAGCGGCTGAGCGGCTCAACAAGAAAGCTGTCTGGGATAACCACAAAGGCCTTCGGTCAGCACTGGATGAGGTGTTCAATATCGAGGTTACGAAAGTATCGCTTGATAGGTGCGCTGTTGTTGGCACAAAGCATTGAAAGGCACCTAACTGGAACTGCAGCAACGTTTGAAATCAAAGGCAGGCGCCACGCAGTGGCTGGAAGCTGAAAGGCTCCTGAATTCAAGCTTGAATGCACGTCCCGAAAACGCGAGAAAAGCCACAAGGCGATGGGATCAGCTTGCCGGTTCCGATCAGTATGCAACAGTTACGCTGTTCTTCAGGCTTTCTTTAGCGGCAGGACATCAGGCTTTACACGTTTCACATTTTTCGCTTCCTGCTCATAGGCACGATGGCGAACATCCCATAACTCAACGGAGTGCTGGATATTCAACCAGAACTCAGGTGTGTTCCCCAGCGCAGCTGCGAGTTTAATCGCCATGGGAGCGGTTAATGTCCCTTTGTCATGCGCAATCCGACTGAGTGTATTTCTGTGCACGCCCATTGCCCTGGCAAGTTCACTGATTTCTATGTTCATCGGCTCCAGAAACTCGGTTACCAGCATTTCGCCTACCGTCACTGGACGACGTTTTGTATTCCTCATTACCATAACCTCCTCTAGCCCTTGTAAACATGCGGGTCTAGATACGTATCCTGGGCGGTGCCATCTTCCCAGCGAAAAATCAGGCGATACTGCTTGTTAACCCGGATCGAACACCAGCCAGAAAGGTTTCCCTGCAAATGTTCAAAACGGTTACCCGGTGGAATCCTCAAGTCTGACTCTTGCGTCGCGGCATCCAGAATCTGAACCTTTCTGAATAGTGCGCCTTCAATAGTGCTGGGTATCTTCTTGTGGCTTTGGTCTTCGTCGTAAAAAGCCTCCAGCCATGCATCCCTGAATTCAACCGCCATAGTAGCCTGGTTACTTTCTGTCCATTTTATGCACAGCGATGTTGTGCGTCAATGCTGTTTAAATGAGAACGAATACGTTTAGAAAGCGATGTTACTATAGTCCGTGTTGGTAGAAGGAGCTATGAAACGGTTCCAATGCTCTGATTTTATGCAGGTTGAGGCATATACAAGGCTCCCACTTACCCCAGTTTGGAATTGGGTGAGCTGGAGCCGATTCTTAAAAATTGCCAACATAGACACATTTTTCGTGCTCCACAGGTGCTCTGAGAAAATCTTAATTTATTGTTTTTTAAATATATTAATACACTATGGTTCGGCAAGTAGTTGCCTGCAACCACAGGGCACGCCGACCCATTGCCAAGGAGAGTACGCACAGATGAACCCTAGCCGCGATGTTGCTAACAGCTTTTCCACAGGTTTACTCGGACTGGTGCTGCTGGTCCTGGTGTCCGGGTGCTCCAGCCTGTACTACGACACCATGGAGAAATTCGGGATTGAGAAGCGGGAAATCCTGGTGGACCGGGTGGAGGAAGCGCGGGAAAGTCAGGATGAGGCCCGCACCACCTTCCGTTCCTCGCTGGCGCGGTTCCAGCACGTGGTGGAGACCCCGGACACCGACCTCAAGGCCCGGTACGAGGAGCTGCGGGATGCCTTCGAGGACAGCCAGAGCGTGGCGGAAGATGTCCGCGCCCGCATCGACTCGGTGGAGGACGTGTCTGAAGCCCTGTTTGAGGAGTGGCAGGAGGAACTGGGTCGTTACCAGAACGCCAACCTGCGGCGGGCCAGCGAGCAGCAGCTGCGGGACACCCGCCGCCAGTACGCCACGCTGATCCGCCGCATGCACCAGGCTGAGGCACGGATGGCGCCGGTACTGGAGGCGTTTGAGGACCAGGTGCTGTTTCTCAAGCACAACCTCAACGCCCAGGCCATCGGCGCGCTGGAGAACGAACTGGGGCGCATCCGCGCCGATGTCGATCAGTTGATCCGCGACATGGAACAGGCCATGGCCGAATCCGACGACTTCGTCCGCAGCCTGCGCCAGCCCTGAATTAGCCCACCTGACGTGAGGGCGAGTGAGGCCGGGCGGTAATCCCATGGGGCTGGTCGCGATTGCCGAGGAAACCGGGGCGCGGCCGGTTGCCGCAGAAGGGCTGGACCAGCTGGTTGTGGATACTGTTATACACGAAGAACAGGTTGCTCCGGGGCCAGGGTGACATGTTGGCGTTGGAGCCGTGGAGGGTGTTGCACTCGAATACGATCAGCGACCCGGCCCGGCCGGTTGGCGCCTGAATGCCGTGGTGATCGATCAGCCGGTCCAGTTCGGCGTCGGCGGGTACGCCGATCTTCTGCTGCTTCAGGGATGATCGGTAGTTGTCCTCCGGGGTGCGGCCGACACAGGGAACAAAGGTTCGGTGCGAGCCCGGCACCAGCATCAGTGGCCCATTGAACGGGGTGTTGTCGGTGAGGGCGATGGAGAAACTCACCGCCCGCATCCGTGGCATCCCGTCCTCGGCGTGCCAGGTCTCAAAATCCGAATGCCAGTCGAACCCCCGACCGTGGAACCCCGGCTTGTAATTGATGCGCGACTGGTGGATGTAGACGTCACTGCCCAGCAGCTGATGCACCATGTCCAGCAGCCGTGGGTCGCGGGTCAGGCGGTCAAAGCGTTCGGACATTTCGTGAATGCCGAAAATGGAGCGGATTTCCTGCTTGCCGGGCTCGGTGATCGTGCCCTCCGCCTGAAGCACGCTGTCATCCTGCTCATAGCCCTGCAGATCGGCACGAAACCGGCGCACTGTGTCGTCATCGAGAAAGTCGTTGAACACCAGAAAGCCGTCGCGCTGGTAGCGGGCCAGCTCGGTGTCACTCAGTGGACCGTTCGCCCGCTCGGCGCAATCGCTGTGGATAACCGGGTCCCGGCGTTCGAAACTGGCGTGGGGACGCTCAAGGCGGGTGGGGTAAAAGTCGTCAGATCGAATGTCCATTATCGAACCTCCTGCTTTTGGTCACCGCGTTGGCGGATGGTTGATTGACTCCTGTGTGATTGGTCGCCAGATGTGTGGGGGCGGTGCTGAAAAATTCAACACCTGCAATTACCTATGGCGCAAAAGGGGGCATTCGGTGGCGGATTACAAATTGATACAGTGAAGTGCGAAACCTTTTCATCGGACTCAAGTACACTCCGACACCCTGATCGATTTTCGACCAGTCAGACCGGCTGACACGTCTTTCACCATGGAGGTACCAATGCGACTGATTGCTGCTCTGCTGCTGGCCCTGCCAGCGTTCCTGATGTCCTCAACCGGACATGCCAGTGACCGGCTCTATCTCTACACCGAAAACTTTCCCCCCTACAACATGAGTGCCACTGGCCGAGCTTACGAGCACAACGGCAGCGGCGTGGACGGCCTGTGCACGGAAATCGTCAAGGCAATGCTCGCCGAAACCCAGCTGGATTACGTGATCAAGCTGCGGAACTGGGATTACGGCTACAGCCGGGCGATGGAGAAGCCGAACCACGGTATTTTCTGCACCCACTACACCGAGGAACGGGCACCGCTGTTCAAATGGGTGGGGCCGCTGGCGACCAACCAGCGCACGCTGTTTGCCGCCTCCGGCAGTGATATCCGGGTTAACCGCCTGTCTGACGCCCGTGGCCTGACCATCGGTGGCTATCGCAATGACGTCATGGCGCAGTACCTCAAGGACCAGGGGCTGTCCGTGTCGGAACTGGACAGCGATGATCTGAACCCGAAGCGGCTGGAACTGGGCCAGATCGATCTGTGGATTGCTGACCGTCTGGCCGGCCCCTACATCGCCTCCCAGCAGAACGTTGAGGGCCTGAAGCCGGTGTACGCCTTCGAGGAAGGGGAGATTTTCCTGGCCCTGAATCCCCAGACACCGGACGCCGTGGTACAGACGCTGGAAGCGGCGCTGGAGCGTATTCGCCAGTCCGGCATTTACCAAGCGATTCAGGACAAGTACTGAGCAGCCGGCAGCGACGATCCTTAATACTTAAATGATTCGTAATTGCAATTGTTACAAAAAGACACGGCTAGAATGACGGCCTAATCCGACAACGTAGCTACAGTGTACGTGTCCCGGCTCGTGATGGGGAAAGCCCCGGAAGCAGTACGAGCGGTTAGATCCCGATCATTGTTGAGGAATCGTCGATGCGTCTGCTCGCAGTACCGATGCTGCTGGCCATGCTGATGGGCACCGGGGTGCCCGCCATGGCCAGTGAAAAGCTCTATTTCTATACCGAGAATTACCCGCCCTACAACATGAGCGCCACCGGGCGCGCTTTCGAACACAGTGCCGATCAGATTGACGGTCTGTGTACCGATCTGGTGGAGGCCATCATGGCCAACACCAGCCTGGACTTTGTGATCAAGCTGAGGAACTGGGATTACGGTTATCAGCGGGCCCTGAACAAACCCAACCATGGGGTGTTCTGCACCGCCTACAACGACGAGCGGGCAGGGCAGTTCAAGTGGGTGGGGCCATTGACCACCGTTGCCTGGACGGTCTTCGGCAAGGCCGGCACCGACATTACCCTCAGCAGCCTGGATGACGCCAAGGGTTACAGTTTCGGTGGCTACCGCAACGACATCATGACCGATTTCCTCAAGGAGCGGGGATTCAAGATGTCCGAGCTGGACAGCAACGACCTCAACCCGCGGCGACTGGCCCTGGGGCAGATCGACCTGTGGCTGGTGGATCGTCTGACCGGCTACTATCTGGCCTCCCAGCAGGACGTCGAAGACATTGAAGAGCTGTACTCGTTCAACGAGACCGAGCTCTACCTGGCACTGAATCCGGACACCCCGGATGAAGTGGTACAGACCCTGGAGATGGCCCTGGAGCAGGTGCACCAGTCCGGCATGTTCTCCGCCATCAGCGACCGCTACGGCCTATAGTAACCCCCTGTCGGGATACCAGCCGCAGCGGCACTGATAGACCGGGTTCCTAGCCCAGAAACGCCATATGCTCGGCGTCCAGCTGCATCAGGTTTTTGGTGGGGCTGAGCATGCTGGTGGCGTGGCTCTGGGCCCGTGGCAGCAGTCGCTCGTAATAGAATTCGGCGGTGGCCAGCTTGGCGCGGTAGAACTCCGCCGCGTCGGCGCCGCCGTGCTCCAGTTTGTCTGCCGCTACCGCCGCCTGACGGGCCCACAGGTAGGCCATGGTGACGTAGCCGCTGTACATCAGGAAGTCGTGGGCCGCAGCGCTGACTACGTCGCGGTCCTTACGGGCCGCCAGCATCAGCCGCACAGTCAGCACGTTCCACTGCGCCGTCAGTTTCAGCAGTTCCACTGCGAACGGCCGTAACCGCTTGTCGGTCAACTGCTTGCGGGCGAAGTTGGCGATCTTCAGGGTGAATTCCCGCACCGCACCGCCCTGGGTCATCATCAGTACCTTGCGGCCCAGCAGGTCGAGGGCCTGGATGCCGGTGGTGCCTTCGTACAGGGTGGCGATCTTGGTGTCACGGATGATCTGCTCCATGCCATGCTCGCGGATGTAGCCGTGGCCACCGAAGACCTGCACGCCCTGGTTGGCGGCCTCGTAGCCGAGCTCGGTGAGGAAGCCCTTGAGGATCGGCGTCAGGAAGCCGAGTTTGTCGTCGTAGGCCTCGGCCTTCTTGCTGTCGCCCTGTTCATGGCCTTCCACCATGTGGTCGGCAAGCCGCGCGGCGTAATACAGCATGGCGCGACCGCCTTCGGCGATGGCCTTCTGGGTCAGCAGCATACGCCGTACGTCGGCGTGATGGATCAGGCTGTCGGCGACCTGATCCGGCTCCTTCTTGCCGGACAGCGCCCGCATGGAGCGGCGATCCCTGGCGTAGTCCAGCGCCCATTGGTAGGACAGTTCCGCCGGCCCCACGCCCTGGATGGCAGTGCCGATGCGGGCGGTGTTCATAAACGTGAACATGCATTCCAGGCCCTGGTTCTCCGGGCCGATCAGGTAGCCGGTGGCGTCGTCGAAGTTCATCACGCAGGTGGCTGAGGCCTTGATGCCCATTTTCTTTTCCAGACTGCCACAGGTGACGCCGTTGCGCTGGCCGACATCGCCGTTATCATCCGGCAGGAACTTGGGCACGATGAACAGGGAAATGCCGCGGGTGCCCTTGGGCGCGTCCGGCAGACGGGCCAGCACCACATGGACGATGTTGTCGGTGAGGTCGTGCTCGCCGGAGGAAATGAAGATCTTGGTGCCGGTGACCCGGTAGCTGCCATCGGCCTGGGGCTCGGCCTTGGTCTTGACCTGGCCCAGGTCGGTGCCACATTGGGGTTCGGTCAGGCACATGGTGCCGCCCCAGCGGCCCTCGGTCAGTGGCGGCAGATAGGTCTGTTTCTGTTCGTCACTGCCGTGGAGGAAGATGGTGTTCATGGCGCCAATGGACAGGCCCGGGTACATCGAGAAGGACCAGTTGGCGGTGCCCATCATTTCCTGCTTGAACAGCCCCAGCGAGGCCGGCAGGCCCTGGCCACCGAACTCCTCGGGCGCCGACAGGCCCTGCCAGCCACCAGCGACGTACTGGGCGTAGGCCTCCTTGAAGCCTTTGGGGGTGGTGACCTCGCCGTTTTCCAGTTTGCAGCCTTCCTCGTCGCCGCTCTGGTACAGCGGGCTCAGCACGTCCTCACAGAAACGGCCGCACTCGCTGAGAATGGCGTCAACAATGTCCGGCGTGGCGTTCTCGCCGCTGGCCAGGGAGGCGTAGTGGCGGGGGTAGTCAAAGACCTCGTTGAGCAGGAATTTCATGTCCCGCAGGGGAGCCTTGTAGGTCGGCATACCGGTACCTCTGTGATGCGATTGTCAGGGGAAAGGCCCAGGCCGGGCCGTGTCTGTTTTTTGTTGTACGGCATTCAAACGGGCGTTCCATTGACGAAAACCGCCTGCCCCCCTGTCAGCAAGGACAATTGGCCGAAATGACGAAAGCCCGCTCCTGACGACCCGTGCCGGTCGGTCCAATCCGCCCCGGGAGCCGTAAAGCCCTGTGGATAACTCAAGCGGAGGTAAATAACATGCAAAAATGGTCCCGGAAGTATGGCGCCGGCGCCCGGCTGTGGGTATGTTGGCTGGCAGTCGCACTGGCCGGCTGTGCCGGACCGTCGCTGGACGACTACCAGGGGCGGACGCCGGTGCTGGAGCCGACCCGCTTCTTCGAGGGTGAACTTTCCGCGCGCGGGGTGGTCAAGGACTTCTCCGGCGAAGTGATCCGCACCTTTGATGCCGACATCGTTGCCCACTGGGACGACCGCGGGGTGGGGACCCTGGATGAGGTGTTCCGCTTTGACGACGGCGAACGCCAGACCCGCATCTGGACCCTGACACCCAACGCCGACGGCTACCTGGCCGAGGCCGGTGATGTGGTGTCCCCAGGCCAGATGCGCTGGGCAGGCAACAGCCTGCATATGAATTACGTGCTTCGGGTGGCCACCGATGATGGCGCCATCGACGTGCACATGGACGACTGGATGCACCTGGTGACCCCCGATACGTTGATCAACCAGACCACCATGACCAAGTGGGGCGTGGAGGTTGGCGAGGTGGTGCTGGTGATCCAGAAACGATGATCACGAAAGGTGAGACGGGAGTATGCTGAAACAAGGGATGATCGCCCTGGCCATCCTGCTGGTGGCGGTGGTGGCGGGGGCTGGCTACCAGATGCTGGCGGAACAACAGACCGCCGGCGAACAGGAGCAACGGCCGCCCCGCATCGTCAACACCGCCCAGCCCAGGCTGCAGCAGGTTCAGGACGCGCTGTCGGCGGTGGGCACCCTGAAGTCCCGGGAAGCGGTGTCGCTGACGGCCGAAGTCAGCGGCCGGGTGGTGGCGATGGAGTTCGAGTCCGGTGGTCGGGTACGGCAGGGCCAGCGTCTGGTGCAGCTGGACGATCGCCAGGCCCGCGCCGATCTGGAGGTGGCGGAGGCCCAGCTGGCTGAGGCCCAGCGCCAGTTTGACCGCGCCCGCCGGCTGGTCACCAACAACAGCATTTCCCAGTCCCGTCTCGACGAGCTGCGCACCGCTCTGGATGTGGCCAGAGCCCAGCGTGTGGCGGCCCAGACCCGCCTTGACAACCATCGCATCGAAGCGCCGTTCAGCGGCGTGGTCGGGCTCACTGACCTCAGCCTGGGCAGCTACCTCAGCGTGGGCGATGTCATCGCCACCCTGGACGACACCAGCCGGATGGAGCTCGGCTTCTCGGTTCCCGAGCGCTTCCTGGGCCAGCTCCATCGTGGCCAGCGGGTGGAAGGCACCACCCCGGCCTACAGTGACGAGCGTTTTGCCGGCACCCTGATCGAGCTGGGCTCGCGGGTCATCGAACTGAGCCGGACCCTGCCGGTGCGGGCGCAGGTGCACAATCCGGACGGTCGCCTGCGGCCGGGCCAGTTCATGTCGGTGCGGTTGACCCTGGCGGAGCGCGAGGCGCTGGTGATTCCCGAGCAGGCGATGCTGATTCGTGGTGGCGCCAGCTACGTGTTCACCGTGGTGGACGGACAGGCCCGGCGCACCACGGTGTCCGTGGGTCAGCGCCAGCCCGGCTGGGTAGAGATCCTCGAAGGTCTGGCACTGGATGACCAGGTGGTGATCACCGGCCAGGACCGCCTCAGCAGCGGAGACCCGGTCAAGGTGGTGGACGACGCCAGTGCCATTCCTCCCAGCCACCTGGCCAGGGCGCCGGGAGCGGCATCGTGATCCTGTCGGATGTCTCCATCAAGCGGCCGGTGTTCGCCACCGTGCTCAGCCTGCTGGTGCTGGTGTTCGGCCTGGCGGCCTTGCTGGGTCTGCCGGTGCGGGAGTACCCGGACATTGATCCACCCTATGTCTCCATCTCCACCGATTACACCGGCGCCGCCGCCGAGGTGGTGGACACCCAGATTACCCAGGTAATCGAGGGCGCGGTGAGCGGGATCGAAGGCATCCGCTCGGTGACCTCCAGTACCGAGCAGGCGGAATCCCGCACCTCCATTGAATTCAACAGCGATGTCGATGTCGACGTTGCCGCCAACGACGTCCGCGATGCGGTGTCGCGGGTGGCCAACCAGCTGCCGGATGAGGCGGACGCCCCGGTGGTCAGCAAGGCCGACTCCGATGCCAACCCGATGATGTGGGTCACCCTGCGCAGTGATGTCTGGAGTCGCGCTGAGCTCAGTGACTACGCCGACCGGGTACTGGTGGACCGGCTGTCGGTGCTGGAGGGCGTTGCTCGGGTGCGGATCGGTGGTGAGCGCCGTTACGCCATCCGGGTGTGGCTGGACCAGCAGCGGCTGGCGGCCCGGGACATCACCGTGGCAGAAGTGGAGCGGGCGCTACGGGCCAACAACGCCGAGTTCCCCGCCGGCTCACTGGAATCGGAAACCCGGGACTTCACCGTGCGGGCGGAAGGCCGGTTATCGTCGGTGGAGGCCTTCCGTGAGCTGGTGATCCGCCGTGACGGCAACAACCTGCTGCGGCTGGGGGAAGTGGCCCGGGTGGAAATGGGCGTGGAGTCCGACGTCGGACGGCTGCGGGCCAACGGCAAGAATGCGGTTGGCCTGGGTATTATCCGGCAGTCCAAGGCCAACACCGTGGCGGTGTCGGACCGGGTCCAGGCTGAACTGGACAACATCCGCCAAACCCTGCCGCCGGAAGTGTCGATAGCCGAAAGCTACGACGAATCGCTGTTTATCCGTGCCTCGATCCGCGAGGTGATCACCACCCTGGCCATTGCGGTGGCGCTGGTGATCCTGGTGATTTTCGTGTTCCTGCGGTCCTGGCGGGCGACCCTGATTCCCGCCGTTACCATCCCGGTGGCGGTGATTGGCGCGTTTATCGGCCTTGGGGCGCTGGGCTTCTCGGTCAACGTCCTGACCCTGCTGGCGGTGATCCTGGCCATCGGCCTGGTGGTGGACGACGCCATTGTGATGCTGGAGAACATCCAGCGCCGCATTGATGATGGCGAGCCGCCGTTGCTGGCTGCCTTCCGCGGTGCCAAGCAGGTGGCGTTTGCGGTGATTGCCACTACCCTGACTCTGGTGGCGGTGTTTGTGCCGATCTCGTTCATGCAGGGCAACGTCGGCCGGCTGTTTGCCGAGTTTGGCTTTACCCTGGCAGCGGCGGTGGTGGTATCGAGTCTGGTGGCACTGACGCTGGCGCCGATGCTGTGTTCCAAGTGGCTGCGGCACAGCCCTCAGCAGGCGGAGGGCCATCGCCTGTGGATGGCCAGCGAGCGGGTGCTGTCGGGGCTGACCCGGGGTTACGAGCGGCTGTTGCGGTTCTCCCTGCGCCAGCCCGGGCTGCTGCTTGGGCTGGGCCTGGCAGGGCTGGTTCTGGCTGCGGTGGTGTTTCCGCAACTGCCCCAGGAACTGGCGCCGACGGAGGACCGCAGTGTGGTGATTGTGCCCGCCAGTGCGCCGCGGGGATCGACGGTGGAATACACCGATCACCACGTCAGCAAGATTGAACGCCAGTTGATGCCCTACCTGGAGCAGGGTATTGCCGACCGGCTGCTGGCGATTGTCGGCTTCCGTGACGAACAGGACCGGGGGCTGATGATTGTCGGCCTGGTGCCGTGGGAAGAACGCACCATGCGCCAGCAGGAGCTGGCCGCCGAGCTGTGGCCAATTCTCGGCAGTGTGCCGGGGGTGCGCTCGGTGGCGATCAATCCCGGTGGGCTGGGGGGCGGCTTCAGCGAGCCCATCGAGCTGGTGATCGGCGGTCCGGACTACGACACCGTGCAGGCCTGGAGCGAGGAGCTGCTGGCGCTGGCGAAGGAAAATCCCAACCTGTACAACCTGGAAACCGACTTCGAGCTGACCCGGCCCGAGCTGGCGGTGACCATTGACCGGGAGCGGGCGGCGGACCTGGACATCACCATCGAGGACGTTGGCCTGACTCTGCAGACGCTGTTGGCTTCCCGCCAGGTCACCACCTTCCTTGATCGGGGCCGGGAGTACGACGTTATTGTTCAGGCCGAAGATGCCGATCGTGCCACTCCGGACGATCTGGGCCAGGTGTTCCTGCGCGCCCGCAGCGGCGGCGAGCTGATTCCATTGCAGGCGCTGGTGTCGATGGCGGAAGTGGGCGCCAACCCTGACCTGCGGCGGGTGGACCGGATGCCGGCGGTGGTGATCAGTGGCTCGCTGGCGGAGGGCTACGACCTGGGCACCGCGCTGGACTACCTCAACACCCTGGCCATGGACAACCTGCCGCCGGAAGCCCGCATCAGCTACCGTGGCCTGAGCCGGGAACTGGAAGAATCCACGGCGGCCATCTACCTGACCTTTGGACTGGCGTTCGTGATCGTGTTCCTGGTGCTGGCGGCCCAGTTTGAAAGCTGGATTCACCCGCTGATCATCATGCTGGCGGTGCCGCTGGCGGTCACCGGCGCGCTGCTGGCGTTGTGGTGGTCGGGCATCAGTCTCAACATCTACAGCCAGATCGGCATCATCATGCTGCTGGGGCTGATGGCGAAGAACGGCATCCTGATGGTCGAGTTTGCCAACCAGCTGCGGGACCGTGGTCACAGCGTTCAGGAAGCCATCCTCCAGGGCAGTATCCTGCGTTTCCGGCCGGTGCTGATGACCACCATTTCCACCGTGTTTGGTGCGGTACCGCTGGTGCTGGCGTCCGGCGCCGGGGCAGAAAGCCGGGCCTCCATCGGTGTGGTGATTCTGGGTGGACTGGTGTTTGCCACCACCCTGACGCTGTTCATCATCCCGGTGCTGTACAACCTGCTGGCACGGTTCGCCAAGTCCGCCAATGCGGTGGAGCAGGAGCTGGAGCGGCTCACCGCAGGACAGGCCGGCGGTGCCGGTGTCCAGGGAGCCCGTCAGGCGCCGCGACCGGAGGACTTCTAGCGCGCCTTGGATTCAAGCGGGATCTGCAAAAGCGAGCCCCGCCTACAGCGTCGGCGGAAAGCTCAGCTGGCCGTTGAACAGTTCGTCCGGGTGCAGGTCGACGCAGAAAATCATCGCCTGGTCCCCCAGTTGCAGTGTGGTGGACAGGGTAATGGTGCGGGTGGCGTCCGGCAGTGCGACGTAGGGCCGGCAGGCGTTGACCTGCTGGGGCTGCTCGATGGCCAGGCGGACGTATTCGCGATGGGCCCAGCAGGCACCGCTGGAGCCATACAGCGGATTGAAGGTACGACGCTGGTGGTCAGGGCTGGCGATGGCCAGGTTGCCCTGCTGCACGCCCTGGCGATCCAGCAGGAAGCAGCGTTTGACGCCAGCGATCGTTAGCAGGCCGCCACAGGCCTGGTCGAAGGCTTCCTGGCGCATGATGCGGTGACAGGCCTCCAGGGTCTCAAAGCGCAGTAACCGCAAGAATCCCTCCTGGGCCAGATGGTCCACCGACGCGAACTGCTGGTTGTTGGCCAACAGGCGCTGGAACCGTTGTTGCAGCGGTGCTGCCTCGTTGTCCGCCAGCGGCGCCGGGCGGCCGAAGTAGAAGCCCTGCAGCAAGTCGGCGTCGGTGGCTAGGGCAATGCGGGCCTGGGCGTCGGTCTCGATGCCTTCCAGCAGTACCAGGCTGCCGCTCTCCCGGATCATTCGTACCAGGCTGTCCAGCAGTTGACGGGCCCGCGGGTGACACTCGGCATTGACCAGTAGGCTGCGGTCCAGTTTGACGATCAGCGGTTCCAGCTGCCACATGCGCTCAAAGTTGGAATCGCCGACACCAAAGTCGTCGATGGCGATCTGGAAGCCCCTGGCCTTGGCCTGGGCAACGAAGTCCAGCAGCGCCTGGCGTTCCGCCACCTCGGTTTCCACCACCTCAAGCACCACCTGGGCCGGCTCGATGCCCAGATGCCGGCAGTGTTCGGTGAGGGTGGTCAGGCAGTTGTCCGGGTGCACGCAGGTGGTGGGGCTGATATTGAGGAACAGCCACACCGGCACCGGCGGCTGCTGATGGGCGAAGCTGTCCAGGTGCAGCTGCAGCAGGTGGCGGTCGAGCTGATCGGTGCAGTCCGCCCGCTGGGCGGCCTCGAACAGTTGCGGCGGCGGCACGGCCTGCTGCTGCCGCTGGACCCGGATCAGCGCCTCATAACCCACCAGACGCTGATGGCTGGGGCTGAAGATGGGCTGGGACACTGGCGTAAAGGCGAACTGATCCAGAAACTCACTGCCTTTGGGGGCAGGGGTCCAGAAGGTGGTGCGGGACCTGAGCGAAATCACACTGCTCATGATGTTGGTTGGCCTCGATGGCAATTGGCAGAAC
Organism: Marinobacter xestospongiae; assembly: GCF_023156385.1. GTDB lineage: Bacteria > Pseudomonadota > Gammaproteobacteria > Pseudomonadales > Oleiphilaceae > Marinobacter > Marinobacter xestospongiae. The sequence continues at coordinate 67,362 of NZ_JAKZAK010000021.1, forward strand.
CGTTCCCTGGGGTAGCTGAGTTTTCCACAGGCCGTCGATCCGAGGACGTCCGGGACTGCGGGGTTATTCGTAGCAGGATCAGGATTGCGAAGTTCGTGCCAGCTGTGGATAACGGTCATTGATGGCCACGAGAGCAGGTTATCCACAGGTTTTCCCCGGAAGGCGCCCTGTTAAGGTGCGGTCACCACCGTGACTGCGCCGGTATGGCGCGTGCCGGTCAGCCGGGGCTTGCCCCCGGGATCGCTTTGCCGCATCGTTACAGGAATTTTTTCCACAGCCTGGCCGGGACGGCTTGTTACTGGCCGCCCGGGCGGTGGCTGGTGTGCCATCGGCGGTTGCCAACAAGGAGGAGTGTGTTTTCATGGCCGATCACAGTCAGTTCCGGCTGCTTGGAGAGCGACGGTTCCTGCCGTTCTTCCTGACCCAGTTTTCCGGTGCCTTCAACGACAACCTGTACAAGAACGCCCTGCTGTTGCTGGTGACCTACAGCGCCGCCGGCCTGATGGGGCTGTCGGTGGACATCGTGGTCAATCTGGCGGCGTTCCTGTTTATTCTGCCGTTCTTCCTGTTCTCTGCGATTGCCGGCCAGGTGGCGGACAAGTACGAGAAGTCGCTGGTGATTCGCCGGGTCAAGGCGCTGGAGATTGTCATCATGGCGCTGGCAGCGCTGGGGCTGTGGTTTGGCTGGTACGGCGCACTGTTGCTGCTGCTGTTCCTGATGGGCACCCAGTCAACCTTCTTCGGTCCGGTGAAGTACGCCATCCTGCCCCAGGTACTGCGGGACGACGAACTGGTGGGCGGTAACGCGCTGGTGGAAATGGGCACCTTCGTGGCGATCCTGCTGGGTACCCTGGCGGCGGGCCTGATCATGGGTTTTGATGCCCCCGAGCGGGTGGCGGCGGTGGCCGTCCTGATCATGGCGGTGGTCGGTTACCTGGTGGCGCGCCAGGTGCCCGCCACCGAGGCCGGCGCTGCCAACCTGACCATCCGCTACAACCCGCTGAAGGAAACCTGGAAGCTGATGGCGATGGCGCGGGAGAAGCACTCGGTGCTGCTCAGCATCATGGCGATCTCCTGGTTCTGGTTCCTTGGCGCGGCCTATCTGACCCAGTTCCCTAACTTCGCCAAGTCCGAGCTGTTGGGGGACGAGACCGTGGTGACGCTGCTGCTGGCCATCTTCACCATTGGCATCGCCCTGGGCTCGGTACTGTGCGAGCGGCTGTCCGGCCATCGAGTGGAACTGGGCATTGTCCCCATCGGTTCGTTGGGGCTGAGTCTGTTCGGGGCCGATATCTACTTCAACATGCCCACGGCCACCACCACGGTGGATTGGTGGACCGTGATCAGTGACGGTGACTACCGCCGGATTGCCATTGACCTGCTGGGCATCGGGGTATTTGGCGGGCTGTTCATTGTGCCGCTGTACGCCTTCGTCCAGCACGAAACCCCGGCCGACAAACGTGCCCGGATCATCGCCGCGCTCAACGTCTTCAACGCCCTGTTCATGGTGGTGAGTGCGTTGATGGGAATGGTCATGCTGGGGCTGATCGGGTTGTCGATTCCGGAATTCTTCCTGGTGCTGTCGATCATGAACCTGGTGGTGGCGGGGTTCGTTTACCAGCAGGTGCCGGAGTTTGCCCTGCGGTTTGTGATCTGGGTGTTGTCCCACACCTTCTACCGGGTCCGTCACCAGGGTCTGCAACGCATTCCCGAGGACGGGCCGGTACTGCTGGTGTGCAACCATGTTTCCTACATGGATGCCCTGGTAATCGCCGGCGCGGTGCGTCGTCCGGTACGCTTCGTGATGGACTACCGCATCTTCAAGACCCCGGTACTGGGGGCATTCTTCCGCCTGGCCAAGACCATTCCCATCGGCTCCCGCAACCGGGTGCCGGAGATCTACCAGCGTGCCTTTGAGCGCATCGATGAGGAACTGGATGCCGGCAACGTGGTGTGCATCTTCCCGGAAGGCAAGCTGACCAAGGACGGCGAGATCGATACCTTCCGCGGCGGCGTGGAACTGATCCTGGAGCGCCGGCCGGTACCGGTGGTCCCAATGGCCCTGCGGGGATTGTGGGGCAGTTTCTTCAGTCACTGCGGTGGTCCGGCCCTGAAACACTGGCCGCGGCGCTTCTGGTCACGGATCGAGTTGCGGGCCGGGGATGTGGTGGCGCCAGAGGCGGCGTCCGCCGGCCAGTTGCAGCAGCAGGTGACGGAACTGCGGGGGGAAACCTCCTGAGGAAAACCCGCATGGTGTGTGGATAAAAACAGGGATAAAGTCCGGACAAGCCGTGGGTTTCTTTATTTATGGCTTTTGCTTTCAGTAGCTTATGTTGTTTTCGTCGACTTTGCAGGGACCGTATTTCTGTGGATAACTTTCTTGAAAATTTTTTTCAACAAGGTCAGGCAAACCGCTGATAAATCTGGCTGTTTTCTGCGCAGATCGATGAAAAACTGAACGCCCGCGCTGGCCTGCAATGACAGATTATTGCAACGGCGATGACTCTGGTTAAAATTTGCACATTCCAACTGCATTTCGGGCGGGGAGGCGTTATACTCCCCGCCCCGAATTTTTCTCCCTGTATCCGAGGTGACGAGTGGACTTTCCGACCCGTTTCGATGTGATTGTCATTGGTGGTGGCCATGCCGGTACCGAAGCCGCGTTGGCGGCAGCCCGCATGGGCTCGGCCACACTGCTGCTGACCCACAACATTGAGACCCTCGGCCAGATGTCCTGCAACCCCGCCATTGGCGGTATTGGCAAGAGTCACCTGGTGAAGGAAATCGATGCCCTGGGTGGCGCCATGGCCCGGGCCACCGATCGTGGCGGTATCCAGTTCCGGGTACTCAACAGCCGCAAGGGGCCGGCGGTGCGGGCGACCCGTGCCCAGGCCGACCGGGTGCTGTACAAGGCGGCGATCCGCGAGATGCTGGAGAACCAGCCCAATCTGACGCTGTTCCAGCAGGCCGCAGACGATCTGCTTGTGGATAACGATCGGGTCACCGGGGTAGTGACCCAGACCGGCATTCGCTTTCACGCCGACACCGTGGTGCTGACCACCGGAACCTTCCTGGGCGGGGTTATCCACATCGGTATGCAGAACCACGCCGGCGGCCGTGCCGGCGATGCGCCGGCCAACGCCCTGGCCAAGCGGCTGCGGGAGCTGCCATTCAACATTGGCCGGCTGAAGACTGGCACGCCACCGCGGATTGATGCCCGCAGTGTCGATTTTTCAGTGATGCAGGAGCAGTGGGGCGATGCCCCCACCCCGGTGATGTCGTTCATCGGTTCCCGCGATGAGCACCCCGAACAGGTGTGCTGTTACGTTACCCGCACCACCGAGCAGACCCACGACATCATCCGCAGCGGCTTTGACCGTTCACCGATGTTTGCCGGTGCCATTGAAGGGGTGGGCCCACGCTATTGCCCGTCCATCGAAGACAAGGTCAGCCGCTTTGCCGACAAGGATTCCCACCAGATCTTTGTGGAGCCGGAAGGGCTGACCACCCACGAGCTCTACCCCAACGGGATTTCCACCAGTCTGCCGTTCGATATCCAGCTGGCGGCGGTACGGTCGATCCCCGGCTTTGAGAATGCCCACATCACCCGGCCTGGCTATGCCATCGAGTACGATTACCTGAACCCCCAGGACCTGCGCCACACTCTGGAAACCAAGTTCATCCGGGGTTTGTACTTTGCCGGCCAGATCAACGGCACCACCGGTTACGAAGAGGCGGGTGCCCAGGGCCTGCTGGCTGGCCTTAACGCAGCGTTGCAGGCCCAGGGCAAAGACGCCTGGTACCCGCGCCGGGATGAAGCCTACCTCGGTGTGCTGGTGGACGACCTGATTACCATGGGCACCTCCGAGCCCTACCGCATGTTCACCAGCCGTGCCGAGTACCGGCTGATCCTGCGGGAGGACAACGCCGACCTGCGCCTCACCGAAACCGGCCGCAAGCTGGGACTGGTGGACGACAACCGCTGGGACCGCTTCAATCGCAAGCGCGATGCCATTGCCATTGAGCGTCAGCGCCTGGAAAGCACCCGTATTCATCCCGGCACCGCCCAGGGTGAGACCGCCGACGGCCACCTCAACCAGCCGATGACCCGCGACCAGTCCCTGGCGGAGCTGCTGCGCCGTCCGGAGATGGCGTACCCGCAGATTGCCGACATTGGCGGCGAGCGTGCGGACGATCCGGCGGTGGCCGAGCAGGTGGAGATCGAGATCAAGTACGAGGGCTACATTTCCCGGCAGGCCGATGAGATCGAACGGTTGCGGCGAAATGAGAATACCCGTCTGCCGGTGGATCTGGACTACGAGCAGGTCGGTGGCCTGTCCAACGAGATCAAACAGAAGCTGCTGGCGGTCCGGCCGGAGACCATTGCCCAGGCGTCACGGATTCAGGGCGTGACACCGGCAGCCGTGTCCCAGTTGCTGGTGCACCTGAAAAAACGCGATCTGCTCAACAAGCGCTCGGCCTGATTTCCGATGTCCGACGCACTCTGGCAGAAGCAACTGCAGCGTGGCCTGGTGGCCATGGATCTCAATCTCTCCAGTGGCCAGCAGCAACAGCTGCTGGCCTTTCTCGCCCTGCTCAACAAGTGGAACCGGGCCTACAATCTCACCGCGGTCCGTGAACCGGCGGCGATGGTGTCGCGGCAGTTGCTGGACAGCCTCAGCCTGCGGCCGTTCGTGACCGCAGAGCGACTGTTGGATGTGGGTGCCGGCGGCGGCCTGCCGGGGATTCCCCTGGCCATCACCTGTCCCGAGCGTCACTTCACCCTGCTGGACAGCAACATCAAGAAAACCCGGTTCCTGACCCAGTGCAAGCTGGAGCTTGGCCTGGATAACCTGGACGTTATTCACGGTCGTGCCGAGGCCTGTCCGCCGGATACCCGCTATCATCAGATCAGCAGCCGGGCCTTCACCGCCCTGGCCAACCTGGTGGACTGGTGTGGTCACCTGCTGGCGGACGGTGGCGAGTTCCTTGCCATGAAAGGTCAGTTTCCGGATGATGAAGTGGCGGCGCTGCCGGCGCCGTGGCAGGTCCGCGAGCAGCATGCCCTGGTGGTACCGGAGTGCAGTGGGGAACGTCACCTGCTGATTCTGGACCGGTCCCACTGAACCATCGGCCGGTGTCCCGGCCAACCAAAAGAAACCAATGAATCCGGAAGCGAGGACAGGAGACTTGTCATGGCACGCGTAATTGCGGTGACCAACCAGAAAGGCGGTGTGGGCAAGACCACCACCTGCGTCAACCTGGCGGCTTCCCTGGCGGCCACCAAGCGTCGCGTGCTGCTGGTGGACATGGACCCGCAGGGCAATGCCACCATGGGCAGTGGTGTGGATAAAAATGCCCTGGAGCGGTCCGGTTACGACGTTCTCACCAAAAAAGCCGACATCAGTGAGGTGGTGGTTCAGGTCGAGGCGGCCGGGTTTGACCTGCTCGGCGCCAATGGCGATCTCACCGCGGCGGAAGTCGAGCTGATGAACGAGATCGGCCGTGAACACCGGTTGCGACTGGCGGTCAACTCGGTGCGTGAGCAGTACGACTACATCCTCATCGACTGTCCGCCGTCGCTCAGCCTGCTGACGGTGAATGCGCTGTCGGCCTCGGACTCGGTGCTGATTCCGATGCAGTGTGAGTATTACGCCCTGGAAGGGCTGGCGGCGCTGATGAACACCGTGCAGCAGATCCAGGAGACGGTGAACCCGAATCTGGAGATCGAAGGCATCCTGCGGACCATGTACGATCCGCGCAACAGCCTGACCCTGGACGTGTCCGGTCAGCTCAACGAATACTTCGGCGACAAGGTCTACCGGGCGGTGGTGCCGCGCAACGTGCGACTGGCGGAGGCGCCCAGTTACGGCCTGCCGGCACTGAAGTACGACCGTGCCTCCAAGGGTGCCATTGCCTACCTGGCCCTGGCCGGGGAGATGGTGCGCCGGCACGGCACCTCAAAGACATCCGCGGCAGTCGCCGTGTAAGATAGCAACCGACAATCAGCGGGAAGAATGACAGACACCATGGCGGCGAAGAAACGGGGATTGGGCGAACGCGGACTGGGCGCCCTGTTGGCGGGTTCCAAGGTCAGTCTTGACCAGCAGGCCCAGGATCATGACGGCGAACTGCGGGAACTGCCGATCGACCTGGTCCAGCGCGGACGCTATCAGCCCCGGCGTGACATGGACCCGGCAGCGTTGCAGGAGCTGGCGGACTCCATTCGCCAGCAGGGGGTAATGCAGCCGGTGGTGGTCAGGCCGATTGCTGAAGGCCGGTACGAGCTGATTGCCGGGGAGCGACGCTGGCGTGCCTGTCAGCTGGCGGAGCTGGACCGGATTCCCGCGATCATCCGCGAGGTGCCCGACGAAGCCGCCATCGCCATGGCGCTGATCGAGAACATCCAGCGGGAAAACCTCAACCCGATCGAAGAAGCCTTTGCCCTGCAGCGGCTGCAGGAAGAGTTTGGACTCACCCAGGCCCAGGTGGCCGAGGCGGTGGGTAAATCCCGCACTACCATCACCAACCTGTTGCGACTGATTGGCCTGACCGAGGATGTGCGGCTGATGCTGGAGCATGGCGACCTGGAGATGGGCCACGGCCGGGCGATGCTGACCCTGCCCCCGGAACAGCAGCTGCAGGTGGCGCGTACGGTGGTGTCAAAGTCGTTGTCGGTCCGTCAGACCGAGGCTCTGGTGCGCCGGGTTCAGCAGGAAAGCGACAAACCGGCCAAGGCCGGCAGCAAGGAACTCGATCCCAACATCCGCGCCCTCCAGGACGATCTGTCGGAACGACTCGGGGCCCGGGTGTCCATCGCCCATGGTCAGCGTGGCAAGGGCAAACTGGTGATCGAATACAGCTCGCTGGACGAGCTGGATGGCATTCTGGGCCACATTCAGTGACCCGGCCCCGCCCTCTTTTGGTGCCAGATTGCTTCAACCTCGGGACTGCCACCTAGGTCCCGTTTTCCCTCCCGACCACTATATCTAGTGGTCAAAAAAGAAACACGCACCCATTTGTGTCCGATTGCCGTCGAAGCCAGAAATTTCGGGCTGTTACGGCTTTCCCGGGGTTTGCAGATTTGTTGATTCGTGCAAGTCGAACACATATAATCTGCCGCGCTTGTACGCGGTGTATTTGGACCCGATACGACCAGAACACCGACGCAAGGCGGACTTTTTTGGGGCAGTCATGACAAAGGCACATTCGAACGGCATCGGCCGTCCGCCCATTGGTCGCTGGTTTCTGATCCAGGGCGTGGTGCTGGTAATCGTCGGTCTGGCATTTTTACTCAAGAGCCCCGTTGCCTGTTATTCCGCCTTTCTGGGGGGCCTCATTTTTATCGTCCCCCACGGTTATTTCGCGTTCAAGGCATTCCGCTACTCCGGCGCGCGGGCTGCCAAGAAGATCATGAGTTCTTTTTATCAGGGTGAGGCCGGCAAGCTCATCCTCTGCGCCATCCTGTTCACGTTGGCGTTTAAATGGATTCAACCGCTCGACGTAGCGGCACTTTTTCTAACATTTGCGGTCATGCTGGTCACCAATCTGGTGGCCCCGTTCCTGGCGAACGGCAGAACGCAGCGAAATTAACTGGACCTGAGAGAACGTTATGGCAGGCAGTGCATCTGAATATATCCAGCATCACCTCCAGAACTTAACCTATGGCAAGCTGCCGGCTGGCTACGAGCGGGCCGATGGCACCGTCACCAGCGAAGCCGGCTGGACCCTGGCGCAATCCGGCCAGGAAGCCTCCGACATGGGCTTCTGGGCCCTGCACGTTGATTCCCTGGGCTGGGCTGTTGGCCTCGGCGTGCTGTTCCTGTTCCTGTTCCGCATGGCGGCCAAACGCGCCACCAGCGACACCCCGGGTGGCCTGCAGAACTTTGTTGAAGTGATGATTGAGTTCGTTGACAACAGCGTCAAGGAAACCTTCCACGGCCGCAACAAGGTCATTGCCCCGCTGGCGCTGACCATCTTCTGCTGGGTCTTCCTGATGAACCTGATGGACCTGGTGCCGGTAGACTTCCTGCCGCAACTGTTCCACCTGGCGGGTCTCGATTACATGAAAGTGGTGCCGACCACCGACGTCAACGTCACCCTCGGCATGTCCCTGTCCGTATTCGCTCTGATCATCTACTACAGCCTGAAAGTCAAAGGCGTGGGTGGCTTCCTGGGCGAGCTGACCCTGCACCCGTTCTCCTCTGACAACCTGTTCCTGAAAATTCTGCTGGTTCCGGTCAACCTGCTGCTGGAAGGCGTGAGCCTGATCGCCAAGCCGATCTCCCTGGCACTGCGTCTGTTCGGTAACCTCTACGCCGGTGAGCTGATCTTCATCCTGATTGCGCTGCTGCCGCTGTGGGCACAGTGGACGCTGTCAGTACCCTGGGCGATTTTCCACATTCTGGTCATCACCCTGCAGGCCTTCATCTTTATGATGTTGACCATCGTGTACCTGAGCATGGCGCATGAGGACAGTCACTGACCGGTTCGCCGGTCACCAGACTGTCGTGAAAACCGGTTTGTATAGCGCAAGCGAATTCTCTTAAACCCTAAACCATTAAACTGAAAACCAAACTGAAAACTGGGAGTTAACATGGAAACTGTAGTTGGAATGACCGCGATTGCCGTTGCACTGCTGATCGGCCTGGGTGCCCTGGGTACTGCGATTGGCTTTGGTATCCTCGGTGGTAAGTTCCTGGAAGGCGCTGCCCGTCAGCCGGAAATGACCCCGATGCTGCAGGTTAAAATGTTCATCGTTGCCGGTCTGCTTGACGCCGTAACCATGATCGGTGTTGGTATCGCCCTGTTCTTCACCTTCGCCAACCCGTTTGTAGGCCAGCTTTAATCGAGTCGCATATCCGGGGGTAATCAGCCCCCGGTTTGTTGATTCACTACACAACAGGCGAGAGGTGAAGACGTGAACATTAATTTGACGATGATCGGTCAAGCCATCGCGTTCTTTATCTTCGTTGTCTTCTGCATGAAGTACGTGTGGCCGCCGATTATGGCTGCCCTGCAGGAGCGTCAGAAGAAGATCGCGGATGGACTGGCTGCCTCGGATCGTGCCGCGCGTGACCTGGAACTGGCTCAGGAAAAGTCAGCCCAGGAACTGCGTGAAGCGAAGCAGCAGGCGGCGACCCTGATCGAGCAGGCCAACAAGCGCGCCAACCAGATTGTGGAAGCCTCCAAAGCGGATGCCCGCAAGGAAGGCGAGAAGCTGATCGAGCAGGCCAAGGCTGAAATTGAACAGGAGCGCAACCAGGCGCGTGATGCCCTGCGTGCAGAAATTGCCGCGATCGCGATTGCCGGTGCCGAGAAGATCCTGGAAACCTCTGTCGATGCCAACAAACACAGCGAGATGCTGGACAAGCTGGCAGCAGAACTCTAAACGACGAGGTTCATCATGGCAGAACTGAGAACGCTGGCTCGTCCATACGCCAAGGCAGCCTTCAAGGCTGCCCAGGAACAGCAGCAGCTGGCCGATTGGGCCAACGTGCTGACCATGGCTGGGCACATCGCAGCGAACGACGTAATCCGACAGCTTCTCGCAAATCCGGGCGTCGACGAATCAAAGAAGGCGGAACTGATCCTGGGGGCGACCGAAACCGACGCCTCCGAAGCGGTCCGCAACTTCTTCCTGATCCTGGCCGAAAACCGTCGGCTGGCCCTGCTTCCGGAAATTGCGACGCTCTTCAATACGTACCGGGCTGAACTCGAGCGCACTGTTGATATTGAGGTTACCGCAGCCTTTGAGCTGACGGACGACCAGCAACAGAAGCTCGCCCAGGCACTGTCGACCAAGCTCGACCGCAAAGTGTCACTCGCAGCATCACAGGACAAGTCTCTGATCGGCGGCGTCATCGTGCGTACCGGCGATCTGGTCATCGATGCATCTGTCCGCGGAAAGCTGAACAAAATGGCCGACGCTCTGGGCTCCTGATTTCAGCACAAGGTTTGAGGATAAAGGCATGCAGCAACTGAATCCATCCGAGATCAGTGACATCATCAAGCAGAGAATCGAAAAGCTCGATATCTCTTCCGAAGCAAAGAACGAAGGTACGATCCTGTCCGTTTCTGACGGCATCGTACTGATCCACGGTCTCGCCGACGTTATGTACGGTGAGATGGTGGAATTCGCCAACGGTACCTACGGCATGGCTCTGAACCTGGAGCGTGATTCCGTGGGCGCGGTGGTACTGGGCGACTACGACGACCTGGCCGAAGGCCAGAAAGTCCGTTGCACCGGCCGCATCCTGGAAGTACCGGTTGGTAACGAACTGCTGGGCCGTGTTGTTGACGGTCTGGGTAACGCCATCGATGGCAAGGGTGACCTGGGCACCGAGCTGACCTCTCCGGTTGAGAAGGTTGCGCCTGGTGTTATCGCCCGTCAATCCGTTGATGAGCCGGTTCAGACCGGTCTCAAAGCGATCGATACCATGGTTCCCATCGGTCGTGGCCAGCGTGAGCTGATCATCGGTGACCGCCAGATCGGTAAGACCGCGGTTGCGATCGACGCGATCATCAACCAGAAGAACACCGGCATCAAGTGTATCTACGTTGCCGTTGGTCAGAAGCAGTCTTCCATCGCCGCCGTTGTGCGCAAGCTGGAAGAGCACGGCGCCATGGACCACACCATCGTGGTTGCCGCCGGTGCTGCCGATCCTGCTGCGATGCAGTTCCTGGCACCGTACGCCGGTACTGCCATGGGTGAGTACTTCCGTGACCGTGGTGAAGACGCACTGATCGTTTATGACGATCTGTCCAAGCAGGCGGTTGCCTATCGTCAGATCTCCCTGCTGCTGCGTCGTCCGCCGGGCCGTGAAGCCTACCCGGGTGACGTTTTCTACCTGCACTCGCGTCTGCTGGAGCGCGCTTCCCGCGTGAACGCCGACTACGTTGAGCAGTTCACCAACGGTGAAGTGAAAGGCAAGACCGGTTCTTTGACCGCACTGCCGATCATCGAGACCCAGGCCGGTGACGTTTCCGCGTTCGTACCGACCAACGTGATCTCGATCACCGACGGTCAGATCTTCCTGGAAACTAACCTGTTCAACTCCGGTATCCGTCCGGCGATGAACGCCGGTATCTCGGTATCCCGGGTTGGTGGTGCCGCCCAGACCAAGATCATGAAGAAGCTCGGCGGTAACATCCGTCTGGCCCTGGCCCAGTACCGGGAACTGGCGGCATTCGCCCAGTTCGCTTCCGACCTTGACGAAGCGACCCGTAAGCAGCTGGAGCACGGTCAGCGCGTTACCGAACTGATGAAGCAGAACCAGTACAGCCCGCTGTCCGTGGCGGAAATGGGTACCGTTCTGTTTGCAGCCAACGAAGGCTTCCTGGACGACGTTGATGTGGAAAAAGTTGTGGCTTTTGAAGCCCAGCTGCTGGACTGGATGCGTGCGGAGCAATCCGAGCTTCTGGCCAAGATCAACGAGAAGGGCGATTTCAACGACGACATCGCTGCCGGCCTGAAAGCTGCACTTGAAAAATTCAAGACCACTCAGAGCTGGTAAACGATCCACGGCCTGCGAGTTATCGCGGGCCGGTTTTGTCACAGCGAGTGTCTAATTTGAGAAGGCAGTGAGTTATGGCCGTCGGAAAAGAAATACGTAACCAGATTTCCAGCATCAAGAGCACGCAGAAGATCACCAGCGCCATGGAAATGGTTGCGGCGAGCAAGATGCGGAAGGCTCAGGAGCGCATGCAGGCCACTCGCCCATACGCTCAGAAGATGCTTCAGGTTATCGGACACATTGCGAAGGCGAATGCTCAGTATCGTCACCCGTTTATGGTCGAGCGCGAGGTCAAGCGCGTGGGCTACATCGTGGTGTCGACCGATCGCGGCCTTTGCGGTGGTCTGAACGTCAACCTGTTCAAAGCGCTTGTCCGTGAAATGCGAGCGTGGAAAGAAAAAGGCGTGGAAGCTGATCTGTGCGCAATCGGCCAGAAAGGCAACTCCTTTTTCCAGAACTACGGCGGCAATGTCGTCGCGGCGCTGACCCATCTGGGGGACAGCCCGAGTTCTGACAAACTCATCGGCAACGTCAAGGTCATGCTGGACGCCTACAACGAAGGCAAGATCGACCGTTTGTACGTGGTACACAACGAGTTCGTGAACACCATGACCCAGAGCCCGAAGGTGGAGCAGCTGCTGCCGCTGCCGGAAGGCGAGGACGAAGAAGAGATCAAGAACCAGTGGGACTATCTCTACGAGCCCGATGCCAAGCAAATCCTTGAAGGTCTTCTGCCACGTTACATCGAATCCCAGGTTTACCAGGGTGTGGTAGAGAATCTGGCTTGTGAGCAGGCAGCCCGAATGATTGCCATGAAGAGCGCGACAGATAACGCCGGTGGCATCATTGACGAGCTTCAGCTGGCTTACAACAAGGCGCGCCAGGCAGCCATCACGCAAGAAATTTCGGAGATTGTGAGCGGCGCAGCATCGGTTGGTTAACGCTCACAGACCTACTGGTTTTATTGACTATTTAAGATAACGAGGAACCGAGCATGAGTAGCGGACAAATCGTTCAGATCATCGGCGCGGTTATCGACGTGGAATTCCCACGTGACTCCGTACCCAAAGTGTATGACGCACTGCTGCTTGAAGGTGGCGACACAACTCTGGAAGTCCAGCAGCAGCTGGGCGACGGCGTTGTACGTACCATCGCCATGGGCAGCACTGAAGGCCTCAAGCGGGGCCTGACCGCAACCAACACCAACGCACCGATCTCCGTCCCGGTCGGCACCCAGACTCTGGGCCGTATCATGGACGTACTCGGCCGTCCCATCGATGAATGCGGTGAGATTGGCGAAGAAGAGCGTTGGGGTATTCACCGTAAAGCACCTGGCTACGCGGACCAGTCCGCCTCTGCCGACCTGCTGGAAACCGGCATCAAGGTTATCGACCTGATCTGCCCGTTCGCCAAGGGTGGTAAAGTTGGCCTGTTCGGTGGTGCCGGTGTTGGTAAAACCGTAAACATGATGGAACTGATCAACAACATCGCGAAAGAGCACTCCGGTCTCTCCGTATTCGCCGGTGTTGGTGAGCGGACCCGGGAAGGTAACGACTTCTACTACGAAATGAAGGAGTCCAACGTTCTCGATAAGGTGGCCATGGTTTACGGCCAGATGAACGAGCCCCCCGGAAACCGTCTGCGTGTGGCCCTGACCGGTCTCACCATGGCTGAGAAGTTCCGTGACGAAGGTCGTGACGTACTGTTGTTCGTCGACAACATCTACCGTTACACCCTGGCCGGTACTGAGGTATCTGCACTGCTGGGCCGTATGCCGTCTGCGGTAGGTTACCAGCCGACACTGGCCCAGGAGATGGGTGAGCTGCAGGAGCGTATTACCTCCACCAAGAACGGTTCCATCACGTCCATCCAGGCGGTTTACGTACCGGCGGATGACTTGACTGACCCGTCCCCGGCCACCACCTTCTCGCACCTGGATGCGACCGTGGTACTGAGCCGTGACATCGCCTCCAAGGGTATCTACCCGGCGATCGATCCGCTGGACTCCACCTCCCGTCAGCTGGACCCGCTGATCATTGGTGAAGAGCACTACAGCGTGGCTCGTGGCGTGCAGACAAACCTGCAGCGCTACAAGGAACTGAAGGACATCATCGCGATCCTCGGTATGGACGAGCTGTCAGAAGAAGACAAACTGACCGTAGCCCGTGCCCGTAAGATCGAGCGTTTCCTGTCCCAGCCGTTCCACGTTGCTGAGGTCTTCACCGGTGCGCCTGGTAAGTACGTGCCCCTGAAGGAAACCATCAGCAGCTTCAAGGGCATCCTTGACGGTGACTACGATGACATGCCGGAACAGGCGTTCTACATGGTAGGCTCCATTGAGGAAGCGGTCGAGAAAGCGAAGGAAATGAAGGCCAAGGGCAACTAAGAGGCCATCCATTTCCTGATCGACCAAAGAGGCAACAGACATGGGTATGACCGTGCATTGTGACGTGGTGAGTGCCGAAGAGAAGATCTATTCCGGACTGATCGAGATGCTGATCGCGGCCGGCTCCGAGGGTGACCTGGGTATTGCCCCAGGCCACACCCCGCTGCTGACAGCGCTGAAGCCCGGTCCGATTCGGGTGATCAAGCAGGGCGGAGAGGAAGAAATCCTCTACGTCTCCGGCGGTTACCTCGAGGTTCAGCCGAACCTCGTCACGCTGCTGGCTGATACCGCGGTTCGTGCAAAGGATGTGGACGAAGCCGCGGCGATGGAAGCCCAGCGTGAAGCCGAGAAGGCACTTGCCAGCAAGACCGGTGAATTCGAGTACTCCCGTGCCGCTGCGGAATTGGCGGAAGCTGTGGCCCAGCTTCGCACCATTCAGCAGCTGCGCCGTAAGATGAAGTAACCTATCCTACGGTCAGGGATTGCTGATCACCCAAGCCGCATCCTGAAGCGACCGGAGCCATGATTCATGGCCCCGATCATCCAGGGATGCGGCTTTTTTTGTTTCAGGACACTGACCCCGCAGTCGGCCACCCGGGCTGGAGGATGTCCGCAAGGTATCACTAGGAGAGAACCCCGTAATGACTCCACTGCACGTAGTGATCCTGGCCGCTGGCCAGGGCACCCGAATGAAATCGGCCCTGCCCAAGGTTATGCACGCCGTGGCCGGCAAGCCGATGCTGCACCACGTCATCGACACCGCCCGCACCCTGGGGGCGGCCGGCATTCATGTGGTGGTTGGCCACGGTGCCGACCAGGTCAAGGACCAGACCCCCGCCAGTGATATCCACTGGGTCACCCAGGCCGAGCAGCTTGGCACCGGTCACGCCGTGGCCCAGGCGCTGCCGGGCATTCCTGATGATGCCCGGGTACTGGTGCTGTACGGTGATGTTCCTTTGACCCGTCAGCACACCCTGCAACAGCTGGTGGCGGAGGTCAGCAACGACTGGCTGGCGCTGTTGACGGTGACCCTGGCCCAGCCTGACGGGTATGGCCGCATCATCCGCAATGACGACGGCGCGGTGCAGGCCATTGTTGAGCAGAAGGATGCCAGCGCCGAACAGCGTCGGGTGAACGAGGTCAACACCGGCATCCTGGCCGCCAGCAGTGCCCGCCTGAAGGACTGGCTGCCGCGATTGTCCAACGGCAATGCCCAGGGCGAATACTACCTCACCGACATCATTGCCATGGCGGTGGCCGATGGCGTCGGCGTACATGCCGCCCAGCCGGAAACCGAAGTAGAGGTCCAGGGGGTCAACAACCGGCGTCAGCTGGCGACGCTGGAGCGCTGGTTCCAGCGCCGGCAGGCGGATCGATTGATGGATGAAGGCGCGACCCTGGCGGATCCGGCGCGACTGGACGTTCGGGGTGAGCTCACCATCGGCACCGACCTGTGGATCGACGCCAATGTGGTGTTTGAGGGCCAGGTCCGTCTCGGCAGCCGCGTCAGCATTGGTCCGGGCTGTGTCATCCGCGATGCCGAGATCGGCGACGATGCGGTGATCCACGCCCAGTCGGTGATTGACGGAGCCCACATTGGCGCCGCCGCCCAGATCGGCCCCTTTGCCCGTCTGCGTCCGGGCACCCGCCTGGCGGCCCGTACCAAGGTTGGCAACTTTGTCGAAACCAAGAAGGCCGAGGTCGGCGAGGGCAGCAAGATCAACCACCTCAGCTACGTCGGCGATGCCATCCTGGGCCAGGATGTGAACGTGGGTGCAGGTACCATTACTTGCAACTATGATGGGGTCAACAAGCACCGTACCGAGATTGGTGACCGGGTCTTTGTGGGTTCCAACACCTCCCTGGTGGCGCCGGTTACCGTGGCCGCGGATGCCACCATTGGCGCCGGCTCCACCATTACCCGGGCGGTGGACAGCGAGGAACTGGCGGTGGCGCGTGGCCGTCAGCGCAACATCCAGAATTGGCAGCGGCCGGAAAAGAAGGCCTGACTGGCCCCGGCTCTATCCAGACAGAACAGGTAACAGATCATGTGTGGCATCGTAGGCGCAGTATCGGAACGGGACGTTCAGGGCATCCTGCTGGAGGGGCTGAGACGGTTGGAATACCGTGGCTACGACTCCGCGGGTATGGCGGTGCGTCAGGATCAGGGCGATATCCAGCGCGCCCGGGAAGTGGGCAAGGTCGCGGCTCTGGCAGAGGCCATTGAACAGCAGCCCTGCAATGGCAGCGTGGGCATTGCCCACACCCGCTGGGCCACCCATGGCGAACCCAGTCAGATCAATGCCCACCCCCACATGTCGGGCGAGCGCCTGGCGATCGTCCACAACGGCATCATCGAGAACTACCAGGGCCTGCGGGATCAGCTCAAGGCTGACGGTTACACCTTCAGCTCCCAGACCGACACCGAGGTGGTCGCGCACCTGATCGAGCGGGAATACCGTCAGCAGGGTGACCTGGTGGCGGCGGTGCGCGCGGCCATCGGCCAGCTGCGGGGCGCCTATGCCCTGGCGGTGTTGCACGCCGATGAGCCGGATCATCTGGTGGTGTGCCGGGCGGGGAGTCCGCTGGTTGTGGGTGTGGGGATTGGCGAGAACTTCATTGCTTCCGACCAGTTGGCACTGCTGCCGGTCACTGACCGCTTCATGTTCCTGGAGGAAGGCGATCTGGCCGAGATCCGCCGTGATGGCGTGACCGTGCTGGATCGTGACGGGGCCGCGGTGGAGCGGCCGGTGTCGCGCTTTGAGCATGGTATGGACTCGGCAGACAAGGGTGAGTACCGCCACTTCATGCTCAAGGAAATCCACGAACAGCCCCGCGTCATCCAGGCCACCATGGAAGGCCGGATCACCGACAGCCGGGTGTTGGAGCAGGCCCTGGGCACCGAGGCGGGTAGCCTGCTGGACGACGTTCGCCACGTTCAGATCATCGCCTGTGGCACCAGTTACCACGCCGGCATGGTGGCGCGGTACTGGATTGAAGAACTGGCCGGCATCCCCTGCTCGGTGGAAGTGGCGTCGGAGTTCCGTTACCGCCACCACGTGATCCAGCCGGATACCCTGTTCCTGTGTATCTCCCAGTCCGGTGAGACCGCCGATACCCTGGCCGCCCTGCGCCAGGCTAAGGACGCTGGTTTCCGCGCCGCACTGGCAATCTGCAACGTACCTGGCAGCTCCCTGGTGCGGGAATCGGATCTGGTGATCATGACCCAGGCCGGTCCGGAGATTGGTGTCGCGTCCACCAAGGCGTTCACCACCCAGCTGGTGGCACTGTTGCTGTTTACCCTGGCGCTGGGGCGTCACAACGGCCTGAGTGAGCAGCGTGAGGCGGACATTGTGGCGGCGCTGCACCGGCTGCCGGGTCAGGTTGCCGATGCCCTGGCGCTGGATGGCAAGATCGCCGAGTTGAGCAAGGCGTTCATGGACAAGAATCACAGCCTGTTCCTGGGCCGTGGCGCGATGTTCCCGGTGGCGCTGGAAGGCGCACTCAAACTGAAGGAAATCTCCTACATCCACGCCGAGGCCTACCCTGCCGGTGAGCTCAAGCATGGCCCGCTGGCGCTGGTGGACAGCGAGATGCCGGTGGTCACCGTCGCCCCCAACGACGAACTGCTGGAGAAGCTCAAGTCGAACCTGGAAGAGGTCCGTGCCCGCGGTGGCGAGCTGTTTGTGTTTGCCGATGGCGGTGCCGAACTGCAGGACCAGCCCGACATTCACGTGCTGCAGATTCCCGAGGTGCACCCGATCACCGCTCCCATCGTCTACACCCTGCCACTGCAGCTGCTGTCGTACCACGTTGCCGTGCTCAAGGGCACCGACGTCGACCAGCCGCGGAACCTGGCGAAGAGCGTGACGGTGGAATAAACCAGCGCCATCGATGTGCCGCCATGCCGGGCTCACGGATGTCTGACCCGGCATGGCCTTAAAATCAAATAATTAGAAAAGCTACCTTCCTGTCTCTCGAATCCCTTTTAACATCTTTGACAAACTCGTTGCGGACCGTAACACAGCCGTTGTGGCGTAATGGCTGGCAACTGCCGTAGCATCCTGGCTGTTCAAAAAATGACCAGCTCAAGGGTGTGCCATGACACGTGTGTTGCTGCTCCTGTTTTTCGTAATCCTGACGGGCCAGGCCCAGGCCGAACCCGCCATTACCCTCTCCGATGCCTCGGGTAGCCTGACGCTGGTGCGTTCCGAACTGGAGGCATTTCCCCAGACCGTCATCGAAACCGAAACGCCGTACTATGAGGGCAAGGTGACCTTTAGTGGTCCGTCCCTGCGTCGGGTGCTGGAAGCCCTTGGGGTTGAGGGGCATCAGGAGGTGACGTTCCGTGCCCTGAATGATTACAGCGTGAGCGGGTCAGTGAATTCTGTTCTGGATCTCGATGCGATCGTTGCCACCCGCCGTAATGGCGCAGCCATGTCAGTGCGCCAGCGTGGACCGTTCTGGATCATGCTGCCTCTGACAGAACGTCCGGAGCTGGACGATCCCCAGTACCACCGTTATATGGTCTGGCAGCTTGCTGCCATCGAACTGAAGTAAGCGGCCATGGGATCCCGATCCGCTGCCCAGCGGGTATTCTCCCGGCCGGTGGTCGTCACCCTGTTTGTGGCTCTGGTGTTGCTGCTGGGGGCCAGTTTCCACACCTATCGCCAGGATCAGGAACTGCAGTCGGTGTCCCTGGCAGAGCTGCGCATGGCGTCCTGGAACCTGGCCCAGCTGGGCCATGAGGCGGATGAGTTTGGCCACGAGCTGAGATCCATGACCACCGTTGCCGCCGATCAGGATCAGCTGCTGCTGCAGTACGACATTCTCTGGAGCCGGTACGACTATCTGCTCCAGAGCCGGGAATCGGCACCGACCCGCAACCACAGCGACAACGAATCCAGGCTGCGTTCGCTGTTTAGCCAGTTGCGCGCCATGGAAACGCCGCTGATGGCCCTGGTCAGTGGCCAGCGTTCCGACTGGGACACGCTGACCATGCAATGGCAGCCGCAGCGTCTGGCGTTGCAACAGTTGGTGGTGGATAACTTCGTTGGCGATGAAACCGGCTTGCTGATGGATCAGGTGCAGGCATCGCGGGAGCGGCTGTCGCTGCTGTCAGTGCTGACCCTGGTTGTGGTGGCGGTGATCCTTTGCTATCTGGCGTTTGCGTTGATCTACATTCGCCGACAGTCCCGCATCGATCAGCAGACCGGGTTGCCAAACGCCAACTACCTCCAGGTGCTGCCGTCGGTGGACGTGGGGCAGGCGATTATTGCCTGCGAAATCCGCGACTATCGGGTGGTGCTCAGTGAATACGGCACCGACTACGCCGCCGATCTGACCCATACCTTTATCGACCGACTGAAGGTGGGCCTGGAGCTGTACTCGTTTCAACTGGTCCAGCTGTCGCCATCGGAGTTCGTGATCTTTGTACACACGGGAGACACCGGACAGCTGGTGCGTCAGTTACTTGCCAGTGTGCATTTTGACTGGATGGTGCACGATGCTGTGCTTCCGGTGCGTGGCATCTTCGGTATCGATCCCGCTGGCGCGGGTCCAACCCTGGACTGGCAGGATCGTTATCAGCAGGCCCAGCGGTGTCTGGCCCAGGCGGAGCGTCAGGGTCTGGATCACTGCATCAACAACCAGGACCTGCGCAAGCAGCTGATGGAAGAACGGTTGGTGCATGCCGGCCTGGTTCGCTTCCTGGCGGACGAACCGTCATCGCTGTCGCTGTCGTTGGTGTATCAGCCCATTGTCAGCACCGGTAATATCAAGGACATCCGCGGCGCGGAAGTGCTGCTGCGGGCATGGCAGGAGGAACTGGGTCCGGTACCGCCCAACCGGGTGGTGGAACTGTGTGAGCGCTTCGGGCTCGGTCGCCAGCTGGGACGATGGCTGTTCCGTCAGGTCGCGATGGAAACCCGGCAGCTCTACACCGACCTTGGGTTTCAGGGCACCCTGTCGATCAACCTCAACCCCGCGATGCTGGCCGACGAGCTGGAGACCGACGTGCGTTCGCTGCTGCTGGATGCGGGCATACCGGCGTCCTGCCTGTGCATGGAGATTACCGAAGACAATGCCGCGCTGAATTTCGGCCGGATCAATGAGCTGATCCAGCACCTCTCACAGGCGGGGGTAGGCTTTGCACTGGACGATTTTGGGACCGGGCATTCCTCTCTGGAGTATGTGCGGGAGTTGAAGATTGACCGGTTGAAGATTGATCGCTGCTTCGTTCAGGGCATTGAGCACAGTGCGGCCAAGGCCCGGTTCCTGGGCTCCATCATTGCCATGGCGGAGCAGGGCTTCCTGAAGAGTGTGGTGGAAGGTGTGGAGAATGAGGCCCAGTGGAATCTGGTCCGGGCCATGGGTGGGTCGCTGGTGCAGGGATTCTTTGCCTACAAGCCCATGCTGTTCAGCGATTTCCTGGCTGAGATCCTGACACACTGGAGCACGGTTTCGACCGATCACACGCTGGAGGTTAGCTCATGAAGTGGCGTCATTCCCTGGGCTATAAAGCCGTGCTGGGTATTGGGCTGGTCGAGCTGACGATGCTGGCAGTGATGCTGTGGTCCATCTTCCAGTTCATCGAAACGTCGTTCTCCGGTGAAATCGACCGGCATGCCCGCTCCATCGTTGAAGTGTTTGCCGCCGTGGCCAGTGATGATGTGGTCGCTCGCAATGTGCCGGCGTTACGGCAGTACGCCGAGCAGATTGCTTCTACGCCGGGCACGGCCTTTGTGCGTATCACCGATTACCAGGGGGTATTGCTGGCTCAGGCCGGGGATTCCCAGGCGCTGTTACAGCCATTCCGGTCCTGGCAGCCTGGCGAGGCATTGCCGGATGTGTTCATGACCCGTCAGGACATCGGCAGGGCAGGCCTGGATTTTGGCGTCATTGAGGTGGGGCTGGACCTCACGGGTCAGAACGCGGCCCTGCTCGAGTTACGCCACAAGAGCCTGATGCTGGGACTGATCGAAATGACGCTGGCGGCGTTTATCTCCCTGTTATTGGGCTATTTCGTCGTCACCCGAATCGCGCGGATGGTCTCCCGGGTACGCGGAATGACCGCCGCGGGCGAATCCATTGACCCGATTTCAGGCGATGAGCTCAATACCCTGGAAGCGGAGCTCGAACGGCTGGAACAGATGCTGCAGTGGCAGCGCCGACAGCAGCGGGAACGCATCCATCAGCTGGAGACCATCAATGGCCATTGCCAGCGCAAACTGGCCAGCCAGAACCCATCCATCCTGCAGTCCCATGGCGGGTAGTCTGTCATCGAAATGTCATATTGATTCCTGATGCTTGCGCAATGAACGAATGCCGGCGAATCCACGGGCAAGTTGGAAATCCTCGTATATCCTTCATACAAACACACACTTAGTCTTCGCACGCCAGCGTACCTCCGTTGTGCCAAGCCACGGCGATCTCTACAGGAGACTCCCTGAATGAAGATAAAGACCAAGCTGCTGTCGGCCTTTCTGGCCACCACCCTGTTGCCGGTGCTGATCGTTTCGCTGATCACCATCAATAACGTGATTGAGCAGGCCGAAGCCGACTTCCTCAACACCAGCACCACTGATATTTCCATCGTTGACCAATCGTTCGAGAACTTCTTCGATGTGATTGGCTACAACGTGTCGTTCATGGCCGAAGCCAGTGCGGTGACCGACACCAATGCCGGACCGCTCACCAAATATTTTGGTGAGGGCCGTAAACCGTCCCAGGTGGCCCGCCAGAATGGCGGCCGTGAAGAGGCCATCTTCGACCTGTTCAGCGCCATCGGCGACAACAACCCGATGCTGGGTTACGTCTACATGGGCGAGAAGGACGGCGGTTACCTGGAATGGCCCGGAACGGCTGATTACGGTGACTGGGACCCGCGCACCGAACCCTGGTTCGATATCGGCAAGCAGGCCAACTACCAGATCGCCCGCCGGGATGGCTACTACTGGGAGCCGGACGATGCCGTCTATGTGTCGGTGCTCAAGGGCTACCGCAACAGCCAGGGAGATTTCGGTGGCGTGGTGGCGATCGACGTGTCGCTGAAATCCCTGACCGACATGGTGCAGCAGATACGTCTGGGCGACAGTGGCTACCTGATCATCGTTGAGGGTAGCGGCAACATCCTGGTGGATGGCGGCAATCCGGAAAACAACTTCCAGTCGCTGACCGAACTGGAGGAAGACTACTTCGGCCTGATCGACGCCACCGAGTCCGGGGTGATTGAGTTCAGCATCGACGGCGTCGACTACATGGCCAATGTCTATCATTCCGAGGCCCTGGGTTGGAAGTTCGTGGGCCTGATGGAGAAAGACGAGATCTTTGCCAGCGCCCGCGACGTGGGCATGACCACCGCCATCGTCAGCCTGGTGCTGGTGGTGCTGTTCGGGGTGTTGGGCCTGTACATCGCCAATCGCATTGTCACGCCGATCAACTCGGTGAAAGACAACCTCAAGACCATCGCCGAGGGCGAAGGCGATCTGACCACGCGGATTCCGGTGGCCAGCCGCGACGAGGCCGGCGAACTGGCGCAGTGGTTCAACCAGTTCATCGAGTCGACCCAGACCATGATTCAGGACATCAAGTCCACTGCCCACGACATGGATGCGGTGTCGGCGGACACCAGTGGCAAATCGGCGGACCTGTCCGACAACGCCAGCCAGCAGCTGGGTTCCATTGAGCAGATTGTCACCGCGGTGACGGAGATGGCGGCGGCGGCCAACGAAGTGGCGAAGAACTGCGTGGACACCGCTTCGGTGTCGGAGAACGGCATGGAGGCCACCAGTGCCGGCAAGGATGTGATCAACCGCAGTGCCGCCGGCGTGGAGGCCCTGGGGGAGAGCATCAAGTCGTCCAACTCGGTGATCCTGGAGCTGGAGAAGGAAACCGGCAACATCAACAACATCCTCTCCACCATTCAGGACATTGCCGAACAGACCAACCTGCTGGCGCTCAATGCCGCCATTGAGGCGGCCCGGGCCGGTGAACAGGGACGGGGATTCGCGGTGGTGGCCGACGAAGTCCGCAGCCTGGCCCAACGCACCCAAAGCTCGACCGAGGAGATCAACAAGATTCTCAGTCAGCTGGTGAACCGCACCAAGGACGTGTCCGCCAATATGGAGCGCAGTTCGCGCCAGTCCGAAGACGCGGTAGCGTTGACCGCCGAGGCGCTGCAGGCCTTTGACCGCATCGAAGAAGCGGTGGAGAAGATTCGCGACATGACCACCCAGACCGCCAGCGCGGCGGAAGAGCAGCACCTGGTGACGGAGGACATCAACCAGAACATCGTCAACATCAACGATTCCGCCAACCATGTCACCGGGGTGTCGCGGGAAGTGGCCGGGCTGAGTGCCCGCCAGGCCGAGCTCAATGCCCGCCTGACCCAGCTGGTGGCCCGCTTCAAGACCGAATAGGGAAACAGCTATGCGGGCTCAGGCCGAGTGCCGGGCCCGCGACTTGCCATTGAGGTTGGTCGCCAGCCAGACGTCCATGGGTTGGGGCTTGCTGAAGTAGTAGCCCTGCACCACGGTGTTGGGGTAGTGCTTGAGGTATTGCCACTGCTCCTCGGTTTCCACCCCTTCCACCACCGTGCGCAGGTTCAGTTCCGCCGCCATGTTGTGGATCATGGAGACGATGGCGCGTCCGCTCTGGTTACCGCCGATGTCCTGGGTGAAGGAACGGTCGATCTTGAGTTCCTGGATGGGCAGGTGCTGCAGGTAGCTGAGGCTGGAATAGCCGGTACCGAAGTCGTCAATGGACACCTCAATGCCCAGGCCCGCCAGCGCCCGTAGTTTGCTCACCAGCAACCGCAGCTCTTGCACCATCACGCTCTCGGTGAGTTCCAGGGTCAGGTGATGACCGCTGAGGCGGTGGTGGTGCAGGCCGGTGATCAGGTGGGAAACGAAATCCTCCCGCGCAAAGTGGTCGGCACTGATATTGATGGCGAAGCGCAGGTCCCCCAGTTCACCCTGGTGCTGGTGGATCATCTCCAGCATCTGGTCAATGACCCAGCGGTCCAGCGTAGTGATGAAACCGGTGGACTCCGCCAGTGGAATGAAGGTGGTGGGGGATACCAGCCCCCGATCCGGGTGTTCCCAGCGTAGCAGGGTTTCTGCGCCCACCAGCTTGCCGTCGGTGTCGCACTGCGATTGCAGGTAGATCCGCAATTCGCCGTTACCGACCGCATGGCGCAGGGCCTGGGCGGTGTAGAACCGCTCCATGGCATCCAGCCCCATGCGCTCGCTGAAGAACACGATGGAGCCGGCCTGTTCCAGTTTGGCCTTGTGGTGGGCGGTTTCGGCGTTGCGCAGGGCATCCGCCGCCCGCTCCGAGGTGGTGCCCGGCAGCAGGGTGATGCCGACCGTCACACTGAGGGAAATGTCCTGGTTTTCGATGGTCAGGGAGCGGGCCATGGCTTCCTGCAGTTCGGTGGCCACTTCCAGTGCCCGGTTGGCCTTCTGGGTCTTGCTGGCATGGCTCGGTGGCAGCAGCACCGCAAACTTGTCGCCGTCGATACGGGCAATGGTCTCACCATTGCACATCAACTGGCTGAGGCGGTCAGCAAAGGCACGGAGCACCCGATCGCCCACCTCCAGGCCCATGGATTCGTTGATGGCCTTGAAGCGGTCGATGTCGAGGATCATCACCGCGGAGGTCAACTGGCTGGTCTGGCACATCTGCATGGCGGTTTCCAGCCGCTCCAGCATCAGCAGGCGGTTGGGCAGGGCGGTCAGGGCGTCGTACCAGGTGAGGAAATCGATGGTGCTCTGTTTCTGCTTGGTGGCGGAAATGTCGCTGAACACCGAGACGTAATGGGTCACCCCTTCGGCGGGATTGGACACCGCGTGGATGGTGCGCAGCTCCGGATAGGTTTCGCCGTTGTGGCGACGGTTGATCAGCTCCCCCTGCCAGTGACCGGTCTTGCGCACCCGCTCCCACACCTCGGCGGAGAACTCCGAGCGCTTCAGCGATTGTCGCAGGGTATCCTGGTCCTTATCGACCACGTCTTCCGGGGCGTAACCGGTGATCCGGGTAAACGCCGGATTCACAGCACGAATACACCCCTCGCCATCGGTGACGGTGATGCCTTCCATCGCCTGATCGAACACCGCGTCCATCAGCAGCATCTGCGGATTGAGCGTTTTACTGGCAGTACTGACGTGCTCCATCTCCTGGGCGATGGAGGCGTCCAGCCGGGAGGCAGTATAGCTGAGACGGTCCATCATGCCGTGCACTGACAGGTGGGAGCGGATGCGGGCCAGCACCACGGCCCGATCAAAGGGTTTGTGAATGTAGTCAACCGCGCCCATCTCGAAGCCGCGCTGCTCCGACGCGCTGTCGGTAGCGGCGGTCACGAAGATGATGGGGATGCGGTTCCACTCCTGGTGCTGCTTCAGGGTCTGGCAGACTTCGTAACCGTCCATGCCGGGCATCATCACGTCCAGCAGGATCAGGTCGGGAAGGGTGTCGTTCTCAAGGAACTGCAGGGCGCCGGCGCCGCTGGTGGCGATGGCGATCTCATAATCAAAACGCAGGGCTTCGGCGAGTACACGAAGGTTGTTGGGCTCGTCATCAACCAACAGCAACAGCGGTTTTTGCAACAGCGTCTTCCGATCCATGGATGCACTCTCCTGAGAGACGTCCTGGTCCTTCCGTAGGGAGCCCCTGAACCGATCTGAAGAGGTATCGGGGGGTCAGAAGCTCATTGAATGTGACTCGTTTCAGTGTAGAACGCCTTAGACTAATTCCAAGCCAGTTGGCGAAAGTTCACACGATTTGACGTTCGATTTCCGACAGCGTCACCATCGCCGACTGGTAGCGGAATTCGTCCAGCTCCATCAGCAGGGTGCGGAAGCGCTCACCGAGGTCCGGGTGATTGACGTAGTTGCGCAGTCGGTCAATGTCCTCCTGGGACGGCAGCCGGGAGCGGGCAATGGTTTCCTGGATCGCCTGCAGCTCCTGCTGGATCGCGCCGGTTTCGGCCGCTTGGCCATCCTCTTTCGAATTGGCCTTGGTTGGTGGCTCCTGCTCTGCGAGCCAGTCGGCGATTTCGGTGACTGCCTGCTCCAGCGCCTGCCTCAGTGAGTCTAGCTCAACCTGCTCGCCCTCTTTGAACTGTTTCTCGGCGGATTCGGCCAACTGAGAGAGTTCGTACAGTCCAAGGGTGGCAGCGGACCCCTTGAGGGTGTGAAGGAACTGGTGCAGGGGCTTGCGGTCCTCACCCTCGGCCGGCAGCTGTGGACAGCCGGACCGGTACTGCCGCACAAAGCTCTGCAGCAGCCGCAATACCAGCTCCTGGTCGCCCTGGAAGCGGGTAAGGATTTCCTGCTCACTGAACTGCAGGGCACCGGGCAGACCAATGCGGGTATCCGGATCGATATCCGGCAGCATCGGGGTCACCGCGGTCTGGCCGTCGCGGTTGAGCCAATGGCACAGCACCGAGGTCACCACCTGGAAATCCAGCGGCTTGCCGATGTGGTCATTCATGCCGGCCGCCTTGGCCTGTTTGACGTCTTCCTCGAACACCGCGGCGGTCATCGCCACCACCGGCAGGTCGTAGTAGGCGTACTGCTCGCGGATCTTGCGGGTGGCTTCATAGCCGTCCATGTCCGGCATGTGGAGGTCCATCAGCACCAGGTCGTAGTGCTGGTGTTCAAGGTACTCCAGCGCCTCGATGCCGTTGCCAGCGGTGTCCGCGGAGAGCCCCAGCTTGGCGAGCATGGACAGCGCCACTTCCTGGTTCAGCTCGTTGTCCTCCACCAGCAGGATGCGGCTGCCGGCTACCAGCGACTGCAGGGTGCCCAGGTCGGGCACCACGATACCGGGGCGGCTGTCGTTGTGGTCGCTGCGGCCAAAAGTGTGCACGCCATTGAGGCTGTTGAACAGCGCAGACGGTGTCACGGGTTTGGTCAGAACCGAGGGGTGGTCGTCATCCTGGCGGACCTCTCGCTCCAGTGCCTGCAGCAGGTCTTCCTGTTTATGGGCAGTAACCATGATCACCATCGGGTGGATGTTGGAGCCGGTGGTGCGGGCGTACTCCTGCAGGCTGTTGTAGAGCCAGACTCCGTCCTTACCAGGTAGTATCCAGTCCACCAGCAGGGTGTCGTACTGTTCATGGGTATCCAGTGCGCGCAGGTAGCGGGCCAGACCATCCTCCGCGGTACGGGCGTGATCGCAATGCACCGACCAGGTATTGAGGTAGGACAACATCAACTGGGCGGTGGCGTCGTTGTCTTCCACCAGCAGCACCCGCCGTACCCGCAGCTGGTGGTTCTGCCAGGCCGGTTCGGTGGTTTCCACCTGCATTGGCAGGGTGAAATGGAACTCACTGCCCTCGTCCGGCTTGCTGGCCACCGAGATATCCCCCCCCATTAACCGCACCAGGCTCTTGCATATCGCCAGCCCCAGGCCGGAACCACCGTACTTGCGGGTGGTGGAGGTGTCGGCCTGGTCAAAGGCCTCAAAAAGATCGGCCTGTTTTCCCGGTGGAATGCCAATGCCGGTGTCCCTCACCGAAAAGCGGACATGGTTGACCTGGTTGCCCGGTTTTTCCAGGCGCACCGCCAGTTCCACGGTGCCACTCTCGGTGAATTTCAGGGCATTGCCGAGCAGATTGTTGAGCACCTGGCCCAGCCGGTGGTCGTCACCAATCACGGTGCGGGGCAGGGCCGGGTCAATCCACACCAGCAGTTCCAGCCCCTTCTTGGAGAAGCCCAGCTCGAACAGTTGCACCGATTTGCGGATCACCTGCTCGATGGAAAACGGCTCCTCCACCACGTTGAGTTTGCCGGCTTCCAGCTTGGACAGGTCGAGGATGTCGTTCAGCACCTGTAGCAGGGCGTTACCGGCGCCGGAGATCTTGTTGACGTAGTCCTGCTGCCGAGTATTGAGGCCGGAATCTGCTAACACCGTCAGCAGCCCTAGGATGGCGTTCATTGGGGTGCGGATTTCGTGACTCATGTTGGCCAGGAAGGCGCTCTTGACCCGGGCGGCGTTCTCGGCGCTTTCGGTACGGTGTTTGAGGGCGGTATTCAGGGCGCTGAGGGTTTCCCGCGCCTGGGCAGTCTCGGATATGTCGGTCACCAGGGAGATAAAGCCCTTGCACAGGCCCACCGGATTGAACAGCGGCAGCAGGTTAAGCAGCACCGTGCGGGAGCCCTGGCGGGTGGCCAGTACCAGCTCCACCGCCTGTTTATCCCCCTGCAGAACTGCATCCACCTGGGGCTGGCATTTGCGGTAGGTTTCGCCGCCAAGCACCCCGTGCAGGGTCATGCCCTTCATGGTCTCCGGGTCCAGGTCGAGCCACTTGCGGTGGGTACCATTGGCGTACTCGCAGCGTTCGCTGGTGTCCCAGAATGCCACCAGGCCGGGCAGGGCGTTGGTGAGGGCGGTGATGAACTGGTTGCTGTCGGTTAGCTCTTCCGCCTTTTGGGTAAGGCGGTTGCGGAGTTGGGTGGCCTGCTGCAGGCGGCGGTAGAACAAGACTGACAGCAGTGAGAACAGCGCCAGCAGGATGATGAACACAAGGGCGGCCTGCTGCAGGGCGTTCTGGTGGTAGCCGGCCAGTATGTCGACGGATTCCCGTAGTAACAGAGACAGGGTGGGCGCCTGTCGTACCGTGGTGCCCTTGCGACCCCGGGCATCGGGGGTGATGTGGCTCAGATACCAGTGACCGGAATCCAGCTCCAGATCGCTGTCGGTGCCTGCCGTCAGTGCCTGCCACAGCGCCGGGTTGGTCTGGGCGACGGTGTTGTCGTGGTTACGGAACGAGGCCCAGGTGACGCTGGGGTCCGGGTGCAGTATCCAGTCGCCCTGGGTGCTGGTGACCATCACTTCGAAACCGTTGAGCTGGCCAAGCTCAGCGACGCTGGCCAGCAGGTTGTTGGCCTCCACATTGATGATCAGGTAGCCGTTATCCCGGCCCTGGTGGCCCGGCAGTCGCAGGGCAACCCGCAGCACCGGTCGCAATGGCCGCTCCAGCCGACCCTGCTCGCGATTGAGATCGAGCTCCGAGACGTAAAGCTCGAAGGGCGCCAGCTTCATCGCGGCGCGGTGATAGTCACGCTGGCTTTTGTCCTGGAGTTGATCCTCGGGGGTGCGGAGGACGGTTTCCTCCCCCTGACCGATATCAATGCGTACGCCTTCGCGGCCGCTATCCTGTACCCAACGGACCTGAAAGTAGTTTGGATTCTGGTAAATCAGCGGATACAGCGCCTGGGCGAACAGGGTTTTCTGCTCAGCCAGGGTCGGTGCCTCCAGTGCCGAGCGGGCCAGCGGGGTCTGGGCGATGCCGGAGAGATCGCGGATCGGAATTGCCAGGGCATCCTTGAGCTGGGTGCGCAGCTCGGTCAGGGTGCGGTTGGCGGTGGCATCCGTTACCAGGTGAGCGTGTTGGTGACCCTGGTGGTAGGTCAGCCAGGTCAGCAGAAGGATCAGGCCGGCCAGCGGAACGCACAGCATCAGCAACTGCTGGCGGGCATTACGGTCCATCTCTGATAGGGCTGTCACGATTCTGCACTCCTTGCATCGCTGACGAGCGAAATTGCCACGGTCTTCTCAGCATGGTCGATTCTGGCGAATTTTCCAGCGCCCGAACGCCGCCGACCATCGCCCCGGGACTGGCTGCAACGTCCTGCCGATGGGTCACCGTGAGCCGGGGACCCGGTGGATGAACTACGACCTTTGGCCTGGCGTTCCGGACGCGTCCGAACCGACAACAGCGTCGTTCTTTTGTACTGATTTATAGCCAACTGGCCAGAAAGTGGCCAGGGGATCTGCTACCATGCCCACGCCCTTCGTCAGTTGTTCAAGTGAATTGATCATGCCATCCACCGTTATCGGCGGTTTTGCCGCCAACTTCCTGGGCAATGCGCCCACCTGGTACAAACAGGTGATCATTCTGTTTCTGATCGCCAATCCCCTGATCGTCTGGACCTTCGGTCCCGGTGTTGCCGGCTGGGTGTTGGTCGGCGAGTTCATCTTCACCCTCGCCATGGCGTTGAAGTGCTATCCGCTGCTGCCCGGAGGCCTGCTGGCGGTGGAATCCCTGCTGATCGGCATGACCACGCCGGAGGCGGTGTACCACGAGGTGCTCACCAACTTTCCGGTGATCCTGCTGCTGATGTTCATGGTGGCGGGCATCTACTTCATGAAAGACCTGCTGCTGGTGACGTTCACCCAGATCCTGGTGGGGGTACGCTCCAAGTCGGCGCTGTCGCTGCTGTTCTGTTGTGCTGCGGCACTGTTGTCGGCCTTCCTCGATGCGCTGACGGTCACCGCGGTGATCATCTCGGTGGCGGTGGGGTTCTACTCGGTCTACCACAAGGTGGCGTCCGGCAAGGGCTACCACCACAAGGACCACAACGCCCTCAGTGACGACGGTGTGATCGAGCTGCACCGGGAAGACCTGGAAAACTTCCGCGCCTTCCTGCGCAGCCTGCTGATGCACGGCGCCATCGGTACCGCCCTTGGCGGCGTGGCCACCATGGTCGGCGAGCCCCAGAACCTGCTGATTGCCAAGGTGGTGGGCTGGGACTTTGTCGAGTTCTTCCAGAGCATGGCACCGGTGAGCCTGCCGGTGTTGGTGGCGGGGCTGATCACCTGCTGGCTGCTGGAGAAGCTGCGCTGGTTCGGCTATGGCACCCGCCTGCCCAAGCCGGTACGCCAGGTGCTGGAGGAATTCGCCGACAACGAGCGTTCCAAGCGCACCAAGGCAGACCAGGCGGCCCTGTGGGTGCAGGCGCTGGCGGCGGTGGTGCTGGTGATCGGGCTGGCCTTCCACCTGGCCGAGGTGGGACTGATCGGGCTGCTGGTGATTATCCTGATCACCGCCTTTACCGGGGTCACCGATGAACATCAGATCGGCAAGGCGTTCCAGGAGTCGCTGCCATTCACCTCGCTGCTGGTGGTGTTCTTCGCCATCGTGGCGGTGATCCACGAGCAGCACCTGTTCAAGCCGATCATCGATTTGGTGCTGAGCCTGCCGGAAAGCAGCCAGCCGGCCTGGTTCTTTGTTGCCAACGGCGTGCTGTCGATGATCAGTGACAACGTCTTTGTGGCCACGGTGTACATCAGCGAGGTCAAGCAGGCGCTGGATGCCGGCACCATCACCACCGAGCACTTCCAGAACCTGGCGGTGGCGATCAACACCGGCACCAACCTGCCCAGCGTGGCCACCCCCAACGGCCAGGCGGCGTTCCTGTTCCTGCTGACCTCCGCCATTGCGCCGCTGGTGCGGCTGTCCTACGGTCGCATGGTGGTGATGGCGTTCCCGTATACGGTGGTGATGGGCACGGTTGGCCTGTTTAGTGTCATCCAGATGATTTAAAATCCCCGGTCCCAGTTGCCCGCCCTGGTTGTTTCGTGACCAGGCGCGGGCATTGTCGTCTCTAGCACACTGATTTTTCCGGATTCCTCATGATGAAAACCATCAAAACCGAGTGGTTGTCGAACATTCGCGGCGACCTGCTCTCCGGCATTGTTGTGGCCCTGGCCCTGATTCCCGAGGCCATTGCGTTCTCCACCATTGCCGGCGTCGACCCCAAAGTGGGGCTTTACGCATCGTTCTGTATCGCCGTGGTAATCGCCTTCGCCGGCGGCCGTCCCGGCATGATCTCCGCCGCCACCGCCGCCATGGCCCTGCTGATGGTGGACCTGGTGAAAGACCACGGCCTGCAGTATCTGCTGGCGGCCACCATCGTCACCGGGGTGCTGCAGATTCTTGCCGGCTACCTGCGGCTGGGGGAGCTGATGCGCTTCGTCTCGCGCTCGGTGGTGACCGGCTTCGTCAACGCCCTGGCGATCCTGATCTTCATGGCCCAGTTGCCGGAGCTGACCGGCGTCACCTGGCACGTCTACGCCATGACCGCCGCTGGCCTGGGCATCATCTACCTGTTCCCGTACGTACCGGTGGTGGGCAAGGTCCTGCCGTCGCCGTTGGTGTGCATCATCCTGCTGACCATCGTGGCGGTGTTCCTCAACCTCGATATCCGTACCGTCGGCGACCTCGGTGAGCTGCCGTCGACCCTGCCGATCTTCCTGTTTCCGGACGTTCCGCTGAACCTGGAGACGCTGTGGATCGTGCTGCCGTACTCCGCCTCGATGGCGGTGGTTGGGCTGCTGGAGTCGTTGATGACCGCCACCATCGTTGACGACCTCACCGACACCGAAAGCAACCGCAACCGCGAGTGTCGCGGCCAGGGCATCGCCAACATCGGCGCCGGCCTGCTCGGCGGCATGGCCGGCTGTGCGATGATCGGTCAGTCGATCATCAACGTGAAGTCCGGTGGCCGCACCCGGCTGTCCACCCTCACCGCCGGTATTGTGCTGCTGATCATGGTGGTGGTGCTTGATGACATCCTGGTACAGATCCCGATGGCGGCGCTGGTGGCGGTGATGATCATGGTGTCCATCGGTACCTTCAGCTGGGATTCTTTCCGCAACCTCAAACAACACCCGATATCCACCAACATCGTGATGATTGTCACGGTGATTGTGGTGGTGGCAACCCACAATCTGGCGTTCGGGGTGTTTGCCGGCGTACTGCTGGCGGCGATGTTTTTCGCCAACAAGGTGGGCCACTTCATGCTGGTCAAATCCGACCTGGACGAAGCCAGCCGCAGCCGCAGCTACACCGTGGTGGGCCAGGTGTTCTTCAGCTCGTCGGAGAAATTCCTGTCCTCCTTCGACTTTAAGGAAGGGGTGGATCGTGTTGTGATAGACCTCAGCCGGGCCCATTTCTGGGACATCACCGCCGTCGGCGCCCTCGACAAGGTGGTGCTCAAGTTCCGCCGTGAAGGGGCCGATGTCGAGGTGATTGGCCTGAACGAGGCCAGCGCCACCATCGTTGACCGCTTCGGGGTGCACGACAAGCCCGAAGGCGTTGACCAGCTGATGGGCCATTGAGCCTGCCGACACCGACAACAGGGATTGAGGTAGCGAGGTAACGATGAAGCAAGTAGTAGGCTGTATCGATGGTTCCCGGGCCGCGCCGGCGGTGTGTGACTACGCTGCCTGGGCCAGTGGGCGCCTGGACGCGCCGCTGACGCTGTTCCACGTACTGGACCAGGACCGCTACCCGGCGGAAACCGACCTGGCCGGCAGCATTGGCCTGGGTACCCGTGAGCATCTGCTGGAGGAGCTGGCGGAGCTGGACCAGCGCCGGGGCAAACTGGCGCTGGAACAGGGCCACCACATGCTGCAGGCGGCGGAACAGCGGGCGCAGGCGTTCGGTGTCAATGATATCCACCAACGCCAGCGCCACGGTGACCTGGCCGACTCCCTGCTGGCGATCGAGGACAGCACCCGTCTGCTGGTGATGGGGCTGCACGGTGAAAGCAGTACCGATCGGGATATCCACATCGGCAGCCAGCTGGAGACCGTGCTGCGTCAGGTCCACCGGCCGGTGTTGCTGGTGCCGGACGAGTACCGCGAACCCCGCAGCGCCATGCTGGCCTTTGACGGCAGCCCGACCACCCGCAAGGGGCTGGAGATGCTGGCCCAGAGCCCGCTGTTCCGCGGCTTTTCCCTGCACCTGGTGATGGTTGGGGCTGACACCAACGATCAGTGGGAGCAGCTCAAGCAGGCGGAGCAGGTGCTGGCACCGTTGCAGACCGAGATCCACCTGGCGATCCGCCCCGGCGACGTGGAACAGGCCCTGCACCAGTACCAGCAGGAGCACGACATCGAGCTGATGGTGATGGGGGCCTATGGCCACAGCCGCATTCGTCAGCTGTTCATGGGCAGCACCACCACCAACATGCTGAAAACCTCTACCACACCGCTGTTGGTGTTACGCTGAGGTGAGTGTAAAACTTGACGCATCGTGGTCACGGAAGTTTGACCCAGTCGGGGGTATTGTTGGCCTGATCTGATACCCTCCGGTTTCACAATGGCGCAGGCAGTACCAGCAGCAGGAGCGGACGGTGATCAGTGGCGTGGACAACAGGCAGACGGGCCGTTGGGGGTGGTTACCCCTGCTGCTGCTATGGTTCTGCCTGCCCGCCCAGGGACTGGCGAGCGAAGACCGGGTGCTGCGCATCGGCTATGTGGAGTTCCCGCCGCTGGAATACCAGAACAGCAACCGCCGCGCGGCGGGCAGCTTCATTGAGCTGACCCGCAAGGTGGCAGCCGAGGCCGGCTACCAGGTGGAGTTCGTCTACCTGCCCATCTCCCGCACCTATTTCTATCTCAAGAACGGCGTGATTGACCTGTGGCCTGGGCTGACGGAAGTCCCGGAACTGCAGGGCTATGTGCTGGAAAGCGCGGTGACGCCGATCCCGGTCAAGCTGTCGGCCTGGTCGCTCCGGGACACGCCGCCGGTCACCCGTTTCGAGACCTTCAACGAGCAGATCCTGATCCTCATCTCCGGCTACACCTACGGTGGTCTGGTGGATTACCTGGAGCAATCCGACAACATCCGGGTGTCTTACGCTCCCAATCACCTGGCGGCGCTGTACATGCTGGAGCGCAATCGCGGTCACTACCTGTTGGATTACCAGTTTCCGATTCGTGAAGTGATGGCGGATTACGACATTGAGGGCCTGCGCGAGCACCCGCTGCGCACCCGCTACACCGCCTGGCTGTTCTCCCGCCAGAGCCCGGGGGCAGAACGCATCCGGCGCCGGTTCGACGACGCCTACCGACGCCTGGCCGAGCGCAACGAGGTACCGCCACCGGTGACCCGGGGTCAAAGTTATCTGTTGCCCGGCTTCCCCGCTCTTAGCGAGTGAGTGGTTACTTTTTCTCTTGGCCTTCTAGGGTGTGATCAGTTCAATGTCGCCGTACCAGGCGGTGGCTGAGTCACCGGTGTTGTCGGCATCCGACATGATGCCGATACCGACGATCCGTGGCGGCGCCTTGCCGAAGGCCTGGCGGTAATCCGCCACCAGGTCCCGTTCCACCATGACCCACTGCCCCACCCGTTCCGAGCCGCTGGTCACCGCCACCATCATGGTCTGGTCGGTGTAGGGGTTGGCCACCATCCGGCCCTGCGGTAGCCGGTTGGCCCAGATGTAGTTGAGGGCATTGCCCGGCAGTTCCTCCCCGAACAGCGCCCTGACGGTGCCGCGCTTGAGGCGCTCGAAGAAGCCGGCGCGTTCTTCCTCGAACCGGAACGCCACGTAGAGCCGCGCGGGGTAGTCGTCGCCGTCTTTGCGGCGGGCGTCGCCGGCCTGGTAAACGTTGCTCACCTTCCAGCGCCAGCGCAGGAGCAGCCGCTCGCCGGGGTCAAGGTCCAGGCGGGCGATCAGGCCGGAGGCACCGCCATCGGTGCGGGCTTCCACCACCTGGGTGCCCTGGGAATCGCGCACCAGCCGATATTCGCTGTGGTGCTCGATGTTGGGGAACGTCAGTGGCATCCACTCCGGCGTCAGGGTATCGAGCCGGGAAAATGCCGCCGGCGCGGCCGTGGCCGACAGGCAAAAAATCAGGCTTATCATCATCGCCAGGGCCGCTAACACCTTGTTTCGATTCATGCCGATTCCCCCGTTTTGGGCACTGACCGGTGGATTGCCGAAAAGTGCCTTGTTGAAGTCATGATCGGTGTATATAGTGTTGTTGTTCTTGGTTTGATACCAGATATAGTGATTAAGGCGTAACCAAAGCGGTGAGGAAATCACCAGTCACAACGCCAGATCACGCTGTATCGGGAATCCGGTGAGACTCCGGAACTGACGCGCAGCGGTATTGGGGAACGAGCGAGGCACGGTGCCAGGCACCAGACACTGACCGCAACCGGTTGGGAAGTCGCCCCGCAAGGCGGTTCGATCACGAACCCTGCCCCTGAGTCCGAAGACCACCAGGAACAACGAGCTTATTGCTCAGTAACTGCACCTTCGCGTCACAGGTGAGCAGAGTCGAATTGAAGTGGGGGCATACCGCTGGGGAACAGATCTGAACTCTGTCCCCTGCCCGATGTCGCAGCCTGTCTGGGGAAAGCTTTGTCGTCGGGGGCAGATTTCAGATCTGTCCCCCTGCTCATGTCCCCACCACGGTTGCTCG
The DNA here is from genome assembly GCF_023156385.1 of Marinobacter xestospongiae. Taxonomy (GTDB): domain Bacteria; phylum Pseudomonadota; class Gammaproteobacteria; order Pseudomonadales; family Oleiphilaceae; genus Marinobacter; species Marinobacter xestospongiae. The sequence continues at coordinate 103,269 of NZ_JAKZAK010000021.1, forward strand.
CCCCATCTCTCGCTCTCCTGCCGACGTGAAGGTCACGGACTTTCAACGCGCACTCAGGAGACACAGCATGTCCGCCGCCACGGCCGATCCCCAGCTCAACACCGATTCCCTGCAGGTTATCAAACGTAACGGAACCCTGGTCAGCTTCGACGCCGCCAAGATCAGCGTCGCCGTTACCAAGGCATTCCTGGCGGTGGAAGGCGATCAGGCGGCCGGCTCTGCCCGCATCCACGACAGCGTTGCACGGGTGACCGAGCAGGTGATTCAGGCCATCAGCCGCCGTCTCAAGGCCGGCGGCAAGGTCCATATCGAAGACATCCAGGACCACGTTGAACTGGCGCTGATGCGTGCCGAAGAGCAGAAAGTGGCCCGTGCCTACGTACTCTACCGCGAAGCCCACGCCCAGGAGCGGGCCAGCCGCGAGGCCCCGGTGGAAGCGCACCCAAGCCTGACCGTGAAACAGACCAACGGCAAGGTGGCACCGCTGGACCTGGGGCTGATGAAGTACCAGGTGGAGCAGGCCTGTGAGGGCCTGGACGGCGTCGACGCCACCTCGGTGGTGGACGAGGCTCTCAAGGGCCTGTACGACGGCATTCCCGAGGCCGATGTGTTGTCCGCCCTGGTGATGACCGCCCGCAGTCGCATCGAGCAGGAGCCGGACTACTCCCAGGTCACCGCCCGCCTGCTGCTGGAACAGCTGCGAGTCGAGGCCGCCGTTGCCCTCGACCTGCCCCTGCAGGAATCCCTGAAGGCGGTCTATCCCCAGGCCCTGACCGCGTTTGTTCACGCCGGCATCCGCTACGAACTGCTGGACGAGGCGCTGGCGGCGTTCGACCTGGAGCGCCTGGGCGCGGCACTGATTCCGGAGCGCGACTACCAGTTCGGCTTCCTCGGCCTGCAGACCCTGTACGACCGTTACTTCCTGCACTGGAACGGCGACCGTCTGGAACTGCCCCAGGTGTTCTTCATGCGGGTGGCCATGGGCCTGGCGCTGCGGGAAGACGACCCCAACGCCCGCGCCATCGAGTTCTACAACCTGCTGTCGTCCTTCGACTACATGGCGTCCACGCCAACCCTGTTCAACAGCGGCACCCAGCACAGCCAGCTGTCGTCCTGCTACCTCACCACCGTCAGTGACGACCTGGAAGGCATCTACGGTGCCATCAAGGACAACGCCCTGCTGTCCAAGTGGGCCGGTGGTCTTGGCAACGACTGGACGCCGGTAAGGGCGCTGGGTTCCCACATCAAGGGCACCAACGGCAAGAGCCAGGGTGTGGTGCCGTTCCTGAAAGTGGTCAACGACACCGCGGTGGCAGTGAACCAGGGCGGCAAGCGCAAGGGCGCGGTGTGTGCCTACCTGGAAAGCTGGCACCTGGATATCGAGGAATTCCTCGAACTGCGCAAGAACACCGGTGACGAGCGCCGCCGCACCCACGACATGAACACCGCCAACTGGGTGCCGGATCTGCTGATCGAGCGCATGCGCCGGGACCAGGACTGGACCCTGTTCAGCCCCAGCGACGTGCCGGACCTGCACGACCTCTACGGCAACGCTTTCCGCAGCCGTTACGAGGAATACGAGGCCATGGCCGAGCGCGGCGAACTGCCGCTGCACAAAAAGATCCCGGCCAAGCAGCTGTGGCGCAAGATGCTCACTGTGCTGTTTGAGACCGGTCACCCGTGGATCACCTTCAAGGACCCCTGCAACCTGCGCTCACCGCAGCAACACCAGGGCGTGGTGCATTCCTCCAACCTCTGTACCGAGATCACCCTCAACACCAGCGCCGAGGAAATCGCCGTCTGTAACCTGGGCTCGGTGAACCTGGCCGCCCACATCAAGGATGGCGAGCTGGACGTGCAGCGTCTGGAGCAAACCGTGAACACCGCGGTGCGGATGCTCGATAACGTCATCGACATCAACTTCTACGCCGTGCCCCAGGCTCGCGAATCCAACCTGCGGCACCGTCCGGTGGGCATGGGCCTGATGGGCTTCCAGGACGCCCTGTATCAGCTCAAGCTGGCCTACTCCAGCCCGGAAGCGGTGGAATTCGCCGACCTCGCCATGGAGCAGATCAGTTACTTCGCCATCCGCGCCTCCGCCGAACTGGCGGCCGAGCGCGGCGCCTACCCGACCTACCAGGGCTCGCTGTGGGATCAGGGCATTCTGCCCATTGACTCGATCAACCTGCTGGCGGAATCCCGCCAGGACGGCGACCTCAGCGTTAACACCGAAGCGAAGCTGGACTGGGCGCCGGTGCGGGAGCTGGTGGCCAAGCACGGCATGCGTAACTCCAACGTCATGGCCATCGCGCCGACCGCGACCATTTCCAACATCGTCGGTGTGTCCCAGTCCATCGAGCCGGCGTACCAGAACCTGTTCGTGAAATCGAACCTGTCCGGCGAGTTCACCGTGGTGAATCCGTCCCTGGTCGCCGACCTCAAGGCCGAAGGCCTGTGGGACAACGTCATGGTCAACGACCTCAAGTACTTCGACGGCTCGGTGCAGCAGATCGAACGCATCCCGGCCGAGATCAAGGCCCGTTACGCCACCGCCTTCGAGATGGACGCCCGCTGGCTGGTGGAAGCCGCCGCCCGCCGCCAGAAATGGCTGGACCAGGCCCAGAGCCTCAACCTGTACATGGCCGAGCCGTCCGGCAAGAAGCTCGACGCCCTGTACCAGCTGGCCTGGGAACGCGGCCTGAAAACCACCTACTACCTGCGCTCCCTGGGCGCCACCGGCGCCGAGAAATCCGCCCCGGTGCAGGCTGCTCCGGCTCCGCAGGTGTGCTCCATCGACAACCCGGACTGTGAGGCCTGTCAGTAAGCCGTTTGTTTTCACTGAGGTAACTGAACAGTTCTGAGGAACGGGCTGGGAATCTTTTTCAGGACCGTCGCTGGCCATGGACGGCCAGCGTCGAGCCCTACAGGGACGTATTCACGGGCGTATCCTGAAAAAGGTTCGCAGACCGGTTCCGGCACCAAAACCAAATCGCCTACGCCGACACCAAGCTTCTGAGGACCACCACCATGCTCGATTGGGACGACGACTCCACCCCCAAGCAACCGCAAGCCGGCAACCCCGACGGCCCGCGCCCGGTCAACGTTGACGACAAGCGTGTGATCAACGGCGAGACCGACATCAACCAGCTGGCACCGTTCAAGTACCCCTGGGCCTGGGAGTACTTCATGAACGCCAACAAGAACCACTGGACCCCGCTGGACATCAACATGGCCCAGGACGTCCACGACTACCACCACCGCCTGAGCGCGCCGGAGAAGCACGTCTACGAGAACGTGCTGGCCTACCTCACTACCTCCGACATCCTCGCCATGCGCAACATCGGCCTGGCGGTGATGGAGAAGATGAGTGCCCCGGAACTGCAGATCTACCAGGCCCGCCAGGTCTACGAAGAGGCCCTGCACACCTGGACCTACCAGCACTGCATCGAGACCCTCAACCTCGACCAGAGCGAGATCTACAACCGCTATCGGGTGGTGCCGGAGATCAACCAGAAGATCCAGGTGGCCAACCGTCGCCTCGATGCCGCCATGCGGTCCGACATGAACCTGCGCAACCCGGACGACCTGCAGGACTTCATCATGTCCTACCTGTTCTTCGCCGCGGTATTCGAAGGCTGCTGGTTCTACAACGGCTTCAGCCCGATCTTTGCTCTGCAGCGTCGCGGCCTGATGCGCGGCACCGGCGAGCAGCTGCAGTACATCCTGCGGGACGAGGCCATGCACTTCTCCTTTGGCCTGAAAGTGGTGAACCAGATCCTGGAAGAAGAGAACATCACCCTCGACCCGAAGGCGGTACGGGAGATGTGGGACGAGTCCGAAGCCGCCGAGAAAGCCTACGCCGACTACATCCTCCGCGACCCGATCCTCGGCTACTCCGCCGAGTACCACAGCGAACAGTTCCGTTTCGTTGCCAACCGTCGCGCCCGCACCGTCGGCCTGGAAGAACCGTTCCCCGGCGCCAAGAACGTGTCGCCGTGGCTCGACGAACAAGCCAACATGCGCAAAGAGAAGAACTTCTTCGAGACCCGGGTGATCGAGTATCAGACCGGGGCCCAGTTGGAGTGGTAAGCCCTTACTGACCGTTAACCCAACGGACTGCGTACGCCTGCAAAGCCCTGGCCCAGCACATGGGTGTAAATCTGGGTGGTGCGCAGATCCGCGTGGCCGAGCAGATCCTGCACGGTACGGATGTCATTGCCACGTTTCAGCAGCTCAGTGGCAAAGGTGTGCCTGAAGGTATGGCAACCCGCCCGTTTGCCAATCCCTGCTTCACTTACCGCCCGACGAACTGCCCGTTGTACGGAAGAAATGTGGCGGTGGTGGCGGGCAACATTACCCAGGTTGTCGGTACTGAGTGAAGGCGATGGAAATAGCCATTGCCACTCCAAAGAGTTACCTGCGTTAGGGTATTTCCTGGCCAAAGCGTACGGCAAGCTGACCGGGTGCTGATACAACTCGTCTTTCTGCTTCCAGGCCCTCTGCAAGTCGCCAATATGGTTCTGCAGCGGCACAACAAGCGGTGTCGGTAGCAACGTCGTCCTGTCTTTCGCACCCTTGCCGTCACGCACTGTAATTACCTGGTGATTGAAGTCCAGGTCTTTGATCCTGAGACGACAGGCTTCGGTCACCCGTAGACCGGAGCCGTACATCAACGAGGCAATAAGGTGATCAGGATGATTTAGCCTCTCAATAATGCGCATGGCTTCGTCATGGGTAAGGACCACAGGCAATTTTCGAGGCTTTTTCGACCGAACCACATCACCAATATCGCCCAAAGGTCTGTCCAAAACCTTGTCATAAAGGAACACCAGCGAGTTCAAAGCCTGGTCTTGGGTAGCTGCTGCAACTTGCCGATGTACAGCAAGCCAGGTCAGGAATTCATTGATCTCTCTGGAGCCCATATCCAGTGGGTGCTTCATCTGATGGAAGCGAATGAAATACCGAATCCAGTACCAGTAGGACTTTTCAGTACGAATGCTGTAGTGATTGACGCGAATAACGTCGCGGAACTGATCACGCAAACGAAGTTGTTTCCCTTCCATGGGGCTATCTCCAGTATCTGTATATTCATGGCTCTTCACTTATCCGTGTGGGTTAGGAGCCATAGGCAGTCCGCCATAGTGAAACAGTATCGCCCGCTTGAACC
>NZ_JAKZAK010000022.1 GCF_023156385.1 Marinobacter xestospongiae
GCAGCCTGAGCCAGGGAAACAACCGAATCATAGCTTAGGGACACCATCAGGTTGTCCAACTGATTGGGTCCACCTCACAATTGACCAACTCTCGAATTCCGGCCAGGCGAGTTACAATTTAATTGAGCAATCTGGTAACCAATTAAAAATCAAAGATCCAGCAAAATTGCCCAGTATCTGTGTTGGTTGTGGATCGGAATCTGATTTAGTCAAAGTAAAAGAAAGGCTTAGATATGTGAACCCGGTTGTTATGTTGTGGATTTTGCTCAGTCCGCTCGCATTGATCATTGCATATTCCGTTTTCAGAAAAGATGTAAATATAGAGTTTGAGAGATGTAGTTCATGTCATAATAAAAAAGTCATTTGGTCAAAAATATCAATGATCTCGTGGTTGAGTTTTGTTGGTTCAATAATTTTAAGGTTTCAATTTGACGGGGTAGTTGGTGTGTTTTTTGGCGTCATGATTTTTGCGTTTTTTTTGTTTTCTTTGTTCGCATCTGCCATGAAAGATCCTGGGGTTTCGGTAAAAAAATATAGTGAACCATATTTTTATCTCAAAGGGTTGAAGAAGTCTGTTGCTAGTAAAATTGTTAATGGTTAAAAAGCCATTAATCTAAAAATCTTGTGCCGGGTTCTCACCACCTTACTTGTCCGTCGTGCGTGAAGCCGGTCCTCCGTCTAGGAGCGAGCGTCTAGCTGTGATTGCCTCACCCGCATAGTGATACTATAGTGTCACTATCAATTTGGATCAGGGTGAGCCCATGAAAGTTGAGCTTGTTACAAACCTTAAGCGTCAAGCTACAAAAATCTTGGCAGACCTGCGTCTGTCCAAAGAGCCGGTACTGATCACTGAACATGGCCAGCCATCCGCTTATCTTGTTGATGTGCAGGATTACGAGTTCATGCAGCGCCGACTTGAGCTACTTGAGGGGCTCTCACGGGGAGAGCGAGCTGTACTAGAGGGAAGAATGTACAGCCAAAGTGAGGCCAGGGAGAAAATGAGTAAATGGCTGAAGTAATCTGGACAGAGCCCGCCCTTCAAGAACTGGATGCCATCGCTGAGTATATTGCTCTAGACAATCCTGCTGCCGCACGCGATCTGGTCCAACTGGTTTTCGATAAGACCGAGCGTTTGGAAAGCTTTCCTCAATCCGGGCGGATTCCTCCCGAACTCCCCAATTCGGTATACAGAGAGGTCGTGGTTCCGCCGTGTCGTATTTTCTATCGTCAGGACGAGAGGCGGGTTCTCATCCTCTATGTCATGCGAGAGGAGCGGCAGCTTCGTGCGTACATGCTTGGAAGCAGCTAACCAGGCGCGTCACTCGGATGCCTTTGCCTCTGCTTTGCTACGCCAAAGCTACCGGCCCGGTGCGCTTCGGCGTCATACGGACGCTCGTCTTGACGTACGTACCTAAAGGCGTACACTTGGTTAAAAATTGAACTCACAAGAGGTGCGTCATGGCAGGAATCACAGCGACTGAGGCGCGCAGCAACCTTTATCGGTTGATTGACGAGACCGCCGAGTCCCACCAACCAATCGTCATTATGGGTAAGCGGAACAAAGCCGTTCTGGTTTCTGAGGAGGACTGGTCCGCAATTCAGGAAACACTCTACCTGCTCTCCGTACCTGGTATGCGGGAGTCTATTCGTGAGGGGATGGATACCCCCGTGGATGAATGTGATGAGGAGCTGGACTGGTGACATGGAAGTTGGTTTACACCAGGCAAGCCCAGAAAGATGCAAAAAAGCTTGCCTCCAGCGGTCTCAAACCAAAAGCCCAGGAGCTGTTAGCGCTGATAGCGGAAGATCCATACCGCAAGCCGCCTCCGCTTGAGAAGCTCATTGGTGATCTGGCGGGGGCCTATTCGCGCCGCATTAATATTCAGCATCGTCTGGTCTACCAAGTGCTAGAGGACGAGCAAGTGGTGAAAGTTCTCAGGCTCTGGAGCCACTACGAATAATGCATAACCAGCCGCTGTTGCCGGACAATCTTCCCACCGCTTCGCGGCTCCAAAATTGTCGCAAAGCTCCGCTATAAATCAGGGTTTAGCCATCAATGGAGTGGCGCAAGGGCGATTACCTAATCACTGACGATTCCAAGGTGCAACTGGGTATCGTCCACCGCTTGCTTGCGGCAACCTATTGGGGTGGCCGCCGTCCTCAAGAAACCGTCGAGCGTATGATGGTGTTGCAAACCCGCGATGCTCAAGGATTGTACGAGAAGTTTGGCTTCTCTGGAAATAGTGCTCGGCTTCGCGGGTCTTGTAGCACCGAAGCCAGACGAAGAGTCAGCCGATGTTGTCGGTCGACTTCACGGAACAGCAGTAATCCGGCATCGGAGGTGATGTGGCCACCAGAGAAATCGGCTTCAATCTGGCGGCGTGCGAGTGGCGAGAAAGTCAGTTTTTCAGGTGCCATTTGGAAGCGGCTGTTGGTGTTGGTTTCTTGGGTAAGGTCTTGAAACCTTAGCACTTTCAGCCGGACGTGATATTCACATGAAGTCAGGCTTCGTCATATGAAACTTGAAAACATTGAAATGCTCATTGATGGCTCGGGTGAAATTACCGTTGGCAGAGCTGGGCCGGTTCGTTGTGCGGCGACCGCATCTGATGAAGGGCAGTGCCTTGCGATGTTAGTTCGTCAGCCTGAAGAGCCATTCGAGGATTTGCTCGCACGATTGGATCGCGCCATTGCTGATGCAGTCGAGGAACAGATATTTGTTGATGAAATCAATGAATAGGCTGTCAAACGTCATACATCATTGCGACCGGATGCCGCGTGCCGGGGTTTCAATCTGTTGGGTGCCGCTCGTTTAGAGGCCGAAAGCCTTGGCTGGTGTTTGCTGACCCTCGCACACTATACTGTACTACAATGTATTAACCCGCATTGGAGGTACAGTCATGAGCGTTACCACCGTTCGTCTTCAGGCAGAAGTTGAAGAGCACCTGGAAGCAATCGCCGGCAGGCTCCACCGGAGCAAAGGCTGGGTGATTAACCAGGCGCTTTCGGAGTACATCGAAAAACAACAGCGTGAGCAGGCGCGTTGGCAGCAAACGCTTGATGCAATGGAGTCGGCGGCACAAGGAAAGGTAGTCGATGCTAACGACGTCCATAGCTGGCTCAATAGCTGGGGAACCGAAAACGAGCAGGATGCGCCGAGGTCAGGTAATTGAAACTGGTTTACACGGACGAAGCCATTGAAGACTTGAAGCGCCTTAGGGAATTTATAGCAGTCCACAATCCCTCTGCGGCCTCCAGGATAGCGGCCGAGCTGGTGACCAAGATCGAATTGCTACCAGACTTTCCAAAGATGGGCACACCGGTTGAAATGGCGCCGCTTCCCGATTCCATCCGCGATATGGTTTTTGGCAATTACGTTGTCCGTTATTCAGTACATGGGAGTGCCATTATCATTCTTCGGGTATGGCATGAAATGGAAGGTGAACGGTAGCAATTTAACCAGCCGCTGTTGTCGGAAATTGTCCAGCGTTACGCAGCTCCAAAATTGTCGTAGAGCGCAGGGTTAACTGTCTTATGAGCTTTTCTGTAGCCTCGCTATCACTCAGGGAAGATTTACTCGATGAGTTGCAATGCAACATTAAGAAACTTATTGAATTGCAAATTCAGAAGCTTTTTAAGAGTAACGTGTTCAGTTTTGTTGGCATCCGCTATTAGTGGGTGCGAAGTGATGTATGGCGTTGTCCTGATGGCTTCTTGCGGTTTTTCTTCGGACCTGGAGATCCACCCTGAAACATTGCCAGTGGCAATCGTGGGCCAACCTTACCGCGTGGATATTTCAGCTTCGGGAAAGCAAGCGCCAATTGGAGATTTTTATTTGTCTGCTGGTCAACTTCCGGTGGGTCTTGAGTTTATCTTTTTGGATAATAGATCAGGTGAATCTACGGCTGCTATCGAAGGTGTTCCATTAGAAACGGGAAATTTCCCGATCGCTGTTGGAGCGAGGACTTATGGTACCCACTGTGCCGGTCAAACAGCCAATAACGAATATGCATTGGAAGTTATTGATAAATAAAATTATTCACTGGGATTAAATTTGGCCGGATTTTTATTCGCTCTACGTTCGAGTCAAAAGTTTTAGTCTGCTACATTCGCAACTTGCCTGACTTGGCGTCGGCTTTGATGGAGGAATTGACATTGAAATCAGGAATCTTTATAGCATCGATACTTTTGCTGGTTGGATGTGCGTCTCAAGGACAAACTGTTCCTGCAGTAATCGATAAAGACGCAGTTATTGAGCCTGTTATCGAACAAAACGCGGCTGGAGAAGCCTCAATCATGACGAATCCGGCCCTGAAGTCTTACAGGGAGGAATATGTTAATGCAACCGAGCATAAGGCGTTTGCTCAGTCAGAGAGTGGTGCCTGGTCCTGGAAGTCGAATAGAACCTCAATAGGTTACGCAATAGATAACGCTCTAATTGGGTGTCAAAGGAACAATAGAAGATACGAAGAAGAGTATCCGTGTAAGATAATCAATATCGATGGAGTATGGGCCAAAGAGCACTAGATTTCAGAAAAACTGAATGAGGATTGCTCGAAACCACAAAATAATAGTGTGGTTTCCGGTCTTTCAATCAACCATGAAAAAGGGCAGTGATGAATAAGCGAAACGCATGGATAGCTGGAATCGCCTCTTTATTGGTCCCGGGATTGGGGCACATGTACGCAGGAGCTCCAGGGCGGGGACTGATGATTGTCGCCTGTTTTCTGAGTAGCCTCTTGCTGGGAGGAGTCTTCGGGGCATTTTCTACGAAATATGGCATGGTAATGCTCGCAGCCATTGCTTTACTGTTCTCCGTTGTTCTTATCGTCAGTGCGGTAGTTGAGGCCCGCCGTAGTGAAGAGTATGAGTTGCGCTGGTTTAACCGATGGTACTGGTATGTCGCAGCCTTTCTGGTCGTATCGCTGGGGCTTCAGGCGTTCTTTGTATTTCGCGGTTCCATACTCGGGTATGAATCCTTTCAGATCCACGCCCAGTCGATGGTGCCGACTCTTGAGGTTGGTGACTTCATCGCGGTTGATACGCGTTACCGGGAGCCGGCAATCGGTGATGTTATCGTATTTCATCCGCCTACAGATCCGGAAGGCTCGTATGTCAAACGTGTGGCAGCAATCGGTGGTGACAGGATTGCAATTCAAAATGGCGACGTGGTGGTAAACGGGGTTGTGGAAGACAAGCTTTTCGTGCCTGCTGATTCGAGAGGAAGAGAATATTCGGTGAGTATGGCTACCCGGCAAGTACCCGAAGGCAGTTTTTTCGTGCTTGGTGATCTGCGCGATAATAGTAATGACAGTCGCTTCTGGGGTACGGTTTCAGACGATAACCTTGTCGGCAAGGTCACATACATTTGGTATTCGAGTAACGCTAAGCGAATCGGGACACGCGTTCGCTGATTTTAATCCGCCCATCGCAACAAGGATTGTATTCGCTCATGAACATCAACCTGGCTATGGTCCCTTTTATTCTCGGCTTCGTAACGCTGGTGCCGGCGGCTCTGGCCGCTCTGGTTGCCCGGAAGCAGAAGCGCTCCGTTGGCATGTGCGCGCTGGTGGCGTTTGTCCTGGGGATGATCAGCATGATTGGTGGCTGGGTGTACCTGGCCGTGCTGACGTTGCTGCCTCCTGCCACCCCGGATAATCCGCCGGGTAATGCCGGATAACGCCAAAATGTGGTGACGGCTTTGCATCGCCGGAGGCCTCCATCGTCATGAAGGTTCTGCTGCTGCCGGGAATGGATGGCACCGGTCAGCTCTTCGAGCCGCTGCTGAGGGCGTGGCCGGGTGATCTGGCGCCGACGGTGGTGTCTTTGAACCATCTGTCGGCTGACGGTTACCGGGAACAGGTGGCGCAGCTTTGCGGCCAGTTGTCGGCGGCCCCGGTGGTGATCGTGGCGGAATCCTATTCGGGCCCCATTGCCTATGCACTGTGTCGGGAACTGGGAAGCCGGGTGGCCGGGGTGGTGTTTCTGGCAAGTTTTGTCTCCCGACCGTGTGGGGTGGTTCGGCTGGCGCGGCGATTACCGGCGGCGTCACTGCGACTCGACTGGTTGCCGGATCGGTTGCTCAATGGCATTGGATTTGGTGGTCTTGGCACGGCGGCGTCGATGGCGTCGGTTCGGCTGGCGGTGCAGGATGTTGCCCCGGCGGTTCTCAAGCAGCGGTTGAGCAACATGGCTGTGCTCAGGGAGCCTAGCGAGCGTATTTCAACGCCTGCGGTCTACATTCGCCCAACCCGTGATTACCTGGTCAGCCAGGCCGCTGTCGATATGGTCGCCCGGGTATTTCCCGCGCTCAGGGTAATCCCCCTGGAAGGCGGTCATTTCATCGCGCAAGGCCAGCCTGATGCCTGCGCACAGATCATTTTGCAGTTTGTACGCCAGGGCTTTCCTTCCTCTGATCGCGCGGGGCATTAGACGTCAGACGTTGGGGAAAGGACCCAATCAATATCAAATGCAGTGCCGGAATTGGCTATAAGGAAAACCATGATTCGCAGAAAGCGTCCACTTCGAATGGGAGTGTGTTTGCTGGTATTGGCCGTTGCGAGTCTCCTGGTCGGTCTGTTGAGCGGCTTTGAGGCTGGTGGCCGCTCATACGAGAACTATGGTTTTCTCCACGTATTGGGGATTGGAGTAGTTCTGTTGGTTGGCTCTGCACTGGTCGGCTATGGAATCTCCAGCAAAAGCCCTATGGGGAAGCTGGGAAGGTCCGTCTATCGTGTCTACCTGCGTAGCAAGCGCAGATGATACGGTTGCTGGTGGCTGACACTCTGCCCTGGCCAAGTCCGCTGACGAGAACGCTATGATCGAACTGCAACGGCCGAAGGATCTGGCGCGACTGCGTCGTCTTGCCCTGAACGCCCAGGGCCTGCTACAGGCGCAACCGTTTGGCCGTGGTTTGGCGGGTGCGCGGCGGGCCATTGGCCACGTTGGCTATGTCCAGATTGATACCATCTCGGTGGTTGAGCGCGCCCACCATCACGTCCTTCACACCCGGGTGCCCGGCTTCGAGTCGGTCATGGTCGACCGGATGCTGCGGGACCGGGATATCTTTGAGTACTGGTCCCACGCCGCGGCCTTTCTGCCCATCGACGATTTTCGTTTCTCATTACCCTACAAGCACGCCATCAGAAGCGGCCAGACGCACTGGTTCCGGAAGCCGGACCGAGCGCTGATGGCGGAGTTGCTGGCCCGCATTCGTGCCGAAGGGCCGCTGCGGTCCCGGGATCTCGAAGCCGGTGCTCGCAAGCAGGCCGGCTGGTGGGACTGGAAACCTGCCAAGAAGGCGCTGGAGCAGCTGTACATGGAAGGCGAGCTGATGGTCAGTGACCGCGAGGGCTTCCAGAAAAGCTACGACCTGACCGAGCGGGTGTTGCCTTCGGACGTCGACACCCGCATGCCCACCACCGACGAGTTTGCCAGCCACCTGCTTGAGCAGCAGTTGCGCTGCCATGGCCTGGTGTCGCTCAAGGGGCTGACCTACCTGCGCCGCAACGCCGATCTGCGTCAGGCCGTTAAGGCGTTGGTGGATGACAGGCTGGCGCAGGGGAGGTTGGAACCGGTGCGGGTGAACGGGGGTGAGGTGTTTCTGCTGGTCGCGGGGGCGCTCGATCAACCCCTGCCGCGGCTGGGCAACCGTTTGCGAATCCTGTCGCCGTTCGACAACAGCGTTATTCAGCGCGACCGCCTCCGGGCCCTGTTCCAGTACGACTACCAGATCGAGTGCTACGTGCCGAAAGCCAAGCGCCAGTATGGCTACTTTTGCCTGCCGCTGCTGTACCGCGACGAATTTATTGGCCGCATGGACTGCAAGGCCCATCGCAAGCGCCGGCAGCTGGAAATCAAGTCGCTGCACTTTGAGCCGCATCGCTTTGGCGACGACGCGGTTGTATCGGCCTTTGCCGATGCGATCGGCAACTTCTGCCGGTTTCAGGGTTGTGAGTCGGTGTCGTTGACGGCGGTTTATCCGCACCGGCTGGCCCAAACTCTGAACCTTGCGCTGGAATCCTTGCGGTGATGCCAGTCTGGGCGCGTTATTGTTTTGGGGTTTGTAGCACCAGCTCCGCTTGCGAACGGTTAGACGCTCTGTCGTCAATTACGGTATAACGTGCAGTCAGGGCTGAATCGGACGGGCCCGAAACAATTGGACTGTGGATACGATTGATGGACCGATACCGGACCCTGATCCTGCTGGCAGGCCTGTGGCTGCTGGCCTTTGGTGCCCAGGCGGAGCCGCGGGTAGTACTGGGCGATGGCGACATTGAGCTGACCGACTTTGCCATTGGCTACTTCGTCGACCAGAGCAAGGCCTTGTCCTATCCACAGGTTCGCAACCAGACGTTCACCGAAACCGGCAACCGAACCACCCTGGGCACCAACGCCCGGGTCACCTGGTATCGGGTGATCCTCGATAACCCTGGCCCTCAGCCCCGCACGGTCAGCGTGCACCTGCCCCACGCTTACCATGTACAGGAAGTGGCGCTTTATGAGGAGCAGGGAGGGCGCCTGGTGCGCGACGAGCACCTGGCCCTGGATGAGGCCGCCGACAGCCCGCTGATGTATCGCGGCGTGGTGGTGTACTCGCTGACGGTGCCGGCGGGGGCGTCCACCACGCTCTATGTCCGCAGCCATTCCTACTCCCACCAGTGGTTTGCCCTGGAGATTCTCGATCAGGACCATTCCCGGCGGACGCTGATGGGCAGCAAGCACGACATTGCCCTGATGGTGGGGATGATGCTGGCGCTGGTGTTCTACAACTGCCTGTTGTACTTCGCCACCAGCAAGAAAGAGAACATCTACTACTCGCTCTACCTGATTTCCGGGCTGGTGTGGATTGCCCTGTCCTACGGGCTGGTCGCCAGTCTGTTCAATGCCTATGGCGCAACGGTGTTCCAGCTCAACATGTCGCTGATCACCATGCCGATTTTCCTGCTGTTGTTCATGATGTCGATCTTCGACACCCGGCGACTCTATCCCACCGAACACCGCTGTCTGCAGGCGTTGCTGGTGCTGTTGGTGGCCACGCTGGCGTACAGCGTGTTCGATATTTCCGGCGCGCTGAAACCGGCCAGCAGCCTGGCGGCCCTGATGATGGTGGTGACGTTTTCGGTGAGCATTTCGCTGTACCGCAAGGGCAACCCGCTGGTGAAATTCTTTCTGGTGGGGCACACCTTCTTCGTGGTGTTCAACGGTATTGCGGTGCTGTTTTACAAGGGCCTGATTGCACCCAGCTACTGGAGCAGCCATGGCGTTGGTATTGGCATCGTGCTGGAAGCGCTGACCCTGGCGTTCATTATTTCCTACCGGATCAAGGTGCTGGAGGACATCCGCGCGTCCCAGGACGAACTCAAGAAGCAGGCGGCCACCGATCCATTGACCCGGCTCTACAATCGCCGGTATTTTCACTCCGAAGCCGACTTCCTGCTGGAGCTGGCCAAGTCCCGGGCGGAGCCGCTGTCAGTGCTGGTGCTGGACATCGACCATTTCAAGCAGGTGAACGACAGCCACGGTCACCATGTGGGCGACCAGGTCATCGTGCGTCTGGCCCAGGTGCTGCGGCAGTTCAGCCGTTCCAACGATCTGGTGGCGCGCTTCGGCGGCGAGGAGTTTGTGATGCTGCTGCCCAACGCCGACCGTGCGGAGGCGGAAATCTGCTCGGAACGGATTCGCGCCGCGACCGAGTCGTTGGCGGTGGCGGTAGACGCCAGCACCAGCCTGGGCTTCACCATCAGCATTGGTATTGCCGAAGTCGCTGTTGGCCAGGAGAGCACTGAGGCGGCTATCAAACGGGCCGACCGGGCACTCTACAGGGCCAAGCGCAGCGGTCGTAACCGGGTCTGTGTCGATCTGCCGGCACCGGCCTGAACCGCAAGGGTGGCCCCGCGAAGGCCGCCACCATCCCGACAGAGGAGCTGTCGGAGACCATCCACCAGGGACAGGATGTAACACATCATGACACCAACCCGTGTGCTGGCCGCGTTGCTGGCCGGCCTTGCCATCACTGCTGTTCAGGCGCAGGAATACGGCACCAACCCGATGCCCCAGGACATCGCGTCGCTGAGTTCATCGGACTACACGGTGATTGAGCGTTTTGCTGACACCTTTCGGGGCAATGGCAGCATGAACCCCGGCCTCTATCGGGTCTGCGACCGCTACACCCTGATGCTCAATCCGGCGGCCCAGCGGCAGGAATTTCCTGACCAGCACTACACGATTCCGGCGGATGATCCGCTGTTCGATGAGCTGATGGAGCTTGCGGCCAAAACCCGACATGCTTACTGCAATGTGGATTACGATGCCGTTGCAGAGCAGGCGCTGGCGGCGTTTTTGAGTGATCCGGCCTTCAACCGTCGATATCTGCCGGCGATGCGCCGGATCTCCCGCCATAAGCCGGAGCCGGGCGACCAGAACCGGGCCTATCAGGGCTTTGACCGTGCCCTGGAGAACTACCTCAGGGCAGAACGCCAACCGCTGTTGGATCGTTACTTCGCCCAGGTTCAGGAACTGCACGATCGCTACTTTGCCTGCGAAGGCTGTCAGTGATCCTTCATCAACACGATAGAGAGGAAAGCCGGCTCCGGTGTCCGGGGCTGGCGTTTGGGTATGGATAAGCAACCTGAAAAAGTGGTTCGCATCGCCACCGAGCGGGCCGAACAGCGTCGCCGTGGCTGGCGCTACCGGGTTCAGAAAACGGCTCCGTTGCTGATGGCGGCGGTGCTGGTAGTACTGGCGGTACTGTTTCACGAATCCGACAGCACCGTGCCGGTGATGGATGCGGATGAGCCGGTGAGCCGGGTGAACGCCGATGGCGACCTGGTGGTGACGATCCCGGCAGACCGTCGTGGTCATTATGTGTTTGCCGGCCGGATCAACGGTCAGCCGGTGAAGTTCCTGCTCGATACCGGCGCCACCCGGGTGGCGATTCCCGGCGGCGTGGCCAACCATCTCGATCTTACCCGCGGGGTGATGTACCAGACCCACACCGCCAATGGCACCTCCATGGCGTACCACACCCTGCTGGATTCGGTGCAGGTCGGCGGTATTGAGCAGCGCACGGTCAATGCGGCGATCCTGCCGGATTTTGACGGCGATGAAATACTGTTGGGGATGTCGTTCCTGAAAGAGCTGGACCTCCGCCAGAGCGGAGGCCAGCTGATCCTGACCCTGCCGGCCCGCTAGCGCTCCTGCTGGCTGACCGCCTGCCCCGGCGACGGGGCACCGGCCAGGGTGCGGTACAGGCCGACCATGGCCAATACCGTGTCGGTGCGGCCTTGGCTCAGGGCCTGGTCACTGGCGAGCTGTTCCCGCTCGGCGTCGAGCACCTCGAAGTAGCCGATGTAGCCCTGGCGGTAGCGGGTCCGGGCCAGGTCCGCCGCGGCCTGGGCTGCCTCGGCGGCGGTCTCCAGCTGGGCAGTGCGCAACTGACTGCGCTGGTAGCGTATCAGCCGGTTCTCGGTTTCCTCGAGGGCTTCCAGCACCACCTGGCGGTAGTCGGCCAGGGCCGCACGGGCGTCCGCATCCTCGGCGTCGATGCGGGCCTGGACCCGGCCGAAATTGAGGAAGGTCCAGTCGATACCCAGAGCGACCCGGCGGGACTCCGCGCCGGCGCTGAACAGGTCGCCGCCGTCCAGGGCCACGGTACCCAGCAGGGCATCGAGGCTGAAGCGGGGGAACAGGTCGGCGGTGGCCACGCCAATGTCGGCGGTGGCCGCCGCCAGCTGGCGTTCGGCCTGGCGCACGTCCGGGCGCCGGCGCAACACGTCACCGGGGCTACCCACCGGGATGGCGGGGATGACCGTGGGCAGCGCCGTGGCTGGCTGCAATTGCGCCACCAGCTGTCCCGGCGCCTGACCGGTCAGCACCGCCAGGCGATGCATGCGGACGCGAATGTCCGCCTCCAGCCGGGGCACCACGGCGCGGGTGCTGGCCAGCTGGGCGCGGGCCCGCAGGACATCAAAGTCGGTGCTGCGGCCGGCGTCCATGCGGGCGCTGACGATGGCCAGGGAATCCTGTTGCAGGGTGACATTGCGCTGGGCCACCGTCAGCTGCTGTTGCAGCCCCCGCAGTTCAAAGTAACTGCTGGCCAGTTGCCCGACCAGCGCCACCCGCAAGGCGTCCAGTTCCGCTTCGCTGGCCTGCAGCCGGGCACCCTGGGCCTCGGTGGCGCGGCGCAGGCGACCGAACAGGTCCAGTTCCCAGCTGGCGTTGGCGTCGATCCGGAACCGTTCAATGTCGCCGTCCCCGCCAGCGGGCCGCTCTGATTCGGGCAGGTGCAGTGCCGCCGCAGAGGCGCCTGTGCCAATTGTTGGCAACTGCTCGCTGCGGCTGCCTCGCAGCAGTGCCTTGGCCCGCTGGTAGCGGGTCAGCGCCGCCTGCAGGTCGAGGTTGGCGGTGAGGGTCTGGTCGATCAGTTGCGCCAGCAAAGGGTCGCCAAAGCCGCGCCAGAAGCGGGCTTCCTCAGCCGCATTGAAGGACTGCTGGTTGTGCTCGGTGCTGAACCGGGCCGGAGCCTCCAGCACCGGCGGCTGGTAGTCCGGGCCGACGGCGCAGCCGGCCAGCAGCACGAAGCTGCTGGCGATCAGGCGCATCTTAGGCATGGTTTCCTCCTGGCAGGGCTGCCGGGTTCTGGTCGTCGTCCCCGGACAGGGTGGAGCTGTGGTGGCTGGTCAGGGGCTTGCTGCCGGACAGCTTGCGCAGGGCCACGTAGAACACCGGGGTCAGGAACAGGCCGAACAGGGTGACCCCGATCATGCCGGCGAACACCGCGGTGCCCAGCGCGGCCCGCACTTCGGCGCCGGCACCGGTGGCCAGCACCAGCGGCACCACGGCGGCGGTGAAGGTGATGGACGTCATGATGATGGGGCGCAGGCGCAGACGGCAGGCTTCCAGTGCCGCATCCACAATGCCCCGGCCCTGCAGTTCCAGCTCACGGGCAAATTCGACGATCAGGATGGCGTTCTTGCAGGCGAGGCCGATCAACACCACCAGACCAACCTGAACAAAGATGTTGTTGTCGCCATCGCCGAACCAGACGCCAATCAGTGCCGACAGCATGCACATGGGCACGATCAGGATCACCGCCAGCGGCAGGGTCCAGCTTTCGTACAGCGCCGCCAGTACCAGGAACACCAGCAGGATGGCCAGCGGGAACACCACCAGCGCGGCGTTGCCCTGGTTGGCCTGCTGGTAGCTCAGGTCGCTCCACTCGAAGTCCATGCCCGGCGGCAGCACCTGTGCGGCAATGCCGCCGAGGGCGCCCATGGCCTGGGCCGAAGACAGCACCCGGGGGTCGGATTCGCCGGCCAGGTCTGCCGCCGGGTAGCCGTTGAAGCGGATCACCGGGTCCGGACCGAAGGTCTCGCGCAGGGTCACCATCGAGCCGATGGGTACCATCTCGCCCTGGTCATTGCGGGTCCGCAGCCGGGCGATGTCTTCAATGCTGTCGCGGTAGGGGGCATCGGCCTGGGCAATCACCTGCCAGGTACGGCCAAACTGGTTGAAGTCGTTGACGTAGCTGGACCCCAGGTAGGTCTGCAGGGTGTCAAACAGCTCGGTGAGCGGCACCCCCTGGGCCTTGGCCTTGAGGCGGTCCACCTCGGCATCCAGCTGTGGCACGTTGGCCTGGTAGCTGGTCACCGGGAAGCTCATGCCCGGAGTCTGGGCAACGGTGCCCTGGAACCGGTTGACCGCTTCCTGCAGGGCGCCATAGCCCAGGTTGCCGCGGTCTTCGATGAACATCTGGTAGCCAGACCCGCTGCCCAGGCCGAGGATCGGTGGCGGCATGAAGGAGAAGGCAAAGCCTTCCTTCAGCCCGGCGATCTGCTGGTTGATCCGGGCGTTGATCTGTTCGGCACTGAGGCTGCGTTCCTCGAACGGCTTGAGGGGGAAGAACACCACACCGGTGTTGGAGGTGTTGGTGAACTGCAGCGCATTGAGGCCCGGGAAGGCGATGGCATGATCGACGCCGTCGGTTGCCATGGCAATGTCGGTGACCTTTTGCAGCAGCTCATCGGTACGCTCCAGTGAGGCCCCCTCCGGCAGTTTCACGCCCGCCATCAGGTACAGCTTGTCCTGCACCGGGATAAAGCCGGGTGGCACCACCTTGAACATGAAGCCGGTGGCGGTGAGCAGCAGGGCATAGACCACAAACACCGCGCCGCGGCGCCGCAGCGACCGTGAAACACCGCCTTCGTAGCGGCGGGCACTGGCGTCGAAGAAGCGGTTGAAGGGCCGGAACAGCCAGCCGAACAGGGCGTCAATCAACCGTTGCAGACGGTCTTTGGGCGCACTGTGAGGTTTCAGCAGCATCGCCGCCATGGCCGGAGACAGAGTCAGGGAGTTGATGGTGGAAATCACCGTGGAGATGGCGATGGTGACCGCGAACTGACGGTAGAACTGGCCGGTGACACCGGACAGGAACGCCATCGGAATAAACACCGCACACAGCACCAAGCCAATGGCGACGATCGGGCCAGACACCTCTTTCATCGCCTGGTGGGCCGCCGCCAGCGGTTTAAGGCCTTCCTCAATGTTCCGTTCGACGTTTTCCACCACGACGATGGCGTCGTCCACTACGATGCCGATGGCCAGCACCAGACCGAACAGGGTCAGGGTGTTGATGGAGTAGCCCAGCAGGTACAGCGCCCCGAATGTGCCCACCACCGACACCGGCACCGCCAGCAGCGGGATGATGGAGGCGCGCCAGGTCTGCAGGAACAGGGTGACCACCAGCACCACCAGCAACACGGCTTCCAGCAGGGTGGAAATCACCGACTTGATGGAATCGCTGACAAAAATGGTGGTGTCGTACACCGCCTCGTAGCCGACGCCGTCCGGGAATAGCTCAGCGGCCTCGTCCATGGTGGCGATTACGTCGTTACGGATCTGCAGGGCGTTGGCGCCCGGGGCCTGGAAAATACCGATCGCGACGGCGTCTTTGCCGTTGAGCTGGGAGCGCAGGGTGTAGTCGCCGGCGCCCAGCTCCACCCGGGCGACGTCCGCCAGCCGCAGGATTTCGCCGTCGTCGCCGCGCTTGAGCACGATGTTGCCGAACTCTTCTGGAGTTTCCAGGCGGCCGCGGGCGTTGATCAGGGTGAGAAAGTCACTGTTGGCCACCGGCTCGGCACCGAGCTGGCCGGCGGACACCTGCACGTTCTGTTCGCGCATGGCCCGTACCACATCGCTGGCGGTCAGGCCGCGGGCGGCAATGCGCTCCGGATCAAGCCAGGCCCGCATGGCGTAGTCGCCGCCCCCGAAAACCTGGGCATTGCCGACGCCCTGGATGCGGGCCAGGCGATCGCGCACGTGTAGGCGGGCGTAGTTGCGCAGGTACAGGGTGTCGTAGCGGTCATCCGGTGAGGTCAGGTGCACCACCATCAGGAAGGTGGGGGACTGCTTCTGGGTGGTCACACCCTGGCGACGGACCGCTTCCGGTAACCGCGCCAGGGCCTGACTGACCCGGTTTTGCACCTTCACGGTGGCGTCGTCGGCGTCGGTTCCGGGGCGGAAGGTGACGGTCAGTTGCAGCACGCCGTCTGACCCGGCCACGGACTTGAAGTACATCATGCCTTCAACGCCGTTGATCGCTTCTTCCAGTGGCGTGGCCACGGTGTCGGCAATCTCCTTGGGGTTGGCGCCGGGGTAGACGGTGCGCACCATCACCGACGGCGGCACCACTTCGGGGTATTCGCTGATCGGCAGATTGGGGATGGAAATCAACCCGATGGCGAAAATTATGATGGATACCACGGCCGCAAAGATCGGCCGGTCCACGAAAAATCGCGAAAAATTCATGACAAAAGGCTCCTGTGCGACAGCCGTGGAGGCTGTCGCCGGTCTCTGGTTCCCTGGACGTGGGGTGTTAGATCACTGCGATCCGGGCCCCTGGCCCGGTCCGGTTCAGGGGCTGGCAGCCACCACGGTGGTGTCGTCCCCGGTCTCCCGCATTGCCACCTGTTGCGGGCTGACTTCCATGCCGGGGTAGAACACTTTCTGAACGCCGTTGACGATGACCCGGTCACCGTCCGCCAGACCGTCGCGGATCACCATCAGGTCATCGACCTGGCGACCTACGGTGACGTGGCGGGGCGTGGCCTGGTTCTGGTCATTGATGACGTAGACAAAGCGACGGTCCTGGTCGGTCAGTACGGCTTTGCGGTTGACCATCAGGGCCTGGTCCAGCTGCGCCACCGGCATTTCGACCCGGGCGAACTGGCCGGGTTTGAGGCGTTCACCGGGGTTGGCCAGAACGGCGCGATACTGCAGGGTGCCGGTGCTGGCGTTGAGCTGGTTATCGATGAAGTCCAGCTCACCGCTGAGGGGCTGGTCGCTGTCGTTGCCGAGCTGGATTTTCACCGTTTGCGGCCCGCCAGCGGCCAGCAGCGCCTGACTGGCGGCAGCGGTCTGTTCATCCGCTTCGAAATAGACGTACATCGGGTCGACGGACACCACCGTGGTCAATTCGGTCTGGTCGGCGTTGGCCAGGTTGCCTCGGGTGACCAGGGCGCGGCCGGCGCGACCGCTGACCGGTGCGGTCACCCGGGTGTACTCCAGGTTCAGCTCTGCGCTGGTGAGTGCCGCCCGGGCGGCTGCCACGCTGGCCTGGGCGCCCATCAGCGCGGCGTCGCGCTGGTCGTATTCCTCCTGGGAGATGGCCCGGCTCTTCAGCAGGCTGCGGGCCCGGCCGGCTTCGCTGCGGGCCAACGCCAGCTGGCTGTTGGCCTGGGCCAGCTCGGCCTGGGCAGCCTGCACCCGGGCTTGATAGGGGCGGGGGTCGATCTGGAACAGCAGATCGCCGGCTTCTACCAAGGCGCCTTCGTCGAACGCCACCTGCTGGATGTAGCCGCTGACCCGGGGCCTGAGCATGACCGCGTCGGTGGCCGCCACCCGGCCGGTGAAGGATTGCCACAGGGTGACCGGCTCGGCCAGTACCTGCGCCACGTCCACTTCCGGCGGCGGTGGCATGGTCATGGCTTCCTCGCTCTGGGCCTCACAGCCGCTCAGGAAAATGGCCAGCACCAGGGCCAGGCCGCCTGCCAGCGGTGAGCGCCGGCGTGTGTCGTTGGTCAGACGTTCCATGATTCTCTGCTCCCGTTGTCGAATAGGTACCAGCACCACCTGTTGCGACCGTTTTTGCCGGTGACTGTCCCCTCAATCGTTTGGGCGAGGGACAAATCGACAGCCACCGTAATGCCTCAAGTAAACTTGAGGTCAACAGGTTATTGTCGTTGCTACAGCTGGGCGGGGTGATGCTCTGGGTCGATGGAAGGTTTCTCCACGAATGGTTGAGAACCTTACCGAGTCGGGACAAACGGGTGGTATCGGATTACTGCGAAACGATTGCCTGATTCTGCAAAGCGATTAAGAAAAGGTTATGGCATGGGGTGCTGGGTTCATTCTATAGTCTCTGTTATAAAAGGCTTTTATTGTGATTCGGCCGAATTGTCGAACGTTCAAGGTGTAACAAAAGTGCAACGCCTATCGACGGTGATGGCTTGCCCGTTCCTGTTTTTTGATTGCCTATTACTGCAAAAATTCTCGTTGGCAAACCAAGTGATTCCTGTCCCGCCGTATACTTCGACGCAGTGTTCGGCGATCGCTGAGCGGATGTGATTCACCAGATGGGGCATGCACCAGGAACGGGAGTGACCGATGTTGACCAGTAATCAGGAAACTGGCGTGGAACTGGACGCCGACATTGAGCAGATGCGCCAGCGCATTGCCTCGACGGTGGAGCGCTGGACGCCGAACCAGCAGGTGCAGGACACCCTGGTGCCCGGGTTGCAGCTGTTCCGGTCCGACAACCCGACCAGTTGCACCGCCACGGTGTACGAACCGTCGGTCTGTTTTATGGTGCAGGGCACCAAGAGCGTCAGCTTTGGCGACCGGGAGCTGTTCTACCAGGCCCTGACCTACATGGTGTCCTCGGTTCACCTGCCGGTGCTGGGCCGCATTCTGGACGCATCGCCGGAGTCGCCCTACCTGGCGTTCAAGCTCACTTTCGATCCCCAGGAAGTCAGTAACCTGGTGCTGGAAATGGGCGCGCAGTTGCCGCCGGTGAACGATTGCTGCGCCGAGGGTAACTGTGCGCTCAGTATGGCCACCATTGAACGCCCGCTGCTGGATGCGCTGTGCCGGTTCACTGGCCTGCTGGATGTTCCCCAGGACATTCCGGTGCTGGCACCGCTGATCCGGCGGGAGATCCTCTATCGGGTACTGCTGGGGGAAATGGGGCCGCGGATGCGCAAGTTCGCGGTGGCGGATTCGTCAGTCCAGCGGGTTTCCAGGGTGATTGCGGTACTCAAGGACCGCTACACCGAATCTCTCAAGGTGCGGGAGCTGGCGGATGAGGTGAACATGAGCGAGTCGGCGCTGTTCCACACCTTCAAGCAGGTGACCCGGATGTCGCCGCTGCAGTACCAGAAAAAACTGCGGCTGCATGAAGCCCGCCGGCTGATGCTGTCGGAAGGGCTGGAGGCCGCCACCGCCAGCTACCGGGTTGGCTACGAGAGCCCGTCCCATTTCAGTCGGGAGTACAGCCGCCTGTTTGGCGCACCGCCACGGGCGGATGTGATCAAGCTGCGGGGCGAACAGGCGGTGACGGCGCTGTCCTAGGGAGACCCTCAAAGCGCAAGATCCGGCTGGCTGAGTGCGGGCGGCGCGGGCACACTGACGATTATCCCGTGATGATCAGGAGTGCCGCCGATGTCGGACTACGAGCGCATTGCCCGCGCCATCCAATACCTCCGCAGCCACACCGGCGACCAGCCCTCGCTGGCCGCCGTAGCCGAGCATGTCCACCTCAGTGAGTACCACTTCCAGCGGCTGTTCCGGCGTTGGGCCGGGGTGACCCCCAAGCGTTACCTGCAGGCACTGACCCTGGCCCGGGCCAAGCAACTGCTGGCGGACAGCCGCCGATCCCTGCTGGCCACCAGCGATGAGTTGGGACTGAGCAGCAGTTCGCGGCTGTACGATCACTTTGTACAGCTGGAAGCGGTGACACCGTCCGAGTTCCGCCTGCGTGGCGCCGGCATGACCATCACCTGGGGGGTGCACGCCACACCGTTCGGGCCCGCCTTTGTGGCGCTGACGCCAAAGGGCGTGTGCCAGTTCGAGTTCGTGGCGCCGGCGCAGCCGCAGGCCCCGCTCCAGCGCCTGCTCGATCTCTGGCACCAGGCCCGGGTGGTGGAAGACCAGCCCGGCACTGCCTGGGTGGTGGCGCGGTTGCTGGCGGCGCCCGCCGAGGACGGTGCCCCCCTGTCACTGTGGGTGCAGGGCACCAACTTCCAGGTTCAGGTCTGGCGCGCGCTGTTGCAACTGGCCCCCGGGCACCTGGCCAGCTATCGCGACGTTGCGGTTGCCATTGGCCGCCCCACGGCAGCCCGGGCGGTGGGCACCGCGATCGGCGCCAACCCGGTGGCGCTGGCGATTCCCTGCCATCGAGTGTTGCGCCAGGGCGGCGAACTGGGGGGCTACCGCTGGGGAGAAACCCGCAAGCAGGCGATCCTGGCGCGGGAGCTGGCTCGCGCCGATGCCCCCGATCTGACCTCCGCGTGACCTGGCTTAAGCGCGAGTGTGGCGGTCGGCCCCACTGGCGCTGGCAATCTGGTATCTTTCCGTCCGGGTCCTGTTGTTACGGGCCAGCGCTGGCGGTCGTCTGTGGATAACTTCGTGGGTAAGCGGTGGTCAAATGGGCGGACAGCCTGTGGACAGGGTGTGTAAAACACGCATGTGGATAACGCTATGTGGATTGAGAACGAAGCACTGACCGGCCAGGTGGTCACCCTGGAGCCGCTCACGGAAGCTCACATCGAGCCGTTGCAGCGGGCGGTGGCGGACGGTGAAGGCTGGAAGCTGTGGTACGCCTCGGTACCGACCGTGGCCGCGATACCGGAGTACGTGCGTCAGGCCATGGCGGCTGCCGAGCGTGGCGATATTGCCTACGCGGTGCGATCCCGGGCCAGTGGCGACATCGTGGGTACCACCCGCTACTACAACGTCGACGCCGCCAACCGTCGGGCGATGATCGGTTATACCTGGTATGCCGCCGCCGTGCGCCGCAGTGCCGTCAACACCGAATGCAAGCTGCTGTTGCTCGGCCAGCTTTTCGAGCAGGCCGGCGCCGTCGCCGTGGAGTTCCGCACCCACTTCTTCAACCAGGCGTCCCGAGCCGCCATCGAACGGTTGGGGGCCAAGCAGGACGGTATTCTGCGCAATCACCAGATCATGGCGGACGGCTCTTACCGCGATACCGTGGTTTATTCCATCATTGCCAGTGAGTGGCCAGCGGTGAAGAATAACCTGCTGAGCAAGATGCAGCCCTGAAGGTTCGCCCTGTGCGCGGTGAACTCAAACCATGAGTGGAGGCCCCATGTTCGTTGTATCCCTGACCTACGTTGTTGAGTTGTCTGAGGTTGAGCCCCACCTGGCCGCCCATGTCGAGTTTCTCGAGCGGCACTACGCCAGGGGCCACTTTGTTGCATCCGGGCGCAAGGTGCCCCGCACCGGGGGCATCATCCTGGCCCGGG
Source organism: Marinobacter xestospongiae (assembly GCF_023156385.1). Lineage (GTDB taxonomy): Bacteria > Pseudomonadota > Gammaproteobacteria > Pseudomonadales > Oleiphilaceae > Marinobacter > Marinobacter xestospongiae. Next base: position 20,541 of record NZ_JAKZAK010000022.1, read on the forward strand.
TGGCCAGCCGTGAGCAGCTCGACGCAATCCTGGCGGAAGATCCGTTCCAGCAGGCGGGTGTGGCGGAATACGAGGTCACTGAGTTCCTCGCCACCAAGGTGGCGCCGGGGTTCGAGTCGATCAAGGACTCCCTGCAGTGAGACGGGTGTCGCGTCGATGAACGTCAAGCAGTTCGCCGAGCGGGTGGGGCTGAGTCCGCACACCATCCGCTATTACGACAAGCTGGGTCTGCTGGGAGAGGTGCGTCGCGGACCCAATGGCCACCGCTATTTCTCCGAGCGGGACCTGGAGTGGATCGGCTTCGTGCACCGCTTGCGGGACACCGGCATGCCGGTTGAACAGATGCTGGAATACGCCCGCCTGCGAGCCGAAGGCGACACCACCATGGCGGCGCGCCAGGCGGTGCTGGAGTGCCACGCTGAGGCGCTCGACGCCCACATCCGACAGCAGCAGGCTCACCTGGACAACCTGACCCGCAAAATCGCCTGGTATCGCCAGCAACTGGCCGGCAAGACCGGTTCTTGACTGAGAGTTCACTCCAAGGCGTAGCCTTCCTCCTGAGTCACAGTCGTTCAATAACCCAGGAGGATTCCGAACATGTCCCGTAACACCCTGTTTGTTTTTGCCAAGATCTCCCCCAAAGCGGCTCACCTTGAGGATGCCAAGGCGGCGCTGCTGGCGATGCTGCCGGCGACCCACGCCGAACCCGGTTGCCTGCAGTTCGAGCTGCACAGCTCACCGGACGATGGTTGCCTGTACCTGTACGAGGAATGGGTGGATCGTCAGGCCCTGGATGACCACCATCGCCAGCCCCACACCGAGGCGGTGGTGGCCCACTTCGAGCAATGGCTGGCGGTACCCACTGAAGTGACGCTGTTGCATCGGGACCGGGACACCACTCACTGAAGGCCACCCGCCGGCTTGTGCCGGCGGCAGAAATCCTTAAGGTGTTGTCCCTGATCGGAGGTTCCCTAATTCACCGGGCCGGACGGAGTCCGGCCAGCGACAGGTACAGAATGGACCCGGCCAACCTGCTGAAAATCGATTCTCTGGACAACGAATGGCGCGACAAGGACACCGTCATGCTGCATGCCTGTTTTCAATTGCTGAAAGATTGTGTGGAACAAGAACGCCTGCTCGATGGCAACACCGACTGGCAGGCGGATGAACGCCAGCGTGAGACCTACCGTGAACTCAAGGCCCTGTACGACTGGTGGTGTGGTTACGCTGACAACCGCTTCCCCGATGACGCCGATTACGCCCTGGAGACCCAGATGCTGGAGCGTCTGGTGCGGATTCGCTGGGCCATGTGGACCTGAACCCTGAAAGCCTGAGCCCTGGATGGCGGCTCCATGAGGACCGCCGTCAGGCCAGATCGCTTTCCAGGCTGTCGCGGCGATGGTCCTGCAGTTCACCGTCCTGAAACAGGTGGCTGTAATGGGTCCGCACACTGTCGACGATGAACTCGTGGGGCAGGTCATCGAACACGCCGTGGTCCTCAATGTATTCCATGTGGGCGTGGCCGTCGGCGGTGTACTGCTGGAATACCGAATCCCGCAGCCCGTCAAAGGCCAGTGGCTCAACCCCCATAATCTGACACAGGCGGTTGTTGAAGGCCGGGGTGGCCTTGACCCAGCGCTCATTCAGGTAAAGTTCGATATAGCCGTGCATGCGGAAGATGTCTGATCGCAGGAACTCGATCAGCTTGGGGCTGGACAGGTGGTTGCGGACATCCGCCAGACCCAGCCGGCTGGGCACGCCGATGGCCCGGGCGGCGGCCCCCAGCAGAACCGCCTTGGGAATGCAGTAGGATTCGCCGCTGATCAGGGCGTGACTGGCGCGGAAGGTGTCAGGGTCATCACTGAACACGTAGGGGTTGTAGTGCACCTCATCCCGCACGGCCAGGTACAGGGCCCGCACCTGACTCACCGGATCGGTGGCAACGCCGTCGAGCTGCTGGTCGATCCACTGCGCCAGCTGGGGCTGGTGGTAGTCGAAAAAACGGGTTGCCTGCAGGTAATTGTCCATACGTCACGTCCACGAAGTTGATCAGATGCGGTTTAGGGCGGATACAAGGGATGCTCCCGCACCTGGTCGTGGGCCACAATAGGAAAATCGGACAATTCGGTTGGCCCCATCGGCCACTGGTTTGCAGCGCTAATCTATGAGCAGGAGGCATCATGACCGTCACTCGCATTGTCGCTAATATTGCAACGCCGCAGATACAGCCCTCAGAACGCGCCCTTCGGGGCCTTCGGAGCGATCCACACTCGGTGTTGCGACTTCTTGAAAGGCAACCAGCCTTCCTGCAAAGCCGCGCCTTGAGTGTGAACCGCTCTGAAGGCCAGAGGTGATCCGGAGTTAATCAGAGGCTCCCGAGACGTTCTACGAGGATATCCTGGGGCTGTCGCTGTTGATGGACCACGGCTGGCTCCGTACCTATGGCAATCAGCAACGGATGTCGGTGCAGGTCAGCTTCGCCGAGCAGGGCGGTGGCGATACCCCGGTGCCCGATCTGTCGGTGGAGGTGGACGATCTCGACGCGGTGCTTGCCCGGATCAACGCGGCGGGTATCAATCTGGAGTATGGGCCGGTGACTGAGCCCTGGGGCATGCGCCGCTTCTTCGTGCGCGATCCCCTTGACCGGCTGGTGAACATTCTTGAGCATTTGACGGAGTAGTCTTTCCATGTCCGATTCGATCCATGTGCGCACCTGGCGTGGCCCGTTGGCGGAGTTTGTGATTGGCGCCTACCGGGGGCAGCTGTGCCTGCTGGACTATCGCTATCGGCGGTTACGTCAGCGTGTGGATCAGCGGATCCAGCGCAACCTGGGGGCGTCGTTCCTGGAGGCGGATGATCCGGTAATCGACGCCACGATTGCCCAGTTGGAGGAATACGGTCGTGGCGAGCGGCAACAGTTCGAGTTGCCGCTGCGGCTGGCGGGCAGTGAGTTCCAGCAGGCGGTGTGGCAGGCGCTGATGGCGGTGCCCTACGGCGGTACCGCCAGTTATGGTGAGCTGGCGGAACGGCTGGGGCAGCCGCAGGCGGTGCGGGCGGTGGCCAATGCCAACGGCGCCAATGCGCTGGCGTTGGTGGTGCCCTGCCATCGCATCATTGGCCGCCGCGGTGAGCTGGTGGGTTACGGTGGCGGCCTTGAGCTGAAGCGCCGACTGCTGCGGCTGGAACAGGAACATGTGGGGCAGCTGCCACTGTTTGCCGACCATCCCAGTGCGGAGACCAACGATGAATAAAGTATTACTCAGTGCCTGCCTGTTGGGCCGCCGGGTGCGTTACGACGGTGGTGGCCTGGCGGTGACGGACGACATCCTGGCCCGCTGGCAGTCCGAAGGTCGGGTGGTGACGGTGTGTCCGGAAGTGGACGCCGGTATGGCCATTCCCCGCTCACCGGCGGAGATTCAGGGAGGTGACGGGCGCGATGTACTGGCCGGTTCCGCAACGGTGATGGAGCGGGACGGCGGTGTGGTGACCGATGCCTTCCGGCGTGGGGCCGAACTGGCCCTGGCGGCATGCCAGCGCCATGGTATCCGGGTGGCGGTGCTGACCGAGTCCAGTCCGTCCTGCGGCAGCCAGACCATCTACGACGGTCGCTTTGCCGGCCACAAGCGCGATGGCGTCGGCGTGACCACCGCGCTGCTGACCGCCCACGGCATCCAGGTTTTCAGCCAGCACCGGCTGGCAGAGGCGGACGCCGCCCTGCGCGCCAGCCCCGGCGCTCGATAGTTACTGCTTTGGCGACTGCGTCAGATAGGACGTGAGTTACTGCACGGCCGGGCCGGTTTCCACCGTCAGCCCGGCGGCCTGCCACTGGGGATAGCCGTTGATCAGTCGCAGTGCCTCCAGCCCCCGGGCCCGCAGGGCGATCACGGTGTCGTGGGAGAGCAGGCAGTGGGGGCCGCGGCAGTAGGCCACCACCGGGCGATCGGCGGGCAACTCAGCCAGCCGCTGGGCCAACTCCTCAAACGGAATGTTGATGGCGCCGGGCAGATGGCCCAGGGCGTAATCGGCTTCAGTCCGCACATCCAGCAGGGTGACGTCACCGTCCTGCAACCGTTGCAGCAGCGCGTCGCAATCGATCGCCTCCAGGGTGTCTGGCTGATAGACGCTGTCATCCACCATCGCCTGGACCCGACGGCGCTGCTGTTCGCTGAATTCCCGCAGTGCCGCCAGCAAGGGAAGGATCGGGCCGTCTCCGAGCCGATACAGCACCCGTTTGCCGTCGCGGCGGGTTTGCACCAGTCCGGCCCGTTTCAGGTGTTGCAGGTGCTGGGAGGCATTGGCCACGCTCAGCCCGGAAAGCTGGGCCAGCGACTCCACCGCCCGTTCGCCCTGGGCAATGTGCTCCAGCAGCGACAGGCGGTGGGGGTGACCCAGGGTACGCGCCAGATCGGCGGAGTCCTGGACCAGGGATTGGGCAGAAGGCAGTCGTGTCATTGACCAGACGCTATCATCCCTTCATCATTCAATCAATCAATTGAATGTAGGGAATGGAGTATGAGCACAAGTCTCGAGTTGCTGTTCTGGGGTGCGCTGGTGGGAACGGGCGCCACCGTGGTGATGGATCTGTGGGCCTGGCTGGCCCGGCGGCTGCTGGGTATGGCGTCTCTCGACTGGGCGCTGGTGGGCCGCTGGGTTGGACAGTTGGCCCAGGGTAACTGGCGGCATGGACCTATTGCGAAAGTGCCGTCGATGGCGGGGGAACGCGCCCTGGGCTGGGCGGTGCATTATGCTGTCGGGGTGATCTTTGGTGTGGTGCTGTTGCAACTGTGGGGACTGGAGTGGGCCCTTCAGCCGACCCCCGGACCGGCCCTGGCCTTTGGCGTGTTGACGGTGGCGGCGCCGTTCCTGGTGATGCAGCCGGCGCTGGGGGCCGGCGTGGCCGCGTCCCGCACCCCTAATCCGGCCCAGGCCCGCTTCCGCAGCCTGCTGACCCACGCGGTATTCGGGCTGGGGCTGTACCTGTCGGCCTTGCTCCTGGCCCGGTGGATAACGGCATAATGGCGGACTCTGACGAACTCGACGTGAGGGCCGGCCATGGTTCGATCCCCATCTCCCGGGCAAACGCCCGAGATCCTCTTGGTGTACGACGGTGAATGCCCGGGAGGAGTCGGTGCCGACGCCATCCATGCCCTGGCGCTGATCAGCGGACGGTCCGGCTTGTTCAACCGCTTCAACTACTGGCTGTTCCGCTCCCCGCGGCGGGCGGCGCTGGTGTACCCTGTCTTGCGCAGCTGCCGCAATCTGTTGCTGAAACTGCTGCGCAAGACCCGTATCAACAACCTGGGCCTGCCGGACAACGACCGTTTTTAGGGAGCCTCAGATCAACTCTGAATCGCCTCTGCGCGATCCGAGGCGCCCGGCCGGCCCCATTTCAGGGAGAGAACCCATGGCGCTGTCCTCGCTGCTGGCTGAACTGGAAACCCTCGGAGAAACCAACGACGCTCGGGAGACCGACCGTGCCCGCAAACTGCTCAACATCACCCGCGATACCGGTGAGCTGCTGGCGGTGCTGCTGAAAGCCGGAGGCTGTCGCCGGGTGCTGGAGGTGGGCACTTCCAACGGCTATTCCACCCTGTGGCTGGCGTCGTCTTTGCCGGCGGATGGCTGCGTGGTTTCGCTGGACAGCGCCGCTGATAAACTGGCCATGGCCGCGGACAACCTGGCTCGCGCCGGGCTGACGGAACGGGTTGAGCTGGTGGAAGCCGACGCCACCGCCTACCTGGCGGAGCAGTCGACCGCGTTTGACCTGGTGTTCCTGGATGCCGACCGTAGCCAGTACCCGGCGATGGCGGAAGACGTGTTCCGGCTGGTCCGCCCCGGCGGTTTGCTGGTGTGCGACAATGTGCTGTCGCACGCGGATGAGGTGGCGCCCTTCCTGGCAGCGGTGGAGGCCAGTGGGCTGTTTACCAGCGCCATTGTGCCGGTTGGCAAGGGAGAACTGGTGGCCTGCCGTCATCCGGACTGACTGGCTGCTTTTGGCCAGGTCGGGACACTTGTTGTGGCGTCGCCGCCAGGCCGCAAGAGAGTAAAGGAAGAACAATGAAAGCGCTGTTGATCATCCTGCTGGTGGGCGGTGTGTCCTACCGGTTCTCAGACGCGGATTCCGGTCAGTTGCTGACCGGTTTCCTGTTCCCGTTCCTGTGTGGCGGCTCGGTGGTCGCCGGCGTAATCTGGCTGTTCTGCCACCTGGACTACCGCGGTGGTTCCGGTGGCGGCGGCGGGACTGGCAGCGGCGGTTTTGGCGGCTTCGGTGACGGCGGTGGCGGCTGCGGTGGTGGTGACGGCGGCGGGGGCTGCTAGCCCCGCGCCCCGGTGCCATTCAGGTACTCCGTCACCGTCCGCTTCAGAAGGTAAACACCCGCACCCTGGCGTCCCGCATCAGGCTGGCCATTGCTGGCGGTGTCGCGACGGTGACGCCCTCCGCCAGATCTTCCTCGCCATGCTCGCTGTTGGGCAGATAGAGCGCACAGACCTGGACTTCGGCGCCCTGCTGCTGCAGCCGCCGGAGCATTTGCGCCGGAGTGACCTGTTTCGGCGCCAGCACCGTGGCTGGCGGGTTGGCGAGCGCCAGGTCGCCGGCCTGGTCACACAGCAACACCCGCACCCGGGTGCCCTGACTGGCCAAGGTGTTGCCCAGCACCATGGCCATGCCCTGGGTTTGGGGCGAGGCGCTGGAAAGGATCAGCAGGGTCTGGTCGACGGTCATGGTGGGCGTCTCCTCGGCGGTGGCGACAGTGGTTGTCAGGCACAGCAGCACGGCGAGCCACAGTCGGCGGATGATGATGGACATGGCGGTCTCCTATTAGCGGGGTTTGCGGGTGTGGCAGGTGTTGATGCCCAGCAGCCGGTAGGCGGGGCAGTTGCCCAGGGCGGCGGTGGCCAGCGGCACTACCCCCAGCCAGCCCCACGGGGTCTGTGGGCCGATGAAGGCCAGCGCGATCAGCGCCAGGCCGACAACAAGACGCAGGCTGCGGTCGATGGGTCCAAGGTTTTTGCACATCAGCAGTTACTCCCAAACCGGTGGTTGATGGCCTGACTTTAAGGCTGCCGGCGTCGGCGCTCAGTGACTAAGTCACAGTCCCCGGGGTGGCGCGGCACTAAATTAGCGGGCGCAGCGCTGGTGTCAGAAGAGGAGGGTGTAATGAGTGAGCAGGGCGTGTGGCAGGGACTGCCGGAAGCGATACAGGCACGCATTCGTGATGGCAGTCAGGTCGTTGATATCGCCGCCGGCGAGGTACTGTTCCGCGCCGGGGATGGCTGCCGTGGCCTGCCTCTGGTGGTCACCGGCACGGTGCGGGTGCAGATGACCGGAGCGTCCGGCCACAGCATCGTGCTGTACCGGGTGGAGGCCGGGGATGTCTGTACCCTGTCCATCGGCTGCCTGATGACCGGCGCCGGCTACCGTGCCGAGGCGGTGACAGAGAGCCCGGTTACGGTCCAGCTGCTGCCGGTGGTGCTGTTCGAGCAGTTGATGGCCCAGTCGCCCGAGTTCCGTCAGGTGGTGATGGCCGCCTATGGCCGACGACTCGACGACCTGATGCTGCTGGTGGAGGAAGTGGCATTCCGGCGTATGGACGAGCGCCTGGCGGAATGGCTGGCCGGTCATCGTCCGCGGGGCGAGATACGCATCACCCACCAGCAACTGGCGGTGGAGCTGGGCACGGCCCGTGAGGTGGTGAGCCGACTGCTCAAGGAGCTGGAACATCAGGGCCAGCTGCAACTGGGGCGCGGGGTGATCCGTTTCCTGGCATCATCGACGTCTTCGGCTTGATTTCGGCAAGCCGCTGCTGGTCTGATAGGCGGCTTTGCCGCAAATACCGGAACCCGATGGTGGACCAACCATGACCATTACCCCTTTCCAGGCTCTGACCTGTCCGCTGGATGGCGCCCCGCTGAGCGCGGAGGAGCGGCGCTGGTGCTGCCCGTCCGGCCACAGCTTTGACACTGCCCGCCAGGGCTACGTGCATCTGTTGCCGGTACAGAACAAACGCTCCCGTGACCCCGGCGACAGCAAGGACATGGTCGCCGCCCGGCAACGGTTCCTGGCCCATGACGATTACCACCCCATTGCCGAGGCGGTCAGCCGCCGGGTGCTGGCGGCGGCTCCGTCCACCGCGCCCCTGTGTTGCCTGGATGCCGGCTGCGGCGAAGGCTACTACCTGCGGGTACTGGCGGAGTTGGCCACCGTTGCCGACCGGGACCTGGAACTGCTGGGGCTGGATATCTCGAAGTGGGCGGTGCAGGCCGCTGCCCGCCAGGACCGGCGGGTACGCTGGCTGGTGGCCAGCAATGCCAACCTGCCGGTGGCCGACAACGCCCTGGACTGGGTGCTGTGCCTGTTCGGGTTCCCGGTCTACGACCAGTTTGCCCGGGTGCTCAAACCCGGTGGCCGCCTGTTGCAGGTGGACGCCGGCCCGGAGCATTTGCGCCAGCTGCGGGAAATTCTCTATCCCCAGCTGCGTGAGTCCGCCAACACCGGGGCCGACGCCCCGGCCGGGTTTGAGCGCGAGGGTGAAGAGCGCATCCATTACCCCCTGACCCTGCCCAGCCAGGAGCGCATTGCCGACCTGCTGGCGATGACACCTCATGGCTATCGCGCCAAGCCGGAAGGCCGGGCCCGGGCTGCGGCACTGGACGCCCTTGAGGTCACGGTGGATGTGCGCCTCGTGAGCTGGCAGCGACGATAGCGGTCCGTGCTATGCTGGACGCTCCAGTGGCAACCGGGATGACCTGCCGTGACCGCAACCCCTGATCCGATCTTCTGGTGCGACGATCGTCTGCCTCACGTCGAGCTGCGTAAGGTGGCCGATGGTCGCCAGGTCTGTTACGCCCCCCACAGCCACCGGGAATGGTCCCTGGGGGCCATCACCGCCGGGTGCAGCACCTTCGACTACCGCGGCCAGCGCCATTACATGAAGGCAGGTGATCTGGTGCTGATCAATCCCGACTGGGTGCACAACTGCAACCCCATCGACAACCAGCCCTGGTCCTACCTGATGCTGTACGTCGATACCCACTGGCTGACCCGTCTGCGCCACGATCTTGACCAGCTGCCGGCCCCGGCCTGGCAGGACCTGGCCACTGCCACGCAGGATGATCCCGAGTTGTACCAGGGCTTCTGCGAGCTGGCCGACACGCTGCTGGACCCGGACCGGGAACTGCTGGCGAAGCAGGACCGGCTGGTGGACTATCTGACGCATCTGCTTGAGCGAGTCGCGGCGGCACCTTCGCCGGTGCCGGTGAGGGTGCCGCCCAGGATCGGTGAACTGGCGACGTATCTGGACCAGCACTGTACCGACGATCTCAGCCTTGACGCCCTCTGTCAGCAGGTTGGCTGCAGCCCGGGTTACCTGATCCGCGCCTTCCGTCAGGCCTTTGGCCTGACGCCCCATGCCTACCTGGTCAATCGTCGCATTCAGCTGGGCCGGCAACAGCTGCGCCAGGGACTGCCCATCGCCGAAGCGGCCCTCAATGCCGGGTTTAGCGATCAGCCCCATTTCCAGCGCACCTTCAAGCGCCTGGTAGCAGCCACCCCCAACCAGTACCGGCGTCAGACTTCTTCGGTAGGCGCCAGCGACTCCTAGCTCACCATCAGGAACACACAGCTGGCGGCCAGCAGTGCCGCCAGGGTCCGGTTCAGCCCCTGCAGCACTTTGGGCTGGCGGACGTAATGCCGCAGAAAGGCCCCGCTCACCACCCAGCTTCCCAGCGACAGCCAGCAGATCGGCAGGTACAGCGCGGCGAACAGCAGCACCTGGCCAGTCTCGGCGCCCTGGGTGTAGGCGCCAATACCGGAAACCGAGGCCAGCCAAGCCTTGGGATTGAGCCACTGCATCATCCACCCGGTGATGAAACCGGGGCCGTGCCCCTCAGTCTCCGGCAGCTCCCCGCTGTCCCGGGCCAGCTGGTAGCTGAGGTACAGCAGAAAGGCGATGCCGCCCCAGCGCAGGATCTGGTTGAAGCCGGGCAGTTGCGACAGCAGCGCGTGCAGTCCGAAACCGATGGCGAGAAACAGCACGATAAACCCCAGAGTGGCGCCGGTGACAAAGATCAGCCCGCGAGCCATCGGATAGCGGGTCCCGCTGCTGAGGCAGACCAGATTGACCGGTCCGGGGGAGATCGAGGCGGCCAGGGCAAAGGCGGACATGGGCAGAATCAGGGACAGGCTCATGGCTGGCTCCTTGTGGTTGTGAGAGTCCATTGACAGGGGCATTGATTGTGCCCGGCCGCAGTCGCCGGGTATTGAACAAAATGACACCCCGGGTCGTACCTCCCTCTGCTGTCTCCCTCTACGACCAGGGCACACTGGCAAGCCCGGGTAAGGACTGCTTCACTGATAGCCATGATCGTCGGACAGTGGGCCCAATGGCGACCATGGCAACGGTAGGGAGGGCGATGAAACGCGATGCAGAGCTGGAGTGATGCCGACTGGCTGGACCTGAGCCTGGCACTGGTTGAGGCGCCGACCGCCGGGCATGACAACGCCATTCACCGTTTCCTTGGCAAGCTGGGAGATCGTTTTCAGGCCTGTCGCTGCAGCCTGCATCTGCTGGATCATGCCGGTGCCGTGTTGCGGCGGTCCCATGCCTGGCAGGTGGAGGATCACACCCTGGCGCCGGGTTGGCAGCGGCTGACCCTGGCCCGCTTCCCCTGGTTGGTGGCGCAACTGCGGGGCCAGCGTCAGGTGACCATCGATCAGCCCGAGGCGCTGGGTCAGGAGGCGGCGGCGGAAAAATCGCTGTTGCAGAAACACCAGACCCGCTCCCTGGTGATGGTGCCGGTAAGCGCCGATGGCGCCGACCTCGGTTATCTCAGTTGTGAAGGTGTGCGCCAGGCGCTGCCATCGGTGTCGGAGGTGGCCAATGGCCTGGCGCCGGCGGCGCGGATGCTGGCGTCGGCGGTGCAGGGCTGGCTCGACGCCAACGAGCGGCGGCGTCTGGACCAGAGTCTCAGTACCTTTGCCAGCCAATTTCCCGGTGTGGTCTACCAGTTCCAGCTGTTCCCCGATGGTTTTGCCCGCTGTCCCTTTATCAGCGACACCGTGGAACAGCTGTTCGAGGTGCCGGCGGCCCAGGCCCGTGAGGACGTGCGACCGCTACTGGCCCGTATCCACCCGGAGGACCTGGGGCGGTTCTTCGAGGCCATCGAGACCTCCCGGGCCAATCTCACTCCCTGGTTCCTGCAGTTTCGTGGCCGCCGCCCCAGTGGTGAGGTGTTCTGGGTCGAGGCGCGCTCAGTGCCGGAACCGCAACCGGATGGCAGCATGCTGTGGCACGGCTACTTCCACGACATCACCGCCCAGGTGGAGGCGCAGCGGCGATTGCGCCAGCAGGCGGAACAGACCGAGGCCATCCTCGCCAATGTGGCGGACGCCATTCTCACCATTGACCACAAAGGCCGGATTCGCACCTTCAATCCCGCCGCCGAGCGGATCTTTGGTCTGCAGGCCGGGGATGTGATTGACCATCCGGTGGCGGAATTGCTGACCTATCCCCACCGCCGCAGGCTGTATCGGCTGCTGCGCAAGCAGGGCGGTCTGGTCGACGGTCGGGAAGTGGAAGGGGTGCGGGCCGATGGCAGCGTGTTTCCTGCTGAGGTCAAACTGTCGGTGATTGATACCCAGGGTGACCTGCGGTACGTGGCGGCGGTACGGGATCTGAGCCAGAGCAAGCGGGCGGAGGCGGAGATCGAGCAGCTGGCGTTTTTTGACCCGCTCACCGGCCTGCCCAATCGCCGCCTGCTGGTGGACCGGCTGGTCCAGGCCCAGGCTTCCAGTGAGCGCAATACCCAACACGCCGCCCTGGTGTTCATTGATCTGGACGACTTCAAGACCATCAACGACTCCGCCGGTCACGCAGTGGGCGATGAGCTGCTGCGGCAGGTGGGTCAGCGACTGTCGGCCACCGTCAAGGACCTGGACACCGTCGCCCGCCTGGGCGGCGATGAGTTCGTGTTGATCCTCAAGGGCTTTGCCGGTGATCCGACCCGGGCGGCCACCCAGGTGGAAAAAGTCTGTGAACGGGTCCGACGTCAACTGAACCGGCCCTACCGGTTGTCAGGAGGTGAGTACACTGGCTCCCCCAGCCTTGGGGTAACGCTGTTTTTCGGTCGCCGCCGTCAGCCGGACGAACTGCTGCGCCACGCCGACCTGGCGATGTACCGCGCCAAGGAAAACGGCAAGAACCGGATTGCCTTCTACGATGCCGAGATGCAGCGGATCGTCACCGAACGGCTACAACTGGAATCGGACCTGCACCTGGGGCTCAAGCATGGCCAGTTCCAGTTGCACTACCAGTTGCAGGTAGACTGCCAGCAGCAGCCGGCGGGAGTGGAAGCGCTGGTGCGCTGGCATTCGCCGGAACGCGGTTGGGTGTCGCCGAGGGCGTTCATTCCGCTGGCGGAGGAGAACGGCTTCATCGTGCCCCTGGGGCACTGGGTGCTGGACCAGGCCTGCCACCAGCTGGCGCAGTGGCAGGCTGCCCCGGCGCCGTTCAGCCAGTTGGTGATGGCGGTGAACGTCAGTGCCCGCCAGTTTCACCAGCCGGCGTTCGTGGCGTCGGTGGAGGCCGCGCTGGCGCGCTCCGGGGCACCGCCGCGGCTGCTCAAGCTGGAGTTGACCGAGAGTGTGTTCGCCCAGGATCTGGAGCTGATCCGGGATCGTTTGCAGCGCCTCAAGGCCCTGGGTATCCGGGTGTCGCTGGACGATTTCGGCACCGGCTACTCGTCGCTGGGTTATCTCAAGCGGTTGCCGCTGGACGAGCTCAAGATCGACCAGGGCTTTGTCCGCTGCCTGCACCGGTCCGCCGGTGACGCGGCCATCGCCCGGATGATCATTGCCCTGGCGGCGGAAATGGAGCTGACAGTGGTGGCCGAGGGGGTGGAGCGGGACGATCAGTTCCAGGCCCTGGTGGCCATGGGGTGCGACCGGTTCCAGGGCTTTCTGTTCGCGCGGCCGCTGGCACTGGCGGAGGTGGAATCCCTGCTGCAGGGTGTTAATGCGTAGCCGGGAACCATCGGCGAACACCCGGGTCACCTTGTCAGCGGTTTCCCGGGGCCGAAAGCAGGAGGATGACCATGGCCCAGTACCTGGGAAGGTACCTTGGAAAGCACCTGGTACGGTACCTGGCGCTGATCAGCGCCATGCTGATTGCCGGTTGCGTCGGCAAGCCCATTGATCAGTTGGCCGATCCACAGCGCCAGCACGCCTGTCGCTTCGAGACCGACCTTCACCAGCGCATGGAATGCCTGCATCACGGCGGCGGGCCCTGGCCGGATTGAGCCGCGTTGAACCTGGCCGAAGGCGCGCCATGGCGGGGCTGGCGATCAGATAGGTGAATTCTATTGGTCGCCTAGAAACAATCAATTTGAGCCTTCTGCCACTTCGGCCTACCTTATAAACTCGTTTCAAACACGCGAATCCAATCGACAGGAGATTGCTGGATGTCTTTGATCAATACCGAAATCAAACCGTTTAACGCCACTGCTTTCAAACAGGGCGAGTTCGTTGAAATCAGCGAAGCCAACGTCAAGGGCAAGTGGGCGGTCTTCTTCTTCTACCCGGCCGACTTCACCTTCGTCTGCCCGACCGAGCTGGGCGACGTTGCCGACAAGTACGACGAGCTGCAGAAGCTGGGCGTGGAAGTGTTCTCCGTCTCCACCGACACCCACTTCACCCACAAGGCGTGGCACGACACTTCCGAGACCATCGGCAAGATCAACTACTTCATGGTGGGCGACCAGACCGGCACCATCACCAACAACTTCGGTGTGATGCGTGAAGGTCAGGGCCTGGCCGACCGCGCCACCTTCCTGATCGATCCGGACGGCATCATCCAGGCGGTGGAAGTGACTGCCGAAGGCATCGGCCGTGACGCCGACGACCTGCTGCGCAAGGTCAAGGCCGCCCAGTACGTCCGCAACAATCCGGGCGAAGTGTGCCCGGCGAAGTGGAAAGAAGGCGAAGAGACTCTGGCGCCGTCCCTGGACCTGGTTGGCAAGATCTAAGCTGACCGGTCGCCGACCTGACGTTGTAATGAACCCCGGCTCGCCCGGGGTTTTTTTATGGCGATCAGAACGTTGGCGGGTGCGGACGATGAATAGAAATTCTCTATTGAACGTTTAATGGCAATCAATTTGAGCATATTTCAGCCGGGCCGTATCGTACGGGGTAATTCGATGACGATTCACCAAGCCCGCCGGCACCAACCCCGGCGGATTGCCAAAGGGGAACAGACACCATGTTGGATGCCAATCTGAAGGATCAACTCAAAGCCTACCTCGCCAACGTCACCCAGCCGGTGGAGCTGGTGGCGGCGCTGGACGACAGCGACAAGTCCCGTGAGCTGCATCAGCTGCTGCAGGAGATTGCCGGACTGTCGGACCAGGTCTCGCTGACCGACGAGGATGGCGCCGCCGACGTTCGTCGGCCATCCTTCGCCATCAACCGGGTGGGCACCGACATCGGGGTGCGGTTTGCCGGCATTCCCATGGGCCACGAGTTCACCTCGCTGGTGCTGGCTCTGTTGCAGGTGGGCGGCCACCCGTCCAAAGCCAGTCAGGAGGTGATTGAGCAGATTCAGGCGCTGGACGGCGAGTTTGAGTTCGAGACCTATTTCTCGCTGTCCTGCCAGAACTGCCCGGACGTGGTGCAGGCGCTGAACCTGATGAGCGTGCTGAACCCCAACATCAAGCACACCTCCATCGACGGGGCGCTGTTCCAGGACGAAGTGGCACAGCGGGAAGTGATGGCGGTACCCAGTGTCTACCTCAACGGTGAGCCCTGGGGCTCGGGTCGCATGACGCTGGAGGAAATTGTCGCCAAGGTCGACACCAACGCCGGTGCCCGTGAGGCCGAGAAGCTCAACCAGAAAGCGCCGTTTGAGGTGCTGGTGATCGGCGGTGGTCCGGCCGGGTCGGCCGCGGCCATCTACGCCGCCCGCAAGGGCATCGCCACGGGCATTGCCGCTGAGCGTTTTGGCGGCCAGGTCAGCGACACCATGGGCATCGAGAACCTGATTTCCGTGCCCTACACCGAAGGGCCGAAACTGGTAGCGGCGATGGAGCAGCACGTTGGCGACTACGATGTCGATGTGATGAACCTGCAGCGCGCCGAGAAGCTGGTGCCGGCCGCCCAGACCGGTGGCTACCACCAGGTCCGCCTGGCCAACGGTGCCACCCTTCAGGCCCGCAGTGTGGTGCTGTCCACCGGTGCCCGCTGGCGTCAGCTGGGTGTGCCGGGTGAAGCCGAGTACCGCAACAAGGGCGTGGCCTACTGCCCGCACTGCGACGGCCCGCTGTTCAAGGGCAAGCGGGTGGCAGTGATTGGCGGCGGCAACTCCGGCGTTGAGGCCGCCATTGATCTGGCCGGGATTGTCGGCCACGTGACCTTGATCGAATTTGGCGATCAGCTGCGGGCGGACGAGGTGTTGCAGCAGAAACTGCGCAGCCTGCCCAATGTCGACATTCTGGTGTCTGCCCAGACCACCGAGATCCTGGGCACCGATGGCAAGGTCAGTGGTCTGGCCTACACCGACCGCAGCAACGGCGAGAGCCATCAGCTGGCGCTGGAAGGGGTGTTTGTGCAGATCGGTCTGGTGCCCAACACCGAGTGGCTCAAAGGCGATATCGAGCTGAGCCAGCACGGCGAGATTGTGGTCAACGACCACGGTGAAACCTCCATCCCCGGTGTGTTTGCCGCCGGCGATGCCACCACCGTGCCCTACAAGCAGATTGTCATTTCCATGGGGGATGGCGCCAAGGCAGCGTTGAGCGCCTTTGACTTCCTGATCCGTCACAACAACCCGGATGCGGAGGACGGTGACCAGGCCGCCTGAAACCGCCCGCCAACGGACAATAAATGAGCGGCGAAGCCCGCTGAGAGAGCACAGGCACCGGAGTGATCCGGTGCCTGTTTTTGTTTGTGCCCCGGGGGTAAACCCTGCCGATTGGCGGTTCCGTTCCGGCCTTTTCCTGGCTTACCGGTAACTCTCTGAAAATAAAGGCCATAACTCCAGTTTCCTGGCGTTGTGCAGGCGCTCTGGTGACGACCGCTGATCACTAAGTGACCAGTTTGGCTTGTGTTCGCCCTGACATTTCGTTAATCTATGCCTTAATTGAACGTTCAATCAATAAAAAGAACGCCGTTCTTCCCAACCGATGCCATGGCCCGAGAGGCCGGTTTGATGTGGTGTTGGATCTATGCCCACGGGCGCTCTTGTTTGGCCGTTTTTTTATCAATTGATGCGGTGGCTGGCATGCCTGGCGATGGCGTGCGGCTGCAACTGGCCGGGCCCGACCATTGGGTGAACTTTCAACGGACCGAGGTGAATTGAAGATGACGCTACCCCGCTACCAGAGTTTTGTTGACGGCCGTGCGCTGGCCAATACCAGCGGCGAGACCTTTACCGTGGTCAATCCCGCCACCGGCGAGGCGATCTACGAGATGGAAGTGGCCGATGAGGGTGTGCGGGCCGCCGCCCTGGCCAGTGCCCAGCGCGGCTTTGCCCAGTGGTCGGCGACGCCGGCCATCGAACGCAGCCGCATTCTGCTGAAAGCGGTGGCGCTGCTGCGGGAGCGCAACGACGAGCTGGCGATGGTGGAAGTCCGGGACACCGGCAAGCCGCGCCAGGAAGCGGAAGCGGTGGACGTGGTCACCGGCGCCGATGCGATCGAATTCTTCGCCGGTCTGGCGCCGTCCATCGAAGGCAACCAGCAGGACCTGGGGGGCGACTTCTACTACACCCGCCGCGAGCCGCTGGGTGTGTGTGCCGGTATCGGCGCCTGGAACTACCCGCTGCAGATCGCCTGCTGGAAATCCGCACCGGCGCTGGCCTGTGGCAACAGCATGATCTTCAAGCCGTCTGAGGAGACCCCGCTGGGTGCCCTCAAACTGGCGGAAATCTTCATCGAGGCGGGCGTGCCCGCCGGCGTGTTCAACGTCATCCAGGGCGATGGCGCGGTTGGTGCCTGGCTCACCAACGAGCCGGCCATTGCCAAGGTCTCGTTCACCGGCGAAGTGGGCACCGGCAAGAAAGTGATGGCAGCCTCGGCGGCCTCCCTCAAGGATGTCACCATGGAACTTGGTGGCAAGTCACCGCTGATCGTGTTCGATGACGCCGATCTCGACGACGCCGTCTCCGCCGCCATGCTGGGCAATTTCTACACCCAGGGTGAGATCTGCACCAACGGCACCCGGGTGTTCGTTCACGACGCCATCTATCCGCAGTTCATGGAGCGCCTGCTGGCCCGTACCCGTGACAACATCCTGATGGGCGACCCCACCGATCCGGACACCAACTTCGGTGCCCTGATCTCCGCCGGTCACCGGGATCTGGTGATGGACTACATCGCCAAGGGCGTGGCTGAAGGCGCCACCCTGGCCCACGGTGGCCAGGCGGTGGCACCGGCCAACTGTCCGGGCGGCTACTTCGTCGAGCCCACCATCTTCACCGACTGCCGTGACGACATGACCATCTGCCGCGAAGAGATCTTCGGGCCGGTGATGTCGGTGCTGACCTTCAGTGACGAGGATGAGGTGATCCGTCGCGCCAACGACACCGAGACCGGTCTGGCGGCCGGGGTGTTTACCCGCGACATCCGCCGGGCCCACCGGGTGATTCATCAGATCCAGGCCGGCATCTGCTGGATCAACAGTTACGGTGCCTCTCCGGCGGAGATGCCGGTGGGTGGCTACAAGCTGTCCGGCATCGGCCGCGAGAACGGTCGCGTCACCCTTGACCATTACACCCAGATCAAGTCGGTGTACGTCGGCATGAGCAACCTCGAGAGCCCGTTCTAGGAGGTGGCCGATGACTGAACCGCGTTATGACTACATCATCGTTGGCGCCGGCTCCGCCGGCTGCGTGCTGGCCAACCGGCTGACCGAGGACGGCAATCACCGGGTCCTGTTGCTGGAAACCGGCGGCAGCGACAAGAGCATCTTCATCCAGATGCCCACCGCCCTGTCGATCCCGATGAACACCAAGAAGTACGCCTGGCAGTTCGAGACCGAACCGGAGCCGTACCTGGACAACCGTCGCATGCACTGTCCCCGTGGCAAGGTGCTGGGGGGCTCGTCCTCCATCAACGGCATGGTCTACGTCCGTGGCCACGCCCGGGATTTTGACGAGTGGCAGCAGCACGGCGCCGAGGGCTGGGACTACCAGCACTGCCTGCCGTACTTCCGCAAGGCGGAAACCTGGGCCTTCGGTGGTGACCGCTACCGTGGCGACCAGGGCCCGCTGGGGGTGAACAACGGCAACAACATGCGCAACCCGCTGTACAAGGCCTTTGTCGACGCCGGCGTTGACGCCGGTTACCTGGCCACCGACGACTACAACGGTGCCCAGCAGGAAGGCTTCGGGGCGATGCACATGACGGTCAAGAACGGCCGTCGCTGGTCCACCGCCAACGCCTACCTGCGTCCGGCGATGGCGCGGCCCAACCTCACCGTGGTGACCCATGCCCTGGTGCACCGGGTGCTGCTGGACGGCAAGCGCGCCGTCGGTGTGCGCTACGAGAAGGACGGCAAGCTGCACGACGAGCGGGTTGCCCGGGAGGTCATTCTCTCGGCCGGCTCCATCGGCTCGCCGCACCTGCTGCAACTGTCGGGCATCGGCAACCGGGCGCTGCTGGAGCAGGCCGGTGTCGAGGTCAACCATGAGCTGCCGGGGGTGGGCGAGAACCTGCAGGATCACCTGGAGTTCTACTTCCAGTTCCGCTGCAAGCAGCCGGTCTCGCTGAACCGCAAACTGGACTGGTGGAACAAGCTCAAGATCGGGGTGCGCTGGATTCTGCGCAAGGATGGCCTGGGGGCTACCAACCACTTTGAATCCTGCGGGTTCATCCGTTCCAAGGCCGGGGTCGAATGGCCGGACCTGCAGTACCACTTCCTGCCGGCGGCGATGCGTTACGACGGTCGCGAGGCCTTCGATGGCGACGGCTTCCAGCTGCACATTGGCCACAACAAGCCCAAGAGCCGGGGCATTGTCCACATCCAGTCGGACGACCCGCGCCAGCCGCCGCGCATCCGCTTCAACTACCTGCAGCATGAAGCGGACCGGGAAGGTTTCCGGGACTGTGTCCGGCTGACCCGGGAGATCATCAACCAGCCGGCGATGGACGCCTACCGCGGCGCGGAGATCCAGCCCGGCGAACAGATTCAGAGCGACGAGGACATTGACGCCTTCGTGCGTCAGGCGGTGGAGAGCGCCTACCACCCGTCCTGTTCCTGTCGCATGGGCCGCGATGACCTGGCGGTGGTGGACCCGGAGACCCGGGTTCATGGCCTGCAGGGCCTGAGGGTGGTGGATTCATCGATATTCCCGACCATCCCCAACGGCAACCTCAACGCGCCGACCATTATGGTCGCCGAACGGGCGGCCGACCTGATCCGGGGCAGGACGCCCCTGCAACCGACTGACGCCGAGGTCATCATGGATGATCAATGGGCCCAGCGTCAGCGCACGGGCCAGGCCAAACGAACCCCGGCCTGAGTCCGGTCAGGGGCTGCGGCCCCTGCCATGCAAACCATCAGGTTTTAGCGATCGCCGCCTTGCTCCGGCAAGCGGCTCCCTTCGCCTACGCAAGCGATCGCTAAGACCTGGCCCGTTGGCAAGCGGGGGTTTGTGTCCGATTCGAACTAGTAAGGAACCCGGCAATGACGCCACCGGCCATCCGGCTGTGGACGTGCCTGAGCGGTTCCCCAATAATGTAGAGGAGGAACACCCATGCTATTGCGCAAAATGATCGACTGCTTTTACCGGAGGCGCGCATGACACTCTGGTTATCTGCAGGCCTGCTATTCACCTTCGCGGCCATTGCCGTGGTCCTGTTCAAGTGGTGGGACCTCAAGTGCATTGGCGTTACCCCGGTTCACACCTTCACCTTCATTGCGATTCTGTTCACCTCCGGCCTCGATGTCGGGCTGATCATGTTCCCGCTGACCGAGTTCGGCGGCTACGCCGATCTGGCGGCAAGCCCCGAGTACGGCTTTGCCAATCCCCTGGCCATTGAGTTTGGTTTCTGGGCGTTTCTGATCTGGGGATTCTACTTCCTCACCTGCTTCTATTTCTGTGTCATCGAGCCGCGGGTGAAGTTCTTCGATATTCCACTGGTGAAAGTGATCAACAACGTGGTGATCATCGGCACCTGTGCCTTTACCGCCTTCCTGCTGCTGGTGAACCTGCCGTGGTACCTGCCGCAGATCGGTGACGGCGAATCGGTGGTACCCACCTTCTACCTGATTGTGATGCTGGCGATCGCGGCGGCGGTCTACTCCAGCAGCAACATCCGCTACGTCCGCCTGCTGAGCCTGGGGTCCAGTTGGCTGTTCATCGCCCTGATCGCGATGATGTGGGGCCAGGCGTTCCTCTCCGACAACGGCCAGGTCAGCGACTTTTTCGCCACCGCCGGCCTGATCGGTGACTATTTCACCAACCTGCACCAGTTCATGCTGCCGCTGAACGATTACCACGAGTTCTATCTCTACTGGTGGTTCTCCTGGAGCATCATGATTGGCCAGTTCACCGCCCGCTTCATCAGTGGCCTGCGCACCTGGCAGGTGTTCCTGGCGATGCTGGTGTTCCCGTCACTGGCGATCGGCATCTGGTTCAGCGTGCTGTACTACTTCCACGCCGAGAGCCTGGCCATCAGCAGCTTCGTCAACCTGGCGATGATCACTGTGGGCATCCTGATGGTGATCAACTCACTGGATTCGCTGGTGCGGCTGTACACCGACAACCTCGGCCTGACCACCCAGCGCATGGGCAAGCCTATGTACTTCGTGTTCAACTTCGTGGCCCTGGCGGTGCTGACACTGCTGTTCCAGTTCGACTTCCTGCAGATTCAGTGGGTGGGCGCGCTGGTGATTGCGATCTACTTCGGCTGCTTCGGCTACATCCTCCTGCAGAAGCGGGCAGAGGTGGCCTCGATCCAGAGTTCACCGAAGGAAAATACCCTCGATTTCAGCAAGATCGAGTACGTCAGCTAAGCTGATTACCCCGGCATTCCGCCTCTGGCGGGGGCCGGGGTTCCCTCCTCATCCCAGGTCGGTGGCTGATCGCCCCACAACTGCACCTGGAACCCCAGGTCATCGGCCTGGTCCTGAATCTCCGCCAATGACAGCCGTGCCACGCACGGGCCCGCGCCGCTGGGCCAGTGGCCCCGTTGCAGCCAGCGTCGGGCCAGCAGCAGTGCCGGCAGGATGGCCAGGTCGACGTTGTCTCCGGTTGCCATGGTCAGTTGCCAGCACAGGGTCTGGCGCCGGTTACGCCGGTCGGTGCCGGTCATGACCACCTGCAGGGCGGCGGGGTCGGCGCCTGGCTGGGTGGTGAGCGACGGCGCCGGTGCGGGAATCGCCGGCAGTTTCTGGCACGGTGCCGCCAGCGAGCGCAGCCGGGCCATGGCCATCGCCGGCAGCCGACGCCAGTTGCGGGGCACCGCGACCTGCAGCTGTACCCGTTCACTGATCTCGCAGGCGCCGGGCAACAGCACCTGATCGGCGGCATCGGCGGCGATGGTCCAGTGATGCCCCACCGCGCCCCCGAAGTCCCAGCGGCAGGGCAGGCGGGTGGCCAGCGGGTAACGGATTCCCACCTGACGGCCAGGGGCCAGCGCCAGGTCCACCGACGCCAGGGTGGCAAAATCGTCACGATAGTGGCTTACCACCGCCGAGGTCAGACCGGGCGCGGCGGTGGCACCGCTGATCAGCAACACGCCGGCCTGCTGCGCCGATTGGTTGAGCTGGGCCAGGTTACAGACATGGCGCCGCTCGGTGGCAGTGTCCAGATAATGGGCGCCTACCCGCAGGCAGGCCTCGGCCACCCGCAGGCGGCCACTGCGGAAGGGGCCATCGGCGTCGATGACCAGATCCGGTGCCAGCGCCTGCAGGCGGCTGCTGAAATCGCTTTGCTCCGGTGCCAGCAGGGAGGTGCTGAGCTGGGCCCGCGCCTGCGGGCTGAGCCGGCTGGCCAGGGCCGTGGTGGCGGCCTGACTGGCACCGGCGACCACCAGGTCCAGACCGGCCTGTTGGCTGAGATGGTGACAGAGGCGGGTGCCAAGCGGGCCATACCCGCCTACAACGACTACTCGCTTCATCCTGATTCCCCGAGTCCTTGGGTCGATACGGAGGCGGATTATAGCGGATGGGCGGTGGTCGGCGGCAGGTTGCCAGAAGCGTCACATCGTCCGAATGTGACGACGTTATCGCCCGCCGGGTCGACTCAGTGGCCGAACACCGGCAGGTAGACGTGCTGGTAGCCGATGGTGACGGCGACGTACAGCAGCAGGCTGGCCATCAGCCGGTTGAACCAGACCAAGTAGCGGGGGTTGGCGATGCGGCGGCCGACGGCGTCGCCCAGCAGGGCGTACACGCTGGGTGCGCCGAACGCCAGCACCGTGAGCGCGGCCACCCAGGGCAGGATGGCCAGCCCCTCCAGTCCGGCAGCGGGAAACTGAATGGTGGCAATGGGCAGGGTGGCGACTAGGCCCTTGGGGTTGAGCAATTGCATCACCAGCCCGGAGCGGAAATCCAGAGTGACGCCGTTACCGGCGTCGGGCTCATTCAGCGACGGTTTGGCCCTGACTAGCGCCTGCGCCAGATACAGGATGTAGAGGCAGCCGAGGGCACCGACCACCGACAGCAGCGGCCCCTGCACCAGCTGGCTGCCGAGCAGACCAAACACCAGCAGAAGCAGCAGCATGGCGCAGGCCACCCCGGTGAAGAACCCCAGGGACTGCCGCAATCGGCCCTGCAGGCCGGAATTGAGGCTGAGCAGGTTGACGGGGCCAGGGGTGTACATCACCCCGAACGCGTAGGCGAAGGTCTCGATCATCGGATATCTTCCTGGTGTTGCGGGCGGACTGTTCCGGGTGGAGTGTTGCAAGGCCGGGTTCAGGCGCAGACGCTGGCCTGGTACTGGCGCGGGGTCATGCCGTAGATGCGTTTGAAACGCCGGTTCAGGTGGCTGAGGTCGGCGAAGCCGTAACGGAACGCCACCTCGTTGGCGGCCTGTCCCGCCTCCAGATCATTGCGGGCGGCGTTGATGCGGCAGTTGAGTACGTACTGGTGCGGGGTGATGCCAAACTGGCGCCGGAACAGACGCAGGAAGTGGTACTTCGACAGGTGCACCGCGTCGCTGATGTCCTCCAGTGCCAGGTCGTCGTCCAGATGGGCATGGATGTAGTCCCGTGCCCGCAGCAGCAGGGTGTCGACCCGGGGGCTCACCGCGTTGGCCTGGTAACGGCCCAGGCGCTGGGCCACCCGGGCAGCCAGCTGGTACAGCGCGTGTTCCTGATCCAGCTGGCTGCCGCCGCCGGCGTTTACCAGCTCTGCCAGCTGCAGGATCACCTGACGCAGGGGCGCGTCTGCCAGCAGGGTTTCCCGTAGCCGCAGGCTGCCGTTGTGGGCCTGGCCGGCCGCTTCCGCCAGCAGCGGATCGAGACGGTCGGGGTGGATATAGACCATCACGTAGTTCAGCGGATCGGCGCCGCCGGACTCGCCATCGTGCACATCGCCGGCGTGAAAATGGATGATCTGGCCGGGCGTACTGCGGTGAAAATGACCGCCGCTGAAAAAGTCCTGACGACCGCTGAGAGTGACGCCGAAGGCATGTTCCTCGTGGGCGTGGCGATCATAGCGAAAGTCGCTCATGGCGGCCTGCAGTACCGTCAGCTCCGGTATGTGGCTACTCTTGTTGAACTGGAATTGGCTGCGCTGTTCCACGACGGTCTCCGCTGTGACGCCCCTCATCGTGCCGGGGGTCAGGTTCGGACACACTGTAGCCAGATTTGCCGTGGAACGCTTGGACAAAATTGCTCGTCTGCGCCGGAGGATACCGTGAGCCTGATGGACTGTGTCAGCCTGTTTGCCGTGCTAGTGGCGTTGGCGGCCCTGCCTTCCACCAGTGTGGTGCTGGTGGTGAGCCGGGCAGCCGAGGGCGGCCTGCGGGCCGGAGCCGCGGTGACGGCGGGCATTGTGCTGGGGGACCTGGTGTTCGTCGCTCTGGCCCTGGGGGGCATGGCGGTGCTGGCGCAGACCCTCGGGGGGCTGTTCCTTGTGGTGCGCTGGCTGGCGGGATTGTGGCTGATCTGGCTCGGTATCCAGCTGTGGCGCCGGCCGTCGGCGGACCCGGCGCCGGTATCGCCGCCATCACGGCGGGGGCTTGCCGGCGGTGTCCTGGCCGGTTTGGCGCTGACGCTGGCGGACCTCAAGGCGATTGTGTTCTACGCCAGCCTGCTGCCGCTGTTCGTCGACCTGGCCCAGCTGACCCCGCGTGACCTGGTGCTGGTGGTGGTGATCGACATCGTGGCGGTGGGTGGGGTCAAACTGATCTACGCCTCGGCGGCCCTTCGAATCGCCCGTCGTCTGGGGCCCAAACCCGGGCTGCGGCGGGTTGCCGCCGGTGCCATGGTCACTGCCGGCGGCTGGTTGCTGGTGCGGTCCTAGGGCCGCGGCGACGAATCAATCGGATGGGATACCCGTGTTAGAACCAGCGCTGAGGGTAGGGCTGGTGCGACACCCAGCGGTGGTAGCCGTAGCCGAAGGCAACGATGGTCACCGCGCCCAGGGCCACCGGTGTGAGCAGGAAGTGCCAGTCCTCCCCCGCTAGCATGATCAACAGCGGATTGGCGCCAGCCGGCGGGTGGGTGGTGTCGGTCAGCAGCATCACCGTGACCGCCAGGCCGACCGCCAGACCCAGCGACCAGGGCGTCAGCCCGAGCAGATCGGCCACCGCAAGGCCAATGGCGGCGGTGAGCACGTGGCCCAGCACGATGTTGCGGGGCTGCGCCAGCGGGCTGGCGGGCAGGCCGAACAGGATCACCATGGTGGCGCCAAACGGTGCCATCAGCCACAGCGCGCTGTCCAGATTGCTGAGGCTGCTGAGCAGGGTAATGCAGACCGCGGCGCCGAGGCCGGCGATCAGGGGCGTTTTGCTGGTGGTCAGTGACAGGTTCATAACGGGATACTCCGGGTGGTTTGGGGAGTGAGCGTGTTGGCTCACGCAAAGGTAGACCGGTCTGTCTACTTTCTAGGGTAGACAGGTCTGTCTCCCTGTGTCAATCTGGCCGTCACCGTTCAGAGCCGCCACTATGGAAACCGCAACATGGACAAGCGCCAACACCTGGTAACCACCGCCTTCGAGCTGTTCTATCGCGAAGGGGTTCACGCGGTGGGCATCAACCGCGTGCTGGAAGCCGCCGGGGTGGCGAAGAAAACCCTGTACCACCACTTCGACAGCAAGGAAGCGCTGGTGGCCGCGGTGGTTGAGTATCGCGATGGCTGCTACCGGGACTGGCTATTGGCACGGATGGCGCGCGCCGGCACGGGCCAGCGTGCGCTGGCCGGGCTGTTCGCGGCGCTGGACGACTGGTTCAACGATCGTGATCCGGCCATTCGGCCATTCCACGGCTGCTTTTTTATCAATGTCAGCGCCGAGTACGGCGATCCGGCTCATCCCATTCACCAGTTGTGCGCCGACCACAAACGCGCCATTGCCGCGCAGGTCACCGGGGTGATGGCGCAGATCACCGATGACCCGGAGCAGCAGCAGCGGCTGGCCCAGGCGGTGCTGTTGCTGAAGGAGGGTTGTATCGTCCAGGCTCACGTCTGCGGTGATCGCAGCGCCGCGGTGCGGGCGGGAGAGCTGCTGACGGCGCTGTTGCGGGAGGCCGGTCTGGCCGCTGAGCCGGCATAGGGGATTACCGAAGCGACACTACCGGTGTGAAGGGGCCAGGCGTAATTTTGGTAGCTTGCAAATCAAATCAAGTCAAATCAAATCAGAGCCAAGCCAAGGAGCACGCCATGTCCAATGACAGTCCGCAGCACACCGATACCCTGGGCAGCATCAACCGCCAGATCGTGGCGGACGGCGAAGACCTGCCGGCGGTCCAGTTGCGGGATGGCAGCCGGGTCCAGACCGGCACCGTGGCCGCCATGCTGCAGAACGTTGAGCGTTACAATCGCGGCGAGCGGGGGGAGGTGGAAACCGCCCTCTCGGTGGCCGTACCCACGTTGATCAAGGTGGGCCTGTTCGAACTGTTTTCACCGCAGGAATGGATGGCCGGGGACAACCCCGGACGCCGGTTTGTGGGTGAGCAGGCGCTGGCCTGGCTTGCGGAGCAGAACTGAGGATTACCATGATCAAGGCGCTTCGTTGCCTGCTGTTGATACCGCTGCTGTGGCTGGCGGGCTGTTCGCCCGCCGCCGAGGTACCGGCGCTGCGGCTGAGTGAGGATGAACTGGCCTGGGTCGGGGCCCAGATCTTCCGCAACGAATGCGCCAGCCGTCCCCGGTGCCTGGTGCACTGGAACGAAGGGGAGGCGTTTCCGTCGCTGGGGATCGGCCATTTCATCTGGTACCCGAGCGCGGTGGACGACCGCTTTGTGGAGAGTTTCCCGGAACTGGTTGCCTTCATGACCGAGCGCGGCGTGACGCTGCCCACCTGGCTGGCGGAGCTGTCGCCTCTGGACGCGCCCTGGCCGGATCGGGCCAGTTTCCTGGCCCAGGCTGACAGCCCCAGGGTGGTTGCCCTGCGGGACTTCCTGCAGCAGCATCAGGGGGTACAGGCGGAGTTCATTTTTGCCCGCGCCCAGACCGCGCTGACGCGGGTGCTGGCAGCGGCGCCGGAGTCCCAGCGTGACGAGATCGCGGAACAGCTGGCGGCTCTCAGCGCCACACCGGGCGGCGTCTATGCCTTGCTCGATTACGTCAATTTCAAGGGTGAGGGTCTGGCGGCCGGTGAGCGCTACCAGAGCCAGGGCTGGGGACTGTTACAGGTACTGCAGCAGATGACGGCCACTGAGGGGGCCACCGCCCTGGCACGTTTCCGCGATGCCGCCGCTGCGGTGTTGACCCGCCGTGCCGAGCTGGCACCCCGGGCGATTGAGCGGCAGCGCTGGTTGCCGGGCTGGCTGCGGCGGTTGCAAAGCTATCGGGAGCCGGCCATGCTCGGAGACGATAACGCCCAATCCTGACCCGACGGGACACCCACTTCATGACCCAGCCAGCACCCCACTCAACGCCCGGCCCGACCGGCTGGTGGCGCGCCCTGCCTCTGGCGGCCCTGCTGGTGCTTGCCGGTTGCGCCAGTACCCCTGGCCCAGCGCCGCTGGCACCTCCTTCACTGTTGCCCCTGCCGGCCGCTTCAACGGATGGCCAGAGCCGGTTGCAGCAGGTCTTCGAGCACTACCAGGGCACGCCTTACCGGTATGGTGGCACCGATGGCGGAGGCTTTGACTGTTCCGGGTTCATTCGTACCGCCTACCGTGAGGCGCTGGGGCAGGTGCTGCCACGGACCACCGGGCAGATGCTGGCGGCGGGGGCCGCGGTGCCGCCGGGCCAGGTCCGGCCCGGGGATGTGGTGTTCTTTCGACTGCAGGGCAAGGAGCGCCACGCCGGTATTTACCTGGGGCAGGGGCGCTTCATTCACGCCTCCACCTCCGTCGGCGTAACCGCTTCGCGGCTGGACCAGGGCTACTGGCGGCCGCGCTTCAGCCAGGTCCGGCGCTTTCGTTAGCCTTCAAACCCTTTCAACACGTTGACCACATTGACGCCTATGGCGTCGACGTCGTAGCCCCCTTCCATGGTAAACAGCGTGGGCAGCCCCAGCTCTGCCAGTCGCTGCCCCAGGGTGAGGTAGTCGCTGGACTTGAGCTTGAAGAACGAGATCGGGTCTTCCTCGAAGGTGTCCACCCCCAAAGCGATGATCAGGGCGTCCGGAGCATAGTCGACGATGCGCTGGCAGGCGGTCTCCAGCCCTTCGCGCCAGACCTCGAACGGGGTGTTGGGCGGGTAGGTGATGTTGAGGTTGTAGCCCTCGCCGTCGCCTTCGCCGGTTTCGTCCTCGAAGCCGAGGAAATGGGGGAATACCAGGTCCGGATCACCGTGCAGGCTGAGGGTCAGCACATCGCTGCGCTGGTAGAAGATGCTCTGGGTGCCGTTACCGTGGTGGAAGTCGACGTCGAGAATCGCCACCCGTTTGGCGCCCTGGTCGAGGAATGCCTGGGCGGCAATGCCGGCGTTGTTGAAGAAGCAGTAGCCGCCAAACAGTTCCTCGGCGGCATGGTGTCCCGGCGGCCGGCACAGTGCGAAGGCGGCACGTTCACCACCGGCCACCAGGGCCTGGGCGGTCAGCGCCACATCCACGGCGGCGCGGGCGGCTTCCCAGGTGCCCTCAGTGATCGAGGTTTCGGCGGCAAAGCTGTAGAAACCCAGGCGGCCGTCGATGTCTTTGGGCAGCCGCTCGCGCATGCCCCGCCCGGACCAGACCGCGGGGATGGCTTCGCCGGGTTTGCCCTCGGCCTGCCAGTCACGCCAGCAATGTTCCAGAAACTCGATGTAGCGATCGCTGTGAATCCGTCGGATCGGCGCCAGCCCATGGGACTCGGGTGGCAGCACCTCACCGAGTTGCTGTTCTTTCACCCGGGCGAGGATGGTTTCTGCCCGGTTGGGGTTCTCATGGGGTGGGATCAGTACCCCGCCGTCCAGTTCGGAGACAGCCGTACGACGGTGGTGCAGGGGCGAATACACGGTTTTCATCGATAACGCTTCCGGTTGGCCAAAGGAGCCACTGTCGCACAGCGTCCGGGGTGGCTCAATGGGGCCTTCGTAGGATCAGACGCATGCTTGCCGGTTGCAGGCTATCGATTGGCCATGTTAGGCCAAAGATTGCAAAACTATGTGTAAAACCAATGAATTGGCGGGTGGACTAATTGCCTTACTAACATAAGTGTCTAAACTGTAACCTCATAATTACGGATAATTATGAGAGTGCTATGGACACACGTAGAAGAACAATCATCGCGGTTTCCCTGACCACCCTGGTGTTGCTTGCGATTGCGGTGACCCTGGGCGTTCGCCACTACTCCGATACGGCTCCCGATACCGACTACCAGGAACTGGCCCAGGGCTGGGACAACCGGGTGCGGGAGCAGATGCATCACCTCAGCTTCGGTTCCCGTATTCTGCCCTACGACTGGCTGCTGCACCTTGAGCAGGCCGACAGCGACGAACCGTTGCGGGACAACGCCCACCTGGCGGGGCTCGGCTTCATTCCCGCCAAGGCCAGCCCGCTCAATCCGGACGGTCTGCCGGTGGGGTTCAGCCGTGACCATGCCCGTGATGGTCAGCTTTGGGCCGGGGTCAACTGCGCCGCCTGCCATACCGGGGTGATTCGTTACAACGGCGAGCAGGCCATCGTCGAGGGCGCCCCGGCGCTGATCGATTTCAGCGGGCTGGAAGCGGCGGTGGAGGCGAGCCTGGCGGCGACCCTGGCGGATGACGGCAAGTTCCAGCGCCTGGTCACGGCGCTGGCACCCGAGGACCCCGACGCCCTGCGCCAGCAGTTGCAACAGCGCCGGGACTACCTGAACTGGCGCCGTGGCATTAACCGCAGTGATACCGCCTACGGCCATGGTCGCCTGGATGCCTTTGGCCAGATCTTCAACACCGTGGCGGTGGAATTGCTGGAGGAGCCCGCCAACGCCCGTCCTGCCAATGCGCCGGTGAGCTATCCGTTCCTGTGGCGGGCCTCCCACCTGGATCTGGTGCAGTGGAACGGTTCCGCTCCCAACAAGGCCCCCGGTCCCCTGATCCAGAATGTCACCACCGCGTTGGCGGTGTACGGCACCGCCAACCTGGTCGATCATTCCGGCCGCACCGGCTACCCCAGTTCGGTGAATGTCAGCAACCTCGGTACCCTGCAGAAACACTACTACCAACTGCAGTCGCCACGCTGGCCGGCGTCACTGCTGGGCGCCCTGGACAGTGACCGGGTGGCCCGTGGTGAGACCCTCTACCGCAACAACTGCCTGGCCTGCCACCAGCTCAGTGACCGCAACCAGGCCAAGGAATCGCTACGGGTGACCCTGGTGCCGCTGACCGAAGTGGGTACCGATCCGCGTATGGCGGACAACTTCATCGACGCCCGGGCAGACACCGGCGCCCTGCAGGGCCGCAAGCAGTTCGTGCTGGCGGGTGACCGCTTTGGCGAGCAGGCCCGCACCATCGATATGGTGGTCCATGCCGCCATGGGCGCCACCCTGCGCCATCCGGTGGAGGCGGTGGTGGCAGCGGTGAAGGACTACCAGAAAGTGTATGGCACCCAGCCGGCCAACGAACCCCGCCAGTACAAGGCCCGTCCGCTGGCTGGCGTCTGGGCCACGGCGCCCTACCTGCATAACGGTTCGGTACCGACGCTGTTTGATCTGCTGACGCCGCCGTCCGAGCGTCCCCGGCAGTTCCATGTCGGCAGCGCCCACTTCGATCCGGAACGGGTGGGCTTTGATAGCACCGCCGGAGCGCACACCAGCCTGTTCGACACCTCGCTGCCGGGAAACCACAACGGTGGCCACGTCTATGGCACCGACCTGTCCGAGGCGGACCGGCTGGCGCTGATCGAATACCTCAAGAGTCTGTAGCGGCCGGGATCGGCCCTGAAATCGCACAAGGAACGCATCATGACCCTATCCCTGTCTCAACGTCTCTGGCTCTGGTGTGGCAAGGCCCTGAAGTGGCTGGTTATTCTGGCCCTGGTCCTGCTGCTGGCCGCAGTGGCGCTGTTTGCCTGGTACATGCTGTGGCCGACCTCGTCGGTGCCACCGCTGGAGCAGGTGGACGAAGTGGTGTATCTGGACCAGGGCTGGGGCGTCCGGCGGGAGTCGGCGCCACGCCAGCACTACTATTACACCCCCCAGGGCACCTCCATGCCCCAGGGCGCCACCACCGGGGCGGTCCGCTACGACTGGTTTGTGCATCTGGAACTGCCGTTCTCGGACCAGCGCTTCGCCGATCCGGATCACCTGCGCCAGCTCCGGTTTCTGGTGGACCCGGCGCCCACGGCGGGCAACCCGGACCAGTTACCGGTCGGTTTCACCCGCCATTTTGATCCGGTCACTGGCGATCAGTTGCTGGATGTCTCCTGCGCCGCCTGCCACACCGGTGAACTGCACATGGAGCGGGAGGGTCGTCGCTACGCCCTGAGGGTGGATGGTGGCCAGGCGATGCATGCGCTCACCGACACCACCCGTGGTGCCTTTGCCCCGAAACTGGTGGCCTCGCTGTTCTACACCGCGCTGGTGCCGTGGAAGTTCGATGAATTCGCCCGCCGGGTGCTGGCCCAGCGCTACCCGGACGGCAAGTACGAACTGCGTGACAAGCTGTGGGCATCGGTCAGGGCCTTTGCCAGCAGTCCCCAGAACAATCCCTTTGGTCACCTTTACCCGGTGCAGGAAGGTTATGGTCGAACCGACGCGCTGGGGCGCATTGGCAACACCGTCTTTGGCGACCACCTGAAGCCGGCCAACTCGCCGTCCGGCAACTACCAGCCCGGCAACGCCCCGGTCAGTTACCCCTATCTGTGGAACATCTGGAAATTCAGCTGGGTGCAGTACAATGGCTCGGTTGCCCAGCCGCTGGCCCGCAATATTGGCGAGGCCATGGGGGTTGGGGCACGGATTCCGCTGCTGAACGATACCGATGGTCCGTTGCCGGCGCCGGAGCGTTTCCGCAGTTCGGTACGGATCGAGGACCTGGTGGCCATCGAGCATACCCTGCAATCGCTGCAGCCGCCGACCTGGCCCGATACCCTGCTGGGGGAAGTAGACACCGCCCTGGCGGACCGGGGCGCCGGGCTGTTTGCCCGCCACTGCCAGAGCTGTCACGGTCCCCATCGGGTGTCGGAGGCTCGCCAGCAGGCGCTGGCACCGCTGAAGCCCTCGGCTGACAGTGAATGGCGCATTGAGGTGATTCCGGCGTCCCACATCGGCACCGATCCGGCAACCGCCGATGGCTTCATGGATCGCCGTTATGACCTCAGCCCCACCGGCCTGACCGATGCGGATCTGGAAGACGCGTTGCGTCCGTTACTGTACCGGCAACTGGTGCGTCAGGTGCGATACCGTCTGCGTGAAGTCATTGACGGTCGCCAGCGCCAGGGGCTGGCGCTGGGTGAGTTGCCGGCGTTGCTGGCGGATTACCCGACCCAGTCGCCGGACGCCCGCATTCCGCAGGCCCGCTTCGACGCCCTGCTGGCCAGTCTGAGCGAGCTGGTGGTGCCGTTGCCATCGGTACCGGGAGTGCGTACCCCCGCCCCGGACCCGCTCAGCTGCGACCTCGACTGCCAGACCGTGGCGCTGTTGTGGCAACTCCAGCATGGCCAGGATTACGCCGACATCCAGCTGGATGCGCTGGATGTGACCCGGTTGACCGAGGGCGAGGCCCTGAACGTCGTCGGTATCCTGGTCAAGAACCGCTACTTTGCTGATCAGCGCCTGGACTTTGACCAGCAGCAGTGTGTGGAAGGGTTTGGCACCCTTGACCTGCCGCAGCAGGTTCGCGGCTACAAACCGCGGCCGCTGGCCGGCGTCTGGGCCACGCCTCCGTTCCTCCACAATGGTTCGGTACCGACCATCTACCAGCTGCTGTCGCCGCCGGAAACCCGCAGCGAACGCTTCCTGGTGGGCTCCCGCCGCTACGATCCGGAGCACCTGGGCTACGATGTCCAGAGCGAGGGTGACGGCGACGGCTTCTGGTTTGATACCACCGTGTCCGGCAACCACAACAGTGGTCACGCCTTCGCCGCCGATCCGCAGTTGTGGCAGCAGCACCTGGCGGACCCCGACGCCCAGCCGCTGCCGCAGGGGGTCATTGGCCCCATCCTCAGCCATAACGACAAGATGGCCCTGCTGGAATACCTCAAGGTCCATCGGGATTCCCGCGACCAGGGCTATCAGCCGCCGGCGGCCAACTGCTTTGGGGAGGGCGGGGTATGACCGCCCGGGAACCCCGCCCGGAGCCGGTCTACACCGAAGACTTCAGCGAGGTCGAGGCCGCCGAGCGGCAATGGATTCAGGCCCGGCGACGGGCCTGTGGCCAGGATGTGGCCGAGGATGCGCCCATCACCGCACTGGCGCTGTCCGGTGGCGGTATCCGTTCCGCCACCTTCAACCTGGGGGTGTTGCAGGCCCTGGCCCGGGCCGGGCTGCTGCATCAGGTGGACTACCTGTCGTCGGTTTCCGGCGGTGGCTACATTGCCGCCTGCCTGAGCTGGCTGCGGGCCCACTTTCCGGTCTGTCAGCAGCGGGACATCGCCGCGGCGCCGCTGGCCAATGGCCGTGGTACCGTGCTGGCCAATGGCCGTGGTACCGTGCTGGACTGGCTGCGGGCCCATGGCAACTACCTGATCAACGGCAAAGGCATCTCGGGCTGGACTCTGGGAGCCTCCATCCTGGCGGGCACCCTGCTCAATCTGCTGGTGCTGATGCCATTGCTGCTGGGCCTGGTGGCGCTGGCCAGTGCCGAGTGGTGGTCGGTGTCCTGGCCCGTCTGGTTGCACCTGCCCGGGGCTCAGGCCATCTCCGGACATGACGGATTTATCCTGTTGCTGCTGACCGGGTTGGCGAGTGCGGGGCTGTATCTATTGGTGCTGCTGGTATTTGCCCTGGCCAGTTCCGAACGCGGGCCGGCGGGTCACCGCACCGAACGTCGGTTGCGGCTGGTGTTGGGCTGGTGCCTGGCGACAACTGTGATGGGACTGGTGGTGGGGCTGCTGCCGGTAGTGGCAGATCTGGAGATGGCCGCGCTGAGCCGGTTTGGCAGTGAACGGCTGGCGGGGGTGATGCACCACCTGACGTACCTGGGCCCCATGGCCACCGGGCTGTGGTCGTTGCGACTGGCCCGCAAGCAGGGTGGCGGCCTGGCCGTGGCCGGCCTGGGGTTGTTGCTGTACGGTTTCCTGACCCTGCTGTACTACCTCTGCACCGATACCGGCCTGATCGGTTCCAGCCTCTACATCGGCTGGCTGGGGCTGTCCCTGGTACTGGCTCTGGTGGGCAACATCAACACCCTGTCGATGCACAGCTTTTACCGGGGCCGGCTGGCCGACGCCTACCTGCCGGTGGTTGCCAACCCCGGTTCGGAGACCGCCGACTGGCCCAAGGACCCGCTGCGGTTCCGGCTTACGGAACTGCATCCGTCCTCCGGGGCACCGCTGCACCTGATCAACACCACCCTCAACACCCGCAATTCCCGCCGCCAGCGGCTGCAAAGCCGGGGCGGCGCGTCGATGGTGCTGAGCCCGCTGTACTGCGGTTCGGCGGCCACCGGCTATCGTCATACCGGTGATTACCTCGGTGGCGCCATGACGCTCTCCACCGCCTTTGCGGTGTCTGGTGCGGCGGTGGACCCGGACACCTTCAGTACCCGTTCCCGCCCCCTCAGTTTTCTGATGACGCTGCTCAATCTGCGGCTCGGGGTGTGGACCCGTAATCCCCGCAGTATCCGCCAGTGGCGCTGGCTGCCGGGCTGGTACCGTTACATGCTGCGGGAAATGCTGGGTCTTGGTCTGGCGGAGTCGGAGGCGGAAATCCACCTTTCCGATGGCGGCCATTTCGACAATCTGGGGCTCTACGAACTGGTTCGCCGGCGCTGCCGGTTCATTGTTATCAGCGATGCCGGTGCCGATCCGGACACCTCGCTGTCGGACCTGGGCCGGGCCATCCAGCGGGTGAGGGCCGACTTCGACGCCGAAGTGATGCTCAGCGCCGATGATCTGGTGCGCCGGACCGCCGATGGTATGGCGGAGCGGGCCTACGTCTGGGGGCGGGTGCGCTATGCCGATGGCAGCGAGGGGCAGATCCTCTACCTGCGGGCGTCGCTGTGTCCGGGGCTCAGCGCCGACATCTACGCCTACTGGCGTCGCAACCCCTCCTTCCCCAACCAGACCACGGCCGACCAGTTCTTCGACGAGATGCAGTTCGACAGCTACCGCCAGCTGGGTCTGGAGCTGATGACCGCAATCCTTGCCGATGCGCCGCGGGACTTTGCGACGCTGTTTGCCCGGGCGGAACGCGGAGCAGCTCCGGACTGCCCCCGGACCAGCGATGCCTGACGACAGTTTCTAACAGCGGCCGTCACGGCAGGGGGAGCCAGGCGTCGGCCGGCACCCGGTGGGCCAGGTGGCTCAGTTTGTGGGGATTGCGGGTGATGTAGACATCGGTCACACGGCCATGCTGGAGCGTCAGCGCGGTGGTTTGCAGGGTGCCGTCCTGCTCGACGGAGAGCCAGCCGGGCTGGCCGTTGATCGGCAGCGCTTCCGCCCAGCGCGGGTATCCGCTCTTGCGGGCCAGGGCCAGGAACAGTCGGCACAACCGGTCGACGCCGTCGATCCGCCGCAGTGCCGCTGGCCGGACGCCACCGCCATCGCTGTGCAGGCGGGCATCCTCCACCAGCAGCTGGCGCAGGGTGGATTCGTCGCCGCTGCGGGCGGCGGTGAAGAACGCCTCCGCCAGACGCTCGCCATCAGGCGGTGGCGCCGGAAACCGTGGCCGTTCAGCCCGCACCCGATCCCGTGCCCGCTTGGCCAGCTGACGGCAGGCGGGCTCGCTGCGGGCCAGTGCCCGCGCGACTTCCTGGAATGGCAGCTCGAACACGTCGTGCAGCAGAAAGGCCGCGCGCTCCAGCGGGCTGAGCCGCTCCAGCGCCAGCATCAGGGCGTAACAGACCTCCTGCTCCAACTGGTGTTCGGCGTCCGGGGTGGCCTCGGCAACCAGCGGTTCCGGCAGCCATTCCCCGACGTAGTGTTCGCGTCGATGACGGGCTTCCTTCCAGCGGTCCAGACACAGCCGGCTGACCAGGGTGGACAGGTAGGCCGCCGGATTATTGATGTCGCCGAGGCCGATGCCCTGCCAGCGTAACCAGGCATCCTGCAGAATGTCTTCAGCCTCGCTTACCGAGCCGAGCATACGATAGGCCAGCGCCGCCAGTCGCGGGCGCTGGTGCTGGAACAGGGTCAGGGCATCGTCTGTCATGGCTGCTCAGTGATCGTGGCTGGCGGTGGTGCTGCCGGCGGATTCGGTCGGGTGAATCAGGCGGAAGCCAATGGCCAACCGGTTCCAGGTGTTGATGGCACCGATCAGCAGGGTCAAGTCTACCAGCTCGCGGTCGCTGAATTGTGCCTTGGCGGCTTCATAGTCGCGGTCCGGGGCGCCGGTGTCCGCCACCAGGGTCAGCGCTTCGGTCCAGGCCAGGGCGGCGCGTTCCCGCGGGCTGTACAGGGGGGACTCGCGCCACGCCGCCAACAGGTGCAGGCGCAACTCGGACTCGCCGGCAGCCCGGGCGTCGGTGGTGTGCATGTGCAGACAGAAAGCGCAGCCATTGATCTGCGAGGCTCGGGTCTTGACCAGTTCGATCAGGCTGTACTCCAGCCCGCACTGCTGCAGGTAACCTTCCAGTTTCACCATGGCCTGGTAGGCCTCCGGGGCGGCACTTGGGGGATCGAGTCTTGCTTCCATTGGGAGTCTCCTTGAGGGTTGGGATAAGCTGTCACCCCTTAAGACGACACAGCGTGCGGCGTTGTGACATCAACAGAACATTTTTTCCGGTGACAGTCAGGGAGATCACAGCAAATGACGGAGATCCGCTTCTCGGCAGAGCAGAAAGCAGACCTGGTGCAGCGGCTGCAGGCCTATTTTGACATCGAGCTGGACCAGGAACTCAAGCAGTTCGATGCCGAGTTCCTGCTGGATTTCATCACCCGGGAACTGGGCGTTCACTACTACAATCAGGGCCTGTTCGATGCCCAGGCGGCGCTGTCCAACCGCTTGGACAGCCTGACCGAGGCAATTGACGAGCTGGAAAAACCGCTGCCCTCCCGACGCTGATGGCACTCTTGGGTGAGGGGGCTATGCTGTAGGCAGGTCCATGGCGAAAGGGGAGTATCCCCGGGAGGCAGCATGTTACTGGCCGAAACCGCAACCGGACACCTGGTCGAGGTGCTGGACCTGCAGGCCCTGTTCAACCCGTTTTCCGCCACCGTGCGTGGCTGTCTGCACTTCGGTGAGGAAGCCCAGGACCCCGAGCCGTTCGACAAGACCCGGCTCAGCTTCCCGTCCGGCGAGGCCCTGCCGCGGTGCTGGACGGATGCGGACTACCGCCGAGGTGAGTCCCGCCAATCAGCCTAACGCTGAGGCGTTAATCAGAGGCTCCCCAGGCATTTGATGGCAGTGGCGGCGGCAGAGGTGCGGTTTTCCACCCCCAGCTTGCGAAACACCTGCTCCAGGTGTTTGTTGACGGTGCGTGGGCTCATGTCGAGGATCTGGCCAATCTCCCGGTTGGTTTTACCGTTGGCGATCCACAGCAGCACCTCCGATTCCCGTCCGGTCAGCTCAAAGCGCTGACGCAGCGCCTCGCTGGCGGCATCCGGGCGCTGCGGTTCGTGCAGTCGCAGCAGGTATTCCCGCCGGTCCACCAGGGCCAGGAACTCGATCGCCAGCTCCTGATCCCCGAGGGTGAGCGGCAGGCTGTGGCCGGGTTGTGGTAGCCGTTGCAGCCAGCCCGCCAGGCTCTCGCGAAAGCGCTCGCCCGCTGGCTGATCGGCGGCGGGCAAACGCTGCTGGACGGCCGGGGTGGCCCACAGCGTCTCGCCCCGGAGATCGCAGGCGAACAGCTTCTGGCCAGTGCTGTCGAGGGCTGCTCGGGCACTGCGGGCCATGCGGGCATTGGCCAGGTGCACCCGCATGCGGGCCAGCAGCGCGGTGGTATCAATGGGTTTGGTGACATAGTCGACGCCGCCGGCATTGAGCCCCATCACCACATGCTCGGTGTCGCTGAGCCCGGTCATGAAGATCACCGGCGTGTCGGTCAGACCCGGCAGTGCCTTGAGCCGACGGCAGGTCTCAAAGCCGTCCATCTGGGGCATCAGGGCATCCATCAGCACCAGGTCGGGGGTCAGGGTCTGGCCGATGGTCAGGGCCTGGCGTCCCTCCAGGGCCACCAGCACGGTCAGGCCCTCGGCCTCCAGGGCATCACTGACCATGCGGATGCTATCGACGGAATCGTCCACCACCATCACCACCGGGGCGGTGGCGTTGTCAGCATTCAGATTCATGGCTTTCCTCCAGCTCGGTCAGCAGATCGTCAAAGCGGCAGTCCCCGGCCAGGGCGATCAGTCGATTGGCCGCTGCGTCAGCCAGTACGCCCTGCTCCCGCAGGGTCAGCAGGGTCTGCTGCAGGCCCTTGCGATGGCCGATGGCCACCAGTTCCGCCAGCGTTCTGCGTTGCTCCGGCGTCAGGGTCGCCGCAATCGGCGCTGCTGCCGTTGACGGCTCCTGAGGGGCGTTGACGGTCCGGGTCTGCCAGTGCAGATCCAGTCGCAGGGCCAACAATGCCAGCAGGGCGTCGAGGCGCACCGGCTTGAGCAGATAGCCGTCATGGCGTTCGGGCTGATCCTGGCCTTCCTGGGCATCGGCCGACACCATCACCACGGGCAGGGTCGGTGTGTTCTGGCGCAGGGTTGCCAGCACCTGCCAACCGCTCTGTCCGGGCATGGCGACGTCCAGCAGGACCAGGTCGGGGTGGAAGCTGGCCAATTGCCCGGGCACCCGCCAGGGGTTGGCTTCGCCCCGCACCTCAAACCCCAGTGGCGACAGCATCGCGACCATCAGCTGGCGGTGGGACGGGTCGTCGTCCACCACCAGCAGACGGCGGCGGCGACCGTGGTAGCCGACGATGTCCGCCGGGGGTTGTGGTACCGGGCTGGCAACCGGGGTCTGGCTGGCGAGCATCAGGCTGACCCGGAAGCAACTGCCCTGGCCGGGCTCGCTGTCGACCTGGATGTCGCCGCCCATGATGTCGGTCAGCAGTCGGGTGATGGTGAGCCCGAGACCGGTGCCGGTGCGACTGACGCCGGGGGTACGGATTCGTTCGAAGGGGTGGAAGATGCGCTCGAGGTTGTCGGCGGCGATGCCCTCGCCGGTATCGTGCACGGTGAATTCCGCCACCTGGTTGCGGTAGCGCACGGTCAGTGACACTTCACCGTGGTCGGTGTACTTGATGGCGTTGGACAGCAGGTTGATGAGGATCTGTCGCAGGCGCTTCTCGTCGCCGGTGACCACCGCCGGCAGCCGGCTGGGCCCGTGGTAGTGGAACGCCAGCCCCTTGGTTTCCGCCTGCAGCCGGAACAGGTGCACCAGCTGGGTCATCAGCAGTTCCAGCTGCACTGGCCCGCGGTGCAGCTCCAGCCGTCCGGCTTCAATCTTGGAGATGTCCAGCAGTCCCTCGATCAGGTCGGCAAGGTACTCGCTGCTGCGACGCATGACCGACAGCGCCTCGCGACGGTGCTCGGGGATGCTGCGATCGTGCTCCAGCAACTGGGCGTAGCCGAGGATGGCGTTGAGTGGCGACCGCAGCTCGTGACTAATGCCGGTGAGGTAGCGGCTCTTGGCATCGTTGGCGGCCTCGGCGTGCTCCTTGGCCTGTTGCAGGGCCTGATCGGTCTTCTCATGGGCGGCAATCTCCGCCATCAGCAGGCGGGTCTGGCGGTGGGATTCTTCTTCCGCCACCCGCCGGCTTTCCTGGGCCAGCACGAACAGCCAGCACACCACCCCGGTGATGATGATCAGCACCGAGAACACCTGCCACAGGGTGCTGGACATCAGCAGCTGCTCGGTGGCGGAGGTCACCGTGGTGTGGTGGTAGATCAGCGTCAGCAGCAGGCCGCAGGCGCCGTTGATCAGCACCATCAGCGTCAGGAAACGACTGACCCGGGTGCGCAGATGGGGTTGCCAGGCGGCGGGCAACCAGTCACCGAACCAGTGCCGTAGCTGGTCCCGGTAACCGGCACCGGGTTTGCAGCCATCACCGCAGCGGGCGTCCAGGGTGCAGCACAGGGAGCAGATGGTGCCGCCGTAGGCGGGGCAGTGGGTGATGTCCTCGGGCTCGAAACGGTGCTGGCAGATGGAGCAGGGGATGCGCTGGCCGCCACTGTCGATGGCCTGCCAGGGCCGGGCGATGTAGTAACGCCCCTTCGTCAGCCAGGCCAGGGTCGGGGCGGCGGCCAGGGCAGTGGCCAGGGTCAGGAAGTGGGCCAGGGCCTGGGCGGTGTTGCCCAGG
The DNA here is from genome assembly GCF_023156385.1 of Marinobacter xestospongiae. GTDB lineage: Bacteria > Pseudomonadota > Gammaproteobacteria > Pseudomonadales > Oleiphilaceae > Marinobacter > Marinobacter xestospongiae. The sequence goes on from NZ_JAKZAK010000022.1 coordinate 60,445, forward strand.
GCGCCGGCGTAACAGAGCATCCCGGTCACGCTTGCCAGGGTCATGCTGCCGACCCCCACCGGGTTGATGTCGTAGAGGTGGGCGCGTTTGAACTCGATGTAGCGCGGGCTCAGCCCCAGTGGTTTGTTGATCACCAGGTCTGCGGCCAGGGCGCCCACCCAGGCCACCGCCACCAGGCCGTAGAACCCGAGCGTGGCTTCCAGCGCACGGTAGATGCCCAGTTCCATCACCAGCAGGGCGATGGCGACATTGAACACCAGCCACACCACCCGGCCGGGGTGGCTGTGGGTGAGGCGGGAGAAGAAGTTGGACCAGGCGATGGAGCCGGCGTAGGCGTTGGTGACGTTGATCTTGAGCTGGCACAGCACCACGAACAGCCCGGTCAGAGCCAGGGCGACGGCGGGTGAGGGCACCAGGTAGCCAAACGCCACCTGATACATGGTGACGGGGTTGCTGGCGTCGTCGTCCGCCAGGCCGTGACCGAGGGCGACGGTGACCAGAAACGAGCCGGCGAGGATCTTGAGCACTCCAATCACGATCCAGCCCGGGCCACCGAGTACCACCCAGCTCCACCAGCGTCCGCGCTGGCCCGCCGCCGGTGCCGGCAGGAAACGCAGGAAGTCCACCTGCTCACCGATCTGGGCCATCAGGGAGAACACCACCGCCGAGGCTGCACCAAAAAGCAGCAGGTTGAACTCGTCGCCCTCCGATGAGGCACGCCCCTGAAAGTCCTGCCATTGTCCCAGGCTGTCCGGCGCCACCACCGCGATGGCGATGAATGGCAGCAACTGCAGTCCCAGCCACAGCGGCTGGGTCCACAACTGGAAGCGGCTGATGGTACGGATGCCATGGGTGACCAGCGGGATGATCACCAGTGAGCACAGCAGGTAGCCAACGGTCAGCGGCACGCCGGCAACCCGTTCCAGCACCATCGCCATGATGGCCGCCTCAATGGCGAAGAACAGGAAGGTAAAGGAGGCGTAGATCAGCGAGGTGAGGGTGGAGCCAATGTAGCCGAAGCCGGCACCGCGGGTCAGCAGATCAATGTCGACGCCGTCACGGGCGGCGTAGTAGCTGATGGGTAAAGCCACCAGGAAGATGATGGCCCCCACTACCAGGGTGGCGGCGAGGGCGTTGGTGAAGCCGAAGCTGAGAGTGATGGCGCCGCCAATGGCTTCCAGGGCGAGGAAGGAAATGGCGCCCAGGGCGGTGTTGACCACTCGCCGGCCGGACCAGTGCCGCGCGCCCTTGGCGGTGAAGCGCAGGGCATAGTCCTCCAGGGTCTGGTTGGCGACCCACTGGTTGTAGCGTCGGCGCACGCGAAAGATGTTTTGCCTGGTGTGCATGGATGGTTTCCGCCAAGAGTTCCCGCTGGCTGTTACAAAAGCCGTGCCATGCTGGTGTTGTAACTCGTTGATCCCGGGAGGCCCATGCGTCAAATGACGTAGCGGGGTGGGGCATTTGCCGAATGGGCCGGCAACGGCGACGTGGACAGAATGTGAGCAGACGGTGGCGGTTCGTGACGCCGTCACTGTCCGAGCTCCAGACAGGATTGCAACCACGTGAGGACCCACCATGACTTCCAGACATTCCCGCATTTCCCCTCCGCCAGCCCGGGGCTGGCAACGGCTGAAAGCCCTGGCGGCCGGACTGATGTTGTCGGCCTCGGCACAGGCGGCGGTGCCCGCCACCGATGAGGTGAACACCACCGGCCTGGCGGTGACCGATGACGCCGTACAGGTCGGCATCCTGCACTCGGTGACCGGCACCATGGCCATCAGCGAGGCCGGGTCGGTGCAGGCCGAAATTCTCGCCATTGAGCAGATCAACGCCATGGGCGGCGTCCTCGGACGCCAGATCGAGTATGTCCAGGAGGACGGCGCCAGCGACTGGCCCACCTTTGCCGAGCGCTCCCGCAAACTGCTGCGGCAGGACAACGTTGCCGCGGTGTTTGGCTGCTGGACCTCGGCCTCCCGCAAGGCCGTACTGCCGATCTTCGAGCAGTACAACGGCATGCTCTACTACCCGACGTTCTACGAGGGCCTGGAACAGTCGCCCAACGTGATCTACACCGGCCAGGAGGCCACCCAGCAGATCCTGGCGGGGCTGGACTGGGTGGCCCGGGAAAAGGGTGCCGAGACGTTTTACCTGCTGGGGTCGGACTACATCTGGCCACGCACCTCCAACAAAATTGCCCGCAAGCACATCGAAGACGTGCTGGGGCTGGAAGTCGTGGGGGAGGATTACTTTCCCCTCGGCCACACCCAGTTCAACTCCGCCATCAACCGCATCCGGCTGAAAAAACCGGATGTGATCTACGCCATCATCGTGGGTGGCTCCAACGTGGCGTTCTATCGCCAGCTGGAAGCGGCCGGCATCGATCTCACCGAGGATGACGTCACCCTGCTGACCATCTCGGTCACCGAAGACGAGATTCTCGGTATCGGGGGCGACAACATCGAAGGCGCCTACGCCGCCATGAAGTACTTCCAGAGCCTCGACAACGCCAATAACCAGGCCTTCGTGGACGCCTTTAAGGCCCGCTGGGGTGAGGATTCGGTGATCGGCGATGTCACCCAGGCGGCCTACCTCGGTCCCTGGCTGTGGAAGGCGGCGGTGGAGAAAGCCGGCTCTTTCGACGTCGACAGGGTGCGCGAGGCCTCCATCGGCCTGGAGTTGGACACCGCGCCGGAAGGCTATGTCCGGGTCCATGAAAACCACCACCTGTGGTCCCGTACCCGCATTGGCCGCGCAGGAGCGGATGGCCAGTACCAGGTGGTCCACGAGACTGCCGAGCTGATGGAACCCGACCCCTTCCCGGAAGGCTACCAGTAAGCCCTTGCCAGGCTGCGCCCGCTCGGGCGCAGCCCGTCGATGCTTCCGTTATCCACAGTGCCTGCCAGCGATGACAGGCCGGAGGACCAACCATGTTTGACTATTCCATGTCCGAACTGACGGCCATCTTCGCCATGCAGGGTTTCGCCGGGCTGATCCTGTTCTCGGTGTTCCTGCTGATGGCGCTGGGACTGGCCATCATTTTTGGTCAGATGGGGGTGATCAACATGGCCCACGGGGAGTTCATGATCCTCGGGGCCTACGTCACCTATCTGACCTCCAACCTGTTTGCCGAATACGCCCCCGGGCTGTTCGACGGCTATTTCTTTGTCGCCATTGTGCTGGCATTCCTGGCGTCGGCGTTGCTGGGGATGCTGGTGGAATGGAGCATGATCCGCTTTCTCTACCAGCGGCCACTGGACACCCTGCTGGCCACCTGGGGCCTGAGCCTGGTGCTGCAGCAGGCCTATCGTTCGATCTTTGGTGCCCGTGAGGTGGGGGTGGTGATTCCCGACTGGCTGACCGGCTCCTATCCGGTCACCGACATCGTCGAGCTGCCGGTCAGTGGCATCTTCGTGATGGTGCTGGCGGTGGGGGTCACCCTTGCGGTGGCGCTGCTGATGTTCCGGTCCCGCTGGGGCTGCCAGGTGCGGGCTGTCGTCCAGAACCGGCCGATGGCCGGTGCGGTGGGTATCAACACCGCGCGGGTTGACCGGCTCACCTTTGCCCTCGGCTGCGGCATCGCCGGGATTGCCGGCAGTGCCTTCACCATGATCGGTTCCACCGGGCCGTCGTCGGGCCAGCTCTACATCGTCGACACCTTCTTGGTGGTGGTGTTTGGCGGTGCCGCCAGTCTGCTGGGCACGGTCGCCTCGGCGTTTGGCATCTCCCAGGCACAGTCCACCCTGGAGTTCTTCCTCGGCGGCTCGATGGCCAAGGTGCTGACGCTGATGGTGGTGGTGCTGATCCTGATGGTCCGTCCCCAGGGCCTGTTTGCTCTCAAAGTGCGTCGCTAGGAGGCCCATGCCATGTTTCGTACGACCTTCATGACCCGACACGACCTGTTGGGCTTCGCGGTGCTGGCGGTGTTGCTGCTGCTGGTGCTGCCGCTGTCGCTGGATGTGTTCCGCCTCAACCTGGTGGGCAAGTACCTCACCTACGCCTTCGTGGCGGTGGGCCTGGTGCTGTGCTGGGGCTGCGGCGGCATCCTCAGTCTTGGCCAGGGGGTGTTCTACGGCCTTGGCGGCTACGCCCTGGCGATGTTTCTCAAGCTGGAGTCGTCGGACCCGGAGAGCACCCGCATCCAGAGTACCCCCGGCATTCCCGACTTCATGGACTGGAATCAGCTCACCGAGCTGCCCTGGTTCTGGGAACCGTTCCAGAGTCTGGGGTTCAGTCTGCTGGCGGTGTTGCTGGTGCCGACCCTGTTCGCCTACCTGATCGGTGTGGCGATGTTCAAGCGGCGGGTGGGCGGGGTTTACTTCGCCATCATCACCCAGGCGATTGCCGCCATCCTCACCATCCTGATCATCGGTCAGCAGGGTTACACCGGCGGGGTTAACGGCATCACCGACCTGCGTACCCTGCTGGGCTGGAACATTCGCACCGACTTTGCCAGCTACGTGTTCTATTTCGTCTGTGTCGGGTTGCTGTTCGTTTGCCTGCTGGTGGCCCAGTTCATTCGCCGCAGCAAGCTGGGGCGCATCCTGCTGGCGATGCGGGAGCAGGAGGACCGGGTGCGTTTCTCAGGCTACGACGTCGCCGGCTTCAAGATCTTCGTATTCTGCGTGGGCGCGGCCTTTGCCGCCATTGGCGGTGCCATGTTCACCCTGCAGGAAGGCTTCATGTCCCCCAGCTTCGTCGGCATCGTGCCGTCCATCGAGATGGTGATCTTCTGCGCCGTGGGCGGTCGGCTGTCGCTGCTGGGAGCAGTGTATGGCGCGTTGCTGGTGAACCTGGCGAAAACGGTGTTCGGGGAGAGTTTCCCGGAGCTGTGGCTGTTTGCCATGGGGTTGCTGTTCATCGGTGTGGTGATGGCGTTTCCCAACGGCCTGGCGGGTCTCTACCAGCAGTTCCTGGGGGATCGGGTGGCACGTTGGTTGGATCAGTTGGGGCGGCCATCGCGGTCGCAGGCGCCGGTTGCCCTGGAAGGAGGTGCGCAATGAGTCATGGCAGCAATACCGATTTTGTGCTCGCGGTGGAGGGGCTGACGGTGTCGTTTGACGGCTTCCGGGCGGTGGACGATCTGAGCTTCTACGTCGACGACAGTGAGATCCGCGTCATCATCGGCCCCAACGGTGCCGGCAAGACCACGGTGCTGGACCTGATCTGCGGCCGCACCCGGGCCACCGCCGGCTCGGTGCGCTTCCGCAACCGTGAGCTGACCCAGCTGCGGGAACACGACATCGTCCGCGCGGGGGTTGGGCGCAAGTTCCAGACGCCGTCGATCTACGATGACCTGACGGTGTTCGAGAATCTGGAAATCTGCTACCCCCGCGGCCGCGGGGTGTTCGGTTCGCTGTTCTTCCGCCGTGACCAGGCGGTGATCGACAAGGTGCGGGAAGTGGCGGCCACGGTGCTGCTGACGGAGCGGCTCGAAGAGCCGGCGGCGCTGCTGTCCCATGGCCAGAAGCAGTGGCTGGAGATCGGCATGTTGCTGATCCAGGACCCCCAGTTGCTGATGCTGGACGAGCCGGTGGCGGGAATGTCGATCACCGAGCGGCGCCAGACCGCGGACCTGCTGCGGCGCATTAGCCAGGGCCGGTCGGTGATTGTGATCGAGCATGACATGGATTTTGTCGCCGAAATCGCCGACCGGGTCACCGTATTGCACCAGGGCCGCATCCTCGCCGAAGGCAGTGCCGAGGCGGTCAAGCAGGACCCGCAGGTCATCGACGTCTATCTCGGGCATTAGCGGCCGGGACACTCAGGAGGACACCGCATGTTGCAAGTATCCGATTACCACGTCCGCTATGGCCAGAGCGAAGTGCTCCATGGCCTGGACTTCACCCTCGGCGCCAACGAGATCGTTGCGGTGGTGGGCCGTAACGGCATGGGCAAGACCACGCTGATGAAATCGCTGATCGGCATGATTCCGTCGGCGTCGGGCCAGGTGCGGCTGGAAGGGCAGGAGTTGTCCGGTCTGCAAAGCCACCAACGGGTCCGCCAGGGACTGGCGTTTGTGCCCCAGGGCCGGATGGTGTTTTCCACCATGTCGGTGCAGGAGAACATCGAGACCGGCCTGACCAGCACCGGCCGCCGCCGTGTGCCGAGGGATCTGTATGACCTGTTCCCGGTGCTGCTGGAGATGCGTCACCGCCGGGGCGGCAACCTGTCCGGCGGTCAGCAGCAGCAACTGGCGATTGCCCGGGCCCTGGCCAGTGACCCCAAGGTGCTGCTGCTGGATGAACCCACCGAGGGCATTCAGCCTTCCATCATCCGGGACATGGCGCGCACCCTGAAGCTGATCCGCGACCAGCGCGGCCTGTCGATTCTGGTCTCTGAGCAGGTGCTGAGCTTCGCCCTCGACATCGCTGACCGCATCCTGGTGATCGAGAAGGGGAAAATAGTTCAGGACCAGCAACGAGAAGACGTGGACGAGGCAACGATAGCCTCCTATCTTTCTGTATAGCTCCGGCGAAGGTGCTGCGCCGAGTTAGGCCCCTACGTCATTTGGCGCAGTTGGCCGGGGTGATTGCCGTATGGTCTGGAGTTCCGGTCGGGGCCGATACTGGAATGACCATACGACTCAACCACTGTTCAAGGAGACGCCGTTATGGCCGAAACCATCATCAAGATCGACCTCAGCAAATCCGCCTACGAAAACGATGCCATCCACAACCGCTGGCATCCGGACATCCCCATGGTGGCTACCGTCAAACCCGGAGATGACTTCATTGTCGAGTGCTACGACTGGACCGGTGGCCAGATCAAGGACAACGACAGTGCCGACGACGTCCGTGACGTTGACCTCAGCCAGGTGCACTTCCTGTCCGGCCCGATCGCGGTGGAGGGCGCCGAGCCCGGCGACCTGCTGGAGGTGGATATTCTCGATATCGGTGCCTTTGATGAAAGCCAGTGGGGCTTTAACGGCTTCTTTTCCAAACAGAACGGCGGTGGCTTTCTGACCGAGCATTTCCCCGAGGCCCACAAGTCGATCTGGGAATTCAACGGTATGTTCACCAAGTCCCGCCACATTCCCAACGTCGAGTTCGCCGGCATGATCCACCCCGGCCTGATCGGCTGCCTGCCGTCACGGGAGCTGCTGGAGCAGTGGAACCAGCGCGAGAAGGCGCTCTACGACACTGACCCGGAGCGGGTACCGGCGCTGGCCAACCTGCCCTTCTCGGACACCGCCCACATGGGCCGGCTCAGTGGCGATGCCGCCCAGGACGCCGCGGCCGAAGCCGCCCGCACCGTGCCGCCGCGGGAGCACGGTGGCAACTGCGACATCAAGGATCTGTCGCGAGGCTCCAAGGTCTACTTCCCGGTGTACGTCAAAGGCGGCGGGCTGTCGGTGGGGGACCTGCACTTCAGCCAGGGGGACGGTGAAATTACCTTCTGTGGCGCCATTGAAATGGCTGGCTGGATTCACCTGCGGGTCAACCTGATCAAGGACGGGGTGGCCAAGTACGGCATCAAGAACCCGGTGTTCAAACCCAGTACCATCAAGCCCAAGTACGATGACTATGTGATCTTCGAGGGCATCTCGGTGGATGAACAGGGCCAGCAGCACTACCTCGACGTGCACGTGGCCTATCGCCAGGCCTGTCTCAATGCCATCGAGTACCTGTCCAAGTTTGGCTACAGCCCGGCCCAGGCCTATGCCCTGCTGGGCTGTGCCCCGGTGGAGGGCCACATCAGTGGGGTGGTGGATGTGCCCAACGCCTGTGCCACCCTGTGGTTGCCCACCGGCATTTTCGATTTTGACATCAACCCCAGTGCCGATGGCCCGACCACCCAGGTGACCGGGGGGATGGATGTGCCCAAATCACCGGATAAGGAGTAACGACCATGCCGGTCTATGACTACAAGTGCCGCGATCACGGTCTGTTCCATCGCCTTGCCACCCTGGCCGAAGCGGCGGAACCGGCGCCGTGTCCCGACTGCGGTGGCCTCGCGCCCCGGGTGATTGTGATGCCGTCGAACCTGCCACGGATGGCGCCGGATCAGCGCCGGGCAATGGACCGCAACGAGCGGGCCCGTCATGAACCGCTGCATTCCACCGCCGCCCAGCGGCAGGAGGACGCTGGTCATCGCCAGCAGTGTGGCTGCGGTTCACCGAACAGCCGGCCCAAGCTGTTCTACACCGCCGATGGCAAGAAGATGTTCCCGTCGATGCGGCCATGGATGATCAGCCACTAGCAAACTGCCAGCCGGCCCGCTCGGGCCGGCGTTTTTACATATCCCGCTGATGCTTCTGGGTTTTGGCGCCCGCCCTACATGCCCGCGGCGTCGGTGCTCTCGAAGATCTTGTCCGCCGAGGCGGCAACAAAGCCGCTGTACAGCGAGCCGTCCGCGGTGGGGTAGCGCTTGGCGAACTCGTAGAAACAGCTGGGAATCACCGCCGCCCGGTCACGGAAGGTCACTTCCGCCAGGTCTGCCATGGTGGAGGACTGTTCCAGCATGGCTTCCGGGGACCCCTTGATCTCGCCGCCGGAGCTGTTGATCGGGAAGCCTTCGGCCTTCAGTACCGCATTCACCTCGGCCACCGAGTCGAACCGGGCCAGTTCGTTGATGTTGACGGTGAAGTGGTTGGCGCGATAGCCCCAGGCAGCCATCCAGGCGGCGTATTCACTCTCCTTCAGCAGTTGCTGGTAAGTGGCGTAGTCCACCTGCCAGTGGGTACCCGAGTAGAGGAAATCATCGGCCTCGACCGCCTGCGCCGGAACCTGGGCCACCAGCTCACCGACGATCGCCTGCAGTTCCGGTGAACACTGCTCCACCAACAGTTCGGAGATGAACACCTTGGGCGCGGTGGGGTCCGGATGCTCATAGTGGCGGGCGTACAGTTTCTTGGCTTCGAAGTGGTACTCGCCACCCTGGACGTAGCCGAGACTGAGAAAGTGGGCGGCCAATTTGTCGAGGCCAACCCTGGGCAGGTTGAAGGTACGCAGGGCGATGTGGTCGTTGATGATCTCATCCGCCTGAGTGCCGCCGAGCAACTGGTGGATGCGCTCCGCCGACGGAGTCACGGTCTTGTAGTTCTCCCACAGGTGGTGGAACAGGGTGTCGCGATCAGAGTGCATGGCGGAACTCCTCGGTATTGGACCGGTTGAGACTGGAAAAACGGATAGCTGACGGCGAGGACCAGTGCTCCGCGGTCTGGCGCTCGCCAGAGCCGGTGTTCAGCGGCAGAAAACGGGCGATGGCGCCTTCCTCCAGGCTGAGCTGGCTGGCCAGATCGGCCGGTATCTGCAGCAACCGGTGCTCCGGCAGGTAGCGGGCCTGCTCGGTGATGGTGGCGCGGAAGCCGGCGGTGGCGGTGTTGGCCAGCAGCAGCGGCTCACCTTCGCCACACACCGGGCCGGGGTCGAGCACGGCGGTATCCGCATCCAGCACCTGAATGCGGCATTGCCGGGACTGGGCGATGCTGCGGATCTGGCTGCGTTCGGCCTCCACCGTGGGGCCGGCATCGAACAGGTCGACGTAGTCTTTGTGGCGGAAGCCCTCACGCTCCAGCATCGCCAGCGCGGGGCGGGTGTCCGGATGTACCTGGCCAATGACGTCGCGGGCACTGGCGCTGAGCAGGTTGGTGTACAGCGGGTATTTGGGCATCAGCTCGGCAATGAAGCGCTTGTTGCCGGCGCCGGAAAGGTGGGTCACGGTGGCGAAGTCGAGATTGACGAAGTGCACCCGCAACCAGTTCCAGAACGGCGATTCGCCGTTGTCGTCGGAGATCCCGCGCATCTCGGCAATGACGGTGTCGGCAAAACGCTGCGGGTGCTGGGCCATGAACAGGAAGCGGACCCGGGACAACAGCTTGCCGGCATTGGCGCGACGGAACCTGGGGCGCAGGTAGAGGGTGCAGATCTCGGTGCAGCCGGTGTAGTGGTTGCACATGTTGAGCACTTCAACGCTGTTGAACAGGTCCAGCTCGCTGGAATGATGCACCACCCGGCTCTTGTGGTAATGGTACAGCGGGCTGCTCAGGCCTACGCTGGCCTCGATACCGGTGGTGCCCATGAGCTCGCCGCTGTCCTCGTCCTCCAGTACGAACAGGTAGCTCTCCTGGCCGGGTTCGTAGACACGGCGGGCAAAGCTGTCGATGGAGTGCTGGATCTTGTCACGGAGGAACGTCCGGTCGTCGATCAGCGAGGTGAAGCCGGGGCCGGATTCGACGGCAATCTGTTGCAGGGCGTCCAGATCGTGATGGGCAACGGGACGGATGATCATGGGCAAGCTCCGGGTCGGGGACCTGTCAGGGATACCCGCTATTATCGCGACCACTGTTGTCAGCTTGCAGTTTCAGATTTAACGAATCAGTGCCATATTTAGGCAAATTGACCAACAGGTTTGCCAATATGATCAATAAACAGGATCTGCGCCTGATCGCCCTGCTGCGCAAGGACGCCCGCACCAGCGTCTCGGACCTGGCCCGGGCCCTCGACCTGTCCCGCTCCACGGTGCAGAACCGGCTGGCCCGGCTGCAGAGCTCCGGCATCATCAAGGGCTACTCGGTGGAGCTGGGCGGCGAATACACCGCCAACCAGGTGGAGGCCCATGTCTCCATCAAGGTGCACCAGAAACTGACTGTGCGCACCAACACCGCCCTGGAGGCGATGCCGGAAGTAAGCCAACTGTATGCCGTGAGCGGTGAGTACGACCTGCTGGCCATCGTCCAGGCCCAGAGCCTGGAGGCCCTGAGCGCGGTACTGGACGACATCGCCACCCTGGATGGGGTGGAGCGCACCAACTCGGCGGTGGTGCTGGAGACCAAGTTCAGGCGCTGAGCCAGGCCACCACAGGCTCGACCACGCGGTCGTGCCACAGTAACCGGTGGTGGCCCAGACCCTCACTGCGCAACAGTTCGGCGCCGGGCCAGCGATGGTAGACCCGTGCGCTCTGCGCTGGCGCCACTGCACGGTCCTGATCGTCGATGACCACCAGCCCCGGCTGGTTCAGCTGTGGCACCAGTTCATCCAAGGCCAGCCGCTGCCAGACCTCGGGACCAAAGCGGGCCTCCATGCGCGCCCGGTGCTGCGCCAGGGCGCCGGCAGACAGGCCCATCTGCACACCCAGATTGTCCACCACTTCCGACAGCGACGCCGGGGGCGCCAGCAGGACCAACTTGCGGGCACTGAGGCCGTCCACCAGGGCGCGGCCGGCAGCCAGACTGCCGAGGGAGTGGGCCATCACCGCCTCCAGCGGGCCGAACAGCTCGCCCACCCGGGTCAGTACCTCGGTCATTTCATAGAGATCGGTGCGTTCGCCCTGGGCGCGGCCGTGGGCGGGGGCGTCGTAGAGCACCACCCGATAGCCGGCGGCGACCAGTGGCTGGATAAAGGCACCAAACTGGATGCCGGCGCCGGACCAGCCGTGAACCCCGAGCACCACAGGGCCTTCGCCCCAGCTGTAGACCGGCAGGGTACGCGTGCCGACGTGCAGCTGGGTGTGGCTGTCGGCCTGCTCCAGCAGGTGCTCGTAGCGGCTGGGCATGGGCAGTCGCTGCGGGGTGAAGGCCAGGCGCTCGATCAGTCGGGCGGCACCATCGCTGGAGAGGCGGGCATACAGGGCCAGTCCCAGGCTCAGGGCCCGGTGTTGCCAGGAGCGGTGGCTCGCCGCAGTGGCTGATTGTTGTGATATGGATGGTCGTGATGCGAATGGCCGTGATGCGGATGATCGTGACGCCGATTGTGGCGATATGGATGGGGTGACCTGGGTCATGGTTGATTCCTCCCTTACGGGCGTTGGGCCAGGATGGCTGACAGGTTCAGATTAGGGCTTGTGGCGGGTGAGCTGGAGTGTCATATTTGACACTCTTGGTGCGAAATGGGACATGGCTCATGATCACTGTTGCGGTTCTCGCGTTGCCTCACTGCCACGCCACCGGCATTCACGGGGTGATGGATTTTTTCACCACCGCCACCTATTGCAGTCGCAAGTCCGGCGGTGATCCCGCGACCCGGTTTGATTGCCAGATCGTGACCCTGGATGATCAGCCGGTGCAGGCCTACAGTGGCGCCACGGTGGTACCCACCGCCCGGCGTATGGAGCTGACGCCGGATCTGGTGGTGGTGGGGTCCGGCATAGAAGCGGTATCGGCGCCGGCGCAGCTGGAGCAATACCTGGTGGCAACCGAGCCGGCCCTGGCCTGGCTGCAGGACTGCCATCGTCGTGGTGCGCTGATCGCCAGCGTCTGTACCGGCAGCTTTGTCCTTGCCGAGGCCGGTCTGCTGGAGGGCCAGGTGACCACCACCCACTGGCGCGCTGCCGCCCAGTTCCGGCAACGCTACCCGACCCTGCGGCTGGAGGAGGATCACCTGCTGGTGGACAACGGCCAAGTGGTCTGTGCCGGTGGCGCCTCGGCCTACGTGGATCTGTGCCTGTATCTGGTGGAGCGCCTGGTATCGCCGGCCATTGCCCTTGCCTGCAGCAAGCTGCTGGTGCTCGATGGCCGGCGCCGGGAACAGACCCCCTACATGGGATTCTTCGGTCGGCAGTCCCATCAGGACGAGGCGGTTCGCAAGGCCCAGGTCTGGATGGACCAGCACTATGCCGAAACCATCGTGATTGATGAGGTGGCGGCCCAGGCCGGCCTGGGGCCGCGAACGTTCAAGCGCCGTTTCAAGGACGCCACCGGCGACACCCCCCTGGCGTACCTGCAGCAACTGCGGGTGGAAGCCGCCAAGCACCTGCTGGAATCGACCCGTACCCAGACCGCCCAGATCATCTGGCAGGTGGGTTATGAGGACACCAGCTCCTTCCGCCGCCTGTTCAAGCGTACCGTGGGCTGCACCATGGAACAGTACCGTCGTCGTTTCAGCTACCTCACACCGGAACCGGTCAGCCAGCGGGCCGCAGCGGCGGATGAAATCGGGTAGACTGGTCGCCTTCGAATTGTTGGCGACGGGTGTTTAGGCGGTGATCCGACAGCTTCCACGATGGGTTGAAATTGGCGGTTTCTGGCTGGCGCTGGTGGCCGGTGCGGTCAATGCCATCGGCTTGCTGGGTTTTGAGCATCAGGCTGTGTCCCACCTCACCGGCACGTCCAGTCTGGTGGCCCTGGCCCTGGTGGATCTCAACCTGTCGGTGACCGTGCACTTGCTGCTGATCATGCTGTGCTTCGTGCTGGGGGCGCTGCTCAGTGGTGCCCTGGTGGGCAATGTGGCACTGCGGCTGGGGCGTCGTTACAGCGTGGCGCTGTGCCTGGAGGCAGCGCTGTTGTTGCTGGCGATGGTGGTGTTGCAGCAGGGCTCAACCCTGGGGCATTTGCTGGCGTCGGCGGCGTGCGGGTTGCAGAACGGCATGGTGAGTACCTACAGCGGCGCCATTGTTCGCACCACCCACGTCTCCGGCCTGTTCACCGATCTGGGCACCATGCTCGGCGCCCGCCTGCGGGGGCACCCCATCGACCGGCGCCGGATCGGTCTTTACCTGCTGCTGATCGCCGGTTTCATCACCGGCGGCGCGGTGGGCGCGATGGCGTTCCGGCACTGGCACTTCCTGGCGCTGATCGTGCCGGCGGCCGGCACCCTGTTGCTGGCCGTGGTGTATTGGGGCTACCGCCTGCGCCAGCGCCCCGTGCAAGAGGAGTAAGTCCCATGCTCTACCCGCTGACGACATTGCTGTTGCTGCCCTGGTTGCTGTGGCAGGGCCGACGGGTGCGGCGGGACACGCCGCGCCTGCCGGAGCCGGATGGGCCGCGCGAGGGAGTGTCCGGATCGGGGACGCCGCTGGCGGTGCTGATGGTGGGTGATTCTGCTGCTGCCGGCGTGGGCACCCGGGTTCAGACCCAGGCGTTGTCCGGCCAGCTGGTCCAGGCGTTGGCGCAGCGATTTCAGGTGCGCTGGCAGTTGCTGGCCCGCACCGGTGACAGCAGTGCCGATGTCTGCGACCGGCTGGCGGCGCAATCGCCGCGACCGTTCGATCTGGCGCTGGTGTCGGTGGGCGTCAATGACGTTACCGGCCGCACCACGCTGCGGCAATGGCACCGTCATCTGCAGCAACTGACCGGCCTGTTGCAACAGCGTTTCGGGGTGCGTGAGGTGGTGTTCACCGCGATACCGCCAATGCACCAGTTTCCGGCCCTGCCGCAGCCCCTGCGGTGGTACCTGGGGCGCCGTGCGGGTCAGCTCAACCAGGCGCTGGCGCAGTTCTGTCGGGACACCGGCGGCTGCAGTCTGTTGCAGGTGCCGTTCCCGCTCGAGCCGGGTCTGATGGCGAGTGATGGTTTCCACCCCGGTGAGGCCGCCTACGCGCTGTGGGGCCAACACGGCGCTGAATTGCTGGCTGACCTGCACATCAAGGCTCTCTCTGACGCATCCTCTAGCGCACTCTCTGGCGTAACCCCGGCGGCGTTGGCAGAATAGCCGCCCGCCCATCACCGAAGGAAGACACAGACGATGCAAGTGGCAGTCTATTGCGGTTCCAGTTCCGGTCATAACCCCGATTACGTTGAGGCCGCCCAGGCCCTGGGTCAGTACCTGGGTGAGCAGGGCATCAACCTGGTCTTTGGTGGTGGCAAGGTGGGGCTGATGGGCACGGTGGCCGATGCGGTACTGGCGGCCGGCGGTGAGGTCCATGGGGTGATTCCCGAAGCCCTGAAAGACCGGGAGCTGGCCCACCCGGGGCTGACTCACCTGGACGTGGTGGCCACCATGCACCAGCGCAAGGCGCGCATGGCCGAGCTGGCCGATGCCTACATTGCCCTGCCGGGTGGTCCCGGTACCCTGGAGGAGCTGTTCGAGGCCTGGACCTGGGGCCAGCTGGGCTATCACCGCAAACCCTGCGCCCTCTACAACGTCTGCGGCTACTACGACGCGCTGCTGGATTTCGTCGACCGGATGACCGGCGAAGGCTTCCTGTCACCGACCCATGCCGAGATGCTGATCGTCGCCAGTGAGCCGGCGCCGCTGGTGGATGCCCTGCGGGCCTACCAGCCTCCGGCCCGCAAGTGGAGCTGATCCCCGGCCACTCAGGGCATCAGCGTCAGCCAGCGTAAGCCGCCAAAGGTGGTGAGGCTGAGCACCACCACCCACAGCAGCGAACAGCGCAGGCCTGCCAGCACCACCGCGACGCCGCCGCCCACCAGATAGGGGCTGTCCGGTGTCAGCCACAGCGCGCCATGGGGCGCCACCGCAATGGGGGTGGCCATTGCCGTCAGCACGCAGGGGGCGGAAAACGACAACAGCCGTTGCAGGCGCGGTCCCGGCGTCAGAGTGACAAAACCGGCAAAGAAGGCGAAACGGAAGCCGAAGGTCACCAGCGCCATGGCCGCCAGCAGGGTCCACATCATCATGTCGTGGCTCCCTCTGTGGCGGGCCGGGAGCTGCCGTAACCCACGGCCATGCCGGCGACACTGGCAATCAGCAGACCCAGGGGCACTGCCAGCAAGTGGCAGGCGACGGCGACCAGGGCACTGGTCAGGGTCGCCGCCAGCGCCGCCGATGATGTGACCTGGGGAACCACCATGGCCAGGAAGATCGCTGCAATCGCGAAGTCGAAGCCAAACCGCTCCAGCCCCGCCACCGACTGTCCCAGGACGATGCCCGCCAGGGTGGCGAGGTTCCAGATCAGGTAGAACGTCAGCCCCGCCGCCAGGGCGTAGCCGCGATGAACGCGGCCGTGGCGCTGGCGGTAGGCCTGCACCACCACGAACAGCTCGTCAGTCAGCAGGAAGGCC
Source organism: Marinobacter xestospongiae (assembly GCF_023156385.1). Classification (GTDB taxonomy): domain Bacteria; phylum Pseudomonadota; class Gammaproteobacteria; order Pseudomonadales; family Oleiphilaceae; genus Marinobacter; species Marinobacter xestospongiae. The sequence continues at coordinate 76,124 of NZ_JAKZAK010000022.1, forward strand.
AGCCCCAGTCGCCAGCGCAGTGGCTGCTCGCGCACATCCTGTCGCAACACTGCTGAATACAGCAGGTGGCGGGCGCTGACGATCGCGGTGCTGGAGAGAATCGGGCCGGGGGCCCCGACACCGCCGCTGATCAGGCCGATGGCCGCCAGTTGCGCGGCGCCGGCAAACACCAGTAGTGACAGGCACTGGGCCTGCCAGGGAGTGAGCCCGGCCTGCAGCGCCAGGGACCCGCACAGCAGGCCCCAGGGCACCACCGCCAGCGACAGCGGCAGAATATCCGCCAGCGCCTGGCGAGCGGGCGGATAGGGTGGGGCAACAGCAGATACACTCGACATTTTGGACTCCGGCAACATCTCGAATCTGTCGAGGTTGGCATCACCGAGAGCCGCTGGCTTGTAGCATCTTGCTCTGGCGGGCGTACTGGCCGGGCGCGACGCCCATGGCCCGCTTGAAATGGGTGGTCAGGTGGCTCTGGTCGTGGAACCCGCAGTCGATGGCCACGCTCGCCGGGGCCTGGCCCTGCCGCAGCAGCGTGCGTGCCAGCCGCAGGCGGTTCTGCACCTGGTAGGCGTGAGGCGGCAGGCCGTAGTGGCGGCGGAACTGGCGGACCAGATAGTAGGGGCTGAGGTCGGCCAGCCGGGCCAGGTCCTCCAGCGCGGCATCGGCGGCGGGGAAATCGTCAAGAAATTCCTTCACCAGCTGCAGGGCGCGGCTTGGCGCTTTACCCTCCCGGAAGCTGTGACGGCTGCGGGAATGGCGGGCAACCAGGCGGGTCATGACGGAGTACAGCAGGGTTTCATTGAGCAAGCGGTCGTGGCTGTCCCGCAGGTGACTGAACACCAGTCGCAACTGGGCCGCCAGTTCCGGGTCCTGCACCACCGCCTGGGGAAAATAGGGCACGCCATTGCGCCCCTGGAACAGCTCACGGCCGACGTGCTGGAACTGCTCCGGGGTCGGATACATGGCGCGATAGGCCCAGCCATAATCGGTGGCCGACTGGCCGGTGTGGACATCGTCGGCGTTCACCAGAATGATGCTGTCCTGGTCCGCCAGGTGCTGGTCTCCGGTGCGGTAGAACCGTTGGGCACCGTGCTCGATCACCGCCACGGTATAGCCCTCGTGGGTGTGGCGGGCGAAGTTCTGGCGGTAGTAGTGGGCGTTCAACAGTTCCAGCCCACCCAGTACCGGGGCATTGGCGTAGTCAGCGTTCTCTTTCATCGGACCTGTCCTGAATCACGCCAGTGCACCACAGTCGCCCACGCTTGTCTTGTAGAAAATTGCGGCCAGGGTTCCGTCTGCCTCATTCGTTGATCTATTGGGCCTTGGGCAGGCAGGAGGGGGGTGGCGGACAGCCGTTGCGATCCTGCCCCGGCTGGTGACCGGCCGGCAGCTGGGGAAAGCGGTTGGGGTCGTGGCGGTAGGCGCAGGCGCGGGCCTGGCTGGCCGCCTGGGGGCACTGCTGTTGTTCCAGGGTTTCTGCCAGGTTGTGCCAACCGGCACCCAGTTCCGGAAATGCCCGGGTCAATCGGGCGTAGTGCTGCCGGGCCAGGTCCCAGTCCTGCTGCTGATAGGCTACGTTGCCAAGCCCGAGTCGGGCCGCGGCCTGATCCGGCCAGTGGTACAGCGCGGTGCGGTAGGCCTCGCGTGCCGCCTCCAGTTGTCCGGTCGCTTCCAGGTCATGGGCACTGGCGAGGAACGCCAGTGGTGTGGTGGTCGCCGGTACCTGGTCGGGCGTCAGCATGACCCGGGCCCAGCGCTTCGCGCGGTCCCAGGTGGCAAGAAAAGCTGGCCTTGGCAACCGATAGTTGGCGTTGACCCCGGAATGCAGGATCAGCACATCCGCCTCGACGTCATAACCTGTTACCACCGCATAATGCCACTGGGGCCACCATCGCAGCCCGAGATTCTGCAAGACCAGCACCGGGTGACCGGCGTCAATCTCGCTCAGCAGGGCCTGGAAATCCGGCGCCAGCGGGTGAACCAGCAGACCTTCCTGCCGTGCGGTGGCGACCATATCGAGCTGCAGTGACCCCTGTCGCCCTGGCAGATACACCCGTTCCACCAGCGCATCCGGCGTGGCGCCAATCCCCTGGTCGTTCAGCATCATCGCCAGTGCTGCCGGCCCGCACTGGTAGCGCGTTTGGGGGTGGAACGGCACCGCCAGCTGGTGTGCGGCCGGTGCCGGCTCCCGGACCGTGCTGGGCCAGGGCTGGCTGGCGCAGCCCGTAAGCAGCGTTGCCACCACCAGGCCGGCGAGCAGAAAACCTCGTACCATCACGGGCGCCGATCAGCGAATGCAGTTCACGAACGGGAACAGGTCCGTGGCGCAGAGCATGTCGGTGATGATGAAGACCAGCACAAACAGCACGATGACGCCCACGACGCCCTCGCCGGCGGGGGCTTCGTTGAGCTGCTGGTTGAAAGACGCGAGCTCCGCCGGGGTGAGCCGGTCGATGCGTTGCTGCACCTGGTCCTCACTCACACCAAGGGCTTTGAGGGACTGACGCACGTCGTCCTGGGACAGCGCCTGACTCAGGGACGCGCGGGACTGTGTCTGGTGTTGCTGCTGGATCAGTTCGCCGGTGCCGACGATGGCGGCCTGGGCCGGCACGGTGAGCATGCTGGCCAGCAAGGCCAGGCATAACAGTGGCGCCAGTTGGCGAATGGTTCGGGTGGCAATGATCATGTTGGGCTCCCCCTTCTCCGGACCTCAAGGACTGCGGACTCGTCCCGGGAGGTCTGTGACTGCAGGTGACAGCGAGCGTCCAGTCCCGAACTGCCGATATATACCCCAAGTGTATACAGGTTCTGCTGGATTGCCCCGGTTCCGGTGGTTACCGTTCGATGAGGGATTGGTCATCTGGTGAACATAAAAAAGCCCCGGAGGCGGGCTCCGGGGAACAGGGTGCTGCCGGAAGCCCGGCCGGCGCAGGGTGCGCCGGGGGAGGGCCACCGAAGGGGAGGTCAGGACGTCAGCTGACTTCTCAGGACGTGTTTCTGCAGTTTGCCGGTGGATGTCTTCGGCAGTTCTTCGGAGAAGATGATCCGTTTGGGTACCTTGAAGCCGGCCAGATTGGCGCGGCAGTGGGCGACGATGTCGTCCTGACCCAGATGCTCATGGCCCCGCTTGAGGGTGATAAAGGCACAGGGGATTTCCCCCCAGTGATCGTCCGGCGCCGCTACCACCGCCGCTTCCAGCACGGCGGGGTGATCGTAGAGGGTGCTCTCCACTTCCAGGGTGGAGATGTTCTCGCCCCCGGAGATGATGATGTCCTTGGAGCGGTCCTTGATCTCGACGTAACCGTCCTCGTGCCAGACCCCCAGATCACCGGTGTGGAACCAGCCGCCAGCGAACGCCTTGTGGGTTTCGTCCGGGTTGCTGAGATAGCCCTTCATCACACTGTTGCCACGCACGAACAGCTCGCCGATGGTGGTGCCGTCACGGGGGACCGGGGCCAGGGTATTGGGGTCGGCCACCATCATGTCGGTCATCGACAGCGACAGGATGCCCTGGCGTGCCATCTTGGCGGCCCGGTCCTTGAGGGACAGGTCCTGCCAGTCGTCCTGGAATTCACACACCAGACTGGGGCCGTAGGTCTCGGTGAGGCCATACAGGTGCACCACCTTCATGCCCAGGCCTTCCATCGCTTCGATGGTGGCGGCTGGGGGCGCGGCACCGCCGGTGGCCACGGTGACGGCCTGGTCAAACGGCTTGCGCAGCTCTTCCGGGGCGTTGATCAGCATGTTCAGCACCACCGGTGCGGCGCAGAAGTGGGTGACGCCGTGGTTGGCGATGGCATCGTACACCGGCTCCGGGTGGGGCTGGCGCAGGCAGACATGGGTGCCACCCACCGCGGTGACCGCCCAGGGGTAACACCAGCCGTTGCAGTGGAACATCGGCAACGTCCACAGATACACCGCGCCGGAGGGCAGGCCAAAGCCAATCACGTTACTCAGGGCATTCAGGTAGGCGCCGCGGTGGTGGTAGACCACCCCCTTGGGGTTGCCGGTGGTGCCGGAGGTGTAATTGAGGGTGATGGCCTGCCACTCGTCTTCCGGCGGCTGCCACTGGAAATCGTCATCACCGGTGGCCAGCAGCTGGTCGTAGGTCATGGTGCCCAGGGCCTCGCCACCGTCGAAGCTGGGGTCATCGACGTCGATCACCGTCGGTTTGGCGTCACAGCCTTCCAGCGCCGCCCGGGCGCGGTCGCTGAATTCCCGGTCGGTGAAGAAGATCCGCGCCCGGCTGTGGTTGAGCATGAAGGTCATGGTCTTGGCATCGAGCCGGGTGTTCTGGGTGTTGAGCACGGCGCCGATCATCGGTACCGCGAAATGCAGTTCCAGCATTTCCGGCACGTTGGGCAGCAGGGCGGCGACGGTGTCGCCACGGCGCACCCCAAGCTTGCGCAGTGCCGACGCCATCTTCAGGCAGCGACGGTGGGTCTCGGCCCAGGTCCGTCGTACCTCACCATGGATCACCGCCAGGCGATTGGGATGGGCCAGGGCGGTACGCTCCAGAAAAGTGACCGGCGACAGCGGTGTGTGGTTGGCGGTGTTGGCCGCCAGGCCGGTTTCGTACAGGTTGTCCATGCAAGTGAGCCTCTTGTTGTTGTGTCTGCGATCGGGGGGCCGCTCAGCCCTGTTCGGTGGCGGCGTCCCCGGCATCCGGTTGTTCCTTTGCCGGCGCGGGAGCGGTGGCGAACCAGTTCTTCTCCAGTACCAGCCACAGTACCAGACCGGTACCCAGACCCCAGGCCGCGCCCTTGGTGGCCAGGATGGCACCGACAATGACAGCCACGCCCCGCTGCAGGTTACTTTGCCGTTCCAGCATCTCGATGGCCAGGTAGCCGCAGAGGTAACCCTGAATCAGCAGGGTCAGCGCCATGCCGATATTGAGACCGGGCTTGAGCAGGGTGATCACCGGTACGAGGATCAGTGCGATGCTCATGCCCCAGTAGATGCTGGTGGCGCCGCCCCAGTAGCTGTCCATGGCCTTGCGGGGATTGTTCATGTAACGGTTGATCACCAGTGCCTGACCGCCGGTCCAGGCCGGGCCGGAGAGGCTGATGAACGGTGCCAGCAGGCCGTGGATCAGGTTGCGGATACCCACGATGATGCTGTTGCGGCGGGGGCTGAACACCAGTTTCTCGTCCTTGCGAACGCCGTCGGCGTTCTTGAACAGGGAGTCCACCACCAGGATGTCGCCAAAGGCGATGATGTACGCCGCCAGTGCCAATGGCAGGGCGTCGATGAAGTACTGCAGTGGCGGCAGGCCGAGACCGAAGACGCTGTAGTCCCGGATGATGTCGCCGATGGGGATGGCGGTGAAGCCCCACTCCACCTGCGGCACCGGCACTTCACCGATGAGGATGCCGAACACATAGGCCAGGATGAACGGAATGGCGATGCCGTACTGGGCCACGAAGCGGAAGAAGCCATAGCGGGCCCGCAGCGGCGCTGCGGTCTCCGAGAACAGCATGAAGAAGCCCAGTGCGGCACCGGACAGGATGGTGATCGGCATGGTCCAGACCCGACCGTCGGCGCCGAATTCCCCCATCACCGCCGAGATCCCGGCGCCAATCAGGATGCCGGCTTTCAGCGACATCGGCATCTTGCGCACCATGGCGTCGGCACCCTTGAAGATGCCGAGCCCGAGGAACAGCACCGCGACCGTGATCTGTAGCGCAATCAGGGCGAGTATTCGCGCGTCCCCCTCCGGGTAGCCGGACAGGAAGGCGATGTACAGCGGAATCCCGGCGGTGATCCAGCCGGACACCGCCGGGTCCCCGAAGTGGGTGTGCAGCAGGTAGAGGAAGTTGTTCAGCAGCACGAAGGCGACGGCAACCTCGAAGGGAATGCCGAGAATGTCGGTCATCAGTGCGGTGATGCCCAGAGGCACCACGCACAGGATCACCCCCTGGAGGATGTCCGGAATCTCCAGCTTGTAATGCACCAGCGGTATGCGGAGCTTGAGTGCGCCGAGCATGGACGGTTGTTCGGCACCGTCCGGGCGTTGCTTGAGGGACATTGTTGTTGTTCTCCATCCACGATTGTGTGTGAGACGGCCGGCGAGAATGATTCACGGCCACTCCCGATCCTAGGCACTAATACGGTTAAAAGCAATGGTATTTACTTGGTTTTATGAGTGGATACTCTCAATCTGGCTGAAAGTATGATGTCGCTGGAAATGGCGCTTGCAGGCAGGGGCGGGCCGGCGGCCTGAATGGCCGCCAGCGAATGTCGCAGATGGGGTTCCGGGAGGGTGGAACCGGGCGGCTCCGCCAGCGGGGACTGTCTTAGCCGGTGTAACCTTCGACAATGCCCAGGGCGATGGCGATCTGCACCAGCTCGGCCAGGGAATCCACCGCCATTTTGGTCATCATGTGGGCGCGATGGCCTTCCACGGTCTTGCGGTTGATGCCCAGGTCGTCGGCCGCCTCCTGGTTGGACATGCCCTGGACGATCAGCGCCAGCACCTGTTTTTCCCGCCGGGTGAGACTGTCGTAACGCTGCTGGATCTGGGATTGCGAGCGCTGTTTCTGATGGCGTTCCCGGTCCAGGGTAAGGGCGTTGTGGACGTGGTCGATCAGGACCTGGTCATCGAACGGTTTCTCGATGAAGGTCAGGGCGCCCTGGGTCAGGGCGGTCACCGCCATGTCGACATTGCCGTGGGCGGAAATCATGATCACCGGCAGATCAATGCGGTACTCCGGCAGTTTCTTCTGGGCATTGATGCCACTCATGCCGGGCATGCGGACGTCCATCACCAGGCAACCGCTGTCGCCGGGCCGGTAGTTCTCGAAGAACGCCATCGCGTCCTCGAACGTGCGTACCGTCAGGCCGACGGACTCCAGCAGCCACTGAAGCGAATCGCGGACATCGGGATCATCGTCGATGACAAAGACGGTCTGGTCGTGATTGGTGGAGTTCATCGAGCCTGTCTGGTCATGTTGGGGGTGAATCAATCGTGAGGGTGAACGAGAAGCGGGCACCGCCGCCGGGCAGGTTGTCGGCCCACAGTTCACCCCCGAGATTTTCCACCAAAGAGCGGCTGATCGCCAGCCCCATACCCAGACCGCTGGACTTGGTGGAGTAGAAGCGCTCGAAAATACGGGTCATGGCCTCCGGTGGTATGCCGCCACCCTGGTCGGTGACGCGGACCATCAGGTGGCCGTGATCGAAGCGCTCGGCGGTGATCTCCACCATCGCAGCGCTGCTGTCGTCGTCACGACGACTGGCCTCAATGGCATTGACCAGCAGGTTGAGGATCACCTGTTCCAGCTGGATCTTGTCGCCCCGCACCGCCGGCATGGGCTGGTCGACCCGGTTGACCAGTTGGACGTTGTGACGCTCGGCGGTGGACTCGCAGAAATCACACAGGTCGCCGATCAGCGCAGTCAGGTCGAGGGCTTCGATCACCGGCTCCTGTTTGCGGGTAAAGTCCATCATCCGGTGAATGATCTCGCCGGCCCGCAGCGCGGTGTTGATGGAGCGGGTGATGGGCAGCTCGATATCGGCCCAGCTGAGGGCGTCGTGGCCGGCAAAGCGGCGTTCCACCCCGCGCAGAAAGTTGACCATCGCCGCCAGGGGCTGGTTGAGTTCGTGGGCCAGGCTGGAGGCCAGCTCGCCCATGGTGACCAGGCGGCCGGCGTGGTCGAGTTCCTCCCGGTAGGCCTTGAGCTGCTGTTCGGCGGCCTTTTTCTCGCTGAGGTCGTGGGCCACCAGGGAGAAGTACTCGACATCACCGTGCAGTGAACGGTGGGCCAGCAGTTCCAGCATCACTGGCAGCGGCCGGCCGTCACGGCTGGTCAGGGCCAGCTCTCCCCGCCACTGGCCCCGCGCCAGCGCTGCCGGAAAGGCCTCCTGCACCAGCAGTTCGTTGCCCCGTTCGGACACCAGCCGGTGCAGGGGAAAGGCAGTGTAGTCCTGCTGTTCCAGGCCCAGGGCGCGGCGGGCGGCCTCGTTGAGGTGGGACAGGGTGTGATCGAGATGGACAAACAGCACCAGATCCTGGGTGCTCTCCAGTACCCGCGCCAGGCGTCGGTTGGCCTTGTCGGCCTTGATGCGGTGACTGGCATCCCGGGACACCACCAGGATCTCGCGAATGGCGCCGGACTCCGGGTCGCGGATGGTGCGACTGGTGCTTTCCAGCCAGGTGTAGTGACCATCCTTGCAGCGAAAACGGTAGGTGTGGGTGTACAGGCCGCGGTCGTAGTTGACGCTGGGCGCCCGACGCTTGAAGTCTTCAACGTCGTCCGGGTGGTAGAGATCGTAGGCCGACATGCCCACGATTTCCTGCACGCTGTAGCCCAACAGATGGGTCACCGCCGGCGAGGCATAAATGAAGCGCCAGTCATCGGGGGTGTGGCGGGATATCATGTCGGTCGACTGTTCCGCCATTTCCGCCAGCAGGCGATTGCGCTCGGCGTCGTCGGTCAGCGCGGAATAGCCTTCTTCGGGTGTTCGGGTCTTCATGGTTCTCCTGGTCCAGCCTGGCCGGGTTGCGCGATGCCAACCCGGGCCAGGTGGTGGCGATCAGCGCAGGAAGTCCTTGCTGAACGTCTTGAAGGCCGGGGCGTCGGAGCGGCGAATCCACTCAAAGCCCACCATTTCCCGGGTCACCAGGGTGACACCGGCCTGTTCCAGGCGGCGCAGGGTGATCTCGGTATCGCGATGATTGCGGGCAGAAATGGCGTCGGCCACCACGAACACGTCGGCGCCGGTTTCTTTCAGCCGCAGCGCGGACTGTAGCACGCAGGCCTGGGATTCCATGCCACACAACACCACCTGCTGCCGGCCTTCCTGCTCAAAGCGGGCGGCAAAGCCTTCGTCGTCGATGCAGGAAAAGGTGGTCTTGCCGTACAGGTTGGCCTCGCCGATGCGGGCCTGCAAGCTCTCTTCGGTGTGGCCCAGACCCTGTGGGTACTGCTCGGAACCAATCACCGGCACCTCGGCCAGCTGGGCCAGGCGAACCAGCCAGTCGCAGTGTTTGACCAGGGTGTCGTTGTCCTGAACGCCCGGCAGCAGCCGGGCCTGGACGTCGACCACCACCAGAATCGATTGTTTGCTATCCAACAGCATAGTCATCTCCCCTTACTCCGCCGGACGACGGTCCACCATGTTGGTGGCGTAGCCTTCAGCAACCACCTTGTCACCCACCTTGCAGACGGTCTTCAGTTTGACCCGGCGGCGTTGTTCGTTGATCTCCACCACCTCGGCGCTGGCCACCACGGTATCACCGATGTGCACCGGGGCCTTGAACTTGATCTCCTGGTCGACGTAGATCGCGCCCGGTCCCGGCAGACGGGTGCCCAGTACAGCGGAAATCAGCGCCGCGCTGAACATGCCGTGGACGATCCGCTCTTTGAACGGGGTGGTCTTGGCGTACTCGACGTTGAGGTGGACCGGGTTGTCGTCACCACTGATGCCGGCAAACAGCACCACATCGGCTTCGGTGATGGTCTTGGCATAGCTGGCGCTCATGCCAATGGACAGGTCTTCAAGATAGTAACCGTGCAGGTCATTCATGGTTGATTGTCTCCATAGGTTTGATCCATTCGCTTAGGAGGTTAATGGTTTGTATTGAATAAACCAAGTAGTTTTACTTGGTTTTGTTCAAAAGCTCTGATAGCCTCCCGTCAACAACATCAACAAGTAAAGCGGAATCATCGGGTTCCGCGACGTCCCGGACGTCCTTTTAGTGCCACGGACGTTCTTTCAATGCCAAGTGGGGTAGTTGTCATGCAAAGCCAGCCAGCCAACATCTTTGAGCGGGCGTTCAAGCGCCTGGTTCCCGGTGGGGACGCCGGCGCCGGTCGTCGCGCCGCCAACGAGTCGCTGACCGTCGCCGCTGATCTGCCGGAAGCCGATCTGGAAGTGGTACGGCAGTGGATCGATCACTGCCTGGCGGAGAACGGCGGCCAGGTGGCGGCCCGCAATCGCGCGGCGGAACTGGGGCGCACCTACCTGACCCTGTCCCGTCAGGGCCGCATCCGTTTCCTTGGTCTGCTGGCGGAGCACTACGGGGTTGATGAGGCCCGCGTGGGTCGGGAAATCGATCACTGGCAGGCTGCCGGTTCCGGTCACAAAACCGCGGTGGCCCAGGCCCTGCGTCAGGCTCTGGAGCCCAGCCGGGTGGCCCTGCTGAAGCAGTTCAACGGGGTACCCTCCGGCGTCAAGTTCCTGGTCGATATGCGTGAGGAGCTGTTGGGTCTGCGCAAGGAGCACCCATCGCTGCAGCCGCTGGAAAGCGACCTCAAGGAACTGCTCAGTCACTGGTTCGATGTCGGCTTGCTGCAGCTTGAGGAAATCAGCTGGCGTTCCGGTGCGGTACTGCTGGAAAAACTGATTGCCTACGAGGCGGTGCACGCCATCAAGAGCTGGAGCGATCTCAAGAATCGGCTTGATTCCGACCGCCGCTGCTTTGCCTTCATGCACCCGAGTATGCCGGATGAGCCGTTGATCTTCGTTGAGGTGGCGCTGGTCAGCGGCATGGCCGACAACGTCCAGGCGCTGCTGGACGAATCCGCGCCGACCCAGGATCTGGAGGCGGCGGACACCGCCATCTTCTATTCCATCTCCAACGCCCAGCGCGGGCTGGCGGGCATCAGCTTCGGCAATTTCCTGATCAAACAGGTGGTGCGCAAACTGCGGGAGGAATTTCCCCAGCTTAAGCAGTTCGCCACGCTGTCGCCGATTCCCGGTTTCTGCCGCTGGCTCAACCAGAGCGACGCCGACACCCTGCGGGGCTTGCCCGGTGGCGAACAGTGGCTGTCGCTGCCACCACCACGCACCCCGGAGCAGCTTGATCCCAATGGCAACAACGAGGTGCGGCGTGACGCCCTGACCCGGCTGGCGGCCAGCTACCTGTGCCAGGTTCGCCGCCAGGGCAACAAGGCTCAGGACCCGGTGGCCCATTTCCATCTCAGCAACGGCGCCCAGGTGGCGCGGCTGAACTGGCTGGCGGACAGCTCTGACAAGGGGCTGAAGCAGTCCGCCGGGTTGATGGTCAACTACCTCTACGAACTGCCGAAGATCGAGCAGCGCAGCGAGCGCTACACCTCGGAGGGCGCGATCGCGCAGTCGTCAGCGATCAAGAAACTGTTGAAGTAGTTGCCAGGCAGCTGCGTCAACCACTACCCCAACAAGTATTGAGACAACCACCAAGGAGAGCACCATGAGCAAACGTATCGCAGTTGTAACCGGAGCCACCGGCGGCCTTGGCACCGCTATGTGCAAGGCGCTGGTCGACCAGGGTCGCCAGGTCATTGCCAGCCACCTGCCGGGTGAGGCCGACACTCAGGCCGCCCAGGCGTGGCAGGCGGAAATGAACGGCGCCGGTTATGAGGTTGCCATCCTACCGCTGGACGTGACCGATTTCGAAGCCTGCAGCAACTTCGTTGCCACCGTGGAGCGGGATTTCGGTGCCATTGACGTGCTGGTCAACAACGCCGGTATCACCAACGATGCGCCGCTGAAGAAGATGGCCCAGGACCAGTGGCTGCAGGTGATCAACGTCAACCTGAACTCCATGTTCAACATGTGTCGCCAGGTCTTTGAGGGCATGTGCGAGCGGGGCTTTGGCCGCATTGTCAACATCTCTTCCCTCAATGGTGAGAAGGGCCAGTTCGGACAGTCCAACTACGCCGCCACCAAGGCCGGCATCTACGGCTTTACCAAATCCATCGCCCAGGAAGGTGCCCGCAAGGGGGTGACCGCCAACGCGGTGTCACCGGGTTACATCGATACCCCGATGGTGCGTCAGGTTCCGGAGAAAGTACTGGACGGCATCATTGCCGGTATTCCAGTGGGCCGGCTGGGCCAGCCTGAGGACATTGCCCGCGCCGTGGCGTTCCTGACGGACGACAACGCAGGGTTTGTGACCGGCACCAACCTGTCCGTCAACGGCGGCCAGTACATGAGCTAAGGAGCGTTTCCATGGCAGAGTACAGAGCACCCACCCGCGACATGGCGTTCATTCTCAGCGACGTGGCCGGGTTCCATGATATGGCGAAAGCCTGTGGTCACGAAGAGGTCGGTGACGACCTGGTAACCGCGATCCTCGATGAGGCGGCGCGTTTTTCCGGCTCGGTGCTGGCGCCGCTCAATGGCTCCGGCGATCGCGCCGGACTGAGCTTTGGCAGCGACCACACCATCACCACGCCGGCCGGGTTTGCCGATGCCTACCGTCAGTATGTGGACGGCGGCTGGGGTAGCCTGCAGTTTGCACCGGCGTTTGGTGGCCAGGGCCTGCCGTTCTCACTGGCGATACCGGTCCAGGAGATGTGGCACGCCGCCAACATGGCGTGGGGGCTTTGTCCTCTGTTATCCCAGGGTGCGGTTGAGGCGTTGTCGGAGAACGCCAGTGAGGCCCTCAAGGCTGAACTGCTGCCCAAGATGGTGTCGGGTCAGTGGACCGGCACCATGAACCTGACCGAACCCCAGGCCGGCTCTGATCTGGCCACCATCCGCACCACCGCGGAACGGGATGGGGCGCACTACCGCATTCGTGGCCAGAAGATCTTCATCACCTGGGGTGAACACGATATGGCGGAGAACATTGTTCACCTGGTGCTGGCGCGGCTGCCGGATGCCCCGGCCGGGGTTCGCGGCATCTCGCTGTTCGCGGTGCCCAAGTACCTGCCGGACGCACAGGGCGAGCCCGGCGAACGCAACGACTGTCACGCGGTCTCCATTGAACACAAGCTGGGCATCCACGCCAGCCCCACCTGTGTCATGAGCTACGGCGACAACGACGGCGCCATCGGCTATCTGGTGGGCGAGGAAAACCAGGGCCTGGCCTGCATGTTCACCATGATGAACAACGCCCGCCTGACCGTGGGTCTTCAGGGGGTGGCGGTGGCCGACCGTGCCTACCAGGCGGCCCGGGATTATGTGTTTGAACGTCAGCAAGGGGTGGCACCGGGTGCAACGGGCGCCTCGGCGATCATCCGCCACCCCGATGTGCGACGCATGATGATGACCATGAAGGCGCTCACCGAGGCCGGTCGCTGTCTGGCCTACAGTGGTTGCGTCGGGGTGGACCTGGCACGGGCGCGGGATCTGGATGAGGATCAGCGCCGCTATCATCGTCGGCGGGTGGAGGTAATGACGCCGCTGGTGAAGGGCTGGTGCACCGAGATGGCTCAGGAAGTCACCTCGTTGGCGGTACAATGCCATGGTGGCATGGGCTTTGTGGAGGAAACCGGCGTCGCCCAGTACTATCGGGATGCCCGTATCCTGCCCATCTATGAGGGTACCAATGGCATCCAGGCGATGGATCTGGTGGGCCGCAAGACCCTGCGGGATCAGGGTCAGGGCATGACGGAACTGGTTGCTGAAATGCGTGGCTTTGCCGAGGCCATCGCCGGCGATGCCGCGGTAACGGGCGAGCGTCTGGATCGCTTCCGCCAGTCGGTGGCGTTCGTGGATGAGGCGGTGCGGCTGGTACTGGATGGCCAGGCCGATGCCAATCACGCCGGTTCGGTGGCCTTCAACTATCTGATGCTGACCGCCACCACCGTGGCTGCCTGGCTGATGCTGCAGTCGGCACAGCGGGCCGCAGCCCGGGATGACGGCAGCGACCCGTTCCTGCAGGGCAAGCGGGTGACGGTGAATGTCTACATCGACCAGATCCTGCCCCGCTGCGCCGGCTACCTGTCGGCCATTCGTGCCGGCAGTGAGGCTATCATGGCGATGGCGGACGACAGCTTCTGAACGAACACGAGGTGAGATCATGTACATCAACGGGGAATGGCTGAGCGATCGGCCCACCTTCGCGGTCACCAACCCGGCCACCGGCGAGGCGCTGGGGTCGGTGCCGGATTGCAGCGACGCCGACATCGACCAGGCCATCGCGGCGGCGCACAGCGCCTTTGACAGCTGGAAGAAGACCACGGCCTACGAGCGTTCGCGGTTGCTGTACCGGGCCTGGGAGCTGATGATCCAGCGCAAGCAGGCGCTGGCGGAACTGATGACCAAAGAGCAGGGCAAGCCGCTAAAGGCCTCGTTGAACGAGGTTCAGTACGGTGCCGATTTTCTGCAGTGGTTCGCCGAGCAGGCCAAACGCATCCAGGGTGAGACCATCCCGTCGGCGCGGGAAAACCAGCGCTTTCTGGTACACCGGGTGCCGGTCGGTGTGGTGGGGGCGATCACCCCCTGGAACTACCCGATCTCGATGATCACCCGCAAGCTGGCGCCGGCGCTGGCTGCCGGCTGCACGGTCATCCTCAAGCCGGCAGAATCGACGCCGCTGTGCGCCCAGGCAATGATGGAGATCTTCGCCGAGGCCGGCTTCCCGGCCGGCGTGGTCAATGCCATCACGGTACAGCAGCCAGCCCGGGTCGGTGAGGCGTTCTGCCGCGACCCGCGGGTGCGCAAGCTGACCTTCACCGGGTCCACCGAGGTGGGTTGCCAGCTCAACGCCGAGGCTGCCCGTCATATGAAGCGGGTATCGATGGAACTGGGTGGGCATGCCCCGGCCATCGTCTTCCCCGATGCCGATCCAGTGCATGCGGCCAAGGGACTGTCGCTGGTGAAGTTCCTCAATGGCGGCCAGGCCTGTATCAGTCCCAACCGGATCTACGTCCATGAAGATCACCGCGAGGCGTTTGTGGCCGAGCTGGTGAGCCGCGCCGAGCGGCTGCAGGCGGGTAACGGTCTGGACAGCACCACCTCCCTGGGGCCGCTGATTGACCAGCGGGCACTGGACAAGGTGGATCGCCAGGTCAAGGATGCCGTGGCCAAGGGCGCGACCCTGGAGACCGGTGGCGACCGGCTGCACAACGGCGAGCTGGCCCAAGGCTGCTTCTACGCGCCAACGGTGCTGTCCGGGGTGACGCCGGAGATGGCGATCTATCGCGAGGAAACCTTCGGTCCGGTGGCGCCGGTGATCAGCTACCGCGATGGTGACGATGTGCTGGCGATGGCCAACGACACCGCCTATGGCCTGGCGGCCTACGTCTACACCGACCGCCTGTCCACCGCCCACCGGGCCTTCGAGGCGCTGAACTTTGGCATCATCGGCATCAATGACATCAACCCCACCAGTGCCGCCGCGCCCTTTGGCGGCATGAAGACCAGTGGTCTGGGGCGCGAAGGTGCCGAGGAAGGCATCGACGAGTACCTGGAAACCAAGCTGGGTGGCTTCGCCATCTGACGTCCGGCAAGCGGCCTGCGGCGACTTCGGGTGCGCCGTGGGTTGGCACCGGTGGTGATCATGGCCGGCCGGATTTGCCGCCGGCAATGAATCCAATCCCTCGCTGACGTATCATGCTGCTCTATAACAGGCCCGTTCAGGGCCGTCGATCATACGATGACAGAGGAGCACCCCATGATCTGGACCGTCTACCTATCCGGCGAAATCCACACTGACTGGCGCCAGCAGATCCAGGCGGGCGTCGAGGCCGCGGGCCTGCCGGTGGAGTTCACCGCCCCGGTCACCGACCACGACGCCAGTGACGCCGCCGGCGATGTGCTGGGCAAGCCGGAGGTGGGTTTCTGGCGGGACCATCAGTCCTCCAAGGTCAACGGTATTCGCACCAAGACCCTGCTGGAGCAGTGTGACCTGGCGGTGATCCGCTTTGGCGACAAGTACAAGCAGTGGAACGCGGCGTTTGATGCCGGTTTCTGCGCCGCCATGGGTACCCCCTACATCACCCTGCACGACGACAGCATTGTGCACCCGCTCAAGGAAGTCGACGCTGCCGCCATGGCCTGGGCCCAGACCCCGGAGCAGGTGGTTGAGGTGCTCAAGTACGTCACTACGGCCCAGTAACCCGGGCGGGAGAAACACCATGATCAAGCGACTGATGATGACCCTGGCGCTGGCCGTTGGCCTCGCCGGCTGTGCGCCGGAAGTGGGCAGCGATGCCTGGTGCGCGGACATGGATGAGAAGCCCAAGGGCGACTGGACCATGAACGAAGCCGGTGACTACGCCAAGCACTGTGTGCTGCCCTGAGCGGCGGGAAGATCGCCATGAGTGAACGCTGTTTCAGCACCGACGACCAGCAGTTGCTGACCGACATCCTGCGTCATCGCCGTGATGTCCGCGGCAACAACTTCCGCCCGGAGCCGGTTCCGGAGCCGGTGCTGGAGCAGATCCTGCAGGCGGCGACGCTGGCGCCCTCGGTCGGGTTTTCCCAACCCTGGGAGTTTGTGCAGGTGGCTGACCCGGCACTGCGGGCGCAGGTGGCGGAAAGTTTCGATGCCGCCAACCGGCAGGCCCGTGAACGCTTCAGTGGCGAGCGCGGTGAGCTCTACGCCCGCCTCAAGCTTGAGGGCATTCACGAGGCGCCGGTCAACCTGGCGGTGTTCTACCGCGCCAGCGAGGGGCCGGTGCTGGGCCAGACCGCCATGGCGGAGGCCGGAGAATACAGTGTGGTGTGCGCGGTGCAGAACATGTGGCTGATGGCCCGGGCGCTGAACGTCGGCATGGGCTGGGTCAGCATCCTCGACCCCCGCCGGGTGGCGGAGATCCTGCAGGCGCCCGCCGACCGCAAACTGGTGGCCTACCTGTGCCTGGGCTATGTCCATCGCTTTGACGACCGCCCGGAACTGGAGCGGCTGGAATGGGAGCAGCGTCGCGCCCTGGCCACCGTGCTCCACACCGACGGTTACCGGTGACCCCCATGCTGCCACTGTCCAACGCCGTCAGCCTCGCCGATGATGAAATCGAGATCCACCAGATCCGTGCCCAGGGCGCTGGCGGCCAGAACGTCAACAAGGTCGCCTCGGCGGTGCATCTGCGGTTTGATATCCAGGCCTCACGGCTACCGCCCTACTACAAGGAGTGCCTGCTGGCGCTGCGGGACAGCCGAATCACCAAGGACGGGGTGATTGTGATCAAGGCCCAGAACCACCGTACCTTTGAGGCCAACCGGGACGATGCCCTGGCGCGGTTGCAGGCGCTGATCCGGGATGCGGTCAAACCCCGCAAGGCCCGTCGCCCCACCAAACCCTCCCGCGCTGCCCGCAAGCGACGGGTGGACAGCAAGACCCAGCGCGGCCGCACCAAGGCCCTGCGGGGCAAGGTGATGTAGCCCGCCGGCGGCGAACGGCTGCGCGTTAGTCAACCGGGCTGTGGCCGACTACCGGCGTGGTCGCGGTGATCAGCGGGGTGGCGGGTCTGAGCGATACCGGATGCTCACCCACCGCATGCCAGTAGCGTTGCGGAATCACGTCCAGGCTCTGGTAGGTTTCCGGCAGCGCCAGTCGCACCACCCGCCGGCTGGTGAGCTCGCCGTCTTCCAGGGCACGGCGGATCGCCGGATGGCTCAGGAAGTTGGCCATGAAGGCGCCGCTGTTGTAGGCGTTGACCAGCCCGGTCAGCAGCAGGTCGTGCAGATCTGGCCGGTTGACCGAGACATAGAAGAAATAGTCGTAGGGAAACACCACCATCATGCCTGGCAGGACTGCCAGTTGCTGGTGCTCCGGCCGCGCCAGTTCGGTGTAGATTTCCTGGACGCCGCGATGGAACAGGTCGAAACGCTCCATCGCCAGCATGCGCCAGAGGTTGTCGTAGCGGCTGGTGATCACTTCCAGGCCGTTGGCCTGCAGGACATCGTTGTCGGGCCAGCCAATGCCCGAGCCGATCCGGTAACGGCGCAGTTCCGCCAGTGAATCAATGCCTTTCAGCTCCGCCAGCCGTTCCGCCTTCACCACCATCAGCCGATAGCCCAGCAGGCCACGGGTGAGGGGAATGTTGACCTGAAGCAGGCGCCGTTCCCGTTCCGGACTGTAGCCACTGAAGAACACGTTGATGGGTTCCCAGGCCGAGTCGAGCATGGCGAATATGCGTTGCTGGGGCGTTTCCGGCAGGGGCACCACTTCCAGGGTGTGGTCTCCGGGGGCGTGGGCCAGCGCCAGTTTCAGCACTGACAGCTCGTAATCGAAGATTTCGGTGTCGCCGTGCAGCACGCCGACCCGGAAGGACTGGGCCGCGGCCGGGGCCATCAGCAGTAACCCCAGGATCAGCAACAACATTCTGGAGACCATGGCGTGCTCCACTCGCTTGTGCCTGTCTGCTTTATCAAAGCACATAATCCGGCTTCCTTCACACCGTGGTGCGGTTGCGGGTGAATTAAAGTGGCTATCGCCGCAGGACTCTGTTACCGTGCCCGCCATCCTGCCTCGAAGGATTGCGCAGTTACGGCCCCGGGCCGAGCGCGACCCCCATTCGAAACGACCTGTCAGAGGACGGCGCGCCCAACATCCGGTGCACAGCCGTAGTCGTCTTAGTTTCGCCGCTCCAACTGCGGCACTCCCGCCCGATGTCGGGAGTCATATCAAGAGTTTACAATTATGAGTTTTGCTTCCCTCGGTCTGTCCGAGTCGCTGGTCCGTGCTACCTCGGATCAGGGGTATGAAACCCCCTCCCCCATTCAGTCCCAGGCCATTCCCGCCGTACTGTCCGGCCAGGACGTCATGGCCGCTGCCCAGACCGGCACCGGCAAGACCGCCGGCTTCACCCTGCCGCTGCTGCAGCGTCTGGGTGAGCTGCCCCGGCGTTGCCAGGGCGTCCGCGCGCTGATCCTGACCCCAACCCGGGAGCTTGCAGCCCAGGTGGGCGACAGCGTCGCGCTGTACAGCAAGTACCAGGCTACCTCCTCGGCGGTGGTGTTCGGTGGCGTCAAGATCAATCCCCAGATCCGCACCCTGCGCAAGGGCGTGGACGTGCTGGTGGCTACCCCGGGCCGGCTGCTGGATCTGCACCAGCAGGGCGTGGTCAATTTCGATGCCCTCGACGTGCTGGTGCTCGATGAGGCCGACCGCATGCTGGACATGGGCTTTATCCGGGATATCCGCAAGGTGCTGACCCTGCTGCCGGCAAAGCGCCAGAACCTGCTGTTCTCCGCGACCTTCTCCGGTGACATCCGCAAGCTGGCCGAAGGCCTGCTGAATGAGCCGGTGCAGGTGGAAGTGGCCCCCCGCAACACCACCGCGGAGACCATTCAGCAGACGGTGTATCCGGTGGACAAGAGCCGCAAGTCGGCGTTGTTGAGCCGGCTGGTGAAGGATCACGACTGGCAGCAGGTGCTGGTGTTTACCCGCACCAAGCACGGTGCCAACCGTCTGACCCAGAAGCTGGAGCGCGACGGCATCGCCGCAGCGGCGATCCATGGCAACAAGTCCCAGGGTGCCCGTACTCGCGCGCTGAGCCACTTCAAGAGTGGTGAAATCCGGGTGCTGGTGGCCACCGACATCGCAGCCCGGGGGCTGGACATCAAACAGCTGCCGCAGGTTGTGAACTTTGAACTGCCTAATGTGCCGGAAGACTACGTCCACCGCATTGGCAGAACGGGCCGGGCTGGTGAGCAGGGGCAGGCGCTTTCGCTGGTGAGTGCGGATGAGGGCAAACTGCTGGCGGGGATCGAGAAGGTTATCAGCCAGTCGATCCCGCGGAAGACGATGGCGGGATTCGAGCCGGAGACACCGCTGTCCGTCACCCCAAAATCGGCCCCGGGTCGCGGTGGCCGGTCACGTCCGTCCGGTCGCAATGGCCAGGGACGTGGTGGTAACAGCCCGGGGCAGGGCCGTGGCCGCGCCCGCTCCCGTCAGGGAGACGGCGGGTCCAAACGCGGCTAGGCCCTGACCCAACCCCCGGGTTCCGGGCGCCTCTGGTGGTTTCCCTGCTGTAAAGCCACTCCGCCAGAGGCGCTGTCAGGTCTCAGAACTTGTAGCTGAGGCCGATCATGTACACCATCGGATCGATTTCCACGTCCACCTTGGCGGTGCCAACGCGCTGACCGTCGCTGATGGCGTGGATGTCGGCGGTGGTGTCGATGTCTGCCCACCACATGGCGGCGTTCACACCGAGTTGGTCGGTGATCTGCACGTCCACACCCAGCTCGGCGGCGATGCCGAAGCTGTCATCCAGTTCCAGCTCGGTGGCGTCAATCACCCCGCCGCCCAGGGCTGCGTCGACCGCGCCGGTCAGTGTCGGAGTGGTGTCTTCCTCAAAAAAGTTGGTGTAGTTCAGGCCAATGCCGACGTACGGGTTAATCTGCTGATTGGCTCCCAGCGGGTAGTACTGCGCGGTGATGGTCGGCGGCAGGTGCTTGGTGGAACCCAGCTTGCCGGCACCGGCGATGGAGCCGGCCGCACTGATGTCGTGCTTGAACGGCGTGGCACCCAGAATACCCACCCCGAAGTTGTCGTTGAGCATGTAGGTGGCGGTAATACCCAGCTGGGTATTGGAATCAACACCGACTTCCCAGTTGCCATCGCCAACACCAGCGCCGCCCAGAGTCACGGTATCGCTGGATTCCTGCGGGTCCACTACGACGGCGCCGGCGCGGATCAGGAAGTCTCCGGCTTCGTGGGCCTGGGCAACACCAGCCGCCAGCAGGCAGCCAGCAAGGATTCCGGTCTTGAGGGTATGGGACATGGCAAACTCCTTCGGGAAACAGGGAAGTAATGATCAGAAGCATCGATCAACAGTGATCTATGACCCCAAGGGTACGCCGTTGGCAAAAACGCAACTTGACCTGACGCAAGAATCGGTCTTGAGATCCGGCCGGCGCCGGCCGGAAGTTGATTGGGCTCAATAGAAGGCTGTGGTGGGTCGCAGGCAGGTGCGAACGGGCCAGCGGTGATCCGGCGTCAAGCAGGGGCTCCCTGGACGCTGATCCGTGGCATAATGCTTTGCTGCTGTATTTCGCATCCAAGGACGATACGTTTTTTAAGGAGGAATCCCATGTCGCTATATTTCCTGCAATCCCTGCGTTTACCTGTCGCCGGTGCTGCCGTCGCCGCTGCGCTGACGGTGTCGGGCTGTTCCGACGCGGTGGAGTCGATGACAGAGAAGTATGTGAAATCCCAGTTTGAAGAAGCCGGTATGCAGTTCGATGAAAACGGCGAGCTAAGTGGGTTTGACTACGGTGAAGGCCAGATGTCCTTCGCGCTGGAGGTGGACGAACTGCCGGAGGACTTCCCGGCAGATGTGCCGGTTTACCAGGGCATGGCACTGGAATCCATGTTCCGCAACACCCGCGAGCAGGGCGAACACTTCATGGTGGCCGGCTCGACACTGGATGACGTTAAAACCGTGGTGGACACCCTGGTGAAGGACGCCTCCGACGCGGGCTGGCAGTTAGACGAAGAAGAGCTGGACGGGGTGATGTGGATTGAAGGTGAGGACGGTACCGCCAGTGACGCAACGGCCTGGCTGCGCAAGCAGGACCGGGTGCTGAACTTCATGGTGTCACCGGAGGGTGAGGGCACCCAGATCATGGTGATGACCGGATACGACAAAGATCGTGGCTGAGCGCGCCTTGCGCTCAACGTTTTCGGAGGCTCGGCAGATCAGCGAATCACCCGGACGGGACCTTAGCTGTCAGCGGCCGGGTCGTCAGCAGACGTCGCCCCCGGCAGGCACACCTCGCGGATGGTCAGTGGCTGGCCATCCGCATCCCGCACACACACAGGGCTGATCGGCCGGCCACTGGCCCGGTCCCGCAGATCCAGCGGGGCCTGGTCCGGCGCCGGGTTCCACCTGTCCCCCCATTGCCGCAGGGCGATGACCACCGGAAACAGCTCCCGGCCCTTGTCGGTCAGCCGGTATTCGAAGCGGCAGCCATGCTCCCCCACATCGACCTTGGTCAGCACCTGGTTTTCCACCAGGCGCCCCAGCCGGTCGCAGAGAATGTTCTTGGCAATCCCCAACTCCTTCTGGAAATCGACATAGCGGCGGGTGCCGTACATTGCCTGCAGCACGATCAGCAGTGACCACCAGTCACCCACTTCGTTGAGGGCGCGGGCGACGGAGCAGTTGGAATCATCAAAACGTTTTCTGGCCATGGATCACAGTCTACCGAAAAGGGTTGCATCAAGAAACCAGATTAAATAGGGTTGCGTTATGAAACCAAATCAACCGGACTGCCAACGCAGCGGAGACCGATCATGACGATGAACCTTGGACCCCTGTTCGAGCCTTTCGAGACCACCAAACTGACCCTCGCCAACCGGGTGGCCATGGCGCCCATGACCCGCAACTTTTCACCGGGCAGCGTGCCGGGCGATGATGTGGTGGCCTACTACCGCAGGCGCGCCGAAGGCGGCGTGGGACTGTTGATCACCGAGGGCACCACGGTGAACCATCCGGGCGCCAACGGTTATCCCAACGTGCCGGCGTTCCACGGCACCGAGGCGCTGGCGGGCTGGAAAAAGGTGGTGGATGCCGTTCACGACGCCGGTGGCAAGATCTTCCCCCAGCTCTGGCATGTGGGTGCGGTACGCAAGGAAGGCACCGAACCGGATGCCAGTGTGCCGGGGTTCAGCCCGTCGGGGCTGTTTGCACCGGGCAAGCCCAATGGCCGGGCGATGAGCAAGGGCGACATCGACGAGGTGGTTCAGGCCTTCGCCGATGCGGCTCAGGACGCCAAGGCCATCGGGTTTGATGGCGTCGAGATTCACGGTGCCCACGGTTACCTGATTGACCAGTTCTTCTGGCAAGGCACCAACCAGCGGGACGACGAATACGGTGGCTCAATGGCCAACCGTCAGCGCTTCGCCATCGAGATCATCGAAGCGGTACGTGAGCGGGTGGGTCCCGACTTCCCGATCATGCTGCGGTTCTCGCAATGGAAGCAGCAGGACTATGAGGCCCGCCTGGTGGAGTCCCCAGAGCAGCTGGAGGCCTTCCTCAAACCACTGGCGGAGGCCGGGGTGGACATCTTCCACGCCTCCACCCGTCGTTTCTGGGAGCCGGAGTTTGAAGGTTCCGACCTCAACCTGGCGGGTTGGACCCAGAAACTGAGCGGCGTTCCCACCATGTCGGTGGGCAGCGTGGGGCTGACCGAAGACTTCATCAGCGGCACCTTTGCCAGCAAGCAGGAGTCGGTGGAGCAGTCCGGCATTGACGAGTTGGTGGAGCGGATGAACAACCACGAGTTCGAACTGATTGCGGTCGGCCGCGCGCTGCTGCAGGACCCGGAATGGCTGGTGAAAGTGAAGGAAGGCCGGCTCGACGAGGTTGAGGCCTTTGCCCGCAAGTCCCTGGCCAAGCTGTACTGACACCCGGATTGACGACCTCCGAAGACTGGACGTCCCCTGTTGCCCCGCCTTGGCGGGGCTTTTTTCGGCGCCCCGGGTTGGCCTGCCGGCGCAGTGCCGGCCAGTGTGTTGATCGAACCGCGCGAATGCCGGTTGACAGGGTTGGCCCGGGCGCGGCATTCTGCGGATTCGTTATTTGTTGATGTTCCAATTTTTTTCAGGGTTACCCATGTTCTCCTGTTGTGCTGCAGCACCGAAAGCGATTCGCCGACTGGCCGACAAGGCCGTCTGGCACCGTGCGCGCGTGGCTGTGGCTGGGGACGTTAACGACTGACGTAACACCGAATCCTCCAAAGGCCGCAGCGCAATCGCCCTGCGGCCTTTTTTGTTCGTGGGGTGGTGGCTTCCGGAGGCGTGACGACGGACGCTTTACCAAGGAAGAACCTCATGCACATACCTGCTGCGTATCTGACGGTGGTCCTGGTCTGGGCCACCACTCCCCTGGGCATCGCCCTGAGCGGTGCCACCCTGCACCCGATTCTGGCGGGGGCCCTGCGGATGGCAATTGCCGCCGTGCTGGGCCTGTTGCTGGTGGCGGCGCTGCGGATTCCCCTGCGCTGGCGGGGGCCGGCGCTGCGCAGCTACGGCTGGGCACTGTTGGGGGTCTATGCTGCCCTGAGCCTCAGTTATCTGGCCGCCCAGTCGGTGCCATCCGGGCTGATTTCGGTGCTGTATGGGCTGTCGCCGATGGTCTCAGCGGTACTGGCCCGCTGGCTGGTGGATGAGCCGGCAATGCCGGCCTACAAGTGGCTGGCCTGTGGCATTGCGCTGACCGGCCTGGTGGTGCTGTTCGGTCACGACCTGGCGGTTGGCAGTGCCCGGCTGTCGGGGCTGCTGATGCTGCTTGTGGCGGTGTTTCTGTTCAGCCTGAGTGCGGTGATGGTGAAGCGTACCGATGCCCGCTCCCACCCGCTGGCCCAGACTGTGGGCACGGTGGTGTTGAGCGTACCGCTGTTCGTCTTGACCTGGTGGTTGCTGGATGGCCAGGCGCCGACCCTCGACTGGGCCAGTCCCTCGCCCTGGGCGGTGCTGTACCTGGCGGTGTTCGGCTCGCTGCTGGGGTTTGTCAGCTATTTTCACGTGCTGCACCACCTGCCGGCGAGCACGGTGGCGCTGGTGACGCTGATTACGCCGGTGTTTGCTATGGCGTTGGGGCACTGGTTCAACGACGAGGTACTGTCAGCCACCGTGTTGCAGGGCAGTGGTCTGATCCTGGTGGGGTTGGCGGTATTCTTCTTTGGCGGCCGCTGGAAAGCTGTCGGCAAGGTTGCGGCATCGTAATCGCGTTGACGCCGGGCTGACGTATCATGGCATCAGCAACCCATAGCAGGAGGTCACCATGCCCTCGATCAAACCCGTTGCCCTGGCGACGCTGTTGCTGACTGTGACCATCGGCGGCTGTGCCACGGTCGGTCAGGATTTCGCCACTCACAATGTCGACCAGATCCGCCTGGGAGACACCACCCGTGACGAGGTCCAGCGACTGTTTGGCCAGCCCTGGCGTACCGGCCTCAAGGATGGTCAGCGTACCTGGACCTACGGCAAGTACCGCTGGTCGGCGTTCGATGATGCCCAGACCACCGACCTGGTGATCACCTTCGACGACGACGGTACCGTCGAGTCCTATACCTTCAACACCACCCAGTAAACCAACCCGGCCCTGCGTTCTGCGGGGCCGTTCCTTTCCTCCCGGCGTCCCGTTCAGCCGGCCAGTGTCCCGGCTGGTTGGTATCACCGATGTTTGATGGATGCGGCCAGGGCCTCAAGCTCGGCGGCGTCCAGCTGGTCCAACAGGGCGCCGCGGAACTGCCGGTTGATGAAGCGCTCGCTTTCCTGCTGGATCGCCAGCCGTTGCTCAGGTTTCTCGATGTAGTCCATGGCGCGAAACAGCAGGTACCGAATCGTCATGTGGGAGATTTCCAGCACGGTGGCCTGTGGTAGCCGGCTGGACACCAGGCGCAGGTTGAGGATGTCCTCCGCCATCTCCCGGGCGCTGGCATCAAGCTGGTTTTCCAGGGCCCGCCGCAGCAGCGGTGACGGGCCGTACAGTTCCCGCACCGCCACTGTGGTGGCGGCCCGGTTCTCCAGAAAGTAGCGATAGACGAAGCTGACGGTACTGGCCACCGCCTGGTCGGAAGTGTCCGCAACGTTGCGCAGCTCCCGTACCCCCGTTTTCAGCTCGTCGGCAATGTAGCCCAGCACCTGCAGACCCAGTTCGTCCAGGTTGCGAAAGTGCCGGTAGAAGGTGTTGGGGTTGAGCCCGGCTTCCCGGGCCAGCTCCCGCAAGCCCAGGGAAGTCAGGCTGCGACTTTCGGTCGCCAGCTTAAGGGCGGCCTGGATCAGTTTCAGTTTGCCTGCGCTCATCACGCTCATTGGGACGCCTTACCGTCATTCAGGGCCAATTGACCGCTGTTCGTGAACTTGAAGTATACAGTCGTCTACTTTCGGGTGTATACATTTGTCTACCGACGGACGGGCGCCCATCGCAGCCAGTCCAGCATGCCAATAACAATCGGGTTGCAACAGGAGTGGGAGCATGAACGACAACACACAGATCGCCATCATCGGTACCGGCTTTTCCGGGCTGGGCATGGCCATCCGGCTCAAGCAGGCCGGCTACAGCAACTTTGTCATTCTGGAACAGAGTGACGACGTGGGCGGCACCTGGCACGAGAACCACTACCCGGGCTGTGCCTGTGACGTGCAGTCGGCGCTGTATTCCTTCTCCTTCGAGCAGAACCCGAACTGGTCCCGGATGTTCGCACAGCAGCCGGAGATCCAGGCGTACCTGCGTCACTGTGCCGAGAAGTATGACTTGTTGCCCCACATCCGTCTGAACACCCATGTCGCCGGTGCCCGCTACCAGGAGGGCCGTCAGCAGTGGACCCTGGAAACCTGCGACAGTCCGGCACTGTGGCAGTACATGCAGGCCCGGGGCATCAAGCCGGGTGATGAGCTGGACCGCAGCGACGACCAGTTGCCGGCGTTCCAGACCCTGACGGCCCAGGTGGTGGTATCCGGCATGGGTGGTCTGAGCACGCCGGCCTACCCGGAGATTGCCGGCATCGAATCCTTTACCGGCAAGGCGTTTCACTCCCAGGACTGGGACCACGATTACGATTTCCGCGGTAAGCGGGTGGCGGTGATCGGTACCGGTGCCAGTGCCATCCAGTTCGTACCGGAAGTGGCCCGGGACGCGGCCCATCTGGATCTGTACCAGCGCACACCACCGTGGATCATGCCCAAGCCGGATCGGGCCATCTCGCCGCTGGAACGGGCGCTGTTCCGACGGGTACCGCAGACTCTCAATGCCCTGCGCAACAGCATCTACTGGTATCTGGAAGCCCGAGTGTTGGGCTTTGTCGGCAATCCCCGCATCCTCAAGCTGGGGGAGCTCCAGGCCCGTCGCCACATTCGCAGTCAGATCAAGGACAAGGCGCTGCGCAAGAAAGTGACCCCGGATTTCCACTTTGGCTGCAAGCGGGTGCTGATCTCCAACAACTATTACCCGGCGCTGGATCAGGACCATGTTGACGTGCTGACCGACGGTATCCGTGAGGTGCGGGGCAACGTCATCGTCGACAACCACGGTGTCGAACGGGAGGTGGACTGCATCATCTACGGTACCGGCTTCAAGGCCCAGGACCCGATCCCCCGCGGCATGATCTACGGCCGTGACGGCCAGGATCTGTTGGATGCCTGGCAGGACGGCGCCGAAGCCTACAAGGGCACCACCGTGGCCGGCTTCCCCAACCTGTTCCTGCTGATGGGGCCCAACACCGGTCTGGGCCACAGCTCCATGGTGTACATGATCGAATCCCAGGTGCAGTACGTCATCGCGGCCCTTGAACAGATGGCGCACCAGGGCTGGTCCAGCGTGGAAGTGAAGGCCGACAGCCAAAGCCGTTACAACGCCTCGATGCAGGCCAAGCTGGGGGATTCGGTGTGGCAGACCGGCTGCAAGAGCTGGTACGTCAACGACAATGGCAAGAACACCACGCTGTGGCCGGGCTTCACCTGGCAGTTCCGCCAGCAGACCCGGTCATTCGATGCGGCCCAGTACCGCTGCCAGCCGCTCACGGCAAACGCTCCCGAAGCGGCACCAGTACCAGCCTGATTTCAGGTCTTTGTTCCCTTGCATGTTGGAACATTGCGTTGCCGGGGCTTTGCCCCGGCTCAGACTGCTGACAAACCCTCGCCATGGCAGCGGGGGTTTGTTGTAATTGGGTCAGCGACTTTCCAGAGGCTGCCCCATGCTCAAAGAGCCCTCCCCACAACAACACGAACTCGAGATGGTCTGTC
>NZ_JAKZAK010000023.1 GCF_023156385.1 Marinobacter xestospongiae
GGATGCGGAATCAAACAGCGCAAGCAGGTTCAGTTCGGCAATCTGGTCGGGTGAAAACGGCATGGCATGTCCTCTGTATTGTTTTGGCTTGGAATTGTTATTGGTTCCTCGTTATCGAGGTGGGTTTACAACAGTTGTATACGAGGCAGCGGCATCAGACAAAGTTTATTTACGCTGGTCCTGCCCGCTGATGCCCAGGTTCCAACTGAACCGAACCAAGCAGATCTATTTTTCAGACCAGTTTTTGACCAATTTGGACCCTCATCCCGGCAGGATTCAAGTGAGCAGCCAGAATAGCGCCTATCTGGCTGGGAATGGATTCTGGGCTTTCGCTCTGCAATGGCAAGGAGAACCCAATGCCCCGTCAGGCTCGGGTTATCGTGCCCGGTCTCCCACATCCACATTGTTCAACGTGGTCGTAATCGTCAGCCGGTGTTTGTTGAGGATTACGGAAAGCGCGACAAAGTAGAAATAGGCCTGTCACGGTTTTTAATGGCTAAAATTCCTTTCTCCCTCAACTGGCGTTTGTATGACTTCAGAGATCAATCATTCATATACATATAGCCGGCACGCATAGCCGGTTTCTTTGCTGAATCTCTCTATCCATTGTGCCACAAGAGATCTGGTCGTTTGTCTCTGGGCTTCCAGCAACATTTCCTGCAGTTTCTCTGAGTAACGTACGTGGCAATACCGGTTTACCTCGGTGCTGGTGGTCACCAGAATCCTCGTCTTTGACGTTTTTGAACGCCTGTTCATGAACGAGCCGAAATGGAGTGGGGGCCTCGATGAGAGCTTTACTAAATGCCTATCTGAATACTTCTCTGGTGTTGCGCATTGGCATTGCGCTTGTACTGGGTCTGGTTGTTGGGCTGGTGGGTGGGCCCGCCGTGGTCGGGTGGCTGGCCCCTCTGAGTGAGTTGCTGCTGCGGTTGTTGAAATTTCTGATCGTGCCGATTGTGCTGTTTACCCTGATGGTGGGGATCAATCAGGCCAACCTGGGCAGCATGGGGCGCGTGGGTTGGAAACTGTTGGGCTTTTACGTGCTCACCTCGGCCCTGGCCATCTCGGTGGGTCTGCTGGTGGCTACCGCCTTCTCTCCCGGTAGTGGCCTGGAGCTGACCTCGTCGGAAACGGTGAAGGTGCCGGAGAATCCGGGCTTCATTCAGGTGCTACTGAACATCGTGCCTACCAACATTGTTGGGGCGTTTGCTGAGCCCAACCTGTTGGGGGTTATTTTTACGGCGGTGGTGTTTGGCATCGCACTGATGAAGTTGCGGGAATCCGAGGCTCATGGCGAAATGGCCGAGCGGCTTTATGGTGTGGTCTCTGCCCTGAACGAGGTCACCATGAAAGTGATGGCCGGCGTGTTGCAATATGTGCCGATAGGTGTGTTTGCCATTGTGGCCCACACCGCTGGTAAACAGGGTACCGCCACGCTGTTGGCACTGGGCGACATGGTGATGGTGTTGTACATCGCGCTGGCGGTGCAACTCGCGGTTTATGCGGTGCTGATGCGTCTGAATGGTGTGAATCTGGTGAGCTTTGTGCGGGAGGCCCGGGTGCCGGTGGTCACAGCATTTGCCACCCAGAGCAGTTCAGGTACGTTGCCGCTGACCCTAAATGCGGCTCGCCGGCTGGGCATTCCCCAGCGTATCTATGGTTTTAGTTTGCCACTGGGTGCAACCATCAACATGGACGGAGCCGGCATTCGTATCGCCATTTCAGCGGCCTTTGCCGCCAACGTGGTCGGCGTGCCGCTGGATGTTGTCACCATGCTGGAGATTGTTCTGATCGGGACGCTCGCTTCCATCGGGACTGCCGGCGTTCCCGGAGCCGGTATTGTGATGATTGCCACGGTGTTTGCCCAGGTTGGGCTACCGATCGAAACGGTTGCTCTGCTGGTGTCTATCGATGCCCTGGTGGGCATGGGGGCAACGGCCATGAACGTGACCGGGGATCTGGTCTGTACCTCGGTGATCGCCCGCTCCGAAGAAAAGTACGAAGCGGGCGAGGATCGCTTGGCCATACCGTCAGAACAACATTCCTAGAAAACGGACCGAAACAGGGCAAGGTTTCCGCCTGGCCTGTTTCGGTCCTGCTCCTTCCTCATTCCCGCCACGTGCCCCCTGCGTACCCTGAATTAGCGCCCAGCGAGCTACTGGAATGCGCTTCTGTGCCTTGGCACAGAGTCCGGACTTCAGTTTTTGCCGACGGCCCGGGCTCCCCAAATTTTTGCCTCGTTTCTCCGCCAATACCGCGAATTGGGTCTAATCTAACTCGGGAGGCATTTGGATGCAGTAGGATAGTTAACCGGCCCCGGTGGCTTGAACGGTGCCTTAACCCGTTATGGATTCAGAAAGAGGGAGCTTTGATGGTTAAGGCAATGACGTTCCTGCTGCTGGTATTGCAGGGCTTTAGTCCGGTATTCGCACAAAATCAGGATATTGATGAGTCGGAAAGCCGGCGTGGCCAGTTTCAGTTTGCCCTTCACTACGATAATGAAATCCGCTATGGCGGTTCCAAGACGCCGTTTACGGCCGGAAGTGAATTGTCCCACGGAGATAAAGTTGTTGTTGTCACCCATGTAAATGGCAGTCCCTCCCGGACCAACGGCGGGCACTTCACCTATAAAAAGCTGGCAGAGCAGAATCTCAGTGTCACCAGGTCGATTGTGCGCAATCTCGGTGTGAGTATTGATCATTTTGTTTTCTATACGGAAAAGGACGATGGTCGATCCAGCTATTACGACCCATTTATGACGGTGTTGACGGCGTTCAACGAAGACCGCGAATCGGCCCTGCCTACCGAGGAATTTGATGTCATTGCCTCGGTTTTCTTCAGGTCGGAGCATGTGGGTGATATTGCCAGCCTCAAAGGCCAGACGACGGAGTGGACGCCAGACCGGTACAGAAACTTCCTCATATCGAGCTGGGCCAGGGATGTTCTGATCGATATGGCAGTCATGGCGATGAGGAGCGGTGACTACGAGTTGTCGTCCCGCTTGCTGGAACCTGCCATTTCGGTGGATCACCCACCCGCGATGTATTTGATGGCGGCCATACAGGACAATCTTGGAGATAAGGCAGGCTCGGTAAGCTGGTTAAAGAAAGCCAGTGATGAAGGGCATAGGCAAGCCACGTACATGCTGGCCCTGAGACTGGAGTCGGGTGCTGGTATTCCCCAGAACCACGACGAATCCATCCGCCTGCTGACGGTTGCGGCGGAGGCTGGCCACAGCCAGGCGGCTTTCCGTTTGGGCAGGCATTACCTCGACGGCAAAATTGTGGAGCAAAACTCAGAGGAAGCCGCTCGGTGGCTGGCGGTCGCGGAGGCGGGCGGAATTGGTGAGGCGTCGCCGTTTAAAGGAAAAGCCGAGCATCTCTTGGACCTCGAACGTCAAATGGGGACCCTGAGAGAGGAGACGGATCAGCTAACGGAGCAACTCGCGGCACTTAATGAAGCTTCGGCTATTCTTGAGGTCAATAGCAATCACCCTCTGAACCGTCTTTCCCACGATCAATGGAAGGTGCTTACCATAAAAATGCAAGAGAACAGGAGTTATTACGACGACGTTGAGGGCATTGTTTATTGGCGCAGGGTCGAGGCACTTGCCCGTCAGCTGGGGTTCTTTGAATAGGACAAATGGGGCCGATGTGTTTGTCGGTGGAAATAGGTCTGTTTAGGTTTTTGCCGATCTGCGTCCTTCCTGGGTCCCTCCTCGAGTTAATTAACTATATGAAATATAAAACAATATTAACGGGTTGCATCAAGTTTACGTCTGATACTCTCGAGCGGATCATAGAGCTGACAAGTGCCTGATGGGACCGAGGCGATGGCTTCATTCTCGTCATGCTGGGTCAGCCAGACCACCTGAATGAGGGTATTCAAATTGATGAATATGAAGTTACTGCTCGCTTTTCTATCTCTGATTGGGTCCACCTCAGTGCGCCTCCAACAGCATCACCCGCCATTGGTAACTGTCTTCATAGTCGCCGTCAGCCTTGATCACAGCAGAAGCAAGGAGCGTATCCTGGTCATCGGGCAGCACCTTGCAGGCTGATGCGACCAGGTATTCAACGTTTAATTCCGTCTTGAGAGAATTGAGTGCGCCAGGTGGGCAGGGCTGTTCCTCGCCGGCGTGGCCCACAAGAGCGGTGCCAAGCAGTACAAGCAATACGATAAGCTGGTTCATCGATGTCCTATTTGTGGCTTACAGGATGCCAATGCCTCTTTATCTCGGCTGGTCAATAAAGAATCGAAATGCCCGGTGAGCCGGAAGAGGGTGAGTTTCCAGATTCATTTCCCACCGTCCACTCTAGGGCTGTGAGTCTGAGTTGTCGTTGCGTGTTTCGGAGAGCGTGATTATTAGCTGATGAGTCTCCAAGCCGGGTATAAGCCCAGAAACCTAAAGCATGCTGCGTTCTCGCCAATAGCCAGGCTTTCTGGACTGATGAGCAACGGCGACTATGATGGTTTCCTCGAGCATCTCAATTGCAACGATATCGTACGGAAACCGGTCAATAATCAGTCGTTTTGCACCAGTATCGTCAGCTTGTTCAGGAAGGGGAGATAGGGGGCTCAAGTTTTCTTCAATAATATCAATGGCGGCATCCACGGCAGCGAAAAACTCCGCGCCGAGACCCGGCTGTCGATGCTCATACCATTCTGCGGCTGCGATCGCTTCCTGCGCGGCCTCTTCCAGTATCCTTACTGTTCGCACTTTTACTCGCTTAACCTTGCTCGCATCTTTGATCGGAATTCATCACGGCTTAGCAGTGTGGCTTCACCGTTTTTGACCTTTAAGACACGTCGAACAATTTCGTCGCTCCAGGCCTGCTCGACAGAGCCGTCGCGAGGGCCGTCCAGGCTCATGATAAGCTCGCGGGCTAACGCCGCGCGTTCCGATTCGGAAAGAGTAGAAATCTGAGAACGCAGGTTTTCTAGTGTTTCGGTAGTCATAGGGCCTCCGCGAGTGCCGATACAGTCATGCTATCCCGATTCAAAGGCCCCAACAAGGTTGTGCCGGTTTGGCGGATTTTTGCGGGCCGCATTGATCTTCGTGTGGAACTACTGAGTGGCCCTGGATGGCCCAGACGTGAGAGACAGACATATCGTGGTGCTCTTACCTTCTTGCTAAGCAACGTCATTGCGGGCTGCAATTGACGAGGCCGTCAGTTCGCTCACGTCCACATGACCGAATATCGGCTCCAGATCCCGCCCGACCAGATGCCTGGGCCGGGCCGGCGTCCTCACTGATTAACGTGGTCAAACGAAAAGCGAGCGGGGGCTTTTCAGTGAATCCCCCGCAGTGCTTTTGTGGTATCGCCTCAAGCGTAGGCAAGGGTGAAGCGGGCATTCTGATGAGCCGGTTCTTCCAACTCATCGATCATGGCTTTGGCGTAGTCTTCCACCGAGATCCGGCTCTCGCCGTTCGCATCCGTCAGTAACTGGTCACTTCCCAACTGGTACTGGCTGGTGCGTTCACCTGGCGCGATCATGGCCGCCGGTGACAGCATGGTCCAGGCAACGTCGTCCTGCCCTTGTAGTGCGTTCAGGGCATAGCGTGCGCCTTCGGCGGTTGCTTTGTACTGGGCTGGAAAGTCGGGGGTGTCGATCAGTTGTTTGCCGGGCGCCACCTCCAGGGAACCGGCACCACCCACGACCATCAGACGCTTGACGCCTGCAAGCTTGGCGGCGGACAGAATGCTGTCGAAGCCCTTGGCGAAATAGCCGGCCACGTCTTCCTGGGCGTGGCCAGAGAAGGCGCTGAGCACGGCATCAAAGCCCTGGAGCTGGTTCGCGAGGCGTTCGGTCTGCTGCACATCGGCTTTCTTTACGGTTAATCCGTCTCTGGCTTCCAGGCGCTCCGGACGGCTGACCAGGGCGGTTACCGTATGGCCCCGGCTCAGGGCTTCGTCTCGCAGGGCGGAACCGATAAATCCGCTGGCACCGATAATTGCAATGTTCATGTTGTCGTCCTCATTGAATGGTCATCGATGAGGTCTATTGTGTTCGGGATGATTGATTTGAAGAACAGGCCAATTGATAATTCATTGTTATTGAATCCATAACAATGTTTCCATGATTAACGACGTCGACCTCAACACACTGCCGCTGTTCATCGCCACCGTTGAAGCCGGTTCCTTCACCCGTGCGGCCGAGCGTCTGGGGTGCACCAAGACCAAGGTCAGCCTCAATATCCGGGCGATGGAAGATCATCTGGGGCTGGCCCTGTTCACCCGTACCACCCGTCAGGTCACCCTCACGGAGGCGGGTCAGCAGCTTTACCAGGCGTGCCAGCCCTTGTTGCTCCAGTTGGGCGAAGCCCTGAGCGACGCTGGCACCAGCGCCCGTACCCTTAGTGGCAACCTGCGGATTACCGCGCCGGCGGACCACGTGGCGCAAAGCCTCGCGCCCGCAGCGGCGGAGTTTGGAGAGCGTCACCCGAACCTGCGCATCGAGCTGCGAAGCGGCGATAAGGTGTCGGATCTGGTCAGCGAGGGGATTGATCTGGCCATCCGAATGGGCTGGCTGAGAGATTCCAGCCTTCGCGCCCAGAAACTGGGGGAGTTTCAGCAGAGGGTGGTGACATCCCCCGCTTACCTCGAAGCTATGGGGACGCCTGCCCACCCAAGTGAGCTCAGCCAACATCGATGGATCGAGTTCACACCCCTGCCCAGCGCATTGACCTGGACCTTCGAGAAGGACGGAGAGCGTATTCAGGTGCAGATGAACAGCCATCTCAAGGTCGACAGTACCAGCGCGATACGCAGTCTGATGATGAAAGGAGCGGGCCTCTCGGTACTGGCTGGTAATGTCAGCCAGCAATACCCGGAGCTGGTGTCGCTGTTCCCGGACTGGCAACTGCCCTCGGGCGGAATCTACGCGGTATTCCCGCCTGGTGCATTCATACCTGCCAAGGTCCGGAGCTTTGTGGATTTTTATCGGCAGTGGCTGGCGGTTGAGTAGGTTAGTGTCCCGTCTGGCTAAACTCGCTAGAGAGCACCGGTAATCAGAACCGTTCTATTTAGGTAGTTCGCTTTGTCGTCCAATAGGTCTGGGGTAACGGGTATCGCGGCCAGGGTAAGGCCTCAAGTGCAGTTGGGGTAAAGTGTTTTCTGAAAGCCGGTGCAGATTGTGCTCGGGCTGAAGGGGACGGCTATGCTGCTCTGATAAGGCGGGCACTAAGCTGCTCTATCGATTGAATCTACAAGGATCTTGCTATGGTCACCTACCTTTACTGGTTCATTGTTCTGGCTCTCGTGTGTGGCGCCCTTTTCGGAATCGGCGTACGGCTGGGAAAGTGGCAGCCGGCTGTGATTCTGGCGGTCGTGATCGCGGTGGTTGGCTCTACGGCTTATTACTTCTGGTTGCAGCAGATTTTCGTGAAGCGCTACGGCGGCGTGATGAGTATTAGCATTCCTCAGGGTCTGCAACACATCGGCGCCACCTGGAAAGGCGACAACCTGTGGATTGAAGACTACAACCCGAAAACCAATGAGTGCATTTTCCGCGAGTATTCCCGGGGCGATTTGCTGCAAGGGCGTGTGGTGCTGAAGAGCTGCCATCCTTTGGGGGCCAGCAGACCGGCACCCTCGACGCCCGTCGCCGAGTAATGCTAGAAAACCGGGGGTTAGGTGTCTTTCTCAACCCCGTTTTGCCAAGTCCGATCCCAATTCAAGAAAGAGGCCTGGCTATTAATGTTTGGAGTGGCAGGCTAGATCGGCTACTGACATTTGAGCGTGCAGGCAGCATACAGTCCTCAGCTGAACTACACTGAGTGATCCTACACCGGTATAGGGAGGCTCTTGTGATGGCTGTCCGACCGAACGTAGTGTTCTTTGATGTTCTTGAAACCCTGATCAACCTGGCCCCATTGGCTGATCGCCTGGAAGAGGTCGGTCAGCCGGGGATCATTCTGGAGCCCTGGTTCCTGCGCTTTCAGCGCGATGCCATGGCTCCTACCCTTGCCGGAGACTCGGCACCTTTTGACGCGGTTGCACGGGAAGCGCTCCGGACGGAGACCAGGCTCACGCTCAGTGAGCGGGAGATTGAGTATGTGGTTGACGGTTTTTCCACACTGCCCACCTTTGACGATGCCGTGCCTGCCCTGAAGAAGATTGCGGATGCCGGCGTGGCTGTCGGTTGTCTGACGGTGAACAGCCCTGAAAGAACCCGCCGTTTTCTAGAGGGAGCGGGGCTTATCGGGTTTGTCGATCATATAGTGACCGCTCAGGACGCCGGGGTTTGGAAGCCCCATCCGGATATCTATCGGTGTGCCGCACAAGTTACCGAGACGCCGATTGAGCGTCTGGCCCTGGTTGCCGTGCATGCCTGGGATTGCCACGGTGCGAAGCGGGCCGGGGCGGTGGCAGGCTGGTGCGCTCGCCTTGAGTACGAGCCTGGTGATGTCTTTCTGCCCGCCGACGTGATGGGGGAGACGCTAGTGGAGGTCGCCGACAAGCTGATGTCACTGAACTGAAAGCCCCAACCGGGGCTTTACAGCCATGCCGAATCGCTTAGTTGGGCAGGGTCAGCTTCATGGAGTCCGCTATGGCTCTGGCATCGACCTCACTGCCATCACGATGCGTAACGTCCTGCAGCCACGCTTCCACGGCCTCCGGGTTTTGATTCATCCAGTGACGAGCGGCTCGGTCCTGAGGAACGAACTGGTTCAGGATCATGTCCATCACCTGGCCTTCCATTGCCAGTGAGAATTCCAGGTTATTCAGGAATGTCGCCACGTTTTCACAGTCGTCCGCAAAGCCGGCGCGCGTGTTGGTGTAAACCGTTGATCCGCCCTTGTCGGGGCCAAAGTAATCGTCACCACCCTCCAGATACGCAATATCAAACTGCTCATTCATTGGATGCGGTGCCCAGGCCAGGAAGACGATCCACTTCTGATCACGAATCTTGCCGTTTACCTGAGCCAACATAATGCGCTCCGAAGTCTCAATCAGATCAAAACGTCCTAAGCCGAAGGCATTGGCATTGATCATATCGAGAATGAGTTGATTACCATCATTGCCGTTCTCCAGACCGTAGAGCCTCTGCTCAAACTTGTCTGGGAACCGGGCGATATCAGAAAAGCGCCTGACTCCGGCCTCGTAGACATACTGTGGGACTGCCAGGGTGTACTTTGCGCCTTTGAGGTTGGCACGTAGCCGCTCGATCTTCTGGTCATTAATCAGCGGATCTGCCACGGGCGCCATACTTGGCATCCAGTTGCCCAGAAAGACGTCGATGTCGCCTTTCGCCATGGCGTCGTAGGTTTCGACGACCGATTGATCGGAAATGGCCACCTCGTAGCCAAGCGCCTGCAAGAGTTCGGATGCCACGGCCGTGGTGGCCCGGACGTCCGTCCAGTCCACAATCCCGAAGCGTACCTGGTGACACTGCTCGGCGGCATGGGCTGCCTGTCCAACCATAACCGTCGCAAAGACCGCCAGAATCAAAATCGTTCGCATATCAAACCTTTTAATTGAACGTTCAATCAATGTTTGTGAGCGGATGGATGGTACATAAAGCTGGTCGAGAATGATATTTGAGTTGCGGGTTTTGCTGGTTGCTTTTTGAGCGAGTTGTTCGCTTTTTGTTATCGCTTTGTTGCTTAAATGAAACCTCCCCTTGCGCCTGGCGTATCAGGCCTGGGTTAGGCGAGGAGGATCGTTCGGAGTAGTACCGCGCTGGCAGGGGGGGCTGATCACCGATTATTGTCCATTGCCATTCATAAGCTTTCTAACACAGATGCCGTTCTGGGGCCGAGCCGAGCTGGTCGGAGATGCCAGTGTTTTTCCGCCGGATTGCCATTGTCTTCGTTTGGCTACGAAATGGCGCTTTCGCCTACAATGGTGGGCCGTTCCATTTTGCTGTAGGAAGCTTTATGTCGTTATCCCAATCCGAGGGTGGTCGCCGAACCAGAGCCAACTCGGTACTCAATGTGCTGGGGACTGTTGTGCTCATCGTTGGAGCGGTTGCACTGTTCGCCCCCTCATTCGTTCAACCGCTGTTGCCCACAGGGCTGGCCGGGCCGCTTGTGGAGCATGCCAAGCTACTGATTGGTCTTGGTATCGCGTTGAAGGTGGTAGCAAGCGTGGTGCGGGCCAAGAAGATTGTCGGCGCGGGCTACCGACTTGGACAACAGCAACAGGCCGCCGAGCCCAATCAGCGCAGTGAAGGTGACGACATCGACTGGACGCCCCTCAAAAAAGGCGGTTCCAACTTCAAGACCCATCACCTGGTCCAGGTCAGCCCCAGTCGACTGGAGGTCCGCCCCAGTATCCAGATGATGCTGTTCTGTGCTCTGTTCATGGTTCTGGGGGGCGGTGTAGGCAGTGTGTTTGTTGTCGCGGGTATTCGCGACGGTGATCTGATGAATGCCGTTATTCCCGGGCTGATTGGGCTGGTTTTTGTGTTGGCTGGCGCGCTAATGCTGAAATCGGCCAGTAAACGCCGGGTGTTTGACCTGTCCCTTGGCGGCTATTGGCGCGGTTCCGCCAAACTGAGTGATCCTCGGGCCCTGACGACCCAAACAGACTGGGTCAGGTTGCAGGACATCAAGGCGATTCAACTTCTGCGGGAAGGGGTTACCAGTACCAGCGACAACGGCCGCCGCAGCTCCTACTGGAGCTACGAAGTGAACCTGGTGTTAACCGACGGCCGCCGTATCAATGTCATGGACCACGGCAAACAGGCCTCCATCCGTCACGATGCCGAGGTGATCGGCCGGCTTCTGGGCGTGCCGGTGTTGGACCGAAGTTAGTGGGTCGAGTGACCATGGAGGCCAAAAGGGGGCGCTGATTGAGGCCCTGGGCGGTCGTGGAGTGAAAAGCCCGCTCCGACCTTACAGTCGTTTCGGTGCTCGTAGCGACCAATAAGTTCGGGGAGAGCACATGGCGAAAGAATTGTCCTGGACACTAATTGATCGATTCGATAAGGTCAGCAGCAGTAAATTGGAACTTACTGTCAATATTATCAAGGATTGATAACATGCCCGAGATATGCTTTTCGTCCCGTCAGTGTGAAGTTAGTGATGTTGTTGGAAACGATGTTAATTTAATTGAGAATTTTCGTCGTCTCAATGGATTGCAAGCTAACTCTCTTATCTCGCCCTGCCAAGCCTATTCTACTGATTATGAGGACCCTTTAGCTGCCGTGTTAGTCGGGCAGTTAAACTCAATGGGTTTTCAAGATCGGAAAGTACTAGCATGGTGTGCAGCCAATTTTGGTGATGATGTCCATGGAGTTGCCGCATTTTGTAAAGAGAATCTCAATAAAGATACCTTGAAACAGATTGCTGGTTTGATGGGAGCTTCATCAGGTGCTGCCAAAGCTAGGTTGAACGGGTTTCAGGAAGCGTTGCTGGAATACCAGGAAGCATTACTGGCACTACAGCAACGCAAGCAAATAACTGTCAAGGGTGTTTCAGTAACTTCATTTGTAGCCGAGAACCGGGTGCGCGATGCTTATAGAGCCCTTGAAAGCGAATTTGCCTCGGAGTTGAGTGTTTACGTCGCAACGGGGAGCCGTGGTAAAAACAAAGGTACGGCTCTATCAAACGCCGACCGCGGCGTACTTTTGGCTAGACGTAGTGAATCGGGAAAAGCAGATCATCGATTATTTGTGGCTGATTCGATTCAGGGAGGAAATCTGCGATGGTTTGCTGGCTTTTTCAGGAGTGTTGGGTATGGCGCTACTCTCTTAGACGCGTTCCTGCGTTACAGTGAAGTAAGAACAGTTCAGACGAATGGAGAAGACTGGGTAAAAGAAAGTGTTAAGCAGACGGTTGGTATGGGCATGGGCATGGTTGCTGGTGGTGCCGCTGGCGAAGCCATAGTTAGCCATGGGAGTCGCCTTGGAGGGCAACTGTTAGTTACTGCTGGCCGACGCTATGGCGGACAGCTAGCCATCCGAGCTGGTGTGGCGGCAACTGCCGGCCTTATATCTGCTGGACCGGTTGGGTGGGCCATTTTAGGAGTAGTTGTTTTTACTGGAGTCTATGTGGGGCTGCTAGTTGGTAGTGGGTCTGACTCTGTTGGCCAGGCTGCTGTAGACAAGTTGTACGGACGGGTAATGTAAGATGCCTTTTTGGTATGCAGTACTGGTAAGTGTGCTTTTTATAGTGAGTGGGCTTTCGTGGATTTTATTTGGGCGTTTAACTATGGGGCGTATAGAAAAAGATATCCGAAAGGAGAATCTCGAGCTTTCTGCCCGTTGGGATGCTTTAGGCTATCGTATATTCGGGTTTGCCAGGGCTGTTGTCTTTAGCGAGCGGCGCTTGCCGGGCAAAAATGAAGTTATGGTGGATGCAACACTTATTAGGCGTTTCGCAAACCCTCGTGACCGCTTACTTGGTATAATTTTTATGGTTTCAGTATACAGTCTTTTAGTCGTTGTTTTATTTGGAGTATTTTTATTTGATCTCTAGAGCGAAGCGGCTAGTAGATTCTGTTATTTGCCGGACTATTAGAAGGATTTTAGCCGAGTAGTGGATCTGACAATTCTGGTCGACGGGCAGTAGTGTCTATTAAAAAATGTAGTTGCCATTAAAGATGGGAGCCATTCGGCTCCCATCACCACTCACACTGTTCAAACACTTGCTGCTCCGGATCGACATCCCGCGACGCTTCCCGGGCAACAGCCACCAACTCTTCGGTGGCAGGAAAAATGGCTCCGGTGCCTGGCCATTGGTATCCCTCGTTTCCCTGACAAAGGGTAATAATCACCCACTCTGCTGGAGCCGCATCCGACTCACCGGGTTCCGCAAACAGTGCGTATGTCAGACGATCGATTTTCGGCCCCCGAAATACGTCACGGACTTCAACGTGGTGCAGAAACACAAGCTCACCCTCACTTGCCTCTGAGGCTTGACGTTCGG
The DNA here is from genome assembly GCF_023156385.1 of Marinobacter xestospongiae. Taxonomy (GTDB): domain Bacteria; phylum Pseudomonadota; class Gammaproteobacteria; order Pseudomonadales; family Oleiphilaceae; genus Marinobacter; species Marinobacter xestospongiae. Next base: position 12,878 of record NZ_JAKZAK010000023.1, read on the forward strand.
CCGACACGTGGCGGACGACGGCGGCAAAGGGTGTTTGATCGACAGCATCGATCAGGGCTTTCTCAACAAAACCGAAGCGGCCAACGGGTTTGACTTCTTCCGCAGTGTACGCCTGACAGCCTCCCATCAAAACCATCGAAACGAAGAGCACAATTATTTTGCCGGATTGGGGCTTACTAGTTTTCATCTTTTTGATTCCGCACAACGGTGTAACCACGATACATCGGTAAGCTGTCGCACAGAGGTGTGCTGATCAGAAGCATAAATAACAGCGTTGGGCCCTGAACAGATATGTGTAATGACAGCAGGCACACTCGGTTTCTCACTCAGACGAAATTGAGCGCCAGGTATCGCTTCCTTATCCCACCAGGTCGACGGACTCCGGGCGTTACGGCCAATGGCTTTTCCCAGCCGCTCTCATCTTTAACGGTTAACCTGCAGCGTTTGAGATGGATGAAGCTGAACTCAATGGTTTGCTTGTCGACGATGTGGAGGTCTTCCAGCGCCCCGGTAGCCAGATAGCCCCCGAACTCCAGCGAGTCCAGAATCTCGGCATCACGGTTGATCAGATAAAGGCGTAAGGTTTCCTCGTACGGCACGTCATCCGTGACAAACAGCAGGTGGCGTTGTTCGTCAACCTGATACTGGGCCTCAATCAGAGCGCCTTTTAGCGGTTCGCCGAATGGCTGATTGTCCCTTAGCAGTTGAAGGTGAGGACCAGGGCTGTCGTCGGAGCTGTTGAATGGTCTGAATGAAAGTTGATCGGACTGTTCCATGGGGTGTCTTTGGGATTCCTTTTGCGAGAGAAAAGAATCGCTTTGAGTCAGCCATTCTCCTGGTCCGCCCTCTCTGCTGATTCCGGTACTTTCAGGTTCTTAGATAATACTCGATGCCTACTGCACGGGACACTGGATGACCTCGGATCAGCGCTTCCTCAAACAATCTCAGCCACTGGGGCAGGCGCCGGGTGCGGAATTCTCGCCATTCCTCATGCGTCCACAAACTGGAGCCGTTGTATCGGCAGAGCTCCATCAGCAGGTCGTTGCAGTCCATCAGTACCTTCAGGCTGAGCGCGGCGGTGTAGGGGTCTTGGGGTGTCAGGTCCAGTTCCTGTGCGGCGTAATGGACGATGGCGGGCATCTGGCTGAGGGTGTGGCGTTTTGTTAAAGCCCGAAAAGCCCCGTGCTTGATGTGAGCGGGTTACTGGTTGCGATCGAGTGCTTCAGTTGACAGAGTTAATAGTTGCTATATCCTTGAGTAGTCAATTATCTCGCAAGGTTAACGCTATGTCCCTTTCCCAGCACGCCAGCAACCTCCTCAAGCTGGCGACGTTCCAGACCAGGCTCCAGAAGAAGCAGGACCAGTGGTTGGCGGCCCACGGTATCAGTTTCAAGGAATTCACCATCATGTATCACCTGCACCAGTCACCCACCAAAAACATGCGCCGCGTTGATGTGGCCGAGGTGGTGGGGCTCAGCGCGTCGGGGGTTACCCGGTTGCTCAATCCCATGCAGAAAATCGGGCTGGTGGAGAAAGAAGAAAGCGCCCGTGACGCCAGGGTGAGTCTGGTTCGCCTGACCGAAGCGGGCGAAGCCCTGTTCAAGGACGCGGAGACCTCGGTGAATGAGCGGGTCGAAGCCTTCATGGACCTGCTCACCGACGAGCAGCAAGCAGCCCTGCAGGCGCTATCCGAGACAAGGCTCTAGAAACGAACTGGAAGGAAGCCAATGAATTATCGACAGCGATTGATCGACCGCATGGGCGTCCCGGTGAGCCAGGCGCAGGTGATGGCGGGGGCAGTGAATACGGCCTATCTGGAGGCTGGTGACGGGCCGCCGGTGATCTGTCTCCATGGGGCAGGTGCCGGCGCGGTGACCTGGTACCCAACCGTCGGGGCGCTTGCGCAGAACTATCGGGTGATTGCGCCTGACATTGTCGGCTATGGTGAGTCTGACAAGCCCGATGCCGCCTACGACCGGCCCTTCTTTTCGGCGTGGCTGAAAGACTTCCTCTCTGCCTTGGCGATTCCCCGGGCCCACATTATCGGCCTCTCCCAGGGCGGGGCAATTGCCCTGCAGTTCACCCTCGACCATCCGGAGATGGTCGACCGGCTGGTGCTGGTGGATTCGGCCGCACTCGGCGCCCGACCAGAGATCTTGCCCCTCGCTGGAATGATCTGGCTGAATGCCCTGCCGTCGTCTCTGGCTAACCGGTTTTTCTCCCGCTATCTGTTGGTTAACCCCAGCAACCGGAACCCGGACCATGGCCGCTATTCCGTTCAGGTGCTTCAGCGGGCCGGCGGCAAGAAGGTCTTCAGTCAGGGCCGGGGAGCGGCGGTAGCCGCCATACCGGAAGACGCCCTGCGCCAGATCCATCACCAGACGCTGATTCTGTGGGGCGAGAATGACCGGCTGTTTGCCATCGAGCATGGCGAGGCCGCGGTGCGCACGCTGCCCAACGCCCGGCTATGCCGGCTTCCGGAGGCCGGTCACTTGCCCCTGATGGACCAGCCCCAGGCGTTTAACGATGCGGTGATCGGGTTCCTGGATGGGGCCGGCAAGGGGGATCATCGGAATTCGGCCCCAAGCTCTGTGATCGGCCAGGGCGTTTGATAGTATGGCCGACCTGTTACCCTTCTGACGATCAAGCCCACAACATGACTGCTCCTTTCACACTGCGCCCCTACCAGCAGGAAGCGGTTGATGCCACGCTGAGGCACTTCCGCCAGTCCGACGCGTCCGCGGTGATCGTGTTGCCGACTGGTGCTGGCAAGAGTCTGGTCATCGCCGAGTTGGCCCGGCTTGCCCGGCGCAAGATCCTGGTGCTGACCCACGTGAAGGAGCTGGTGGAGCAGAACCACGCCAAGTATGAGAGCTATGGCTTGGAGGGTGGGGTTTTCTCCGCCGGGCTGAAGCGTAAGGAGAACCACCACCAGGTGACCTTTGCCAGTGTGCAGTCGGTGTCGGCGAACCTGGATCAGTTCCGGGATGAGTACTCGCTGGTGATCATTGATGAGTGCCATCGGGTCAGCGGAGACGAGAGCAGTCAGTATCAACGGATCATCGACCTGCTGCGGCAACAGAACGACTCCCTCAAAGTGCTCGGCCTTACCGCTACCCCTTACCGTCTGGCCATGGGCTGGATCTATCGCTATCACTACCGGGGCTTTGTTCGCGGCGCCGGCGACGAGCAGGACAAACCCTTCGCGCACTGCATTTACGAGCTGCCGCTGAGCTACATGATCAATCGTGGCTATCTCACCAGACCAGAGCTGGTAAACGCGGCGGTGGCGCAATACGACTTCTCCGCGCTGACTCGGGATCGCTTTGGTGAGTACGCCGAGAAGGACGTTAACGAGCTGCTCGGGAAACACCAGCGGGTAACCCGTGCCATCATTGAGCAGGTGACGGAACTTGCCGCCGACCGTAAAGGGGTGATGATCTTTGCAGCCACGGTAGACCATGCGCGGGAGATCACCGGCTATCTGCCGCAACAGCAGACCGCTCTGGTGACCGGCATGACCGAGCTGCAGAATCGGGACCTGCTGATTCAGCGTTTCAAGCAGCGGCAGCTGAAGTTCCTGGTGAATGTGTCTGTGCTGACCACGGGCTTTGATGCGCCCCATGTCGACCTGATTGCCATTCTCCGGCCCACCCAGTCCGTCAGCCTGTATCAGCAGATCGTGGGTCGAGGGCTTCGGCTGGACGATGGCAAGCAGGATTGTCTGGTCATCGATTACGCGGGCAACCATGTGAACCTGCATCATCCTGAGGTGGGGGAGCCGAAACCGGACCCCGACAGTGAGCCGGTACAGGTGTTTTGTCCGGGGTGTGGCTTCGCCAACATATTCTGGGGTAAAACCGACGGTGACGGTCATGTTGTCGAGCACTATGGCCGCCGTTGCCAGGGGCTGCTGGAGCCTGTGGAAGAAGACAAAACCGGGGTACAGACGGAGCGTCCGCAACAGTGCGATTATCGATTCCGCTTCAAGGAATGCCCACACTGCGGTGCTGAAAACGACATCGCGGCCCGTAACTGCCACCAGTGTCACAAGGCCATCATCGACCCGGATGATCAACTCAGGGATGCCCTGAAGCTGAAAGACGCCATGGTGATCCGGTGTGCCGGGGTAACGGTGAGTGTTGCCGGCAGCCGGCTGAAGCTGACTTATCACGGTGAGGATGGGGAGGAGCTCGGCGAGTCGTTTGATTTCGGCAAGCCTGCGCAGCGGGCTGTTTTCAACCGATTGTTCGGTCGCCGTTTCGCCAACGGCCAGGCGCCGAAAACGTTTACCCGCGTGGATGAAGTGGTGGAGCGGCAGACGGTGTTGCCGGCGCCGGATTTCGTGATTGCTCGCCGGCACAAGCACTATTGGCAGGTGCAGGAACGGATCTTCGATTATCAGGGACGTTACCGGAAGGCCAACGAGGCTCCCTGATAACCCAGCGCCACAAACGGCTTCGCTCTCTTACTGGCGTCAAACGCTGGTGTGGCTGGCAGAGCGCACGGCCACACCGAGGCAGGTTTGAACCGTATCATTACCGGAGCGCAGGTTGGGGGGCATCCTCGCCGGCAACCCGCTTCATCCACGCCATGTCCAGCGGTACCAGCACATTCAGCGCGAAGAGTACCCAGCCCAGAGGCTGCAGGCTCGGGGCAAACCACACCATTAGCGCCAGGGACAGCAGGCCCCAACTCACATCCACCACAATCATCAGGTGGTAGTGCCTGGCCAACCATCGCTCATTGATGGCCATTGCCGCCATGTCCATGCACCACAGCAAGGTCAGAATGCCGGCCACCAGATAAAAAGTGGCGCCAGGTCCGCCGGCCCATTGGGCAATCGGTTCGGCGGCCAGAATGAGTACCAACGCCATGGGTGTGGAGAGGAAGACGTCGGTCAGGACGATCTGTTTCACACTGAACTGTCGGATCATGTTTTTCATGGGATCACCTTGATTGGGTTTCGCAATGGTTTGGGGTGCGCTACAAAGCTTCTACCCGGGTGGTGATGGACTCAATTACCTGTGAGGTAATGGTTTGGCTTACCCCCAACCGCAATAATGTCCGAGAACATTGACAGGAAACCCTATGAGCGCCTTCGGTACGCTGGTCAGAGAAATGCGGCAGGGCAAGCGCCTGAGCCAGATGGAGTTCGCCCTGGCCTGTGAGGTGTCGGCAAAGCACATCAGCTTCCTGGAAACCGGCCGCAGTAAACCCAGCAAAGGCATGGTTCTGCATCTGGCGCAGATGCTGCAAACGGACCTGGCCGGCACCAACCGGCTGTTGTCCGCAGCGGGATACAGCCAGGTCTATTCCGACCAGGACTTGAGCTCGCCCGGCATGGCCATGATCAGGGAAGCGCTGGAGCACCTGTTACAGGGCCACATGCCTTACCCGGCGGTGGTGTTCGACCACGAGTATTATCTGCTGATGGCCAACCAGGCGATGCAACAACTGATGCAAACAATGGCAGAGCTGGGTGCCCGGTTTCCGGCGCGGCCAAACTTTTTGCTGTCGTTGCTGGATGACGAAGGCATCAAGCCTTTCGTGGGTGATTGGGAAACCATAGCCTGTCATATGCTGCAACGTGTCTACCATGAGCATCTCGCCGGCCCTTTTCGGGATCAGCCCAACCGGTTGCTGGAACAGGCGCTAAGCAACCCTGGCGTTCCGGAGAACTGGAAAGGCCACGTGGTGGAGCACCTGGACTACCCCGCGATTCCGTTCACGCTGAACCTGGGAGACCACCAGCTCAGCATCTTTTCCACCATCGCAACCGTCGGCACGCCCCTGGATGTCACCGCCCAGAACCTGCGGATTGAGCATTTCTTTCCGATGGATGAGGCCAGTAAGGCGTATTGGCAAGGATGAGCTAATCCAAGCCTCCTTTGTACTCATCGCCTTCGATGGCCGTTTTCAGTTGCTGGAGGGCCTGTTCTGACTTCTGCTCTATGGCAGCTTTGAAGTGAAGGGCATTGGCAGCGACCAGGGGGAAATTCGGCATGGTATACGCAAGGGTCCGCTCAAACTCGCTGATACCAGGGGCGATGCTCGTGACTCGGTAGGTCAGGTCAATTCTCACTTCATTGTCGAGATTGTTGCCGAGGACACGCCAGTCGTTGCCCTCAGAATAGTTGATGACTTCCCAGCTGACCCGGTTTGCTCCCATCGGGGTATCGATCACTTCGTTGAAGCGATCTCCGGCTTTCAAAGGCCCCAGGCTGGTCACATCGATCTGTGTGGACTGCGGGTGCCACTCCGGCCAGCGGTTGACCGAACTTGCGTATGCAAGTGTCTGAGCTGGGGAGCGTTCAATGATGATGGTATCGACGATCCGGGTGGTGACCGGCAATGTCCAGAGGCTGACGGCGAACCACAACATCAGCGGCATGCGTACCAGCTCTGTCCACCAGTAACGACGTCGGTTTTCCAGCAGATCATTGGCAATGACGAGCCCGCTGACGGTGAGCAACACACCTGCTACGAGCTGCATCGATGACAGTTGCGGCGAAAGGAAGATGAACAGAGTGCAAACCACGAAGGTAACCGCCATGGATATCGCGACGTAAGCCTTCTTGCCCGGGGTGCTTTGAGGGTCGTACTTGGGTCGCTCGGCGCTTCCGTGTTTCTGCATACCCGGAACATTGGCATCCAATACCCGGCAGTCCTCTGGGCGCCAGCCCGTGGGGCGAAACCAAAGCGACAGTTTGTCCTGCCAGCGTGCTGTTGTCAGGGTATCCCGTGCCAGCATCGACCAATGCTGGAGATTGGCCCTGATGGGGTTGAGGGTATCAAGTGGACGAGTTGTGCCGTAGTGGCAGGGAGTTGAGGCCAGTTCTGGCTGCCAGGTGCCAAACACCCGATCCCAGATGACCAGGGTGCCGCCGTAATTGCGGTCGATGTAGATCGGGTTTTTGGCGTGGTGGACACGGTGGCTGGATGGGGTGGACATGATCCCTTCAATCAGGGGAATGCGGTTGATGCTCTGGGTATGAAGCCAGAATTGATACATCTTCAACACGATGAACTGAATAACAAAGACCGCTGGCGGACATCCCAGTAGCGCCAGGGGCAGATAGAACACCCAGGAGAACCCATACTGGAACGCGCTTTGGCGCAGTGCGGTGGTGAGGTTGTATTCCTCGCCCTGGTGATGGCCAACGTGCGCACCCCACAGGATATTGATTTCGTGGGCGATACGGTGAAACCAGTAATAGCAGAAGTCGACCCCGAAAAAGAACACAACCCAGGTCAATGGATCGCCGACAGCGAAATCGAAAAGGCGATGGTTGTCCCATAGCCAGATAAAGACCGCAAAGGTATAGGCTTTGAGCAACGCATCGGATAGCAGCAACAGAATTCCCATGGACAAGCTGTTCACGCTGTCATTGAAGCGATGAAGGCTGCGACCCTGAACACGGAGAAGCAGGTATTCCCCCAGCATCAGAATCATGAATAGAGGAATGGCGAGGCCATTGATGTTGTATCCGCTCATGCCGGTACTCCTTTTTATTGTTTATCCATTATCGGAAGGCCGGCCGTGCAGGTCAGTGACGGGTGGCGACGATTGGTGACAGAAGGCGACATGTATTTTGGGCTATATTATTCGCCTTATGTCTCAATGTGCCTTTAGACCAGATCAGGAGCGACGATGAGTCATCTGTCCATTGCCAACGTCTGGGTAAACTCGCTCTTACGTACCCTGCATAAGCAGGGTCTGGATGTAAGTGCAATCGTCGCCGGCCTGCCGGGGTTTGAGCAGGGTGCGCTCAGGCATCGGGGGCGGCTCGACCTGATCTCGGCACGACAGCTTTGGCACACTGCGGCCAGAATGTCTGACGACTCTGTCCTGGGCGCGCGGGTTGGTCTGCAGCAGGATTACAGAAGCATTGGCGTGCTCGCACCGTTGTTGTGGCACTGTCCATCCGTGAGGTTGGCCCTGGAGCACGTGGCTACCTTTCAAACGCTGATCAGTGAGAACGGTGTTTTCCACTATGACCAGCAGCGAACGAACATCGCTGCGCCCGCGATGCTCCGTTGCCGGTATGAAGAAACCCCCGCTCCACTGGCGGCCAACCCGCAGCAAATCCTGTCGGTGGTCGCCGGTACTATCCAGTACATTCGCAACCTGTTTGACCAGCAGGTCGTTGTGCGAACACTGGTTCTGCCAGAGGGGGTGGCACTGGACTGGCGAGAGCTGAGTGACCTGTTGAACCTCCCTGCCAAGGTATCCGGTGATCGCTTTGGCTTCGATCTGGACATCACCCACATTGACTCGTCCATCGCAGGTTGTGATGAGACCCTGTACCAACTCAGTCTCAATTACGCTTGCCAGCTGCTCAACTCGAAACAGGCTGGGTCGGAGCGGTTGCTCAGGATACAGGGTTACATCGCTAACCATGGCCTTGCCCAGGCTAGACTGGAATCCTGCGCCAGGGCACTGAACCTACACCCGCGAAACCTGCAGCGGCAATTGGCCGAGCAGGGCGCCAGCTTTCGTCAGCTAAAGGAGGAGGTGTTGAAGGGGGTCACCATTCGCGAGCTGAACCTGAAAACCCCGCCAGAGCAGATTGCCGCTCAGCTCGGTTATTCTGAAGCGAGCGCATTCTACCGAGCCTTCAGGAGCTGGTTCGATGTGTCGCCCAGCCAACTTGCCCAACACACGCGTTTGGACTCCCAGGCACATTCCGAACCGTGACGGCTGAGACCGCGTGAAACCCTGACTGAAGTCGACACCATCGCTGGCTATAATGGCGGACTTTAAACCGTCTCAGAGAATCCTATGCCTATCGAAAAGAATCAGGTGGTGTTGTTTCACTACAGTGTCCGTGATGAACAAGACCGCGTCGTTGAAAACTCCCGTGGCGGTGAGCCAAATGCATACCTTCATGGCCATGGCGGCATTATCAAAGGGCTGGAAGAGGCTCTGGAAGGTCGCGACGCCGGCGATGTCTTCAGCGTGACCGTAACCCCTGATAAAGGCTACGGTCCGCGTCAGGCCGATGCGGTGCAGCGCGTGCCGATCAAGCATCTGGTCGGCGCCAAGCGCTGGAAACCGGGCATGATAGCTCAGGTACAAACCGACCAGGGCCCGCGTCATGTGGTCGTTGCCAAGGTGGGCCATAAGTTTGCCGACGTCGACACCAACCATCCCATGGCCGGTAAAACCCTGACCTTCGATATCGAGATTATCGACGTTCGCGCCGCCGACCCGGAGGAAATCTCACACGGCCACGTGCATGGGCCGGGTGGGCACCACCACTAGCCAGGGAGCACACATAAGGACCATATGGTGACCTGGCAACGAATCATGATTGTGGGCGGCCCTGGCGCCGGCAAAAGCTGGCTCGCTGGTGAGATTGCCCGTCGAACTGAGCTGCCATGGTTCTGTGTGGACGACGCGGTGTGGCGGGCGGATGGCACGTTGCGCCCGGCGGAGGCCATGGACGACCAAGTCAGAACATGGGCTCTGCAGTCCGCCTGGATCATTGAGGGCGGGAACAGCCGTACCTACCAGGAGCGGGCATGTCGTGCCGACGTCCTGATCGTTCTTTCCCCACCTCGCTGGCTGAGGGTGTGCCGGGTGTTGCGGCGGTTGCCGTCCCGTGCCCTCCTGCAAGGCACGCTGACCTACGACCGCCTATTCCTGCAAAAAAATCTGGGCTTAAAGGCCGCTCTGCCTGAGCAAAGCGCATTCTATTGGCTGCGCTCCCGACAACAGGTGAGGGCGTTCCTGGATGGTTTGCCCATGAACGGCTGACCTCATCGGGGCGGTTCTATTCCACCCAGGTCTCCTCAAACGTCATCCCCAGAGACGATTGATCAACTCTGAAGGTGGCGACAAACGGCTGGTCTGGTAGCTGATTCCAGAACGTTTTTGGAACGCACAGCTCGAAATACAGCGGGTCCAGCTGGTCACTCTGTATCTGATAGGTACAGGAATAGCGACCACCGCCCCGGTATCTGGAGACCTCGTAGCTGATCACGCGTGGTTCGCTGTGGATCATTGTCCAGAGGCGAGGCAGGGCGTAAGCGAACGACAGGTGGTTTACGCCCCAAAGCAGCAGGGGCATGCCGATCACAAGCAGGCACTTGCGGGTCCGACCGTAAGACCTCCACACGGATTGGGGATCGAGCGTACCTCTGCGCACGTGACTTGCGGCCCATACCGAAACACCCACCGCCAGCGCCGCAGACAGGAATACAGAAACCCTCGCGACCTGCGCATCCGGAAGGAAGTTCTTGGGAGAAAACGTGTAGATCACTGCGATCACAAAAAGCGGGAGCTGCGTGAAACACAGGATCTTCTGCTGCCGATTCATGAGAGGTTTTGAAGCAGTTGTGCTCATTCAGCATCCTTTACAGGGTCTGGTTATGCAGTCCTTGCAATTGTTCAGCATGTTACCAGCTGGAGTCGGGACCATAGACCCCATTTAGGGCGTGATCAGTGGGTGATGCGCTTGCTCATGCGCTAACTATTGGTTCTGGGTGCGCCTATAGTATGAGTGAGCCCTCGGCTTTTCCATGATTGAGCAGCCATTATCTGAGCCGCCATGATGCGACGTTGCATGCGTACCCTTTCAGGTTTCCTGGCCACCTCGGTTGCTTTGACGGCTTCGGCTGCGAGCGTGGACGAAGTGGTTCAGAACCAGTTGTCCCAGTCCTTGGTGACCAGCAGCCTGTTGACTAATGGCGATGCCGTCCGGCTGGGGTTCTGGAATTTCAATCCCAATGAGTTTGTGAATCTGGAAGACGACGCCTTTGGTAATGAGGAGTCTGCTCAGCTGCGGCAGCAGATTACAGTCATCTCGCTACCCTATGAGTGGACACTCGCCGCTTCGAATGGCCGCGACGAAGTGGGTTTTGTGGCCAAGGCTGCGTATCTGGATGTGAAACAGGACGTTCAGCTGGTGGTGTCTGACGAACCTCGTAAAGACAGACTGGACGATTCGACCACTTCGCTCTCTCTGGGATCTGCCTGGCGCCACTACCTCGACGATCACTGGAAGCTGACCGTTCGGGGCTTTGGCCACTGGATGCGGTACCGCAATCAGGCCGAATTCCGGACTCAGGCTTCAAGGGACATTGCTCCCGTGCTGGATGGCCTGCTGACCAACATCACTGTCGATGCGTTGCTGGCGGAACCGAGCGTCCAGCTCAGTTATGACACGGTTTTTCACCGCACCCAATGGCAGTTCTTCAGTGACTACCATTACATGGCCGGCGACACCTACCATACTGATCGCCGTGCCCACGATGCCAACCCGGAAGCCTGGTTCTGGTTTAATGGCGCCCATATGACCAACCCGTTGCTGTCTGAATGGCTGCCAGGGCAGACCATCTGGTTTCGGATAGCTCGAGTGGATCTGGGGGGCGACCTCGCCCAGTCAATTGGAAACCGGCATTATTATGAGGCTGGCATCGCCTGGTTGGTGGATACCGGTGATTATGTCTCCGTGCTAGACAACATCGGGATAGGCATCAACTTCAACTACGGCAGCGTGTTACGGGGTGGTAGTCTGGTGCTGATGCTCAATGAGTTTTGATCGGCGTGTTTGGGGTTGACCAGAGCTGAGGCACATTGAATCGGACTCGCGTTTTGAGACTTTGCGCCTGTTACCGGCCTTCAGAATTGTAAAAACGCACGGTAAGATCGAGCTCTCCCAACTTGCGATAAGGAAGTTCGCAATGAGCACTATGACGCTTTCCGGAGCCGTCGGGATTGGCGGTAAGAATCAGCCCTCCGACATCCGCTCTGTTCAAACTGCACTGAACCAACTGAATGCCCTGATTGTACCAACCCGTCGACTTGCCGTGGATGGAAGTCTGGGGGCGGTGCCAGCCCGCTCCAATACCGTTGCGGCCATCGAAGTTTTCCAGAAAAAAGTGGTTGGCATGATGCGCCCGGATGGCCGTATCGATCCCAATGGCCGAACCCATCGATTAATGAACCAGAAACTGGCGCAGGCAGCCTCGTCGCAGGCCTCACCGTCACCGAACCTGATTGCTACCCTGATGAAGCGCCTTGAGCAACAGGAAGGCCGGATACCTCATATGTATCTGGACACCCGCGGTTATGTGACGGTAGGTGTGGGCAATATGATCCCGGATGCCAACCAGGCTGCGGCGATCTCCTTTGTTCATCGTGATACCGGTAGGGCTGCGACAGCAACTGAGATTCGCGAGGAATACAACGCCATCAAGCAACGGCCCTATGGCCGGCGATATGGCGCCAGTGCATTCCGCCCCTATACGTCACTGGAACTGACCAACGCCACCATCGACCAGCTGACCCGCAAGCACGTTCAGAGCTTTACCGGCGAGTTGCAAACGATCTACGGTAAAGCGGCTTTCAACGCCATGCCAGACAAGGTGAAACTGGCTCTGTACGACATGATTTTCAACCTCGGTATGACCAAATTGAAGAACGAGTATCCGAATTTCAATCGGCATATTGGCAACAGCGACTGGGCGGCTGCTGCGAGGGAAAGTCGACGGGGTGGTATCAGTGATGAACGCAATCTGTACGTTCGGAACTTGCTCAATCAAGCCGCAGGAACTCCCTGATGATGCCCGCACATCGTTCCTTTCTCCTCGCTGCAGCACTGATGCTGTCAGCCTGCAGTAGTGCCGCGCAACAACCGCAGGCGCTCAGTCCCGAACACCCGATGCTGGCAACCCTTGAACCGGTGCCGTCACCGGATGAGGTCACTGCGGACGGGTTGATGTCGGCGCGCTGGCAGTTTCCGCTCATGCTGACGAAGTCGGGCGGTGATTCGAGGTCGGTGGAGAGCTGTCGAGCCTTACTCGAAGCCCATAACGATGGCTTCGGGCCGGCCCAGCCGTCCGATTACGGACTGGTGCAGGCCAACCTGGCACTCTGCCTGGCCACTGAGGACAGTGGAGCTCTGAAGCCCTCGATCAACAATCACCTGCCTGCGCCGCTGCTGGGGCCGCATTTTCCTGAGGTCGCACCAGCGGAGCTGGCCGTGGCGATTTCCGACTACCAGCGGGCGCGGGTGAAGGAGAGCCGCTCCTGGCAGGATTTCAGCGCCATCAGGGACCACCAGTCCCGCAGTCCCTATGAGGCCACCTACGTGACGGAAGACGGCGCGATCCAGCGTGTTTTTCTGGTGGCCACCGGGGATTTCAACGACGATGGAGCTCGCGATGCCATCCTTTACCTGGAAAGTGCGCTTGAGGAAGGGACCTACGGTACGGCGCGCTACCTGATCGTGACGCGGGAAGAGGACGATGGACCCATGCGGGTTCTGAAGAGCGTTTGGCCGGGCGAATAGCCCGGTCACGCTGGAGGAACCTGCTGCCACTGGGGATGGCGGCGGCGTTTTCCGGTTTCTGATGCCAATGGTTGGCTCTGCCAACGGTCGTATTCTGGTTCGCAGAACGATCACCAGCAGATCCATTGCCAACCAGGAATCTGACCATGAGTAACGTAGCCGCCTTTCCTCAGAATGCAGAAACCCACGCGTTGAACCCAGCGACTGGCGAGACGCTGGATTCCGTGGCGAATACCCCGGAGAAGGACATCCCCGGGATCTTCCAGCAGGCCCGCCAGGCCCAGAGCATCTGGGCTGCGAAATCATTCTCTGAGCGCCGCAAACACATTTTCAAGATGCGTGATTACATCCGTGACAACGCGGATGAGCTGGCGCGCATTGTCAGTGACGGCAACGGCAAGACCCGGCTGGATGCGCTCGCCACCGAGGTGCTGCCATGTCTGCTCGCCTGTAACTGGTATGGCAACAACGCAGCCAAGGTGCTCAAGCCCGAGAGCCGTGAGCCGACCAGTCTGTTGTGGCTCGGCAAGCGCTCCGAAGTGCGCTATGAGCCGCTGGGGGTTGTGGGCATCATCAGTCCCTGGAACTACCCGTTATCAATTCCGTTTGGCGAGATTGTCATGGGTCTGATGGCCGGCAATGCCATCATCCTGAAAGTGGCAGCGGTGACGCCGCTGGTTGGTAAGGCCATTGAAGGCATTGTGGCCGCCGGCGGCCTGCCAGAGGGGCTGTTCAGCCACATCATCGGCTCCGGTGGGCAAGTCTCCACGGCGATGTTCAAGCATGGCATTGACAAACTGTTCTTTACCGGTTCGGTACCTGCCGGTAAGACGTTGATGGCGCAAGCCGCAGAGACTCTGACGCCGGTGTCTCTCGAACTGGGCGGCAAGGACCCGATGATTGTGCTCGACGATGCCGATCTGGAGCGGGCGGCCAATGGTGCGGCCTGGGCCGGGTATCAGAACGCGGGACAGTCCTGTGGCGGGGTGGAGCGTATCTACGTCCACGAATCGGTGTATACCAGGTTTGTGGATCTGCTGGCAGAGAAAACACGGGCGTTGCGTCATGGGGTTCCCGGCGACCACTGCGGGGTGGATCTGGGTTCCATGACCACGCCCAAGCAGCGTGAGACGGTGGCCAAACAGTTGGCGGAAGCGATCGCCGATGGTGCTAGGATTGTGGCCCAGTCCGAGCCGGTCGGCAGCCAGGACGGACACTTTCACCCTGCGACACTGGTCACCGATGTGCACCATGACATGACGCTGATGCGCGAGGAGACGTTCGGGCCGATCATCCCGGTCATGTCGTTCAAGACCGAAGACGAAGCCGTTGCGCTGGCAAACGACTGCACCATGGCCCTGACGGCGTCCATCTGGACTCGCGACACCGGGCGAGGCAAGGCGTTGGCCAATCGCGTCAAAGGGGGTGTTGTTGCCATCAATGACCACCTCTATACCCATGGGATGTCTGATTTGCCCTGGGGTGGCCCCGGGGAATCCGGCATCGGTCGTACCCACGGCCCGGAAGGGCTGATGGAAATGAGCAAAGCCAAGGTGGTGAACTGGGACTGGCTGCGGGCGAAACGAAACCTGTGGTGGTATCCCCAGGACCGCCAAAGCTACGACGCCCTGCGCAACGCCATGCACATGGAGGCCCCAACATCTCCGGTTGATTTCATTCGGGCAGCTGGGAAGGTGGTTCCCACGATGATCCGAAAGATGTACTTCTGAAGCCTGCAAGCCGGCGGCAGGCCACGACCTGCCGCCGGCCCCGAGCGCGAACACACCGCTTACCTGTCCTGAGATCCAGACACCGGCTGTCTGGATAACCGTACATTCAAGCCTTTACCCCCTCTCAAAACTGTCCGCCATAGCGCTCAACAGTTTATAAATCAATGCCTTGTGGATGTGGTGTGTTATTTGTATGGCTACCTGCCCCATACCAATAACAACAAGGACCCAGGCATGCGTTTCCTGTTACTTGCTTTGCTGCTCGTGAGCCCCCTGTGCTTTGCCAAGACCGTGGTTGTGATTGAGAGCTACCACGACGCCTATCAGTGGGATGCCGATTACATCGCTGCGATCCAGTCGGAGCTGGGCGAAAGCCATGAGATTCATGTCCTGGCTTTGGACACCAAACGATTGCCCAAGTCCGAATGGCCCCAGCAGGCGGCGAGCGTGCAGGAGCGGGTTGCAGCACTGCAGCCAGACCTGGCGATTCTGGGGGATGACAATGCCTTTTCGCTGATGGCCGGGTATCTGGTGCGCCGGCAGATTCCGGTGGTGTTTCTTGGCGTCAATGGCGGCCCCAATCAGCATCCTGAGTTGGCGCACCCTCTGGTGACCGGCATTCTGGAGCGTCCTTTCTTTGCCGAGAACGTCCGTCACCTGCGCAAGGTGCTTGGCCAGAGCGACCGGTTTCTGATCCTGATGGACGATTCTCCCACCATGCGCAATGCGGTGACGGAGTACTTCGGCGAGGAACGTGAATCGTCTCTGTATGGGGCGAGCCTGGATATTGTACTCACCAACGACCGGGACACCTGGCTGCAGAACGTGTTTACCGCCCATGAGCACTACGACGCCATCATCGTTGGCACCCATCACACCATTCGGGACCAGGCGGATCGCTACGTGCCGCCTGCCGAGCTGATGAGCCGGGCGTTTGCCTATGCCCAGGTACCGATCTTCTCGTTCTGGGACATCTTCATTGGCAAGCAGCAGAGCGTCGGTGGGTTCACCGTGTCTGCCCATCAGGAAGGGATCACGGCTGCCCGGCTGGCATCGCTGATTCTGAGTGGCGTTGCCCCTGACCGTATTCCACAGATGCGCTCCCTCAGCGGGCACTATGTCTACAGCCGCAGTGGTATGGCGCACTGGAATCTGGAACTGTCGTCACTGATTTCCAGCCAATCGAGCTTTGTCGAGTAGCCAGAGGCGTCCTGGCCCTGGCGAGCAGGCGGGCGAAAGTTGCCAGCTCCACGACTCTCTAGGATGATTTGTAGATTGACGATACAACGACCCCGGAGACTGTGATGAACGACGCCTGGCTGAACGCCCTGCCCAAAGCCGAGCTGCACCTGCATCTGGAAGGCGCTCTGGAGCCCGAACTGATGTTTGCGCTGGCCCGGCGTAATGGCATTGAGCTGCCATGGAAGGACGTGGACGCCCTGCGACAGGCGTATTCCTTCAACAACCTGCAGGAATTCCTGGATCTGTACTACCAGGGCGCCAATGTGCTTCGCACGGAGCAGGATTTCTACGATCTCACCTGGGCCTACCTGCAGCGGTGCCAGGCCCAGGGAGTGGTGCACGTTGAGCCTTTCTTTGATCCCCAGACCCATACCGGCCGGGGCATTCCCTTTGAGGTGGCCATCAACGGCATCAGCGGCGCGTTGCGTGACGGTCGTGAGCAACTTGGTATCAGCGGAGGGTTGATTCTCAGCTTCCTGCGGCATCTGTCGGAAGACGATGCCTTTCGAACGCTGGAGCAGGCCATGCCGTTCCGGGATCAGTTTTTTGCGGTGGGGCTGGACAGCTCAGAGCAGGGGCATCCCCCCAGTAAATTTGAGCGGGTGTTTGCCAAGGCGCGAGCCGAGGGCTTGCTGGCGGTGGCTCACGCCGGCGAAGAAGGGCCACCGGAGTATATCTGGCAGGCGCTGGATCTGCTCAAGGTGAACCGGATTGACCACGGTGTGCGTGCCGCGGAAGACCCGAAGCTGATTGACCGGCTGGTGGACGAGCAGATGCCGCTGACGGTTTGCCCATTGTCGAACATCAAGTTGTGTGTGTTTCCGGACATGGCCCACCACAACATCCTGGAACTGCTGGATCGTGGTCTCAATGTGTCGGTGAACTCGGACGACCCGTCCTATTTCGGTGGGTATGTGCTGGAGAACTTTCAGGCCCTGCGGGAGGAATTGGGGATGACGGAGGTGCAGGCTCGCCGGCTGGCCCAAAACAGCCTGGACGCCCGCCTGGTGTAAGGCGAGAGCTTAAGGTTTCGGCGCCGTCGGCTGGCGGTGTGCAGTGACAATAAAATGTGCAGTGACCATAAAAAAAGAAGGGCTCTGGGGCCCTTCGTGATTGTCGGTTGAGTCGGGTTCTGACACCTCATCCTGCCAGTCCTCGAATTCGTCCAGTGCCTGGCGCCAGTCCAGACGGGGACGTTGGCTGAGTTTCGCCTCCTGATGGACGCCGCCCTTGCGCATCAACGGGTCGCAGGCGGCCCAGTTGTGCATGGGTTTTGGTGCTTTTGCCATAACGTGTCTCCTTATCCTTTTACGCACACAACCTGTTTCAGGGTGTGCACCACTTCGACCAGATCGCTCTGGTTTGCCATCACTTCATCAATGTCTTTGTAAGCGCCCGGAATTTCGTCCAGCACTCCCTTGTCCTTACGGCATTCCACGCCCAGGGTCTGGGCCTCCATGTCGGCGCGGTTGAACTGCCGCTTGGCCTGGGTGCGGCTCATAGTGCGTCCGGCACCGTGGGAACACGAGCAGAACGACTCGGCGTTACCCTTGCCACGGACAATGAACGACTTGGCGCCCATGCTGCCGGGGATGATGCCCAACTGGTCCTCGGCAGCCGCAATGGCGCCCTTGCGGGTCAGGAACACCTGTTCGCCAAAGTGGGTCTCCCGGGCCACATAGTTGTGGTGGCAGTTGATGGCCTCTTTGCTCACCTGGAACTCCGGCAGGTGAGGGCGGATGGCGTTGACCACCAGACGCATCATCTCGCGACGATTGACCAGGGCGTATTCCTGGGCCCATTCCACCGCCTGCACATAGTCGTCAAAGTGATCGGCCCCCTCCGAGAAGTAGGCCAGGTCCTTGTCCGGCAGGTGCAACTGGTGGCGCTGGGCATCTTTCTTCGCCAGGCTGATGAAGTAACGCCCAATAACATTGCCAATGCCACGGCTGCCGGAGTGCAGCATGATCCACACATCCTGGCTCTCATCGATACACAGTTCGATGAAGTGGTTGCCGCCACCCAGGGTGCCAAGCTGCTTTGCCCAGGTATGGGGTTTCTGCATTTTCAGCAGCCCCGGGTGTTTGCCCAGAATGTCATCGAGCTCTGCGTCCAGCTGCGCGACGGACTTGCGCTGGATG
This sequence comes from Marinobacter xestospongiae, assembly GCF_023156385.1. Classification (GTDB taxonomy): domain Bacteria; phylum Pseudomonadota; class Gammaproteobacteria; order Pseudomonadales; family Oleiphilaceae; genus Marinobacter; species Marinobacter xestospongiae. Next base: position 31,292 of record NZ_JAKZAK010000023.1, read on the forward strand.
CTGGGCCGGCTGTGCATATTGAAGCCCACCGGTACCGTGGCCTCGATGGCGCTGCGGATCTTACGCAGGCTCTCCGGGAGTTGGCTCGCTTTGAGCGTCAGCCGTACCGCATTCATACCACAACCGATGTCGACGCCGACAGCGGCGGGGATAATGGCGCCGAGGGTGGGGATCACCGACCCCACGGTGGCGCCGATACCCATATGGACATCCGGCATAGCGGCAATGTGGCTGTGCACAATGGGTAGCTGGGCGATGTTGGCCAGTTGATTGAGGGCGCCGTGCTCCACCTGGTTGGTGTAGATCTTGACGGGCACCCGGCCTTTATTGATGGTTCTCCGAATCGGCATAACAAATCCTTTTTATGGGACCTCGAACGGGTGTCGAGGTTCCCAAATGCTGTCTGCCGACGCACCGCCCATACGAAAAAACCCTGGTGAACAGGGTCCACCAGGGTTTCTATGCGTTATGCATACCACTGCGCCGGAAGACCTTTATGCCTTCCAGCCGACTAGGAGGAAGGCAGTATCAGTTACTGGATACCTGCTTGAGTTGTGACATGTGTTTTCCTCCTGTTGCGTAGCGCCCCGCGACAATGTCGCAAGGCTTGGGTGAATTCTTGGTGGGCAAGCATACGCCGGTTGTTTGGGTTTGCCAATATGCCTCGCCGCCAAATCCTTCTAAAGTTTAGGCCCCCGGCCACGGAGCACATTGACCACAACCGATACAACCATCAGGATCAGGAAAATAAAAAATAGAATCTTCGCAAACCCGGCCGCGGTGCCGGCAATGCCGCCAAAACCGAGAACGCCTGCAATAATAGCGATGACCAAACAGACAATAGCCCAATAGAGCATTTCCTATCCTCCTATTAACTGTGTCGGTATAACCGTGGCAGTAGGGCCAGTTATGTGCAACGGTTTGCTGTATCTGTGACGGGATGGTAACGGGGCGTTCATTACCTTCCGGTTCCATTTCTTATTCGCGTATATGGTTCCGTGTGCCTGGATGAGTTTCTGATGTCATGACGTTAAAGCGTGCTGCAAACCTAATCCTGGCAATGGCTATGCTGCTTTGTGCCTGGTTTCTGCTTTCGGGCACCAGTCCCAGGGCGCTTTGGTTCAATCTGTCGGGAAGTACGGCCGCAAGAGAAGCGGCGCTGGATGACCGCTATGGCCTGCAGGTTCACTATGAAAAGGGCACGCCGGCGTTACCTGCACTTTGGCAACTGCCGCCAGTGTCAGGCACGGCCGTTCCGGCTGATGCCAAGTGTGTGGCTGCGCCATCACCTGTTCATAGTGTTGCAGTTCGTGGGCGAACCTTGCGTTGGCCTGTCCTTGGGTGTCTGCGCCAATGGCCGAACAGGCCGACAGCAACAGCAGTGTTGCGACACCGAGGCTGCTTCCTTTCATGCTGGATTCCTTGTGGCCCCGGTGTCATTAACACCTTAAACAGAAGCCGCTCAGTGGCGCGGGTTGCGGTTGCCTGAGGTGGGCTCGTTGTCAGAGGCATTGTCGTCCGATGTGAGGTAGAAGTCCTTCTCTTCCACGGTTTTCACATCCGGGTCCTCAATGCTGTTGCGTCGACGACCCTGGCTCAGCCAGTAGGCAACCACGGCAATGACGATGGCCAGTACGATCCACTTCATGCGCCTATCCTCCGCAAGGTGATGGTCTATCTATTCAGGCACTCGATGGGGCCATCCGTCAATATTGCCGTCGCAGATTTCTCGACATCTATACTGATGGTCATGAACCCCTGACCGTGGAGGTCCCGGATCGTGTTTTTTCGCCAGCAATCCCGTGTCGGCCGGAGTTTGGGCGGCTTTATTGCCTGCCTGTTGTTCTGCCTGCCGGTTCAGTCGGAAAACCTGGTGATCGCCACCGGGGAGTGGCCGCCTTATGTCTCAGCGCATCTGAAACACCAGGGTGTGACGGCGCACATTGTGCGGGAGGCGTTTGCAGCGGTGGGTGACACCGTGGAGTTCCAGTTCTTTCCCTGGTCGCGGACCATGCTGATGTCTGATGTCTGATGTCTGAAGTCGGGGAGGTGGCGGCAAGTTTTCCCTGGAGCTACCAGCCTGACCGGGCGCAAGAGCATCTGTACAGCGACGCCATTGGAGAGTACGGCTACGTTTTTTTCCACCTGAAAACGTCCCACTTTGACTGGCGTCAACTGGACGACCTGAGGGGGCTGACGATTGGTGGTACCAACAGTTACAACTATGGCGAGGCATTCGTGTCGGGCGGGGAGCAAGGGCTTTTCCGGCTCGAGTGGGTCAGCTCCGACAAGCTGAACTGGCACAAACTGCTGGCGGGCAGGATCGACCTGTTTCCATCGGACATTGAGGCGGGGTACGCCGAGCTGCGCAAGCTGTTTCCGGCAGAGACGGTCAACCAGGTGACTCACCACCCCCATCCCCTGAAACCGCTGACCACCATGCACCTGCTGTTTCCCCGGCAGGTCCCGGAAAGTGCAGACCGTCTCGCCCGATTCAACGAGGGGCTGCGACTGCTCCGGGAGGATGGGCGAATGGACCAGTACCTGCAGCGGTCCCGCCAGGGGGGCTATCAGAACTGAACCGCGGGATTGCGGGCAACTTGATGGCCCGAAGGCCACCCCTCAAGAGGAATCAGGACGTATGGCATTGGAAATGCTCGGCGCTATGATCGGTGGCCTGGGGCTGTTTCTGCTTGCGGTCGGAATGATCACCGACGGTTTGCGTATGACAGCCGGCGACGCTTTGCGGGATCTGCTGGGACGCTGGACGAAAACGCCGCTTCGTGGCATTGCATCCGGGGCCCTGATCACGGGCATCGTGCAGTCCTCCAGTGCGGTTACCGTGGCCACCATTGGCTTCGTCAATGCCAACCTGCTGACCATGCATCAGGCCCTGGGGGTGGTGTTCGGAGCCAACATCGGCACCACCATGACCGGTTGGCTGGTGGCCGCGGTGGGATTCAATATCAAGGTAGAAGCCTTCGCGTTACCGATGATCGGTATCGGTATGATCCTGCGTCTGACCGGCGCCGGCAGTCGGCGCGCGGCAATTGGCGGCGCCTTGGCCGGTTTTGGTCTGTTCTTCATCGGTATCGATGTGTTGCGTGGGGCCTTCGAGGGGCTTGCCCAGGGTGTGGAACTGGCTGCACTGGCGTCGGAATCGCTGCCGGGGCTGATGATGTTTGTGGGTGTTGGCGCCTTCATGACCTTGATGACCCAGTCCTCCAGCGCGGCCATTGCGATCACCCTGACCGCCGCCACCGGTGGCGTGATCGGGCTGCCGGCCGCTGCAGCCATGGTGATAGGCGCGAACGTTGGCACCACCTCTACCGCGGTGTTTGCCGCCATTGGTGCAACGGCGAACGCCAGGCGCGTTGCAACCGCCCACGTGATCTTCAATCTGGCAACGGGCGTGGTTGCCCTGATGCTTCTGCCGGTGCTGCTGTGGCTGGTGCGGCAAGCCGGGGATGCGCTGGCCCTGGAGGCGGTGCCAGCGGTGATCCTGGCGTTGTTCCATACCCTGTTTAATGTGCTCGGGGTGCTGTTAATGTGGCCTTTCACGGGGCGCCTTGCCGGGTTACTGGAGCGCCGCTTTGTGACGCCAGCCGAGGATCTGTCCAGGCCTCAGTACCTCGACCGGACCACCAGTTCGACACCGCTGTTGGCACAGGATGCCATGCGTCTGGAGTTGCGCCGGGTGCTCGGGATGAATCGGGAGCTCGCTCTGGCGGCCTTGCAGCCTCCGGTGGATGCGCGCCAGTTTGAAGGTCGCCAGCAGGCGGTCATGTTGTTGTGTGACCGGATTGATGCCTCGGTGGCGCATCTGGAGCGCTCGGGGTTATCCGCCGATGAGTCCGCGGCGCTTCCTGTTGTGCTCCGCCTGGTTCGGCGTATGCGGGAGATCGCCTATGAGGCCAGTCAACTGGTGAAGCAGGGGTTGGATTGTCCCCAGGCCCGGCCCCTGGTCAGTGAAACCATCACCGTACTGAAAGCTTGGCAGCCACAAGACGACCTCTATTCATCGACGCTTAGCGATCAGTTCCACGAACTTCATCATCGGTACGAGCGGGCCCGAAAGGACGTGCTCAAGGCCACCGCGACCGGGCTGTTCCAGCCAGTTCAGGCCAATGCATTGCTGGATCAGCTGCGGGCTTTGGGGCGGTTGAACAGCCAACTGGCAAAAGCCGGTCGGCAATTGCAAAAGCAGCTTCGTGATGAGGAAACAGTGACGGAGTCACCACACCTGCCCTCTGGCGCCCTGGTTGGGAACCCCGGAACGACACAGTAGATCAATGAATCTACCAGGCGGGACACAAGCCAAACGGGGCACTTGTCTTTGCAAAGCTGTCCGCTTTTTTGGCGGATTTTCACCGGGAAATGAATGGGTAGCGGAGCCATGCGATATTCTCATGATTGAGAATTCAGCGGATCCGGCCTCTATTGCCTCCCCATAACTCCATTCCTATAATCGCCTGTCGGCCCATTGGCAGTTTGCCTCCCGCTGGTCCGCACCACTCCAATAAAAAGGAAAAACACTATGTCGAGACGTCATGCATTTCTGACTGCCATTGCGACGGGTATGTTCCTGTTCAGCGCCGTATCCCATGCCCAGTACAAGGACGAATACACCGTTTCGACGGTTCTGCCATCTGCCTTTCCCTGGGGCCAGGCTGCTGATAAATGGGTGGAGCTGGTAAATGAGCGCTCGGAAGGGCGCATCAACATGAAGATCTACAGCAACTCCCAATTGGTCTCTGGTGACCAGACCAAGGAGTTTTCCGCCATGCGTTCCGGGCTGATTGATATGGCGGTCGGGTCCACCATCAACTGGTCGCCGCAGGTGCCCGAACTGAACCTGTTTTCACTGCCATTCCTGATGCCGGATTACGCGGCCATTGATGCCATCACCCAGGGGGAAGCCGGCGAGGCGATCTTTGCCGCGATCAAAAAACGGGGAGTGACGCCATTGGCCTGGGGTGAGAACGGTTTCCGCGAGCTCTCCAATTCCAGCCTGGCGATTGATGAGCCGGCGGACCTGGACGGTCTGAAAATTCGAGTGGTCGGCTCGCCGCTGTTTCAGGACACCTTTTCTGCCCTGGGCGCCAACCCGACCCAGATGAGCTGGGCCGATGCCAAACCGGCGTTGACCACCGGCGCCGTGGATGGTCAGGAGAATCCGCTGTCGGTATTCGATGTGGCGCGCATCGACCAGGTTGGCCAGACCCACCTGACCCGATGGCACTACATGGCGGACCCACTGGTGTTTGCGATCAGCAATCGGGTCTGGGACCAGTTCAGTCCGGAAGATCAGGCACTGCTGAAACAGGCGGCCATTGATGCCGGCCAGTGGGAGATCGAAAAGTCCCGCAGCGAGGTTGATGGCATTCTGGCCACCATCAAGGAACGGGGCGTGAACGTGACGGAACTGACGCCTCAGCAGCGGGACGCTTTTATTGAGGCTACCCACTCGGTGTATGAGAAGTGGACGCCGCGTATCGGTGAAGATCTGGTCCGGCAGGCCCAGGACGCGGTCAGCAATCGCAACCCGTAATACCGCGCGGCCCCTGCGCCCGCCGCTACTGGCGGGCGTTCTTCCTGACCCGGAGTCTCCATGTCGTCCCGTCCCCCCAAGTTCCGTCCTGATGCCTGGCTGGCCACCCTTGCCCTGGTCGCAATCTGTGGAATCAGCCTGGGCAATGTGATCGTTCGCTACGCAACGGATGCGTCGTTTGCCTTTACCGAAGAGTTCTCGGTGTTCTGTCTGGTTGTGCTGACCTTTGCGGGTGCGGCGGTTGCCGCGCGTCACAATCAGCACATCCGCATCGAGCTGATTGAGCACTACCTGCCATTGTGGGCACGTAAAGTGGTCTACGTGCTGCAATGGCTCGCCGGCCTGGTGGTCCTGGGGATCATGACCTGGTACGGCAGCACCTTCGCCCTGCAGGAATACCAGTGGGAGTCGCTGTCGCCTGGGCTGGGCCTGCCCAACTGGATCTATGTGGTCTGGCTGCCGCTGTTGTCGGTGGCCATCATGATCCGGATGACCCAGAGCCTAATTGATCGTCTGCGGGGTCGGGAAGCGCCGGAGGTGGTTCATGAGTCCTGATCTGTTGATGATTGGCAGCTTCCTGCTGGCATTGCTGTTGGGCGTGCCGGTGGCTGTGGCGTTGGGCGTTGGCGGCGTGGTCGGTATTATCGCCGGGCTGCCGCCAGCGATGTTGGGGACGTTCGGTACCAATACCTACAACAGCGTGGCGAAGTATCCGCTGATTGCGATTCCGCTGTTTATTCTCACCGGCCTGATCTTCGAGCGGGCGGGGGTGGCGGCCAGCCTGGTCCGCTTTGCCCAGGCCATTATTGGTCCCCGACACGGCGGTCTGACGGTGGTGGCCGTGCTGGTCTGTCTGATTATGGGGGGGATGAGCGGTTCTGGCCCTGCCGATGCGGCGGCGGTGGCGATGGTGATGCTGCCAAGCATGCGTAAGGCCGGCTATCCCCAGCCGTTCTCCGCATCGCTGATAGCGGCGTCATCGTCCACGGCGATTCTGATTCCACCGTCCATTGCCCTGATTCTGTATTCCATTGTGGTGCCCGGTGTGGATCTGCGTGCGCTGTTTGCGGCGGGGTTGTTCCCCGGCATCCTGGCGGGTGTGTCGCTGTTGGCACCGGCACTGTACTTTGCCAGAAAGTATCGCTGGGAAGACCCGGATACGGTCGAACGCCCACCGCTGTGGCCCAGCTTCAAGGCGGCACTGCCCGCGCTGTTTGCGCCGGTGATTATCCTGGGTGGCCTGCGTTCGGGGCTGTTCACACCCACCGAGGCGGCGGTGGTTGCGGTCACTTACGGCGTGCTTGTGGGTTGTCTGCTGTATCGCAACCTGGGCCTCAAGGACCTCTGGAACCTGATGACAGAGGCCGCCGTCACCTCTGGGGTGGTGATGTTCATCATCGCACTGGCCGGTATCTTCGCCTGGGCGGGAACCACCCTGGGTACCTTCGAGCATCTGGCCGATGGGTTGCTGTCACTGTCTGAGAACGGCTGGGTGCTGCTTGGGCTGGTGATGGTGCTGGTGCTACTGGCTGGCATGCTGCTGGATGCCATTTCGATCTACCTGATCCTGATCCCGATCGTGCTGCCGTTGATGAACCACTTCGGTTGGAACCCGATCTGGTTTGGTATCCTGCTGGCCATGAACATTGCCATTGGCCAGTTCACACCACCGGTTGCGGTTAACCTGATGGTGACGACGCGGATCGCCAACATCCGCCTGGAGCACACCATTGGCTGGGCGCTGGTGTTTATTGCCGCCATGGCCGTCAGCCTGGCGCTGGTCATGCTGATGCCGGGCATTGCGTTGTGGTTGCCTGAGCAACTGGGGTACGTGGTCGGACCGTGGTAACCAGCGGCGCCGTTTTGGGACTCTTGGCCGGTGTTGTCAGCGCTTGAGGTGGCGCTTTGGCCAGGAGCCCCAGAGCGACGCAGCGGGTCCGGGTCATCGAATGGACCGAGCGGGACATTGGGATGCTGCGGCTGACCGGATCAGGCGAAGTCGTACTCACCGCCCTGTTCCAGTGCTCGCTGGTAGGCGGGGCGCGCGTGTACCTGTTCGACCCAGGCGATGATATGGGGGCGATGCTGACCGACGATACCCTGGGCCACCGACGCTTCCAGTGGAAAGCTCATCTGGATGTCAGCCGCGCTGAGGTTGTCACCCAGAAACCAGGTGTTCTTCGCGAGGTGGGCCTCCACAAAGTCCAGGTGGGTCTTGATCATTGGGCCAATAAAGATGGCGTTGGTCTTGTCTGAAATACCCTTGGCCACAGGCTTGATAAAGAACGGCATCGGACTGGTTTTCACCTTTTCAAACACCAGGCGCATCACCAGCGGAGGCATCAGGGAACCTTCGGCGTAATGCAGCCAGTAGGTGTAATCCAGCCATTGTTGGCCTCCGGCTTGTGGCAGCAGGGTGTCCTTTCCATAGGTATGGGCCAGGTATTCGATGATGGCGCCGGACTCGGCTACCACCAGGTCGCCATCGGTGATCACCGGCGATTTCCCCAGCGGATGAATCTTCTTGAGGCTGTCGGGCGCCAGCATGGTCTTGGGATCACGCTGGTAGCGCTTTATCTCATACGGCACGCCCAGTTCTTCCAGCATCCAGAGAATGCGCTGCGAGCGGGAATTGTTGAGGTGGTGAACGGTAATCATGTAAAGCTCCCTAGATCAAACCCGATTTGATCATGTCAAAGGTGTCCAGAATTCTCGCCAGGTACTGGTCTTTGGGGCGAAAACTGCTTTGGGTGCTGAGCGCCAGGTCGCGCTCCAGGTGGTCCAGCAACTTGAGCAGGCGCCGCCGGTGTAAACCGATCGCCGCCTGTACCGGATCAGAGATCACGCCGGACAGGGCGGCAAACGCTGCCAGCGCGGTCATCACGGCGACCATCACGGCAGCGGTTGTGGCCAGTGACGGCTCCGGAGGGAATACGCTGTAGTACCAGTGGCCGATTGTTTCTCCGAGAAAAAAATCTCTGGCCGCCAGGAATTTTGCGACCATGGCGGCGACCACCACCCCGAGACCGATACCACCAGGGGTAAACTTCTGGAACGCAAAGGCCCCCAGCACAGTACAGGAAAGGCTGTTGGTGATGTCCGCCGACGCTGTCCGGGTCACCCGGTATTGGTGAAGGGCGTCGGTGATCAGCGGCGCCATCAAGCGGCAGAATTGTTGGTGATCGACGGGCTCGTGGCTATGGCGTGTGTAGACGGCTTCAAGAGCATCGATCAGGTAGTCTTCCAGTCTTTGACCTGGCTCGCCCAGAGCAAGCAGCTCCTGCTGGATCAGCATCGAGACGTGCGTTTGGACCCGGGTGGTAAACCCTGCCGGCACCTGGCCGGCCATCGTATGCAGCCATCGCAGACTGGCACGCTGGCGGGTCAGGAGTTTCACCAGACTGGCGATGGCGTACACGGGCGCCCACAACAGGTTGAGCGGCGCCCGCAACATGTCCCAGCCCCACGCCATCCGGTTGGTGGCGACGGCTCCCGGGTAATGGAAGTGGTGATCAATGAACGCCGGTACCCGCGCTCGACAGTCGGCAAAGTAGCGCTCAGTGCCCGTACGGATGGCCTGTGCTATTTCGGCTTCGGAGATTGTATGCTCGGCGGGAGGGACAGTACTCATGGCTGCATGATACATCGGACGTTTAGGGGGAGCGGAGAGGTTACACCGTCGGAGCAGGAATAGGGACTGCCGTTGGTCATGGTGACCAAAACAAAGTTGGCCGATGGGGAATGGTGAATACCGAGATGGGGAGGTAGCGGGCCCCTGCGAGGAGGGAAACTGACAACTTGGCCAGAAGTGTGACCGCTCGTAAGGAGGAGTTCGCCACACTATGTGACGAACTCCTCCTGTCGGGTGGCGTGGATGGTTAGGGCTCAGGTACGTGATCGAACCTGTCGTGGCCGGCGCAGGCATGCCAGTGCTGTCAGCATTGCCAGGAACCCAAGGCCGGAGCTACCGCCGCCGCCATCGCTGTCATCAGTGTTACCATTATCGTTATCGCCCGAGTTGTCAGCGGGTGTTCCGCCAACCTCTATGGCTATGGCGTTCTCGTTGTTGCTCTCGTCGGGGTCGATTTCGAACTGGGTAACCAAAGCCGCCAGAGTCACCTCGCCGGCCTCTTCTGGAGCGCGCAACGTCAATCGGATTTCTTCGGCTTCGCCATTCTGCAGTCGACCTACGTTACAGGTGACTCCCTGCGCTACTGCGGTGCATGTGGTCGTATTGCTGAACGGGTCAGCGCTCACGAACGTCAGAGACTCGCCGGTCTGAACGTGAACCTCAACGCCGTGGGCAGAGGCTCCGCCCAGGTTAATCAGATCAAGGTCAACGGCGAACTCTTCCGAGGGAGTCGCAGTACTTGCTGCAGATAGCGTCAGGTCCGTATCGGCGGAGAGCTCGAAGACTGACAATCCATACGGCGAAGGTACATGGGCGAAGCGCTCATCTGGTGTGATTTCAATCGTGGGCACCTGGGAGAGCGTTCTTCGGTTATCTTCCTCTTCAGCAGCAAGGAATGTCAGGCTGCCGTCTACGTCAGAAGTATTCCAGAGCTGGAAGGTACCTCCACAGTGGTCCACAAAATACAACAGGTGGTCGTTGGAACTGATGTTCAGGCTCGTGGGGCAAAAAAACTTCTCATCCGGATGGTTGTCGGGGATAGTCGCCGTATCCACGAACGACAGTGAGCCATCGTCAAGAACATCAAACTGCCAAAGTTCGGTGCCATCGCTGCTGAGAGTGCTGTCGTTGAAGGCATACAGGTAGTCGCCATCGTTACTGACCGCGAGTTCATCGATTCTTCTCAGGTCGGTTGTGCCAGCTGTTTTGGACGACACCTCTCCAACGTAGGTTAGTTTGCCGGTTGTTGCGTCCCGTGACATCGTTACAATTGCGCCAAAATGGTCAGAGCCAACGCTAACAAACAGTTGATTCTCGTCAGGCGAAAGGGCCATTGCCGGGACATCGAAGTATCGTTCTTCTGCGGTGAGTTCATTGTTGAACTGCACTTCTGACAGCAGGCCATTGGCTGTTCGCTTCAACACGGCGACAGACTTTGTCTGGTTGCTTGCAACGTATATGTACTGACCATCTTGGGATATCTGAGCATGTACTGGAGAAGTCAGGCCCTGGCCGTCATAGATCTGGCGCTCCGTCAGGTAGCCTGTGTCGAGATCACGCTCGTAAACGAACAGGGCACTACGAAAATTGTTTGACGAATCGCCTGGCTTTCCTGTCATACCCATCACGTATACATACTTTCCGTCCGGGGACATAATAACCTCGTCCTCGGGGCGGAGGCCTACGCCGGTTTCCTTATTGGCAATCAGGGAATCGACCAAATTCAGGGAGCCTGTCTCGATATCACGGGAAAAGACGTTGAGCGCATTATCGCAATAGGCAATAGAGTACACAAAACGCAGATCTGGGCTGGTTGCGCTGTTTTGGCTGCAGCGCATGGTATCAATGCCGTTTACGCCATCCTGAATCCACTGCATTTCCTTAAATGGTTCAGCGGCTGCTGGCATAGCTGAAAACGCGGCCATACCTAAGACACACAAGAGGTTGGCGCGATACCTCGATGATTTTTCCATTGGGATGTTAGAACCGGACATAAAATTGCTCCTTGTCGATTGCTTCCTTCACGTACAGACCTGCTTGCCGCGATACTCAAAGGGTTTGGTTTGGGACGGCTTTGCATCCGCTCCTAAACATTTCGAGCGACTTGGGTGGTTGAATCCGTCAGAAGATTACCCGGCAGTAACTTAACATGCAAGGCACTGTATTTAATGTGGACAGAAAGCCGATCCAATCTTCTTTTATATCAGCACCCGAGCAGGAGAACTTTGTGATTTTTCGTTGTATTCACTTCCCAGGAAACGGGGAGTTGGTTCCCCCAGCTTTATTGTTTGTGCTTACGATCGCGCTGTGGGCGTTTGGTTTGGAAGACGTTTTACGTTATGAGCGCCATGCTGTGCTTAACGGCGAGATCTGGCGTCTTTTTTCCGCCAACTTTGTGCATTTGGGGTGGGAACACCTGATGTTGAATCTGGTGGGGCTTGTATTGGTTTGGTACCTGGTTGGCAGAGTGCTCTCGGTTACAAACTGGCTCATCGTTGTCGTTATGTGTTCTGTCTGTGTCACCGGGGGGCTGTGGATGACTGAGGCTGACCTGGCTTGGTATGTCGGTCTGTCTGGATTGCTTCATGGTATTCTCGTCGCCGGCGCTCTGTTACTGGTGTGGAGTGATCCCAGGTTTGCCTTCGGGATACTGGCCATCGTAACCCTCAAGGTTGGCACGGAAGTCATCGGTGAGTTTCCATCGCCAGTTGAAGGGATCATTGGCGGACAGGTTGTGTCTATGTCTCACCTCTATGGAGCACTTGGTGGGATTGTTTCCTGGCTGGGGATGTGTGTTGCCAGCAAAGTTCACGTTCATTTTGACATGGACTCCTCCAAGAGGCAGCGCTGAATCGCCCGTATTATTTGACCCGGAACATGCATCCAGGGTGGCTAAGATTCACTGGGTGGCTCCGGATTATGAAGTGTTATGGCTGACATGGCGCTTGGTCTCGTAGGTAATGAGGAAGATCGGATGATGATTTGTGGTGTTGAACTGACGGGCAGCGACGCGGTGCTGTGCTTCCTGCATCTGGACCGGGGGCAGTTCAGTCTGCCTGATTGCAAGGTGCGCAAACTGTCGTTGCCCAAGAACCACACACGGGAAGACCTGATGCAGTTTCAGCGTTCGTTTGCGGAGCTGATGACTGAAAAAGGGGTGAGCCGTGTGGTAATCAAGGAGCGGATGCCCAAGGGCAAGTTTGCCGGCGGTGCTGTCAGTTTCAAGATGGAAGCGGCCATTCAGCTGATCGACGGAGTGGAGTTTGAGGTCCGCCTGCTGCCTTCGGCGTTGATCAAATCGACCTTGTCGGCCAAGCCGCTGCCGGTACCCTTTGCAGATACCGGCTTGAAGGCGTTTCAGGAAACCGCCTTCACTGCCGCCTATGTGGGGCATGTGGCGAAATGAGTGCCGCTTGGTGTCGTGGTGTGTCCGGTTAAGCGACAGATTGTTGTCCGTGTATTAAGCTTACGGTATCCGATGTCGGACTTTTAAATCGGGTGTGCGAATACGTACCTCATGGCTCTTCCGCGATCGATTCTTCGTAAGAGGGGGAAGCACATGAACGGTCAATTGAATCCGTCCCACCTTGAGGCGCTCGGGAAGCAGTTCTCGGGTCAGCTCATTACGCCGGATACCCCCGGATATAATGAAGCTCGTTCCATCTATAACTACATGATTGATCGCCGGCCCTGTGTTATTGCCCAGTGTGCTGACGTCGATGATGTGGTCAGCGCGATCCGTTTTGGTCGTGACCAGGGGCTGGAGATCGCAGTACGTGGGGGAGGCCACAGTGTTGCGGGCAAGTCGTTGGTGGATGATGGTCTCGTGATCGATATGCAGGCCATAAACAGCGTGACTGTTAACGCCGATGCCGGGACTGTGAAGGTCGGCGGTGGTGCAACAATGAGCCAGCTCGACCGTGGCACCCAGCCCTTTAACCTGATGACAACCGGTGGGCGAGTGTCCACTACTGGCGTTGGCGGTTTCATTCTGGGTGGTGGCAGCGGTTGGTTGGAGCGTAAGTACGGTTTTGCCTGTGACAACCTGGTTGCTGTAGACCTGGTGACGGCGGATGGCAATCTGGTCCATGCCAGCGATGATGAAAATCCGGAGTTGTTCTGGGGACTTCACGGTGGTGGTGGCAACTTCGGGGTGGCAACCTCTTTCACGCTACGAACCCACTCCTTACCTGTTGTTACCGCGGCATTATTGCTGTGGCCGCCAGCAGCCGCACCTGACATCCTGAGTGCCTATCGTGATTTCATGGAGCAGGCGCCAGAAGAGATTGGTGGAGGTTCTCTGTTTCTCACCGGGCCGGCGGAGGATTTTGTTCCGCGGGCACTTGTTGGCAGGTTGGCTTATGCGGTCCTGCTGGTTTATGCCGGCAACCAGTCAGAAGCCCGGGAGGTTATTGCACCCATGCTGGCACTGGGGCATCAGGGAGAAATGATTGCTGACATGCCATATGCGGATTTCCAGTGTATGTTGGATGACCCTCCCGGCTACAGGAATTACTGGTCTGCAGAACACCTCAATGCCTTTCCTGATGAAGCCGTGGCCCGATTCTGTGCCCGGGCGCGAGACATGGTGGTACCGTCTCCGTCACAGCACATCATCTTGCCGTTGGGCGGCGCTGTTGTGACGGGTGGGGACGAATACCCATTGCCTTGGCGTCACGCGCCTTGGGTGGTACATCCGTTTGGGCTATGGGAAAACCCGGCAGATGATGAGCAGGCCATCCAATGGGCTCATGACATTCGGACAGATCTCAAGCCCTGGGCGACGGAGTCTGTCTACCTGAACTTTATCGGTGATGAAGGCGAGGAGCGGATTATCGCCAGTTTTGGGCAGGAGAACTACGATCGGCTGGCTCGCCTGAAGGCTCGTTATGATCCGGAGAATGTCTTTCACCATAACCAGAACATTCAGCCTGCAAGCTGAACGGAAGTGCCAGATTCGCGCAGCGGCAGACAAGACCAACGGAATGAGCGTATTTGGTACCAGTGCCAGGGAGGGCCTGACACTGGCGTGGTTCCGTGTTTAATCGCTCAGGTTCAGCCCCATGTTCCAGAAGTCGATTTCCAGTCGGGTCGCGTCGCGGAAGATTCGGGTCAGTTGTTCGAACCGGGCCGGGGAGACTTCCGCCAGGCGTTCGTTCAGCCACTCAACTTCGGCCTGCATGGCCTCCTGGAAATCGTCGCTTTCATACATTGCCATCCAGGCGTCGTAAGGGTTGCGGTCGCCTCTGATGGTGGTGCTTCGGCTGTTCAGCCAGTTGGCGATCTCGCCATAGCCAACCATGCACGGCGACAGGGCCACATGCAGATCCAGCAGATCGCCGCGGTTGCCGGTGTCGAGCACGTAGCGGGTGTAAGCCAGCGTGGCACGGGCTTCTGGCAGCTCAGCCAACTCAGCCTCTGATATTCCCCACTCGTCGCAATAGCTGATGTGCAGGTCGAGTTCGGTGTCCACAATCGCTTCCAGGCCTTCTTTGGCCTGTTTGAGGTCAGCCAGCGTCGGGCTCTTGTAGGCGGCCAGTGCGAAGGCCCGGGCGAACTGGATCAGGAACAGGTAGTCCTGTTTGAGGTAATGCTGGAACGCTTCGGTGGCCAGCGTGGCATCCCCGAGCTGTTGCACAAAGCTGTGTTCGATGTAGTCACGCCACTCGGTGGGGCAGCTCTTCTTGAGGTCTTCAAACTGGTAGGACATGGGGTCTCCTTGATCGCATTGCGTTAGCATCGTAGCAATAATTGGAGTCGATTCGGGAGAGAAGGTACGTGTGGGTATGATTCAGGCACTCGAAACCAATGGTCTGTTGCAGATTCTTTTATTGACGCTTATGGCCGGACTGGCGATGCCTCTTGGCGCTGCCATCGCCTCGGTAGAGCGGATTCGTCCCCGCTGGCTGGAAACCGAAGTTCGTCACAGTGTGATCGCGTTCGGCGGTGGCGCGTTGCTGGCCGCGGTTGCGCTGGTGCTGGTGCCCGAAGGCACGAGTAATCTGCCGGTTGCCGCAATTGTTGCTTGCTTTGCGGCTGGCGGTATCACATTCATGTTTTTGGATCGCTGGCTGGCTGCCAACGGCACCCCCGCAAGCCAGCTTGTGGCAATGCTTTCCGATTTCGTGCCCGAGGCTTTGGCGCTGGGGGCAACGTTCTCCATCAGCAGTGAGGGCGGTGTGCTGCTGGCCTGTATCATTGCGCTGCAGAACGTGCCGGAAGGCTTTAATTCCTATCGGGAGCTGGCGCAGGCCACTGGTTATCGTCGGCTTCAGGTGATCGGTGGGTTTGGCGCGATGGCGTTACTGGGCCCTGTAGCCGGCGCTGTTGGTTATTTCCTGCTGTCAGACTCGCCGCAAGTGGTGTCTGGCATCATGCTGTTCGCTGCCGGCGGTATCCTTTACATCATTTTTCAGGATATCGCGCCCCAGGCCAGCCTCAAGCGCCATTGGGCGCCCCCGCTGGGTGCATTGGCCGGTTTTCTGCTTGGGGTGATTGGTGAGGCTGTGTTGTCCGGGTAACGGTTCGTTCAGTCTCCTGACTGTACCCAATCTACTGAGTGTACCCAATCGCCCAGCGCCAGATTCCCAGACTCAAGCACGCGCGCTGTGATGCCACCATGTCCACGCATGGCGTTGTAGCCGCCAGGTCCAAGGATGGTCTCCATCTTGCTGCAGGGGTGACACAGGCCGGTGTATTCCAGCAGCGCATCACCAATGCGAAACTGTTTGCCTTTCAGGGCCAGAAGGTTGAGGCCGGAGACCACAAGGTTGCGTCGGAAGAGCGCCGGTTCCAGCGGCCCGCTTTGAAGGCAGGCGGCAATCACCGCCAGGTGTTCCTGCTGGATCAGGGTGACCTGGCGTTTACTGGCTGTACGGCCCCGGAATCGATCACCCTCCAGACCCTTACCCGGGCAGACGGTTACCCGTGTGAGCACGTTCATGGCCAGACCGCGGGCAGGGCGGACGCCAATCCACTCGACCCTGCCCTGTTGCGGCAAGGTTGCCATCAATGTGTGTAGGCGGCTGGATTCGGGCATTGACGTAGGCCTGGAGGTTGATGGTTACCCGAAGTGGAAGAACGCCAGCTTGTTGCCGTCCGGATCGCGGACATAGGCGCCGTAGAACTTGTCCGGCAGGCGCTGGCCGGGCTCGCCCTCGCAGTTGGCTCCCAGTTTGATGGCCTTCTGGTACAGGTTGTCCACCGCCTCTTTGGAGCCAGGCTGCAGGGCCACCATATTGCCGTTGCCGGGATGGTTCTGTTCGTTGTCGTAGGGAGTGCATACGGCCAGCATCGGTGCGGACATGCTCTGACCGATAAAGGCAATGCGGCCCATGTCCAGCAACACTCTGGCGTCCAGGTCGTCCAGCAGGTCTGAATAGAAAGCCTTGGCTTTTTCCATATCGCTGACGCCAATGGTTACGTATCCGATCATGTTATCTCTCCGTTTTTGTTGAGCCTCTGGCGGCTGTTGGTGAAGCGGCTAACGTTACTGCCACTCTCTCCGGAGTAGCCACTTCGAATTCAGCGTAGCTTCATCCCGCTCCGGTCTCGAGGGTGGGAACTGACAGTTGTGGGGTGATAAGTGTCACGATCTGGAAGGTATGGATGTCTGAAGTAGGGGGCTGGTGTGATCCATGGCAGCATCCGGCTCCGGTAATTTCTACATGGCTCTGCTACGATGGCTTGGCAGGGTTCCGGGAGAATTATCTTCGGTCCTTTTGGAATAACCAGAGAGCGTTTACTTGTTTCAAAGCATCCCAAAACGGAGGTTGCGATGCGATATTCAGGTGTGTGTCTGTTCTTCGTGATTCTTTCCGGTTGTGGTGGGAGCAGTGATTCCCAGGACAACAATGAACTCGTTCACGGAGATAGTTATGAGCTTGTCTACATTGATGATGGTGCCGTCCAGTGTGAAAGCGACGGCCTTCCCGCCGAGGACACTGCCCAGCGTATGATCAATAAGGGCATTGATGTCATTGAATCGCAGTGCGCCCGGCTCACCGGCGTGATGTTCCCCACTGAGTGTGGGGGTGTGGATGGCGGCATTCACGTCCATACCATCCACTCAGAGAATCTTCCCGATGCCCAGAAGCTCGGCTTCGAATCGGTGTCGACATTGCCCGAGCATGAAGGCGATTCTGGGTATGCCGTTGTAGAGTGCGCTGGTTGGTAAGCACTCGACGAGGTAATTCAAAACTCGCCACTAAGATTATCGCAGGCATTTACCTGTTCCAGATGCTCTGAATCAAAGAGACCCGGACAGCTTCGCCGGATTCTGCTGTTGTCGTTAATGGTCGTCGTCACACTGTCCAGTAGCTGCTCTCGTTCAGTTGTTGCTAGAGTGTCTCCATAACAGTAATAAAATCAGGAGACTCCACATGCCTTCCTCCCCGGTAAGGTCCGAAATCCAGGGCCCCGTCTGTACCATCATTCTGGATCGCCCCGCCAAGCGGAACGCCATTGATCGGCCTACGGCCAATGCCTTACGCGCCGCCTTCGAGCAGTTTGAGGCGGATGACCAGTTGCTGGTCGCGGTGCTGTGGGGGGCAAACGGCACCTTCTGTTCGGGGGCAGACCTGACCGCCATGTCAGACCCGGAAACCCGTAATGAGGTGGACGCCGAAGGGCGCGGAGCAGGGCCTCTGGGGCCAACCCGTATGACGCTTAGTAAGCCGGTGATTGCGGCGGTTTCCGGCTACGCGGTGGCCGGCGGCCTGGAGTTGTCCCTGATGTGTGATCTGCGTGTGGTGGAGGAGACGGCCGTTTTCGGTGTGTTCTGTCGTCGCTGGGGCGTGCCGTTGATCGATGGCGGCACCGTCCGGCTGCCGAGGCTCATTGGGCAGTCTCGCGCCCTGGATATGATTCTCACCGGCCGACCGGTGCACGCTGATGAGGCTCTGCAGATGGGGCTGGCCAATCGGGTAGTTCCCGCAGGGCAGGCAAGGCAGGCGGCGGAAGCCCTTGCTGAACAGATTGCCGATTTCCCA
Source organism: Marinobacter xestospongiae (assembly GCF_023156385.1). Classification (GTDB taxonomy): domain Bacteria; phylum Pseudomonadota; class Gammaproteobacteria; order Pseudomonadales; family Oleiphilaceae; genus Marinobacter; species Marinobacter xestospongiae. The sequence goes on from NZ_JAKZAK010000023.1 coordinate 49,464, forward strand.
CAGCAGTGCCTGAGGGCGGACCGCGCATCCGCTTACCGGCAGTGGGATCTGGCACTTGAAGATGCACTGCGTCAGGAAGGACGTGGTGGCTACCCGGTGGTGTTTGAGGAAGCGATCAAGGGTGCTGAGCGATTTGCAAAAGGGGAGGGCCGTCACGGGGCCTAATCCTGACCCGTCAGCGCTGATCCGGTACCATGGAGGTTCATTCAACCGCACAAGGATTCTCCATGGGTCTCCTGTTTGAGGAAATCGACTGTCAGCCTTCCCGACTGGGTGACATTTCCCTGCGACGACGTCGCATTCCGGCCCTGGGAGATCGGGACATCTATGAGGTGAAACTCGGGGATGAGTTTCTGATGTCCAGTCTGTTTGTTGAAGCCGAGAAGGAGCTGTCCAACCTTGGCCTGGCGGCCCTCGATGGCGATCAGTGGAAGGTCGTTGTTGGCGGTCTGGGGCTGGGGTATACCGCTGTGGAAGCGCTACGCAATGATCGGGTTGGCGAGCTGCTGGTGGTGGAGGCGCTGGACACCGTGATCCACTGGCACCAACAGGAGAAGGTACCGTTGGGGGCCGAGCTCAACCGGGATAAGCGTTGCCGCTATGTTCATGGCAGTTTCTTCGACCTCGCTGTCTCCCAGGCGGGTTTTGACCCCGACCATCCTGGCAGCCAGTTGGATGCCATCCTGTTGGACATTGATCACTCACCCCGGGCGCTGCTGAACGATTCCAACGCCAGTTTCTATACCCACGACAGTCTGCAGAAGATGGCCAGCCATTTACGAGCGGGTGGTATTTTTGGTCTGTGGTCCAACGAACCGCCGGATGAGGCGTTTATGGGCATTCTCCGAGCGCTGTTCACCGACGTGGAGGCGCAGGAGATTGCGTTCTACAACCCGTTCCAGAACCGGGAGGCGTACAACACTGTTTACCTGGCACGAAAGACCGCGGGTTCGGCGCACTAAAGCCTCGGGAAGGCCTTTGCGTTAGACTCCCCACCACACTCAGCAGCAAAGCAGACCCACCATGAGTAACAACCCGTTGGAACAGATCCTGGCGATGGATGGCGAGGAGCGATACGACTTTTTTCTGGATCAGGTCGTCGAGGAACGCGAGATCTGGATTCTGGTCAACGACGACCACCAATTCCTGAAGATCGTGGCGGAGGAGGACGGCGTGGCCTACCTGCCGGTCTGGCCGGCTGAGGCGTTTGCCAGCGACTACGCCAAAGGCTCAGACAATCTGTCTCCCAAAGCCATTTCGCTACCGGACTTCTTCCGGAAATGGGTACCGGGACTCAGCAAGGACGGCCTTGAGGTCGGTGTGTTCCCCGGTGCCGACAGCGAACTGTGGATCACCGGACCACAGGATCTGAAGGACGATCTGCAGGAAGTGTTGTCGAACACCGGGTTTTGAGCCTTCTCTGAGCGTCCGCCGGCGATCCGGAAGACAGGGTTTCAGGGCGTTGCTGGTGATGGGACTCAATCGGCCCAATGCCAGGGTGGTGCATCCAGCAGGCCCTGATCCACGATGACGGTTTCCCCGAGGTCTTTATTAAGGGCGATGGAGTTGCAGTCGTTGTTTGCTTCCAGGGTCGCTACCAGGCGTGGTGCGTGTGACACCACCCAGACCTTGGTTTCCCGGGCCGCGCGGATGATCAGTCGCCCCAGCGCCGGGAGCAGGTCGGGATGCAGACTGGTTTCCGGCTCATTCAGCACCAGCAGGGACGGTGGCCGGGGGGTCAGCAGAGCGGCCACCAGCAACAGGTAACGCAGAGTGCCGTCCGACAGCTCCGCCTGATTCAGTGGTCGCAGCAGGCCGTGCTGAAGAAACTGCAGTACAAAGCGGTTGCCGGCATCGGCCTCAAAGCCAATGGTGGCGCCCGGGAAGGCGTCTTCGATCGCGTCGTACAGGGCCTCCCGGTCGCCAATTTCGTGGATGGTCCGGAGCGCGGCTACCAGACTGTGGCCATCGTGGTCCAACACCGGTGTGCGTGTGCCGATTTGAGGGGTACGGATGATGGACTGGGGATCGGTACGGAACTGGTCATAGAAACGCCAGTTACGGATGGTTTGGCGCACGGCGTAGACCTCGGGTACAGCCACCGGGTCGCTGATCTCATTCAGTATGCTGTCGTGACTGCTGATATGGGCGTTGTAGACTTCCCACGAACGACCGGAGCGCACCTTCACGACCGGTCCCACCCGGTCGATAAGGCAACTGCTGGGCCGGCAGACGTCGCCTACCCAGATGCACTCGCGCTTGATTTCCGGATCGAACTGGAACATCGACGGTTCTTGATAGCCGGCAAACCCCTGGGGCGAGGGCATGCCCAGCGAGATTGCATAACCAAACTCTTCACCGGCGAATCCAAGTCTGAGACGGGTTTGCTTCTTTTTTGCGGTCCCCTGGACGGGGGCCCGACCGCTTCTCATATCCGACGTCAACGTCTCTGGCCCGGCCCAGAAGGTGTAATCGAGACCGCCCTCCCGGGCAATGGATGAGATCAGGTTGCCCTTTGCAGCCTCCGCCAGCAGTCGCAGGGCTTTATAGAGATTGGACTTGCCACAACCATTGGGTCCGGTGACGATGTTGAGGTTGGCAAGCGGTGAGACAACCTCTTTCAGGCTGCGATAGTTCGATACGGCGAAGGCGTTGATCATGGCGCAGGGTCGTTGAGTCAGCGGTCAGGGGAATGGGCAGTGTAACCATAGATGCCTTGGCAATCGACGACAGTGCCTGACGCCGTAGTATCATCGGCCACGCACTGCTATCGCTCATCCGCAGCGATGACCTCCCCACTTTAGCGCCGCCTAAGCAAACCGCCCTGCCGGTGATCTATATATAACGTTATGTATTTGTTGGCTTTATGTCTTTTTTCTGGGAGGCGGCATAATTATTGCCGAAGACCTGAGGAGTACAAGACATAAAGCTGCTTTCAAGCTTTATGGTGAAACATCACAAGGCAACGGCGCCTTCTCTGTCCTGGTTTCCAGGGTGGGGGAGGCGCCGTTTTTTTGTGCCCAGAACCCGTTAGAGGGTTTTTTCAGCCGGTGCGTGCGTGTTGAGAGGCCCCAATTCAGAAAGAGGAAAAGACGGATGTCCTACTTAGCTCCCTCCGAGTTCGTCACCAAAATGGTGGATGCCGGTGAATCCAAGATTCACATGTCCACCCGCGACACCCTGATCCGCGCCTATATGGCCGGCGCGATCCTGGCCCTGGCGGCAGTATTCGCGGTTACCGTGGCCGTCCAGACCGGGGTGTTCCTGATTGGGGCGATACTGTTTCCGGTCGGGTTCTGCATGCTTTACCTGATGGGCTTTGATCTGCTGACCGGAGTGTTCATGCTGACACCCCTGGCGCTGCTGGACCGACGCCCCGGCGTTACCCCCGGCGCGATTCTGAGAAACTGGGGGCTGGTGTTCGTCGGCAACTTTGCGGGTGCATTGACGGTCGCCTTCATGATGGCCTTTGTGTTCACCTATGGTTTCAACACCGAGCCGGGTGCGGTCGGTGCCAAGATCGCCAGTGTGGGAGAGGATCGGACCCTGGGCTACGCCGAGTATGGGGCGGCAGGTTGGGCCACCATTTTCATCCGGGGCATGCTGTGTAACTGGATGGTGTCCATGGGGGTGGTTGGCGCGATGATCTCAACCAACGTCGCTGGCAAGGTGATCGCCATGTGGATGCCGATCATGCTGTTCTTCTTCATGGGCTTTGAGCACTCGGTGGTGAACATGTTCCTGTTCCCATCGGCGATGATCATGGGCGGTGAGTTCTCCGTCATGGATTACATGATCTGGAACGAAATTCCCACTGCGCTGGGTAACCTGGTGGGCGGCCTGGCGTTCACCGGCCTGACGCTCTACACCACCCACGTCCGCACCGCCAAACGTAAGGCCGCCGTAGCGCCGATTGATCGCGCGGCCGCCTGATGTCGATGGCAACAGACTCCGGGATGCAGGTGGCCGGGCCCCGTGAGGGGCTCACGGCCCCTGGACTCAGGGTCTCTGTGGGGCAGTACTCCGACCGGGGCCAGAAGCCCTGCAATCAGGACTTTGCTGGCTACCGGTTGCCTCCGGAGCCCAGGCTCAGTCTCAAGGGCCTGGCGTTTGCGATGGCTGATGGCGTCAGTTCCAGCGACGTCAGCCAGATTGCCAGTGAAACGGCGGTCACCAGCTTTCTGGACGACTATTTCTGTACCTCCGAGGCCTGGAGTGTCAGGAGCGCGGCGGAGAAAGTGCTGGCCGCGACCAATGCCTGGCTGTATGGCCAGAATCGCAGAGGGCCGTACCGCTATGAACGGCACAAAGGGTATGTCTGTACCCTCAGTGCGTTGGTGTTGAAGGCCGCAACCGCCCACCTGGTCCATGTCGGGGATACCCGGATTTATCGCCTGCGGGAGGTCGGCCTGGAACAGCTCACCCACGACCACCGCCTGTGGATGGATCATGGCCGCAGCTGCCTGAGCCGGGCACTGGGGGCCGAAGCACTGGTCGAGATCGATTACCAGGCCCTGCCGCTGAAGGTGGGTGATACGTTCATTCTGGCGACCGACGGCGTGTATGAGCATATCCCGACCGGAGAACTGGTTGCGTGCATTCAAAGCCAGCAGGCGGATCTCGACAACGCCGCCCGGTGTCTGGTCCGGGAGGCCCTGACGCGCGGCAGTGACGACAACCTCAGCATCCAGATCATCCGGATTGACGCGTTCCCGAAGCACCCGGCCCTGCCTCTGCAGCAGGAGCTCGATCGTCTGCCTTTGCCGCCTCTGCTGGAACCCGGGCAATCGCTGGATGGCTATACCGTTGTGCGGGCGCTGCACGCCAGCAGTCGCAGCCATGTTTATCTTGCGGTGGATGAAGTCTCCGGGTGCCAGTTGGTGCTGAAGCTGCCTTCGACGGATCTGCGGGATGAGGACGGCTATCTGGAACGTCTGCTGATGGAAGAGTGGATCGCCCGTCGGATCAACGGTGGCCATGTTGTTAAAGCCGCCCCCCGCAGTCGGGAGCGCAATTACCTCTATACCGTCTCAGAGTATGTCGAGGGTCAGACACTGGCCCAGTGGCTGAAAGACCACCCGAAGCCGGAACTGGAGACGGTTCGCAACCTGCTGGAACAGGTTGCCAAAGGGCTCTACTCCCTGCACCGGATGGAGATACTGCATCAGGATATCCGTCCCGAGAACCTGATGATCGACACCCGGGGCACGGTAAAGATCCTGGACTTCGGCTCGGCCCGCGTCGCCGGTATCGCGGAGGCCTCTGCGATGAGCAGTCGCAGCGACCGGCCAGGCACCGCCCTGTACATGGCGCCGGAATACTTTCTGGGTGAGGTGGGCACGACCCGTTCCGATCTCTACTCATTGGGTGTGCTGGCCTATCACCTGCTGAGTGGCCGCTTCCCCTACGGCAACCAGGTGGCCAGAACCCGGACCGCCGCTGACCAACGCCGGTTGGGCTATCGCTCGGTACTGGATGATGAGCGCGCCATTCCGGTATGGGTCGACGAAACCCTCAGAAGAGCCGTTCATCCCAACCCGGATCGCCGCTATCAGGAACTGTCCGAATTTATCCATGACCTGCGCTCACCCAACAGCGCCTACCTCAACAAGACCCGACCGCCACTGATTGAACGCCATCCGGTGCGGTTCTGGCAGGGCGTGGCTGCGGTGCTTGCCATTGTGGTGGTGCTGTTGCTCAACCAGTGAAAATCGAACTGAAAGGAAGAGGAACCGATCATGATTCATAACCGGGAAGACGTGACCCAACGGATCGTTGCCACCAAGGTGGCCAAGGGCCTCAAGTGGAAAGACGTGGCCGCTGAAATCGGCATGTCCAAAGAGTGGACCACCGCAGCGTGTCTGGGGCAGATGAGTTTCAACAAGGCCCAGGCCGAAACTGTCGGACGGATATTTGAGCTGCCGGATGAGGCCGTCGCCTGGCTGCAGATTCCGCCCTACAAGGGCTCATTGCCATCGGGTATCCCGACGGACCCGCTGATCTACCGTTGGTATGAGGTTGTCAGTGTTTTCGGCACAACGATCAAGGAACTGATACATGAAGAATTTGGCGATGGCATTATGAGCGCCATCGACTTTTCTTTTGATGTCCAGCGTGAAGAGGACCCAAAAGGGGATCGGGTCAACGTCGTGCTGTCCGGGAAGTTCTTGCCCTACAAAAACTTCTGACGGCCAGAGGTGATCCGGAGTTGATCAGAGGCTCCCTTGCCTCTGCGACACTGGACAAACCGCATTCCCCATGCAGTAATGCCGGCTGATGCCACAAGTGCTCCCCGCAACAAGTTGGGCGAGCTGGCGTTCAGAGTCTGCAAGAGGAAGGGAAGAATGCTGTTAAGCACAGGGCAGGAGTCCGGAGTGTTGCGTCGTAGGGGGAGTGGTGCCGTTGCGGTTCTGCTGCTTCTGATTGGTGTGCTGTTTGGCCCGGCTGCCTACGCGGCGCCGGGGGCTGAGTCTGTCGAAGTCAGGGTGGCACCAAGGTCTGATGGCTCCCATGTTACCTACTACCTGCTGGAGAAGGCCTCTCAGGCGCCCAGCGAGGTACTGTTGCTGGTCCTGCAGGGCTCGGACTGCAACAGCGTACTGAACAACGAGTCGATCCTTACCGGCTACCGGAATGTCTGGCCTCAGGCAGACCTGCTGCTGGTCGAGAAGTACGGCATCGACCACAGCCTGGCCTACAGTGCGGAGCCGGAACGCGCCGATTGCCCGGCCGATTACGTCCAGCATGACAGTCCCGGCCAGCGACTGGACGATCTGCAGTTGGTGTTGGAGACGGTTCGCCAGCAGGGCAACTATCATCATTACGTGGTGTTGGGCGGCAGTGAAGGCGCGGTGATCGCCAATCTATTGTCCGCCCGCGTGCGCTTTCTCAGCGCCACGGTTGCCTTCAATGGTGGTGGTCGCTTCTTTCTTGACGACGTATTGCACAGTATCGCTGCGGAGCATGACAGTGCGGAGGCCGCCGAGGGCAGCCTGCAGGAGTTTCGGGGGTTCGCAGCCTTTGTGCGGAACAGCGAACCGGTCGAGTTGAATGTGAGTGGCCACGGTTTCGATTGGTGGCAGCAGATGCTCTCTCTGGACCAACTGAACGTCCTGCGGGGTGTGAACTCGCCAGTGTTGCTGCTGCAGGGCGGTCAGGACCGCTCGGTAGCGCCGGCAAAAGTCGATGAACTGGTGGCGGCGGTGCGTCAATCGGGCCGTACGAACGTCGATTATCGGGTGTATCCGACGTTGGATCACCACTTTCTGGATGCCCAGGGTAACAGCAAGGTCGATAGCGTGGTGGCAGATATCCGTGCCTGGTTAGGGGAAACGTTAACAGGTGGTTGATGGACGTGTGATCGCCATTTCCGAAGCCTGGACACTCGAATGGGTGGCCTTGGCTTATGTTGGGCTAAGTCTGCTGTTGCTCGGGCTTTATGGCTGGGACAAACGGGCAGCTCGTCTTGGCCGCCAGCGGGTGCCTGAAAAACGGCTGCAACTGCTGGCGCTGATTGGCGGGTGGCCGGGTGGCTGGCTGGGCCAACAGCTGTTTCGGCATAAAACCCGAAAACTGAAGTTTCTGTTGGTGTTCTGGTTGATGGCGCTGATCAACCTGTGTGGCCTGATCTGGCTGCTGTGGATGCTCAGGCGGGACTGGTTCCGGCCGCTGATGGTGTACTTGGAGCCATAAGTGATGGCAAGACGTTCTATCGCCGGCCGATTGCTGAAGTGGGTGACCCTGGGCGGGATGGCTTTGGTGCTGTTTATGGTCCTGGTCATACTGCTGTTTCGGGTCGTGAATCCGCCCACCTCCGCCTTCATGGTGAGTCATCAACTGGCTCATCCCGGACAGTCGGTGCAGCAGCAATGGGTGACTTTCTCTGACATTTCACCCTGGATGCCACTGGCCGTGGTGGCCAGTGAAGATCAGCGTTTCCCTCATCACTGGGGCGTGGATTTCGTGGCTATCCGCGAGGCCCTGGCGGAGTACCAGGCCGGTGAAGGCCTGCGGGGCGCCAGTACTATTACCCAGCAAACTGCCAAGAACCTGTTCCTCTGGAATGGTCGCAGCTTTGTAAGAAAGGCGCTTGAGGCGGCGATGGCCTTGGGGTTGGATGGCTTGTGGCCAAAGAAGCGGGTGCTGGAGGTGTACCTCAACATTGCCGAGTTCGGCACTGGCATATACGGCGTAGAAGCAGCCAGTCAGGCGTTCTTCGGAGTGCCCGCGCGGCAGCTCTCGCAGGCCCAGGCTGCCCGCTTGGCTGCGGTGCTGCCCAATCCCAAGGTGCTGGATGCAGGCGCACCGTCGGCTTACGTGCAGGAGCGGGTGGTCTGGATTCGTAGCCAGATGGCAAGACTGGGTGGACTGAGCTATCTCGAAGGGTTATGACCCGAGGCGCTAGCCACCTGCTCAGTGGGCCTTTACTTTCTGCGTACCACAGCGTTCACAGCGGTAGATCGTCACCAGTTTGCCCTGTTTGACGTCAAACTGCTTTTCCTTACACACCGCCCACTTGTGATAGCCGTGCTGGCACAACCCCTTGCGAGGCGTTTTTTTCTCAGGTTTCTTGAACGGAAGAATGGTTGCCATGGTTCACCTGTGGTTACGGTTCCGGGGGCCTGGGGTTCTGGCCGGCAGCGTCATCCTGTCGGGTCAGTGTCAGATCCTTGTTCAAGCAGTAGGTCTCGAAGTCACGAGCCAGGAACAGCTGACCGTTGAAGTGCTGCATGGCCTCGGCGGCCAACTGGTTGATGTGTGGCGCGCCGCCGGGGCCGGATTGGTAACGGGAGCTGAAGTGAGTAAGGACCAGGTTGGGTAACTGGGCCTGCTCGGCAAACCGGGCCACCTGTTCCGCGGAGCTGTGCTGTGGCCAGGGGCCGACCCGATCCGCAACATCCTGGGTGTAGGTGGCCTCGTGAACCAGCACGTGACAATCCTTGCTGGCTGCTGCCAACAGGTTCGGGTCATCATTGTCACCGGCGACAATCAGCCGACGGGCCTGCCGAGGCACCTGGGTGTAGTCGTCACTGTGGATCAGTCGACCGTCGTCCAGCAGCACGTCATGGCCTTTCTGCAGTTCGCCCCAGTCCGGGCCGGCCGGTATTCCCTCCTCGATCAGCTTGTCCCGCAACAGCTGCCGTTCCAGTTTCCGCTCGGTGAACACATAGGCTCGACAGGGCACCCGGTGGGACAGTGCCACGTTGGTCACCGTGACATGATCGTCTTGCCAGTGGAAATCCGCTGCCTCGGAATCCAGGTAATTCAGGGGGTAGCTGAGGCTGGAATCGCTGTTCTCGATCACCGCCTGGATCATCCGCTGGACCTGCGGCGGGGCTATGATATCGAGCGCCTGGGTACGGCCCAGCATGGAGGCACTGGTAAGCAGCCCGGGCAGTCCGAAGGTGTGGTCACCGTGGATGTGGGTAATGAAGATCGCCCGCAACTGCATGACCGAGTAGCGCGTACGCAGTAGCTGGTGCTGGGTGCCTTCGCCGCAGTCCACCAGGTACCAGGGCTTGGGACCGTTGGGGGCAAGGGCGAGCCCGGTCACGTTACGGGACCGGGTCGGGGTGCCGGCGGATGTGCCGAGAAACGTGAATTCCATGGTTTGTGGCTTAAACGCCTTCGAGGTGTGGACGAATCTTCTCTGCCAGTGCTTCCAGCCTTTCCTGCTGGGCGGGGTTGGTGGCGTGTGGTGTTGCCCGCAACTGGCCAATGGAGGTTGGAACCACGTGGAAGTGGACGTGGGGAACCGTCTGCCCGGCGCCTTCGCCATTGAGTTGCATGATCAGCGTACCCGGCACGTCGAGGGCGGCTTCGATGGCCCTGGCGATCTTCTGGGTGGTCTGGATGCAGGCGGCGGCGCCTTCCGGTGACAGGTCGTGAAGGGTTTCCGCCGGTTCCTTGGAGATGATCAGGGCATGGCCGTCTGCCTGGGGCATGATGTCCATGAAAGACAGGGTGTGGTCATCTTCATAGAGCTTGATGCAGGGCAGCTCGCCCCGGAGGATCTTGGCAAAGATGTTGTCGTTGTCATACGGCATAGCGTGAGGTCCTTGGCTGCTATCAACGAGGTGCCGTCGCAGTCTATGGCGAATGCGGTAACAGCGTCCAGTTTGCAATCCTCAATCCAGCCTTCCACAACCCGGCCTTATTGCCGAAATTGCGAAATTTTCTCCGGATTCTCCCTTCCGCAGCAAACCGCTGCATTCAAACGACCGTATGAATGCAGTGTTTCCACTCGCAATGGCCATAAGAAAGGAGTGTATCCATGCCATACCAAGCACCCGCGAATGACCTTCGTTTCCTGCTGTTTGATGTATTGGGAGCGGATAAGCTGCACGAACTGGAGAAATACGCCGATGCGACGCCGGACCTGATCTCGGCGGTGATTGATGAGGCCGGCAAGCTGGCGGCGGAGGTGATTCAGCCGACCAACCAGACCGGTGACCGCCAGGGCTGTCGTTACGACCCCGAGACCCGCACGGTGACCACGCCTGACGGCTTCCGCGAGGCCTACAGCCGATTTGTGGAAGGTGGATGGACCGCGTTGGACGCACCCATCGAGTATGGCGGCCAGGGCCTGCCTCATACCCTGAAGTTTGTGGTGGATGAGATGGTGTGCTCCACCAACCTGTCCCTGGGGATGTACCCGGGGCTGACCCACGGCGCGATCAGTGCGCTGTATGCGCACGGTTCGGATGAACTCAAACAGACCTACCTGGAAAAGCTGATCTCAGGCCAGTGGACCGGCACCATGTGCCTCACCGAGCCCCAGTGTGGCACCGACCTGGGCATGATCCGCACTCGGGCGACCCCCAACGACGATGGCAGCTACCGCATTGAGGGCACCAAAATCTGGATCACCGGTGGCGAGCATGACCTGGTCGACAACATTGTCCATCTGGTATTGGCAAAACTGCCGGGCGCCCCTGATACCACCAAGGGAATCTCACTGTTCGTGGTGCCCAAATTCCTGCCGGAGTCCGGCGAGCGCAATCCGGCCTTCTGCGGCGGTCTTGAGCACAAGATGGGGATCAAGGGATCGGCTACCTGCGTGATGAACTTTGAGGGCGCCAGGGGCTGGCTGGTGGGTGAACCCAACCAGGGCATGAAAGCGATGTTCACGATGATGAATGAAGCCCGCCTGATGGTGGGCATGCAAGGCCTTGGGCTGGCGGAGATGGCGTATCAGGAGAGCCTGGCGTTTGCCCGTGAGCGACTGCAGAGCCGGTCTCTGAGCGGTCCAAAGAATCCGGATGGCCCGGCAGACCCGATCATCGTGCATCCCGACGTGCGCCGCATGCTGATGCGCCAGAAAGTGCTGAACGAAGGCATGCGGGCGCTGGCGCTGTTCACCGGCTATCAGCTCGATCTGTCCGTTGCCCACCCCAGCGAGGCGGTGCGGGAGAACGCCGATGATCTGGTGCAACTGCTGACGCCCGTGGTTAAGGCGTTCCTGACCGATGAAGGATACAACAACACCAACTGGGGGCAGCAGGTGCTCGGTGGTTCCGGCTTCACCGAAGACTGGCCGCTGGAGCAGCTGGTTCGGGATGGCCGGATTGCCCGTATCTACGAAGGCACCAACGGCATACAGGCGATGGATCTGGTAGGACGCAAACTGTCCCTTAAGGGCGGCCAATTGGTGCGGGCGCTGTTTGCGGAGCTGACCGGCTACCTGAAAGAGCAGCCGGACGCGCCGTATCGGGAGGCCCTCAAAGGGGCGATTGGCAACCTCGAGCAGGCCACGGTGTGGCTGGCCAGCAACGCTCCGAAAGATCCGGAGCAGGCCGGCGCGGCAGCGTCGCCGTACCTGCGGCTGATGGCCCTGACCGTCATTGGCTATCTGTGGTCCCGCATGGCCGGAGAAGCCGAGCGTCAACTGACCGCCGGCCAGGGCAACCAGCCTTTGCTGGAGAGCAAGCGGGGTTCCGCCCGCTACTTCTTCGAGAAGCTGCTTCCCGAGTGCGACTGGCTGCTGCGGGACATCCAGACCGGCAAAGGCAGCCTGATGGGCTTCGAAGACCAGCACTGGACCGGCTGATCTCAGGCCCCGATACCGCTGGCTCCTGGCGAACCACCATCACGTCGCTCCGGCACCCTGGGGCTTCGTGTGGGTGGTTCTACAGGCTTTCATAGCTACCGCTTTCTGCACTGTTTTGAGGGACCCTGCTGTGGTAGCTGTTTGAAGTGCTGGCGGAACACTGGCTGAATGATCATCGCCAATAGCAAGACCGAAATCTCACCCTCCGGCCCTGAGAGAACTATTACGGCCTCTTCAGTCCGGCACGTCAGCCACTGCCGGCACCACAACCGCGGGTAGGTCTGACAGTGCCGCCAGGGCTGCGTCGTGGATCTGGGCGGCGGCAACCGCCTCGCCGGATAGTCGGGATGGGAGTGCCCGGGTGGCGGTGGCTGCGCCGACCACTGTAGCACGGAAGCCAAGGGAGAAGGCGCCTCTCGCCGTTGCGTTCACACACATGTGAGACATGAACCCCACTACGATCAGCTGTTCGATGCCGGCCTGCTTTAGCTGGTCCTCCAGATCGGTCTGCACGAAGGCGTTGGGGAAGCGTTTGGTGATGACCACTTCGTTTCCGACCGGGGCAACGGGATCGGCGATCTGGCCAATCTCCTGCTGGAGATCGAATGGCGAGCCGGGGCCGGAATCGTGCTGTACATGGAGCACCGGCCGACCAGCGGCGCGGAAGCGCTCCAGCAGGACGCGGCATTGCTCCAGGGCCGGCTCAATGCCTTCGAGTTTCATCACCCCCTGGCGATAGGTGTTCTGGGCGTCAATGATCACCAGGGCGGATTGGCCAATGGCGCTGGGGGTGTTGCCGAGGCCGGAAAGGTCGCGAAGGGTGGTGGGTTCGGTCATGTCGACTCCTGGGATTGGTTGCTCTGCTTGTCTTGGTGGTGGACTCCGTTGGGGGCACTTGCCCGTTCTATCGGTGCCCATTGGGAGGTGGCCCTATTATTCGGGGAAGCGGACTTCTATACTGCGGGCAGAACCGGCATAAAAAAGGCTAAAAGTGACAAAACCCGCGATCCACATAGGCATTGCCCATTACCCGGGGGCGCTGTTGTCTGCGGTGCAGGGGCTGGCGGAGCAGTTCTTCCTGGCAAACCGGATCTGTCGTGAGCGGGGTATGGGGGAGATCTTCCAGACCATCGTCTTTGACAGTCGCCAACTGGGCCGCGAGGAAGGTGGTAGCGCGGAAGAGGGTAGCGAGGAAGGGGGGCTGCCTGACACCCTGCAGGTCGTGATCCTGCCACCCTGCCTGGATGATGACGCCTACCTGGAGCCACCGCCTCCACTGTTGGACTGGATTACCCGGCAGCATCGCGGTGGAGCGATCATATGCTCGGTGTGTGCCGGTGCCTTTGTGCTGGCACAGACGGGCTTACTCAATGGTCGCCGTGTCACCACCCATTGGGCCCTGGCGGATGCCTTTGCCGCGCGCTTTCCTGAGGTGCGTGTTGATAGCGGAAAACTGTTGATCAACGACACCGACATCATCACCGCTGGCGGCCTGATGAGCTGGGTGGACCTGGGGTTGGAGTTGGTGGCCCAGTTCAGCGATTCCCAGGTGATGCGCCAGTTGGGCAAGTATCTGATTGTGGACACTGGTGCCCGGGAACAGAGTTACTACCGGAGTTTTACGCCAAAGCTGGATCACGGAGATGAGGTGATTGTGCGTGTCCAGCACCAGCTGCAACGGGAGTTTTCACAGCCTTTGAAGGTGCGGGATCTGGCCATGCAGGTGCATCTGACTGAGCGTACATTCCTCAGGCGTTTTGTCAGCGCTACCGGCCTTAAGCCCACCCACTATATCCAGCGACTGCGTATCCAGAAAGCGTGTGAGCTGATTGAGACCAGTGCCCTGGCATTCGAACGTGTTGCGGAGAATGTAGGGTATGAAGACCTCAGTGCCTTTCGGAAGACCTTTATCAGGATCACCGGACAAACGCCGAGGGAATTCAAAAAGCGGTTTGTTGGTATTGGCCCCGGGGCTACGTAATGGCACCGTGACAGCGGAGGATGGCGCCTGAGGACAGAGCAGCGAACGATGACAGGGCGGAGCGGCGATGGATGCCGTGGGCAGAACAGCAGGTGGCTTTGATTGCGCCACCTGCCTGCGCTATCTGGGGAGGAAGTACGACCTAGAAACCGTAGGACCGGGAGATGGTTTGCATCTCGCCCGAGTTCACCAGGCTCTCGTAGCTTGCCTGCAGGGCTCGGATGGTTTCCGGATCAGTCCCTTTGTGGATCGCCAGGTACATCGGGGTTTCGCGGAAAACCAGCACCTTCTCAAGGCCGGTGACGTCTGAGGCGTCCGCCGCCAGGTAGGGGCCGGCCAGACCATCAGCCACCCAAAGGTCGATCTGGTCCTGCACCAGGCGACGGGCATTGAGGCCGTTGTTGCTGATCGCCGCAACGTTGAACCCTTTCTCGGTCAGGTAGTTGGTCATGATGTCGCCTTTGTAGCCACCGATGCGGTAGTTGCGGGCGTCATTCAGATCGCTGAGGCGAATGCTGGAACCTGGCTTGGCGAAAAGGCTCCATTCAATGTTGGCCAGGGGACCAACCCATTCGAACATTGGCTCCCGTTCTTCTGTTTTGGAGACACAGTAGATGCCGTGGTTGGGGTGCTGCTCGGTCCGGTTGAGACCGTAGCTGAGATCCCGCAACTTGATGCTGTACTCAATGTTGGCCTGCTCAACCAGCGCGGTCAGTACATCGGTGCACAGACCGGTGATCTCCGCCTTGGAGTGCGCGAACGGCTGACCGTTGGTGGTCATGTTGTAGGGAGGGTATTGCTCGGTGTAGAGACGCAGTTCGCCGGTGGCGGTTGCGCAGCCGGCCATCAGCAGCAGCGCCGCTGCAAGTCCGAATGTCTTTCTCATGATGTCAGGTCACTTATCAGGATGGATGGTTTGGGACGCCGGTATGGTAAGTGAACAAATATCCATCAGAATAGCTCGGGTTCTTCTTGTTTACATCCTCATTAATTGCTGAATGACTGTGGCGAACGTCGTATTCCTGACCAGCGCAGGTTGACCTGCCGGAAGGGGTCAGCAAGAATCCAGATCGTATGGCATACGGATATGGGCCCCAAAATGGAAGTGTATTCTGCTTTTTCGCTTTCCCCTGTCTCAGACACCCTCTCCTCCCTGATTGATGAAGGGGGGCGCGAGCTGTGCCGGATTGCCGGCCTGGTTCTGGAGAAATCCTTCCGGCTGGCCGATGGTCGCTTCCTGCTGGTCACCACCGATGACTGTCCTTTTGAAGAAGGGATACACATTACGTTGCTGCGCAGTGATGGCCAGATTGATGAAAGTCTCGCTCGCGTCGTTCCATACCAGCCCGCCGTACTTACCGGAATTTCGTCGCTGGCCGACGATACGTTAGAGATCACAATCAGCAATCAGGAACGCTTGGTTGTTACCGTTGATTTCAGTGGCCATCGAGCCCCGCTGCAGTTCTCAAAATGCGGTTTCAAATCGGACCGGAAGTTGTTCGAACCAAGGTATCTGAGTGTTTCGCCTGCTCAGGCCTGATCGTTCGTCATCGTTCTTTGGAATGGCAATTAAGGAGATAACAAATGGAAGTGAACGACCAGTTGGTGAGTGACCACCAAACGGAGCATGCCATCCGGCAAATGGAAGTACAGGCGGTGAACTTTGCCTATCGTTTGACGAATGATTTCAACGTGCGCCAGGAATACATGCGAAAGACCCGTGAGGCTGCCGATAACCTCCGGGCTGCATACAAAAACGGCGATATCTCCGCCCGGGAAGCGGCCAATGCCGCCAACCAGATGCGTAATGAGATCATGGAGTTTGCCCGTTCAAACTCCAGTGATCTGGGGCGTGCCAAGGCGAAGGCGCTCAAGGCCAGAGGGCTGGATCTCGATCTGTTGGTTGAGAAATATGCGAATCGCCGTTATAGCAAGTCGTTCACAGCTTTGTCTGAAGCTGAGCGCGGGCGGGTTTACCTCGACATCGTTGACAGCTCTGGTCGCTCCAACCCCAGGGTGAACGCTGGCGTTCGCCGGCTGGGCATGGCCAGCAAGGGGCTATGGGTGCTGACGGCCTGTCTGGCGACCTACAACATCGCAACGGCGGAAAACAAGACCAAGCAGGCAGGGCGGGAAGCTGCGAGTATCGGTGGCGGCTTTGGTGGTGGCGCAGCCGGTGGTGCCGTGGCGGGAATCTGGTTTGGCCCGGTGGGCGTGGCCGTTGGCGTTGTGGTTGGAGGTACTCTGGGCGCCATCATGGCGGATCAGATCTATGTGGAGGTTGCCGGCCCTGACGGTGAGTTTGCCCGCAACTTCATCCCCCGTTTTACCAGTGTCTTTGGTGTTGATGAAGAGGGGATGGCAAAGGCCCTGCATCGTGAGGCCCGGTACGAGCTGGGCAAGGTACGCAGCGTCTTCCGGGAGCTGGTGGACAAATACAGCACCGATGCCGACGACGTTGCGCGATACTACATCGCCCAGATTCGCCAGACCCGGGGAATTGCGTTCAGGGCTCTCCAGCAGGATATCGGTTTACGGAACCTGCTGATCCGAATTCTGGACGATGGCTGGACCACCGCTGATGAGAAGCGGGACATCGAGTTTCTGCAGCGTCTCTGAATCGACCGCCTTGCTGGTCGGACACCATCTGTCCAGCGGGCGTCCCCTTTGTATGGGGTCACCTGGGCTCTGTCGATCCGAAAGATAATCAGGTGGGACAGCGCGTAACGAAACACTGGCGTGCCCTGATTTACTGTTCACCCTCACTCTTCTGACGTCAGGTGCGATTATATCGCCCAAGAGCCTGTTATTGCAGGCCCTACGGGCTTGCTGAGGCGATCGAAGTCACGAACTCAGGTGCTACAAAATATCCGGGTGGCGATCTACGTGCCAGCGGAAGTGCAGAGCTTCAAAGGGTAGGTTGCTTCGTAAGCGTGCAGCGACGAAATACTTGGAGTCTTCCGGGTATGGGGGTATTGCTGCAGAAGCTGAATCAAACATTCCGAAATTGACGGACAGTCTCCCCTCATAGAGTTCTGTGGTTCCCGTGGCCGTAACTTTCACCTCATTTCCCTGATTATCCAAAAGAATTACATCAGGTGAGACGACCGCTCCGTTTGCTTCTCTGAAGAGGTCAAAATAATGAGCGCTGTCGGATAGATCATGATCCAGATTCGGGTCGTATTTTTCGTTGCTTACAACGATATGAAAACGTTGAAGTCCCCGCCTGTTCAATTCGAGGGGAGAGGCAAACTCGATGGTTTGCCATTGCTCATCCACGACCATGGTAAGACGAATCACTTGATCTTCGGGAAACTGATCGGTCGAAGCCGAGCAACCTGAAGTAAAGGAGGCTGACGGCTACGAGTAGTAGGGCGGTAGGAATTTTCACTAGGACGCCTCCTGAAGGTCTCCGGCCCGGCAGTGTGGGCCTGGCTTAATCCAACAGGGGCTCCAGCGACGGAAAACGCGCGAATAAGTTCGCTGTAAAAAAAAATGTGACGAAGGTTCGTTTCCATAGACATGTAAGGTACCACGTCCCTCAGGTGCGATGGCACCCGAGGGACGGTCCGTTTCTTCTCAGCGACGCTCGATCGACTGAATTCCACCATTGTCGTGCAGGCGGGTCAGTTCGGCCTGGGTGAACTCCGCGTAGCCTGAGTAATAGCTGTCCTGGGAGGCTGCGCCCGAGCTGATGTCCTTTCGCAGACCTTTGGATTTGTTATACACCGTATCGCCAATCTGGAATATGACGGCCTCGGGGGCGACCTTGGCGATCCGCATCAGACCATAGCGGTAGGGGCTTTCGGTGTCGTCAAATACGTCCCGAACATCGATGATGTAGTAGTCATGGACCTGTGGCGCGGCGATATAGGCGGCTTCCTGCTGGTTGTCCTGGTAGATACCGAAGGCGATGGCAATGACGGCAACGATGGCCAGCGCCAGTCCACTGAACATCGGCAGGGTGTTCTTTTTGGTGAAGACGGCCTTCTTCAGCTGAGTGGCTAGGTCGTTGGGCAGTTCGTTGCCAACCAGGGTCTTCTTGCAGTGGGTGCACTCGATGCCGACTTTCTGCGACGTGACGCAGGTCGGAATCTTGTAGAGGTGGAAGTAACGCATCAGGCCAAAGCTGTTGAACTGGTTGCTCTCACAACTTGGGCAGTCGATCCCTTCGATCAGTTGGCCAGCAATGACCTTGTTATTGGAACCCCAGACAAGCATAGGTGTCTCCTTCAATTCCCTTGAATATGATGACATCAGGAGACGCGCTGGCTGGGTAGGACCGGCACCAGCCGGTGTAGCCACGACGAACTCCCTTTCGCCATTGATTGTCGGCAGACACCTGTCCTGTGCTGCCGGCGGCTATTATCCCCGTCGGTTGCGGCGGGGACAAGGTGCGGGCGAGATTTCGTGATTCCCCTGCTAGACGATCAGCAGCGTCGTTAGCCCGCCTGGGATTGCAGGTAGTTCTGCAGGCCCATGCGGTCGATCAGGCCGAGCTGCTGCTCCAGCCAGTAGGCATGGTCTTCCTCGGTGTCGGCCAGCAGGGGCTCAAGCACGGCACGGGTCTGGTAGTCCTTTTCCGATTCGCAGAGCTCGATAACATCTTTTAGCGCCTTATCAACGTCGTACTCCAGTTGCAGGTCGTTCTTCAGCATGCTGGGCACGTCGGTGCCGATGTTGAGGCCATCCCGTTTGGTCATGTCGGGGGTGCCTTCGAGGAACAGAATGCGCTCGATCAGCGCCGATGCGTGGTCCTTCTCCTCGGTGAACTCGTGGTCGATGCGTTCGAACAGCTTGGTCAGTCCCCAGTCCTGGTACATCCGCGAGTGAATAAAGTACTGATCCATCGCCGCCAGCTCGCCGGCCAGTAGTGCGTTCAGGGCGTCGATGATGTTCTGTTTGCCTTTCATGGTGAAGTCTCTCCGTTATGTCCCGGGCATGGTTGCCAATACTGTATCCCAAGTTCCCTGGTGGGTGTTTGATCAACATCAGCTAATCAGTGGCTCCTGGAAGTGCTGGAGCTCTGGCTTTCAGCCACCAACGTCGTTATGTTCAGGCGATCTCAGCAATGGATGGCAATGAACATCATGACGTTTCGACCCTGGATCAGAGTCCTCGCATCCTTTTTTCTGTTTTCCCTGCCGGCTTTGGGGCTGGGTGAGACGTTCACCTACCACGGCATGGCGGGTAGTGATCCCGTCTCGATGATTCTGGCGATCCAGTCAGACGGTCGTGCCGAGGGGCGCTTCGAGCATGGCAGTCAATCCGTGGCAGTGACTGGCGTCCTGGTCGATGGCGAGCTGAAGCTGACGGCTGATGGTGATCCCGATCGGCCGGACGAGCGTTTCCTGGGACGTTACCGGTCACAGTCGCAGCGTTTTGGCTGGCCCCCGGAGGATGCCCTGGAGCACTATCCGGTGACGTTGTCCGGGGAGTGGGCCGTCGGTGACCAGCGTCGAGCCTTTGAGCTGGCGCTGGAGCCTTTCGGTGATGGGCGACTCAGTTGTGAGGAAATGCGATCCCAGCCTGAACGGGTATTCCGGCAACAACCGGACCTCGGGTCGGGCCATGGCTCGCCATTGAGTGTGGAGTACGATTGCCCGGAAAGCCTGCTGAAGCAGGATTTCCTCAAACGCCTGCATGAACTTGCCGAGACCCTGAACGGTTCGGAGAATCTCAGCCTGATCTGTGGCGGCACGATCGAGTATGCCAAGAACCGGTATTTCCTGTTCCGGTTGCTGAAAGCGGGGTTTGTGCCGCGACAAAACCCTGATCAGCGGCAATGGGGGCCATCGCGAGACGAGATGTTGAACTACCTGGCGTATTGGTCCGTGCAGAGTCTCTACAATCGGCGTCTCTACGAGGCGTTTGTGGACGAAATGGCGCTGGCGGAGCGCCGGCTGGCCCAGCACTATGCGGCCACCTCCGGGTTGAACGCCGACGAAGCAGCCCAGGCAGCGGCCAACGGCATTGAGCTCTACCTGAGACGGGCGGCCGGAGCTGCACCGGCCCGGGATCGCCGGCCGCCGCCGTTGCTTGCGGCCTTGCTGGCCGGGCCGACAGACTTGCAGGCTCTGGACCGGTTGATTCGCGACAGTGACCCCCGGACTTTGTCCCGGGCTTTGAGCGCCGCTCTGATACTGGAGCGTGGCGACGTCACCATCAACCGGCTGTTGACGGCTGTGCCTGATCTCAACCACAGCCACAATCCTGACCCCGGTTACGTTCAGAGTAGCGAGCCCCCTTTATTCGCCAGCCTGACCCAACCGGAGCGTGTGCGGCAACTGCTGGCAGCGGGTGCGCAGGTGGATAGCCAGAGCGGGTTTGGCAAGACCGCGCTGTACTACGCCATCCAGTTCAACCGCCTGGACGTCGCCGAGCTGTTGATTGCCGCAGGGGCGAACGTGAATCACCAATACCCGAGTGCGGAAGCGCTGGACAGTGGCGAGCGACGTTGTCGCTACAGCATTCGCCGGGGACTGCGAACACCGCTGATGCACGCCGCCCAGCATGCCGGGCCGGAAATGCTGTCAATGCTGCTGGAGGCCGGCGCCGACCTGGGGTTGAAGGACGATCTGGGTGACACGGCGATGGCCTATGCCGAACTTGGCGGCAAGCCGGCCAACGCCGATTTCCTCAATCGTCACCTCATGCTGCAACCGGCCCCCTGAGGCGGAGCCGGGAACCGTCAGGCCGGCACTGCGGTGGTGTCGGCAAGTTCCGCCAGCAGTTGATCCGCCAGCGCATCCACCTTCTTGTTGGCATTGGCGACCGATGCCGCCAGCAGATCGCCACCGGCCTCCTGATACTCAATCGCCACCCGGTGGATACGGTTGATGCCGATAAACTCCAGTACCGTCATCAGCGCCGGTTCCAGGTGATTCATGTGAGCCAGCGGGCCGCCTGGCTCAAACCCTTCGCCACCCCGGGCGGAGAGGATGATGGCCTGGCGAGGCCGATCCGCCAGTAACGGCGTGAATGGGTCCTCCGGTTGGCTGGGATCGAAATCCACGGTACGGCCGACGCGGACGATCTGGTCGACCCACGCCTTGAGGGCGGCGGGCATGCCGAAATTGTAAAGCGGCGAACCAATCACCAGCACATCGGCGGCCACCAGTTCATCCACCAGGCGGTCACTTTCCGCCAGCACGTCGGCCATCCACGGTTGTCGGCGCGCTTCCGAAGCGAAGGCGGCTTCAATCCAGCGCTGGTCAATGAAGGCCGGGGGCGAGAGGCCGACTTCCCGATGGGTGACCGGGTCGTTCGGACGTTCCTCCCGCCAGCGGTGGATAAAGCGATGGCTCAGGTTGCGGCTGTGGGAACCGTGTTCGTCACGTCCGGCCAGGCCCGGGCGGGCACTGGCGTCGATGTGCAGGATACGGGGCATGGTGACTCCTTAATGTCTGAGTTGAATTCAGGTGCTTGTGTCAGCAAAATCAGGCTATCGCTCAGTCAACATTGGCGACAAACGATCATTTTTTCTTGATACAGATGAGTTGGATTCATCCATTATGTCCAGACGTTTGCCATCCCTGTCTGCGTTACGTGCCTTTGAGGCGGCCGCCCGGCATGAGAGTGCCAAACTGGCGGCTCAGGAACTTTCTGTCACCGCGACGGCCATCAGCCATCAGATTCGTGGACTGGAAGAGTCGCTGGGGGTAGCGCTGTTTGTCCGTAAGCCTCGCCAGTTGATCCTGACGACCCAGGGGAAAGAACTGCTGCAGGTGCTTGAGACGGCTTTTGACAACATCAGCCAAGCCGTTGAGCGCCTCACTGTCACGCCCAGTCGCCCGGCGGTGACACTCTCCACCACACCTGCCGTAGCAGCGCGGTGGCTGCTGTCCTGGGTCTGCATGCTGCGGGTGTCCCATCCGGAGATTGACCTGCGTATCCATGCTTCCCATGAGCCGGTGGCGTTGGATGGCGTCACGGCGGATCTGGCGATCCGTTATGGTGATGGTCAATGGCCCGGCCTGGTGGCAGAGAAATTGTTCGACAACTACTTCGTGCCCGCCTGCAGTCCACATCTTGGGCTACAGAATCTGGCGGACTTGCCGAAATACCCTTTGATACATTTTCATCCCCAGGGCGCCTCGGTGACGCCGATGGACTGGGCCGGCTGGCAGAAACAGGCTCAGGTACCTGGTCTGGATGTGACCGCGGGTCTGGAGTTTTCGGACGAGACCCATGCCATCGCCGCCGCCGTTGGCGGGCAGGGAGTGGCCCTGATGAGTCTACCGTTAATCGAGGACGAACTGGCAGAAGGGCGGCTGGTGCAACCCTTTGGTCCGGAGCTGGAAGGCAAGCCGTTCTACCTGGTGTACCCGGAAACCCGCCGCCAGGACCCGGTGATCCTGGCGATCCGCGACTGGGTGCTGAACGTGCCTGGTGGTCTGTGCACCTTGGCGCCCACTCGGGTGTCATGATCGGCCATGAGTGATCGGCGACAGGTCACGCAACCGTATTACTGGCAGCAAAGGCTCTCCGGGCCTAGTCTCAACACTGTGTAGCCGCTGTCGCATTTTAGTTGTCGCGACAGTCTTCAGCGTCGTCAGCGGATAGGCCGCAGGATCTTTAGACGACTACCGCCACAAAGGATCATACCGCCATGTTTGGCAGAGAATTGCGTAAAGAAAACGCCGAATTGAAAGAAGAGCTCCATATGCTCCGCCAGTTGGTGGACGACGTGTCTCAGGAGTTGTTGGTACTGAACTTGGATGTCCGGGGAGTAATCACATCTCACAACCACAACTTCCTGATCGAAACCGGTCTGGCTGAGAAAGACCTGGTCGGCCATCACATCAAGGACCTGGTTCCCTCGTTCCTACGCAGTACTCCTCATTTTGACCGGATGATGTCGGCCCTGAGCAATCATGCGGTCTGGGTAGGGGCCTGGCAGATTCAGAACAACCGGGGGGAGCATCTTTGGTTGCGCTCTACTCTCTGTCCGATCAAGAGTGTGGATGGCAAGCTGGATCATTTCACGATCTTTGCCAATAACCTTACTCGCACCATCGAGGGTTCCCGCGAGCATGAGAACCTGATCCAGGCCATGCAGCGTTCCACCGCGGTTATCGAATTTGATATGTCTGGCCATGTGTTGGCGGCCAACGACCTGTTCCTGAACTCAATGGGGTACTCACTGAGCGAGATCAAAGGCAAGCACCACCGGATATTCTGTCCTCCTGAGGTCTACAACTCACCGGAGTACGAGCGCTTTTGGGAGCAGCTTCGACACGGCAATTTTATTGCAGAACGCTTTAAGCGGGTCGACAAATACGGTCGAGATGTGTGGCTTGAAGCGTCCTACAACCCTTTGATGAATGCACGCGACGAATACTACAAGGTGGTCAAGTTTGCCACCGTGATCACTGATCAGGTGCAACAGGAGCAGGAAGTGGCCAGGGCTGCTGGTGTGGCCTTTGAGACCTCCCAGGCAACGGATGCCAGTGCCAAACGGGGCATGGAGGTGATGCAGAACACCGCTGCGGTGATGGGGCAGTTGGCGGAGCAGATGGTCAAAGCCGCTGAGGGCATTGGTAATCTGGACAAACAGGCCCAGATGATCAATGCCATCATGCAGAACATCAGCAGCATTGCCGAACAGACCAACCTGCTGGCCCTCAACGCCGCCATTGAGGCAGCCCGCGCCGGCGATCAGGGCCGCGGGTTTGCCGTGGTGGCGGATGAGGTGCGACAGCTGGCGTCACGCACCTCGGAGGCGACCGATGAAATCTTTGGCGTTATGGGGCAGAACCAGAGCCTGACGTCAGATGCGGTCAGCATCATCGAAGGTGGCAAGAAGCAGGCCGAAGAAGTCCGCGAACTGGTGGACGAAGCCAGCGACGTCATCAATGAGATTCAGGACGCCGCCAAGCGTGTTGTCGATGCGGTCTCCCAGTTCGCAGACCGATTGAACCAATCCTAGTGTCCCGCTACGGGCATTGGCCGCTCTGGTAGTGACCAGGTGCGGTCTCTCTCACCCACGAGGACAACCCGGCCACTGCCCCCAGGTAGTCATCCCCGCCGTAGCTGAAGTAACCGCCTGCGTAGTAGGCCCGGCCGGCAAGGCTGTGGTTGAGGTTGGTGTCCTGCCAGTCGGTGCAGACGGTGTCGCCTGGATTGCTATCGTCGCCGCAGGCGGCCGGTTCGCTGCTGTACCAGCTCCCCGGGACGCCTTCATGAAGTGTTACCTGGCTCCAGGTATCGAACGACCCGCCGATATCGATGTTATCTCCGCTGGCGTAAGCCCGTAGATTGGAGGTGCCGCCAGCATAAGCCCGCCCTGTTGCGATGTGGGTGTCGGGCGAGGCAGTGGCTTGCTCACAGGTTTCAATGGGCGTGTTGGGATCGACGACCGTGACGGTTCGCTCCCGGGTTGTGTTGTTGTCAGCGCTGTCGGTGGCCGAGTAGGTGCAGAAGTAATCACCAACTGTGGTGGTGTCGACGTCGCTGCAGTCTGCGGTGACGCTGAGCTGACCGTCTTCGCTGTCTTCCGCCGTCGCTCCGGGATCGGTGAAGGGCTCGCCCAGGTTCACCGTCATTGGGTTGTTTCCAATCAATGTGATCACTGGGAAGCCGCTGGTACTGCCATTTTTCGGGTGACGGTCGAAGAAATCCCAGACGATGTCGGGATAGCTGGGGCCAACCCGTACTGACCACTTGCCGTTGTTGCCATGCTCTCCGCCGATCCAGTAGTGACCATGATCGGTGTCTTGCAAGTTCGGTGTGGCCAAGGGGCCGTCCAGGAATATGGTTTCCACCAGTGAGCGTTGGCCGGCCTGACCGTTCTCGGTATAGCGGGTGTGCTGGCATTGATGGCGGTCCTGATAGTACGGAGAGCAGGCCGTTGACGAGGCTTCGCTGTTACCCTGGGAGCTGCCGTCACTCCCAAACACCTGCAGGTGGCCGTCCCGGATGTTGTTGGCCGCTGTCTGCAAAACCGTACAGTCATTGGCGTTCTGAAGAACCATCAGTGGGATGGGGTAGTCATCGTCCAGCTCAGCCGCCATGTCTGAGGCCACCTGTGACACGCTGTGGAAAGACGCGCTGCCCGGGCATTGGCCAGTCAGAGATACCGAGGCGGCATCCTCACCGTAGGGCAGTCCAGAGGCGGCGGCTGCAGCGGCCCAGTATTCGTTGTGTGCAGTTGCAGCGACAACCGCCATGGCGCCGCCAGAGGACAGGCCGGTGATGTATCGCCGCTCGGGATCGATGGCAAACGCGTCCTCAACGGCAAGGCCGATTTGATGCAGATCTTCGACTTCTCCGCGGCCTTGGTGACGATGATGATCAAACCAGAAGCCCCAGCAGTTTTCATTGCGCAGACCGTCATAGCTGCTGATGAACGGGGCGACCAGCACGAAGCCATACTGGTCCGCGGCTGCGGTAAGACCCCAGTCAGCGAGCACGTCGGCGTTACTCTGTTTGCAGCCGTGCAGAGCCATCACCATCGCTGCCGGCGTGGTGAGATTGTCCGGGACATAGACCTGGTAGTCCCTGGCGCGGGACTGGCTATAGGCCTGTTGTGGCAGGGTGTAGCTGTAAGTCTGTCCGGCCATTGTCGGAGCGCTCGTCAACGACAGCACCATGGAGACAACGACGAGAGCCAGCAGGCTGAGCTGTGTCAGCCGGGTTGGATAAACAGTCATTGGCAGTTCCTTCTTGTTGGTTTTGTTTCCGCCACCAGAATGAAGAAAGAACCGTGCCAGATTGGCAAGCCGTTGATTGGCTGAGGGGAAGGTATTCGGCTGGTCTTAAGGTGACCTGTCAGCCGGACACCGGTGTCTGGAAAGCCGGACTGGCCGGTTTCGCAGGGTCAGGTTGCAGCCAGTTCCCTGGCAACCGCCCGCGGTGCACCCAGGGCAAGCAGGACCGCACCGCAGGAACAGGCCAGCATACTGACCACGATGGGCAGCAGGGCGTGGCCGCCAAACACCGAGGACAGCGCGCTTATGCCGCCGGCAATGGTGAACTGGGACGCGCCCAGAAGGGCTGCGGCGGTGCCACCGAGGTGGGGGAAGAACTCCAGTGCGTTGGCCATGTTGTTGGGGACAATACCGCCCTGGCAGCCAATTGCGCCAATGATGCAGGCTACCACCAGCCACAGCGGTCCATTCATTGCCACCACCGCGACCAGGGCCACCAGTGCGGCAAACTGCATGATCACCTGCACCCGCAGCAGCACCACGGATGAGAACCGACGCAGCAGTGGCCGATTGATCAGGTTAAGGGTGGCCATCAACACGATGTTGGCGGCAAACAGGATCGAGAACTGACTGTTCGACAACCCAAACCACTCCTGGTAAATGAACGAGGAGTGAGTAATGAACAGCATCATGGTGCTGAAGCACAGCACCTGGATGCCAATGAATCGCATGGTGGTGCGGTGTTTCAGCACCAGCAAGTAGTTGGTGACCAGAGTCTTAACCGGGGTGGTCGCCCGGGGACGCGGTTGTAGCTTGGGAAACAGCGCCAGTTGCAGAGCCAGGACCAGGAACACGGCGTAGCCCGCGAGCACCAGAAAGATGCTGTGCCAGTCGCCAAACGACAGCATCATCGCGCCGAGGGAGGGAGCTGCGGCCGGGGCGATGAACATGATCAGGCCGATCATGCCAAACAGACGTGCGGCATCCTGGCCGCCAACCTGATCCCGTACAATGGCAGGCACCGAGACGGCACAGAAGGCGCCGCCAACGCCCTGGGCAATCCGCCATATCACCATGTCGGACAGGGAGCCGGCCTGGGCGACCATCACACCGGTGATGGCAAAGATGGCCAGACCGCCGAGCAGTATCGGACGACGACCGTAGCGGTCGGAGAGTGGGCCGCCCACCAGCTGTGCAAGGCCGAGGGTGGCGACATAGGCGCTCAAAGTCAGGCCGACATCACTGTGGGGAATGCCGAAACCGTCCGCGATGCTGGGAAAGGCCGGCAGGTAGGCGTCCAGCGCCAGCGGGCCGAGGGCCACGGTCATTCCGAGCAGTAGAGCAAGGTGAAAATGAGACAAGGGCTACCTCCTTAGTAGGTAGATAGCTAACAGTATTTGCCCGGCTGCGGCAATGAGCAGTTTCCGAAAAGTCTTGTGTAACAAATGGTTGTATTGACATAAGGCGGATGCCGCAGCAGCGGAATGGTAACCCTACAACGGCTCCGGCTTCGGTAGAATACGCGTTAATCTGAGTCTCCTTAATGGCTCGTTGAATAACCCATACGAGACACTCGTGAGGAAGTGTGTGTTGATGAACCGAAACTCGTTGATTGCCGGTCTGCTGGCAGCCGCCACCCTGATCGGTGGGTGTTCTAACCCCGAGACACCGCAGGAAGTGTCCCAGCTCTTCTGGCAGTCGGTGATCGAGAATGACGCCAGTGATGCAGACGACTACTCCACACTGGTGAACGAAGCGGCTTTTGATGGCTTTGAGCGGGACTGGCGGGGCGTGACGGTTCAGTGGGGCCGGGTGGTTATCGATGGCAATGAGGCCCGCATCGAAACGGTGCTTGAGGGCATGGCTCGCCAGACGACTCCGCTGGAGACCACCACCTACCTGGTCCGCAAAGGCGATGAATGGCTGGTGGACTATTACCGCACCGGCGATGCCCTTGCGCAAGGACCACTGTTTGAACAGGTGATTGGCAAACTGGAGCAGCTGGGCCAGGATCTCCAGGCCCGCTGGTCAACCCAGTCCAGTGAGCTGGCGGACGAGATCGAACGCATGACCCGGGATCTGGAAAAGCAGGCAACCCTGGCGAATGAGCGTTTCACCCTTCTGTTGGAGGATTACGCCGGCAAACTGGAGCAGCAGCTGGAAGCGTTGTCCCGCTCCATTGAGGAAGCTTTGGAACAGCACCCGTCTTCAACTCCGGAAGACCGGCGTCGGCTCAACCAGGCGGTGATCCGGCTGGATGATCAGAGCCAGCGCCTGCAGGAGCCCGATCTGCAATCGGTGGCCATGACCACCCAGGTGGCCGCCGAGACCCGGCTGACCCTGGCCCAGCTCGGCGATGAGTTTGCCGGCTATAAAGCCGAATGGAACCAGCGGGTCAGTGACATGGAGAATGAACTGGCGGCGCTGCTCCGCCAGTTCACCGGCGCGGAGAGCTGATCGCTCTTACCCGGTCACCGCTTCCGCTTTACGGCGACGAGTGCGGTTCGATTTCACCGGTTTGGGCGCTTCGGCCTGGCCGTAAGTGAGATCGTAATCCTCCAGGTTGAACACGTTCAGGCGTCGTTTCAGTGCCTGCAGTGACCAGGGCCAGGCGGCGAAGTTACGGCCGTTCTGGTCCAGGTAGTAGCTGCTGCAGCCGCCGGCGTTGAAGACCGTGGTCTGCAGGTTCTTCTGCACCCGCTCGTTGTGGGTCTTCAGTACATCGGATTTGATGGTGAGCTTGCGGATGCCCCGGTCGCGGATCTTCAGCAAGCCATCAATGATGTAGTCGAGCTGCGCTTCCGCCAGCTGGATGAACGAATCGTACACCAGCACATTGGGTCCAAGGATCAGGAAGGCGTTCGGGGTGTTCTCGATGGCGGTACCGAGGTAAGCCTCCGGGGAGCTGCTGGCCCACAGGTCTGCCAGGCGTTCGCCACGGTCGTTGAAGACCTTCTGGCCAATGGGCGGGTGAGACACATCAAACCCGGTGCCCCAGATAATCACGTCCACTTCCCGCCGCTCACCGTTGGCGGCGATCACCGTGTTGCCCTCAACCTTCACCAGACCACTGGCAATCAGTGAGGTGTTGTCCGCCTGCAGGGCCGGGTAGTAGTCGTTGGCAAACAGAATACGCTTGCAGCCGATGTCGAAGTTCGGCGTCACGGCCTTGCGCAGGGCCGGGTCTTTCACCTGTACTTTCAGCAGTTGCCGCGCCGCAACATTCACTGGCTTCAGGAAGGCCGGGTTGCGCAGGCCGAAATTGATCACATTCAGTGAGCCGGCCACCGCTTTGCGCCAGCTTTGCTGGATCACGGGGAAGCGCTCAATGGCCTGCTTGCTGCTCGCCCCCAGCGCTATGTCCGGCTTTGGAAGCACCCAGGGAGCGGTGCGCTGGAACACCGTCAGCTCTTTGGTTTGAGGCTGGATCTGGGGGACGAACTGGATCGCGGATGCGCCGGTGCCGATGACCGCGACGCGTTTGCCGGTCAGATCCACGTCATGGTTCCAGCGGGCGGAGTGGAACATCTCGCCCTTGAAACTCTCCAGGCCGGGAATGGCCGGTATCCTGGATTCGGTGATCGGACCGGTCGCGAACACCACGGTGCGGGCGAGGTATTCGCCGTTGCTGGTATCCAGGCGCCAGAGACCGACATCGTCGTCCCAGGCAGCCCGTTCAAGGGCGTTGTTGAACTCGATCAGAGGGGTGATGCCAAACTCATCGCTGACCCGCTCCAGGTAACTGAGAATCTCGGGCTGCTTGGCAAACAGGTTACTCCAGCGGCTGCTGGGGGCAAATGAGTAGGAGTAGAGCGACGACGGCACATCACAGCCACAGCCCGGGTAGGTGTTTTCCCGCCAGGTGCCGCCCACGCGGCTGGCTTTCTCGATGATCTTGAAGTTGTGGTAACCGGCCTTGTTGAGCTTGATGGCGGTGGCAAGCCCGGAGATGCCTGCGCCGACGATGAAGGTGTCGTAGATCCTGGCGTTGTCGGACGGGGAGGTTCTGGCGGCTGCTCGCCGGGTTTTCTTGGGTGTGGAAGTAGCCATGGGTTGAAACCGTATTGGGTGACTGGGGAGTTAATTAGAGACTCCTAAGGGAGCGTCCGTTATTTGAAGAGCCGGTACGACAGTCCCAGGAATCTGGTGTAGAGCGCAGGTGATGCGCGCTTCATCATCCAGAACAGCTTGGCGTCAATCTGCGGCGTGGTGTAAAGCTGTCCGCGATCGAGCCGGTCCAGGGTCAGGCGGGCCACATCGTCACTGGTGGTCATGGCGTAATTCATCAGCGCATGGTCGGCGAGTTTGGAGTAGCGGCCGGGAATGCGTCCGTTCTTGATGATGTTGGTTGGCACCAGGGTCGGGCACAGCACGTTGACCCGGATGTCGTACTTCTTCAGTTCCGCCGACAGGGTTTCCGACAGCGCCAGCACCCCGGCCTTGGTGACGTTGTAGGCGCTCATCTCCGGCGCCGCGGTGTAGGACGCGGCGGACGCGACGTTGATGATGGCGCCCCGACCGAGTCGCTTGAATTGCGGCACGAAGTAGTGGCAGCCATGGATCACGCCCCACAGATTGACGTCGGTGCACCACTTCCAGTCCTCCAGTGTCAGCTCGTCGAAACGGCCGCCGAGGCCGACGCCGGCGTTGTTGATGACCAGGGTGGCGGGTTGGCCGAAGAAGGTTTCCGCTTTCTCCGCCAGGGCCTTCACCTGCTCGGCATCGCCCACATCGCACTGCACGGCGTGACCCGTGGCGCCCGCCTGCCTGATACGGTTGACGGTTTCCTCCGCCGCTGCGAGGTTGATATCGGAGCACACCACGGAGCCATGGCGTTTGGCCAGTTCCAGGGCAAAGCTGCGGCCAATGCCGCTACCGGCGCCGGTCACTACCGCATAGGCGTGGCTGCTCGGAGCGGGCTTTCGGTTGAACAGGGATTTCATGCTGAACGGTGATTTCATAGAGGCAGATCCTGAAAGGGGTGACCAAGAGCAAAGCGGGCGTGAGTCACGCCCGCACTGGCGGTACCACCTGTTTGACGAAGTAGGGGGTTAACAGGCCGGTTTCCGGATGCAGCAACCGCTCTTTGTAGTACTCGAGGTATTCGCTGGTGTCGTGATCGTTGGGGTGGAAATCCGGCCGCAGGTAATCGAAGACGTGGCCCAGGGTGCTGCCATACACACCGTTCTTGCGGCCGATCAGCAGGCCCAGACTGCGCTTGGCATCTTTCCAGAAGCTCAGGCTTACCAGGTTGCGGGGTTTGCGCAGGAACGGAATGGCGACGCCACCGAGCGGCACCAGGAACCAGATGGTGAACAGCGCCAGCGCGAACCCGCTGATTCGCAGCGGATAGCTGCCGGACAGCTCCTGGTAGACGTCGTAGGCGATGTCCTTGTGCTCTGCCTCTTCCAGCATGTGCCACATCCACAGGCCACGCTGCTTCTCATCTTCGCTGTGAAAAAAGTGGTCTTCGTGCTTCATCATGAATTCCGCCAGCACTGCGGTGAAATGCTCGATACCCGCCATCAGCGACAGTTGCAGGCGATGGGGGAAGCGTTTGAAGCCATAGTTGAAAACGTTCTCGGCCAGAAAGCGGTAAAGCGGCACCGGAAAGCGGTGCTCCTTGAGAATCTCGTTCCACTCTTCATGGACTTTCGAATGCAGCGCCTCCTGGCCAATGAGGGAGGTGACCCGCTGTTTCAGCACCGGATCGGTGAGAAAGTCCCGGTGGTAACGGGCGGTGTCGATGACCAGGTCCTCGCCGTAGGTCAGGAAGATCGACAGCGCCTCGAAGTAGGCGGAGGCCAGTTCGGCATTCAGGTAGAAGTTCGGGTCCGCATCCTGGGCATTGAAGTCGAACTTCATGTGGCGAATGGGCACTTCCGGCTTTTCTGCGGTCTGGGCACTGGCTTGGGATACCGGTTGAGCTGCGGTCGCGGTCGTCATTGGGGAAACCTGTCCTGAATCGTCATCATGGGTGTGGCCAGACGCTGCGGAAGGGGGACCGGTATGAACGTCTGGCCTGGGTGGCACAATCAATACACTCCTTGCAGGCTAAGCTGATCAAATGTTCGGATTCAATTCGGAACCCGCGTTGTTAAAGGCTGGGAGAATCCGCTGATGAGTCGTCTGGCAGACCCCGCCATACCGCACGCTGTAGCGGTTTTCGGTAGGGCGGTGACGATTGTGTCTGAGGTGGGAGAGGTGCTTACCGAATGCTTGTTCGGGTATTGTTTTAGCGGATGACCGATCCTGTCGGTTGCAGATCAGGCCGTTTGGCCCGAAAGGTCATTGTCGATTGGCCGCAACGGCGCCCTAGAACATTCCCCTAGAGCGCCCCCCTAGAACAGCCCCAGCTGGGGCGCTTCTGTGGTGAGTTGCAGTTCGGGTACTCCGGGGGCCCGAGCGTGCAGGAGTTCGCTCCAAAGCGCTGCCAGTGACAGGGCGTCGCCATTGTCAGGCATGTGCATGAATACATAGGGGGATCGCCCCTGCTCCAGCCACTGGCCAACCCGCTCGACCCAGGGGGCGAGAAAGGCCCGGTTTGATTCCAGATCCGGGTGGCCGATGTAGCGGACCATCGGTGGCGCGTCC
Source organism: Marinobacter xestospongiae (assembly GCF_023156385.1). Lineage (GTDB taxonomy): Bacteria > Pseudomonadota > Gammaproteobacteria > Pseudomonadales > Oleiphilaceae > Marinobacter > Marinobacter xestospongiae. Next base: position 81,739 of record NZ_JAKZAK010000023.1, read on the forward strand.
ACCGGTAGCAGGTGGACCGGAACACGGGGTTTCTTGCGTTGGGCGTCGACAATAACGTCCGAGTCTGCGGTGGCGGAGAACAGGGCGCGACTGTCAAGACAGACCCGGGCGGTGTTACGTTCACGCAAGCCGCGATTCAGGTGGCGTTCGGCTTCGCCTTTCTGAAAGAACGCCGGATGCCGTACTTCCACCGCACATCGCAATGGAGACGGAAGGCTCTCAAGAAACTGCCAGAGGTTGTTCAGGTGGGCGGGGCCAAAAGCGGCGGGCAGTTGTAGCAGAAATGGGCCGAGAACATCCTGCAGGGGCGATAGTATGGTCAGAAAGTCGGTAACCGTTTGGCCGACGCCTGACAGCAGCCGATCGTGAGTGACCTGCCGCGGAAACTTGAATACGAACCGAAAGTCGTCCGACACCTGGGCCCGCCATTGCCGGCATTGCTCCTGGCTGGGTGTGGCGTAGAACGTGGTGTTGCCCTCGACGCAATTGAGTACCCGGCTGTAGCGGGACAGTGGGGACGGCCCCGGGGCCAGTTGGCTGTTCCATTTCGGGTCCTGCCACTGGGGGCTGCCAAGGTAGTAGGGAAGGGACATGACGCTCTCTGCTGGTGCCATTACGGAGACGGAGTATGCCGTGGTGTGTTCTCAGGCGCCAACCCCGGTGGGGTAGAAGCCCTGGGCGTCCAGGGCCCGGCGGACCTCTGCCACCATCACATTCGGTAGTTGCCGGTAGTCGGGATAGGGCGTCAGCAGCAGGTGGGCCTGATTGTCGATGGCGATAGCGGAGCCTGGCGTCAACGGCTGCGCCTGATGGGTGTCGATCCCGAACCGGGCCAGGTTGTCCTGGCCACCGATCCAGTGCCAGCTTGGGGGTGTTGCCTCCAGTTCAGCGCTGAAACACAAAGCGGTGTCCCCGAACAGGGTCGTGTCCCGGTAGGTTCGCCAATCATCCGGTTGCGGACTGGCAACCTTGGCGAGCAGGGTGATGATCTTACGCCAGTGATTGGTGTTCCGGGCTATCAGGTCCCGGGCATCAGGACGTTCAGCCAACTGCGGCAGGCCATCTGGTTGGTGGGGGAGATAAAGCCGGAGTTTCGGGGCCGTTGAGCCGATACGGGTGATCTCTGTCATGTCGATGCGCTGGGGTTTTCCTGCCGTGGGTCTTCGTGGGTGTAATGCACAGGGGGCTGCCAGAAGGCAGCCCCCTGTGCTGGAGGGACAGGTTAAACCGATACTACCGAATCCACTTGTCGCCCCAATGGGTGGCTGTGCGCTGCTGTGCTGAGCGAAGCACGCCAACGACCGGAGCGCTTTCCTCGGCGGCGTCGATCTCATCATCGATGAGCTCCGTGGACAGGGACAACCAGCTGGTGACAAACGCCGCGGCGTCGCCGTTCAGCTCCAAGGCCAACTCATCAATGTTGGTCAGGTCATCGCAGCCGGAATGATAGCAGGGATCAAAGGCCACTCCCGCTTCGCCACCGAACTTGGCGGCCTGCTCCTCGGTCTTCAGTACCTCTGCGCCAGTGAACAGGCCACCAAAGGCGATTCCGTCCTCAAAGAACTGGGCGTAGTCGGAGCGGAAGCTGATCTCGGTACCCTCAAAGGCGATGCCCCGCAGGTCAAAGTAGCGCTCGAACAGGGCCTCGGTGGCCGCCGATCCTGGCGGTCCCTGAAGCCCGAAATCGGAACCGTCGCCATCATAGATGAAGTTGCCAAAGTTCGGCGAACCAATCATGTCGTAATTGAGGTAGACCTTGATACGGTCCTTTTCCGCCTGGGACAGATTATTGACGTAGTAGGTCGACCCGACCAGGCCGGCTTCCTCGGCACCCCACCAGGCAAAACGTACCTGGTTGTTGGGAAAGGCGTGCTTCATCTGAAGCGCCAGCTCCAGCAAGGCCGCACTGCCCGATCCATTGTCGTTGATACCGGCACCTTCATAGACCGAGTCCAGATGGGCGCCGGTCATCACCACGTTGTCGGGATTGCCACGGCTGGTTTCGGTGATCAGGTTGAAGGTCTCGGTCTGCTCCCGGACCACATCGGTGACCACGCGAACCTCGACGTCACCGGCTTCAACCCAGGCGGCGCCGGTGTCGTAGCTGGCGAACACGGCGGGAATGCCGCCGGCGTAGTCATCGCCCAAAGTGGCGTTGAGCAGGCCCTTGCGATCCTCGGTATCGCCCTGGTTGAAGATCACCACTGCGGCCGCACCGGCATTGGCTGCGTTTGAGGCTTTCTGGCCAAAGGTGCAGGCCCCGCGCTGTACGACCGCAACGGCTCCGGCCGGGAAACCGGCAAAGTCCGCGGCTTCGCAGCCGCTGGTGGAGGTGTTGCCGAGCCCGAGCTGGACATCAACTCCAACCGCCAGGCCAGATATATCGCCGGGTTCGGTTTGGGATAGATAGGTGAAATCCTGATCCCAGACGTAGCTCTGCGGCACCGGGGCCAGCGCCTCGAGAATGCCTTCGCCCTGCGGGTAGTAGGCATTGAACGGGAAGGGCTGGATTGAGACCTCGTAGCCAACGCTTTCCAGGGTGGTCCTGAGGTAGTCGATGGAGGCGTCATAGCCCGCCAGGCCGGCTGCCCGGTTGCCGTCATTGGCTTGGGCAATGCCGTTCAGGCGATCCAGATGGTACTGCACGCTGGAGGCCTGCATACACCGTGGCAGGCCGAACGGCGTGCTGTTCAGCAAGCCAAAACGACATTCAAACGGGCCGAGCTGCCCGGGACTCCAGAAGTCGTTGAGGATGTCCGATGAGGCGTGCTGATTGGGTGCTGCGTGTGCCGAGAAGGTAAAGCAAAGAGAGGTTAAAGCCAGGGTACGGCTGATCGTGCTGATAGTCATTGTAGTTCTCCAATCCTGGGAGTTTTTTGTCGGGGAGCTTGTAGACGCTCCCTGAACCCGCTTGTGGCGGGCGTTCAGCACAGGAGCCCGAAAGGGTAACTTCCGGGGTTCCCGGGCACCGTGACTTCCTGAGGTGCCAACGAACAGACTAGACGTGGATTTCTGGCGCTTCCAATTATTTGCAGCTTGCGTGTGTTATTCCTCCCAGTCGCGGAAGTATTCAAGCAGATGATCGATGGCGAGCCTGGCCCTCAGCGGCTGGAAGCGACGGTTGTGGTAGACGATCCAGCTGCTGCTGCCCTGGCTCCAGTAGGGCTTGAGCACCGGCACCAGGTTGCCGTTTTTCACGCTCCCCAGAAAACTGCTCCTGGGCATGTAGGCGATACCCAGGCCCTGTTTGCAGGCCTGGACGATGGCGTGGGCGTTGTTGCTGCGCCAGCGACCGCGAACCCGGAATTCGAAGCGTTGGTCGTCCCGCTCGAATCGCCAGAGGTCGTTGTTGGTGACCAGGCAGCTGTGATGACGGAGTTGATCCGGGTGGGTTGGCGTGCCGTGCCTGGCAAGATAGTCGTCACTGGCAGCGGCCATCATGGGGCGATCCAGCAGCTTACGGGCAACCAGACCGGAGTCCTGCAGGCGACCAAAGCGAATGGCGAAATCAATGCCGTCGTCCACGAAGTTGACCATGCGGCTGTTGAAATCCATGTCGATGGTCAGCTCCGGGTGGTGGCTGGCAAAGTCGAGCAGGGCGGGTGCGACGTACTGCTCTGCGAAGGCTCCAGCGGCGCTGACACGGAGGGTCCCGCTTAGCGTCACCTGCTCGGCACTGACCTGTTCATTGGCCTGCTGCAGTCCGGTCATCAGTTCCTTGCAGTGTTGGTAATAACGCTCTCCGGCACTGGTCAGGCTCACCAGCCGGGTGGTCCGGGCGAAAAGGGCTGCTCCCAGGCGAGCCTCCAGCCGGGCTACCTGTCGGCTGACATGGCTGGTGCTGACGCCAAGTTGTCTGGCCGCTGCCGAAAAGCCCTGGCAGTCGGCCACGGTCACGAACTCGGGAATGCCTTCAAAGCTGTCCATCAGAGCTATCCTTCAGAGCTGTCCATCAAAGCGACACCTGGAATCGGTGCTGCCAAGTTTACTGTTGTTATATGGCAATAGTCATTTGTCGTTTTCGGTGATTATCAGTTGGATGGTGACTAATTACACTTGGTCGGAGCCCTCTTAGGGAGAATCGAAACGGCATTCCCGGATGCCTGCAAGCCAGAAACTGAGTCAGACACAAACAGGAGAATGCGCCATGAAAAAAGTACTGATCTTTGTGACCAATCACGCCACCCTCGGCGAAACCGGCGAGCCTAACGGCACCTTTGCGCCGGAACTGACCCACGCCTTGAAAGAGATCCTCAACGCCGGTTTTGACTACGATCTGGTGTCCATCAATGGTGGTAAGGCGCCCTTGTATGGCACCGATATTGAAGGGGATGAGGTGAACCGCGAGATTCTGGCCGATGATGCCTTCCAGAATCGGATCAACAACACCCTGCCGGTAACGGCTGTACGGGTGGAAGACTATGACGCCATTTTCTATCCTGGGGGTTTTGGCCTGTTGTCAGATCTCGCAACCAATGACACGGTCGCCAGGCTCAGTGCACAGCACTACGAAGGGGGCGGTGTTCTGGCGGCGGTATGCCATGGCCCGGCCGGATTGTTGCCGATTACCCTGAGCAATGGCGAGAAGTTGCTGGCGAGCAAGGCGGTGACCGGTTTCACCCGGGAAGAGGAAGTGGATTACGGTACCCTGGACAAGATTCCATTCCTGCTGGAAGAGTCGCTCGCCCGTACCGCACGGCAGTACAGCAAAGTCCAGCCCTGGCAGGAACTGGTGGTGGAGGATGATCGGGTGATCACCGGCCAGAACCCCGCCAGCGCCCACGCCGTTGGTGCCGCCCTGGTTCAGCGGCTGGCCTGAGCAACAGACAGGCACAAAAAAAGGCAGCCGAAGCTGCCTTTTTTATTCGTTGTCGCTGATTTACAGCGGAACAACGTTCTCTGCCTGAGGGCCTTTCTGGCCTTCAGTTACAGTGAATTCAACCTGTTGGCCTTCGGCCAGGGTCTTGAAGCCACTGCTTTGAATAGCGCTGAAGTGAACAAAGACGTCCGGACCGCCTTCACGGGTGATGAAGCCGAAGCCCTTGGATTCGTTGAAGAACTTGACGGTGCCAGTGATAGTAGACATAGATATAAATCCTGAAATCAAATATTTTATTGTGTTGCCGTCATCAACAGGATGATCGGCTAACGGATGCGGGAACTAATAAACAGGCGTGATCAGAAACAGGACGGTGTACTACTACTGGGAACGTCTTATTCGTGAACTGCTTTGCTAACTCTTTCCTACGAGCATTACTCTACTCCGATTTTTCTGAATAAGCCAAGCTTTTCTTTGTAGGCAAAAGCCGTAATGTCGAATGGCTGCTTCCGAAACCGGCATCACGGCCTGGCGGGCCTGCCCTGCCGGCTGCGCCACTGGCTGGGTGTGAGGTTGTTCCAGGCCTTGAAGGCGCGGGTGAAATTGGCGGGTTCGGAGTAGCCGAGTAACCCGGCAATACGGTGGATGTCCAGTTCTGGCATCAACAGCAGCTGGCGACTGTCCCGTTGGCGGGCTTCTTCCAGCAACTGTTTATAGTTGTAGCCCTGTTCCTGCAACCGTCGCCGCAAGGTTCGTGGCGACAGACACAACTGTGCGGCGACCTGCTCGGGGGTGGGGTATCCGGTCGGACCGGGGGTCAGTGCCGTTCGGGTTCGCTGCAGTACGTCGCTATCGCTGTCCATCAACGCGCTTTCCCGCTCGCACTGGCTGATGGCCTGGGCCAGTCCCTCCGGGTTGGCGGTGGGGAGCGGCTCGTCCAGCCAGGCCCGGTCTGAGCGAATCAGCAGCCCAGCCCGGGGCATGCCGAAGCGCACCGGTGGCAGGTCAGGGCGCCAGGTCTCGAAGCCGGCGGGCGCTTCACCCTGCAACCAGAGTTCCTGGTACACCGACAGCGACGGTGACACCAGCTGCAACCCCCGATACATGCTGGTCAATGTCGAGCTGAACAGGGGCTCCCGCAGGTTGACGGAAATCGGCAACTCCGGCACCAGCTCCAGCATCAGGTCGAAGCCCTCTTCCGTAACCATCAGCAGCACGCCACGCCCCCGCAAGTGCCAGAATTGCTTGAGGATCTGAGTAGCCTGTCGGGCGGTGTCAGCGCACATCAGGGCGTAGCCAAGGCTTCCGTGCGCGGTCAGTGGCAGTCGCAGGCCCGCCTGGAAGCCCAGGGTGGCGTCGCCGGTCAGTGCCAGTGCGGATTCCAGGATGCGCGAGCTGGCTGCCAGGGACAGGCGACCGGCGGGATCATCCAGAACATCGCCTGCCAGACCCGCGCGAGCGAGCACCCGGTCACCGCTTACACCCAGCGACTCGGCGATCTCCACAAACATCCGTGGGTAGGTGACAGGCTGGTTGGCCTGGTGAACCCAGGCTGGTTCTGCTGCTGCGTGAGAATGGGGGGTATTGCGGGACACGGTTGGCCACCAATGACAAGAGCTTTGTCCAGCCAGCATCTCACGCACAAGTGCGGCCAACCATTACTTTAGAGGCCATAGCGCAGCAAGCAGTGGCATGCCCATTGACAGAACGACCACTGAAACAGAACAACAACGAGCTGATCGAGGAGAGCTGAGATGAACGCTGTTGCCAATGCGATTGCCCGGGTATCCAGAAACACCCCGCGCACGGTTGCAACGCCAGCCGGCCTGGTACCGACCGTGCGTCGGCCGACATTTGACCTGGCGGCGGATGTCCCCAGGTACTGGTGGGACAACAATCCCGTCAAAACCCTGCTGTTGGCGGCACTGTCCTCCGGCTTTCCCCCGGGGGAAAAGTTCTTCATCGATTCGGTGCGGTATTACCAGGATCGAATCCGCGATCCGGAGCTTCAGAAGGCGATTCGGGGATTTATCGGGCAGGAGGCCCATCATTCCCGGGAGCACAAACAGCTGAATGGTTTTCTTGAGGAACGTGGGGTTGCTTTGGGTCGGCTGGAGCGCGAGGTCGAAGACTTCATGAACTGGATGCGTCGCAACTTCAGTCCCGAGCGCCAACTTGCCCATACCGTGGCTGTCGAGCATTTCACGGCGTTGATGGCTGAGGAATTCCTGCTCAAGTATGACGCCCTGGATGAGATGGACCCGCGGATGGCGCCAATCTGGGCCTGGCATGCCATCGAGGAGTCGGAGCACAAGGCGGTTGCGTTCGATGTCTACCGAGCCATCGGAGGCAGCGAGGCGGTGCGGCTCTCGGAAATGCTGGTGGTGAGTGTGGTGTTCCCGGTGTTCACCAGTCTTCACGTGCTCCAGTTGATGAGGGAAGACGGTCAGCTTGGCAATCTCGGAGCCTGGGCCAGTGCCGCAAACTACCTGTGGGGACGTCCGGGGGTATTTCGGCGGCTGTTACCGTCCTACTTCAAGTACTACAGTCCGCGCTTCCACCCCTGGAATCACGATGCCCGTGACCTGGTCGAGAAGGCCAAACGGCGCTGGCTGGGAGCCAACGCCTGACCTTCGGCCGGGTCAGTCGGACAAACGGTTGCCCGACGCTTTACCCTGGCAGCGAAACACCAAAGCGCTGGCCAGGGTAAACAGCAGAATACCGATTGCATCTGCCAGCAGATCCTGCGCATCCAGGGTTCGGTGGGGTAGCCAGGCCTGACTTAACTCCTCTCCCACTGCAAACACGGTGACAGCAAAGGTGCCAAAGTAGACCCGCAGTGGCCCGACATTCAGAGTTTTCAGCTCTAGTGCCAGATTCAACACGAACGTCATCAGTCCGTAGAGCAGCAGGTGGGCAAGTTTGTCCTGGAAGGGCAACAGCCGCACCAGCTCCAGGGGCAGTCGGCTACCCGTGTCAGCCAGATAGATAATCCACAACAACAGCGCAAACAGAATCAGGGCAAGCCAGCTCAACGGTTTTTTCATCAGTCCACCACAGGTCGGAAGAAGGCAGCAGCGTCGCTCCCTAGATCCAACCATGTTGCCGGCCCGGGGTGGCAAAGCCGGGCCTGGATTGTGATGAAATGTGGCTGGCCTGCCGATGAGTTGCGTTTGTTTGAGCCGCGGGCGCCATTTCTTATCTGATGGCTTAACGTTCGCCTGAACGTGGCCTTACCACCCCATTCGGCGGTCGGAGTTGAAGATGAATACTGTCGGAATGTGGGCCAGTGAAATGCCCAGCAGCGTGACTGTGCCGGCGATGAACTGGTCAATCAGTACGCCGACATCGAACGACAGCGTCAGGTAGCTGTTCAGGCTGAAGAGCGAGACCCCGTAAAGACACACGAAGATCAACGGCAGTTTGAATATGTAGTCGTCGAAGAGTCGCACCCGTTCGCCGTGGGCCAGCAGGTACAGCAGCAAAGCTGGTATCGCGATGTTGATGGCCAGGGTGGGGATGCTTTCGGGCAAAACGAGGCGGCTCGCAAACACCATCAATAGCATCAGTATCGGGTAGCCTACGAACGTGGCTAGTGGGGGGCGCTTGCGTTTCACCCGCTGGATCAGTTCAGACGGCGGCGGTACCTCGTGCTTGCAGGCGTGGCGGTAGAAACGTTTGTAGTGGGCATTGGCCAGGGGGCGTGAGGTCCACCATGAGCCGGTGTTTGCCCGGAACAGGAAGGGGCGGATACTGACGTTGCAGTCTTTCCGGCTGCGTTGGTCCAGTTTTGCCAATTGTGGCTGGAGCTGGTCGGCATCGCCCCGCAGGTCCACCACGATGATGTCGTAGTTGACGGCGGTAACCTGCTGACGGAAGTCCTCTGCCTGCTCTTCCGGGGTTTCATCCCACGGGTCGATGTTCAGCTCGTGCTGGATGATCGGAGCCAGCGTCGTCAGCGTTTCCCGGGTAATGTTGGCGGGCAGGCTGTTGTTGAAGACCAGCACGATCCGGCAGGTGCGGCTCCCCCACAGGCGAACCAATACACGGGCGGCGCTGTCGGCCAGGCTGCGTAACTGCTGGGACGCGAGCAGGACCTGTTCGGAAACACAGTCCGCCTCCAGCAACTCGGCAACGCCGCCGATGGGGCCGCCGACAAGTGGTTGCTCACGGTAGTGGGCAATTTCTTCTGCGATGAACTCACGTTCAACCTGAGTACGCTCCTCATCGCTGTCAGCGGCGCCCAGTCGCGCCCTGAACGCATCGTCTTCCGGCAAAGCCGGAAAGGTCTCCCTGTCCACCAGCACCGCGTAGCCTTTCTCCAGCAGCAGGCGCTGGGCAATTCGGTCTGCGTATGAGGTCATCCTTCCTCCCTGAATCTGTCGTTCCGTGACGGGACACTGATGCATCCTGCTCCAGCGTCATTGTAGGGCGGCTTGTTGATGGATTCATCCCTTGAGCGAGCGAATTGCGGCATTGGCCACCGGACTATTGTCGGCCTGGGATCGGCCAGGGAGCTTTCGTATAGTGGGCGGCAATAATGAACAAGAAACAGGAGTTGTAGGATGACGTTTCAGACTTATAGGGATATCGGCTTCGGTCTCACCCGTATCGATACCGGCATGGTCCGGGATGAGCTGGCCGCCTGCTATCTGATGAGCGGTGTCGCGGATGCAGAGGCGTGGCACCGGGAAGAAGCACTGAGAGAGGCCGATCACGCGATCATCGAGACCGGTACCCACAACACCGTGCCGGCGATTCTGCGGTTGCTGGATCAGCGTGGCATTGATCGCTCGCAGGTGCGCTACGTCATTCCCACCCATGTCCATCTCGATCATGCCGGCGGCGTTGGTGGGCTGATGCAGGCGCTGCCGGAGGCAACCCTGCTGGTCCATCCCCGCGGTGCCCGACACATGATCGATCCTTCCCGGCTGAAAGCAGGGGCGACGGAAGTATACGGTGAAGCGGCGTTCGCCGAGATCTATGGTGATGTCCTGCCGGTGGATGAGCGCCGTGTGAGAACCATGAACGATGGCGAGCAGGTCAGAGTGGGGGATCGTCAACTGGTGTTCTACGACACCCCCGGCCACGCCCGACACCATTTCTGTGTTCACGATCCCGCGTCGGCCGGCATCTTTACCGGCGATACCTTTGGTCTGAGTTACCCGCAGCTGACGACAGCGAAGGGGCCCTTCATCCTGCCAACCACGACGCCGGTACAGTTTGACCCGCCGGCTCTGAAAAGCTCCATTGAACGGCTGTTGTCACTGTCGCCGGAACGGGTCTATCTGACGCACTACGACCGGGTGGACAACCCCATGCCTCTGGGAGAAGCGCTGCTTCGCCGTCTGGCGGATTTTGTCGAACTGGCCAATACCGTTGATGCACGTTGTGATGCAAGTTGTAGCGAGCCCGGTGAGCTGGAGGCGGCCTTGCAGTCAGCCATGACCCACTATGTTGATCAGGAACTCGAGGACCATGGGCTGTCTCTGAGCGAGGACCGACGCCAGGCGCTGCTGGGTATGGACATTCGACTGAACTGCCAGGGACTGGCCGTGTGGCTGCAAAGCCGGCGCTCATAGACGACTCCTCACTTGCAACGCCCCGGGTTCAGAGCGTATTACTGTCACCCGCTGAATCTCATGGGGTCGCCACCCCGGTGCGTATGACGTAGCCGGGGCGGGGCGGCTGTGAAACCGTCAACCATAGGGACTGGAGTGCGATGAACGGTCGTCCGGGCTGGGTGTTCTTTACTTCACTTGTCATTCTTTCGGGTTTTGTCGGCCTTGGTGCGCTGGTGCCCGAGCGCCTGCTGGCGTGGGCGCACCTGGCGCTGGATTTCACGACCCTGCACTTTGGTTGGCTCTATCTCTTTGCCACCACCGGGTTCCTGGTGTTTTGTGTCGCGGTTGCGATGAGCAACTACGGTCGCATTCGCTTGGGTGCCGATGGTGAGGCCCCCGAGTTTCCCTATCCGGCCTGGCTGGGGATGATCTTCTCCGCCGGTATGGGGGTGGGGCTGGTGTTCTGGGCGGTCGCCGAGCCAATGAGCCATTTCATGCAGCCGCCGTTTGATTCCGCGGCTGCCCGCACGCCGGAAGCGGCCAGTCTGGCCATGCGCTACTCGTTGTTCCACTGGGGCTTTCACCAGTGGGCCAACTTCGCGGTGGTGGGGCTGGCTATTGCCTACACCCGTTTCCGGCTCGGCCGACCGGGGCTGATCAGTGAGACCTTCCGCTCAACGCTGGGGAATCGGGTGGACGGTGCCAGCGGCAATGCCATTAACATCCTGGCGGTGGTGTCTACAGTGTTTGGTGTGGCCACCACGCTGGGGCTGGGGGTCATCCAGATCAACAGTGGTCTCGGGGCCGTGGCGGACGTCGGATTCGGGGTCAGTCAGCAGTTGGCGATTCTGGCCGGCGTGGCCATCATCTTCCTGCTGTGTTCGTTAACGCCCCTGGAAAGCGGGGTGCGCTATGTCAGTGATGCCAACATGATTCTGGCGGCCCTGCTGTTGGCGTTTGCGTTCTTTTTTGGCCCGACCGATTTCATCACCGCAGCCATGACCAACGCGATTGGTGACTACTTTGCCAACATGGTGGGCATGAGCCTGGTGATGACGCCGTACACCGGCGACGACTGGGTTGAACGCTGGACCATTTTCTACTGGGCCTGGGGGCTGTCCTGGGCTCCGTTTGTCGGCAGTTTTATTGCCCGGATCTCCCGCGGCAGGACCATTCGCGAGTTTGTGTTCGGGGTGATCGGCATGCCGGTGCTGCTGAGCACGGTGTGGTTCTCTACCTTTGGCGGCGCGGCCCTGTACTTTGAGCTGTTTCAGGGCGCGTCGCTGGCTGAAGCTGTTAGCGCAGAGATTAGTTCCGGCCTGTTTGCGACACTGGAATACCTGCCCTGGAGTGAGTTCATCAGCCTGTTGATGCTGGTGCTGATCGTGCTGTTCGTGATTACCTCGGCCAACTCGGCGACGTTTGTACTGGGGATGTTCACCAGTCGGGGGGTGTTGACGCCCAAGCGCTGGTCACGACTAACCTGGGGGCTGGTTCAGGTCCTGGTGGCCGGTGTCCTGCTGCTTAGCGGCGGGCTGGCAGCGCTGCAGAACATTTCCATCCTGGCGGCGTTTCCGTTCATGATCCTGATGATCTTCATGGCGGTGGCGTTGCTGAAATCCCTGCGCAATGAGCTTCGTCAGTACGAACTTCGGGAAGCCATGACCCAGGAGCGCATTCGCCGGCTGCTGGATGAATCGGATCAGTTGGGTCGTTCTGCGGACGAAGTTACCGGTTCTGATCAGCAGGTACCCGATGCTGGCCAGGAGCCGTCATTGCAGGGAGAGCGAGCGGGATAACCGGCCCGCTCGCCATGATTGCTCCCCTAAACTCTGTCATCATCGTCCTGTGCGTCCAGTTCGGCTTTGCGCTTGCGGATTTTCTCCAGTTTGTCTTCGGGGATGCGCATGCTGTTGGCGCTGTCCCGAAGCATGAACAGGCTGCCCAGAATCATCGCGAGGGCGAGCAGCAGGATGATCCATCCGATCATTGGCATGGCGGTGGCTCCTTGGCGTTTTTCATATAGTCTCACAGGTCAGGGAAGTGAGGGGAGAGTACATGGGGTTCCAGAGCATCTATCAGCAGGCGGCAGCCCGCAAGGGTGGCGAGGCGGCATTGCAGGCGCTGATGCCGCGAGTCGCGACCGCGGATGAATTGGCGGCGCAGGGTGATGACCGATACCTGGCGGAGATAACCCGGTGCATCTTCAAGGCCGGGTTTGTCTGGCGGGTAATCGACAACAAATGGCCGGGTTTCGAGGCGGCCTTTGAAGGGTTTGTGCCGCTCTACTGGCAACAGGTGCCGCCGGATGTGCTTGAGGCACTGGCGCAGGATGAGCGGATCGTCCGTAACATGCAGAAGATTCGTACCGTACCGGACAACGCCCGGATGATTGTTGAGGTCGCTCAGACTCACGGCAGCTTTGGTGCTTTCCTCGCCCAGTGGCCATCCAGCGATCAGGTTGGCCTGCTGCAGTTTCTCAAGCGCGAAGGCGCCCGGCTGGGGGGCAACAGCGCCCAGTATTTTCTGCGCTTTGTCGGCTGGGATGGCTTCATCCTGTCTGGCGACGTGATTGCCGGCCTCAGGCGCGAGGAGCGGCTGGATGCGTCACCGGGCAGCAAAAAGGCGTTGGTCCAGGCCCAGGCCGCCTTCAATGACTGGCATCAAGAGACGGGCTTGCCGTACAGCCACCTGTCGCGGATTCTCTCTTTCACGGTGGACTAGTAGTCCATACCATCGGCTCGTGGCAAGACAGGAGCACCTGCAATGGAGCGGATACGTCAGCGATTTGAAAAGCAGGTGATCGGTTTGACCTGCCTGGCGTTGGGAGGGATCGATTACGAGTCCCCGAAAGGGGACCCGGGGTTGTTTGGCCCCGGCAGTCTGTGCTGGCAGGTGCATGGGGATTTCCCGGCCATGCTCTGCGGGGGGATCAGTGCGCTGATGCTGCAGATGTTGCACCCGTTGGCACTGGCGGGCGTCTGGGATCACTCCACCTTTCGTGAAGACATGATTGGTCGCCTGCGTCGAACCAGCCAGTTCATTGCCGGTACCACCTTTGCCTCCCGTGCCGATGCGGAAGCCCTGATAGCCAGGGTTCGACGCATCCACGCCGGAGTGGTTGGCACGGCCCCGGATGGCCGTGCTTACGCCGCCAGCGACCCGGAACTCCTGGTCTGGGTTCACGTAGCGGAGACCCGCAGTTTCCTGGCGGGTTATCTCCAGTATGTTCAGCCATTGAGTGAAGCCCAGCAGGATCAGTATTTCGATGAGGTCGCCCGGATTGCCGAGGCGCTGGGCGCGACCGATGTGCCTCGATCCCGTCAGGCGGTGGAGGCCTATCTTGAGCGGATGCGCCCGCAACTGGTGTTCGATGATCGCACGGCAGAGGTACTTACCCTGTTGTTCCAGGCACCGGCGCCCTCCCTTGCCACCGGCCTGGCCGGCAAGGTGGTGACCCGCGCGGGACTGGACCTGCTACCGGACTGGGCCCGCACGATGACCGGTCTTGCCGTTAGCCGCTCTCGTCGGCGGGCGATTCAGCAGGCCATGCGTGGCGTGGCCCCGGCTATGCGTTGGGCCCTTCGCAACAGCGCCGCCCACCGGGCCCATCGACGCGTTGACGCGACTCAGGACGCTTCTGATTAATGCCGGGTCGCCACTGTGCGGCCTTCGGACCAGCGGTGATACGGCGTTAACCTGACGTGCATTGATTGCCTGCTGCATCAACACGGCTTATAGCCTGGCATCAATACATTGGATTTCCCCGTCGCCCCTTCTGGTTCTATTCTGCCTGCTCTACCCATTCATCTCAGGGACTAACAACATGAGTCAGGACTTTTCCAACAGAGTGGCCGTGATTACCGGTGCCGGTGCCGGCATTGGCCGGGCAACGGCACGAGCTTTCGCTTTTCAGGGAGCTGCGGTGGTCGTGGCGGACATCAACCAGGCTGCGGGCGAGTCGGTGGTGGAGGAGATTCGCGCCGAAGGGGGCCAGGCCATGTTCGTGGCTTGTGATGTCACCCGGGACGAGGAAGTGCAGGCGTTGGTGACAGAAACCGTGGAACGCTTCGGGCGACTCGACATTGCTTTCAACAACGCGGGTATTGAGATTGAGCAGAGTAAGCTGGCGGATGGCGAAGAGGCGATCTTTGATCACATCATGGACGTGAACGTCAAAGGTGTGTGGCGCTGCATGAGGCACCAGATTCCGGCCATGCTGGCCCAGGGGGGCGGAGCCATCGTCAATACCGCTTCCATTGCCGGACTTGGCGCGGCGCCGAAGATGAGTATCTACAGTGCCAGCAAGCACGCGGTGATCGGGCTCACCAAGTCAGCGGCGGTGGAATACGCCAAGAAGGGCATTCGCGTAAACGCCATCTGCCCGGCGGTCATCGACACTGACATGTTCCGCCGCGCCGCCGAGAGCGATCCCCGCAAGGCCGAGTTTGTGGCCAGTCTGCACCCCGTTGGGCGGCTGGGAACGCCTGAGGAAATCGCAGCCGCGGTGCTTTATCTGTGCTCGGACCTGGCCGCCTTCACCACCGGCGTTGCATTGCCTCTGGACGGTGGCACCACCGCAGTCTGAGCCTGTCAGCCGGGGCAAGACTGCGGGGCGACTGACGGGCGCTGGGCCCGACGGTTCCGAAACCAGGCCAGGCAGGGTTGCTCAATGCGGTAGTGGATCAGTGTAGCCAGTGCGAATGCGGTGCCAAGGGCCAGCAGGATACCGACTGGCCCCAGCAACCCGTAGGCGTAGGCCCAGCCGATGATGCCATAGCCGATGTTCTGGTGGACCAGGTAGAGGGAATAGGACAGGCTGCCGAGCCAGAGCAGGGGGCGGTTGGCCAGCCAGGGCAGGCGCCCACTTACAGCGAGCCAGAAGACCCCATAGCAGCCCAGTACGAAGACGTTGAACGGTGCCTTGTACGCGATCAGGCAATGAGCAATGGCAAGCACCAGCAGACACTGGTCAAACCGGTCCGGCTGCAACTGCCGGTATTGGCGGTACAGGATCATGCCGCTGAAGAACAGCGGTGCGTACTTGATGAACATCAGATCCTTGAGCCAGAAGTCGATGGGGGCAGAGAGTTCACTCCACCAGATCAGGCCTGCGTAACTCAGCATCAGCCAGCCGGTAATCACCCAGCGAATCCGCCGCCACTCGCCGAGTCCGAAGAACAGCAGTGCAATCCAGGCGTAGAAGGTCACTTCCACCACCAGGCTCCAGTAGGCACCATCGACATGGGGCTGGCCGAGGTACTCGTGCAGCAGGGTGGTATTGAGGATCGCCTGCGGCAGGCTGACTGCGCGGTCCGCCGGGCCCAGGATATGAACCATCAGGAAAGTGAGCAGAATCCCCGTCCAGAGCGCCGGTAGCAGCCGCACGCCCCTGGCGAGTGCAAACCATCCGGCATGACGGGTGCGCTCAAGCGTCATCAGAATGACGAAGCCGCTGATAATAAAGAACAGATGTACCCCGTAACGACCGAACTCCAACAGCCCGGTTGCACTGTCTGCAAGGGCGAAGTGGTGACCATAAAGCTTGTCGTAATAGGGGATGTAATGGAACAGCACCACGCCGAGGGCAGCGAGCCCACGCAGGGCGTCCAGGCTTTGCAGGCGAGGTTGGGGTGAAGTCATGGCGTCGTTGCCCGGTCCAGTGAATGCGGGTGGGGCCGTTGGCTGGCTCCCCGAAGTTCGTATAGTAGGCCGGTAACGCCAGATCGCCCAGTGAGATTCCCTACCATTCGCTTGCCTGAAGCATACCGTGTGGTAATGGGGCTGGCCCGGGAGAGCCAGCCCTGGGGCCATCAGGCCAGATGGTGTACCTCTTGTAGACCATACACCGGCGTGTCCAGCCCTTCCTGGCGGGCCTTCAGCTGGAGCGCCAGATAGAGCGAGTAGTGCCTTGACTGATGCAGGTTACCACCGTGGAACCAGAGCGCGTCCTGTTGCGTTGGCTTCCACATGTTGCGGAGCTCCCCTTCCCAGGGACCAGGGTCCTTGGTGGTGTCCGACCCCATCCCCCAACACTTGCCGACCTTGTCGGCGACGTTCTGGGAAATGATCCTGGCGGCCCAGCCGTTCATGGAGCCAAATCCGGTGGCGTAGACAATCAGGTCCGCAGGCAGTTCGCTGCCATCGGTGAGAGTGACAGAGCGAGGGTTGATTCGCGCGATACTGGTACGGCTTTTCAGCTTGATCTCTCCCTGCGCCACCAGCTCGGAGGCTCCTACATCGATGTAGTAGCCGGAGCCACGACGCAGGTACTTCATAAACAGTCCCGAGCCATCATCGCCAAAATCGAGCATGAAGCCGGCGTCCCGCAGTCGCTGATAGAAATCGGCATCCTGCTCGGCGACCTGCTGGTAAACGGGAATGTGGAATTCCGGCATGATCCGAAAGGGAATGGATGCAAACGTCAGGTCGGCCTTTTCAGTGGTCATGCCGTTTGCCACCGCTTCTTCCGAGTAGAGTCCGCCGAGCACCCGCTCCATCAGGGTATCGGATTTGATGATGTGGGTGGGCGAGCGCTGGATCATGGTGACGTCGGCGTCGTTCTCCCACAGTGCAGCACAGATATCGTGCGCGGAATTGTTGGCACCAAGCACCACGCACTTCTTGCCCCGATAGGCTTCGGCGCCAGGGTGACGGCTGGAGTGGTGTTGCTCACCTTCGAAGCTGTCCATGCCCGGGATGTCAGGGATATTGGGGATACCGGACATGCCGGTTGCCAGCACCAGCTGCCTGGGTTTCAGGGTGACCGGCTGACCATCGCGGATGACCTCGACGGCCCATTCGCCTTTCTGCTCATCGTAGCGGGCACCCAGGCATTCGGTGGAACTCCAGTAGTTCAGTTCCATCACCTTGGTGTACATCTCCAGCCAGTCGCCGATCTTGTCCTTGGGAGCAAACACGGGCCAGTGGTCAGGAAACGGCAGGTAGGGCATGTGGTCGTACCACACCGGATCGTGCAGGCAGAGTGATTTGTATCGGTTGCGCCAGGAATCCCCGGGGGTCGGGTTGCGCTCCACCACAATGGTGGGGACGTCCAGTTGCCGCAGACGGGCTGCCAGACCAATGCCACCCTGGCCACCACCGATGATGACGCAGTACGGCTGTTGGCTGTACCCCAGCTCCCGTTCCTCCTGCTGGCGGGCTTCCAGCCAGGTCTGGCGAGTCTTGCTGGCACCATGCTGGGCCCCCTTGGGGCGACGGAACTTGCGTTTCTCCGGGAAGTCTTTGAGCTCCTGCATGGTGGTGAGCAGTGTCCACGCCTGGCCATCTCGCAGCCTGAGGTGGCCCTTGCCCCGGGCGTCCCGGGTTTCGAACGTCAACCAGGCCTCGATGACGCCGTCCTGTTCGGTTGCCGGCTCGCTCAGTTGCCAGTTGCCCGGCTGAATGTGAGGTGCGGTCTGGCGAATCATGTGTCGAATGGCCTGGCGGCCCTCCAGAGTTTTCAGGTTCCAGGTCATCGCGACCAGGTCTCGCCAGTAGCCGTTCTGTTCGAACAGGTCCGCCGCCCGTTCGGGTTCGCCGGACGTGAGGATTTCGTCAAAGCTGGCCAGCCACTGCCGGGCCTGTTCCGTTGCGTTGGTTTGGCTGTTCATGGTGGTTCTCCAATTAGATCTTGTTGTTGTTCATGAGGCACACGCTCTTTGACTCAGCAGGTGCTGTGCCAGAGCGTAGGCGGAGGGCGCGAGGTAAACGCTAATGCTTTGATCTGTAATGGCTACATTGTTGCCCGCCGTGTTTTTACAGGCGGGGTGCAAGGCCAGGAAGGGAGGGGGGCTGGTTACAGCTGTAGCGTGCGGAATGGGTGTGCGGCGTTACAGGTGTAACGCTGGCGACTGGTACCAAGGGAGGATGTTGGCAGGCGGTTATCGGGTCTATTCTGAAGCTACGTGCGGCCGTCTCCAGTCGACCCAGAACAACAACATTTGCACGATCCAGGAGCCCGACATGCTGATGCAGCCTCAGGCGCGGCAGCGCCATATTGATACCGTCCTCAACCTGGCCCGTTCGCAGGGAGCTGCCGGCACAGCGCCTGCGCTGATCGGCCGTTCCTGGCAGCGTTGCATGGATGATTACGGCCTGGACCCAAGCCGTCCCCGTCAGGCTCGGATCGTCACCAGCCAGACTCTGCGGGAGCATCAGGACAGCGTCGATGAGCTGCTCGCCGTGGCGCGCTCGGCGGTGGAGCAGCTGTATACCCAGGTGGCTGGTCTGGGGTACGTGCTGTTGTTGACGGATCATCGTGGTATCACCGTTCAATACTTGGGCAATGATCGCCAGGATCAGCATCTGCGCCAGGCCGGTCTCTATCTCGGCGCGGACTGGAGCGAACAGTATGCCGGTACCTGTGCAGTGGGCACCTGCATTCAGGAGCAACAGGCCCTGACCTGTCATCGCAACGATCACTTTGATGCCACCCACATCCAGCTCACCTGTACGTCGGCGCCGATTTTTGATCCTGCCGGTCAACTGATGGCGGTGCTGGATATCTCGGCGCTGGAATCCCCCGAAGATCGCAGCAGCCAGATGTTTGCGCTGCACCTGACCCAGCTTTATGCCCGGCTGATTGAAGACGCCTACTTCCTGCGACGCTATCGCCGCCAACCGGTGATTCGTTGTGGTCCCTCCCGGGAGCTGGTGCGGGTCAATGGCTCCTGCCTGTTCGCGGTCGATGGCGCCGGTCAGGTGGTGGCCGCCAATACCGCCGCGCGGGAACTGATGCCGCCGGGGGATCGGGTGGCCATGACGGCGGTGTTTGAGTGTGAACTGGAAGACCTGTGGCGGATTCCATTTGAGCAGGACGACCAGGTTCGGTGTTTCCGGCTTCTGGATAGTGGCGATGCGTACTTCGCGGAGCTGATTCTACCCCCGGCACGCCTGCTCTCGACCGGGAGCGCTGATGATCGTATCGCAAGTATTGAGGCTGTTCCGGAACTGGATCAGCTGGCCGCGGATGACCCGGTGATGCGGCGGACCCTGGGACTTGCCAAACGGCTGAGAATGCGGGACGTGGGGCTGCTGATTCTGGGGGAGACTGGAACCGGCAAGGAAGTGCTGGCCCGGGCGATCCATCGATCAGGCCATCGTGCCAAGGGGGCGTTTGTTGCCGTCAACTGTGCGGCGATTCCGGAGTCACTGATCGAGAGCGAGCTGTTTGGCTATGCACCTGGCGCCTTTACCGGTGCCCGTGCCAAAGGAATGCAGGGGCTGATCCAGCAGGCGGACGGCGGCACCCTGTTTCTGGATGAGATTGGTGACATGCCGTTGCCGCTACAAACCCGCCTGCTGCGGGTGTTGGCGGAGGGCGAGATTCTGCCGGTTGGTGCGGATCGTCCAATCAGGGTCGACTGTCGGGTGATTGCCGCCACACACCAGGATCTGGGCAAACTGATCGAAGCTGGCCAGTTCCGTGTGGACCTCTACTACCGGCTTAATGCTGCCACCCTGAAACTTCCGGCCCTGAGGCAGCGGGTGGATCGTTCCTATGTGATTCAGCGGGTTCTGGCGGAACTGGTTGAGCAGGGCCGGTTGCCGCAGGTCCGAATTCGCGCTGATGCCATGACAGCACTGCTCGGTTACCACTGGCCAGAGTTGGTGAACGCCTTGGCGTTCGCGGAGGCAACCTGTGATAGCGACGAGATTACTGTGGCGGATCTACCCGAGGACTGCTTTGGTTCCAGTGGTTTCCTGCAATCCGCGTCGGCTCCGGCACGGGCAAGCCGATCGCCTCTGGAGGCGGCACTGTGGGCCAAACGCTGGAACATATCGGCCGTGGCGCGCCAGTTCCAGGTGTCCCGGCCGACGGTTTATCGCTGGATGCGGCAGCAGGGGCTTGTTCAGCCTCAACGCCTGAGCGGAACCCGTGGCGTCGACAGCGTGGACAATTAGTCAGTGTCTGCCCGAGCGTCGGTTGAGCCGATCTCAACTAGGGTTGTTCCCGGTTTCTGAGATCTGGCCGCAGCTCTCACAGCGGATACCGGCACGCACCGGAAAAAGCGGAAATTGGATGCCCAGAAACACCAGGAATGCGCACCGACGGCCAATCTGGTGATAGTGGGTGTCACAGCTGCCGCAATAGGGGCAGCGAGTGGAGGAGGTCGGCTCAAGGTCCTCCAGGTCTGGTTCACGGTTCTCCGCCAACACCGCCGCCGCGTCTGCCTCAAAGCCCTGGGGAACCTGCAGGCGCACGCCACCAAGGGCATTGGAGTACAGCCATTGCATGTTGATGGTGTGCTCGTCCATCACGAAGGCGGGAATATCCTCCGCCTCCAGTCGCGCTCTGGCCAAATGGGCCTCGTACGGCAGACTGTAACGGGCAACGGTAATCAGCATTGGCAAGCGGCTCTGGGACCCATAGTGATTCTGTGACCGCCAGCGACGTTGGTTGGTTCATTTGGCTCGTCCCTGAGCCCCGTTGTTCTGGTGAGCTCCGTTGTCCTGATAAGCCCTGCTGCTCTGATAAGGGTGGATCTAACCAAAAGTTGCCCAGTCAAAGTAGTCGCTGACATCCAGGCCATCAAAGGGCCCCGGCGGTTCAACGGGCTCTGGCTCTGGCTCGGGGTCCGGCTCCGGTGCCAGTGGCCGGAAGCCAGGGGCGCCCGGGTCGAGGATCACGCCATTGACCTGGCCGTCGTCGTCGAA